>CAJXTB010000025.1 GCA_913061235.1 uncultured Pseudomonadota bacterium | reverse complement strand
CCGCCTCCGCCGCCGCCCCCCCCCGCTGCGGCTGACTCCTCGGAAGAAGAAGAGGAAGACGACGAGCCGGACGAAGACATCCCCGACGAGATGGTTGACGAGGAGCAAGTTCTCGACGACGAAGTCGAAGAGGCCGTTGCCAACAACGACCAGCCTGCCGGCCAAGAAGGCGGAGTTGAGGGTGGCGTTGAAGGTGGCGAAGTCGGTGGAGTCATCGGCGGCGAGATCGGCGGAGTCATCGGCGGCCAGCTCGGTGGCGCTGTCGCAACGGTTCACCGTTCCGAAGTCCGCATCAAGCGCCAGGTCAACCCGGAGTACCCGGAGACCGCACGCGACATGAACCTAGGTCCCGTCGACTGCCGAGTTCGCATCTTCATCGGCGAAGACGGAGCCCCTTACGACATGCGCTTTGAAGCATGTCCAGCCCCTTTTCACGACAGCACCCGCCAAGCCGTCATGCGCATGCGCTGGTACCCGTACCGAGTCAACGGACAGAAGGCCAAGGCCCAGTTCGTCATCAAGTTCGTATTCAGTCCCGGCCGCTAGTCACCGCCTGAACTTTGAGGCGAGGGGCTCGTTCCCCGCCGCCAGGAGTCCCCAACATGTTGCTCTCTCTCTTGATCTCCGTTGCTATGGCAAATGACCCCGACGCCGGCAGCGGCTTCACCATGATGGAAATCTGGACCCACTCAGGCTGGATTGCCCGTGGTGTCATCATGACCCTCATGCTCATGTTGCTGGCAGTTGCCTTTGTGTCTGTTGAGCGCATGATTGCCTTCGGCCGCGCTCGTCGCCAGTCCATGGCCGTCGCTGCAGCCGTCGTCAAGCCGCTCCAAGCGGGCGAAGTGGACCGCGCGCTGACCATCGCCAAGAAGGAAGACTACAAGGCCAGCTACCTGGCTCAAGTCCTCAAGGCGGGCCTCGGTGAGATGAACCTTCGCGTCGACAACAGCGGCGTTGAGAACGCTGAACGCGCCGTTGAGAAGGCCATCGGTGAAGAAGCCAGCAAGCTCAAGCGCGGCATGACCATTCTTGCAACGGTCGGCTCGACCGCACCGTTCGTTGGTCTCTTCGGAACCACCTTCGGCGTTATCAACGCCTTCGCCGGCATGGCTTCTGGCGGCTCCGGCCTCGGCGCTATCTCCGCGGGTATCTCCGAGGCACTCATCACCACTGCCGTGGGTATTGGTGTGGCCGTTATCGGCGTCTGGGCCTTCAACTACTTCAACTCGCGCATGGACAAGGTCAAGGAAGAGATGATCTCCTCCGAAGCCGACTTCATGGACTGGGCCCACAAGATGGTTCAGGCCAGCAAGACTCCAATGGCAGGGAAGTAGGCCACTATGGGAGCCAAGCTCGGATCTGACGGCGGACCAATGTCCGACATCAACGTGACGCCCCTCATTGACGTGGTGCTCGTGCTCCTCGTCGTGTTCATGGTCGTCACTCCCATGATTGCGTCCGACACCCCTGTCGAGCTGCCGCAATCAACGCAGTCGGCCAAGGCCAAGGATGTTGGAGACCATGTCACCATCACCATGACCAAGGAAGAAGGTTGGTTTGTAGAAGGTGACGAAGTCACAATCGACAACCTCATCGACGTCATTCAGTCCAATCTCAATGAGCATCCCGAGCGTTCCCTCCTGCTCAAGGCCGACCGCAACCTCACCTACGGTGAAGTGCGCTCTGCACTAGACCTCATTGCCGAAAATCGGATGACGCATGTATTCGTCGCCGTGGACCAGGAGTAAGCCATGGGTGCAAGTCTAGGTGGCGACGGCGTCATGGGCGAGATCAACCTGACGCCGCTCATCGACGTCGTACTGGTTGTTCTCATCATCATGATGGTCAATATGCCGGTGGAAGTGCAGCGCATGGGTGCCAAGCTCCCCAGCTCCGAGCCACCTCCCCCACGGCCGGAGAACTTTGACCCGCCGGATCAGCTGGTCGTCGCTCTGTACGAAGATGGCTCACTGGCTCTCAGCGGACGCGTCATGAGCGAGTCGACCCTCGGCTACGAGCTCGGTCGTCGTCTGCGTCCCATGGACGAGAAGAAGGTCTTCATCGACGCCCACAGCGAGGTGCTCTACGCCCGCGTCGTGGACATGATGGACATCATTCAGACCGCCGGTGGTGGCGTCATTGAGAACGACGAAGGCAACGAGACCATGCCTGTGCGCATTGGCTTTGCCAAGATGAAGGAAAGCGGCCCACGAGCCCCGACCTCCGTCGACCAAGGCGGCATGCCGCGCGGAATCCATCCTGGTGCGCCCGTCGCAAAGGGAAGCCGCACCGAGCAACAAGCTGACGCCGCATTCCAGCCCATGAAGGGCATGATCAACGGCTGCTACATGACCGCTCTCGGCCGCGATGCTGAGCTGACCGGTGGCATGGCGCTGCGCATCACCGTTGCTCCAGATGGCTCGTTGATGGGCGTTGAGATCCCGTCGTCAAGCCACGGTGACCCAGAGTTGAATGAGTGTGTTCGCCAGGTTGGAGAGCGCTTCACGTTCCCGCCGAAGGACGCCGAGACGACTGCCATTGTGCAGTACCCCTTCCTGCTCTCACCAGGATAGCGGCAATGACTCCAGCGCTGGCAGAGTGGTTCGGAGCTGCCCGAGCCCGTATCGATATGGCCTTGGGCGACGTGTTCACACAGAGCTGGCCACAGCCATTTCTGGGCGCGCTCAACTACCCGCTGACAACCGGCGGCAAGCGCATTCGGCCAGCGATCAGCATGGCTGCTTGGCAGGCGGTGACCGGCGGCCCGATTGGCGACGCCCCCACCGCTCCTGGCGTAGCTGTTGAGCTCATCCACACCTACAGTCTGGTCCACGACGACCTTCCGGCCATGGATGACGACGCCGAACGACGCGGCCGCCCCACCGTACATGTTCAGTACGACGAAGCGACCGCCATCCTTGTTGGAGATGCCCTGCTGACCGAGGCCTTCACCGTCCTCGCGCGCTCAGGTCACTCCCCCGAGACCATCGTTTCACTGGTCGCAGGACTCGCCGCAGCCGCTGGACACCGCGGCATGGTGGGTGGCCAGATGGGCGACATCCTCTTGGGCGCTTCGGTCGACACAGTGCAAGGACTTCAAGATGTGCACCGTCGCAAGACCGGCGCGCTGATTCGTTGGTCCTCGGTCTCAGGCGGTCAGGTCGCTGGCGCAGAGCGAGCCCAGCTTCAAGCCTTGGACGTCTACGGAAGCGCTGTCGGCCTCGCCTTTCAGCTAGCAGACGACGTTCTAGACGCAGACGAGGCGGAAGACCCCAACGGACCGCCGTCCTATGTGCGCTTGATGGGGATCGAAGAGACCCAGCGTCAAGCTGCAGCACTCGCTGACAAAGCCATTGAAGCCGCACAGACACTGCCGCACCCCGAGATGCTCGTCGCCTTGGCCCAGTTCACCGTCCAACGCGACGTATGAGCCCGCAGTGAGCAAGCCCGCACGCCTGGACCAACTACTCGTCAAGCGAGGCCTCGCTGCGAGCCGTCAACGGGCTCAAGAGCTCATCACCGGCGGACATGTACTGGTCGACGGCATCCCCGTGACCAAGTCCGCGGCACGCGTCAAAGACGACAAGCCGATTCGCCTGGCCAAGACTGACTTTCAGTGGGTTGGACGCGGCGCTCTCAAGATGCTCGCAGCCCTCGAGAGCTTTCCGACCGTCGACCCCACCGGCGTGACAGCGGCGGACCTTGGAAGCTCCACAGGCGGGTTTACCGAAGTGTTGCTCCACAAAGGTGCGGTGCGGGTCTACGCCATTGATGTGGGCACAAACCAGCTCGCCTGGAGACTCCGGTCAGATGAGCGAGTGGTCGTCATGGAAGGCACCAACGCCAGGCATATGGATGCCCTACCCGAGCCTATCGACCTCATTGTTGGGGACTTGTCCTTCATCTCGCTCAGCCTCATTCTCCCCACCGTCGCACGGCTGCTGCGCCCCGGCGGACAAGCCGTCATCTTGGTGAAGCCGCAGTTCGAGGTGGGTCGCGAGCACATTGCCAGAGGTGGTTTGGTCAGTGATGCGGATGCCCGAATCGCAGCGATTGACGGCATCGCAGCGGTTGCCAAGAAGCTCGGACTCACCGTACTTGGTGGTGAAGATTGTGCCGTGCCCGGTGCCAGGGCGGGCAACGTAGAGCACTTCCTGCACCTGCACAGGTCGCTCGTCAGCTAAGCACCCGGCGCTTCCGTATTCTCCGAACAAGCGAGCCGCCGGCTGTCAGATGTCGTTGGCAACATTGCACAACAAGCAAGCCTGGCGCTTGGCTGCTAGACTACGCTCCGGAGACGTCTTCATGCGCTTGACCATTGTACCCCGCTCACTCTTGCTCGTTTGTGCCCTGTCCGTCAGCGGCTGCACCTACGTCACGAACTCTGATTGGGTGGATCTGACCGACTGTCTGGATGAAGACGGAGACGGCGCCGTGCGCTCCGCCAGCTGTGCGACGGTAGGCGTGGTCGAAGACTGCGAAGACGACCGAGCAGACCGCGCGCCGGATCTCGAAGAGATTCCGTACGACGGCATCGACAATGACTGCAATGGCCTTGAGATTGTCGATGTAGACAACGACGGCTTCCCCGGTGTGCTCGAAGCCGACTGGATCGCCAACGACGACTCCACGCAGTACCCCGCCGTAGAGAGCCAGCAGCTCGACTGCGACGACAACAACGGCGCCATTCGACCAAACGCTGGTGAGACCTACTACGACGGTATCGACAGCAACTGCGACGGTGCAGACGATTGGGATGCAGACGGCGACGGCTACGTCATCAGCGCCAACCTGCTTCCCGCGGGTGCCCTGCGCTACGACGGCCCACTTCCTGGCGGAGACTGTGACGACGCTGCTGCCAACATCAACCCCGGCGTAGCCACAGACGCTCTGTTCGACGGGATCGACTCCAACTGCGACGCAGTCAACGAGTTCGATGGAGACGGCGACACGTGGATGGATGTTAGCGATGTGGCCGCATTCAACGCATTCGTCCAGCGCTTCGGCTACGATGGCCTCTTCCTGTCGAACTTCGGTGACTGCGACGACACGGACCCCACGATCTTCGACGGCGCACCTGACGCATTCTACGACGGCATCGACAGCAACTGTGACTCGGCCGACGACTTCGACCAGGACGAAGACGGCGTCATCCTCAACCAAGACCTGTGGCCCGATCCCTCGGTCACCTACACAGGCGACCTGCCCCAAGGCGACTGCGACGACGAAGACCCTGCGGTCTTGCCCGGCGCCCTTGAGATTCTCGGCGACCTCACAGACCAAGACTGCGACGGAGCAGACGAGACCTCTCCCATTCAGTTCTGGCAAGCCAACGCCTTCGACGGTCCCCGGCCCCCGGTCGTCGGCGCCATTGACGGCATGTACGTGCTCGTCGTTGCCACCGACTCGTTCAACGGAACCGACAACACCGGACTCGCCATACAGTTCCCGTGGGTGACGCCCATTGGCGGCGGCGCAGATGTGCCTCCTCCTCCCACCGCACAGCCGAACAACCGCGTATTCTGGGAGTTCCGAGGCGACGGTGCCTTCAGTGCCCAGATTGACGCTGAGTTCGATGACGACCGCTTCTTTGTTGGTGCCAGTCACCTGCGTGCGACCCTTGGCACCTTGAAGAATCAGATCCGAATCTACCGGCACATCCTTCAGGGCAACGGCACCATCGCCTTGGTCTCTGCACGTGACGGCTTCGGCTCCACAGACGAAATGTACACCGGTCTGGACCTCGAACGAGACACCAACGGTGACTTCGTCCTGGGTGCGTGTTCACAGAACGTGGCCCACTTCAAGATTGCCCAAGAGGTCGGTGCGAATTTCCGTCAGGTACTCGACCTAGAGCAGACGTTCGACGTGGACACCCTCCCGACCTCTATTGGCAACAGCTGCTTTGTTGACGCACGCGACCCACTGATTCGCCCCACAAGTTCTCCCTTGGAATCCCGTCCCGACCTGGTCATGCACGCCTTCAATCCGGGTCAGAAGAACCTTGAGATCGACAGTGCCACAGACGCCGACATCATCTCCGATGGCCCCGACGGTACGCTCACCGGCTTCACCGTCAACAGCGTCGTCCAGCGCGATGGCATTGCGGCTCTGACCGGCTCAAATCCAGGTGGGCCAACGCCTCTCGGCGTGACACTGCGCCAGAATGGCATCGCTACCGGCGCGTACCTGCAGACCGAGCAGGTCTTCTGGGCCAGTGCGGCAGAGCTAGATGGTGATTTGTATATGGCCGCTGTCGTCGAAGACAACGACTCGGACGGCAACAACGACGTGGTCATCGTGTACGGCAATCCGTCGAGCCCGACCGTCACGGCGCTGCCCATCCTCACGACGGATGGAACTGCAATTGACGCCCAAGGCGTGTCGTTGTGGGTCGACGACGACCGCGTGTTCATCTCGGTCACGGGTTCCGTGGGCTCGGACGACTACGTCGGCTGGGTCTTCCTCGCACCCGCTCTGTAGCACTACTCGCCGGCATCTGCGGCGGCAGCAGTGCTGTCGCCACGAATGGTAAACCGCTGCGATTCGCGCAGACCGTCCGCATTCTCGGCAACTGCTGTAAATGCGTTGGGGCCTGGCTCGAGCTCTACGTCAATCGTGAGCTCAACGCCTGTCCCATCGCCTGGAGCCCACGCAATCTTGCGGTCTCCCGAGTAGAGCACCACATGGTCCATCGCTTCGCTGTCATGGGCCTGAACACGAACCGAGTGCCGGCCAGCTGGAGCGGACACGCCTCCAAGAATGGTGATCTCTGGGGCATCCAACTGCACCGGGTCACCGTTCTGGTTCAGGTCGAACTTCCACGACGCAATGCGTCTGTACGTGTCCACTTCAACACGGACCTGTAGTGGAAGGATCTGGGGAGAGTCTTCCGTCAGAAGAAGCCCCAGCTCAACACTCCCTGATACACCGGGAGGCAACAGCGCAATCGTGGCGGAGCTGTCGACCAGGGTAATGTCAGCATCACCGGGTGCGGCAAACGAGACCGACACGTTTTCTACGGCAATCGCCGACCGATTGTGCACGCGGACCTCAGCGGTCCGAGCCTCACCGATACCGGTCAAGTGCACGGTCGTTGCCACATCTGGACTCTGACGTGTCTGTGATGTGAGAATCGCCGTGCCGGCGTCCAGCTGCGGACGACGATCAGTCCTGAGCCGCAAGGCGACAGGGTCCTCGCGCACGCGGTAGCCGGTTCGCATCTTGATCTGGACCCGTCCAACACCCGTCTCACCGGGCAACACCACCCCAACGGGAACATCCAGCCCGTTCCAGTAGCCCAAGCTGTCACAGGCCATGTGAACCAAGGCACGGTGCAGCGGCTGCTCGCCTTCGTTTGTCACCATGACGGTCACGTCGAACGTATCAGGTTGCTCGCCGGGAATTGCTGTGACGCGAACCTGGGCGTTGGGACTCTCACCATCCTGCAAGGCCGCAGACCAGTCAATATCGCGAGCGGCCAGCGCCTCGACAAGGCGGCCGTCCTCTTCACTGCGAAGCTCTCCCGCGACCTGCTGCAGGGCGTCTACCACCGGCTCTCGCTGCCAGCCCTCGCTGCGAAGAATGGCTCGACGAGCGAGTTCTAGGGGCACGTCGCGCTCTTCGGTACGCTGACCACGCCAGCCTTCCCGCTCAACAACGGACGGAACAATCTCCTCCCAATCGCGACCGGCTTCGTCTTCCCCCCAACGAACATAGCGGGCGCCACGTTCGTCGAGAACAACGTCAGCGACGGCAACATCCGGCTGAATGCCCGTATCCGCCACAGAGACGTCTCCGTCGAGAAGGTACTGCGCGACCGTCATCTTCAGGCGAAGGCCATCTTCTAGGCTGTAGATCTTCTGCACCGTGCCTTTGCCGTACGAGCGAGCCCCGACCAGTCCAACCCGGTGGTGAGCCAACAGAGCTCCAGCAAGAATCTCGGAGCCGGATGCCGTGCGCCGGTCCATGAGCACAACTACTGGAATCTCGGGTTCATCGCCGGCATCGACTGCACGCATCTCGGCTTGTAGGTTCTGCACCCGGTCGCCATCACGTCCGGCCGTGCGCAACAGAAGTCCCTCCGTCAAGAACTGATCCGCACTTCGGGCCGCCTCCTTCATGGACCCACCGGTGTTGCCGCGCAGGTCGATGACAAGGCCGCGGGTCAGGGCGTCCGCTTCGCGCAGAGCATCCATGGATGCACGCAGATGCTCCACTGTGCGCTGGCTGAAGTGGTCAATGCGCACGTAGCCAACACTGCCTTGCAGGACTTCGTGCTCCACATTGGGAACGGGCAGTTCGGCACGCTCAATGGTCACATCTAGCTGGTTGTCTCCACGCTGAAGGCCCAGCAATACCTGGGTTCCTTCCTCGCCTTGGATGCGCCGGCTAATGTCCGACGACGCCATGTTTCGAGTGGGTACCCCGTCAATCCGCACAATGACGTCGTCAATGAGTAGACCCGCCCGAGAAGCCGGTCCATCAGGAATGAGGGACCGAATGCGCGCGCCTTCCGGCTGCACTCGGTAGCTGACACCAATGCCAACAAGGGTTCCCTTGAGGCGGACTTCGAACCGCGACAACCGGTCGCCAGACAGGACTCGGCTGTAGCGGTCCAAGCCGCGGGTGAGACCTCCCAAGATGGCCAGACGTAGGTCGGCGTCGCCGGTATCGAATCCAGACTCGGTCACCAGGTCTTCGAGGTTGGCAAGCGCGTGGGGCAGTGTGTCGACCGAACCCACGGTGATGGAGCCCAAGGAAGTGCCGTCTCCATGACTCAGCAGCACCACATCGTCGTCTACGTTGACCACGAGCCAGTCGATCTCGTCGGACAAGCCCTCCGCTGCCGAGAACAACAGCGTTGGAGCGTCTACCTGTTCTGGGTACAAGTACAGCCGGTCAATCGTGGTGACAGCTTGGGTATAGGCGAGTGGTGGTGATGCCAGGGCAGTGCCGGGCAGCAACGGGAGGAGGCACAAGGCCACAAGCAAGGGTAGGCGCATTCGAAGCATGGGAAGCATTACCTCTCTCATCGGCTCACGATGCCATTGTCATCCGGTATTTGCCGGACTGGAGCAATTCGGGACATGATTGAACCAGCAAACCAGCTCGCTCTTGCCCTACGCGCCCTCGCCGACAGAGCCGAGACTGGCGACATTCTCGCTACAACTGACCTTGGATTTGCAGTTGTAGATGACGGTCGTGCGGCGCGCACAGGAATTCCTGAGGTGATCTACGGCTCAGGCAAGACTCCTGGGCAACTGGTCGACCTCATCCGCCACTTCCAGGCCAACGAACGCCCGGCGCTGGCAACACGCGTGACTCCAGACGCCGCACAACAGGTGCAGGACGTCCTACCCAACGTCACCTATGAAGCGATTCCCCAGTTATTGTGGTGGGCTCCCAACGGGAAGGAGGCGTTCTCTGCCCGCTATCCCAACAAGATTGTGGTGTGCAGTGCGGGAACAAGCGATCAGCGGGTGGCCCAAGAAGCGGTCCGCTGTGCGCAGTGGTTCGGACTGGAAGTGACGGTGTGGACAGACGTTGGTGTGGCGGGACTACACCGCCTCGTCGAACGCCTGCCCGAGGCGCACGACGCCCACGCCATCATTGCAGTTGCGGGCATGGAAGGAGCGCTACCCTCGGTGCTTGCGGGCTTGGTGCGCGCTCCGGTCATCGCGGTCCCGACGTCTGTTGGCTACGGCACGCAGATGGGGGGCTGGGTGCCGCTCCTCGCAATGCTCAACAGCTGCGCGAGCGGCGTTACCGTGGTGAACGTGGACAACGGATTTGGCGCGGCCATCGCAGCGTGGCGCATGGCAGCGAGGCGGACATGAACAAGACACTCTGGATTGATGCAAGCGTAGGGGTCGCCGGCGACATGCTTCTGGCCGCCCTGCTTGATGCAGGAGCCAACGTCGACGCCGTCCGGTCGGGGCTCAAGACACTCAACCTTCCCGGCTGGACCTTAGAGCCGACCCAGACTCAACGAGGCGCCTTCCGCGCTACCTACGCCGGCGTTCGCGTCAACAACGCCGAACCCGACCCGGGTGCTGGGCCACCAGACGGGGTTCCGCGGGGAACGACACCTGGCACGGGAAACACCGTCGGGCACACACACGGTGGTCACACACACTCGCACACACACAGCCACGTGCACACGCACACCGAGTCCGGCGACACCCACGTTGATGACAGCCACCGCCCCTACCGGGAAGTGAAGCGGTTGCTAAACGCTGCTGGGTTGCCCGAACGAGTCTTGCACCGCGCACTGACTGTCTACGACCGCTTGGCCGTCGCCGAAGCCCACATGCACGGCATGGACATCGAAGACGTCGTCCTACACGAAGTCGGAGCCATCGACGCTATCGTGGACATCGTAGGCTGCTGCCTTGCCCTCGAAGACCTCGATATTCAGGACATCATCGCCACACCGCTGCCTATGGGAACCGGCTCCGTTGTCAGCGCACACGGCGTCATTCCCCTTCCCGCACCGGCAACGTTGTCCATCTGCCAAGGCTATCCGGTCGTCGAGAGCCGCTGGCCAGGCGAGTGGGTCACGCCCACGGGTGCAGCCCTGGTCTGTGCCTTGGCCAAGCCGGGCGGCGTACCTGCGATGACCGTGCGAGCAACGGGCTACGGTGCCGGGCGAAAAGACCCGCCTCAAGTAGCGAACCTCGTTCGAGTGGTGCTCGGAGACACCCCTACCGTCGCGGCGGATGCGGTTGTGGAAGTCGCTGCAAACGTAGACGACATGATTGGCGAGCACATCCCTGGACTCATCGATGCCCTGCTCGCCGCTGGCGCGGTGGATGCCTGGGTGGTGCCCGTGTTGATGAAGAAAGGACGCCCCGGCTACACGGTGCACGCACTGTGCAAGACCCCCGACGTCGATGTGGTCTCAGACACCCTGCTTCGGCATTCATCGACCCTTGGTGTGCGGCAAACCCCGCACCAACGTCGCATTCTCGACCGCTGGACAACCTCGGTACAGACCGCGTACGGCGTCATCCGCGTCAAGGTAGGCGGTCGGGACAGCACGGCTTGGCACGCGTCGCCTGAACATGCCGACGTTGCCGACGCAGCACTGCGTCACAACACCACCGAGCGCGCGGTATTCGATGCCGCTCTCGCAGTCTTCTCAACGCTAGGCGCTGGGCCCCAAGACTAGTACTGCGACAGCGGTCACCGTGAACAGGACCCCAGTGATGAGGATGGGACGGTCGCTCAACAGCGTTTCGTCCGGCGCATCACCGGCTCCTTCCTGGTCAATCAGGTAGACATACCGGAAGATACCGTACAGGACGTACGGGATGGTGATGGCCATCCACGGGTTCGCTGTGTCGTTCAAGATGGTGTACAGCGAGTACGAAAGCACAACATTGCCGGTCACAATCGCCTGAAACTGCTCGAGCATCTTTGGCGAATAGTCCGCGAGATTCTTTCGTGTTCCTGCCGAGTCTCCAAGGGACAACAACTCGCCACGACGCTTGTTGAAGCCCAGGAACAAAGCCAAGAACGCGGTACAGACAAAGAGCCATGGACTCACCGCAACACCAATGGCCACCGCTCCAGCCACCGCACGCCACACAAAGCCACTCGCCAAGAACATGATGTCGAGGATGACCACGTGCTTGAAGTACCAGCTGTACGACAGAGTGGTGCAGAAATACGCGAGAGCGACGGCGAGAAAGTACGGTCCAACCCAGTAGGCTAGAGACAGTCCAACCGTTCCGGTCGTGAGAAGCAAGACAATGGCCGCGGGAACGGGCAGCGCACCGCTAGCAATGGGCCGGAAGCGCTTCTTCGGGTGCAAGCGGTCCGCTTCCCGGTCGAGCAAGTCGTTGAGCACGTAGCCTGTAGACGACACCATGCAGAACGCCGCGAATCCCACGAGAGCCTGCACAATGGCGTCAGGGTCCAGGAATGACCGCGAGAAGACGAGCGCCGCAAACAGGAAGACATTCTTCGCCCATTGCTTAGGACGGAGCTGACGAACAGCCGCGAACAACAGGGTCATTCAGCCTCTTGTGGTTCAAGCTCCGCAACGTCAATCAGCAACATGCGGGTTTGGTTTGGGCCCACCGAGACAGTGCCACTCCAAGAACTGTCGCCCAACGTGACTTCGACCTGTTGGGGCTGATTGGGACCGACGGACACGCCATCTCCGACCTGAATGCCGTTGACCAGCACAACAGCGCCAGCCGGTGCAGCCACCTCTAGCCGTGCGGGCTGAGCAACCTCTGCAGGGGCCTGCGTACCCAAGACTCCGCCTAAGAAGCCAGCCGTTCCACCAATCGCCATGCCCAGAAGTACAGAACCAAGCACCAACAAGGCCGCGACCAAATACGGCACGCCCCGGACCTTAGTAACGGTGACAAACTCCGGTTCTCTGCTATTCAACCTGGGATGTCCTGGCGCCGATACCGGAGCACGAGACGGCGGAGCGGTTTCTGGAGTCGGAGCGGACACCGCGGCTGCTTGCCGGAAGGGCTCGGAGTCAGGAATGCGTCCAACTACGGTTGGCGCTTCTGCATCGTCAAAGTTGGGCCGTAAGAACTCGCTTGTGTTGCGCTTGGTAGTGGTGTTTCGACGCACTTGTGCAAGCGAGTTCGGCTTAATGACCGTCTCTTCTTCGGGGTCCTGTGCGGTCGACACGGGAGCGGGTGTGTCCGGCAGATTCTGAAGAATCGAAGCGTCCATTACCCGTGTAGGTCCCTCGTCCATGTCGAGGAGGTCTACCTCTTCCGTCCGCGGGTCCGGCGACAGGCCGTCATCTTGAGGAACAGCCACGGGACGCTTTCGAGACTCGGGGAACAAATCTTGGATGTAGGTGCCAAGCGTGTCTTGCGTGAACAAGAAACCGGCATCTTGAAAGAACTTGTCCAGCGCCTCTTTAAAACTCTGCGCCGTCATGTAGCGCTCGTCGCGGTTCGTCCGGAGCGCACGGTCCACCACCGCTTCCAGCGCGTAGGGGACGTCTGGGTTGTGCTCGGTAATTGGAATGTAGGTACCGGCACGTACATTATCGAGCGTATCCAGCTCGGTCTCGGCCGAGAACGGATGTGCACCCGTGAGCATCTGGTAGAGCAGCACACCCACGCTGAACAGGTCGCTGCGCTGGTCGAGGTCTCGTGAGCCCGCCGCTTGCTCCGGGCTCATGTAGTCGAAGCGGCCCTTAATGACGCCCGCTTGCGTCTCCATCACCTTGAGACTTGCCCGAGCAATGCCAAAGTCCGTCAGCTTCACCTCGCCCTGGTAGGCAATGAGGATGTTCGCCGGTGAGACGTCTCGGTGGATGATGTTGAGCGGGACCGGTCGGCCGCCGCGCTGAACTTGGCGCTTGTGGGCGTAGTCCAGCCCTTTCAACAGCTCAATGGCAATGAACGCCGCATGCGGAACCGGCAGGACCAACCCACGCTCGGCCAGGCGCTCGGTGACAGCCCCCAAATCCTTGCCGCGCACGTACTCCATGGCGATGTACCAAATATCGTCCACTTGCCCAAGATCAAGAATCTGGACAATGTTGGCGTGCGAAAGAAGGCCTGCAACCTTTGCTTCATCAACCAACATGTTGACGTAGTCGGTATTCTTCGACAGGTGTGGCAGCACACGCTTGATGGCGAAGGTGCGCTTAAACCCACCAATACCCTCAAGTTGTGCTTTGAAGATCTCCGCCATACCGCCAGTCGCGATACGGTCTAAGATCTGGTATTTGCCGAAAGTCTGCACCGCGGGACCGGCCACGTTCACCATCCGAGAGTCACACGCGGGGACGGGACCATGACACATCCTACCGCATTCCAGGAGCCGGGCGCACCCCCCGAGCCACCCCATCGTCGCCACGCACGTATCACTTTCGTGCTGTTCGCTCTATGGTTGGGTCTGACGTTGGGCTCTAGACCGCTGGCTCCGCTCATCGCCAAGGCGGTTGATGCGGTGGAAGTGGCCCTTGGACTCGACGTGTCGCGCGGAACGGGAGAGTTGTAGGCATGGACATCACACTGGCAGAGGGACTGTGCGCAGCAGGCTTGCTCGTGGCGTCGGTGACGGATCTCCGGGACAAGAAGATCTACAACTGGCTGACATTCCCAATGATTGCGTTGGGCATCGCCTTTCATTCCACCCTCGGACAAGGCTGGGCCTTTGCCCTTGTTGGACTCGCGGCAGCCTTCGCACTGCACTTCTTCTTGTGGATTGTGAAGGTCGAGCGTGCAGGAGACGCCAAGCTGGCCATGGGCATCGGCGCCCTTCTCGGCTGGTCGTTCATGCTCGAGAGCACACTGTGGACGCTCGTGCTCCTCATCCCCATCGGGCTGGCAGTGCTCGGCTTCCGCGGAAAGCTTGGCAACCTCGCCAAAGTGGCCCACTTCATCGTGGCAAAAGCGCAGGGTGCCAAACCGAAGGACCCGCCGCCATTGACCTTGATGGCATTCGGACCGACCATGGCCGTCGCCGCGCTTGTCGCGTGGCTGACGGAGTGGCTGCACCTGTGGTGATCACATGAGGACGCGCGCAGAGTTGATCGGTGCCGGAGCGCTGGCGCGTAGCCAAGCGTTGACGGCTGGACGTCTGGACCACCCTGAGCCGTTCGCCCCCGGCGAGCCCATGGGTCAGCACCTGACGGTACAGAAGCTCGTTCGGGTGACGGAAGGCCGTCAGCACTACCTGGTCGACAACAAGGGCCGGAAGTGGCCACGGCGCAAGTGCTGGGCCTGTGGCTACAAGTACAGCCCAGAGATGTCGAAGAGCTGCGCGTACTGCGCAACCCCGCTCGAAGACCTGCAGTTCTTAATGACGCAGCGCTGGGACAAAACACTGTTCGCCGGTAACGAAGCGTTCCTCAAGGCGCGTATTCGCCACTTCGGGCTCACCGTGCCCGTCTTCGCGTTCTACCGCAACGACACCATGATGTCGGTCTACCACTACAATGGTGAATCGTACTTGGTGGATGCCCCGGCTCCTCTGGCCGGTAGCTACCTGTTGGCCATTGGCATTCGCGTCGCAAACACACTGGCCTACCTGCACATGCGCGGTGTGGTCCTCGCTGGACTGAAAGGCAACCACATCGTGGTCATGCCCAACGGCTCGGTCCGACTGTTCGACTTAGACGTCGCTGAGGTGCTTCCGGGGAGAGGCGCGGTCTTCCATCATCCCGATGCCCCGGTTGAGCGCGACATGCGCGACCTGGGTCGCATTCTTCTCGACCTCTGCTCGCCCAATGACCAAGAGCTGGCCACACTACTGCGCGACCTGACCCGCGGCGTGTACCCGTCGCCCGCACACTTCTCGGATGCCGCCGAGCAGCTGCATTCGGTTCGTCAGCAGAGCAATCCAGACCCAAGCTGGGCTGGGCATGCCTCCGCAATCACAGATGTCGGTATTGCCCGACGTGAAAACGAGGACAGCTTCGGCTGGCGTCAGCTTGGCGACGACACCATGCTCTATGCGGTGGCCGATGGTCTGGGCGGACACGAAGCAGGCGGCCTTGCGTCAAGCCTGACGGTTGATGTGCTCGGTGAGTACCTGTCACGCAGGAGCTCGGAGCTCGGAAAGACCGACAAAGAACTGATGGCGTCAATGAAGGCGGCCATGGACGTCGCCAACCGGGCAGTCTTCGATCACCGAAAGGAAAAGCGGGTCGAGATGGGCACCACCCTCACCGCTGTTTTGTTGCGTAAGGAGACGCTCGTCATTGGTCACTGTGGCGACACGCGCCTGTACCGCGTGAGCAAGGGCAAGCTGACCCTTCTGACCAAGGACCACACCGTCGCGCAAGACTTGGTGGAAGCCGGACGTCTAGCGCCGGAAGATGCCGATACCCATCGCGGTGCGAACATTCTCACCAACACTATGGGTGCGGATGATGAGCTTGATGCCGATGTCTCGGTTGTTCCAGTCTTGTCTGGTGACCGCTTGCTCCTGTGCTCCGATGGCCTGTACAACCCAGTGCGGGAAGAGGGCTTGCTCACCGGACTGACCTCTTGGGCAGACCGACACAAGAGCGTGCGACGTATGCTTCGCCTCGCCTTGAACAACGGTAGTACCGACAACATCACCGCCATCCTCATCGACGTTCCGTAGTCGTGCTGCTGCTTTTCGTGATGAGCGTCTGGGCTCAAGACCCAGAGCTTGAGCTGCCTACGGATGACGCCGTCGTACTCAATGAGCGTGGCACTTGGGGCGGAATCGGGCTGCCGTACGCATCCGCCAACTCCACCGATGGGCTCGGACTCGGACTCGGTGGTGAGTTGTTTCATCGACCCGAAGGCGAAGAAGACGGCTACGACTTCAAGCTGACTCTAAGCACCTACTTCGCCGTCAATGGCCGCTATCAGAACCACTTTGTTCAGGTCGAACGCTTTGGCGAGCGCAACAACATCTTCTTCCAGGCCGGGTACTCGCGGTGGTCGAGCATGTTGTACGCCGGCGCTGGCGGTGCCGACGTCTTGGTGCTGCGCCCACAACAAGCCGAGAGCGGCAACCGGCAGTCCGCCCCGTTTGCCATGGCCTCGGTCTCGTTTCCCGTAGACGAGTTCGACCTTTATATCCAAGGATTTACACGCTTCGCTGCCGTCACCCCAAACCCAGGCGGCGTCCTTGACGTTGACCGCCCATACGGTGCTGAGGGCGGTGGCTACGGTCAGGTCGCTATCGGCGTCACCAAGACCACCTGGGACCGCTTCCCGCTGCCCAGAGACGGCGCCTACCTGGAGATGGCCGTGCTCGGCAACATTGCCGGGGACCGAGACGGTCAGATTGAGCCCAGCGGCGGCATCTTCGTCGAGGCCATTCGCTGGAAGTCGTTTGGACGCCATCTCACTATCGGCGCTCGCGGCAACCTAACGAACATGGTGGGAACACAGCCCTTCTTCATCCAAGACCTCCTACCGGGTCGCCTCAAAGATGAGTTTGGATTCGAGCAACCGCTCACTGGCTACGGCAGAACGCGCACCCGTGGCGATGGCCTATGGGCCGCTGCCGTGGAAGTCCGGCCGTATGTGGGCCGCATTCAGAAGGGCTTCTTCGACATGGCGCTGTATGGCTCGGTGTACGCAGAAGAAGCCTTCTTGTTCAGTGGCACAGACCCTGGCCCACACATGCCCACAGTCGGCGTCGGGTTCGACTTGGTGTGGCAAGGAGCGACTGTGCTGAGGCCGTTCGCCGCATGGGGCTGGCGCGCTGAACCAGGGCAGAAGAGACGCGGCGTGCCACAGTTTGGACTGGCGTTGAAGAGCCCGTTGTAGGTCCCTTCAAACCCCTAGCCCGTGGCAACCATCGGTCGTTTCTGACCCATTTTCCGGCTTCCGTGACCCAGACTCCCCCGTTTTGGGGCGGTTTCTACGTAGTAAGCCCCGCAGCCCTACCGGTGTGAGGTACCCTCAACGCCACAGCATAGGGGGAGCAATGCTCCGACGCATATTCTGGCTTGGCCTCATACTACTCGCGCCAGCCGCCCAAGCCGGAGACGCGTTCGTCGCCTACCAAGGTCGCATGGTCGACCCAGTCGGTGGTGCGATTGACGGTAGCCACACGGTCCGGATCACCTTGTACTCGAACGAGTCGGGCACCACAGACCTATGGCGCACCACCTTCGACCCCGTGTTGTTTGCCCAAGGGCACTTTCGCGTGGAGATGACCGGGGACGACGACGACAGCACTCCCCGCGATTTGGATGATGTGGTGGGCACACAACCACTGTACGTGGGCGTCTCCATCGACGGCAGTCCAGATCTCCAGCCCCTCCAACAGCTGGGCAGCGGCGTCGGTAGCGGCTCACTTCCCGCCGCCTGCCCCGTCGGAGCACTGCCCTACGCATCCGGCGGAGGCTGGGCGTGCACCGAAGGCGGCCGAGTCCTTCAGGAACTCAACACCACATCAGGGAGCAAGACTGTGGGCAACTGGCCGGCAGGGGGCACATCGAGCTCGTCCGGTACTCAGATCATGACTCTCACCATCACGCCGAGCCACCCAGGGTCCACCCTTGAGGTCCAGGCGATTGGTGCAGTGCGCGAGAACGGCAACACATCGAACAAATCCGGCATGGGCCTGTTCCGGAACTCCGAGTCAACAGCGCTCGCCGTCACCCTCGATAACGGTACGTTCTCACCCTACTCCCACGGCAACTCATCCCAGGGATCGGTCTCCCATCACGAGACACTTCGCTGGACCGGCATTGCGGCGGACACAAACCCAATCACGTTCAAGGTTCGTATCGGCGCTGAAGGCGGCTCTGACTTAGCCTGCAACCCCGGAATTTGTACGATGGTCGTACGGGAGATGCTCTGATGCGATTCTTGCTCTCCATCTCCCTTGCCTTCCTCTCAACTTCCGCATTCGCACAGGACGCAACCGTTCACCATCAGGCCCGCGCCTTTGACTCTGCGGGCACCCCGGTTTCCGGCACCCACAGCGTTCGTTTGACGCTGTACTCGGACGACGCCGGCAACACCGACGTCTGGCGAACGACCTTCCCCACAGTGGCCTTCGAGGATGGGTACTTCGCCGTCGTCCTCACCGGGGACGACGACACAACCCCGTCTGCCCGAACCTTGGATGACGCCCTCGAGACGAGCCCGCTCTTCGTGGGCATGGCCATCGACAGCACCACGGACCTCAAACCGTACGAGAGACTCGGCGGTGGTCTCGGAGGCGGACAGCTGCCATCGGGCTGCACCGAAGGGGCCATGCCGTACATGGGGCCAAGCGGGTGGACGTGTGCACCGTCCGGATCCGTTCTACAAGAGCTGAGCACCACGGGAAGCTCCACAAGTACAGGCAGCTGGCCGCATGGAGCGTACACAAGCTCGGCGGGTACGCAGATCATGAGCGTCACGATTACGCCCACGTTCGCTGGCTCTACCATTGAAGTCCAGGCCACCGGCGCCATCCGAGAGAACGGCAACACGTCCAATGTCTCCGGCATGGGCGTGTTTCGCGACAACGAGTCCAACGCGCTTGCCGTTGCTCATGACAGCGGCACCTACTCTCCATACAGCCACGGCAACTCCGGAACCGGCCAGTCCCATCACGAGTACCTGCGCTGGTCCGGCCCCACGTCCAGTACGACCCCCATCACCTTCAAAGTCCGCATCGGTTCAGACGGGGCGGGCATCGCATGCAACCCCGGAATCTGCACATTGACCGTAAGGGAGCGCCTGTGATGCCCAGAGCAAACATCCTTCGAGTGATGACCAGGTCGGTAGTGACAGCCGTCGTCGCTCTTCTACTCGCCACGGCGCCAGCGCTCGCCGGAGATCTGTACGTAAGCCACCAAGGCCGCCTACTGGACGGCCTCGGTGACCCGCTGTCGGGCAGTGCCTCCCTACGCATCTCGCTGTACTCAGACGTCGAAGGCACAGCCGATGTCTGGCGCTCGACCTTCCCCTCCACGGCACTCGAACACGGGTATTTCTCCCTGGGCCTCACCGGAGATGACGACACCGGACGCTCCTTCAACAATGTGCTCGGAAGCGGTCCTCTGTACGTAGGTATCGCCGTTAACGGAACCATCGACGAAGGCCCTCCGGAACGCCTTGGCAGTGGACTCGGCGCCGGTGGACTACCGACCGGTTGCGCCCTCGGCGCACAGCTCATGATGACGACCAACGGCTGGGTATGCACAACGGGCGGTTCCATCCTTCAAGAGGTGAGCACAAGCGCCGGCTCGGGGTCATCCGGGAACTGGGCCTACGGTGCCACGAACAGCTCGTCAGGCGGGCAGGTCATGTCGCTGACCATCACCCCAACAACCTCGACCTCTACACTCGAAGTAGTCGCCATCACGAGCGTGCGCGAGAACGGCAATACCTCCGATGTCACAGGGATGGGTATCTACCGGAACAGCGAGTCGGCTCCACTGGTCATTGCGCACAACAACGGAACGTATTCCCCCTACTCCCACGGCTACTCCGGAAGTGGCGCGTCCCACATGGAGTACTTGGAGTGGTCCGGTACATCGGGAACAACCTCACCAGTCACCTTCAAGGTGCGCGTTGGAACAAACTCGTCGGGAATCCGCTGCAGCCCAGGCTTGTGCACCATGACGGTACGCGAGCGTCAGTGAGCTGACGTGTGGGGGGAGACGCCCACACATTGGTTTCCGAGCCAGTTCCAACGTCGACCGTGTCGCTGCGCGGTTCCACAACGCGATCTAGCCACGCCATCAGGGTTGGCAGGCCCCGCTGTTAGCGCACGTTCAGCCACCTTGTAATCGGTCAACTGTCTCCCGAAGGCCAAACCATTCGGTATGCTGTGCGCACTCAGGAGGATTCATGCGCAACGTCTTTTGGCTAATCGCTCTACTCGGCACGCTCGCGGCGTGTCGCGGCGAGACGCTCGACACGGACACCACGCCGGACACAGACGCGATTAGCTGCTTCGATGGCATCCAGAATGGCAGTGAGACGGCTCTCGACTGTGGCGGACCCGACTGCATGCCCTGTCGTGCCGGCTTCGCCTGTGCAGACGGCGCTGACTGCGAGAGCGAGGTGTGCACCAGCGAGGGCGTGTGCGCTGTGCCCGCGTGCAGCGATGGCATTGCCAATGGTGGCGAAGGCGACGTCGACTGCGGCGGCCCATCATGCCTGTTGTGCGACACCGGTGCTGCCTGTGGCGGGCCCAACGACTGTGCCAGCGGCGTGTGTAGTGGAGACGTGTGCGCTGCCCCAACGTGTACCGATGGCCTCGCAAACGGCGACGAGACCGACGTGGACTGCGGCGGCGACTGCTCCCCCTGTGCCAACGGTTCGGAGTGCCAGGAACCGGAAGACTGCGAACAGGCGTGTGTGCGCGGTGAGTGCGCCGACCCTTCATGCGACGACGGCCAGCTCAACGGCGACGAGACGGGCTTGGACTGCGGCGGAAGCTGCCCAAGCTGTGCAGCCGGTTCAGCCTGTACCGACCCCTCCGAGTGCGGAAGCGGCGTGTGCGACGAGACCTGCCAGCCTGCCAGCTGCTTTGATGGCGTACACAACGGCGACGAGACGGCCATGGACTGCGGCGGCCCCTGTGGGCCCTGCCCGGCCGGCGCCGACTGTTCTTTTGGCCCCGAGTGCGCGAGCGGCGTGTGTGATGGAGACGGCACCTGCGCCGCCCCATCCTGCAACGATGGCCGGCTCAATGGTGAAGAGACCGCACAAGACTGCGGCGGACCAGAGTGTCTAGGATGTGGAGCGGGTGGCAGCTGCGATGACGAACGGGACTGCATCTCGAGCGTCTGCAACCTAGGTACCTGCGGCTTGGATGAGTGCGACGACGGCCTGCGCAACGGCAACGAGACCTACATCGACTGCGGTGGTTCCTGTCCGGCGTGTGGCCCCGGCGCTGCCTGTCTGGTGGCGGATGACTGCGGTTCAAGTGTGTGCGACGGCACGTGTCAGCTGCCCACCTGCGCCGACGGCGTACAGAACGGCGCAGAGACCAACATCGACTGCGGCGGCATCTGTGACAGCTGCCCGAGCGGCTCATCGTGCGACGACGGCAGTGGGTGCCAGTCCGGTGTGTGCGGCGACGACGGCCTGTGTGCCCTTGGAAGCTGCAGCGACGACGTCGCCAATCAAGACGAGTCAGACGTGGACTGCGGCGGACAAGAGTGCGACGCGTGTGACGACTACAGCGCCTGCTTTATCGATGACGACTGTGTGAACCTCAAGTGCACCGACGGTAGCTGCCGTGAGCCTTCTTGCACCGACGGTGTTCAGAACGGCAGCGAGCTTGGCGTGGACTGCGGCGCGGAGTGCGAGCTGTGCGGTGTGGGGACCCCATGCAACACCGGAGATGCGTGCACAAGCGGTGTGTGCGGAGGCGACGACACCTGCGCGGCGCCATCGTGCGCGGACGGCGTGCAGAACGGCGTGGAGCTCGGCCAAGACTGTGGCGGAGACTGTGAAGGCTGCCCAGATGGCGGCGCTTGCAACGGTGACGACGACTGCTTGTCGGGGGCGTGTACACAAGGCGGCACCTGCGAAGCCGCAGACCTGGCTCCCACACCGTTCACCATCAACCACGTCAGCGACGTCCAACCCGGCAGCGCGATCAACAGCAACACCGTGGTGTTGGAAGGCTTCAACGGCACCCGGGAGCTGTCGATCACCGGCTCCAACGGCCTGACGGTTGTCCTGAACGGCGTCGAGACCAACGAGAATCCCCTCGATGTCCAGTCGGGTGACCTGCTGTCACTTCAGACCACCGCTGGCTCCTTCGGCAGCGCGCTGGAGTGGGCCGTCTCCTTGGGGACCTTCACGACCACATGGCGCGTACAGACCGCCTCTCAGTACAACGCGTTCTCGGCGCTCGGCACCAGCAATTCACAGCCGCAGCCCAACACCAATCCAGGCGGCGTCCGCTTTCAGATGGGGTCCATCCCAGGCATTCAAGGGAAGCTCATCGAGATCACACGAGTGGGCATGTGTGGAGACTCGGACGTCAGCTCCGGAGACAACCGCTACCGCGCCTACGGCGGCGGTGTGGACTTCACGTGGGTGGCCGGTCAGCAGTCGACAGCCGCGACCTACCGACTGGCCCCCGCCCCGGACCTCAACAGTACCTACAACGGTTTTACCGGGACCAACGTGGTCCATCGGACAACGGTCGTAGGCGCAGCAGTCAACGTCGAGTGGGACTACCACCACGACTATGATGGCGGCGGCGCGTGCTCGTTCACCGACGAGTTCGGCACCGTCTTCGACGACGCCTCAAGCGGAATTGGGATTCGGGTGTGGGTCAAGTACGCCTACGTAGACCCGTAGGCGGCGGTCGCTCGGGCGCCTAAACCATGCCCTTGGCAATGACCGTTGCCGTCATCATGGTGGTCAGCTGCGGGTTGACCCCGAGACTCGTTGGGAAGACGCTTGCGTCCGCCAGGTACAGACCGGGCAGGTGATGCGCTTCGCCAGAAGGCCCGATGACGCTCGTTTCCGGGTCCAGCCCCATTCTGCACGTAGCCATTGGGTGTGCAGAATAGTTGGTGAAGTCGTCTAGGGTCGTAGGCATGAGTGCCTCTTCGAACGCCTCGACTGAGTCGTAGAATCCGAGACCTCGTACTGGAGCGAACAGGGTCTTGGCTCCGCCGGCCAACAAGACACGCGCGCTTGCAATCATGCCAGCCTTGCAGCGATCGATGTCGGCGTCATCAAAGTAGTATTTGATGTCCGCCCGGCCATCGTGTGTGGCACTGACAGAGCCGTCGCCGTGGTCGCTGACCAGTACGATGATGCCGCACACCTTGCCCAACATATCCATGGCTTCTTTGCCGCCAATACCCGCCGACATCAGCGACATCACCACCACTTCGGGTGGGGCGTTGAAGGTATGGGGCAACACGCCGGGAAGGCCGGGTACATGAAAGTAGGCGCCTTGTGTGGCACCCGTCCAGATGTTCACGTCGTGGTCGCACAGGGCTAGAACCGCACTGCCTGGATGCACGCGCAGCCCTTTGCCAACCGCCGGTCCAAGTTGGTCTGCAATGCCAGCATGGAAGAGCAGTCGTGGCGTGCCAATGGCACCGGCGCTGATCATCACCTTCGGGGCCCGCACAGTCAGACGCGCGATGGGCTCACCAGTGTCTGGGTGGTGGACCTGACCCGACAGACCGACCGCACGCCCGTCTTCAACGAGCACTTGGTCCACCTTGGTGTCTGCGTAGACCTTGGCACCCGCCGCTCGCGCCATCACAATGAGGTTCCGGTCAACGCTGCCCTTTCCACCCGACAAGCAGCCCGTATTGCACAAGCCGCAGCCGATACATCCGGGCGTGTTCCGCGGCGCCCAGCCGCCCTCGTAGCCAAGCGCTGCTGCACCGCGGACAATAAGCGCGTTGTTCTCTCCGCCAATGTCCGCACGGGTGATGCCTACCCCAATAATCGCGCTGACTTCGTCGTAGATGAGCCCGGCATTCTCGGGGGAGAACCGGTCATCGTCTAGCAGGTCTGCCCATTCTTGCAGCACGTAGTCGGGCGCCCGAAACGCAAGAGCACTGTTGACCAGCGAGCCACCTCCGACTCCCCGCCCGGCAGTGACCGGCATCAGCGTAGAGCCCTGGGCAATCATCGTGCCGCCCTCTTGGTAGTGATACCGCGTGGCATTGGCTTGATTCGGACGGAAACGGCTCTCTTTTGGACCTTCTTCCAACCAAATCACCGACAGACCGGCCTCTGCAAACACTCTACCCGCAGCAGCCCCGCCAGGTCCCGTCCCAACAATGACGACGTCTGCCGTAATCTCGGTATCCACCGTAATATCTTGATGGTCAAACAGGCTCATCGGGACCATCCACAGCGAAAACGAGGTCCAATGACCGCTACAACATCCGGGTGGGTTGTCCACCCCATTCCAATCAGCACAATCACCCCGGAAACACCACCACGGAACAACGAATTCGACGAGTCTAGCCACTCGGAGAGCAGCTCGACTCGCCGCGGTAAATCGAGCCCGCGGAAGGTGCTGGCATCCGATACCAGCGGGACGTCGTCCAGAATCTGAATCAGCAGCTTGAGCAAGGTCTGTTGGTTCGGTGCCATGTGCGTGAGCAGCTCGTCGAACCACGCACCCAAGTCCGCGTCAGCACCGGAGAGTGCGGGTACACCGCCAGGCGGCATCCACGCTTCAGCCAGCGCTTGAATGAAGTCGTACTCGTCCGACGACAGCAAGATGCGTCCGTCCGCTGGGCTTCGGTTGTACCAGCGCAGAGCAAGCGTTCCACTCCCAACAGCCCCTGCAACGGGAACAGCGGCCATAGCAGCCAGAACATGTCGTCGAGTGAGCTTCATACGGTAGACCCTAGCGCTTTTTCCACGTCCGTGTGTGCAGCAGATCGGCGGATGGAACCGCTGCAAACCGTCTACAGATTGGGTGGACTGGGTCCAGCACTGTTGGACGACGCAAGCGCTCCCCTCGCCCGTTGAAGCCGCACCCCCTCTTCAACCCGGGCTCAGCAAGGGTGATTTCGGCAGCGGCTTTTGCTACAATCTCGCTACTGCCCAGGAACAACCAATGCGATTCATTGTACTCTTCTCCATGCTCACCGCCTGTGGACCAGCAGAGGTGGTTGACAACCAACCGCCGACTCCCGTTCCAGCCACATTGATGACCTGTGAGACGGCCGAAGAATGCGTGGTTTTAGAGCTCGGATGCTGTGACCACTGCAACGGTGGACGCGCTGTCGCTGTACGCGCAGACGCGGCAGATGACGTGCAAGCGACCTACGCCGAGTCCTGTGCGCCAGGTACGGCATGCACCGAGATGGGCTGTGCACCACTCACAGCCGACTGCGACGACGGCCGATGCGTAACGGTGCAGGGAGAACTCTAGTCAGCGTCTGCTGAAGAGACGTCCAAGCCCTGCAAGCTCACAAGCGGCGTGCCAATGTCCGAGGCCAGTCGTGCCGCTCGTGCCCGCATGGGACGGGTGGTGGACTGGTCGAACAGCTCACGCCGTCCGTCGTTGAGGCGCAGCCACACCACGGCGCAGGGCTCTTCGGACTCCGGCACGTCCAGCTCGACATGACGAACGCGTGACAGGTCCAGGGTGGCGACCTCTTCACCGCTTGACTCCCGCCACCGCTCCACGCGCGCCGTCCTCTGAAGCAGAGAGACGCGGGTATTGGAGACCACGCCAGACGCACACACCGAGAGTGCCGACTCTTCGTCCACCGTGAGAACATCGGTCAAGCGCAGGGACAGGTCATCTGCGTGTACGCGAACCGACCACAACCCAGGGGGTAAGTCCGCTGGAATGCTCACCGCAACGTGCGAGCCGCCCCGAAATCCCACCCGCTCTATCGGAATGGACCGCCCTTGGGCACCCACCAACTCCACGCGCAGCGGACTGGTCAGCTTGTTTCCCCAGACGTGAATAGAGTCGCCGGCAACCACATGATTTGGCGCCACATGGCTCAGCGACGGCGCAGACGAACAGGCCGTCAGCAACGTCATCAGCGCGAGGGTCATGGCAGCAGGTCGAGTCAGCGTTCATCTCCACAGATACTGGATGTATCCCGTCCGATGCTGTGCGTTATGCGCCAGGCAACCCCGAGGTGACCGTTGGCCACACAGCTCCCTGCTCATTCAAGCATCTCCGCACGAAATGCACCTGTCATCCTTTGTATTCTCGATGGCGTTGGTGTAGGTCTCGGCGAAGAAGACGACGGCCCGCACACCTCCATCATGCCAACATTCAACCGTTGGCTAGCGGACTACCCAAACCGAACCCTCCGAGCGCACGGCATTGCGGTTGGCCTGCCCACAGACGACGACATGGGCAACAGCGAGGTCGGTCACAACGCCATGGGTGCCGGACGCGTCTTTGACCAAGGCGCCAAGCTCGTAGATGCCGCCATTGCGAGTGGTGCGGCCTTCGAGACAGACGTATGGAAAGCGCTCACTGCCGGAAAGACCCTGCACCTGCTCGGCCTGGTCAGCGACGGGAATGTTCACAGCCATATCGATCACCTAAACGCGCTCATCGACCGTGCCCATGCGGATGGCGTGACCTCGTTGTGCGTGCATGTGCTCACCGATGGCCGCGACGTTGGGCCTCGCACAGCGTTGACCTGGGTCAAGCCGCTTGAGGACAAGCTCGCTGAGCTGTCAGATGGCGAGCACGACTACGCCATCGCGTCGGGCGGTGGTCGCATGCTCATGACCATGGACCGCTACGAAGCGGACTGGCAGATGGTCAAGCGCGGCTGGGACACCCATGTTCACGGCGTTGGCCAGCAGTTCGGCAGTGCCGTCGACGCCATTGAGGCGCTGTACAAAGCCGACCCAGAGGTGGACGACCAGTACCTGCCAGGCTTCGTCATCACCCGCCAAGGTGAACCCTGCGGACGCATTGAAGACGGCGACAGCGTGCTCTTCTTCAACTTCCGCGGCGACCGCTCCATCGAGATCTCCCGCGCCTTCGAAGAGGCCGACCTCGACACCTTCGACCGTGGCACAGTCCCTGACGTGACCTACGCCGGAATGATGGAGTACGACGGCGACGCCCACATTCCAAAGACCTATCTGGTTCAACCACCGAGCATTGACAAGGTTGTGGGCGAGTACTTGGTTGCGGCTGGCAAGCGAACATTCGCCTGTTCAGAGACGCAGAAGTTCGGTCACGTCACCTTCTTCTTCAACGGCAATCGCTCGGGCAAGCTCGACGATGAGCTCGAGACGTATCTGGAAGTACCCTCGGACAATGTGTCGTTTGACGAGCGCCCATGGATGAAGTGCGCGGAGATTGCTGAGGCCGCTATCGCCGCCCTCTCCGAAGGCTACGACCACATTCGCCTGAACTTCGCCAACGGCGACATGGTTGGACACACGGGCAACCTCGACGCTGTTCGGGTCTCGCTGACCGCGCTCGACCAGCAGCTCGCACGACTAGAAAAGGCCGCCAAGAAGGCCGGAGCCATCCTGCTTGTGACAGCCGACCACGGCAACTGCGAAGAGATGTACACCCGCAAGAAGGGCAAGGTGGTCCTGGACGCATCCGGCAAGCCGTCGCCCAAGACCAGCCACACGCTCAACGCCGTGCCGTTCATCGTCATTGACCCAACGGGAGCGGTGACTGTAGACCCAGAAGGCGACCGCGGTATTGCCAGTATTGGCGCCACTATTCTTGCTCTGTGCGGACTTGAACCGCCACCCGAGTACTTGCCCGCCCTGGTGGTGCCGTCATGAGTCCCGTCGACCTACGCAGCGACACGGTCACCCGACCCACACCCGCAATGAAGACCGCCATGTTCGCCGCTCCATTGGGGGACGATGTCCTTGGAGACGACCCCACAGTCTTGGCACTCGAAGCACGAATCGCCGCTGAGACCGGCCAACAAGCGGCGTTGTTCACGCCTTCTGGCACTATGGCCAACCAGATTGCCATTGCCCTTCACACGCGTCCAGGCGACGAAGTCCTGATGGCGGACACCGCACACCCCTACCACTACGAAGCGGGGGGAGCGGCGATGATCAGCGGTGTTCAAACCCGCCTACTGCCGACAACCAACGGCCAAATGTCGGCCGAAGCCGTAGCTTTGGGCGTACGTAAACCAGACGTTCACCACGCACCGGCATCGCTGCTGTGCGTAGAAGATACGTCCAACAAGGGCGGCGGAACGGTCCATGACGACGCTCTGCTCGCCGCTTTGGTCGCTGCCGCCAAGGCGAACAACCTCGCTACCCACCTCGATGGCGCCAGAGCCTACAACGCTGCTGTTGCAGCAGGCGAGCTGCTCGCCAACCGAGTGGGGCGCTTTGACACCGTCAGCATCTGCTTCTCCAAGGGTCTCGGTGCTCCCGTAGGCTCGGCTCTGTGTGGCTCACACGAGCTCATCGCACGCGGCCGACGGGTGAGAAAGATGCTCGGCGGCGGCATGCGCCAAGCCGGACTTCTTGCCGCAGCCGCACTGCACGCTCTAGACCATCACGTCGAACGCCTGGCAGACGACCACAAACGAGCCAGAACCCTCGCTATGGGCCTAATGGTCGAAGGCTACACCGTTCGCACACCGCAGACGAATTTGGTCTACGTGGATGTTCCCAAGGCAGCACAGGCGCAGGATTTCTTGGCGACACACGGAGTCCTAGCCTTTGCAACCGGACCTTCGCAGATGCGCTTGGTGACCCATTTGGACGTTGATGATGCAGGTATCGAGCGCACTCTGGTCGCGTTCCGGGCCTGGCGTAGTGTGGCTTCCCAATAGTCCCAGTCACCCACACCAAGGAGCCCCTCATGCAGCTCGGTACCTTCTCAGTCAGTCTGGCCGTCAAAGACCTGGATGCGTCAAAGGTCTTCTACGAAGCGCTCGGTTTTAAAAGCATGGGTGGGGACGCCGCAATGGGCTACCTCATCCTACAGAATGGAACAACGACAATCGGCCTATTCCAGGGCATGTTCCAGGGGAATATCCTCACGTTCAACCCGGGCTGGTCGCACGATGCCAAAGCGGTGGACGGCTTTACGGACGTCCGTGACTTGCAGGCGGACCTCAAGGCAAAAGGCATTGCCCTGACTACCGAAGCGCCGGCGGATGGCGAGGGGCCTGCCAGCTTCAGCCTTGTCGACCCCGATGGAAACGCTATCCTGATCGACCAGCACGTCCCAAGGCCCTGATATGGCAATTAGCTCAACCGTAATCGCGCTAACCATTGAACTCGCAGACATCGACCGCGGTGTCTACGAAACGGTGGAGCTCAAGCTCGCGAAACACCCGTCGGAGACCGGTCCCTACTTCATCACCCGGGTCATCGCCTACGCACTGGAGTTGACCGAGGGATTGGTCTTTACCGCCGGCCTCGCCAACGGTGACGAACCCCCATTGTGGGTGCGTGACCTGACGGGCGCACTGGTCACCTGGGTCGACGTTGGAACGCCCGAGCCGGGCCGCCTACACAAGGCCAGCAAAGCCGCCGACAACGTGGTTGTCTACTGCCATACCGAACCCACAGCTTGGCTGTCACGCTTGGCTTCAGAGAGCGTCTACAAGTCCGACGAGATCGCACTGTACACCCTGCCGAGAAAGGCGATTCAGACCCTAGCCAAGGGCCTTGAGCGCCGAAACACCTGGTCGCTCACTCGGACCGAGGGCGTGCTGTACATCGAGGTCGACGGCGAGTCGCATACGCTGGAGCTCGCGCGAGTTCCCTGGCCCTCAGAGTCGTAGATGAGCGCACTGCTGTGCACCAACAATGACGGCTACGGTACTTGCTGGCGGACTGGGTGCGACAGGCGCTCCCGTCAATCCGCCAAGGCCTGCTAGAGCTCGCCGACGACATGCGTCAGCGACGCCACACAGGTCTGGCCAAACGGGTCAGTAACGGTCAGTGTCAGCATATGAGTGTCCGCGGATAGAGACATTGCCCCCATGTAAACACCCGTATTATCGGCTGATACCGAGGCCAGTGCGCCATCCTTGTCGGAAGTCAAGGACAAGGTGAGAGTCTCGAGGCTGCTATCCGGGTCCCCTACAACCACATGGAACAGCGTGGGTTCCCCGGCCGCTGTGACGGCGTCGTCCGCGGGGCTGACAAACTCGCACGATGGCGGACGGTTCGCGGGCCCCACCAAGACGGTTGCCTCGTCGCTGCCCGTGTTCCCGGCGTCATCCGTCGCGACCACGGTCAGTAGGTGTTCTCCGGCAGTGAGAAAGCCCAAACCAGATGCACGACCATCGTCGCTAAGTGTGCTGTCTACTAGCAGCGTGCCATCGATACTACTGGACCACTCCAGAATGACGTCCCTCAGGTCGTCGTCCTCATCCACAACACTCGCCTCAAAGATGATTGGCTGGTCCTCATATAGACGGGCGTCACCGAGCGGAGCCAACAACGTCACCCAAGGGGCCGCCAGCGCTTCGCTGTCGCTGTCGCTGTCGCTGTCGCTGTCGCTGTCGCTGTCGCTGTCGCCGTCCGTACCGCTGTCGCTGCCCGTATCCCCTGTGTCGGACTCGCCACATCCACTAAAGAGCATCGCCAAGAAGAAGGATGAAACCACTAAACATCGCATTCGTACAACTCCCCAAGGACGCGCGCTGACCCATGACGAAGCCGCACCACTCGAGCGTCGTTCGTCTGAAATTGCGCCAGCGACGCCGTGAGTTGACCGTAGCACACGTTGGTCGAATCACTTGCGCGCGATTGGTACCCGGACTGGTGATGGGTGGCCCCACAACCGGTGACCCCTGCCGGGACTGTGGATTGACCGGCCCTCAACGCCATGAATACCGAAGTTGATAAATCCGCCCACACACCCCTTACAACGTGGCGAACGATGCGCTACGTGGGCGCCCCTCGACCCTCGCTTTTGAAGCGGCTGATGTCTGACGATGCCCGGCTGATTCTACGTCCACTCACAGTGGCTGACTTTGAAGCTGTTGTAGCCATGCAGTTGGTCTGCTTTCCGACCGGCGATCCGTGGACTCGTTCCGAGTTCACCAGCCAGATCAAGACCTTTCCAAGAGGACAGATCGGCATTGAGCTCGACGGCGAGCTCGTTGCATCGTCTTCCTCTCTCATCTTGGACGATGACGACTACGAAGACTGGCATGACTGGCGCACCCTGACAGACGACGGCCGCATCACCAACCACGACCCGGACGGCGACACGCTCTACGGAATCGAGATGCAGGTGCATCCCAAGATGCGGGGCCAGCGACTGTCGCGACGCCTGTACGAGGCGCGCAAAGACCTCGTGCGTCGTCTCAACCTACGCCGGATGGCCGTTGGTGGACGCATCCCCGGCTACGGCGTGCACAAAGAGACCATGACCGCCGCCGAGTACGTCGACAACGTCGTCAACCAGGCGCTTAAAGACCCGGTGCTTACCTCTCAAATCGCCAACGGATTCGTCCTAGATGCGCTCATCCCCGGCTACCTGCCTGATGACGAAGACAGCGTGGGCTACGCCACGAGCCTGATCTGGCCGAACCTCGACTACGTGCCCAACCGCTCCAAGCGCCGTCGCAGACGTGCTGTGCAGCGGGTTCGCCTTGGCTTTGTCCAGTGGCAGATGAACCGTGTCACCAGCTGGGAAGACTTCGAACAACGGGTCGTGTTTGCCGTTGACGTAGCCGCGGACCGTCGCGCGGACATCCTGCTGTTCCCGGAGCTGTTCACCCTGGTTCTCCTCGCCCTGGTCGGAGATGTCTCCAGCCCAGCAGAGGGGGCCCGTGCCCTCGCCCAGTTCAGCGACCGTGTCTTCGACCTGCTGCGACGCGAGGCCATGCGCTGCAACGTCAACATTGTTGGCGGCTCCACGCTGGTGATGACAGACGACGGCAACCTGATGAACATTGCCCCCATCTGTCACCGAGATGGCCGTCTTGAGACACAGGCCAAGCTACACATCACCCCAGACGAGTCCCGCTGGTGGGGCGTTCAGGGTGGCGACTCGCTGCAGACCTTCGACATGGACGTGGGCCGCGTTGGCGTGCTCATCTGCTACGACAGCGAGTTTCCAGAGCTGCCGCGACTGCTCACCGAGTGGGGAGCACGGCTGCTGCTCGTGCCCTACAACACCACCGACCGCTACGGCCATGTGCGCGTCCGCACCTGCTGCCGGGCACGAGCCATTGAGAACCATCTGTTCGTCATGACCGCCGGCTGCGTGGGCAACCTGTCGCATGTGAAGAACGCCGACGTTCACTTTGCCCAGAGCGGCATCTACACCCCGTCAGACGTTCAGTTCCCGATGGACGGAATCGCGATGGAGGCCCCGCCAAACCACGAAACCATCCTCATCCACGAGGTCGACTTGGAGATGGGACGACGCCAGCGGACCGAGGGCACTGTCCACAACTGGCTGGACCGACGGACCGATCTGACCGGCGTGTCTTGGCTAGGAAAGCGACCGACTACGGACAGCTAATGCGCAGTCCGTAGGTCACGTCGACGGTGGCGCCAGTCGGCGGGATGTCGTCAAACACGACCTCATTGGTGGTCACGCTGAAGTGCCAGCCCGACTCTTCAACCGCGCCGTTTACACGCACGGTGAGGCTGCCAACATCGGGCGTACCAGACAGTTCAAAGCGGCCAATAGCGTCTACCGAGGTCTCGGCCAACAGCTGGGCACTCGCTCCCCAGTTGTTGGTGTTGATGTTGAGCGCTTCGCCGCCACCTTGGGCAACTGCCTGTGCGTATCCAGAGTTCGTTCCATCCGAACCGCCGCTGGGACAGCCACTCGCCGGACACATGATTCCGCTAATGCGAACATCCCGCGGGGACGGACGGTAGCTCCACACGCTGGTCACAAAGGTGCCCGAGGACACGCTGCTCTGCTCGTACTCGTCAGACACCAAGACAACGTGGAGCAGGGCGCCCTCACGAAGCAGGCCGGAGTTGCACTGCCCTGGAAGGGTCTTGGCTAGGGCTGATTGCGCCAGTACAAACAGCTGCTCGGTGGTGGCGTGGTGCCCGCCCGAAACAACCGCAGAGGAGAATCGGTCGTTCAGACTGGTGGTTGTGGACGTGAAGACCGTGTCGTTGCGACACCCATTCTCGAGTGTGACAACGCCGATCTGCCAGTTGTCCGTGACCTGTCCAAGAGTCGAGATGAAGGTCGAGAAGTTGCTCGCCAAATTGGCGCTCAACGTGTCCATCGAGCAGCTCTGGTCCACGGCGAACAAGATGTCCACAGCGGGGTCTTCAGGCATGGTGAACGAGTCCACACGCTGACCCGCGTAGGTGCCCTCAGCAAGCTGTGTTGCGGTGATGACGCCGCGTGGGTCGGTCGACATGACCTCAAGCAGTCCGTCGGACGTTCCCGCGTACAACGCATCAAACGCCACAACCACATTGGTATTGGCACCGGGCGGCAGGGTCAATGGCAAGGAGAGGCCACCCTCCAGCCTGAACTGACCATCTTCGCTGTCGAGGTTGAGCGCGTCAATGCGAAGGTCGGCGTCACCCACGTTCGCAAGCGTCAGCTCAACGTCGTCTCCGCAGCCCACAAACACCGAGTTGAAGTCGTAGGGGTCTGGTGAAATGGCCAGCGCCGGTCCCGAGCCTTGCCCAGCAAGAATCACCGAGGCCTGGCCGTTCTCCGGGTCATCGGACTCAATGTACAGCGTGCCGCCGAGCTCACCGGTCAGCCGTGGCGAGTAGCGAACTTGAAAGGCCGCAGCTTGGTCCACCTCAAGGCGTTCTGGCAAGGCGTCAATGTCTGGAAACGAGAAGCTGTCATGGCCTTCGTAGACCCAGCCCGTCAGGTTCAGGACGTCTTCGCCAATGTTGGTGACGGTGACCGTCTGAATGGCTTCGTCGCCCGGCTGGAGCAGACCAAAGTCAATATTCTCCGGGTCGAGATGAATGATGGGCTCAAGCGACTCGTTGTCTGGTGGAATCGACGAGATTCCGCGTTCAGAACAAGCGGCGAAGGTGAGAGCCGAGGCAATTGCGAGCAGACGGTACATGAGACAGCTCCGAGACAGCAACTTGCCAGCAATTCTCGTGCCATGTCAATCCGACGCTCTGGGGTGATCGTAGACGAGTGAGGCACCGGCTGCGACATTTCTACCGCACCCAGACGCAAAAACGGCACCCTAAGCGGATGCCGTTGGTGGCGAGGACGAGCAGAACTCGCCCTGCATTCGGACCAGAAACTAGCCGAGCAGTTCGGCTACAGCGGTGCGTTCGCCTTCGAGCGCTTCCACGTTCTGGGCAATCTTCTGCTTGGCGAAGTCGTCCACTGGCCAGTCTTCGACGATGGTGTACTTGCCATCCGCAATCGTGACTGGGAAGCTGAAGATGAGGCCCTTGGGCACACCGTAGGCACCGTTCGACGGAACAGCCATGGAGACAACGCGACCGTTGGTGCCCAGGAACCAGTCACGCATGTGGTCCGAAGCAGCCGAAGCGGCCGAAGCAGCTGACGACGCACCACGGGCGTTGATGATGGCCTTGCCACGGGTAGCGACGGTCTTGAGGAAGTCGCCACGCAGCCAGTCTTGCTCAAAGGCGTCCGTTGCGGACTTGCCGTCAACAGTCGCTTGCGTGCAGTCCGCGTACATGGTGTCGGCGTGGTTGCCCCAGACGGCAACTCCGTCGATCTTCGAGGCGGCGACGCCCGACTTCTTCGACAGCTGACCGATGGCCCGGTTGTGGTCCAGGCGGGTCATGGCGGTGAACTGCTCATCTGCAATCTTGTGCGCGTTGGCACAGGCGATGAGAGCGTTGGTGTTGCAGGGGTTTCCAACGACGACGACGCGGACATCATCTGCCGCGGAGTTGTCGATAGCCTTGCCTTGACCCACGAAGATGGGGCCGTTTGCGGCGACGAGGTCAGCGCGGTCCATGCCAGCGCTGCGCGGACGCGAGCCGACGAGGAAGATCTGGTTGGCATCCTTGAACGCCACGTTCGGGTCGTCTGTCGCAATAATGTCGTGAACCAGCGGGAAGGCTGAGTCACGCAGCTCCATGACTACGCCTGCGAGCTTTTCCATTCCGGGGGGAATCTCGAGCAACTGCAGGATGACCGGCTGGTCTGCGCCAAAGGTGGAACCGCTAGCGATGCGCCAGAGTAGAGCGTAGCCAATGTTACCGGCGGCACCGGTGACGGCGACGCGAATGGGAGCGGGCATGTTGCCTCCGTGTTTGTTGGGCCCACCGACTAACTCATACCGCCTCTGGATGAGCTATTCGTCGGACGACGTGACATGCTCGCGTGTTGAGTTGCCTGGAGGGCCCTTATGACCGCACTATTGTTGGCTTCGTTGGCATTCGCAACCACTCCCTGTGGCCAGACGCTACAGGCGGAGCTTCAGCAAGCGAGCACCATGAAGGTGCCCGAAGCGTACGTCGCGCTCGCTGAGTGCGATGCCGCTCGGGGTCGCACCATGGCACCGATCGCCCTCGAAAAGATGTTCGGAGACGACAACGAAGCCATCGCTGTGCGCGCCATGGTCGACGTCGGCGCACTCGATTCGCTCGTCCCCTGGCTTGAACGCATCCCGCCAGACGACCGCATGTCCATGCTCCGGTCCATCGGTGATGACTGCCAAGACCATCCCGAGCGCAACGCCTTCTTCGGCACGCTGCTCGAACAGAAGGGCGACCGCTTCTTCATTGACCGTTGGTACCGCGGACTCGATGAGTGTCGCAGCTCAGAGGGACGCGCCATCCTGACGAACGCTCTGGAGAGTGAGCGCTTCGGAGTGGGGGCTACAGAGCGCGGCAGCTTCCTGGACATCCTTGAGGTGTACACGCGCAACCTGCGCACTGACGCCCTGCCGCTCCTACAGAGCTACGCACGAGAGCTCGGTGACGACGAAGAAATCGCCTACGCCCTTCAGATCATGCCCAAAGCCGCAGGCTACGACACCGACGAAGGCGTCGACCCCGCACAAGCCGAACAGGTCAGTCAGGCCATCTTCGCGCTGGGAGACATTCTCGACCCAACGCGCATCGACATTGCTCGTGCGTCCTTGCAACGTATAGGCCAAGCCGAAGTCGCAGACTCCCTCGTCCGCTACCGCTGGCCCGATGCGTGGCGCGTAGGCGGAGGCCGCTACCACTACGCCGCTATGGCCACATACTCGTGGGAGTGCCGTCCAGGCCGGCAGACGGTCATCGTGCACAGCGGTGAGTTCGCCGAAGACGGCAAGATGTGGCCAGACGCCCTCGCGACTGCCGCAGAAGAACGCTTGGCACAGCAGTGGCCCGTCGAAGACGCTCCGTGCGACACGGCTCCCGTCGTCAGCATCTCAGTGTCCGAGCAACCCCTAAAGACCGCCAACGACCGCGAGCAGTGGCTGTCGTCCAAACGCGCTCCGTTCGTCGAACGTGTAAAGAAGCGCAGCGTAGAGCTCGTGACCGGCGAGACCTTCGCCTGGTAAAGAAGACGAGGCACTGACGTCTGGCAGGCACTCGTGTGGCAGGATGCGCCTCCTCGGAGGACCGCATGTTGAGTAGATCAGCCAACCTCCTGCCACTGTCAGTGGCAGGACTCTTCATCGTCATCAACTTGGCCTGCACGGGTGACGTGGCTCCAGACGCACGTACGGAAGACGGCCCTGGTCCGCTGCCCACCGCACCGTCCATAGACACGCCAATTGCTCAGCCCTCCGACGCAGAGGCAGATGCGGACAGCGAAGCGACTCAAGCCGACGACACACAGCAAACGCCCGTGGGTGACACCTCAAAGCGTGGTCAGAACCTGACGATTACCCTCGGCAATGGCTCGACGACCGAATTGGTGGACCATGCCACGACCGCCGGTCCGTTCACCCTTTCCCTCACCGCCAATCAATCCATATTGGTTCGCCAAAAGGGGAACTGCACGGTTGATGGTGGAGGAACAATGGTGGGAAACCTAGATGGACCCCGCGGCATCGGCGGTGGCATCTTCTTCCGAGACGATTGCGACGACGCCCGGCGCTACACGGCAGATAGAGCTGGAGACGTCACCCTAACTATCGCCAAGGGTGGACACGTCGGTTTCGACGTCATTGATGTGACCGAAGAAGCGCCCATTTCCATCGCATTTGGCGAGGCAACCCACACCGGCGCCATCGACTTCATCGGCGACGAAGACGTTTGGACCCTCGATGTGACCGAAGGACAAACCTTCGTTGTCAATGAACGCGGCTGCACACGGTCAGACGGCGACGGCTCGATGTTCACCATGAAAATCGATGGCCCCGCGCGTGGCCCCCAAGGATTTTGGCGTATCGGTCAGTGCGACGGCACCGGACGGTACGAAGTCACAGAGGATGGAACTGTTTCTCTCCGCATCGCTGGTGGCAACACCCTTGCAGGCACCTACGCCTTCGACGTGATTGACGTAGACAATGGCGACGTCATCCCGCTCACATTCGGAAGCGAGGTCCGTCCCGGAATTCCTGTTGCCGATGCCGGTCGGCTGGACCCCGCCGGCGAGCGGGACGTGTACGCCCTCCCCGTGACCGCCGGCCAAACCGTTGTGATTACCCAACGTGGCGGCTGTGAATTTGAGAACGGGAACATCTTGAGTATGGATGTAAAAGGGGCGGGTATTCGATACGCAACCAACTTCAGGCCGTCGACTGGAGGCAGAGACTGCTTTCGGGTCTACCGACTCCTGATGGAAGAGGACGACACCCTCATGCTCACCGTAGACGACACCTCGCGTCAGCTCACCGGTACCTACACCTTCGATATCAGCACCGGTGCCGAGACCGTTGAGGAGGCCGAGGAGGTTCTGTCCGAGCTTGACGTCACACCCGCAACTCCCGAGACCATTGAACGCACCATCACCCTCGACGAGACCCTGCTCTTCGACTTTGGCAGCGCAGACCTCAAGCCAGAAGCCCTCTTGGCAATCGCTGAGGTCGCAGACGTTCTCGGCGTGTACAAAGCCGGCCAAGTTCGAATTGTTGGACACACGGATTCTGTGGGTAGCGACGCCAGCAACCAGACACTGTCACAGCGCCGTGCAGACGCTATTGCAACCGCTCTTGGCGAGCTTGGCGTGGACAGCGACCGGCTCACTGCATCCGGCGCCGGTGAGACTCAGCCTGTCGCGTCCAACGACACCGACGAAGGGCGGGCCAAGAACCGGCGGGTAGACATCACCTTCCGAACGCGTGCCGCAGAGTAATCGAACGTTGGCCCACTGACGCCGCTACCGCTCAGAGGTAGGCGTCTCGAGGACCTGCACAACTGCGCGCTCCCGAACCACACAGAGCGCACGCAGCGGGTATCGTTCCCATTCATCTAGAGATCGACGGGTTGTTCTGATAGACTCCTACTTTGAACCCGAGGTCTCCATGCTCCGATTTACGCTCCTGATCGCCCTACTCTGCCCCGTAGGTGCCTTGGCCCAGGACATCTCCGCGACGTCCATCCTTCCAAGTCAAGGTCGACTGAACGATGCGACGGGGGTGCCGATTGTGGGCACGGTTGGCCTAACCTTCTCGATCTACGAGACATTCGCGGCAAGCACCCCCCTGTACCGCGAGTCGCACTCCAGCATTCTGGCCGGGGGCACGTACTCGGTACTGCTCGGAACCGGAGACGCCGCAACCTTCGGCTTCACCAACATCAACGGCATTCCTGACGGCGTCTTTGAGCCCGGCGAAAATCGCTGGCTTGGCATCTCCGTAGATAGCGGGCCGGAGCTTGGCCCCCGAACCGTCATCGCAGGCGGCTCTCCCCTCGTCGGTGGTGGCGGGCCTGGGCTCTCCGACGTCTGTGAGGACAGCTCCGATGCCGGCGCACTGCGCTGGAACGCTGTTCAGCAGAGGCTGGAGGTGTGCAATGGGACCTCGTTCAATCCGCTCTCTACTACGGACAACACACCCGACCCCTTCACGTTCAGCAGCACGAACAGCGGTCTCGGGCAGCTCGCAGTGTCCTCTCCGGTGACCATTTCCGGATTCGAGGACTCCATCGTCATCTCGGTGTCCGGTCAGGGTAGCCCCCAGCTGTCCATCAACGGGGGAGCCTCCTGGGCCACGTCGGCGAGCGTCACCGAAGGCCAGTCGCTCACCCTTCGACTGACCGCATCCAGCATCGATAGCGAGGTGTACTCAGCAACAGTCACCGCTCCCAACTACTCGACCTCCTGGGCAGTACAGGCCCGCGACTTTGTGATCATCAACCAACACTCCGGGGGCGGGCAGACGGTCTACCAGATGGAGTACCGCAACATGCCGGCAGGAGACCTTCGCGCCTGGTACCGAGACATCTGTCTTGCGGCGGACCTACGCCCGGTCTCGTGCGATCCAAACGTCTACGGCAGTGGCTATGATGCATCCGCCTGGAGTGCAGTCGTTCTGGGCCAGCCCTACTGGAGCTGCAATGTGTCCAGCGGCATCCAACGCGTGACGAGCTGGCAGAACATCATCACGTACCATGTTCCCAACGGGGACAACCGCGGCGTCTGCCAGAATGGCTGCACCATCAATGACAGCGTTCAGGTGTCCCCCATCTGCACAGACGCGCCGTAGTCGACGTTGGGCGGGCGGGCAATCCGCTCGCCGCCCGTCAGGCCCTTTGAGACGGGCCCCTAATCGACCCACTGGGCAAAACTGTCTACAAAGCCCTGGAGTGCGTTGAGGCTGGTCGCATCGGTGACCCGTCCGTCTTCGACCTTGTTGAACGACTGCGGCACGAGGACTTCTGGGTAGGCAAAGACCGGAGACCCCATTCCGAGCAGAATGGTCTTGAGGTGAGCCTGTGCGCGTGCGCCGCCGACAATACTCGCGGCAGCCGAGACGACACCGGTCTTCTTGCCGAAGAAGCAGGATTTGTAGGCAGGACGACTGGCCCAATCCAGGGCATTCTTCAGCACCCCAGGTACCGAGTAGTTGTACTCGGGTGTTGCGATAATCACACCATCGGCGGCGGTGATTGCGGCGATCAGGCGGTCGACGGACTCGGGCCGTTCAATGTCGGGATTGTACAGCGGGACATCGCTGTAGTCGTAGCGCTCCAAGACCACGCCATCGGGAGCGAGCTCAGCGAGGGTGTGGAGCACTGCGGTGTTGTTGGATGCAGCGCGCGGGCTGCCGGAGAGGGTGAGAATGCGAGCCATTAGGAACCTCGTGGTAGGTCGAAGATCAGCGCGTTGACGTCATCGTGGGCGGTAAGCGAGAGCGTGCTGACGTCGGATAGGGACATGCCGTCGCCGGCAGTCAATCGTGACCCGTTCACATCCAGCGTACCGGAGGCAACGTGCACGTAGGCGTGTTGCTGACGCAGGGCGACTGTGGGCGACGCGCCGGCAGTGAGAAGAGCGCGGTGGATGTCGGTATTCGAGCCAATCACAAGCGAACCGTCGCGCCCGTCTGGGCTTGCAACGAGGGTGAGCCCCGGCTGCTGCCCAAAATCCTTCTGAGCGTAGCGTGGCTTGGTCTTGGCTTCGGTTGGGAACAGCCAGATCTGCAAGAAGTGCACGGGCTCACTGTTCGAGCCGTTCATCTCGCTGTGCGTAATACCGGTTCCAGCACTCATAAGCTGAACCTCACCAGGACGGATGACGCCGTTATTGCCCTCACTGTCGCGGTGTCCAAGGTGACCGGACAGAACGTACGACACAATCTCCATGTCCCGATGTGGGTGGGTGCCAAAGCCACGACCCGGCTGCACAACGTCCTCGTTGATGACGCGAAGCGGACCAAAGCCCATGGCGTTTGGATTGTGCCACGAGCCAAAGCTGAAGCTGTGGTGCGAGTCGAGCCAGCCATGGTTGGCGTGGCCGCGAGCGGAGGACGGTCGAATCTGGGCGTTCATTGCACTCTCCATTGGTTACGCCCCTCTTAGAACGTCTATCCACGCACGAAAAGGTGAAAATCTGATAGATAGTCTTGCAGGAGTGCAAGATGGACTGGGAAGCGGTGCGTGCGTTCGAGGCGGTGTCACGGCGGGGAACACTGGCGGCAGCCGCCGATGAGCTGGAACTCAACGCCTCCACGGTGCACCGGCGCATTGCGTCCATGGAAGAAGCGCTCGGCGCGCGACTGTTCACCAAGACGCCCCGTGGGTACCAGCTGACAGCGGTTGGCGAAGAGGCCTTACCTCACGCAGAGTCCGCTACAGAGGCCATCCTGTCGCTACAGCGTGCTGTGGTCGGCCACGACCGGAACGCCCAGGGCACCGTCCGCCTGACGCTTCCGGTCACGCTGCTCCCAACCATGGCGCCCCTGCTGATCGCATTTCGCGAGACGTGCCCAACCATCGACCTCGACATCCGAGCGTCGACCTCGCTGCTTGACCTTCGCCGAGATGTTGACGTGGCCCTGCGCATCACCGCCGTCCCACCACAAGACGCCATTGCGCACCGCCTAGCCACGGTTCCATGGGGCCACTACCGCAACCCGACAGCCGGCTCAGACGCCCGCTGGGTCGTACTTCGCGGCTTCGACCGCATCCCCGCAGTGCGGGACTGGCAGCGGCCGAGCGACTCCGAGCAGACCGCCTTCACCGTCGACAGTGTGGCAGATGCACGCGACCTCCTTCGCACAGGGCCGTATCAGGGGGTTCTGCCAACCTACTGCGCACAGACCCCGCCAGAGCTGGTCCCTATGCGCGATGAACACCCCGACAAAGGCACGGGACTGTGGCTCTTGATTCACGTAGATCTGCGCCGGTCCGCGCGCGTACGAGCGTTTGTCGACGACCTGCGCAGCCGGTGTGCAGTACTGGCGATTGCAGGCCTGAATACGTCCTCGTAGCCGGGACTACAGCCCTGCGAGGGAAGCCCGGAAGAGTTGCTCTAGCGACGCCACGGTCAGCGGGATGGGGTTGCCACCGGCGCTCGGGTCTGCCAGGGCAGCGGGTGCAAGCGAGGTGGCATGTGCCTCGGTGACCCCCACCGCCGCCAAGGTGTGCGGAATGCCGATGTCCTCGCGCAGCTCCAGAACGCTGTCGATGAGGCCCATCTCGCTGGTGATCTCAAGGTCCAGGGCACGCGCCAGGTCGGTGAGACGGTCACGAATGGCCGGCGCGTTGAAGCGCAGCACGTACGGCATCACAATGGCGTTGGTCAGGCCATGATGGGCGCCAAGTACCGCACCGATGGGGTGTGACATGGCGTGCATGCCACCCAGTCCCTTCTGAAACGCGGTCGCTCCCATCAGGGACGCGGCCATCAAGTCACTGCGCGCAGCGAGATCGGTGCCATCGGCGACAGCAGCCCTCAGTGAGCGGAACACCAGGCGCATACCCTCGACCGCAATGCCGTCCGCGAGGGGGTGAAAGCCAGGTGCACAGTACGCTTCGAGGTTGTGCGACAGCGCATCCATTCCCACAGCGGCGGTCAGCTTCGCCGGCAGTCCCACGGTCAGCTCGGGGTCGCACAACACGCGACCAGGCAGCATTCCCGGGTGGAAGATGATGACCTTGCGGTGCTCGTCTTCCTTGGTGATGACCGAAGCGCGACCGACCTCTGAGCCCGTTCCGCTGGTGGTTGGAACCGCGACGCAGGGCGCCATGGCGCTTGCATCTACGCGGGTCCAGTTGTCTCCGATGTCTTCGACGTCCCACAGCGACAGCGTCTGACCGGCCATCAGCGCGATGGCCTTGCCGACGTCCAGCGCAGAGCCGCCACCAAATGCGATGACGCCGTCATGGCCGCCCTGCTTGAACGCGTCGACGCCGCGCGTCACATCACTGCCAACCGGGTTGCCCTGAATGTCGGAGAACACGGCGACCGGAAGTCCTGCCGCTTCACAGATGGCCACGGCTTGCGCTGTGATGGGCAGCTCAGCCAGACCCGGGTCGGTCACCAGCAACGGACGCGACATCCCGAGCTCGCGGCATGCCGCAGGGAGCTCAGCGATACGACCTGCGCCAAAGCGCGTAGGGGTCGGGTAATTCCAGGTACCCGTGTGTGATGACAAGCTCATGCGTGGTCTCGCAGATGAAAGGACTTGGGACGAGTGAAGGCTTGAAAGCCAAGGCGTGAGAGTGAGACGCCTCGGCCACTGTCCTTCACACCCACCCAGGCAAGCTCAGGGTCCAGGTAGTCGCAGCGGTTGGCGAACACCGTTCCGGTCTCGAGTCGCCCACCTAGGTCGCGGGCGGCGTCTGTCGAGCGGGTCCAGATCGACGCGGTCAAGCCGTAGCGCGACGCGTTCATGCGCTCGATAGCCTCGTCATCTCCGCTGACCCTGACAATGCCAATTGCCGGTCCAAAGGTCTCTTCGGCCATGATGGCCATGTCTTCGGTGACGTCAGTGAGAACCTGTGGGCCGAGATAGGCGGAGCCCGCGTCACTATCGACGGGCAGATGAGCGGTTGCACCGGCCGCGATGGCGGCGTCCACCTGTGCCCGAACAGCGTCTGCATTACGAGCGCGAACCATCGGTCCCAACAAGGTCCCTGGGGCCGAAGGGTCCCCAACAATCCAGGTCCGGGCTTCCTGTACGAAGCGCTCAACAAAGGCGTCGTACAGCCCGTCGTCCACGTAGATCCGCTCGACCGAACAGCACGACTGCCCACTGTTGAACAGCGCACCCTCAACGAGGTTGGGCACCGCGTGGTCCAGGTCGGCATCCGAGCGCACGTAGGCGGGGTCTTTGCCACCCAGCTCCAGAGCAACGCCCTTGAACGAGCCCCCGGCAGCGGTGTGGACGGCGCGGCCGCCTTCGACCGAACCGGTGAAGCTCACAAAGGCGACACGTGGGTCGCGGACGACGGCAGCAGTGGTGTAGTTGGACATGTCGACCGTCTGGAACACACCGGCTGGAAGACCCGCGGCTTCGGCGGCTTCAATCAGCCTATCGGCCACAAGCGGGGTCTGCTCGGAGTGCTTGAGCAACACCGTGTTTCCGGAGAGTAGTGCCGGAACGAGCGCGTTGACGGCGGTCAGCCACGGGTAATTCCAGGGTGCCAAGATCAGCACAACGCCCAAGGGTTCGTAGCGGATGAACCGCTGAAAACCGTCTTTCGCTGGCGGAACCACATCTGCCAACGCTTCCGTGGCGAGGTCGCACAGGGTTCGGCCGCGAAAGCAAAAGCCTTCGATCTCACCTGCTGAAAAACGCCGCGGACGTCCCATCTGCAGGGTGAGCTCGTCTGCCAGGACTTCGGAGCGCCCCTCGACAGCATCGATCAGCCGACGCACTGCGGCCGTTCGCTCGGCCAGGGACAACGCCCGCCATGTGGAGAAAGCCAGACGGGCAGCATCAAGCCGCTCGGAAACCTGGGCCAGGTCCGCGAACGGACGGTCTACAAAAACGCGTCCGTCGACTGGCGACACCGCTTGAAACGACGTCATCAACGCCCCCCTGTGAGGGCGCCGTTTTAACCACTTTTTGCGCACAAGCGCGGTCAGATGATCTCGAAGTAGCGGCGCAGCTCCCAGTCCGTGATTGCCTTGCGGAACTGCCGCTCTTCCCACTCTCGGGAGGCGGCGAAGTGGTCGATAAAGTCGGCGCCAAACACACTGCGTGCCATCTCGCTGTTCTTCAGACGCATGGCGGCTTCAGTGAGCGTGGACGGTAGCGACAACGCAGGGTCGAAGCTCTGCGTGTACGCGTTGCCCTCAACCTCTGGCCAAGGTGTCAGCTCCTGCTCGATACCGGCGAGGCCAGCCGCTAGAGCCGCAGCCATGGCGAGGTACGGGTTGGCATCTGCAGCGGCAATTCGGTACTCGATGCGCTGGCTCTTTGCGCTGCCGGGAATCACGCGCAGGGCCGTGGTCCGGTTCTCCACTCCCCATGTGGCGCTGGTCGGCGCCCACGCACCCGGCACCAAGCGGCTGTAGCTGTTGACGGTAGACGCCACCATTGCCAGCGTCTCGGGTAGGTAGGTCTGACAGCCGGCGAGGAAATGCTGCATGGTCTGACTCATCCTGTGCGGACCGGCCGGGTCGTGAAAGGCCGTCTCGCCGTCTTTTTGAAGCGACAGATGAATGTGACCGCTCTGCCCGGCGTGGTCCGCCGACCACTTGGCCATGAAGGTGGCCATCAGGTCTTGGCGCTGGGCGACAACCTTGGCGAAGGTCTTGAACATCGCCGCCTTGTCGGCCGCAGCGAGCACGCCGTCGACACCAATCGCTACCTCAAGAACGCCAGGGCCCGTCTCGGTGTGCAAGCCCTCGATGGGCATGTCCATCTTCTCGCAGGTGTCCAACAGTTCAGCATAGAACTCGCCCCAGACACTGCTGCGAAGCACCGAATAGCCGAAATTACCAGGCGTGATGGGCTTGAGGTTGCGGTAGTCCTTCTCACGAATGGAGTGCGGGGTCTCGTCGAACAAAAAGAACTCGAACTCCATGGCTCCAAAGGCCGTAAAGCCCATGTCAGCACACTTCTTCAGCACACGACGCAGCATGGCGCGCGGCCCCACAACTTCTGCTCGGTCTGCGAACTCGCACAGGAAGAACAACATGTCCCCTTCCATGGGCAAGCTGCGACAGGTGTCGAGCAAGATGCGCACCGGGGCATCGGGGTAGGCCGTGTGCCAGCCGGTGAAGGTGGTGTTGTCGTAAAGCTCGTCGTTGCTGTCCCAGCCGAGAACCACGTCGCAGAAGCCGAAGCCGTCTTCAATGGACGACAGGAACTTGTCCTTCGACATGTATTTGCCGCGCAACACGCAGTCGTTGTCGAAGACGCCAACCTTTACATGCGTCAATCCTCGCTCTTCGATGATTGCCTTGGCTTGTTCTGCGGTCTTGACCTGTCGCGGATCCATCGTGTCTCCCATCAAATAGGAACCCCGAATACCACAGGTCGTCCTCCGGTTCGAAGCGAGAGGAGCGACTCAGGCGATGCACAAGGTCGGCCTGCGCGATTGTGTAGTACCGATACAGACCACGGACGCTCAGCGGTTGAAGCAGCGCACCAGCTCGGGATCTTCCCGTATCAAGCGTAAACACTCACTCATGTGGTCTCCCTCGCTCAGAACGGTGTGAAAGTTCGGCTTGATCGACGGCGCGAGTCGCAAAGCAGCCTCCCACTCATCACGGTCAAACGGGTCGCGAGCCACTTCATCCCAAAAGCCCGTGTTCCGAAACAGCGCTCCCAGGCGCTCGGTTCCCTGCTGCTGCAAGTGACTCATCAGGTAAGTGGCCACGCCCACCTGCAAGCCGTGTAGTCGTGGACGTGCGGAGATTCCGTCGAGCGCGTGTGAGATGAGGTGCTCACTGCCGCTTGCGGGACGGGATGAGCCGCAGATCTCCATGGCCACCCCATTGAGCATGAGCGCCGTGGCCAGCAGGCGCACTCCCTCCAGGTCACGCACCGGGCGGGCGATAAACTGAAAGACCGTGGCATCCGAGAGCAGCGCGGCAAAGTCATTCACCGGAGTGCCAACCGCGTGAAACGCTCTCTTCCAGTCATTCACTGCCGTGACTTTCGAGGCCAGGTCGCCCACGCCTGAGCACCACAAGGCCGACGGCGCATCCAGGCAGACCTGCGTGTCAACAATGACGGCGGCGGGCAGCGCCGCATGGATGGAACGACGCTTATTGTCGAGGGTCAGGCTGCTCTGTGGGCTGCAAAAACCATCGTTGGACAGGGAGGTCGGCGCCGCAATGTAGGGAAGGTGAGCCAAAAAAGCGACGTACTTCGCCACGTCCAGTGCTTTGCCGCCTCCCAGACCCAACACTCCATCAATGTGCCTCGGCATCTGCGTGAAGATGTCGGTGCTTGCCTCAAACGACGCATCGTGCGCGGTCAGGCGCAACGCAACCTGGACCCCCTGCTCCTTCAGCGACTGCTCAATCTGCTGAAAGAAGCGTTCGGGCAGACCTTCGCTCTGAAGGACAACGACTCGCCGCAGCGCCATCCGGCGGGCGTAGGTGCCCATCCGTTTGAGCGCGCCCGGCTTGATGCGAACGAGAGTTGGGATCAGCACTTGAGTCGGATTCATACGGGCGCCCTAGTCACCCCCCCGCTCTTCGCGCCAGTCGCCACCCCCAAACAACGGGCTAGCCACTACACGTCCGCCAGCCCCATGCGATTGCGCAGCAACAGGCCAAGCAAACACAGCACCGCGAACATGGCGCTTGCGAGCAAGATCAAGAACACCGTCTCCGACCCCGTAGACTTGAGCACCGTGCCAAGGACAAACTCCTGAACAACGGCACCGCAGCTCCCCATGCCGTTGATGATTCCAGCAGCAGCGACAGCCTGACGCCTACTGCCAACATCCATGGCGCCGGCACCGCTCATCAACGCGTCGGGGCCATACAGCGAGAATCCAATCAGCCCTAGCGAGATGCCGAACCACAGCAGCTCAGACCGACCGAGTGAGGCCAGGAGCGCACATGAGGCGACCATGGCGATGAGAAACAAGACGCTGACCGTCGTTCGGCGCCCGTTGAACAAGCGGTCGGACAACACACCCGCCACAATGACACCCGCGATGCCCGCGGCATCAAACACAACCGACAGGTACCCGGCGTCGTCAATGTCGAGACCGTACTCGGTACTCAACAAGTACGGCGCCCACGACCACAGCGCGTATCGAATGAACTTCACGAAGAAGTAGAACAGGCCAATCAGTCCGATGTTGATGATGAGCCGCGAGGTCCACCGTTCGTCTTCCTCGGGCTCGCCACCACCGACCTCGCCCGTAGACGAGTCTTCCGCGTGCAGGGAATGTCCAACGGCCTCGGGCGTGTCGCGCTGCCACAACAACACCACCCCCCACGCCATCAACGTGACCCAGCTACCCGCCATGAAGGCGTACTGCAGACCATAGGCATCGAGCATGAAGGCGGCGGCACCCGTCGCGAGCACGCCACCGACCTGGAAATTGGTGGCCCAGAAGCCCATGATAGTGCCGCGCTGCTCGCGCTTGAACCACGCGGCCATTGTGCCCACACCGCCGGCCCAGCCGGTCGCTTGCGCAAGGCCGTTGATGCCCATGAACAGCGCAAACGTTCCTGTTGTGTTGGCCCAGCCCAGAGCCAAGTTCGCCATGGCTGTGGCAAACATGCCGCCGACGAGCAGCGCCCGAGGTCCGCGCGCGGTGCCAATACCGCCGGCCAAGAACTGCCCAATCGTGTACGTGACCAAGTAAACCGCGCCAAGAGCCCCTAGTGTCGCGGTGTCCCAGCCATACGTCTCCTCCAACAGAGCCTTGGCTACGAAGAAGGGTTTTCGCGAGAAGTAGTACGCCGCGTAGGCGAGCCAGGTCGCGATGAAGACTTTGGCTTGCCAGGATCGAAGGGTCTGCATGCCGGCACCGTACCCCAACCGGTGAACTTCACGGGCGACGTGTGCATTCGCCTGCAAAAGACGCGCGCATCAATCACTGATAGGCTGAGCGTACGGAGCCGGGAAGGTTCTCACGCTCCCAGGAGACACAATGTCCTTTGAACGCAGACTGTTGGTGTCGGTGGCACCGGAACACAATCCATCTGGACTCGTCGCACGCGCTGCCGCATGGGCCAAACTGTTGGGCGCTCGCCTAGACTTGGTCACCGTCGTAATGGGTTCCCCGGACGAAAACGCGGGCACTGGAACCACCGCGGTGGGCGCATGGCTCGATGCCCTGTTGTTCGAGATTCCCGATGAAGTCCGCGGCCGTAGGCACGTCCTGTCTGGACCCGACGTTGTCGCGGCACTCGCTACACATGCGGTGACCTACGACGTGCTGGCCATGGGCACGCGGCATCGCACCGCTACCGGTCGCCTGTTCTTGGGTTCGGTGGCCGAGGGCATGATGCGCCACGCCCCGGTGCCCGTCTTGGTCATGCCTCCAGGCGGCCTTCCGGTCTCCACCAAGGGCAAGACCAAAGTCCGCCTGCCAGTCGACATCAATGAACCCAACCTGGCCGGGGCCAAGTGGGTCCTCAAACACCTGCCACAGGCGCATGCCTCCGCCGTGTACGCCCTGCCGTGGACAAAGGTCAGAGGCCAAGGCCCTGGAAAGGGTGACTCGGAGTACGAACGCGCTGAGATTGCGCTAGCGAACGCACTGGAGGCGGAGGGCCACAACGGCCTGCCACGCTTCATTCTGGTTCGTGGCGAGATGAACGCCGGAGAGGCCATTGCGCACGACGCTCAAGATGCGGGCATTGACCTGACCGTCATACCGACCCATGGTCGCACGGGTCTGTCGCGCTTGGTGCTGGGCTCAGCGGCCGAGCGCTTGGTCCGCTCCTCTTCGAAAGACGTGCTCGTCGTTCGCTAGCACCGCCCCTCAGCGCACCCACAGGGCGTGAGCGGCGCCTGCATTCGGGTAGTAGACCCACACGCCAGCAAAGGCGTCATGCATCCATCGGCTGGCGCTCGCCCCACACAATGTCAGGCCGCTGTTCGTGCGGGTCACGCGCGAAAAGTCCCATCCGTCGCCTAGACTGCCGTGTCCCTTGCAGTCCGCTGGGGCTCCAGATGGCCGATTGACCTGGCCTCGGCCGGCGTCCGTGTAGCTGGCGTCGCCGCCGCACCAAAAATAGCCGTGCTCGCCGTACAACAGGTAGCCGTCCTGACCAAAGTCGATGCGCAGGGAGGCGCGGTCAATGACGTCGCTCCGGAAGCTCTCGGTGCCGTTTCGGTAGCTGTGAATGCGCAGCTCGGTCCAAGACGCCTCGTTCATGTCCATCCAGCCCGACATGCCTACCGACGCTGCTGAGGCGTCCGCAGGATCCACGGTAAGGTTCTCGGTACGGACGTAGCCGCTGCCGAAGTCGCCGTAGTCGTTCTGGTCGACCGAGTTCTTCACAAAGGCGAGCGTCCAGCCGCCACCCGTCTGGTCGCACCACGTCTCGACGGGAGCCGTCCCGGTTGCGTCGATCCAGTAGGCACCATTGGGGCTCTCGGTGTCAGTCTCCAGGATCGCCGCGCAGCTGATGGCGGCGCACTCAGGCGAGCCGCCATCGATCCCCGTGCGGTCTTCGCCGTCACAGTCCTGGTCGATACCATCCCCACAGACGTCCACAGCCTCGGGTGAGACGTCGCTATCGAGGTCGTCGCAGTCCTCGGCCTCCGCGAAGAAGCCCTCCGGCTGGTCGCAGGCCACCTCCACAAAGCGCTCGCCGCCGTAGCCGTCGCCGTCTACGTCCGCGTACCAAGAGGGTGCGTCGACGGCGTCCTCATCCATCTCGTCGTCGCAGTCGTCGTCCACGCCGTTGCACAGCTCGAGGGCTGTCGGGAACACGGACAGGTCGTCAGGAGCGCAGTCACCGGCATCTGCGACGTAGCCGTCCGGCGCGTCACAGGCCTCGGTGACATCGCCTGCCACGCCGTACCCGTCGCCATCGGTGTCTCGGTAGAACGACGCGAGGTCAATGGGGTCGTCGTCAATCTCGCTGTTGCAGTCGTCGTCAATGCCGTTGCAGCGCTCGGGGGCCATGGGATTGACGCTGGCCAGGCCGTCATTGCAGTCGTCAGCATTGTCCGCGTGTGCGTCGGGAAGCGCACAGGCGAGAACGGCAAAGCGGGCGTCGCCGTAGCCGTCGCCATCACTGTCCGCATAGAACGTGTCGCGGTTGACGGCGTTCTCGTCGATGTCTTGGTCACAGTCGTCGTCGATGCCATTGCACGTCTCGACAGCACCCGGGTTCACCCCTGCGTCGCCTTCGGCACAGTCGCCATTGCGCACCGCAAAGCCGTCAGGCAGCACACAAGCGGCGGTGGTGCCGGTGGAGGCATCGCCCCAGCTGTCACCGTCCGGGTCGGCATACCAAGTGGTCGGGTCGACAGCGTCGTTGTCTACGACTTGGTCGCAGTCATCGTCGGCGCCGTTGCACGTCTCGGGGGCGTTCGGGAAGGCGAGCGGGTCCAGGTCGTTGCAGTCGGTGCTTTCTGCCAGAAAGCCAGCTGGAGCTGAGCACTCGCGCACCGACAGCGGTCCGCCAAAGCCGTCTTCGTCGGAGTCCGCGAACCACTGGGGTGCGTCGATAGACTGCTCGTCGACTCCGCCGTCGCAGTCTTGATCCACGCCATCGCAGGTCTCGTCAGCGCCGGGTCGGATGTCCTGGTTGGTGTCGTCGCAGTCAGCGCTGCTCCCGACAAAGCCCTCGGGGGCGTCACAAGCGGCCTCGGTCTGGTCTGCGTCGCCAAAGCCGTCCTCATCACCATCGCGGTACCAGATGGGGGCATCCACGGCATCATCGTCGATCAGGTCGTTGCAGTCGTCATCCACGCCGTTGCAGCGCTCGACCGCACCCGGACGCACGTTCGCGTCGTCATCATTGCAGTCTTCGCAGGCGGCAAAGCCGTCCTCGTCGGCGTCTTCAGCTGGGGCAAAGCCGTCACAGTCGCGGTCGACGGTGTCGGTGCAGTCGGGTTCTGGTGCACCGGGGAAGATGGAGCCGTCTGAATCGTCGCAGTCGCCGGCAAGCTCGGTGACGCCATCAAAGGCTTCGCACGCGTAGATGGGCTCGCCCTCGCCGTAGCCGTCTTGGTCGGAGTCCGCGTACAGCGCTGTGCCCTGCCCCTCGCCAATGTCATCGATGGCACCGTTGCAGTCGTCATCCACACCGTTGCACGACTCAACAGCCCCCGGAAAGACGAGAGGATCTGTGTCATTGCAGTCGTCACCGACCAGCACGCCATCGCCATCTGCGTCTTGAGTCGTGTCTGCCGAAGGCAGGGTGGCGCGGCATGCCGCAGCAAAAACAACCAACCAGAGAATGCGCATGAATCTGTACTCCCGGCGGCAAAAATACCACGTGCAGCAGTCGCGGACGGAGAACCTTGCTCGCACCGGCCGAAGGAGTGTTGGGACGCCGTCTGTTGCATGGGGTTGCGGTTCATCGGTCGGACGGGTGGCGGAGGAAAAACCTCAAAACGGCACTGCTCCCCCTTCACTTCCGACCACGGCGCGGCACCCATGTGATGTAGGCGAACGGAGGGAAACATGGCTTGGTGGCCACATACATGCGTAGGCTGTGACGTGCTCGGGCACCGGGTCTGCCTAGACTGCGCACCTGATGAGCTGCATGACGTCACCACACAGGTGGACGGCGTGGCCCACACTTGGCACATGGCAAAGTACGCTGGGCCCTTGGGAACAGTGATTCGACAGGTCAAGTACCGCCCTGACCGGCATCTTGGGAAGCGGTTGGCTGCCCGCATGGCCACAGCGTGTCGCGGCCACCTCTCCCCCAGCGACATTGATGCCGTGGTTGCGGTGCCGAGTACCCCATGGACACGCTTTCGGCGGGGGTTCGAGCTGGCCACACTTCTCGCAGATGACGTTGCTCGCGCCCTCGGCCGGCCCAACATTCGAGCACTGTCTGTGCGTGGAGCTCGCCACCAAGCCGGCCTGAACCGTGTGCAGCGGCGACTCAACCTTGCGGGTCGTGTCACCGGACGTCGCCAAGTACCACCGCACGTCTTGCTCGTAGATGACGTCTTTACAACGGGCGCAACCGCTGAGGCATGCGCCCTAGCCTTGCTTCAGGAAGGAGCGAGCCGCGTGTGGATGGTAACGGCGTGTCACGCAGATACTAATTCGCAAACCGCGCTTCAGATTTGGTGACAACGTCCGACACGGGAAACGAAGAGACGGTGCGTAACTACACAACAGGAAGGTGGTTGGCCGCGCGCAACACGCATCGCATCTCACTTGGCACGCGGCCTGCATTCACATTGTCACACCCTTGGAGGTCCTCATGACCACGCAAACGAACATCGGCGAACTCATCACACTCTTCTACGACGAATACCTCGCCCTGTACGGCGACCCAGACGTCGCAAGTGTCGCAGCAGCAGCAACAATCAACGACTTGCTGACCGAAGAGACCTACGTACAAGATGAGGCCTTGGCCAACGCTGCGTAGTCAACGAGACTCTGACAGTCCGATTCTCTACGCATAGAGCGTCAGACATTTCGGACAATGTCTCGATAAGTGGCGCGCTCCCTGCTAGGTTGCTCCTCACCTGAGGTTACTTAGAGGAGCTGTCTTGACACGGCAAGACCCCATCGCCCCATCACCGACCCTAAACAACGCTCCGGCGCTTGGGTTGATGCACGGCAACGCCTCTCGAGCCCCCACCGTCCCATCCATGACTTGGGCTGCTTTGACGTCACAAGTCGCCTGGACGTTGCTGTGCCAAGGCATTCGCATCACCCCCGATGTCCTACGTGATGCACGCGACCACGCGCTGCTACACCTCGACCCGAGCACGTCTCCGTCAGAAGCTGCGGACCGATGCATTGCCATCACCCACGCTTTTGTACGTACAGCGAAGCGGCAGGCACCCATTGCCCCCTCGGCAGACGAGAACCGGCCGATTGCTAAGAGCTGGCGGCGCCGCATGCTGGCGAACAGCAGTCAGGCTGGCGAGTTGGTGCTGCGCGAACACTACGGAAATGCTCGGCCACTCGCTGTGCTCGCCCAAGCCGTCAAGTCTGACCGCAAGCCCCTCGAAGCCGCGCGACTAGAGCTGCGCGAGCAACTCCGAGAGGTGCTGATCAGCGACCGGGTACCGGCCACCGAGTGGGACAATGACCGACTAGACGCGTTGCTGGCCCGTATTGCTGTGTTCTCTGCGGGCCCCTGCCCACAGATGCGCCGCGTGTTGGACGGCAAAGAGCGCGAGCACACACGTCGGTGTGTGGTGTGTGGGCGGGCACGTCGACTGTCGAACGCCGGTACATTGGGCGTGGCCGACTTGGTTCTTGCTTCGCCCGTGCCTTGGCCACGAACCCAGGGAAACGTGCTCGCGATTCACCTGCACCCCGACGGACGCCGCCACCGTGGAGCCCTTGCGGCCGAGTTCACCGTGCCCGTCTTTCCCGTTGGGGACGACCTACTGCTCGTAGACCTCGATGACCCAGACGAGGTCCACCGGGTCCTGTTGTTGGCGTCTGAAGCCGGTATGCCAAACCGGGAACACATTCGCGCCATTGCTCTACGCGGTCCTATGCGTTGGTCACGCCACGGCCTTCTGGGTCCACTATTGGCCCGTGGCGAGCGCCGTGTCCGAGCCGCACCTTGGGGCCTCATCGGTGGTCTAGGCGAGCTGCCAGCCCCGCTCCCCCCTCCTCCAAGTGCTCGTCCTATGTGGGCAGGCGTCGCTGCGTTGGCGGTGATGTGTGTCTTGGTTGGACTGCAAGCGTTCGGTCCTGCACGTGCGGCCACCAGCTCGCTGACTCACGAGTTCACCGTGGCTCGCGGCGGTATCTGGACCGAAGTGAACCTGGATGAGAGCGACCTGTTGACCATCGTGCGCATGTCAGACGGTGAGCTCGATGTCCTGCTCGCATCGCAGACCATCGCGGACAAAGCCGCCCTAGCTGTAGGAGATGGCACCTACCGAGCCCACATCATGGGGGATGGCGTTCTCGTCGCGTCGTCACAGGGGTCCATTCCCGACCTCGATGCGCTCGTTGCAGCTGCCGATGGTTCCCCGACCGCTCTACGGGACCTACAGCGTCGTATACAAACGCGAAGTCCCGATGCGGTGATTGCAGTCAGTACACCTGTCATTCCTTGACGCACATGACCTGTCGCTACTATGACGCGTCCCCCCCGCGGATGGCCCCATGACACCCGACGCTGCACGCCGCTTCGACCTGCACATGCACACAAACCGTTCCGACGGCCGCTACGACCCTGAAGAGGTCTTGGCCCGCTGTGCTGCTACCGGTCTAGACGTGATTGCTCTGACCGACCATGACCTCGTCGCACCCGTCTCTCCCGGTGTTCACACCGTGGATGGGCGAGACATCTTTGTGATTGGGGCCGCTGAGATCAGCGGACACCATGACGGCCACGAGTTTCACCTGCTGGTGTACTTCCCCGGCGAAATCCCCGAAGAGTTCCGCACCTTCTGCACCCGGCAAATGCAGGCCCGTGCCGACCGCTACGCCGGTGCCATCGAACAGCTGGACCTAGAGGGTCTCGAAGGCCCAGATGAGGCTGCAAAGGCCGGTGAACGCTCGCTTACCCGCCTGCACCTGGCACAAGCGATGGTCGAGGCCGGACACGCGACACACCTGCGCGACGCCTTCAATACCTTCCGCGACACACAAGCTGTGCCAAGCATCGCCTTTTCATTCACAGACGCCATCCGCATGGCTGTGACACATGGTGGCATCACGTCTTGGGCCCACCCACCCATGCAGCACGCGCGCACGTACTTGAAGACCTTTGTGGATGCGGGCCTGCAGGGACTCGAAGCACATCGCCCACGCGTCAGCGGAAAAGACAGGAAGACCTTCAAGAAAATGGCGAAGCGCTACAACTTGGTCCTCACCGGCGGCTCCGACTGGCACGGATGGAATGGCCACCAGCTTGGCCTCTTCCACGTCAACCGCGTGGACCTTGAACCGTTCCTAGAGCTACTTTCCGCGGCTTGAAGGTCGATCCTTGCCCGGCGTCGTCTCACCCGGTACGGTGCCGCCCCACATTGGAGAACCCATGTCTGATACCAACGAATTCTTCACCGACTACCTCCCCGGAAAGCTCAAGGAAAACCCGAGCCTTTCGTCCATCGGATCGGTCTACCAGTTCGATATCGACGGTGCCGGCACCTGGACTGTCGACCTCAAGACCGAAGGCGGCGTTGTTGCTGAAGGCGCAGCCGACGCAGCTGATTGCGTCGTAACCATTGCCAAGGACGACTTCGAAGGTCTCTTGGACAACCCAGCCAACGGCATGATCCTGTTCACACAGGGCAAGCTCAAGGTCAGCAACATCGGCTTGGCCATGTCGCTGCAGAAGATTCTCTCCTAGAGACTCTAGCGGGTCCTAGTGGCCCGCAACGACATACGGCCCGCTTCCGAGACTCTCGGAAGCGGGCCGTTGTTGTTTGCCAAACAGCTACTGGAAGCGGCGACGCACAGCAGCAATCATGGCCAGTAGTACCGCCAGACCTGGCAAGATGATGACTGCGGTGAGCACGGCAATCGAGAGTCGGACGAAGTCCAAGTACAGCTCGTCACCCTCGCCAGATGGACCCGGAGCGAGCGGCGCTTCGTCGTCTACCAACCAGCCAATGATGTTCTCGAACAGGTCTTGGTTGGCGCCGCGCACGTACAGGTCATTGCGTGCAAAGTCTGCGGTTCCGGCAACGACCACGGCCCCGCCTGGCACCAAACCCCCCGCCATGTCGGGGCTCACCGTGCCCAGTACCAACGGGTCGGCAATGATCGATGCGACCATCAGCGGCACACTGCCAACACGCTCGGTGTCGAGGTTCGGCTGCCATGCGAGGGGGTCTTCAAGAGGGTTGCGCTCGAAGTTCGTCTCTCCCCACGACTCATCACTGCCAATCATCAGCTCGTGCAGCACGTAGCCTTGAACACCGCGAGCGGCGGCGACGGTTCGGCTGGCACCGAGCAGCACAGGACCGTTCAGCTGTTCGGTGATGGGGTGAAGCGCCATCTCTTCGGGTAGGACAATGACGAAGGCCTTGTCGGCAACGTCGATCGCTTGACCGCGCACTTCCGGGTCTTGCACAAGGTCGTTGCCCAAGATCACGCCGTAGCGCTCAATATCCGCGCTGAGTTCCGGCACACTGCGGGGCTCAATCATCAGCAGCGCCTTGCCACCACCCGCGATGTACTCGGCCAACGCCTCGCGCTCGGCAACTTCCCAGTCGCGCTGCGGTGCAGCCACAATGACCGCGTCACAGGCCGCATCGATTCCGTCTGTGAGAATCGAGCTCTTGGTCACCGAGTAGTTCCGGCCCTCAAGCTTGAGAACCGCAAAGCCAAGCCCCCCTGCAGTCTGGTCATCGTCTGGATCAATCTCCAAGTGTCCCGTCGACCAACACAGCCGGTAGTCCTCTGCTGAGAACAAGCGAATCAGGGTGTTTGTGAACGACTCTTCGCCGAACTCACTCTCCATTCGCTGGCTGCGGTTTCCTGCCTGCAGAATCACCGTACCGTAGGCGTTGGTGATGTCATTGTCGGCGGCAAGAATCGGACTCGAATCCGGGTCGACAAAATCTACGGACAGCAGATCTGTCTCACCTTGGTAGCTCTCCATCAAACGACGGAACAGCTGTTCATCGAGCGAACCTTCGGGAAAGAAGGCCAATACACTCACTTCTTCTTGCAGTCCCTGAGCGGTCTGAGCACTCATCTCCGACAACGAAAAGCGTCCGGCCCGGCCCAAATCCCAAGACACGTCATGCCGCGTGGTCACCACCAACGTACCAACGGCCAGCATAATGGCCAGCGCTGTGACCACCACACTGCCAGACCCGTAGCGGAACTGCTTGGTGCTCAAGCCAGCCTGCACATTGTCTTTGTCGAACACCGCCCAGGCAATGAATAGCGAGCCGCCTGCGACCAGCAACAACGTGCCCACCGTGCCCAGCTCGCCGATCACCATGTACAGCACAACAGCGATGGCGCCAAAAAAGGCGCCAACAACGGCGAATATCCAAGACCACTTCGAGATGAACTGCATCAGGACCACCGGTAGCTTTCCACCTTCTGGTGGGTAGCAAAAAGGAACACGCCGATCAAACCGACAAAGTAGCTGACGTCCGACAAGCGAATACCACCGAGGAACAGGTCATCAATATGACTAAGGATGCTGATCTGACCCCAAATCGAATCCTGGTCTCCCACGGCTCCAATGATGTACAGCGCCAAACAAACGGACACTGTCACGACGAGCGCGGTGATCTGATTGTCCGTGAAGGAACTGAACAGTGCGCCAATCGCAATGGTGGAAGCAGCCACCAAGAACAACGCCAGATTCCCAGTCACCAACGCCCCGATGTCCGGCGTACTCCACCACCACAGCAAAAGTGGTCCATACAGCAAGCCAGCAAGCAAGACAGTGACGAACCCCAAAGCCCCCAAGAACTTGCCGAGAACAATCTCGGCAGTCGAAATGGGAGAGGTCAGCAACAGCTCCAAGGTGCGCTGGCTGCGCTCTTCGGCGAACATGCGCATGGAGAGCGCTGGACAGATGAACAACAGGATGGTCGCGACGTTTCCATAGAAGGGCGCGAACAACTGTTCGGACAACAGCAGCTGAACATCCCCGTAGGCACCGCCCGAAAACTGAGCCGATGCTTCGGCAAAGTAGGTCAGCCACATCAAGAAGAACACGCCGTTGAGAAACAGAAACGCGGCCAATACGAGCCAGCCAATGGTGCTGTTGAACGTTGCGCGGAACTCGCGCGCGGCGATGGTCAGCACAGCCATTAGGCCCCCCGATCAGAACGAGTGAGTTTGATAAAGACGTCTTCGAGGCCCGCTTGGTCGCGCCCCATCTCCAACAGGCCAAAGCCCACCACACAGGCAGCAACAGCCTCACGGACATCGTCGTTCGCTTCTACACGGTACGCGCCATCATCCAGCGCCTTCACTTGCAGTACACCCGGAAGCGCTGAGAGTGCGCTACCCACGTCATCAGAGGGTCGAGCCACGACCACACGAACGGCTTGATCAGCACCAGACAGCCCAGCGAGGGTGTCCTGGGCCACAATCTTGCCCTGGTGCAGAATGATGACGCGTCCGCACACCGCCTCGACCTCTGGAAGAATGTGCGTGGACAGCACCACCGTCACGTCTCCCTTGGCTAGGTCCGCAATGAGCGCACGAATCTCCACGCGCTGGTTGGGGTCAAGACCACTGGTCGGCTCGTCCAAGATGAGCAGCCTCGGCTCATGAACAAGCGCCTGGGCCACCCCCACGCGTTGCCGGAATCCCTTGGACAAATGCCCGATGAGACGCCCAGCCACTGCCCCTAGATCCACCCGGTCAATGACATTGTCTGCCGCTTGATTGGGTGACTTGGCCTTCTTAATCTTGGCACAAAAGCGTAGGTAGCTTCGCACCGTCATGTCGGTGTACAGCGGCGGTGTCTCAGGGAGATAGCCAACAATACGCTGCACGGCGCGTGCATCCGTGGCGATGTCATGGCCGGCAATGGTGACTGAGCCGCTGGTCGCACCGAGCGAACCCGTCAACATGCGCATCGTGGTGCTCTTGCCTGCGCCATTCGGACCGAGGAACCCGACGATATCGCCCTGCCCAACCGAAAAACTCAGGTCGTCAACAGCCGTGAGCGCACCGAATCGGCGCGTCAGGTTTTGGACCTCAATCATGCTCATGGACAGCGTCTCTCCGTACGCGACGCCCTAAGCTATTCGGCTTCGTTCGGCTCTCTGGTGACCCGACATGCGACCGCAGCGCCGTCATTCACCGAGATGGCTTGTTCGCCCACGTAGCGAACCGCCGCCCCCTCAGTAGCCATGAACTCGCAGGACAACTCGGAGTTGTCGTCGAAGTACAGCTCCATGAGTGTGGGACCTTCGTACAGCCGAAGCTTGCTTGCCTGCGGAACAAACTGACCCGCGACCTGAGCTTGAGCATCCGACGGAATCCAGATGCGAACTTCTACTTTCCCATCCGCACTGGCTTCCGGAGCGGTGATCGGGTCGACCATGACGGGACCGTCTCCCCGAGAGAGCATGACCCGCAAGGCCAAGCCACCAAACAGCAGCAACAACAGCGCCAGCACACCGACGAACACGTACGGGATCCAGTTGACGGAGCTGTCGGCGACCTTGGTCCCGGAGGAGCTCTGACTGAACTGACCGGTCACCTCGCGGAAGAACTCTTCGTCTTCTGTCGCGCGGGTGGCCTCTTCCGGCGGTATCCGTGGACGGCTCTCGTACAGCGGCTGCACAACGGTGCGTGCGAACTCTTCAAGCGGAATCCGGTGCGATGGATCAATCGCGTACATCAGCTGTTCAAGCTGACGCGAGGCGTCATGTGCCGAAGGCCGATGGTCACGGTCATACGCACACATCCGACGAATCACACCGCGCAAGTCTTCGAGCGCCGTAGCACTCATGCCCTCTACCGAGATGAACTTGAGCTGCCGGTTCATCGCCTGGTCATGCGTGATCGGGTTGATGGACAGACTCATGGTCCGGCCCGTCAACAGCTCAAACAGCGACATTCCCGATGAGTAGACGTCGACCGATGGGCTGTCGGACACACCGTCCAACCGCTCGGGCGCCATGTACGGACGCGAGCCCATAACGACAGACTCAGTCTCCGCTTCTCGGCCTTCGAACTCACCCTTGGCAATGCCAAAGTCCAGGACTTTCAGCTCACCGTGGATGGAGAGCATGACGTTGGACGGCTTGATGTCGCGGTGAATGACGCGAAGGGGTCGGCCATCTTCACCAGCGACTTCGTTGTAGGCGACGTGAAGCGCCAGACAGCACTGACGAGTGGCTTCAACCGCAACGGCCGGTGGTACGCCTTGCTTAAAACGAGCCAGCAGCTGGTCGAGCGACACGCCCTGCACATGCTCCATCACTACGACAGGGCGTCCACCCACATCCATCAGGCGTTCGACGCGCACGATGTTCGGATGGCTGATGCGTGAGAGAAGACGAGCTTCATCACGAGTGCGGTTGAGAATCTTCTGATTGCGGGCGTAGGTCCCCTTCAGAATCTTCAGCGCTACCTTACGGCGTAGTGGATCACCAGTGACCCGTGCAACACACACGGTACCGAATGAGCCCTCACCAAGCACTTCCAAGATTTCGAAGGGTCCCGCTGCGCGATTCACGCTGTCTCCAAGACGGAGACCTTACCACCCGTCGCCCACTAGATTTTACTGACCGGACACTAAGCAGCTTTCCCGGCCAGACACTGCGGGTGTCACACCAAGGTCATGTACCTTCGGCACGCGCGCGGATGCCAGTCAGCTGATCTTTCAAAGCATTGTTCGCCAACCAAGTTGAAATCCAGCGAGGGATGGAACGGCCGGAGTCGGACTGGCTACGGTAAATGATGCGACTACCGGTCTCGGTCGCGAGCACCTGGTAGCTCGCGTAGACGCTGACAAGGTCGTTCTCTTTCGTCTCGTCCAGCACCGAAACCGCCCACAAGCCGGGGCGATCGATTTCATATGCGACATGGAACACAATGCTCGACCCCATGACCCGCAGCGAGAACTTGGCGCCCATCGTCTCGGGGTTGCCGCCGGCGGCCGGAGTCTGATTGTAGACCTCCACTTCCTTCAGTGCGCCTGTTTCGGCTACGCGAGGCGGCAAGTCCAAGATGGCGTCCATGGTCTGACTCGGAGTCGCATTGACCTCGATGATGCCGACCGAGAGCCCGCCGGTGTCGTTCTGCTCCAGCCGAATGGCAACATCGCGATCGGACAGCGTCGACTGTTCATCTTCTGTCAGCTCCAGCGGTGCCGGGGGAGGCGGGAGCGCGGCAAGTGCCATTGCCGGCCACAACAACATCATCGACAACCACCGCATTGCATCTCTCCTAGGCCAAGCCAGTAACCTGCGTCGTCCGGCCAACCCGCGACCACGACTCGATCATCCACCAAGCGCAGCCGTTTGGTTAGAGGCTCCCATGCCACAACTTCGCGCTGCACTCACTTTGTACACCAACGCTGCGAAGTCCGCACTGTCGGGCTTTGTCGGAACCCTCCTGGCCCTCGCTGTCTTGGTGGCTGGCGCCCTGTGTTTGGTCGCCGTGGAGATGCTGTTTCTCGAGCCAATGGGTGCCAGGTCACTGATGTCGGGAATCTGTCGCTCTGTTGCGGGGGCGTTGTTCGTCAGTACGTACCTGTCGCTCATCAACATGTGGGTGCAAGCCAAGCGCTCCACGCTGTTCCGCCACCTCCGCCTTCACGCGGGCAACCTGCTCATGCCCTTCATCTACACGCTGTTCTTCTTCTGGATGGCCGAGATCGCGTCCAACTTCATCCCACATCCCATGGCGTGGTTGTTCGTGGTTCTGGCCGGTGTCATCGTCAATCCAGCGCCAGAAGTGGTCTACCAGGAACGTGGCGAGGGTTTCGGCACGCTGCAAGACGCCGCGCAGTTCATGAGCCAGAACTGGCCCGAGTGGTTGGTCATGCAGGTGCCCTTTCTCGGATTGCTCGCCGGGTGGGCCGCCATTGCAAACTACTCGCTCTCACCAGACGCTCTTGCTGGCCTTTGGCTAGACAGCGGCCCGCGACTCGAGGTCTTGCACATCGCGTCCATCTACCTAAGAGATGGCCTACGTGGCGGAGTTGTAGCCCCATTGATGGGACTGCTCTTGCTGGCCCTCGTACACATCTGGATGCTCTTCCGAGGTCATGTCTTCCGCGAGCTGAGCAAGGGCAATCGCCGCCTACGTGCGTGGCAGTCCCGCATGTAGGCAGCAGACGTCTAGCGACGGCGACGCAGGCCAAGCGCAAGCGCGCCCAACAGCAGTGATGCGCTGAGTGGCGCCGGAATCGTCTGACACCCGCGGTACGCAGCCCCGATGTCGCGGTCCAGCACCACCACATACGTGGGGTCAGGGCGACTGATGTTCGTGCCATCGCCAACCACTAATTCAAGGGCCACAACCCCAGGCTCTGTCACGACAAAGGAGACCTCGGCAGTCTCGGGGTTCGCGAGGCCAACGGTCGGGCCGCTCACCTGTGTCCATTCGTACGTGACACCGGTCTCTGGAATGCGGCTATTCTCCGAACCAATCACGGCTGTATCCCCGACGTAGGCCAAGAACGGACGACCCGCATTGGCGACGAGGCCAGCATCATCCTCACCACCTTCGCTACCCGGGTCGCTCGGGTCATCATCCGTGAGCATGTGCGTTTCGTCGTGCACCATGCCCCAGAATTCGGTGTCATTGCCGGTGTAGTGAAGCGCCCAGAAGCCGAAGCCACCCAGACCTTCGGTATCTGCATATTGAATACGCTCTTGAACGGTCTGTGTGTCGCCGTACCACGCCTGCTCTCCCCCCAGATTGTAGTAGTGACTCAAGGATGTGGCGTCGTAGCCTTCGGAGTTTGCAGCACCGTTGGCCCATGCCGTGCTGAAGATGACCGCACTGCCCCGACCGGTTGTAGGTGCCGGCACGCCAGTGCTGCTGACAGGCCACTTGTTGCCGTACAGCGGCATTCCAAGAATGACTTTGTCTGCGGCCGCTCCCTTGGCAAGGTAGTCTTGCGCGGTCCAGTCCAGGCTGTAAGCACTCCAGATTCCGCCGCCGAACAGCGGATCGACGGGCCCCGCATAGTCACTGCCAGACCAGTGATATCCATAGCCCATGATGAACAGGTGACTGTGCTCGGCAAGCGCTGCGTAGTCCCAGGCACCGGACCAATCTACAGCCGGTGTCGCAAGAACAACCTCATCTACGGCGGCATCCAGGTCACGTACAAAGGTGACCATGTTCGCCCGCTGTGACGACGGCATGCTCTCAAAGTCGATGTTCACGCCGTGAGCGCCAGTCCGTGCGACCTCGTCGACCAGCTCGCCAATGAGAGTCGAGCGTGCCGAGGGACTGGAGAGCAACGTGGTGAGCTCCGACGTCGTAAAGTTGGTGACCACCAGGTGGACCTTCACGCCGTATGCAGCCCCAATCGCCACCGCGTCAATGGCTCGGTCGAAGCGAGAGGTCTCGGTCAGATTCCCGGAGGTCGTCACGCCTGACGAGAACACTGCGAGGTGGCTCAGGTCATCCCAGGGAACGGTGTTGAGATCGGCGTTCCAGTAGGCTTCATACCCGTAGACCATGCGGTCAGGCCCAGGCGTGACGTCCGGTAAAAGAGCAGGAAGTGGACGCTGGGCAACGATGTCCTGGCCGGCGAACTGCTCCACTTGGTCGGCATGCGGACCAGCAAGGGCGAGGGCAATAAGGAGCAGGGACATAAAGACTCCGAGAGGACTAGACGCGGCACTCTATCTGAATTGTCCATCGCTCGTCGTCGAAGTCGAACCGGTCTGAAACCGACCTGGCTTCACGCAGGTTCCAGCTATTCGACTCGGCGGTCAAACAGATAGGTCGCGCGAATCTGGTTGAACTGAAAAAGGCACGTCAGCTCTTCGACCACATCCAGTGTGCAGGACAGGGTGAAGTCGCCAATATCCTCGTCCGTGAGCGTGAGGACGTACGACTCCGTGCCCGTGAACCACAATCCGGAGGAGACTGACGTGTAGCTCTCCTCGACAACGGGCTCATCATCGGCATCCGTCGCTAGCGACGTGAGCACCATTGATGCGTCCTCCGGCGTTACCTGTAGAGCGAGTGTTTGAGTGGAGGTAAACGAATCAGTTCCATCTTCGGTGACCTCCTCGAAGGGCAACACAGTGGTTGTTTCATCGATGGTGACCTGTGTGGCATCCCAATCACCAATCAACGGATCTACATCAGCCTCCACAGTGTCCGAGTCGGTGTCCATCTCCGTTCCCTCCGAGTCCGTGTCCATCCCCGTTCCGTCCGTGCCGTCCTCCGTATCGGAGCTGCCACAGGCCATCGCGCCAAAGACGAGCGCGGAAAGGGACAACACATAGCGTCGAGTCACAAAACACCTCTACAAAGTAGATTGTCCGGCCATTCTACATGTGCACGGCACCCAGGTTCATGTCACCTGCTTTTCACCACAAACTATCGCAGTCGGACGTCTACCCAGTCCACATGGTCGCCCTTGCTAGTGTCGCCGCCATCTAGGAACACCAACTCCATGTCTTGGGCACCCGTCAGGTCAATCTCGAAGGTCACAGCGGGAACATGTCGAGTCAGTACGCCCGATGCAAAGACGCGGACGTCATCCACCCAAATCTCTGCTTCTGCGGCGCCTTCCCAAGCACGGAAGTCTCGGCCTACGCCGCCTTCCAGCTTTTCGTACCGGCCAGCAAGGTGGTAGCGAACACGTCCTGGGGCGTGGGTTCCTAGACCATCGGAGTAGCCAACACCTGCGATGTTCAGTGGCGTGACGCCTACACTCAAGTCCGGCCGCAGCTTGCCCCAGCCAATCCGCGTGAAGGTAGGCGGGACGTTCTCAAGCGGCGTGTACTCGGGCATCGCGACAGTGCCCGCCAGGTAGGCGTCGTAGTCTTCAAACACGCCAATCTGCCGATGGTACGCGTACACAACATGTTCTCGGTAGGCGTCGACGAGAACCGGTTCTTCATCGGCGATATTGAACTGCTCGAACGGGTCTTCGTTCAGGTCAAACAGCTCATCGGTCTCAGTAGCGAGGTTGTAGATGTACTTGTACTTGCCGTCACGGACGCCGAGAAGCAAAAACGAGTAGTCGGTGAAGAACCGCGCCATGTCCTGTTCGCCTGACAGCGCGGACGACCCTTGCCACCGTTCCGGCGGGTCGATGCCGAGCAAATCGGTCAGCGTCGGTGCCAAGGCGGTGTGGTCGACGGTCGCCGCAACACGCCGTTCTTCTGGGAACAATACGCGGTTGTAGATCATCGCCGGTACCCGCACATTCTCTTCGTAAATGGCGTTGGAGTGCATCCGGTTGCCCATGTGCTGGTTGAACGGCTCACCATGGTCGCCAATGACCATCACCAGGGTGTTGTCGAGCTGGCCGTTGTCTTCCAGCGTCTGAATCAGCTCACCCACAATGCGGTCGGTGTACGCCAAGCCGTCCCGGTAGCGACCAAAGTCGTCGTCGCCAAATCGCCGTGGTTCATCAGGCGGAATGACGTAGGGATGGTGTGGAAAAATCGGCACATAGGTCAGGAAGAAACGTTCATTCGTGCCGCGGGAATGTAAGAACCGCTTCATCTCGCCTAAAGCGGCGTCTTCTGCCAGGCCCCAGTTGTTGCTGAAGAACATGTCCGCGCCAGCCAGATTGTTGGCGTCGCGCAGGCTGCTGTAGCCGCGATTGCGAAGGAAGCGGGTCTTGTCATTGAAGGTGAACTTCGCCGAGGTAACGAATGACCCCTTAAAGCCAGTCTCCGACAGAACCTCGGGTAGAGAATGGCACGGAATTTCAGGTGCTAGCTGACTTTCCGCGATGGCATCCGGGTAGGGGTACATGGAGCACAAGTAGGAGAACATGCACTTCATGCTGGTCGGAACGGGTGCATACCAAGCGTCAAATACCAAGGCGTTGTCGACCAGTGCCGAGACGTTCGGCATGGGGTCGAGTTCCGGGTCTGCGCCGTACGCCGAGATGTACATCGCGCTGGTCGACTCTAAGACGACGAGCACGACGTTCATGCCATCTGCGACACCGTGCAGGTGGCTCAAATCCTCACGTTGTGAGCCAGGATTGACGATGGAACCGCGGGGAATCGGCGCCGAGATGTCCAGGGTCAGACGCTCGCCGGTCTCCACTTCCTTCGGAAAAGGCAGCAGCGTCGCTTCCCAGATGGCGTTGCGGTCGAGTCCCAGGGGAGGCCCGTGATGACGCGTGTTGGGGCCAATGAACAGGAACGTGATCATGGACGCAAGAGCAGCCAGCGTCAGCCCAGCCAGCGAGATTTTAGGCAACCGAGCAGCAACTAGTGGGGGAAGAACCGCGGCCGCGACCACCAAGGCCAGGGGCCACAAGTTGGACACCGTGACGAACTGAAGCGCCGAGTCGCCCATATTGACTTCGCCACCCGCCATACCGAGCAACCCGCGATTCAGGGGGGTCGAGAAGGAGCGGAAGAAGCCAATGTTCAGGCCAGTGTATAGAGCCGCGAGGATGCCAGATCCAAGCAAGCCAGCCTGAACGAAGCGGTGAGCACGGAACCCAACCATCAGCACTACGGCCACGACCGTCCAGACGGTTGCCACCACAGCGTCTCGGAACAAGTATTCGCCAATATTTCCAATAGATGAGAAACTGGAGAGTCCATGACGTTCTAAGGTGAGAATCGTCTTGGCAACCAGCACGACCGTCCACAAGACCGCACCATGACCGATTGTGGCACGGATGAGGTCTTCTCTACTGGTTTCTTCAGGTAAGTCCGTCATGTTCCAACGCGCCCATAGATATAGGCTCGCGTTTTACCCGTTCGCCGTGCCTACGCCAATCCGCACGACGGCCACCAAGTTGATCCCACATCGACATCCGAGTGCAATGATGAGACAACCACGTGCGTACCGGTAGCGATGGGTTTGCCCCGGGGTGTACCGGGGGCTAGGGATGCCCAACTGATTTTGGAGCATAAGCATGGGCTTTTTCGACCGCCTCGGGAACATCTGGAAGGGCTTCATGAGCTTGTGGATCTCGGACATCGAGAACCGCAACCCTGAGGCCGTGTACGAAGCCGCTATTGACGAGCGCGTCAAGAAGCACCGCGAGCTGAAGAAGGCCGTCAGCGGGATTGTGTACCTACGCAACAAGCTGTCGACCGAGCTGGAGACCAAAGAGCGCCAGCTCAAGGAGATCATGCAGCAGCTGCCTATCGCCGTGGAAGACGGCGAAGACGAAGTGGCTCTGGTGCTCATCCAGAAGAAAGACGAGCTCACGAGCCAGATCGAAGGCATCTCGGCCGAGCTGACCAAGGTGAGCGGCCAAGCCGAAGACGCCAAGTCCGGTCTCATTGCCTTCCAGGCCGAGATCGGAAAGCTCAAGCGCGAGAAGGAGACCATGCTGGCCAAGAAGGCCAACGCCGAAGCGCGTATTGGAATCCAAGAGACCCTCGACGGTCTGTCCACAGACGCAGACATCAAGGCTCTCGACAACGTGCGGACGCACATCGACAAGCTTCAGGCTGAAGCCGACATTGGCACCGAGATTCAGGGTGGAAGCCTCGACTCGAAGTTGGCCAAGATCAAGGAAAAGGCCGCCAACAGCTCGGCTCGTGGTCAGCTCGAAGAGATGAAGAAGCAGATGGCCGCTCGTTCGGCTGCTGCAGAAGGCGGCAAGAACCTCTGATGGCCGAGCTTCCCGAGCGCAACGCCCACGCGGAAGATGTCTTCGTCTCGGAACTCTCCGACAGTGACGACATCGGTGTGCTCGAGACCGCCATTACAGAGTGCCTAGACGCCCGTCGTCCACAGCTCGCCGCACGTCTGGTCGGGCTCCTGGAAGACCGCGTAGAGATTGAGCCCGGAACACCACTTTACCGGGCACAACAAGCAGCCAAACTCTTCCTGTTCAACAAGCCCACCGCGGCAGAGAACTCGTGGAGTGCGCTTGATGACGCCTGGCGAGAGACCCGCAAGAAGATGGTCCTTCGCGCCCGTAAGCGCATGCGAAACGTCGCGAATGGCAAGAACACCCGCATTGGACGGGTACCGGGTAAGTCAACGCGTCGGCACTGACGTGGACTGCAGGTCCGGCATGCTCTCGAGCGTGTCGAAGACCTCAGCGAGCGGAAATTCTACGTCCACCGCAGTCAGTGGTTCGCCAAACAACCCGGCCACCGAGATAGGGCCGCGAGCCTAGGTGAGAGGACGCAAACGGGTGACGATACGGCTCCGGCAATGGTGGCAAGGACTGCGCAGCACGGACCAGACTGTGTTCGTGGCGGGCGTAGTGAGCGTCATCGGTGCCGTCGTACACCAGCTCATGCTCGTTCGCTGGTACATCGAAGACGCCGCTATCAGCTTCACCTTCGCTCGGAATCTCGCCGGTGGATACGGGCTCGTGGCCTACCCTGGTGGGGAGCGGGTCGAAGGATACAGCAACCCACTGTGGACCTTCTTACTGGCCATTCCTGAAGTCGTCGGCATCTCCAGCTTCACCAGCAGCAAGGTGTTCGCCGCAGTTCTAGCGGCGCTGACAGTGGCCGTAGTCGTGGACCTGGTCCGTCGAATTCGTCCAGACGGCCCGGTCGCACCGGTCCTTGCTGGGCTGGTGCTGGCTGCAAACCCGCAGTTCGCCATCTGGGGAGCGAGCGGGCTGGAGAACGCGTTGTTCAGCGCGTTGTTGGCAGTCGGTCTGTGGTGCATGGTGCGGGAAGAAGACGGTCGCTGGCCGTGGAGTGCACTCGCGCTGGCCGGCGTTGCGCTGACACGGCCCGAGGGTATCGCCTACGCCGCGGTGGTTGGACTATGGACCTTGTGGCTTGGCCGCCGATGGATGGCGTGGCTGGTCACCTTCTGGGTTCCCTTTGGCGCGCATCAGATCTGGCGACAGTGGTATTTCGCCTGGCCTCTTCCGAATACCTACTACGCAAAATCGGGCGTTGCGAACACCAAGCTGTTGCAGTTCGACAAGAAGTCATGGACGTACGTCTACAGCTGGTCCATGCGCCAGTGGCAGCTCGGGCTCATTCCGCTGTGGTGGGCTGCCGTCTCAACGCTTCGCGGCAACCGGTTCTTGGCGCCGCTGGTGACCGCCCAGGTCGTGTTCATCTTGGCCGTCATCTACCTGATGGGTGGCACCGGTGAAGAAGGCGAGCACATGCGTACGTGGACGACGGCCCTCGCGGTGGTGCTCGTCAGCTCGCTGGTCATCATGCCCATCGTCGGGCGCCGTGGGCTCAGCCATCCAGTCACCGGCGTGTGTCTACACCTGCTCGGTTTCGGACTGTTCTTTGCGATGTATGCCGACGGCGACTGGATGAAAGCATGGCGTTGGATGTCGCTCATCAGCGTTCCAATCGCCATCCTCACCGCCGTGGGTACCGTTGAGTTGGGTACGTTCTTGGCCAGCTTCTTCCGCGGTTGGGCGCGGGACGCACTGTATGTGACCACCATGTCTGCGGTGGCATTGCTGGCGCTCACCTCTGGGATTCGCGGGACCTACACGTTCGCCCAAAGGCCAGAGACCAGCCCGTACAGCATCAAGAAGCGGGTGTCCTACATGGCGGGTGTGCAAGAACGCCTACACATGGACCACGTGGTCACGCTGGACGTGGACATGGGCGGCATCATGTGGTGGTCCGGCCATGAGCTGTCGGACATTGCGGGCCTAGTAGACGTCCCCATCGCCCACAACCACTACGAGCACGACTTCGTAGAGGAGTACCTGTTCAGTGAGCGACGTCCCGACTTTGCCCACGTGCACGGCGGCTGGGCGAGCAAGCTCAAGATTCGCCAACACCCAGAGTGGGAAGAGCAGTACCTGGAGCTACCGCCCTACCCAGCCGGTCGCTCGAGCTCACATCCCGGCAACCACGTTGCCAAGCGCCATCTGGTGACGGACACCTGGGAGACCGGTCGCGGAGCCACCTTCGCATTGCCGGTAGACCCTGAAGTACCGCTCGATGCCGATACCATTCGCGCTCCGAGTGAAGTCCAGATCATTGGATGGCGTACGCCGGTGGAGACAGGTGAGATCGGAGGTAGCCTCTTCCTAGAGGTCGCCCTAAGCGCGTCGGGCATCGAGACGGCCACTGACGACTTTCGAGTGACTGGCTTCTTGGTCTGGCAAGACGGCACACAAGTCCTCTTCGACGTCGCACCAGGGTACGACTGGTACGAGCCCTCGCGGTGGTCGCCAGGCGACATTGTTGTCAGCCGAGTCGCCGTGCCCATCCCCGACGACGTCGAGCGCGGCCAACCCGACCTTGGCTTCTTCGTCACCGACCGCACAGGTGTGCTGCCCGTACAGAGCTGGTCGTCAGGCGCTCAGAGCGACTCCCCACGCGTCATTGAGGGCGAGATTCGCTGGCCAAGAGTCATCTGGATTCGGCCGGCCGCAGACATCCTGACGCTGGCCCTCGACCACATGAGCATGCTCTCCGACACCGCATCGATGGGCGACTGCGACATGGCGGAAGACCTCTGGTACGCGGCACGAGCCTACCGCGCGCACGACCCGCGATGGGTCAGTGCAAACCGTCAGGTCGCCGCACGCACACTGGCAGAGTGTTGGCTCGGCAACGCTGAGCGACGTCTGCCGCAGTGGACAGCCTGGCCCATGTTGGAGAAGGCACGCTGGTGGGACATCAATGTTCCTGGACTGCACGACGTCTCCACACCGGTCGCACAACAGCTCGAACAGGCGGGCTACGCTGCAATGTCATTAGGCGACTACGACCTGGCATACGCCCAGCTCTCTCAAGCCCTACGCATCGACCCCACACGAAGCCACGCCCGGCGAGCCGCTGAAGTCGCCAGGCGAGAGCGACTGCACCTCGACGATGACCCTCTAGACCCCTTACAGCGCCGACTGCGCACACCGCGCACGGATGGAGAACGCCTGTGAAGACGCGTGTTGTGAACTGGTGGGATGGCCTGACTGCGGCTGGACGCATCCACCACCACGCAACCATGCTCTGTGTGGCGCTGTTCTTGTTCCACTACGCCTGGTACTCGGCTTGGTTCGTCGAAGACGCCGCCATTACCTTCGCCTACGCGCGCAACTTCGCCCTTGGCGACGGCTTCGTTACCTACATTGGTGGCGAGCGCGTCGAAGGCTTCTCGAATCCTACATGGACCCTCGCCCTGGCTGCATTGCGCGTTGTCGGCGTGGGTCCATGGGTCGCGAGCAAGCTCTTGGGAGCCCTCTTCGGCGCAGCAACCATCGTTGTTGGCGGACAGTGGGGAAAGCGCATGCTTCCGCTCGGACGGTGGTCAGCGCTCGTTCCATTGCTACTGGCCATGTCCCCTCAGCACGCCAACTGGTGTGCCTCCGGTCTTGAGAACGCCTTCTTCAGCTTCTTCCTGGCCGCAGGCTGTGTAGCCATGCTGCGCGAAGTCACGGAAGGCGGCAAGCCTTGGTCCGCCCTATGGTTCGCTGCACTCGCCATGACCCGTCCCGAAGCCCCCATGTACGTGGCAGTGGCTGGACTGACCGGCTGGGCCTTCGCGTTCCGAATGGGCTGGCGAAAAGCCATGACCTGGGCCGTGTCCTGGGGCGTCTTCCTGCTCATTCCACTGCTGCTGTGGCACGGGTGGCGCTACGCGTACTTCGCCTGGGAATTCCCGAATACCTACTACGCAAAGCTAGGTGAACAAGCCCGCTTCCAGCCTATGGAATGGGACAAACGCGGCTGGGACTACCTGCGCGGATGGTTCTTGGGACACGGTCGCGGCTTTGTCGCCCCGTTGTTCTTGCTCGGCATCACCGGCGTTCGCTCCTGGCGCGGCCGCGTGGGCTTGGGACTCGCTCTTGTCACCGTCATCCTGATTGCGCTGGGCATCTCTTGGCCGAGTGAGCTGATGAAGGCCCTCGAGCTCGGTGGAGATGACTGGGGCAAGCGCTGGGATGAGCCGGACCTGTTGGTACGTGGGCGCGTCGTCTGGTTGGCCGCCATGGTCTTGCTGGTTCCGGCCGTAGCCATCGACCGCGAAAAGGACGCCCCCCGGGTTCTCGCCTGGCTGATGGGCTGCACCGTTCTGTTCTTTGCCCTGTACTCGGGTGGCGACTGGATGCGCGGCTGGCGCTGGGTGTCCATGGCCATCGTCCCAATCTCCGTTGTCCTGGCCAGTGGTGTTCATGCCGTTGTCGAGGTGCTCAACAGCCCACGCGCACGAACCTGGGCGACGGGTCTCCTGCTCGCCGGCCTGCTCATTCCTGACGCCGTCCACGCCGTGCTGCTGGTCTCCATGCCCGTCACCACACCGTACGATGTCCACCGACGCGTCCAGTACATGCAGGGTGTTCAAGACCGCCTCAACATCGACAACGCCACCATCATGGACGTCGACATGGGCGCTCACTTGTGGTGGTTCGGCCCGCAGATTGTCGACATGGCCGGCCTAGTAGACGTACCTATGGGCCACAACCACTGGCAGCTCGACTTCATCGACGAGTACGTGTACGACGCACGCAATCCAACCTTCGCGCATGTCCACGCAAGTTGGGCAAGCCGCACCAAGATGCGTCACCATGATGGGTGGGACAACTACGTAGAAGTCCCCGCCTTCCCCGTGTCCGTGTACAGCGTTCACGAGGGCAACCACGTTCACCGCGACCACTTCGTCGAGCGTGCAGACCGCAGCAACAGCCTGGTTCGTTTTGGACGCGCTGTGATGCTCAACCGATTCGACATTCCGGTGAAGTCCGTGATGCCTGGCGGCGAGCTGTTCGTGGAGTTGAGCTGGCGACGGACCACTCGTTCGGACGGTTTCCGTGCCTTCTTGTTCCTGGCCAATGACGAGACCACACACGTTGTAGAAGTCCCACCGGCCTACGACTACATCCCCTTCTCCCGCTGGCGCAAGACCGAGGAGATGGTCGGCCGTCACCGGATCGACATTCCAACGGACTTGCCCGAAGGCCGCTACGACATTGGCCTGTACGTGTTCGGCGTCGATGAGGCCCAGGGTGTCTGGCCAGCAAGCCCCGTTGGTGCCACTCCCGTCACCCACACCCCCAGGGTGTTGGAGGGTGAGGCCCGATGGGTACGCGACATCACCGTCACCGACGAGGCCACAATGGTTGCCGGATACGACGGTGCGCTCGTTCGCGTAGACGAGCTGCTGACGGCAATGCGCTGTGAGCCGGCGGAGATGTTGTGGAGCGACGGCCGACGCCACCTTGCAAACGACCATCCCTACCGACAAGACCAAGACGACAGGATTCGGGATGGATTGGCCAGCTGCTACGCCTCACAGGCAGAGACGGCCGAGCCCGAACAAGCCACTGCCTTACTGCAGCAAGCCCGTGCCTGGTCGCCACGAAATCGCGACCTCATCCGCATAGGGGAAGCCCTTGCTGATGTGTGGGTGACCGAAGCCGAACGCCTCGCAGACGCAGGTAACCAACGCGCTGCAGTGCGTTCCTACGAGCAGGTACTCGTGGCAGACCCCTCTCGCAGTTGGGACCGGCGGCACCTCGAAGAGCTTCGCGCGGTGTACATCGAAGAGCTCCAGGCTGCGCGAGATGCAGAACAGGCGCGCAAGGAAGCCGAACGAGACGCACGAGAAGCGGAGCGCGAGGCCCGCGAAGCGGCACGTCTGCGAAGCGCCCCGTAGAGTCCAGTCTTCTGTGCAACAATGTGGTCCCACCGCGTGTTGTCGCCCCTGCCTGCCCACCGAGAGCCCATGACGTCTTCCCGCCGCTTCTTGCTGTTGTTCACTGTGTCCGCTCTGGTGCTGATTGGCGTGGTCTTAGCGACGGACCTCGATTCCCGTGGCTGGCACCGCGGTACCCCCGCAGCCAACGCCGGAACCGTCATCGCGGGCCAGACCGAGAGCATGGTGTTGCAGTTCCCAGATGCGCTGGCCAGCCAGATCAAGCGCAAACCAACGCTGCTCGTCTACTTCTCGCCCACCTGCCCTCACTGCCAACACGTTCAGCCCGAGCTCAATGCACTGTCGGAGCGACTGGGCCGCACCGCTGACGTCGTCGGTATTGCCGGTGGACGCGCGACTCAGGGGCAGATCAACGTGTACGCCCAAGAGTACAACGTCCCCTACGACATCATCCCAGACACCATGCGCGACATCGGGACCATCCTGGGCATTCGCAGCACGCCGTCGGCCCTGCTGGTCCAGCGTGTAGACGACGGCTTCGAAGTAGTGGATGCTTTCTACCCCTACTCCCCTGGCTACGACGCCTTTGTCGAGGGCCGTATCGCTGGCGACCCGTTCGCTGCGTTCCGTGAAGGCGAGTTCCAGGGCACCAACGTCTGCGCGACCTGCCACACCGAAGAAGCCGCCTCCTATGGCTTGTCTCACCACTCCCTCGCGTGGAACACCCTGGTCAAGCACGAAGAGACCACCAACGACAAGTGTACGAGCTGCCACGTCACCGGAGCGGGCCTCCCAACAGGTTGGGACGGGTCTGCGACGAGCGACCTGGTCAACGTAGGCTGCGAGTCCTGTCACAGCGCGGGCGGCCCACACGACGGCCAGAGAGTGGAGCCCCAGAGCACCTGCGAGAGCTGCCACGACGCCGACCACTCAATCGCCTTCACCTACGAAAAGGGCCTGCCCCTCATTGACCACTACCGGGCATCGGCCATGGACGACGCCACCTACCGCGAAGCCCGGACCGCACTGTACGAGGGCACCGCACCGCGCACGCTCTTGGCCTTTGAAGACGGCGCCTTCGTCGGCTCGGACCAATGCCAGAGCTGCCACGAGTCCGAGCACGCATGGTGGAAAGACTCTCCCCACGGCCAAGCCATGGCCACCCTGTCCAAGCCTGAAGTGGTCGCCGAACACCCAGACGCCGCCAACAACGTGGCCTGTGTCAGCTGCCACGCCTCTCCAACACGCTCCGGCCCACCGCCGAGCGAGCTCGCTGGCTTCAAGACCGACGAGTCCGTTGGCTGCGAGAGCTGCCACGGTCCCGGTGAGCGCCATGTTGCCGCAGGTGGCGGAAGCGACAACATTGAGGGACTCGGCGAGAGCTGCCCTGTGTGTGTGCTGGAGGCGATCTGTACGTCGTGTCACACGCAGGCATGGGACCCCGAATGGGACTTGGACACGCGGCTACCTGCGGTTCATCACGGGGGCTAGCGGCACTCGCCCCTGTACAGGCTCACCAAGCTGGGCCGTCTGCCACCAGACGTGTACCGCGAACCAGCGCAGACATGGCAGCGAGGTCCGGATGCAGCACGCGGTCACGGTCCCAGGTGCGTACAACCTCGCGAACTGCGGCATGGGACGCAGCCGTACCCTTACCAAGTGGACCTTCGCCCGCAGCAAAGTGTAGGTCCGCCCCCTGTGCGCCGCACAGAAGCTCAATGCCCACAACATCCGCGGTGGCTTCGAGTAGCTCGAGTGCCATGTACGCCGCGCCGGGCCCCATGGAGACGTGGTCTTCGCGGTGCTGAATCGTGGGAATGGTGTCGACCGAGGCCGGATGCGCCAAGCCCTTGGTCTCCGAAGTTCGAGACGCTGCCGTGTACTGGGCGAGCATCAGACCGCTGTTCAACCCCGTGGATTCCGCCAGATAGCTGGGAAGTCCGGAGAGTTGACCATGCGTCATACGGAAGGTTCGACGCTCTGAGATCCCGGCGACCTGCGCCATGGCAATCTTCAGGTGGTCGAGCGCGAGCGCAATAGGCGCTGCGTGGAAGTTACCGGCCTCAATGACCCGCCCATCAGGCAGTACCAAGGGGTTGTCGCAGGCGCCGTTGAGCTCGCGATTGATAATCGCTGCTGTGGCCTCAACAGCGTCGTATGCGGCACCCAGAACCGCTGGCGTACAGCGAATACAGAAGGCATCCGGCGTACGCCAAGCCCCCACAATGCCGCTGCCGGAGAGCTCCGCAAGCAGCCGTTCAGCGACGACGACACCGCCCGGCTGTCCACGCAGGGCCAAGACGTCGGCGTCTAGGCAGCTGGTGTCGGCACGGACGACCTCGAAGGACATCGCTGCCGCCTTCATGGCGACATCTAGGATGCGACGACTGCGCTCAACCGCGATGGCGGCGAGAGCGGTGGTCAGCGTGGACCCGTTGATGAGGGACAACACCTCCTTTTGGGTCGGTGCATGCTCCAAATAGGATGTGCCAACGCACTGCAGTTCACCCGAGACCCACGCCTCTCCACCGAATCCCAGGACCACTGACGCCATATGCGACAGGGCTGGACACCCAGCAGTGCCAACAGACCCTTGGCGTGGGACTTTCGGAATCACATTGTCTTGCAGCAGCCGCAGCACGCCGTCTACGACCATCGGACGGACACCTGAGAAGCCCTTCGCAAGAACGTTCGCACGCGCAGCAAGCGTCGCACGAACCAAAGGGGCAGGAAGCGGGGCTCCAACGCCGGCACAGTGACCGTGGACAAACGACGTCATGAGCTCAGCGTCGTCTTCTGGGGCGTCCCCACCGACCAACCACTCCCACTTCTGACGTAGGACGGGCTCCGCGAAGGGAGAGGTCGCTTCCATTCGCGCGCGGGCCGAAGCACTCAGCGAGGCCCCGGCACCACCTGCAATGGCATGAATACCAGCAGTCGTGAGGGTCTCACCATCAATTTGGGTTGTCATGCCACCTCCAGCGGTACGCCGGCAGTAACAACGGCCTGTAGGACGTCTCCAGACGCCAGAATGGCCTCGACGACTTCAATTCGTTTGGACGGCGTCATGTCGTCCGTCTGTCCAGCCACAATGCAGTGGTAGGCGGCAGCAGTACCAATGCCGAGCACCGTGCCAGGCTCATTCTCAAGACGCCAGCGCAGCGCCTTCGCAGCACTCATCATCTCAATCGCGATGACACGCCGTGCAGACTGCATCACCTGCCAAGCCCGACGCGCAGCGGTCGTCGACATAGCCACCATGTCTTCTTGGTCTTCACAGGTGGGAATGGAGTCAGATCCAGCCGGCCAGCCCAGGCTCCGGCACTCAGCGACCAAGGCCGCAGCGGTCGCCTGCGGTGCGAGCAGGCCGAGGCCAGGCCGGTCCTTCTGAACCAATAGCGGCGGCAAGCGTGCAGACAGCGTGCCGGTAGCAAGGCGGTAAATGCGTCGCTCACTGATAGCAGCCAGCTCGCACAACACCAAGCGCAGGTGGTCTGCGGCAAGCCCAATCGGCTCGCCATGGAACAATCCGGCAGAGAATGCCTTGTTCGCGGACGGGTCATTGAGCAGGAAGATGGGATTGTCCGTTGCCGAGTTCAGCTCAATCTCGACCTGGCTACGTACGAACCGCAAGCCATCCCGAACGGACCCGTGAACCTGCGGAACACAGCGCAATGAGTAGGCATCTTGGACCTTTTCAGGCAGCGAATCCGCCAGCGACGACCCCGCGGTGACCCCTCGGACTGCCGCTGCACTGGCCATTGCTCCCGGGTACGGCCGAAGAACGTGAACATCTGGATGAAAAGCTCGTAGCGTACCGCGCAGCGCTTCAAAGCTCATAGAGGCGGCAATGTCTGCGTCTAAGGCAAGTCGCGAGGCATCATGTACGGCTAAACTGGCGTACGCCGTAGTCAGCTGAGCGCCATTACAGATGGCCAGACCTTCTTTCGGCAACGGAATCAAGCGCGGAATGCCAGCAGCCGCCATGGCCTTGAGGCCAGACATCATCACGCCCTTGTGCCACGCCATGCCGCTGGATGCTTCATCTTCTTCTTCACCGCGGAACAGAACCAAGCCCAAGTGGGACAGCGGAGCGAGGTCGCCGGAGGAACCGCAAGAACCGCGAGACGGCACAACTGGGACGACATCCTTCGCGAGCATCTCACACAGCGTGTCAACGAGTGCAGGACGACATCCAGAGGCGCCTTTGGCCAGAGCGTTGGCGCGCAGAACCATCATGGCGCGCACGACTTCAGGCTCGACCGGTTCACCCATTCCCGCGGCATGCGAGCGCACGAGGTTCAACGACAGCTCACGAATCGCGTCTAAAGGCAGGCGGACCCGTGCCAGCGAGCCGTAGCCAGTGTTGACGCCGTAGACCGGCATGGGCTCGCCGTCCTCTCCGAGCAACTCCCCTCGTGCGACCGAAGCAACCCAGGCGCGGGTAGCAGCCATTCGCAGACGGGCGTCATGCGCCAGGTGAACGCGGGCACCGTTTCGAGCGACAGCGGCGACGTCGTCAAGTGTGAGCCGCCCACCGGTGAGGGGCAGTTGCGGGTTGTGCGGTTGGTCCATCATGCGCTGTCCTTCAGTCGGTCCACCCGATAGGCAGGCTGCATAACCAAAGGGGGACGGGATGGACGCGTCAGATCTCGCCTACCGGCACCCAATGCTCTACGACCTTGAGTATTCGGCCCTGGCCGCAGACATTGAGCACTATGTCGCTCTCGCAAAAGCTCGCGGCGGACCGGTGTTGGAGCTCGGCGTCGGCAACGGCAGGATTGCGCTTCCCCTCGCTCGCGCGAACATTGAAGTCCACGGCATCGACCGCTCGCAGGACATGCTGCGCGACCTCCAACGAAAAGTCGACGCCGAACCGGTGCATGTGCAAGCGCGTATACGTACGCGTCAGGGCGACTTTCGCCACTTGAAGGGACCGCGTTCCTACCGGACCGTCTTCTTGCCTTTCAATGCCATCCACCACTGTACCCACCACAGTGATGTGCTGGCCTTGCTCGCCTCAGTCGACAGCGTACTGCTACCCGACGGGCGCTTCTACCTGGACTGCTACCTTCCAGATCCCATTCTGCACGGCCGCGATCCGAGCCAAAAATACGGACACACCGACTTCGCGCATCCGGTCACCGGCCAGAACATCCACAGCTGGGAACAGTCCTGGTACGACCCCATCGCCCAGATCCACCATGTCGAGTACACGTACATTCCCGAGGGAGAAACCCCGGAGGAAGTAAAGCTCGACCTTCGCGTGTTCCACTACCAGGAGATGCTGGCGCTGCTCGACTGGGGCGGCTTTCGCATTGCCCATGAGGCCGGAGGGTTCGACGGCCGCGACGTCACGGCGAAGAGCAGCAAGTGGATTCTGTGTATTGAGCGCAAGGGCGAGGCCTAGCTCAAAAAGCCGGTACAGATACCGACTCCGACGAGCCCGCCGACAATCCAGTTGGGGATGAAGAACAAGTGACCACCGCCACTGGGCGTCACAATGTTCAGCATGCCCCCGCCAACAATGACTTCACCGTCTTCTCCCTCGCTGCCAGCAATGCCAGCCAGACGCCAGATGCCGTCGATGGGCATGACCAAGGCGGCAATGCACAGAAACAGCCAGAAGTCGAAGTCGCCGCCGACCAGATGGGCAAGGCCCGCAACGGCGAGGGCCGGCAGAAAGGCCAGCATTATCTGGGCAATAGCCACAAAGTTAAAGATGATCACCGAGAACTCCAACAAGAAAGGGTCGCTGTCTGAACGACAGCGACCCTTCACTTGGCTTCGGTATCAAGGCACCTCAAGGCGCCTCAAACAACGCTAAACGCGCCTATTCAGCGGGTTCGTCGCCCGAGTCATCGCTGTCACCACAGAGAACCGTTCCGTTCTCAGTTTGTTTGGCAGCCTGGACATCATCCGTGACCCAGCGGTCACGCTTGAGCTTGTCGACGTTGAACCGGCCAGACACCATGACGCGGGTCTGGGACTCGGAGGCGTCAAACACCAGCTGGAATTCACCGGAGAGAGCATCACCCTTCTCGAAGGACGAGCCAGCGTCAAAGTGGACATACGAGTAGTGAAGTTCAACCCAGCTATCGAGGCCAGCAGCGGACTGGTCAGGAGTACGCCATTCGTTGGTGTGAACGCGGGTCAAGATAGGCGCGCTGATGGCGGCTAGCTCGTCGTTGACTTCGTCCGAGATGTCTTGCACGTCTGAAATCAAGCTCTGGTGACCACGGTCCGATGTTGGATCGGCGCCTTCGTCCATGTCCGACCAGAACAGGTCGTTCGGGCTGACAGCCGCATCTTCATCTGCAGCGATGTCATTGTAGGCACCAGGGCTGCCGTAGTATCCGGCACGAACCTGGAGATCTTCAGCCGCAAACCGACCCCATGCACCGCCCGAACGCCACTCCTGCGGCAAGGTCCAGATTTCCTGGGTGCTCGCGGGATTGAACTGGAATCCGCCGTTCGTGAGGTAGTACATCATGCCGCCGTCGACATCTGCAGACCAGTTCTCAATCCAATTGCCATCAATGTCTTCGGAGACAGTGTTGCCATTGCCATCTTCCGAGCAACGCTGAGGCTGGAAGTTGGGATCGATGACAAACGCAAAGCGGAAGTCTTCGCCACCGGGCAGACGCTGATGGAAGCCGATCTGAATGTCGCCTTCGGAGGTGATGATACCTTCGCCGCGCCATGGATCGAGCGGTCCGCCAATAGCGACGTACCCATCGGAATCCAACCAAGCTTCTTCGAAGTTGTTTTCGCAGTTGTCGATCGGAGCTTCGAGGCGATCCGATTCGTCATCCAGTTCGCGGCAGTCGATGTTGAAGGACACTTCAGCATCGTCGAAGTTGAGCTTGTCTTCAAACAGGCTCTGCGAGGTGTTCGCCGCCAAGTAGGCCATGAACTGCCCGTCTTCGACGGTCGCGTTGTTCGGGGCGCAGGCAGAGAGGCCAAGGGCAATTACTAGCGAAATACGAGTCATCATCGCTCCAATCCAGACGCAGTCGAGCAGCCCATATAGGCGTCTCGAGCGTCTTGCGTCAACAACAGAGTGTCGACAATGTCGGGCCTGCTAACGGACCCACAAGGTTTCGGACAGGGGGTGAGGGAGCCAGGAATTGACTCACTCATCGTCGTCCGATTCAACAGCCGGGATATTTCCGGTAGAAACGATAATATTTCCGTCACGACTGCCAACAAGCGTTCGTCTGCCATCTGCAAAGAGATCAACAGTAGCCAAACCACCGTCCACGCGGAGGTCACTGTAGGCACGGTACCGAGGCACGAGGGAGGCCGCAGCGTCGTCGAAGACGGTCAAGTCACCGTCCGCAAACGCGAGCACTTCTTGCGTGCCATCTCCATCGATGTCCACAACCGACAACAGGCCCGAGCCTGTGTAGGTCGCATCGTCGACCGACACGCCGTCTGCGGTCGATGTCACGACCCGGCCGTCGGGCAACACCGCAATGCTACATCCAACAGTCGTGCAGGACTCCACGCTACCGCCAGCCAGACCAATGTCCACAGCACCGGCAATGGTCTCGGTTCCTTGTGCATTTCCGCCGTCGTCAAACAAACTGACAACGCCGGCTGTCAACACACCGACCGTGGAGGACGAAGGGCCTTCGCCGCAGGCCACAACGGTTCCACCGGTGACGTCAGCCGTTCCTAGTAGAGTCGCCGGTGCGGTCGTGAGGTCGACCATGACGACCTCAGCGGTGGTCAGAGCGTAGGCGATCCCGCCACAATAGGCGATCGCAACACCATCAGCGTTGCTGATCGATACGCGGGTGGTCCCAAGCTCGCTGAGGATGGGTGACGGCCCAGGGGACAACGCCACAACAGCAAGGTCCACGTTGGCACCCGACTCGGTCATGCCGACGATGTCGAGCCGGCCAGAGCCAACGTCAGGGCGAATGAAGACTGGAGGAACAGTGAAGGTGGTCTCGAAGACCGTCTCGTCATCCGCAGGCGCCCACCACACACCCGTGTCGAAGGTCGCGGTGCCTCCCCACATGGTGTCCCAAGTGGTCGGACCGGCCACAAACAGCTCGGGAATCCCGTCACCGCTGAAGTCCCCAACCGCGATGGGACCGGGATCGGGTGCCATCCAGACGCTTCGCTGTTCCTGTGCTTCGACAGGAATGCGTCTGACAAAGACCTCGCCCGTTTCTTGGGCCAGCCAGACATCTTGACGGCCATCACGGTCTGAGTCTGCGACAGCCACGGAGGCGCCAATACTGCCGCTCTCAAAGCTGGTGACCGACACCGCATCCGACAAGTCGAACATGCGAACGTCCCGTTGCACGGTAGGTGCGAGCGGACCGATCACAAACAATTCGTCTGCGCCATCGCCGTTTACGTCACCCGACAGCGACGTGGATGCGTCCGGGAAGGAGGTATCAACGAGGGTGGGTCCAGTCTGAGCGTAGGTGTCGCCGCTACGGACGAAACGTACCCAGAAGTTGGTGTCGTCTAGGACGGTGATCTGCGGCCGTCCCTCACCTGTGTTGTCCCCGATAGACACCGAGTTTGGCGCGTTCCGCAGACGCAGAGTGTCATCTACGGTGAAGTTGAAAGCACCGTCTCCGCCCCACACTTCCAGCTCGAATCGGGGCGCCTCGGACCAGGCAATCACAATGTCTGAGAGGCCGTCACCGTCTACGTCACCGATCGCAGCGGAAGCGACGCTTCGGCCTTCGGCTTCGATGGTTCCAGCGAGCACGTGACCCGCGATGGGATGGCTGCGCAACACAGCGACGGTTCCGCCGCTCCAGACAACAACGTCCGTCAGACCGTCGGCGTCGATAGCTCCTGCAGCACTACCTGCGATGATCCGCTCTCCAGCGACGTCTACAACCGACACCGCCTCGCCTTGAGCTGGAATCCACCAGACATTGGACTCGGAGACCCCAATGGCGCCGGCAGTTGAAGCATGCACGTTAGTCAGGGTGTCCTGTGCGAGTGCACGAGGGTTGACATCAAGGCCCAGTGCGCCAGCGAACACAGGGACCACAACACTGTTGTCAGCCGCTACGGTGTACACACCGGCTTGGTCGAGGGTCAACACACCCACGCCGCCGCCGTCTGTCTGAATCTCGACGGGCGCGCCATCGAGGGTCACACCTGACAAATCACCGGGAACTGCCGCACCCCAGCTGCCTTGGCCGCGTATGGCCACACGCACTGGAGCAGTTCCAGACGCAGGCAGCACGGACATGCTGGTGGCCGCTTCAGGAGCAGTCCACACACCGATGGGATCAATCCCCTCGGTTTCGGGTTCGCAGGCAAAGGCAAGCAACACAAGCGGGGCGAGCGATAGACGCACACGGACTCCAGACATCAGGCCGCGCACCTTACCCCGAACGGTGCCGCCTTCGCGCGAGCCACAACAATGGCAGCCCGAAGAACAGCCCACTGCGGTCTCCTCGAACGCAACCGGTCCGGGTTGCCCCAAGGGATGGGAGTCGCGCTTTTCCCGCTCCAAATGCCGGACTCGGCTCGCTAAAAACCGGTTGTCCACCGAATGCTGACTGCTGTAGGAGACGTGCGGCCTGCCAAGAACTTAGTGTGGGGTCTTCACTCATGATCAGCGCAATGGCCGCTGCAACGGCTGGCGTGGAGGCGCTGGTCCCGTAGAAACCCCGCGCGCCATACGCCGCCGTGGACACACCATTCGGTCCGACGATGTCCGGTTTCGGGTAGCCAATTGTGCGCGAACCCCACGAACTGAACGCTTCGACATCATTCGAGAAGTACCCTTCGGCGCGAACAGCCCCCACTGCGAAGGCCAAGGGCGAGGCGGCGGGATCGGCGATGGATCCTTCCGCCATCGCCGGACGCAGACGACCGCTGGTCGAGAGCAAGTCCACATCCAGATCCACAGTGGCACCGCGGTGCAGCCACACTTCGAGGTGTCCCCACTGCGCTTCTTGCACGTTGGACGGCACACGTTCGTACGGTTGACACCGATCGGCGCCTGGGAGCTGACGTACTTCCGACACGCCGAGAATACGGCCTTCATCATCGACTAAGCGAAGGTCTAGGTCGGTCTCACCACAGCTCAGTCGCTGGTCCCACTGAACGAGAGTGCTCTGCGGGCCAGCCCCCAAGCGCACGTCCAGCTGATTGTCACCGTCAAAGTCCAGTCGTCCGTCGTTGTCGCCGTCAATCCATGGGCCGCCCCAATGGGAATCGGCGTAGTTTCCGCTGCTCGTGACCAACAGCACTCCGCCAGCCGCCGCTTTCGCCGCGAGCTCGGAGACAGGCCCACGGCCATCGTGAAACGAACTGTTGAGGAAGGACAGCGACATGCTGATGATGTCCATCTCTTCACGTACGGCCCAGTCAATCGCATTTTCAAGCGTGGTGCGGCCTTGGGTACGAACCAAGTGCAGTTCAACGTCTGGAGCGATGTCGCGGACGATCTCAGCGCAAGCGATACCGTGAACGCCTTGCTCAAAGCGGAACCGCGGGCGCAGAAAATCGATGGGTTGTTCGCAGGTTGCGTCAGCAAAACAGTCGTGACTGGTGAACTCGCCAAGTTCCTCGGTCAAGTCTAGGGACGAGAACCACTGAAGGTCGAACACGGCAACCTTCACTCCGGCACCGGTGAAGCCGCCGTCATGCCAAGGATGTACTGCCAGTGCAGCCAGGGCCCCTTCAGCGACGAAGGAATCGGTCACTGGCACGTCTTCTTCAGTCCACGCAATGCCGGGCGGAGGCGGCTCGAGCAGGACAGAGCCAGTCGCCGAGTGTGTCTCTGCTCCGGGATAGTTGGGGTCCTCAACCCGGATCAGCGACCAGGGGTCGACAACCAGCGGAATCAAGGCCAACACCAGCATCTAAGTTCCGTCCTCGGCAACAACGGCGTCCCAGTGGTCCGCATCCAGTGTCATAGCGGCAGCGGTGAGGGTGGCAGCCGCAGCAAACCGTCCGGATTGCAGGGTACCGGTCGGGTAGGTCTCGCTGACCTGCCACTCTCGTTCACCTTCTCTGGCGCGTACCGAGACAACGAACTGCCCGTCCCCGACACATCGGCGGTCCCGGTCGAGCACGGCGAGTGTCCAGGGTCCTACACACGCTTGGACTGAAGGCAGCTCAATGGGCAGCTCTACCTCCCCGCCGTCCCCTATGAATCGAACGGATGCTTGCCCCTGGGTCAGAATGCGATTCCGCCCCAGACGCACGCGAAAACGGAACACAGGATGGCCACCGTACACGCTCTGGCACGCGATTGCAGCTAGCTCCAACGGTAGAGAGCGCAGCTTGCGTCGCCACAGAACCACCGCACCGGCGGCGGTTGCGCCAACCACAGATGTGGCGATCAACGCGATGTCTCCAGCCGGCGAAGCGCTCACCGTGGCCAACAGCGGAACACCGACAGCAGCGCCCGTAGCAAGGGCAATAGACCCCAGGCGGGTGCCGGCAATTCGGTCAGAAAGTGAGATCGTGAGGCTCCTGAGTCAGACGTGCATTACTCTATCGCCCCGTTGCGTAGACGGGAGCGGTGCGTACGTCCACCGCGAACCCCCGCTCACACACTTTTTCGAAGGAAGCACCCATGGGACTTTGGGACACACTCAAGCAGCACGCCGGCGCTCAGTTCCTGGATGTCATCCAGTGGCTCGACGACACCAACGACACAATGGTCTACCGATTCCCGATTTTCAATCAGGCAATCACCGACAAGTCGAAGCTTGTGGTTCGCGAAGGACAGGCCGCGGTCTTCATTCACGAAGGCGCCATGTCCGACGTCTTCGGCCCTGGCACCTACACGCTGGACACGCGAAACGCACCCATCACCGGGTTCTTCCAGTCCATCGCGTACGGCCTCAACATGCCGTACAAGGGTGACATCTACTTCATCGACACCACGCAGTTCACAGAGAACCGCTGGGGTACGAGCAATCCAGTCATGATGCGCGACGCTGAGTTCGGCCCCGTCCGTATTCGCGCCTTCGGTATCTACAGCTTCCGCGTCACCGACCCCGAGATCTTTCTCAAGCAAGTTGTTGGCACAGACGGTCTGTTCACCACGGACGAAATCGCCGGCCAGCTCAAGCGCAAGCTCGTCAGCGGCTTGGCGGACACGATTGGCAAGGCCAAGATTCCCGTCTTGGACCTGGCTGCCAACTACATGGACCTCGGCGACCAGCTGCGCGACCGCATGAACCCCGCGTTCAACGAGTCTTACGGCATCACGCTCACCGACTTCACCATTGAGAACATCAGCCTGCCGGCCAACGTGGAGAAGGCGCTCGACGACCGCTCACGCATGGGCGTGCTCGGCAACCTCGGTGCCTACCAACAACTCAAGTCAGCTGACGCTATCGAGGTCGCCGCTGGAAACACCGGTCTCGGCGGTGCAGGCGTAGGAATGGGTGTTGGCTTCGGCATGGGCAACATGATGGGCAACCAGATGTCTGGCTCCATGAACCAAGCCGGTCCGTTCAACGCACACCAGGGCATGCAGGGCGGTCCCGCCCCAGTTCCGCCCCCCATGCCGGGCCAAGAGACCTGGCACTACAACGGTCCTACCGGTCAAGCTCAGCTCAAGACGGCAGAGCTCGTCCAGCGCATTGGACAAGACCGCTCCGGCAACCACCAAGTGTGGAAGGCAGGAATGGCTGCATGGAAGTCCTGGAAGGATGTCCCCGAGCTCGCCACTGCGCTGCCGCCAGGACCGCCGCCCATGCCGAGTGCGGCTAGCTACCACTACGCGGGCGCAGACGGTCAGAGCGAGAAATCACTCGACGAAGTTGTGGCCGCCGTCAAGGCAGACCCAGACGGCAAGCACCACGTGTGGCAAGACGGTTGGGACGGCTGGAAGGCCGCTACAGACGTTGCCGAAGTGAAGGCTGCGCTGTCCGCTGGACCGCCACCGCCCCCGAGTGGTGGACCGCCACCGCCCCCCATGTAGGCATGTGAATCAACGAAAACGCCCCGGCCATTTAGCTGGGGCGTCTTTCGTTGTGGGAGAGGATGTCCCCTCAACCAACACTCACTCCATCGCGAAGCACTCGATGTCGACGCTTGAGCCGAACGCGATGCACGTCGAGCCGGACCCTTCGCACAGTGCATCGAGCTCCGCGCATTCGCCACACGGGTCGTCCGAACAGGCGTCGGGAACAGCTTGGCAGATGGGATCTGCATCTAGATCGGCGAAACAGTACTCTCCGGTCCCACAATCACCACCGCCGTCACATGGGCCGTCGAGATTGGACGGTCGGCCCGAGGTGGCGTCGCTGTCATCACCATTGCCGCAGCCCGCCATGGTGAGCGCGAGCAAAGTCATCTGAATCCACCGAGACATACGTTCTCCTACGTGTTTCGCGCACCCTACACTACGCGATAGTTGATCAGCGCGGACCGGTGGTCGGGCGGAACCAAGGCCATGGCTTCTTGGCCTGCTCCCCAAGACAAGTGCACCACCGATGCGTCCACTGTGCAGCGCGCCTGTTCGTGAGGAATGTCGACCACCACGACCTCACTGCCCCATTGACGAACACCAAGAGTTGCCGCACTGCCAAGTGCTATCGCGAGCAGAAGCTGGGCAAGCACTACCAAGGCGTAGGCCCACGGCGCACTCACTCCCACTGCGACCGCGGTGAGCAACACTACCGCAAGGCCCACTCCAGCAGCCAGAACACCGGCAACGAGGGGCAGAGTACGTTGATGGCGAGTCGTCGTCAGGCGAATGCCAGTGGCAGACAACTCAAGCTCTGCGGGCCCCGTCAACGGGCATGTTGTAGGCACAGCCTCCTCTTCAACAGGGGCTTTCAATAGGACGGGAAACGCAACGCTGTGCATGGGAACTCCTCAAGAGACACCCGTTCATGTCCCGTCGGCAGACCGCATTCACGCGTTCGTGGCGACTCTTGAGGTGCTTTGAGGGTCTTAGAGATTCACACACTGCCACAGGTGTCCGGGCGTGCTGTGATGACGTCCATCAAGCACATTCAGGAGGTTGGCATCCCGATTCCGGACAACCAGCTGCTCGGAAGTCCAGCGGTGCGCGAAATCC
>CAJXTB010000024.1 GCA_913061235.1 uncultured Pseudomonadota bacterium | reverse complement strand
CAAACTGCCGTCTCGGCACAGTCCGCCCAAACTGCCGTCTCGGCACAGTCCGCCCAAACTGCCATCTCTGCTGACACCGCGCAGTTCGCAGAGCGCGCTGGCGCGGCACAAACCAGTGAATCGGCGCAGACCGCATCCATCGCTGGATTCGCCGAAACGGCCGGCGCGGCCCAGACCGCAGCATTCGCAGACACGGCTGGAGCCGCACAGTCCGCTGTCACTGCCGAACAAGCCACAACAGCGACCAGTGTTTCGGGTGGAACGGCCAATGTCACCTCGCTTCGTGTTGGAGGTGTGCTCATCGCAAACGAGAGTGGGGTCATCCAAGCGCCGGTTCCCTGGACCACGCTGACATCCATCCCGCCCTCCTTCGCAGACGGCGTCGACAACGATGCCTTTGCATCGGTCTCCTGTGCGACCGGTCAAGCTCCTCGCTGGACAGGTTCAAGCTGGGGATGCGGCACCATTGATGGCATGGCTACACAATCGTATGTGACGAGTGCGGTCAGCAGCCACCGTTCGTCGGCCTCCGCCCACCACACTCGCTTCACTGCCTCTGAGGCAGCCGCAGCAGCACCCCAAGCCGGCAATGTCGTCTGTCCATCCGGCTGGTTCACCTACGGAGACCTTTGCTTTTACGACTCTCGTCGAGCGGCGAATGACGGCACTATCAACAGTCACTACTGCGCCACTCAACTGGGTGGTCACCTGTGCACGTCTATGGAAGTCGTCTCCATTCGCGGCTGGCGCGGTTGGTTCGGCGGGAACTTTTGGTATGCCGACCAGTACGGAGACGACGTCATGCTGTTCCACAACACAAACGGCGGAGGATATTGGTACAACCAAGATGGCGGCGCCGCTTTGTCCGACCACCGCTACGCCTACTGCTGTCGGAGCCGGTAAATGCGCACTGCAATTCTTCTACTTGTTCTCGCTATGCCCATTGCGGCACACGCCCAAGACACCAAGCCACTCGGCGGCGTTTGGTCCACGGTTTGGATGACCGCTCCCGCCGGGCAAACGTGGCAGGGTACGGGCTACCCGGACCCGGAGCCGCTCAAGGCTATCCCCAACGAACAGATGCTTGTGGTCGCTTCCCGCGCACTGTCCCCAGACGCTGACCGCCTGCACGCTCTGGTGTCCATCGGCCGTCGTCACGCAGACGGAGCGGTCGACGTTCTCGCAGCAGCGCTCCAGCCCGCTGAGCCAGACACAGTGCGGGAGACCGCGATTGCCGCGTTGCTGGAGCACGGTGGTCCACAGGCGGAAGCTGTGCTGCGCCGAACCCTGCAACACGACCCCTCTCCATTCGTACGCGGAAACTCCTTGTGGGCGTTGTGCTCGTGGGGAGAGTCCGCTGGATTGCACGCTGTACAGATGGGCCTGCAAGACAGTGACCTGTACGTTCAAGGCATGGCCGTTCTCGCCGTCCGCGCGCTGCCCCCCGAACGCGACGTCGTCCTTCCGATCCTCGCCGACGCACTGGCCTCCGACGAACGTCAGGTTTGGCAAGAGGCCATGGTGATGTTGGCAGACGCAGGCTGGCCAGAAGCTGGAGAGATGCTCTACGCCGTCGCCTCCAAGGCCACTGTGAACGACGATGCCAAGGGCCAACGAGCCGTCAGCGCCTACCGCGCCTGGCTAAGAGCGCATCCTGAGCTTCGATGACGGTGTCGACCGACGCTACCTTCGGCTCACTAGGCAAAGCTGAACGGGCTGATGCCGCAGTCAGCACCAAGCACTAGCGTCTACTCGGAGGGCGGCTCGACAGGCTTGCCCTTGAAGCCCGTGGCCACCAAGAACCACTCGCGGCTGACCTTGCGTACGGCGTCTGGCCGAACGCGCTTGACCGTCTTGAACAGGACGCGTGCTTCCAGGACAAAGTCCTGCGCATCACCGCCCTCGAACACCTTGCAGACGAAGGTTCCACCCGGCTCCAGCAGCTCGGCCGCAACGTACAGCGCACGCCGAGCCAACTCTATCTGGCGGTAATGGTCACCCGCCTTGTCGCCGGTTGTCGGCGGAGCCATGTCGGAGAGAACCGTGTTCGCAGGACCTCCAAGGACTTCGAGCAGCTGCTCGGGAGAGACATCCAACGCACTGGCTTCGAAGAATGTGGCCCCACTGACCTTGGGGGCCGTGAAGTCCACACCAACGACCGTTCCCTTACGGCCAACCTTCTGAATCGCGTAGCGCGTCCACGACCCTGGGTAGCAGCCCAAGTCAACCACCCGACCGCCTCGTTGAATGACGGGGTGCTTCTTATCGATTTGCTCCAGCTTGTAGATACTGCGTGCTTCGTAGCCTTCGGCCTTGGCTTTCGCAGTGTACTTGTCGCGTTTCTGGTACGAATTAGCCATTGCAACGTGCCTCGATGACATCCCACACTGCATCAAACCCGGTACGCTTAGGAGACGAAAAGCCAATCAATTCGCCATCTTTCAAGCGGAATTCTTTCTTGATGGCGCCCATGTTGCGCTGCCGCTCATCACGACCGAGCTTGTCTACTTTAGTGGCCAGGACGAGCCGAGGCAGCTTGGCGGTGGCCAGTCCATACAGCAGCTCGCCATCCGACTCTTGCGGCTTGCGGCGGCAATCAACCAGCAGAATCACTAGCTTCAGAGACTCCCGCTCGGACAGGTAGCCTTCGATCATGCCCTTCCAGCCCTGTTGAACAGCGGCAGGAACCTTGGCAAAACCGTACCCCGGAAGGTCGGCAAACACGCAGGCATCCGCCACTTGGAACAGATTGATGCGCTGCGTACGACCGGGCGACCCAGAGACGCGCGCAGCACTGCGCATGCCGAGCAAACAATTCAGCGCCGACGACTTTCCTACGTTGGACCGCCCGGCGAATGCCACTTCGGGCAACCCCAAGAGGGGTACATCTTCACTAAAGCTACCTTTGAACTCAACACGTCCACCTACGTTGCGCACAGCAACCTCCTACACGGCGTCTGGGTATCCCTGTAGCGAGCGTGTGCCCCGTTATGACCTGGTGACACTTGCAGTCGCATGGACTCCTCGCGGTGTGAGCCGCCTTGATAGACTCGCACCATGGCAAGCCGCATACACCCAGTAGAACATCTCGATGCTGACCAAGAAATCTGGTTCATCAGCGACCTGCACCTAGGCGACGGCACCCCATCCGACGCCTTCTTCGGCAAAGACCGTCACCTGCAAGCGCTGGTCGAAGAAGTCGATGCACGGGGTGCCACGTTGGTCATCGGCGGCGACGCCATGGACTTTCACCAAGCCTGGTCGTTCACCCGCATCCTTCGCGCCCACCAAGAGCTGCTCGCATCCATGAGCAAGCTCGCGCGAGAAGGCCGGGTCGTCTACGTCATTGGTAACCACGACTACGACATCACGTTGTATCGAGAGCTCTTGAACTTTCGAGTCTGTGACGAGCTCCACATCGGCGACAAGGTGCTGGTTCAACACGGCTACCAGTACGACCCGTTCTTGCAGCATGCGCTGGACGGCACACACCTGCCGACCAAGATTCACCATCTCGTCGAGCGCTACCTAGACACGTGGATTCGCATTCCACTGGGCGAGTTCTACACCCTGCCCAACCGCTTCGTCTTCTGGTTGACGCACAAGTTGGCACTCATGGCCTTCGCCTTCGCCTGGGTCATGCGTGGCCTCGGCCTGAAAGCGAGTGCCGAAGGGACAGAACGAACCCTCGACTTCTGGGCACGCTCCAACATGGGCGACCCCATGTGCATCTTCCGGCCCATCATGGAGCGCCTAGAGACCGACTCGTGGCAAGCCATCCTGTGCGGTCACTCACACCTGCCGGGAATCGTGCGCGAAGGCGGCAAGATGTACGCGAATACCGGGTCTTGGACCTTCGCCAGCTCGCAGTACATCGTGTGGAAAGACGGCGACCTACGTTGTCACGACTGGATCACGGGTCGCGAGTTCGGCGACCAACTCTACGCTCCCCTCCGAGACGGTTCGATCGACGAAAAGAACTTCTGGCAGTGGTGGCGTGAGAACTACATGGGCCTGCTGCGCTTCCGTGAGGGCGAAGAACGGCGTGGACGCTTCCGTGGTTGGGAATCGTACATTCGCGACCATCAGGAGTTCGGCTCCATTCCAGAGATGAAGCGTTCGCCACTAGAACCGCTGTTCGTCGCTTCCGGCATCTCCTCCACCGAGCAGCTTCCACCGACAGAAGCCCAAGAACCACGACCTGCCGAAGCGCCCCCCTCGCCGTCGTAGCGGTATGCGTTACGGGGGCCGGCTATCTACCGGAGCCCCCATGAACGACGTCGCGGCCATCCTCCCCCTCCGCGGACCCGTGCTGTACCCAGGAATGATTCTACCCGTGCCCGTGGGACGCCCGTCGTCGCTGGCGGCGCTCGAGTTGCATCAAGACGGTGGCTTCCCGTTGGTCTTCATTCCACAGCTCGACCCGGACGAAGAGGTCCCGACCAAGGCGCGTATGGCGCAGGTTGGCTGTACTGCTCGACTCGTGAACATGGTGCACCTCCCCGACGGCACCGCGCGCATTCTTGTGGAAGGTATCAACCGTGTTCGCCGGTCAGCGCCCATCACCGAGCACGAAGGCGCAACTGTCTCCACGACCACCGCCTTCCCAGAAGCGAACGACGACCCCCAACAGGTCTCTCAGCTCACGCGCGCGACCGCGGAGCTGTTCGGTCAGTGGCTCGTCCTCAATGGCTTCAACCCCGCGGACCACGAGCTGCTCGTAGACCCATCCTTGGATCCCGCGCGTCTCGCCGACCAGGTCATGGGCAACATCCCCGTGTCCCTCATCAACCGCATCGAAGTGCTCGAAGAAGTGTCCATCGCGGGCCGTCTGCACAAGGTCGTTGAACACCTCATCAAGGCGGTTGCCGGTCAACAAGTCGCGGTCGAAGTGAACGAGCGCGTGCAGAAGGCCATGGACAAGGGCCAGCGCGAGTACCACCTCAAAGAGCAGCTCAAAGCGCTCAAGGATGAACTCAACAAGCTGCAGGGTCGCCCAGGTGATGCAGACGCATTCGAGCAGAAAGTGCGCGATGCGAACATGCCGGAAGAGGCGCAAGATGAAGCCCTGCGTGAGGTGGACCGCCTGCGTCGCCTCCAGCCGGACTCCGCTGAGTACACCATCTGCCGCACGTGGCTAGAGACGGTGTGCGACGTGCCTTGGTCCACACACACGACCGACAGCACCGACCTCAAGCGTGCGCAGAAGGTGCTCGACCGTGAGCACTATGGCCTCGAATTGGTCAAAGAGCGCGTGCTTGAATACTTGGCCGTTCGTCAGCTCAACCCAGAAAGTAAGGGGCCAATCCTCTGCTTCGCCGGCCCTCCAGGCGTTGGCAAGACCTCCCTCGGACAGTCCATTGCAGACGCCCTAGGCCGCGACTTCGGTCGCATTGCGCTCGGTGGCATCAAGGACGAAACCGAGATTCGTGGTCACCGCCGGACCTACATTGGTGCGCTTCCGGGCCGCATCCTGCGTGCGCTGATTCGCTCGGGCAGCCGCAATCCTGTCTTGATCTTGGACGAGATCGACAAGGTCGGCAACGACTTCCGCGGAGACCCTGCAAGCGCCCTGCTCGAAGTGCTGGATCCGTCGCAGAACCACACCTTCGTCGACCACTACCTCGACATCCCTGTCGACCTGTCACAGGTGTTGTTCATTGCAACCGCCAACGTCATTGACACCATTCCAGCCGCACTTCACGACCGGCTCGAAGTCATTGATATCCCTGGCTACACCGAAGAAGAAAAGACGGTCATTGCCAAGAAGCACCTGATTCCGCGACTCATCAAGGACCACGGACTGACCGGCAAAGCACCGTCGTTCAGCCCCAAGGTTCTCCAGCAGATCATTCGCGACTACACCCACGAAGCTGGTGTTCGTGACCTGAGCCGCCAGATCGCCCGTATCAACCGGAAGATCGCGCGTCAGGTTGTGGAAGGTACCGTCGACAAGCCACGTCTCAATGCCACGCAAGTTCGCAAGTACCTGGGCCCGCCCCGCTACTTCGTCGAGGTTGCCGAGCAGGTGGACGAACCCGGAGTGGTCGTTGGTCTGGCCTGGACCGCAGCAGGTGGGGACATCCTGTTCGTCGAAGCCACTCGGATGCCTGGCAAGCTCAGCCTGCGCATGACCGGCTCCTTGGGCGACGTCATGAAGGAATCCGCCGAAGCCGCCATGTCCTGGCTGCGTTCGCGAGCAGACAGGCTCGGCATTGACGCCAAGCAGTTCGACTACGAGTTCCACCTGCACGTTCCTGCCGGTGGCATTCCGAAGGACGGTCCTTCCGCTGGTGTGACCATGGTGACCGCCCTGGCGTCCATCGTGACCGGCCGCTGTGTGAAGCCGAAGCTCGCCATGAGCGGCGAAATCACCCTTCGCGGAAAGGTGCTACCCGTTGGCGGCGTGAAGGAGAAGGTGTTGGCGGCTCGCCGCGCCGGAATTCGCACCATCCTGCTGCCCGCGCACAACAAGAGCGACCTTGAGAACATCCCACCAGAACTCAAGAAGGACATCACGTTCCACTTTGTTGAGACGGTGAAGGACGTTCTGGAGCTGGCGCTAGAAGACTAGATTTTGGCGGCTGTGGCCGGGCAGTGTTTCGCTACGGCGACAGCTGCTCAAGCGTCACCGCCATCATCGCACCGTCGCGCACCATCTCCAGCCGTACAGCGTTCCGACCTGCGAGCAGGTCCTGAACGTCTGCGGGGGACTGGACGACGAAGCCGCTCACCGAGCGAATAACATCGCCCTCAAACACCCCAGCACGGTCCGCGCGGGAGCCTGGGCGTACAGCGACGACTTCCCCACCCGCTCCCGGAGCGGCACGAAGCGTCATTCCAGACGCGACAACACTTCGTGCTGCACGGTCTGCCAAGAGCACAGGAATCGCCATGCGTTCACCATCACGCAGCAGGCCAACCGCCACCTTTCCGTGAGGTGGAAGTGCGGAGAGCACGTCGTTGAAAGCATCCGGCGTCAGGACAGGCATCTCGCCCACCGTAGACAGAATATCGCCAACGCGAAGGCCGGCGCGGTCAGCCGGTCCACCGGCCACAACGGCATCGAGCTGCAGTCCTTGGGTAACGGCCACACCACGAACCCCCATCCAGGCTCGCGTCAGTTCATCACCGCGCAGCAGTGCTGGCAGAGCAGAGGAGAGCACGTCTACGGGGACCGCAAATGCGATGGCCTGGCCCTGCGCGTGAGTGCCAGCGAGCACTCCGACCACCAACCCCCGGTCGTCCAAGATGGGACCACCGGAGTTGCCCGGATTGAGAGGAATGGACAGCTGGACAAAGGCCGCGTTCCCGTCTCCACCATCCATTGCCCGTTGCTGCCCGCCAACAACCCCTTGCGCCAGGCTGTGGCCCAGACCGTACGGGTTTCCAATGGCGAGCACCGTGTCACCGACCATCAAGGTGTGACTTCGGCCCAGGCGAACCGGCTGTAGCGAAGCGCCGGGTACATCCAGAAGCGCCAGGTCCGTCCGTGCGTCTGACCCGAGAACGGCGGCCTCGTACTCCAGACCATCGAGCCCAAGCACCGAGATGCTGGTGGCGCCCTGGACCAGGTGGCGAGCGGTCACAACCTTGTCCGTTCCTACAGCAAAACCACTGCCTACACCCAGCGATTCACCGTCTACGGCAACGTTCACGACGCTCGGTGCGACCGCCTGGTAGACGTCTGAGTACGATGTCCACCCGACAGTTTCGGGTGCCGTCCGAAACACCACCACCCCGATCAACAATCCGCCCAGTACACCCGTGACGAGCCAGGCGAGGCCCTGTGTCCAGGCAGGGGTGTTGGATTCCGATTCATACATGTCCGCACCTTGGTCGCACAATGGCTCAAGTGCAAGCCCACATGCGTTACGCGATGGTAGGTCCGTTGGTTCCGGCTACAGGAGCGTCGTGGAGTTTCCTGCATCATTCGGCAAGTACGAGCTTCTGGAGCGCATTGCTACCGGTGGCATGGCCGAGGTGTACCTAGCGCGTAGCTTCGGCATCGCCGGGTTTGAAAAGCGCCTCGTCATCAAGCGAATTCGAGCCGAGCTGGCGAAAGACCCCCAGTTTGTGCAGTTGTTCATTCACGAAGCACGAATCAGTGTACAGCTCAACCACGCCAACGTGGTGCAGGTGTACGACCTCGGACGTGTCGGTGAGGCCTGGTACATGGCCATGGAACACCTCCACGGCCGCGACCTCACCCGTCTCGTGAAGACGCTGCGCGCACGCGACGAACGCTTGCCCATACCCGTCAGCGTCGCCATCACAGCCGAGCTGCTCCGAGGTCTCCACTACGCCCACACCCGCCCAGATCCAGATGGAAACCTACTCGGTCTGGTTCACCGAGACGTCTCGCCACACAACGTCGTCATCACCTTCGACGGCTCGGCCAAGCTGGTAGACTTTGGCGTTGCGCGCCTCATGAATACCGTTCAGTCCGAGACCGAAGGCATTCGCGACGGCCCCGGTGGCGGTAAGTACGCCTACATGAGTCCAGAGCAGGCGGAAGGCGGCGCCTTTGACCACCGAACAGACGTCTACAGCGCTGGCATTGTGCTGTGGGAACTCATCGCCGGGCACCGCCTCTTCCAAGACCCCGACCCCAGTGAGAAGCTGCGCCGCGTGCGAGAGGCGGTCATTCCAGACCCGCGCGACGAGGGTGTAGAGCTGGAGGAAGGGCTCTGGCAGGTCGTTCGCAAGGCCTTGGCCAAAGACCCAACTGAGCGCTACGCCTCGGCCGCGCTGTTCGAAGAAGACCTACGTGCCTGGCTGTTCAAGAACAACGAGCCGGCTGGAAACGCCGAGATTGCCAAGTGGATGGCGCACACCTTTCCCGCTGATGCACGACGTCCCCAACCGCTGGTAGACCTGCGCAGCCTCGCCAGCGACCTGTTGGACCTCGGACACACCGATCCAACGCCCACCATCTCCAATGGCCCTCGGCCGGGCAGACTGCCTGCGAGTGACGCCGAACGTAAGCCTGTGACCTCGGTCGTCATCGACGTGGATGGCCTGACCGATCTATCCATGCGCCTGGAGCCCGAAGACCTGTTCCGCCGTCAGTTCCGCTTGCTACGGCGTGTCGCAAAGACCGCCGACCGGCTCGGGGGCCGCATCTTGCGCGCTGTGGACGACCAGATCATTGTCTTGTTCGGTGTTCCCCTCACCCGCGAAGAAGACGGAGTGAGCGCACTTGAGTTCGCGTCGTCGCTGAGTGAAGACGCCAAAGCACTCCGCGAACAAGGCATTCCGGTCAGCTTTGCCGTGGGCGTTCATCAAGGGGAGGTCACTGGTGCGGTTCGCGGCCGGCGTCGCAAGTACCTTCCCCGCGGCGACACAACACGGTTGGCACGGCGTCTCTCCGGGCTCGCCGATCACGGCCAAATCCTCTGCTCTGATGCCGCTCGCAACAGCGTTCGCGAGGCGTTCATCTTCGGTCCGCCCATTGAGCTGGCGAACCGTGGCGGCAAGAGTCCAATCAACGCATGGCCCATGCTCGACCGCAAGCGGGGTCTGCGCGTCACGCGGAGCGGTTCATGGCTGCGACGTGGACAAGAAGTGGATGTCCTACGCGAAGCATTGGTCGCACTGGACCAAGGCAAGGGCAGCGCTTTGTCACTGACCGGACCTGTAGGTGCGGGCAAGTCACGCTTCCTCCGAGAAATCCGCGACCTCGCTTCCAAGCGGCGGGTGCCGTTCTACGTCGGCCGATGCGCACCGCGAGGCGTCGATCCGCCCATGGAGCCCTTCCGCGACTGGATTCGTCAGGTCACTGGCGCGGACGCCAACGGTCTCGACCCCGTAGAGGCCGTAGCAACGCTCTCGGAGCTTGGACTGACCGCAGAGGACACGAACCTCATCGCTAGATTCATGGGTGCCCCTGGAAAACCGCCACGAGCCCAAGCCGTGACCGTTGTGCTCAGCAAGCTCGTGAAAGCCTTGTCCAAGGTCAGTCCGGTCGTCTTCGCCCTCGAAGATGCAGAACGCCTGTCCAGCGCCGAAACAGAACACTACTGCACCCTCGTCGAACGCACAGTGGACGTCCCCATTCTGTGGCTTGTGTCTCATCGCGAGCCAGTCACCGGTGCTTTCGAAGCGCTAGGTCCGGTTGTTGCTCTCGGCGCCTTCGACCGCCGCGATCAAGGGCGTCTACTGGCCAACAAGCTTGGTGTGGATGACATCAGCGATGACCTCCTCGAGTTCGTGTCCCGCACCTGTGAAGGCAATGCGCTGTACCTTGAAGAGATGCTTCGATTTTTGGTCGAGAGCGGCCAGGTCGAGGTCCACAACGGCGTGGCCGAATACGTCGCGAATATCCGAGCACCCAGCCTGCCCGGCTCGCTGAATGCCCTGGTATCAAGCCGGCTAGACGCATTGGACTCAGCCAGTAAGGGCGTGCTGCAGCTCGCGGCGACCATCGGCGCAGACTTCCCGCTAAGCCTGCTCGCCGAAGCCGCCGGTATGGATGACGTTCGGACCATTGTGGAAGACTTGACTCGCCACCATCTGTTGGTCCAAGACGGGGCCGAGACCTGGGCATTTGTGTCCGAGCTCGTACGACGCAGCGTGCTTCATGGGATTCTCGGAGTGCAGCGACGCGACCAACACCTACTGGTTGCCGCCGCAATGGAGACCCTGTACGCAGACAATCTCGAGCCTTGGCACGAGACCCTCGCCGCACACTGTGCCGCAGGCGGACGGGTCGTGGATGCGGCTCGATATGTACACATGGCCGGTCAGAGACTGGAAGCGGCGCAGTTCATCGAGCGAGCCCTCTCTGCGTACTCACGTGGTCTACGCTGGCTCGAAGCCGCACCAGAGAGCCCATCGACTTGGGACGCGCGCACTCAAGGCGAAGCCATGCTGCGCTTCCGAATCGGAAATCTACTCATTCTTCGCGGCGACCCCAAACGAGGTGAACGAGCCCTACAGCTTGCCCTCGACATCTCTAGCGACGCGTCGCTCCCGTGGATCGAGGTTCGCGCACACGTAGCGTTGGGTCGCAGCTACATGGAGCGCGGCAAGCCCGTTCTAGCCAAGGCTCACTTGCTCCAAGCCCACGCCATGCTCCAGTTTGAGGACGACGACGCCTTGTCCGTCGCCTGCCTGGAGGCCCGTGCGGCGCTCGCGTTCCAAGAAGGGCGAAACGGCGACGCCCTCACCTTGTGGAGCGATGCTCTGGCCGTAGCAGGCTCCGACCCATCGGCGCGTGCACGGTGCTTGTTGGGATTGGCGAACCAACACCTACGGGCAGGACGTGGAGACGACGCCGCACCGCTTCTCGAGCTCGCACTGGCTGCCGCAACCGACGCCTCTGACCGCATCCTACTCGGACGAGCGCAGAACAACCGAGGCCTTGTCGCCCTCATCGACAAGCGCTTCGACGAAGCCCTGCTGTGGTTCCGTAGAGCGCTTCAGACCCGCGAAGGCATTGGCTACCCGCGCGGCATCATCATCAATCACCACAACATCGGTGATGCACACTTTGGCAACGAAGACATGGCCAAAGCCTGGGTTGCCTTTGAGCGAAGCTACGAGCTCGCCACAGATATTGGCTGGGAAGGCGGACAAGCACTCAATGACGTGTACCTAGGGTACATTCACGGCCAGCAGGCGTATGAAGAAGGCATCACCCGCCTCCAGGCCGCACGTGCCATCGCCAAGCGGCTGCAGGACACAGAGACCAGCGCAACAGGGGCCTGGCTCGCTGGTCGTCTACATGCAGAACAGAACAACCTGCAAGCCGCAGCAGACGCGTGGGCCGAAGGGCTAGCCGAAGCGGAGGCTTACGAGTTGACGTCTCTCTCCAAGACCCTGCAGGATGGGCTGGATGGACTGCCCAGGGACTAGGGGTTGCGCTTGGCGAACGCTTCCATCAGCCGCCTAGACTCTGGATCCAGCGTACTCGGAACGGTGATTCGCACGCGGAACATCAAGTCAGCGCCGCCCGGCCCTTTGCCACGTAGTCGCATGCGTGTGCCAGACGATGTTCCCGCAGGAATCGTCACTCGGACAGGCTTGCCGTCCAGTACAACGGACACTCGTCCGCCGAGCACGGCATTGGCAACCGGCACATCCACAATCAAGTCCTCAGCAACGGGCTCGGCATGAACGCTCGCCCCTGGTGCTTCGCGGTGATTGGGCTGGGGCCGAGCCCCCGGAGACCGAGACTGTGAGCGCCGAGACTCCGGCGGATCAGCCACAACACGAATCTGCGCCAGAAGGTCTCCGTAGGGCCCGCCATACGGACCGGCGTCTCCTAATCCCCGCTCACGCAAGACTTGGCCCGTGTGAGTATTCGGAAGAATACGAATATCGGCAATGTCTCTGACGCTCGAGAGACCCGGGTCTGCGTCGCCGGGCGACCAGGAGTCTGGTCGCTGCATGCGCTGGTAGGTAGCGCTCACGCTTCCTCCGGTCTTGGCCGTGGACTCCGGAACATCGACCTGCACGTGCACGTCAGCCCCTTGGGCACCCGACCGGGCACGATTGTGGTCCTCATGCGACGTCTTCGCACGGCTGCGGCCAGCTCCCCCTCCCGCAAAGCCGAAGTCTGCGTTGTCTCCGAAGAGGTCGTCGAGGTCCAAGTTGTTCCGCGGGTCCCGACGCGCCTGGCGAGTCGAAGCATGGCCGCCAGCATCATGAGCGCCCCGCGAAGGACCGCCACCGGCTCCTTGACGGCCGGTATTTTTGTAGAACGCATCAAAGAACGAGCCCTTCGGCCCCGCCCTACCTTGTCCCTTCTGGTCGTAGCGTTTTCGCTTGTCTGGGTCCGAAAGTGTCTCGTAGGCGGTGCGCGCCACTTTGAACCGAGCCGAAGCCACCGGGTCATTCCCGGTCACGTCCGGGTGGCACTCACGAGCGATTTTGCGGAAAGCACGCTTAATATCGTCAGGCGATGCGTCCGTCTGAATGCCAAGCGTGTTGTAGTATTCGACAGCCATCCGTTCAGTCGTACCCCTTGTGGTCCGATAGTACGCGCATGTCTGCCTGCACGCTAGCGCCCAACCGGGTACAGATGACCGCTCAACCGCGCGTTGACCATGGCCAGATGGCCGCCTATAGTGAAATCTCTATGGGACCAGGGAAGGTACCGCAGACTGCGGACCCGAGGAGCTGATGGGAAAATACAGCAACCCCAGCGGGCTCTCCTGCTCGTTCTGTCACAAGCCACAGCGCGAGGTCGACAAGATCGTCGCCGGACCGAACGTATACATATGTTCGGAATGCATTCGCTTGTGCTTGGATATCATCCGAGAGAACTCACACCAAAAGCCGGTGACCTGGGGTCACAGTGGTGTGCCTTCTCCTGCCAAGATCAAGGCGTACTTGGACCAGTACGTCATTGGCCAGGACCAAGCGAAGCGTAAGCTCGCCGTAGCGGTGTACAACCACTACAAGCGGCTTGAGTCGAACACCAACAAGACCGACAGCGACGTCGAGATTCAAAAGAGCAACGTCTTGCTCGTCGGACCCACGGGTACCGGCAAGACACTGCTCGCCCAGACGCTCGCACGGTTCTTGGATGTCCCCTTCGTCATCGCAGACGCCACTACGCTCACTGAAGCCGGCTATGTTGGCGAAGACGTCGAGAACATCGTCCTGAACCTGTTCCAGGCGGCGAACAACAACGTCGAGCGCACCCTGCGCGGCATCATCTACGTCGATGAAATCGACAAGCTGACCCGCAAGGGAGCCACGTCATCGGTCTCCCGAGACGTATCTGGCGAAGGCGTTCAGCAAGCGCTGCTCAAGATTCTGGAAGGCAGCGTTGCCAACATCCAGGTCAAGGGCAACAAGCGCCTGCCGAACCAAGAGCAAGTACAGATCGACACAACGAGCATCTTGTTCATTGTGGGCGGTAGCTTTGAAGGCATGGAGCGCATCATCGAGCAACGTCTCGGACGCCGCTCGGTAGGCTTCGCCCGCGCAGAAGAAGACAACGTCGACGTCAAGTACTTGGAGCGCACAGAGCTCTTCAATCACCTGAAGAACGAAGACCTTGAACGCTTTGGCTTGATTCCCGAGTTCATTGGCCGCTTGCCCGTGATTGCCGTGATGAACCCGCTGCGTACCGAAGACCTCGTGCACATCTTGACCGAGCCGAAGAACGCGCTCATCAAGCAGTACACCAAGCTGTTCAAGTACGAAAAGGTCAAGCTCCGTTTCTCGGAAGGCGCAATCCAAGCCATCGCAGAGAAGGCGCAAGTCCGAAAGGCTGGCGCTCGTGGACTGCGCGCCATCATCGAGACGGTGATGCTCGACGTCATGTACGAGGTCCCGTCCATCGAGGGCGTCTCTGAGGTCTTAATCACACAAGAGTGCGTCGAAGGCACCGGGGAACCGGTCTTCACGCGCGCTCAGGAGTACGGTCTCCCTGGCTGAGAACGGCCTAGAACCCATACTGCTCATCGCATCCCCTCAAATGAAGGACCCCTTCTTTGAGCGGACGCTCGTGTTGTTGTGGCACCACGACGAAGAGGGTGCGGTTGGCGTCATTGTGAATCGCCCGGTTGAGCACACCCTCGATGAGGTCTTGACCGTCGAAGATGTCGACTTGTCCGACTACCCCAACGGTCACATCAGCTGGGGTGGCCCGGTCGAGACGGACAGTGGAACGGTTGTGACGACGGGCGAAGTCAGCGGCAGTGATGTGTGGCTTGTTGGCCAAGGCATCACCGTGACCCGAAGCAACGATGCCCTCACCACCCTTCTCCGCGACCGCGCCGACCTCGTCTTGTGCCTCGGCTACGCCGGATGGGGCCCTGGACAGCTGGACGAAGAGATCGAGTCCGGCGGATGGCTGTTCGCAGACATCGACCCGGAACTCATCTTGGGTGGAGACCGGGCGACGGCGTACGAACGTGCGCTCGCGAGCCTAGGATTGACTCCGACCACTGTATGGATGCAGCCAGTCGACGCTTAGGGCGTGGTCAACGCTCAGGCCCCTACGCGCTAACTGCAAGGGCAACGACGATAAGCACCAGCAGTAAGAACAGGCCAATGACGAGGCCGCCAAGACTGCCCAGGCCAACAACCACCCACAACGGTGGGCCGCCGCGCTTCTTGCTGCGGGTTCGCGCCTTCCCAGTCGATGCCGCTGAAGTAGAGAGGGCCGACAGAGGCGCGGTGCTTCGCGACCGAGAGGGGGCGCTGCGCACAGGATTGACCCCGACGCGGTCCGAGCTGTTTACCCATCGGGTCTCGACGGGTTGACTCGCAGGAGCCGGCGGCTCCGGCGGCGACTCATCAAAGACATCGATCGGAGTCACTACGGAGTCCGCTGGTGAATCCGCCTCAACATCAAACGTGCGCCCAGTGAGGTCGCCGTCAGGCGCTTCAACCGTTCGCGACGACATCGACTTGGGCACAACCTTGCGTGACCATGTACGCAGTCCCGCCCCCGCCAAGTCGTCGGCAATCGCGAGTAGCTGAGCTTCGACCTCATCCCCAGTAGGACGGTCCTCGGGCTCGAACTGGAGCATGGCACGCAGCATCGGCGCCAACGGCGCATAGCCATCGGCCAGTCCAGTGAGCCGGCGCTCGACGCGGCGCTCGAAGCGCGACTGCTGCATGACCGGAGTGCCCCACTCTTCTCGAGCCGCACACTCCCACAACGAGATGCCCAAGCCATAGATATCGACTGCCGGCGAAGGGTCTGCGCCGAGGATGATTTCAGGCGGGAAGTAGTTGAACGTTCCCAACACCAAGCCACGGGTCTGTGCTTCACGGCCCCCAAACACCGCACGGGCCACACCAAAGTCCAGCAGACGAACGCCGCCGCGAGTCGTAATCATGATGTTCGCAGGCTTCACGTCTCGGTGGATGACGTGCAAGTGTTCACCCGTGCTCGGGTGCATCGCTGTGTGTGCGCGAAACAAGGTGCCGGCCAGCTCAGCGCCGAGCTCGGCCAGGGCCCGAGGCGGCATGGGAGCAATCTCGCGCAGGTCGCTTAGGTCTGCTCCCTCCACGAACTCCATGATGACAGCGTCTTGCCCGTTGACGCGAAGCAACTCGCTGACGCCCAGAATTTGCTCGTCGTGCAACAGTCCCAGCAATCGTGCTTCGTCTCGCATGCGCTCAACGAGGTGCGCATGCTCTCCGCCGACAGGCTTCATCACCTTCACGGCACACGCCCGACGGAACCCATGCGGAGCGCGCAACTCGGCGTGATACACCGAGCCCATCGCACCGGAACCCACGACACGATTGAAAGTGAGAGTACGCATTCGTTCGTTCTGTAATCACACCGCCTGCCTCGCGCTTGGCTTGCTTGGTGCGTCCAGCGTCAGCGCAGCGCCCCCAACGACGATGGACGCCTGGGTAAGCGCATCTCAGCACAATGGCTTTGATGGAATTGTCGGAGCCGATGTCGGATTTTCCGAGGGGATAGAGCACAGGGACGGCACGAGCCGCATGCGGGTCGTGGCCACACAGGCCGGATTGACCCGACTGCGACAGGACGGATGGCAGGTCGACCTCAACACATTCGGCACCGACGCGCGCGATGGGTACCGCCTGACCGAAGAAGGGTTCGAGCTGATGGAAGAGCTCGCAGCCAGCGACAACAACGCTGGGCTTCAACAGTGGGGAGAGTCCCATCAGGGACGTCCGATCTTAGCGCTGTGGATTGGGCAACCACCGGAGTTTGGTGCACCGAGTGTACGCATTGCCGGCGCTCACCACGGGGATGAATCGTCCAGCTACGAAGTGGCCTTGTCCGTTGCGGAGACCTTGCTCTCCTCGCCCCCCGGCAACACCGCAATCGCGGACCTTCTGGCATCGACCACGGTGTGGGTCATTCCCTACGTCAATCCGGATGGCGTGGCTGATTTTACCCGTCAGAATGCCGTTGGGGTCGACCTGAACCGGAACTACGGCCTCGAGTGGTCGGCACAGGCTTTTCAGGCCGGTGACGCGCCATTCTCGGAGCCGGAAGTCCAGGCCATACGCGACTCCGCACTGCTTACCGTTCCCTACACCAGCCTGTCGCTGCACTCAGGCGCCACCAACATTGGCTACCCCTACAACTACACCTTCGACGACACCGCAGAAGAGCAGCTCATGCAGGAGCTGTGCGACGTGTATGCAGACGAGGTCGACAACCCAAGCTTCTACGTCACAAACGGCGCAGACTGGTACCCAACCACCGGGGACACCAACGACTGGAGCTACGGCACCTACGGTGGCATGGACTACACGGTGGAGCTGACAGCGGCCAAGACACCCCCGCTTCGCGTTCTCACCGAACAGGTTCAAGACCACACCGGCGCCGTCCTACAGTGGCTCGCCCAAGCACCAGACGTGGTGGGCACGGTACGCGATGCGGATACCGGCGAGCCGATAGCGGCAAGGCTCGTGGTCACCAATGGCCGCTCGGACACCAGCGTGCCGTTCTACGCCAACGCACTGAGCGGCCAGTTCGCTCGCTACTTGGCTGTGGATGACGCCGTTCTTCGCATCTCGGCGCCTGGCTACGCATCGGTCAGCCAAGACATCATCGGACAGCAACAGGGCATCATCGAGTTGGTTGCCGAGCAACTCCAAGACGCCAGTGCCGCGATTGCGACCGCGCGTGCCGGTCAGCGGCTCACCCTCAGCGAAGGCCTTGGCTCCGTCGTCTCCATCACCCGCCCAGCCACGACAACGGTCCTCCCCCTACAGAGCAACAGCGTCGGTGTTTCGAGTGACCAGCCCCCTGGCCCCTACACGTTGGTGGCCAGCGATGGCCGCACCTGGCCCAATGCGGTGTTTATTGAAGGGGGAGGTGCCGCTGAACTCACAGAGCTTGTGGCGGCGGACGGCCAGCTGGGCCTGACCGGACGCAACATCGGTGCGGGGCCCGCGGCATTCGTGCTCGCTGGAAACCACCGCACGCCAACCCCTCTACCGCTCCTCCGCGCCTCCGATACCGACGCAGAGTGGTCCATGGCCGGACTGCCCATCGGTCAATTCGATGTGTGGGTGCAGACAAACGGAACCCACGCGTTGTTCCGCGTGACCAATGACACCATGAGCGACGCCGAACCTGACACTGCCGTTGATGACACCCCCTTCCGTCTACAGCGGACCGGGTGTGCCTGCAGCTCGCACCGTCAACCGTCGGTTCCGCTTGGACTCTTAGGCTGTGTCGGCCTATGGGGCGCCCTTCTCGTCACCCGGAGACGACCGTCGTGAATTCCCGCCTCTTTCTCGCTTGTGCTGCCCTACTACTTGGCTGTCGGAGCGATCCAACAGAAAAGTCATTCTACGAAAACGTGGGTTCTGCCTTTGATCGGTGCAGCCCTGGCGAAATCCGTGCGCTGTCGGTCCGGCACAACTTCATGCTCGCGTTCGAAGCCTGCGGCAGCAACAACTTCTCAAACTTCACCTGGTCGCCAACAGGCACGCACCTGTTCTTCCAGCTGCCCAACTCGCACCACATTCAACACGCAGAAGTGGAGACGAAGAACACCATCACCGTCCCTACAGATGTTCCTGTGGGACCCGCGGCGTGGCTCGACACCAACCGGATTGCCATTCCTGTCGCCGCTGCGACAGAAGGTGGACCGCTACGGATTCAGGTCTTTGACCAAGTTCAGCTGACCGTCAGCCCGTACGACATTCCAGGTCTGACCGACCTCGCGGACCTTCAAGGCACGCCGGATGCGCTGTACTTCACAGGAATGGCCTCTGAAAAGCGCCAGATCTACCGCATGGCTACTGACGACGGCGCGGTGACCAGCCCGTTCGCTTGGACCGCAGCACTGACCGACGACATCACGGCCTTTACGTACAACCCGGCTGCAAATGCCGTCAGCATCAGCAGCAATGACACCACAGCCCTGTACGACGCGACCACCGGCGACGTTCGCGGCGAGTGGCCTCGTGCGAGCCGCGGTATTCTTCAGCCACGCGGTGAGTGGCTGGCCCTGGAGTACTCGGGCGAACCCATTCCACTGTTCCATCAACGGTCGTGGGACGAGCTGCCTGCACACCTGCGCGAGCGTGAACGCCGCCGGGCAGAAGCGTTTGAAGAGACGCTGCCCCACTGGTACCCAACGGACATCCGTCCACCGCGCATATCCATGGTCAACCTTGCGAATGGCGAACGCTGGGACTTCACCGGTTTCTACGGTGACCACTTCGAATGGTACGCAGCCGACGACAACTATGTCAGCTTCCGGCTGTGGGGCTACGAGAGCAAGCAGGTGAACACCAACATCAACCTCGGCTCATTGGCTGACCGACTTCGCGCCATCGAAGAAGGCGAGGAGATGTTCGGTCTCGCCAAGTGGCAGTCCCCTGACACACCGCCGCCGATCGATCCCATCGAGGTCACTGCGGTGCAGCCCATTCCGCCGACTGAACCAGCAGTGGAAGGCACGTCAGGGACCGAAGCAGCTCCGTAGGGCGCTGGCATCGGCGGTCTCGAACTCGAGCAGGCCGCCGTCTGCCACCACACCGCAGCGTTCCTCCATGCCGTGCAAGACACAGGCGCCAAACCCATTGCCATCCGGTGGATGGGTTCCTTCAGCGCGCAGTGTGCACATCGAGCGGGTAGAGCGAACGGCTACCTGAACATGAAACGCAGCAATGCGAAGGTCGTAGGCAGACGCCAGCGTGTCTCTGTACTGCGCCAATGCCCGAGAGAGTGGAAAGGACGGTGACGTCTGCCAACCCGTCTCGGTCTGAACAGGGCGACAGGTCGTCACGTCGGGCTCAACGCGAAGGGTTAGTCGGCCGGTTCGTGTGGTGTCGTCGTAGGAAACGTACAGGTAGGTGGTGTCTCCGACACAGGACTGTGCGGCGCGAGCGAGTGCGTCACCCGCTGCAGCGTCGTTGAAGAAGCCCTTGTAGAGTGCACCAACACCCTCATATTGGATGACGAGCTCCGCAACGCCGTTGGAGTCCGGGCGCGCAGCAGGCACCTCGACCACGTCTATGGCCGGGGCAACTGCTTGGTCAGAGTCTGGCTCCACAGCGACATCAGGGGTCCCGGAACACGCCGTGAGACCCAAGGCAATCGCCGTGAGCCAGCGACTCACTTGTGTTCGTGCGGATTGCGGGGTGGCCCAAGCAGGCCTCGACGCTTCTTCTCTTCACGGACTGCCTTCTGCAGCTCAATCTCCCAGTCGACCGTGCCTTCTTTGACGTTCTTGATGCGGGACTGTGCCGCCTCACGAATCTCGTTTTCGTCGACCGTGTGGGTGCGAAGCAGAGCAATCACCTTCTTGTGAATGTCCTTGTCTTCGCTGTAGACCTCTTCGACGAACCGCGAGATCAGCATGTTCTCGATGAACTGGCGAGTCAGAAAACGCTCAACGTCGTCTCCGAGCGGATGCCCTGTCTGCTCGGCCATGCGTGAGCGAGTGCGACCGTACTGGCCGTACGGCGTGTTGCGGCGGGCCATGTCATCCTTGATGGATGACCGGAAGTTCGAGTCCCGGCGCAGGTACTCTTCCATGATCGCTTCGAGGTCGCGTTCGGCTTCCTCGCGATTCTCCGGCTCAACTTCAATGTCACCATCTTCTATGAGAAGCCCGATGGTTTCCTTGGCAATAGCGGGAATCTTGGCGCGGTAAAGCTTCACATCAACCTCAGTTGTGAGGACCCCTGTGGACTACCAGCGGCGAGAGATTCCCAGCGTTGCACTCAGCGGGTTCCACCCGTAAGCCGCACGTTGGGCATCTAGCGCCTCGGGCGCCTTCTGAAGAGGTCGCATATCGACGAAGGCCACCGCGTACCCCGCTCGTAGGGTCAGGTGCAACCGTTCTCCTACAGGGATCGCGACCGCTGCATCGACACTGTTTCGCCAGACGACCTGCGAGGTGTAGGGGTCCACGTTGTTCGGATCTTCAAGGTCGTTGACGTCTTCATCTAGCAGTGGACGGGTTCGGCCACTGAACGAATGGTAGGTGCCAACCCAGGCAACACCGGTATCCAGGCCAAAACTAACCTCGACCGATGAGCGAATCGGAAGCAAGACTTCAAGTCCCACGCTTCCCGACCCAACTGCCGCCATGGCCCAGTGCCCATCTGCATACAACGCCGTGCTGGCGCCGTTCACAGGAGCATCCCAAGTGACTCGGTCCGTTCCAGTTCCCATCTCAGCGCGCAGCACGGAGCGAAGGCGTGTACCGGGTGTGAGAGCAACGGTAAGCGGCACAGCCAGCACCGGACCCACACCAAAATCAGCGTAGTCACCGCTCACTCGATCAGCCTGGTCTGCTTGAACGCCGACCTCGACGCCAAGCCGTACCTCTCCCGGCTCAACAGCCAGGGCCGACGCGGCGAGTAGGAGCATTGTGATCACGGAACCTCCGAGGCGGGCACCTTACCCGCTCAGAAGCTCCCAGCCAATCACGAGCGGGTCACTTGTCTGGCGGTCTGGCCACAATCACAGCATCACGGATGTCAGATTTCAGAGGTCAGACTTCAGAACAGACGCTGCGCGCCTGCATTATCAGCCAATCGTTCGGACTCTCCCCCAACCGATTATCACTGGAACATCAGATGCGCCGGCTTCGAAGAAGCCTGCTCTGACCTCTGACATCTGACATCTGACATCCGACCCGCATCGAAACGTCATCGCTCGACTGTCGAGATTTCCGTTCATCGGCAGCTTGACGCCCCCTGACTCCAAGTTAGAAGCGGCCGCGCTGCCTGGGTAGCTCAGTTGGTTAGAGCACACGGTTCATACCCGTGTTGTCGGCGGTTCGAGTCCGCCCCTAGGCACCACTTTTTTCGCCTCTCGCGTCTTCGGACCGATGATGGCCGCTGCAGTCAGCCGGATGTCCGGCTGAGCAGCGCTGTGGCCAACCCAGCCAAAAACGCGGTCGTGAAGAGTGCCACGGCCAGGCTGATCCTCAGGCCCCGTACAGCGTTGTCCAAGTACTCGCCCCGACCGCCTCCAAACAGCGCGAGAGCCGCCTTGGGCCGCACGAAGGTGTAAAAAAGGACAATCGCCAACGGGCCACCAAGCGCTGCGATGGCAATAAGTAGAGGGAGTTCCAGGTCGTGTCTCCGGTCAGCACGCGTAATGCGCCAGACAGTTGCATGGGAAAGGACAAGTACACCTCACGGTTTACACATTCCGAAAGCCTGACACCTGGGTTACACCCGCCCCCCCCCCTTTTATGTGAGGACGCTCATGAAGCCAGTCTGCACCTTTTTAGCCCTTTTGAGCCTCTCTGTGGCGCCAGCACTCGCCCAGAGTACTGATGGCATCGCAGACACTAACGACCGCGGCGAACTACCCGTTCCGGACTTGTCCCCACACATCCCCGACTACTCACTCACTACCCGGACCTTCGTGTTCCCAAGTGGACTGACGGTCTACGTCCAGCCGGACCACAGCCAGCCGATGGTCGCCATCACCACGGTCTTCGACAAGGGCTCGACCAGTGACCCCGCTGGCCAAGAAGGTATCGCTCACTTCGTTGAGCACTTCTGGTTCAAGTCACGCCACCTCCGTCAACTGGACGAAGACGGAACGGTTCTTGTTGAAGGGCCCCGTACCTGGGACGTCCTGTCCGAGATGGGCTGCGGCTTGAACGCATCCACGTCCAATGACTGGACCAACTACATGACCATCTGCCCGAAGAGCGCTCTCAAGCCTCTTCTTCGGCTGGCTTCACTCCGCATGACGGACCCCGTCGGTGGAACCTACCCGGAAGAGGTAGAGAGTGAACGCGAGGTTATTCGCAACGAGCTCCGCATGCGCATGGAGAACGGCGGCGCCGGAGCGCTCCGCTACGTCTTCGACCGCGTCTACGGTCCCGAACACCCGTACCATCGCATGACGGTTGGTACACATGGTTCGCTCGACAACATCGAGCACGCAGACATTGAGAAGTTCACCGACGACTACTACAAGCCGGAGTACGCGACCATGGTGCTCGTTGGTGACTTCGACGTCGAAGAAGCCGCCAGCCTCATCTTCGAGAACTTTGAGCCAAGCCTGCTCCACCCAGACCTGACGTCTGACGACATCGTCTGGTACCCACGCGATGGCGTCAACCCGGAAGACATCGACCCGGACAATCCCCGAGCAGACCAAGTTCTGTGGACGGCCATTGCGCCAGGCACGCGAGACGACCCACAGCCCTTCCAGCTCGGCGGGGAAGATGACATCCCCCGTCGGTTTGAGACGTTCGGCCTGCCCGCAGGCGCCGCGTACAACACCGAAGTCGGCGTCTTCGACGCCCCGGTGGATGAGCGCCAAGTCATCGTTGCTTGGTCCGCCCCTGGCGGCTACCGCGGCGAGACTACCGTTGCACGAATCGCCGCAAACATGGCCGGCAACCAGGTAATGCGGGGCGTCTGGGACGACCCTCGCGTGACCCGCAGTGGCGGTGGTGAAGGCAATGGCAAGGGTGTGCCAGACGTCGGTTGCTTCGCAATGGACGACAAAGAGAACACCACAATCATGTGTTTCATGGGCATTACGGAGTCCGCTCCTGGTGAACGCATGGCCGAGGTGCTGATCGACCAGCTCCCCGAGATGTGGAATCCAGAACTCATGCAGATCTCGCAGTACCGCTCAAGCTACGAGAACTCCTTCTCGCTGGCAAAGATGGGCCTGATGAGCAGCACGCTTCTGTCCCTTGACCGCGTTGCCGGACTGTACGGTGCCCGCGCAACGGACATCGCGATGCACGCCCACTTCACGGGCAGCCCGACCTACCATACGGACACGATGGCCGAGATGGCCGACTTCGAAGTCACAGACGCCATGGACTACGCACGCACCTACATGCGTCGCGACCGTGCCGCGATGGTCGTGTTGAACCCGATTCCAGAGGACGAGCGTACGCTCGACAGCTCCGAGTCCGACTACGCCGGCGCCACCGCAGAGAACGACTTGGTTGTCTCCGCGATGGACCCAGACTCCATCACTCCAGAGTTCATCGCGAGCCAGGTGGACCTGCCGGACTTTGACCTCATGGTTGAAGAGACCCTACCCAACGGACTGCGCGTGGTGGTCATGCCACACGGTGAAGCGCCTCTGGTCGAGGCACAACTCATCACCCGCGGCGGTAGTGCTCTCGACATGGTCAACATGGACGGTTGGGCAGAAGGCTTCTTGGCCGACGCCGGAAATGAGTACAACGCCATGGGCCGTCCAGTGCTGGACCCCCTCCGCATTGCTGGCTCATGGAACGACTCAGGTACAGACCAGTACAGTTCACTCGGCCTTCGCGGACCGTCCGGAAACGTTGACGGCGCGCTGTACATGCTCCGCACCCGACTGGACAACTCGGAAATCGAATTCCGCAAGGCGAAGAAGCGCATCAAGGACGCCCGCAAGGACCTGTCCCGTCGCTGGCGTCGCCAAAGCTACTGGACGAGCGCAGTATGGCTGGACCAAATGGGTACAGACCACGCCGCGTTCCACTCCCTGACGCCTGAAGACCTCGACGCTCGCCTTGAGCTCGACAAAGACGCGGTAGAGGCCTACCTCGCCGCTAAGTACAGTCCGGCAAACGCCACCTTGCTCATCGTCGGAAACATCGACCCGCAAGACGCAATGGCACAGGCGCGCACCTACTTCGGTTCGTGGTCGTCGGACTCATCGGGCATGGAAATCCCTACCCCCGAAATGGCTCCAATCGTTGAGCACGAACCCATGGTCTACGTCTTTGATGACGCGCAGAAGACCCAGACCGACATCAAGCTGTACTGCCGCATGACGGATGCCTCCACACCAACGGACGCGACTCGCGCCGTTGCAGGCCAGATGCTGTCTGACCACTTGTTCGAGACTCTTCGTGCACGTGAAGGCGTCACCTACGGTGCCTACGCAGGCTCACAAGCTGAAGTCGGCGGTACCGGTATGTTCCGCATGGGCGCACTGGTTCAGAACGACGCCGTCGCCTTGGCAACCAAGGTATTCTACCAAGTCGCTGATGACGCAGCTGCCGGAAACTTCCCAATGGAACGCTTCCGCCCGACTCAGTTGTCCATCGCACGCAAGTACGTTCTCGGTCAGCAGTCCGTCGGTCAGATGACAGGCCGTCTGATGGGAACCCTGGGTGCACAAGACGATTGGTCACGCATCAGCGGATTCCCAGAGCGTCTGTCGAGTGTAAGCATGGAAGGCATGACTGAGCTCATGACGTCCTGCCCCAACACCCGCGTGGTCACCATGGTCGGCCCCGAAGACGTCATCGTTCCGCAGCTCGAAGAAGCCGGTATTGCCTTTGAGGTCTTCGACCATCAAGCTGCCGCGCTCGAGCTGCTTGACGTCTACGACATCAAGACGGCGAAGAAGTACCGCAAGGCGATTGAAGAGCGTGAAGCCGCTGAAGCCGCTGCCGAAGCCGCTCGCGAGGACGCCGAGGGAACAGAAGACGCAGAAGAGACAGAGGAAGCTGGCGAGACTGAAGAGTAGCCTGCATCCCTCTCGAACAAGGGCCCGGACGAGCAATCGTCCGGGCCCTTTGTGTTTGCCCCCCCCCCTGTGCCAACGCCCCACCAGGGCAAGCGCCCCATCAGAGCGGGCGCTTCAACTGCTAGCGCCGGGGTCCCCAGAGGCCGCGCGGCTTCGGGTCGGTGACGGCGCCTGGCCGAGCATCGGTACGCGGTGCCAGACGAATCGGCCAGCGGCGCTGTGACGTGGTGATGATGGGCTCTGGCTCGACTTCCACAATCGGAGACGACAGAACAGTCGGACCGCCAACCATGTCCACGCTCACGACAGCAGCGTCCGTGCGCAAGCCAACATCCGTGTCTACTGGGTAGCGGACCAGTCCGGACGGTACCTCCAGCGGCCATGCGCCACCATCTGTGGACCCACGTGGCTCCCCCAGCAAGCCGTCATGGTCCAGTCCTTGAACCGTTCCAATCCAGGCCGGAAGAGCACCGCTGCTACCCGCCAGTCGAATGCCGCCAGTCGACATCGGCCGATTGTCGTCGTACCCAACGTACACGCCGACTGCAAAGCCATCCGCCGCCGAGTAGCCGCCGGTCGTCACGCGAGGCGCATAGCCCAAGAAGGCCGCATTCTTGAAGTCATTGGTGGTGCCCGTCTTGCCGCCCAGGGGAACCCGAGCATCTTGATGCATGACCGCGTCTGCTGCTCGTCGGCCCGTGCCGTAACGCACCACTTCGCGAAGGATATCTGCCGTCATCGCCCCCACTTCAGGACTTGCGACCTGCACGGGTTCTGGCGTTGCGCGGTAGATGACGTTGCCGTCCACATCGCGAATTTCGGCAATCAGCAGCGTAGATGACGCCGTCTCACTGAAGCGCGCCGGACTGAACGCCCCGCCAGACTCGCCTGGAAAGTGCCACGCCTGACCACTGACCAGGCCCGCGTAGACCGCAGTGGCTTCCTCCAGCGTGATCTCGCTGGCGCCCAAGGGCATGGAGAGCACCTCAGAAATCTCGGTCTGAACACCGTACTGTCGGGCAAGCTCTGCGACGTAGCGCATGGACAGAAGCACGCGGAAGTCTTGGTGCCAGTACAGAATGTCTGGGTTGTACAGGTCACTTCCGGAAACCGAGCCACTCGCGAGCTGTCGACGCCTGAGCGCCTGATCCAGCGAGTCGAGCGTACCGAACGAGATTCGGTCGTCCACACGCATATCGGTCCGAGCGGCCAGATCGGGCCGATTCGTCTTTGGTGAGCTTCCGGTTCCCATAGGAAACGGATTGAAGTGACGCGAACCCGGTCGGACCTTGTCTGGATGCCCGCTGGGGTTCCTTCCTGACCCGGTGCCAACATCCTCTGCATAGGCGTCAGCGACCGAGACGTAGCCCGTCGGCACAGCGCCACAGGCCACGCGAGTGACGTCCCCGTCGATCAGCACACTCAAGTCGGACACCGCACTGGCAGGCGGTACACTACGACCATCCCAGTAGCGTCCGAGTGTGAGGTATTGAAGCTCACATCGCTCCATGAGCGGCTCAAGGGTGGTCCACGAATGGTCCAGCGAGCGCATCTTCCACGCGCGTGTGCTGCTGCCTTCCCCCCGCACTCGAGCCCGTTCGGCATCGTAGCCCCAGCCGTAAGACAAGGAGCGCAGTGACAACACGTCTTCACTGCCGCGCGCTTCAATGGCTTCAAGGACCTCATGGCGGGCCTTCATGAAGAGTGCTTCTTGCACGCGTCCGCGGGTCGGTAGCACACCGGCCTCTTGGATACGACGCGCATAGTCAGTGGAGTTCTCCCCTTCCCGCTGCGCAAGGTCGAGCTGCTCGGCCAACGCCTGCACATCCTCGGTTCCTAGCTTGTCGGTCAGGTGGTACAGCATCCACACAGACGCCAAGTTCTCGGAGTTCACGCCCGCCCAAGCCATCGACACTTCGGCCGCTGGCGTGTGGTCTGGACGTGGGTAGTAGAAGGTCCCGCTGTAGGCGAAGACGTTGCGTTGGTTGTCCAAAGACTCGGTGGGCCCCCAGCCGAGCTTCATGGCCGCGTGGTAGATGATCGGCTTCCATGTTGAGCCAAACTGACGCAGTGCCGTCGCGCGGTTGAAGTTGCGGTTGTCGTTGCCGCCGACCATCGCGCGCACTTGGCCATGTTCGAGCACCACTGCGGCACCCTGAAGTTCTGGGCGAATCTCGATGTCGCACAGCGGCACAGCGCCGTCATTGGCTTCACGGACTGAAACCCAGACGAGATCTCCCTCTGTAAACCCCGTCGCCACCTCGTTGACGAAGGCAGTCGGAGCGCGCGCAGAGCGACTCTTCACATCGCCTCTGTGAATCGCAACGGCAACGCGGACCATAGCGTCCCGATCGATCAGACAGGGCGTGCCTCCGAGGTCTGCCATCCAGTGCGGCTGACCATCCTCGTCGAGCATCTCCATCAGCTCCGCAACCCGGAACTCGTGTCGTCTCGCAGCATGGTCGGGTGCATACGACGGCCCGCGACCGTCTGTCCGCACGAAGTCTTCGCGCGTGTAGCCCTCCATCCAAGTCCCGACCTCGGTCAGGTGATGCCACAACGAATAGGTCGCGTCTACCTGCACTTCCGGGTCGAGGGTGGTGACGACGACGAGCCCAGCAGTCGATGGGTCTTCAATGCCTGCGGTCGCTAGAACATCGTCAAATGGCGCTTCTCCGAGGCGACGTGCGACTTCGTCCAAGACCGCTGAGCTGTCGTAGCGGAAAGTGCCGCGACGGAACGGAAGGACAAAGTCGTCCTCCAACAGCTGCTGGGCCTCGACCTGTGAAGCCCGCACTGCGGCAACACGGTCTTGGTGGGCGGCAACGGCGATGGGGTCGTTGCGGTCCGGCTGGGGACCCGCCAAGTCCTCCGCGTCATCTTCACTCATGCGGCGAAGCACATACCGGGTGCGGTCATGAGCGCGCTCTGAGCTCCGTGCACGTCGCTCTGCGTCTCCAATGAACGGGTCGTAGTTTGCCGGCCCCTTCACCAATCCCGCAAGGAAGGCGCACTCCGCCGTGGTCAGGTCATCCACGTTCTTGTCGAAGAAGTATCGAGCCGCAATGCCCAGGCCACGACCGTTTCCGGAGACGTGAAACTGATTGATGTAGAAGGTGAGAATCTCAGTCTTGTCGTAGTGAGCTTCTAGACGCAGGGCGTTGAGCAGCTCCGTCCACTTGGCACGAAAGGACCGATCCGGACGGTAGTAGAGGTTCTTTGCCGTCTGCTGCGTAAGGGTACTGCCGCCTGAGACAACGGAGCCCGCCTGGAAGTTGTCGCGCATGGCCCGAGCGATGTGCTTGGGGCTGACGCCGTGGTGGGACCAGAAAGAACCGTCTTCTGCCGCTACGATGGCCGCTACATACGGTGCGGGAATGCGCTCCCACGGGGTGTAGGAGCGGTGTTCATCATCAAAGAAGACACCCACGCGCGTGACGCCGTCTCGGTAATACACCGGCGACTCTTGGGCGATGATGCCCTGAATGGCGTCCCGGTCGAGGTGAGCACCAGGGTTGTCGAGGATGTGACGCTTGTACTGCACACCCGCTACACCAAGGGCGACGACGCTCAACCCCATTCCCAAGAACGCACCCGCGGCTGAAAAGCGGAAGATGCGCTTCATCCAGGTTCGTTTTTTAGGCTTTGGACTGGTCTTGGACATCGAGTTCTCCAGGCGTGTTCTCATCAGAGTGCGAGAATCAGGCCAACGATTGGGGCGCTTCAGACACAAAGTGCAATCAATCCGAGAAAAGATGCCCGAGATGATTGCAAGAACGACGCCGCAAACGCGGTCCCTTCTACGCGCTGTGCGCCTATCGCGCTGAACGAGCCTTGACGCTACCGGGTACAGACGGTTAGCTGGCGCGCGTTGGCAGCATACCCAAGTGGTTAAGGGACAGGTTTGCAAAACCTATATGCCCCGGTTCGAATCCGGGTGCTGCCTCCATCTAAAGCGGGAAGCTCTCTTATGAGAGCTTCCCGTTTTCATTTTAGATAAGAATCCGGCTCAACACAAACGCCCGGTTTCAACGCCGATGCCTCCGTAATAGCGGAGTTGCTCACCGCACGAAATGACCCGTCATTCCATCCGGTTTGCAGCCTCGCCCCCACGGCGCCTCGCCCCCCGTCTTCGAGCGTTACTGTTTCGGCGGACCCAAAACGCATCGTGACCGTGAGCTATTGGCAGATTGGGCGCGTTTTGGCTACGACACGCCGGCCGTGTGCAGCACAACGGCATGGAGGCTCCTGTGCTTGAAGAAGGAATGCTCGCGTTTGCCCTACTCGGGGCCGGATGGGTCCTGTGGCTACTTGTTGGGCTTTCGGTGCTCTCTGTAGCGGTGACCGTCGAACGATTGCTGTACTTTGTCCGGGATCGGACGGACTCCGGCGCGCTGTCAACCGCCCTCACACAGTTCTTCAAGACCGCTGACACCACCGCCTTTGGAACCGCGCTGACGGCAGCCGGTGGGTTTGAGTCACGCGTGCTGACCGCCGGTGTCGACGTCGCCAATCGCGGACCGGTCGCAGCTGAAGAAGCCATGGGTGCTGTGGCGCTCGCCGAGAAGCTGAAGATGGAGCGCGGACTGTCCATCTTGGCGACCGTCGGTTCCAACGCCCCGTTTCTTGGATTGTTCGGCACCGTTCTGGGCATCATCAAGGCATTGCGGGACCTGTCGATGGAAGCCGCTGGCGCCAACGACGCCGTGATCGCCGGCATCTCCGAGGCCCTCGTCGCTACCGCGGTCGGTCTGCTCGTCGCCATTCCTGCCGTTGTGCTCTACAACGTGTTGAGCCGATATGTGAAGAACCGCATCAGTCGCGCAGAGTCTCTCTCACGGCAGGTCACGGCCATCTTGCACCCCGAGGTCACGTCTCATGGGTAGCAAGTTCGCCGGTGATGACGATCTCATCGCCGACATCAACATCACCCCATTCGTCGACATCATTCTTGTCGTCCTCATCGTGTTCATGGTGACGGCCTCTGTGGTTCCTATGGCCGTCAAAGCGAACCTGCCGAGTGCCACTACGGGTGAGGCGATGGAGACCACGAGCATTGGCCTGACCCTCATGGAAGACGGTCGTCTGCTGATGGACGGCGTCTCCACAACACCAGATGCCTTCGCCGCAGCTCTAGACACCGCATTCGCCGAAGACCCGGACACCATCGTGCTCATCGCCGCCGAGGAATTGGTGGCACACGGAAGGGTTGTCTGGGCCATGGACGTCATCAAGAGCAGCGGCATCAGCAAGTTCGCCTTCAACATTGACCCAAGCGCCATCATCGAGCCGGACCCGGCAACGATGGGACGGGGAGCGGGTCGTTAGATGATGGTGCCTGCAGCCATTCAGAAGCGTGACTGGCGCGTGGTGCTCGTACTGCTCGCTGCGTTCGGAGTATCTGGCGCTGCACATGTCGCCCTGGCCATCGGTGTTTCACGGATCGAACCGCCAGAACGCGAAGAGATGCAGTGGGTAGAGGTCATTGTGAACAGACCTCCGCCTGCTCCAGAGCCGGAGCCCGAACCCGAGCCAGAGCCCGAACCCGAGCCAGAGCCGGAACCCGAGCCACAGCCGAAACCTGAGCCGCTGCCGGACCCCGTCCCACAGCCGGACCCACCTCCTGTGCCGGAAGAGATCGATTTTGAGGAGACGACTGCGGAACCTCCCAGCGAAGCTCCACCTCCGGATCGACAGCCCGTTCGCCGCTTGACGCAGGGTCTCTCGAACAACTCTATGAGTGACAACGGCATCGATATGGGAGCCAGAACAGGCAATACGACCTCCACCGCCGCCACAGCCCCCCAGCTCAATCCTGACGAAGAGGTTGAGTTTGCGACGGTGGCCTACGCATCGGTCACCTCGGCCCCACGAATCCGCAACCCACCCACGCTCGTGATTCCGGACTCCGTTCGAGAGCAAGAGATTGAGGGCCGAGTGGAGGCAGAGCTGACGATTGGTGCAGACGGAAGCGTTGAGGCCGTCACCCTTGTGAACTCGCTACACCCCGACGCCGACCAAGCCTGTCGAACGGCCTTGTTGTCATCAAGGTGGAGACCTGGCTCGCGAGACGGTACGCCAGTGATTGTACGCGGCGTCCCCTACTCCTGCCGCTTCGCCATGACGGACTACTGATCAATGCGCCTCACCACCGCCCTTGCCGCTCTATGCCTCGCTAGCTCCCCCGCCTGGGCGCAAGACCCCTCTGCGTCAGACGACCCTCTGGCGGAAGTGCTTCCGATCATCACGGCACCGTCTGTCTTGGAGTACATCGAAGCGCCCTACCCAGAGCAAGCCGAAGCAGACGGCATTGAGGGGGTTGTCACTCTGCTCATTGAGTTGGATGAGACAGGAACACTGACCCATGCAGAAGTCGTAGGCCCGGCTGGCAACGGATTCGACGAAGCCGCCCTCGAAGCGGTCCGCCAGATGCGTTTTACACCGGCACGAACCGCTGAAGGCCCCGTGCCCGTCGCTCTCGAGTTCGACTATGGCTTCACCTTGGACGAGGCTGCGCCAGAACCCGACGCTCCACCCGCAGAACTGCCCATCAACCTCATCGGCGAGGTCGTCGAGATGGGCACCCGTCGTCCGGTCGAAGGGGCCACCGTCTCGGTCGACGGAACAGAGCTGAACACCCGAACCGATGCCGACGGGCGCTTCGAGCTGCGCGGGGTTCCCGTCGGCGACACCCTCGTTCGCGTCCTCCACCCGGGGCACGTGACGGTCGACTCCTCCATCGAAATCTTCGAAGGCGAGCAGTCCGAGTTTCGCTTCTGGATGCGCGCAGAGGCCTACCGCAACAACGAAGTCGTGGCCGTCTACCAGAAGGACCGCGAGGAAATCACCCGCCGTACCATCACCATGGACGAAGCCCGCCGCATTCCAGGCACCTTCGGCGACCCCATCAAGGTCATCCAGACCCTACCCGGCGCAGCACGCTCTCCCTTTGGCACCGGCCTGCTCGTCATTCGCGGAAGCAACCCCGAAGACAGCGCTGTGTACGTAGATGGCGTGCGCATCCCAATCATCTACCACCTGACCGGAACCACCTCCGTCCTAAGCCCCGACCTCATCCAGTCTGTCGACTACCTGCCGGGCAACTACGGCGTTCAATATGGCCGAAGCTCCGGTGGCGTGGTGGACGTCAAGACCAAGGACGAGTTCGAAGACAGCCGATTGGTGTGGGGAACCGACATCCTCGACAGCCAGCTGTATTGGGAAGGCAACGTCGGCAAAGGCGAGAACAAGCACGGACTGTCCCTCGCCGCCCGCCGCTCCTACATTGATGCCTTTCTGCCCTTGGTGACCGGCAACACCGGCTTCACAATCAAGCCGCGGTACTGGGACTACTCAGCCAAGTGGGTTCCACCGACCCAAGACGACAATGAGTACTTTTCCCTGTTCGTATACGGGTTCAACGACCTCATCTCGCTGTCCAGCCCCGACGACGTGGCACAAGGAAGCGACCAAGACACCCAAGGCGCTTTTCGCACCGAGTACCAGAGCCACCGCATCATCGCGCGGTACCGGCGCCAGCTCTCCGACCGCTGGAGCCTGGACGTCACCCCGTCGATTGGTATCGACACGACCTCCTTCGCTCTGGGTCAAGGCTTTCAGCTCTCCAACACCAACGGCCTGGCTCAAGTCCGCGCCGAGCTTCCGTACGTCCACGACCCAAAGCTGACCATTACCCCCGGCGTCGACCTCATCGGCGGCCCCTGGCAGTTCCGATTCGCCTCGCCCTTTGGTGTCGCAGACTTGGATGACCCACTCGGCGAACGCGACCCGGTAGCCTTCGACGGCCGCGGCACCGCCTGGACCATCGATAGCTACCTCAAGGCTCAGTGGCGGCCTCTCGATCAAGCTGACAAGTGGCTTATGACCGGTGGTCTACGCGCCAATACGCTTCTGTACACCTACGGCGGCTCCATTGCTGAGGGAGCTGGCAAACCGTACAGCCGCGTCTCCTTCGACCCGCGATTCGCAACGCGATTCACCGCGTTTGACGGCGGTACCTTCAAAGCCGCTACCGGCATCTTCCACCAGCCAGCTCAGCCGTTCGAATCGGTCGGCTTGGGAACCAATGTCGATCTCGCCTTTGAGCGCAGCTGGTCGACAACACTCGGCTTTGAGCACCAGTTGTCTCCCGCCATCTCTTGGGACGTGGACCTGTTCTACAAGGACCTCAGCCAGCTTGTTGTCCAGAGCCCCGACTTTGTTGGAGACGGCAGCGCGGCCTTCGTGAACTCCGGCCAAGGGCGTGCGTACGGCGCAGAGTTCATCCTCCGGCACGCTCCGGTCAATCGCTTCTTCGGTTGGGTCAGCTACACCCTGTCTCGGTCAGAGCGCCAGGACCGTCCCGAGCAAGAGGCCTACCTGTTCGACTTCGACCAGACACACATCTTCTCGGCACAGGCTGGCTACGACCTTCCCCGCGACTTCTCCGTGTCTGCTCAGGTCCAGTTCGTCACCGGCAACCCAACCCGGCCCTTCGACACGGGCGTGTTCGACGTAGACGGAAACTTCTACAACCCGCTCGCCCTCGGTGCCTACAACAGTCAGCGCCTGCCGCCATTCTTCCAGACCAGCTTCCGCCTGGACAAGCTGTGGACCTTCCGCCGCTGGCAGCTGAACACCTACGTGGACCTCATCAACGCAGTCCGCGGCGTCAATCCCGAGTTTACCCTCTACAACGCCGACTACACCGAATCGGCCTACGTGCGAGGCCTACCGTTCATCCCGAATATTGGCTTTGAGGTGAGGTTGTACCCATGAAAAACACAGCATTCATCCTGGCCATGTGCCTCGTCATGCCCGCCTGCGTCATCAACGCAGACAAGTACCCAAGACCGCGGGACCTGACGCCCACGTGGAAGACAAATTCCCTGCGCATCTTGGCGATCCAAGCCGAGCCTCCAGAAGTGCGACCGGGCGAAGACGCGACCTTCACCGCCCTCCTGGCAGACCCCTCGGGCGAAGCTGGCGGAACACTCTGGGTAGCGTGCAGTCCGGAGCAAACCACGCCGTTTGGCTGTGCCATCGATTTTTCTGTGCTCGGTGACGACGCAACACCCGACGAGCTTGCTGAGGCCGGCGTCATTGGGTTTGAGCCCGCGTTCGCTCCCGCCTGGACCGCACCCGAAGACGCGCTCGACGCCTTGGAGGAGGCAGACCGTGCCGAAGGCCTTGGATTCACCGTTCAGGCCACTGTGCTCCCCCCCGAAGGAGCAGATCCAGACGCCGAGTTCGACTTTGCCACCTTCGAGTCTGGCTACAAGCGCATCATCGTCAGTGAAGCAGCGACGCCGAACGACAATCCGTTCATCGAGTCGTTCTCAGTAGACGGCGTGCTCATCGGGCCAGACGATGTGGTCGAAGTGGATGGCGGACAGGGCTACGAGCTTGCGGTCTTTCTTCCAGAAGACACGATCCAGACCTACGAGTACATCAATCCCGACGGCGTTCTTGAAGAGCGAATCGAAGAACCGTTCGTCTCTTGGTACGCCACCGAAGGCTCTGCAATGGAAGACACAACGCTCTACCCATTCACCCAGTCTGACTGGACAGCCCCAGAACTACAGGACGAACAAGGGTTTTGGTACGCGGTCGTTCGCGACCGACGCGGCGGCCTGTCGTGGATTGTGCGTCAGTGGCGTGTTCGATCAGCTCCGTAAACGGCCAACACCTTTTTTGAAGGACCCGGGCCTCTCCCCACAAGAGGGTCAGCGTTGGCGGGTACATCTCCGTTGTCACGCACTTTGTGTCTTTCCCTTGACTTGACGCACCCCGAGGCGCGCGGCTAGTTGGGACCGTTCTTACGATCTGCCCTGGGAACTAGGATTTATTCATGTCTTTGATTTTCCCACGTTGCACCATGACATCCGTGTCTAAAGCAACACAGGGACCTCCCACATCCCCCACTCGCACCGGAGTGATGCCCATGTCCCGGGTCCGCCGCGCAGCCAGCGCGTTCCTGGCCTCTTCCGCCGTCTTTGCAGCAGCATTGATGGCCGTCCCCAGCACGGCATACGCCCAAGCTGAAGACGAGAGCCCAGGCGTCGCCGCACTGGATACTTTCCGCAACCCCAGCCGTGACCGTCCAGTTCTCACGAACCGGTTCTTCACGAAGACCGAACGGTTCGAGGTCACGCCGTACTTTGGCTACGTCCCGAACAACCCGTTCGCGACTCGCTACATCGGCGGTTTGCAGGTCGGATACCACTTCAACGAGCAGTTCAGCGCGCTCGGTCAGGTGTACTACTCACCCGACCTCGGTGAGGGTGACCTCAAGGGTCTGACCCGCGCCCTCGTGCAGATCGCTCGTACCGGCCCCAACTCCAGCAACTTCCAGCAGCCGCTGGACAAGGTCACGCTGGCCGCAAGCTTCGCAGCTTCTTGGGCGCCAATCTACGGCAAGATCAACCTGCTCGGTGAGACCGTTGTCTCGTTCGACCTGTACGGCATCGCCGGACTCGGCATGATCAGCAAGGTTGACTACTTCGCGACCTTCGACGAAGCGGGAGTCGGAAACGACTTCGTGGCACTCCAGGACAATGGCAATGAGGTCAAGCTCACGCCAACGATTGGACTGGGTACCAACTTCTTCGTGAACCGCCTCATGGCCATCAAGCTCGACGGTCGGTTCAACTTCTACATTGACAACCAGCCGCAGTACGACCCGGAAGTTCCGGTCAACGAACAGCGCCTTTACAACGTGTTCGTCGCCTCTGTCGGCGTCTCGTTCTTCTTCCCGACCGTGCAACGTCGCGTGTTTGACTTCTGATGAGGCTACACACCCCCATGAAGACCCTTTGTCTTGCAGTTGCCCTCCTCGTTGCCCCATTGTTGGGCGGCGTTCCCGTTGCACACGCACAGTCGGATGACGACCTCTTTGGAAGCGGCGTTGACCGTGAAGAGACCGTTGCTGAAGAGCGTGCCGCTCTCGAATCTGGTGACATGGACGACCGAATCGGAGTCACTTCCGAAGAAATCGTCCTGCCAGAAGATGAGCGCTCCCGTCGCCGCATCATCAAGGCCTTGCCCCGCAAGCGCTTCTTGAAGATTGGCCGCTGGGAAGCCGCACCGCACGTCGGTTTCGTCACCAACGACCCCTTCATCAATCGCTACCTGCTCGGCGCCGGTATCTCCCATCACTTGACCGAAGTCTTCGCTATTGAGCTCATTGGCTCATTCAGCCCGGACTTTGGAAATGGCGACTGGAAGGCAATCACCCGCCAGCTGGTTGAAGAGAACCAGGTGTCCCCCGACATCTCGAAGATTCTGTTCTACGCGAACGTGAACTTCCAGTTCTCGCCAATCTACGGAAAGGTCGCTGTCCTTGGCCGCACCATCGTGAACTTCGACGTCTTCGGTACCTTTGGTACCGGCGTCGTGTTCACCTCGGACGACCTTGAAGCCCTTCAGGCCGAAGATGACCCCGTAGCTGTCGCGACTCAGAATCAGTACCACCCGACCACAAACTTCGGTGGTGGCTTCCGAATCCTCTTGACGCCGAACATCGCGTTCCGCATCGAAGGCCGGTCCATGGTCTACATCGAGACCGTCAAGTCGCTGAATCTTGAGATGAAAAACAACTTCCTGCTGCTCGGCAGCGTCGCCTTCTTCTTCCCCGGGATGCAGTAATGCGCGCGAAGACGAACCGTTTTTTCTCCCCCTTGCGGAGCGTAGCGCTACTGGTCGGCCTTAGTGTCACCACGACCGCTCAAGCAGAGCTTGCCTGCGACGAAATCATGACCATGGTCGGCTACGGCATTGGTGACAGCGTCATCATTCAGGCCATGCAGGCCGCAGGTGGTGGCTACACCCCTGAGCAGGTCCAGTGTCTCGTCGATGGTGGGGCTCCTGGCCCCGTTCTCGCTGCTGCCGAAGCCATGCAGGGCGGCGCAGCTGCGACTCCCCCGCCAAGCGGCGGCGCAATGACGCGTCCGGACCCCACTCCGGACACTGGCGAAGAAGACCTCGGAGACGACCTCTTCATCGGTGGAGGGGATGACTTCTCCGACACCGTCGACAACGGTCCCGAAGACGAAGCCTTCGGTGAAGAGCAAGGGCCGAGCGAAGTCGAAGCCTTCGTTCAGATGTACCGCGCTCGCAAGTACCTCACGGCCAGCAAGGGTCTCTTCGACCTTCTCCAGGCTGACACGTACCCCGAGCACAAGTCGAAGATCACGTACTACCTTGCAAAAGCACTGTACGACCTCGAGCTGTACCACGGCGCTCAGTACTACTTCAAAGAAGTCGTTCGCCAGGGTCCACGAAACCCGTACTTCAAGTACGCGCTGCCTAAGCTCGTGTCGATTGCCCAGATCAATGGAAACGACGCCGAGCTGCTGTCCTTCGTTGAGCTGATTCCGCCCGAACAGTTCCCACGCCAGGCCAAGAACCACTTGTCCTACCTGATGGGTCGCAAGCTGTACGAACAAGGTGAGCTGACCGAAGCCCTGCGCTTCTTCCAGCAGGTCTCGCCACGTTCCGAGCTGTACATGCGCAGCAAGTACTTCGAGGGCGTCATTCACAATGAGCGCTCCAAGTTCAAGAGCGCCGTCAAGGCCTTCCGCGACGTCTACCAGGCCGAAGTTCCGGCCACGGACGAGCGTACTGCACTTGAGCTCAAGGACCTTCAGGACCTTGCGCTCATCAACATCGCCCGAATTTACTACGGACTCGAACGCTTCGAGAACGCAGACAACTACTACTCTCTCGTCGACCGTGGCAGCCTGTACTGGCCGCAATCGTTGTTCGAGCGGTCGTGGGCGACGTTCATGCAGAACGACCTCAACCTCACGTTGGGTCTTCTTCTCACCACGCGCACCCCCTACTACGACGACCGGGAGTTCCTTCCCGAGGCTACGGTTCTACGGGGCCTGACCTTCTTCTCGCTCTGCGAGTACGACGAAGTGGAGCGCCTGCTGCTAGATTTTGAAGACGACTACCAACCGATGAAGGCCGAACTCCGGTCCTTCTTGGCCGAGTACTCGACTGAAGAGGGCCGCGCTCTCGCCGACCAAGCCTTCGAGCACTACTTCGAAGACGCTGACACAACGTCGACCTTGAACGAGTCGTTCTTCCTCCACCTGCTTCGCAACCGCGACATTGCAGGCATCGTCCGCCACATGGACATGATGGACGAAGAAGAAATCGCTATCGACGCACAGAAAGCTGTCTGGCGCGACACCGTGGGCTCTGCCATCAAGCAGGTCATGGAACGTGACCGTCAGCGGTACAAGCGTCGGGCCGGCCTCGCCATGCTCCGTGAAATGACGCAGCAGTACGCCTACATCTCCGACCTCATCAGCCAGTCCGAGATTGTCCGGTTCGAAGTCGTCGATGCCCAGCGCCTCGACTACCAATACCGCGCGTCGAACCCCCTCATCGAATCTCTCGAAGAGCGTACGGTCGACTTTGCAACGTCCCGCGACATCATCTACTGGCCGTTCAATGGCGAGTTCTGGGACGACGAGCTTGGGTACTACCGGTACACCGAGAACACGTCCTGCAACTAAGAGTCCGTCCAACTTTGGGACGGGCTCTAAGCCCCATTCTTCCTTCCTGTCGCCTCACCTCTGCCCTAGGGGGACTCCATGAATAAGTGGACCCGAAACCTCGGACTCCTCGCCATCCTTTTGGCACCTCTCGCTGCATCGAACACGGCCTTGGCCCAAGACGATGATGACGACGGTCGCCGCGTTCTAAGCGCGCGTGACACCGAGACCATGGACACCCAGTCCGCCTACGCTCGTGCTGCACAGCAAAAGCGCCAGGAGTCCATCACGTTCCTACGTGAGCTCCTGTCCCGTGGCGACCAGTCTGGTACACGCAAAGCAGAGATGATGCTTCGTCTCGCTGAGCTGTACTACGACGAAGGTCGGTACGTATTCTTCCAAGAAATGGAAGCCTTTGGTGCCGAGCAGGAACGCTGCTTCAACACCGACGGCTGTGCCTTCGAGAACATGGAGCCGGACCTGACGCGCAGCCGTCGCTGGCAGAACGACTCCATCCGCTTGTACGAGCAGATTCTCGAGAACTACCCGCGCTACACCCGCGCTGATGAGGCCATGTACTTCATGGCATCGTCGCTCCAGGATGTTGGCCGCCGGGAAGAAGGCGTCGAGCAGTTCAGCCGCTTGGTCCGCGTCTACCCAGAGTCCGGCTTCGTCTGCGACTCTTACGTGAACATCGGTGAGTTCTACTTCGACAACAACAACGCCTACAAGGCGCTGATTGCATACAAGAAGGCCACTGGCTACCGCGACTGCGACAAGTACGGCTTCGCCCTGTACAAGCTCGCATGGTCCTACTTCAATGTGGGCGAATACGGCGAGGCCATCACCTCCATGAAGGAGGTTGTGTCCTACAGCCAAGCCCAGCGCGAATCTGCAGGTGGCGCTCCCCTTCAGCTCGAAGAAGAGTCCTTGCGTGACTTGGTCCGCTTCTTCGCTGACGCCGGTGAGATCGACGAAGCCCTCGCCTACTTTGAAGGCTTGGGTCGTCGCGACCTGTACCAGAAGATGCTCAAGCGCCTCGCGGCCATCTACTTTGAGCAGGGCAAGTGGGAAGACGCCGTTTCCGTCTACCGCCGCCTGATCGCGGAGAACCCGAACGCACCAGAGAACCCTGGCTACCAGAACGAAATCGTTCAGGCGTACCACAAGATGGGTAACGCCGACGCCGAGCTCGCCGAAGTCGACCGTATGCTGTCGACCTACGGCACAGGAACCTCTTGGGCCCAAGCCAACCTCGGCTCCCCCGACAAGGTTCAGGACGCGCAAGACAAGATTGGAACGAACTTCCTACGCATTGCGTCCTACTACCACGACAAGGGGCGTCGTCTCTCGGGCAGCCAAGCCTCGGAAGCCTTTGAGATTGCCTACCAAGGCTACGACAAGTTCCTAGCGAACTACCCGCAGAGCGAAGACGCCTACGTCGCCCACTACCAGTACGCCGAGCTGCTGTACAAGATTGAGAAGTTCGACGAAGCCTGGGACCAGTACATGGCCGTCGTCGACACCGACTCCGAAGGCGAACACTCCGAGTTCTGCGCCGAGTCCGCCATCTTCGCCGCCGAAGAAATGGTGAAGCGTGAAGGTGGCCTGAACAGCGGCGCCTCCAACTCGACCGAAGTTCGCGAGCCACAGCCGCTTACTGAATGGGAACAGCGTCTGGTTGACAGCTGCCAGAAGTACGCGACTCTGTATTCGGGCGCTGGAAACATCCAGCAGATTCTCTACAAGTCGGCTTACCTGCTCTACAACAAGTTCCACATCGAAGAAGCTGCGCGCCAGTTCCGTGGCGTCATCGCGATGAACCCGGGAACCCGCCAAGCCGAGCAGGCTGCCAACCTCATCTTGGACAGCTTCGTGCTGACCGAGAACTACACGGCTCTCAAGGAGAACGCCAAGTTCTTCTACGACCAAGAGGGACTCGGAAGCCGCTCTTTCAAGACGGAAGTCTACGGTATCTACCAGCGCGCTTCGCTCAAGGTCATTGAAGATGACTTTGCCGAATCACAAGCGTACGCCGTTGCCGCTGATTCCTACTTGCTGTTCGCAGAAGAGTTCCCGGACTCCGAAGAGAACGCGCGTATCTTGAACAACGCCAGCATCTACTACCGCGAGGCCAACCAGCCGGCGGACGTGATGCGCGTGCGGCACATCCTCATCGATGACCCGCGCTTTGGTGACAAGACCAAGTACTACTACGACCAGCTCGGTTCCCTGGGCTTCGACTACGAAGACCAGGCCAACTTCGACCGCGCGGCCTTCTACTACGAGACCCTGTTCTCGCTGTACCCCGACCGCCGCGAAGAGTTGTCAGATGCCGAAGAAGTCGATGCTGACGCCATCGCTACCCTCGATGACGGCGCTTCCAACGCCATCTACCGTGCGGCTCTGTTCCGTCAGGCCCTCGGTCAGGAACAACAGAGCGTTGCCAACTTCCAGCAGTTCATCGCCACATTCCCGGGACACCCGGATGTGAACGAGACCCGCTTGTCGATTGCCAAGACCTACTCGGACAACGAGAACTGGTCGGACGCAGCGAGCTCGTACTACGAGTTCTACAACGACGCCCCGGAGACTGCGACACGCGAGCAGATCACCCGCGCTCGATTGGCTCACGCCCGGATGCTTGAAGCGCAAAACGACCAACGTCGTGCCACACGCATCTACGAAGAGACGATTGCCGAGTACAAGACGTTCATCGAAGGCGGCGGCGAGCCCGGCGCTTACACGAACTACGTCGCCGAGATGATGTACGAGCTGGCACTGCCGAAGCTCGACGCCTTCATGGCCCTCACGCTCTCCGGCTGTGGCTGTACCAATCAGAGCCGCGAAGACCGCGCGCTGACCGGCTCCCTCACCGCAAAGGGTGAAGGCCTGGTTCGCACCGAAGCCATGTTCGTCGAAATCGTCGGAACAGGTTCCGGCAAGTACGGTCTGGCCAGCTTGGTCCAGATGGGTCGTGCCTACGAGAACATGGGCGACACGCTGGCCAACGGCGACATCCCCTTCTACCTGACACCTTCTCAGGAAGACATCTACAAGCTGCGCATCGAAGACCAAGTCTACCCGCAGCGCGACAAGGCCGCTCAAGCCTACTCGGCCGCCCTCAGCAAGGCATTCGAGCTGACGTTGTACGACGACAACACAGCGCTGGCTGTGCGCCGTCTGGGTGAGCTCGACCCCGAGCAGTACCCTGCACTCGACGAGCAACTGCTCACGCCGAATGCGACCACGTCGACCGACCGCAACTTCAGTTTCGAAACGGAGCTCTAAGATGAACGCATTTCTACGCATCGCGTCCGCGTCCACACTGGCGCTCGCCCTCTCCCTGTCCGTATCGGGCTGTGGTGGCAAGAAGGCCATCGCACTGACCGAAGAGCAAGCCAACGACCCGGCTGCCAACTTCCAGACTGGCATTACGGTCTTGCAGACCCCAGATCGCGACGGAGTCATCGACTACGCCGCCGCGTATGACTGGTTCCTCAAGGCCGAACAGCTCGGAGCCGGTGCCAAGGGGTCGTTCAACGCAGGCTGGGTTGCAGAACACCTCGGTCGCGATGAAGCTGCACTTGAGCACTACAAGAAGGCGTACGAAGCCGACTCCACCTACGAGCGCGGCGTGTTCAGCTACACCCGTCTGCTCAATGAGATGGGTCGCTCGGATGATGCCCTGGGCGTGCACCAGGCGAACTTCGAAGCCAACCCCGGCAGCATGAGCGCACACATCGCGTACATCGAAGCCTTGGGCAAAGCCGGCCGCACAGAAGATGCACACGCCGAGGCCAGCCGCATTCTGCTCACAGACCCGACGAATGTCGAGGTCTATCGGACCCTCTCCGCTATGTACCAGGCGAAGGGCGACTTCGGAATGGCTGAGCTGTTGAGCCAGAAGGCCATGTCGATGATGGAGACCCAAGACCCGGGTGTCATCAACAACCTGGGTGTGGCAGACTTGGTTCAAGGCGAAGAAGCCGCAGCCATTGCCAAGTTCAAGGAAGCGCTGGCGCTCACGCCCGGTGCCTTTGAGCCGAACATCAACCTTGGGTTCATTGCGTTGAACTCGGGTGACTACCAGCTCGCCAACGACAGCTTTGAGCGTGCGACCCTGGCAGATCCGGGCAACCTAGACGCCAAGCTCGGCCTCGCCGTCTCCAAGCGTGGCTTGGGTGACTTGGAAGCCGCAGACCGCTTGTACGCCGAAATCATCAAGGCTGACCCGCAATACACGCTCGCTTACTACAATGCGGCGACCTTGCATGAGAAGTACACCAAGAACTTCAACAAGGCCATTAAGTACTTGGAAGCCTACATCACGGCCAGCGGCGGCGACCTACCCGCAACCGACCCAGTGTACGCGCAGATGGAGTCCGTTCAGGCGGCCAAGGCTGCACAAGCTGAGATCGAACGCCAAGAACGCCAGCGCCGCGAAGAAGAAGCAGCTCGTCAGGCTCGTAACGAGGCCTTGTTGAGCGGCATGTCCGGCACCATCAGCGACTACCAGACCAAGTTCGACGCGAACGTTGGCTGTCTGGACGAGATGGTCGCCATGGAAGGCTCAATGATTCTGGAACAAGCCCAGATGGTCGTAGACGCTGAAGACGCGGCTATGGCGGCTGACATCCAGATGCTTCTTGAAGGCTACACCCCCGTTTGGGACGAAGCCATCTCGACATGTGAAGCCGGCGGCGGAGCGCCTCCCGCTCCTCCCATGGACGAAGCCCCCACGGACGGCGAAGCCCCTGTGGATGAGGCACCTGCTCCCGAGTAGGTTGACATATTCCAGACAAGGGCGCGCGGTATCCTAGGATGCCGCGCGCTTTTTCGTTGACCGTCGCTTGACGAAGTTCGTGGACCCTACCTGCCCGAGTCCAGTCTGACCCTGTACACCACACAGGAGGCTCGGATGACAGCGAACACACCTAAGGCATTGGAACTGCGTTGGTACTGGGGCGACCTGCTCCTCGACACGCAACACCACCTCAAAGAAGACGGGCCAGTAGCAACGGCTGCTCGCGCCACGTCCACATGGAGCATTCTGGGTGTTCCGCTCGCCACTGTGTCCGGTGGCTGGCAGCAACTGTTGCGGTTCGCTCCCCCGCTGCTCTCGACTGTAGAGCCCACTGGAGTGGACTGCTCCCTGATGAGCCCCGACTCCGACGTCCCACACACCCTGTTCGAGTGGGACAAAGACGACATCACTGCACGAATGCTTCCCGAGTGGACCGCCAAGCGTAGCCAAGACGGCAACCCTTCCGCCCTCGAAGCCAAGACGGTCGATGGCGACCGAGTCTGCTCCCTGCACGACGGCGAAGTCCTTACCCTCAGTCACGCTGCCATTCGTGTCGAAGCACGCTTGACCGACGCGCCCAGAGGTCTGGTGTCGCGTCCTACAGATGAGGTCGATTACGCCTTTGTAGGCGCAATGAGCGTCGCAGGATTTGCCGCCGCCATCATCGCTCTGCTCTTGTGGACCGCCCCGCCACCGAGCCACCTTCACGCCACAGCCGCCATGGAGCGCGTCAGCGAACACATGGTGCAGCTCACCCTGCCGGAGGAGCCCGAGCCTGTTGTTGAGGCAGAGGAGGAAGCCGCTGCGGAGAGCGGAGAGGCAGCGGCAGAAGACGAAGGTAAGACCGGTGAAGACGACGCCCTGCTGGAAGCCGCAGAGACCGGAAACTCCCAGAGCGAGGATGAAGCCGCTGTCGACAACGCTGGCATCTTTGGCGCTTGGTCCGCCGCCGGTATGGACTCGCTTGGTGAAGGAGTTCTCTCGGGTGGATTGGCAGATAGCATCGGTTCATTGACAGGGCCTAAGGGTGTTCAGCGCGGTACCGGCCTCGGTCGTTTCGGACGCGGCCCAGGCGGCGGCGGCCAGGTCGAAGGACTTGGCGGTTGGGGTCCACGTGGCAACGGCCCGGGTGGAAACCCATTCGGCGACGGTGATGGTGGCTGTGCCGACTGCCCGAGCAAGGAAGAAGGCGGAATCGCCAGATTCGAAGACCCATTGGTGATCGGCGGGCCACACATCGACCGCTCGCTCATCCAAGAAGTCGTCTTGCGGAACATGCAAGCGATTCGCTACTGCTACCAGCGAGAACTGCAGCGCACACCAGGATTGGGTGGAAAGGTGGTCGTTGGCTTCACAATCGCCACGGACGGCAGCGTCTCACGAGCCGCTACCAAAGAGTCCAGCGTGAACAACTCGTCTGTGGAGTCGTGCATCAACGGCCGCTTCATGCGCATGCAGTTTCCGGAGCTCGGTGGCATGGCTGTGGTCAGCTACCCTTTCCTGTTCTCTCCAGGCTGAACTTTCTTATCGCGAGGCGTCACGCTCGGGAACCGTTGGGTCCCGGGCGTGTCTGCTCAGTACAACCCAAACCAGGAGTGTTCCATGCGTACCTTGTTCCTATCCCTTGGCCTGCTTGTCGCCGTACCCGCTTTCGCAGAAGACGGTCCCAACATCGTGATCCCGGACATCACCGAGGTCGACTTCGAAGCGGTAGATGTCAACGCGACTTTGCAGCGCCCGTCGATGGTCGTCGTTCAGGAGCGTGCCGGCGCTCGCTTCACCCCACTTGTACGCTTGCGCGGTCACTTTGGGCCAGAGATGCGAGCGAGTCTCTCTACACTTTAGAAGGATTGAGACGCCTGTCGACAAGTGGTTGACGACAACCTGACCCGTTCATGCTTGTCGAACGCCCTAAAACAAACAAAGTATCGGCGGCCAGACCCTCGTCGGTCCGCACCTCGTCTGGAGACGTCCAGACCCAGGAGACACAATGCGCATTGTCATCGGCTTCATCGCTGCCACCGTCCTCGCCGCTCCCGCCTTCGCGCAGGACGACCAAGACGTCATCTACCAAGAACGCACCGAGATCGACTTCGAAGAAGTGGACGTCTCTGGTGAGCTTGTCAAGCCGCAAGGCCAGCTCCTTCTGGAGCGACGCCGCGCAAGCTTCAACCCGCTCATCACACTGCGTACCGAGTTCAACAACGAGATGCGTGAGTCGATCGACGACGTCAAGTAGTCGCCCTCCGCACCCTTCTGCTGCCGAATTGGAGGCCCCTCGATGGCCGGTTCCAACACAACGCCCCTTACCTTTGAGATCTACCGCGGAAGCGATCTGATCTCATCGGTGGACCGCTCGGAAGAGAGCATCACCATTGGCTCCGGCGACGACGCCCTGCTCACCGTTGCTGGTGAAGGCATCGGTCCACTGCACATGGTTATCAACCGCAGTGACGACGGTGCCGTGCACCTGCTAGACCTTGGCATCCCAGGTGGTACCAAGGTCAACGGCACGGCCATCCAGTCGAACACCGCCCTGTCTACAGGTGACGCGGTTCAGATTGGTGACCTTCGCATTGTGGTTCGCTTCGGCGACAACGCGGATCCGTTCGCGGATGATGTTGCGACTGTCGTTGGTGTCGAAGGCGACTTCCCAGAAGACGCTGACCACGAAGAGGTCACTGCGGGTACGCCGAATCCATTCACTGCGACCGCCGCGCCCGCCTCTGGGTTCGAGAGCCGTGAAGCCGTGTTGGACGTGATTCTCAAGCAGAACACACGCCCGCCGCACCCGACTGAGAAGAACCGCCCGAAGGTTCTGGAAGTCAACCAAATCTGGAGCGACACCCTTCTCGACACCCGTCACTACGCCCTTGGTGGCGACCCTGTGACTGTGGGACCGAACATGGGCTACCGCTGGAACGTGCTCGGTGTGGACATGGGCTGGGTCCCTGGCCCGCTTCGCTTCCTCGCCCGCTACGCCCCCCCGTTCCTCTCGGACATTGAGACCGAGTGGCGCCAAGACTTCTACGCACCGGAAGAGCGCCTACCGGATGGCAACAGCCACAAGCTCTTCGTCTGGGAAGGCGACAAGTACGTCGCTCGTATTGGTAAGGACTGGGGTGGATTCGTCGACATTGGCGAGACCCGCAAGCCCATCGCTTCGCTCGTTGCAAGCGGAGAGGCCAAGATCGAAGGCGACGTGATGGTCATCCCAATGGATGAGAACCGTCGCCTCGTCGTCGACGTCGAAGGCATCACCTTCTTCGCACACACCGTAAACGGTGCTCGTCGCACCGAACGCGGCTCTGAAGTCGACTACCTCTTCGTTGCACTGCTCTCCTTCATGGCATTCCTCGGCGGCGCATTCGTTCTGTACGTCTCGCTCCTACCCGAAGGCATCTACACCACGGCCAGCGAGCCGCCCGACCGCTTCGCGGAGCTGCTCTTGGAGCAACCCCCCGAAGAGAAGCCGGAGAACAAGCGCCCGGACAACAACCCGGATGCTGGTGAAGGCGAGAAGGCCAAGAAGGAAGAAGGCAAGACCGGCAAGAAAGAGTCCAAGGTCGAACAGGCCAAGGGCAACAAGGTCGAGACGCAGCAGCAAGAAATGGACCGTGAAGTTGCAGAGAACGCCGGTATCCTCGGTGCTCTCTCCAGCGACCCGGGCATGGCAGGCTTCGGTGCTCCCGGCCTCAACGCCAACATGACTGGCGGAATTGGTGGCCTCATCGGCGCCAAGGGAAGTCAGTTCGGCTCCGGTGGCCTCGGCTCCCGTGGTTCGGGACTCGGTGGCGGCGGCAACGCTGAAGGCCTCGGCGGTCTCGGCACCAAGGGCGCAGGCTCAGGTGCTTCTGGCTACGGCTCCGGTGGTGGAAACCTCGGTGAGCGTGGCGAAGGCGCTATCGGTACCTTCGGTGGTGACCCCATCATCCTCGGTGCTCTGGACCGTTCGCTCATTGACGAAGTCATCAAGCGGCACATGAACCAGATTCGCTACTGCTACCAGCGCGAACTGACCCGCGACCCAAGCCTTGCCGGTAAGGTCGTCATCCGCTTCACCATCGCTGGTGACGGCTCGGTGTCCCAGGCTTCCGTCAAGGAATCCACCATGGGCAACGGTGCGGTCGAAGGCTGCATCACCGGTCGCTTCATGCGCATGCAGTTCCCAGAGCCACGTGGAGGCGGTGTCGTCATCGTTTCCTACCCATTCCTGTTCAGCCCCGGCTGATAGGCGCTTGGTCACGGCCACACTACGAAAGCGGTCAGCAGTCATTCTGCTGGCCGCTTTGTGTTTGGGGTGTACAAGCCGAGCCAAGGTATCCCACAGCGCTGATCACAGTGTGGGGGCTCCCCCCAGCACTGCGGCGCCTGTGACACCGACGGCTCCTGGTGAGCGCTGGCAAGGTCGCACTCGACCGATCGAGCCGTCGCCAGATGCCATCGCACAGACCATTCGTGCACACCAACAGGAGCTGGGTTCCTGTCTGACCGAACAGCTAGAGCTTCGCAGCCACACGGCTGCTACCGGGCCCATCTCGTACACGATCGGTCCAATGGGCACGGTCTTAAATGCATCAATCCCGCATCAAGACGGCACTATGACGGACCTGCTGCCCTGTTTCACGGACATAGAGTTCCCCCCACCAGCCGCTGGTGGCCGGACGATCGTCACCTATCCGTGGTGACAGCCACAAACCGAGCACGTCCACACCCTGTCAACACACGATTTCGAAGGCTGGCAGCAACTGGTGACAAGTGCTAGTTCCCGCCCTCGCGGTATGAGCCCTGGAGCCTCCCGATGAAGACCCTCGCCATTCTCCTCGCCCTGTCCTCTGTCATCGTCTCTGACGCTGTGGCACAGGATGACGTGACGGATCTCGATGCTGACCCGAATGCACGCGACCGCAGCAGCCGTCGGGACTCCCTAGAGGGAGAAGTCATTCGTGAGATCGAACGCGGCTACTACCTCAAGTCGAACATTGGCAGCACGTTCTACTTGGGCAACTACAGCTCAACGCTCTCCGCAGGCACCCTACTCGGCTTCGCCGTTGGTTCTGACTTCCTCGACAACGAGAAGAACAGTGCTGCATGGGAAGTCCAGTTCACTCAGGGCGTTCACAACGGTGAGCGCTGGGAAGACCAGATTGTTCTCGGCCGTTCGCCGTCGCAGAACATCCAGGGTGACACCCGGACCTTCCTGCTGGCCGCCAACGCCGAGTACAGCATCTACCCAAGCCGACGCATCGGTATTGGTATCCGCGGTGGTGCTGGCATCATGCTGAGCCCACTGCTCATTGAGTCGAACGCTTTCGCCACGGAAGTGGAAGCCAACTGGGGAACGACGACCACGGTGCACCGCAACCCGCACCCCATCGCGTTCGCAGGCCCGACCTTCGAGTACTACACCAAGCTCTCCCACTTCTCCATGGGTGCAGATGTAGACGTGTCCTACGCCCTAGGTTTCGACCTCGGCATGAGTGCCTCCGGGTACCTCAAGTACACCTTCTAGTCAGCGTCGTGTAGCGACCGTTTGGCGAAGACTGCCAAACTCGTTACACGCGCGGGCTCGCCAAGCTCACTTGGCACGCGGAACTTTCCGCTTCACCCGTATGACGGCCATCGAGTCGTCCTATGCGAGGATTCATAATGGCAAACGAAAGCATGGGCCTAATCGGCCGCAAAATCGGAATGACCCAAATCTTTGCAGACGATGGCGCCGCCCTCGCTGTGACGGTTGTTCAAGTCGGACCCAACACGGTCCTCCAGGTCAAGTCCGGTGAAGGCAACGACCGCTACAACGCAATCCAGCTCGGTTTCGGCATCCAGAAGGAACGCCGCCAGACCAAGGCTCTCCGCGGTCACTTCGCCAAGGCCAACGCCAGTGGCATCCGCCACGTCCGCGAAGTCCGTTTGTCCGCAGACAAGGCCAGCAGCTTCGAGCCTGGCCAAATTCTCGGTGTCGAAGACGCATTCGCAGTTGGCGGCTACGCTGACGCCATTGGTACTTCAAAGGGCAAGGGCTTCGCCGGCGTCATGAAGAAGTACAACTTTGCTGGCTTCATCGCTACGCATGGTTCGCACGAGTTCTTCCGTCATGGTGGCTCCATCGGTACTCGCTTGACCCCAGGTCGCGTGTTCAAGGGCAAGAAGATGCCTGGCCGCATGGGTGGCTACCGCAAGACCATCCAGAACCTCGAGATCGTGAAGGTCGACGCAGAGCGGAACCTCGTGTTCCTTCGCGGTGGCGTTCCTGGTCCGAACGGCGGAATCGTCGTCGTCCGCAACGCGGTGAAGAAGTAGTCACATGGAGGACGCTCCCACTATGAGCGCTCCCCTCTGGACACCCTCCCCTGCTCGAATTGCAGCGTCGAACCTCACCCGGTTCGCGAAGCATCTCGAGCAGTCGGAGGGTGTTTCCGTTTCTGAGTACAACGATCTGCACCAATGGTCCGTGGACCATCCCGAGCGCTTCTGGAGCGCGGTGTGGGACTTCACGGGTGTACTTGCCAGCGAACCTGCGACCGCCGTTCTCGGTTCAACAACCATGCCAGGAGCCGAGTGGTTCCCAGGCGCCCGGTTGAACTTTGCCGAGAATCTGTTGCGCTTTCGCGACGACCGGCCTGCCATCGTTCAAGTCAACGAGGCCGGTGAGCGTCAGTCTTGGACCTACGCCCAGCTCGCTGACCACGTCCGTGAGCTCGCGGGACGCTTTCGTGAGTGGGGAGTGGGCAAAGGCGACCGCGTCGCTGCCCTCATGCCCAATCGTGTCGAGGCCGTCATCACTATGCTCGCCGCTACGAGCGTGGGTGCCATCTACTCATCATGCAGCCCCGACTTCGGCTTCAATGGTGTGATGGACCGGTTCGGTCAAATTGCCCCCAAGGTTCTGGTCGCTCCAGATGGTGTTCGCTACGGCGGAAAGACCTTCAATACACTGGCCCGTGTTCACGAGGTCGCGAGCGCAATCACCGCCATTGAGCACATCATCGTAGTACCCGTCGTTGACCCAACGCCGGATGTTTCGACCCTACGTGGTGCCGTACTCTGGCCCCAAGCACTCAAGGCAGACGCCCCAGAGCTCACCTTCGAGGCTCTGCCCTTCGACCATCCGCTGTACATCTTGTACAGCTCTGGAACCACTGGCGTCCCCAAGTGCATTGTACATGGCGCCGGCGGCACGCTTCTGCAGCACGCCAAAGAGCTGGTCCTACAGTCCGACCTCGGTCGAGACGACGTCCTGTTCTACTTCACCACCTGTGGCTGGATGATGTGGAACTGGCTCGTCAGTGGCTTGTCCGTCGGCTGTTCAGTCGTGCTGTACGACGGCAGCCCCGGCTTCCCAGACCTCCGCACCCTGTGGCAAATGGCCGAGACTGAAGGCGTCACCGCTTTCGGCACAAGCCCCAAGTTCCTCTCCAGCGTCGAGAACGCAGGCATTGACCCACGGACCGAGTTCGACCTGTCCGCTCTACGAACGGTGTTGTCGACCGGAGCTCCGCTGTCCGTTGAGAACTTTGAGTGGGTCTACACTCACGTCTCACACGACATTCAGCTCGCCTCTATCTCCGGCGGCACCGACATTGTCTCGTGCTTCATGCTTGGAAGCCCTTGGGACCCGGTCTACGCCGGCGAAATCCAGAAGCGTGGACTCGGCATGGCCGTGGAAGCGTGGGACGAGACCGGGGCACCTGTTGTTGGCCAGAAGGGCGAGCTGGTCTGCGTCAAGCCCTTCCCCTCCATGCCCGTCTGCTTCTGGGACGACGCCGACGGCGAGCGCTACCGGCGAGCATACTTCGACCACTTTCCCGGCATCTGGCGTCACGGCGACTACATCGAGGTCACGGAGCGGGGTGGCGTCATTGTCTATGGCCGCTCCGATGCCACGCTCAATCCCGGTGGCGTGCGAATCGGAACCGCCGAGATTGACCGCCAAGTGGAAGCGATGGACGAGGTGCTCGACTGCATTGTCGTGGGCCAGCCCTACCAAGATGACGTCCGCGTGGTGCTATTCGTGGTCCTGCGTGAGGGCGTGTCGCTGACCGCGGAGCTGGTCACCAAGATCAAGCGTCAGATTCGCGCGAACACCACGCCGCGTCATGTTCCAGCCGTCATCCTAGACGTACCCGCCATCCCCCGGACCTTGTCCGGCAAGAAGGTCGAGGTCGCCGTGACCCGAGTTGTGCAAGGCCAAGACGTACCGAACCGGGATGCCCTGGCCAATCCCGAAGCCCTGGACGCATTCGCCAACCGGTCGGAGCTCGCCTAGAGCGAGCAAGCCCGGCTAGCGAGACGCGTAGTTGGGTGCTTCCTTGGTGATGTCCACGTCATGTACGTGGCTCTCACGAAGTCCGGCCGACGTGATGCGCACAAACCGCGAGCGCTGCTGCATGGCCGCGACGCTCTCTGCACCACAGTAGCCAAACGATGCGCGCAGGCCGCCAACAAGCTGGTGAACCACGTCTGCGAGGGGCCCCTTGTAGGCAACACGCCCCACAATGCCCTCTGGAACCAGCTTTCGAGTCTCGGCTTCGGGGTCACCAGCATCATCTTGGAAGTAGCGGTCTTTGCTGCCAGCTTCCATCGCATCGATGGAGCCCATACCGCGGTACTGCTTGTACCTGCGCCCTTGGTACAAGACGGTATCTCCCGGCGCTTCATCCGTACCGGCGAACATGGAACCAACCATTATGGCGTCTGCACCTGCTGCAATCGCCTTCGCTGCATCTCCAGAAAACTTGATGCCGCCGTCGGCAATGATGGTCTTGCCAGCGGCATGAGCGACCTCGGCTGCATCCGCAATCGCGGTCAGCTGCGGAACGCCAACTCCTGCGACAATGCGAGTCGTACAGATGGAGCCGGGCCCCACACCCACTTTGACGATGTCCGCGCCATGGTCGATACAGGCCTTCGTAGCCTCGCCAGTCGCCACATTTCCGACGACCAGAGGGATGTCTGGGTACCGAACCTTGATGCTCTTTGCGACAGCCAACACGCCCATGCTGTGCCCATGCGCCGTATCGACAACCAAGACGTCTACGCCCGCTTCCACCAAGGCAGCAACCCGCTCATTACAGTCCGCCCCCACACCCACAGCCGCTGCAACGCGCAGTCGACCATGGCTGTCGCGGAATGAGTTCGGGAAACGAGCGGCGTCCTCGATGTCGCGGATGGTGACCAAGCCACGCAGACGGCCTTCGTCATCCACCACCAATAGCTTCTCAATCTTGTGTTTTTGGAGCAGGGCCTTGCACGCTTCGACCGAGCTGTCCGGTCCAACCGTGATCAGCTGTGTACTCATCACATCGCGAATCGGTCGGTCTAGGCCCTGCTCAAACCGGAGGTCCCGGTTGGTGACAATGCCGGTGACGCGCATGTTGTCGACGACAGGCAGCCCGCTGATTCCGTGCTCACGCATTAGCGCTCGCGCACGACGGACCGGCTGGTCGGACGGAACAGTGACGGGGTCAAGGACAGTTCCCGACACCGCCCGCTTCACCGTGCGAATCTCGCTGGCCTGACGCTCGATGGTGAGGTTCTTGTGGACGACTCCCAAACCGCCCAATCGAGCCATCGCAATGGCCGTACGCCCCTCGGTGACGGTATCCATCGCACTCGACAACAGCGGAACTGACATGCGTAGATCCGCAGTAAGTGCCGACCCAAGGTCCACTTGACGAGGCAGCACATGGCTCTCACCCGGGACCAACAAGACATCATCGAACGTGAGCGCCAAGGGAATGTCTCGGACCAGCATCGACCACCTCGCAGGCGCGCCCCGTAATGGGTACGATCACTGCCCCGCAATCAGCGGCACACGATGGGCACATAGGGCGGTCGAACCCATTGACAAACGACACAGCAACCTGTACCAACTCCCTCCACAATCGACCCGAGGACTGCCCAATGCGCACACTCGCCCTCTCTGTTTTTCTGGCCCTTACAGCATGTGGTGGAAAGACCCCCGTCGCCATCACCGCCCCCACTCCAGCCGCCACCAGCGCTGACGCAACCGCGATTGCAGCCAAGCTTGAAGAAGCCCAAGGCATGTGGGCTGCTCGCTCAGACGCCAGCAAGCTGCACGCTACGCTGCTCGCCTATGAAGAAGTCCTGGCAATGGACCCGGCCAACCGCACCGCCCTCCAGCGACTGACCCGCGGCTGGTACCTGTACGGTGATGCCCACGCAGACGAGAAGGAAACGAAGATTGAACGCTGGGGCAAGGCCATCGAATACGGCGCCACCTGCCTGGCGCTCAACCCGGACATCGCTGAACGTATTCAGCAAGGTGAGCGCGAGCGCGACGCCGTTGCCTCGGCAACCATCGCAGACGTCCCCTGCTTGTACTGGTCCGCATCCGCAATCGGCAAGTGGGGCAAGATTCAGGGCCTGTCCAAGACCCTCAAGAACCTCCCGACCGTCAAGGCCTACATCGGCCGCGCCGAAGAGCTCAACGCGACCTTCTACCACTACGGTCCAGCCCGCTATTGGGGCAGCTACTACGCAGTACTTCCTAGCTTCGCCGGTCAGGACCTCGACCGCAGCGCCGAGTACTTCACAGCATCCATCGAAGGTGCACCCGACTACCTCGGCACCCGTGTGCTTCGCGCCACGTACTTGGCCGTCGCGACCGAGAACGTAGCGATGTTTGACGAAGATATTCGCTTTGTCTTGGACGCTCCAGAGGGCATCGGGGGTCCTGTGGCTCAAGAGAACACTCTTGAGAAGATTAAGGCACAGAACCTGTTGGACCAGCGCAGCGAGCTGTTCTCCCGCAGCGCCATTGAAGCTGCCGCTGGCGGCATGGAGTAACCCTATGAAACGCTTTATCGCAGCTGGCGCCGCACTATCCGCTGCCGCTTTCGCCCTATTCGCAACCCCGTCTCAAGCAGACGGCACCATAGAGTTGTCCGTCGGCAGCCTCGCCCCCACCAACAGTGTGTGGTGGGAGATGCTCAAGTCGATGGAGCGTGCAATCGAGACACAGTCCAACGGTCAAATCGACTTTGTCATCCGTCCACCAGGACAGATGGGCGAAGTGGAAATGGTCCGTGAGACCCGTCGCGGTGAGCGCCTTCAAGGTTGTGCCGTGACCACGGCAGCCTTGGCAGAAGGCGGAAACGTCGCCGCCCTACAGGTCGTCGAGCTCCCCTACTTGTTCAACGACTTTGCCGAAGCCGACCACGTCCTCGACAATGTGTTGTGGACGCCGGTCAATGAACTTCTCGGCCGCCGTGGCTTCGTGCTCGGCGCTTGGTCAGAGAATGGGTTCCGCAGCTTCGCCACCAAGGGCAAGGCCATCCGCACACCGGAAGACCTGCGCGGCTTCAAGATGCGCTCCCAAGAGAGCGCTGTACACATGGCGATGTACAACGCCTTCGGCGCGCAAGCGGTTCAGAAGTCAATGACTGAGACACTGACTGCACTGCAGTCGGGTGTGGTCAACGGCCTCGACAACCCGCCCCTGTTCCTAAACTTGGGCGGTCTATCTGGCCCGCTTGAGTACTACACCATCAGCGAGCACATCTACCAGCCTGCCGCGATCGTGTGGTCCAAGCGCTTTTACGACGGGTTGACTCCAGAGCTGCAAGGCATTCTGGACGCCCAAAAGGCGCTGGCAACCTCCGCTCGCGTGGACATTCGTTCCGAGAACGATGTCTTTCAAGAGATGCTCAGTGAAGAGCTTGAGGTCATCACGCTCACAGATGCCGAGAAGGCCGCGTTTCGCCGGGTCGGTCGTGGTATGCATAGCGACTTTGCCGCCTCCGTTGATGGCGGTACCGAGCTGTTGAGCACGATTCAGACCGAGCTGGACCGCCGACGCAGCCAGTAGTTTATCGAGGGGCCTCATGTCAGACGCGAACCGCCAATCCGCTGACAGCGGTGGTCCCCTCGAAAACATCTTGTTTTACGGCATCATCGGTGCCACGGGAGCGAGTATTCTCGCCCGTGGCGCCGCTCGTCGTTTGGACTGGGCAATCGCTCTGTTCGAGAAGCTGGCGATTGGGGTCTCCCTCGTCGCCATGACCTTCTTGGTGTTCAACGAACACATGATGAACGAGCTGAAGGTCCCGCTCGACACTTCACTCGGCGGTCTGTGGGAGCTCGAAGGTCAAAAGAACCTCGCTCTTATGCTGATGGTCGTCGTTGGTTTCGCAGGCGCCTCCATCGCCACACGTCGTAAGCGCCACCTGGCTGTAGACGCCGTAGACCGCATCATGACCCCCGGCCCAGCCCGCGTCATCAAGCGAACCACTGCCTTCGTCGCCATGCTCCTGTGCGGTCTTTTGGCACAGGGAAGCTGGGACTTCATCTACGCCGACCACACCCACGACAGCTTTGAAGGCGTGACAACGTGGAGCTGGATGACGCCAATGGTCAACGGTGCCGTGTCACTGATGCCTGGCGAAAAATACGGTCCTGGTACTGAGTGGGAGACCCAGTACGACTGGGAAGACGCCAAGTATGAAGAAGGCTTTGAGTTCTCGACCATGCCGCCCGCCTTTCCGTACGTAGAGACAGGCGACCCCTTCCCGCTGTGGATTCCCGTTCTTGGCCTGGGCCTGTTCTTCTCCATCATGGCCCTGCGATTCTTGGGCTTCGTGCTGGTTCCGCCACCACGGGACGAGACGCTCCCGGCGCCCTCTGGCAAGAACCGCTCGCTCATGAGTGTCGCGTTGGCGCTTGCCTTACCGCTTGCCCTCGCAACCATCGCTTGGGGCCTGTACACCGGTGAAACCCGCCTGCTTCTACCTGCGAGCATCTTGCTTGCGCTGATGGGTGCTCCCCTGTTCGTCTCCGTCGGCGTGGGTACCGTAGGTGCCTGGCTTCTGATCCGCGATGGGTCCGTTGTCTCCGTCGTCTCCGACATGTTTGAAGCGACCAAGAAGGAAGAGCTTCTCGCCATTCCGTTCTTTGTGCTCGCCGGTAACTTGATGACCAAGGGCTCTATTGCAGCCCGCTTGATTGCCGTCGCAAAGGCCTTCCTAGGTCGCCTGCCCGGTGGTCTCGGCATTGCCGGAGTGCTGGCCTGCGCCATGTTCGCAGCGATTAGCGGTTCCTCCCCCGTCACCGTCATTGCCATTGGCAGCGTGCTCTTCCCCATGCTCACCAAGGCTGGGTACTCCGAGCGCTACAGCATGGGCATGTTGTCGACAGCCGGTGGACTCGGCATCATCATCCCGCCGTCCATTCCCATGATTGTGTACGCGGTCATCGTGAGCGGCGCGCCAATCTTGGACGAAGACGGCGCCAAAATCGGCAGCATCAACCTCGACCCCACTGAGTTGTTCACCGCGGGCATGCTTCCTGGCGCGTTCATCGCACTATCGCTCATTGGCTATACGCTGGTCTCACAGCTGATCAGCAAGGACCGAGCCGCTCCAGAAGGTGCGGCTTTCGGAACCGGCGATTGGGGCAAGGAAGTCGGAACGGCTCTGTACCGTGGCTTCTTCAGCCTGATGCTGCCCGTGCTCATCCTGGGCGGTATCTACGCACTGTTCACCATTCCAGGCACTGGCTACACGCTCAAGTTCGGCGTCACCCAAGCGGCCGCTATTGCCGTCATCTACGCATTGGTCGTTGAGCTGTTCATCCACCGCGAGCTCAAGCTCAAGGACCTGCCCGAAGTCTTCACCGACTCAGCTGTGATGATGGGCTCGTTGTTCCTCATCATTGTGTTGGCCATCTCGCTGAACCTCTTCATGTCATTCGAAGAAATTCCCCAGGCCGCCACTCAGTGGATGTCAGCGCACGTTGAGAGCAAGGCCGGCTTCCTAATTGCTGTGACCATCTTCCTGCTGCTTCTCGGCTGCGTCATGGACATCTTGTCGGCGATTCTCATTGTGGCACCACTGCTGGCCCCCATTGCGGCACAGTACGGCGTAAACCCAGTTCACTTCGCCATCATCTTCATTGTGAACCTGGAGCTTGGCTACCTGACACCACCAATGGGCATCAACCTCTTCGTCGCCTCAACGGTCTTCGAGCGTCCCATCACCTCGGTGATTCGCTCCGTGCTTCCGTTCTTGGTGCTGATGTTGTTCTGCCTGGCTGTCATTGTCGCCTTCCCGTCCCTCTCCCTCTTCCTCCTCCCGGAGTAGCCCCATGGACCACGCGACCACCCGTTCGGCGGACGGCACTCGTCTGTCCACCACTATCTGGACTCCCACCAAGGATATCGTCGGAAAGGTGGTGCTTGTTCACGGCGTCGGCGAACACTTGGGGAGGTATGCCCATGTGGGGCAGGCTCTTGCAGACGCTGGGTATGCCGTGCGCGGTGTCGACTTCCGCGGCCACGGTCGGTCGGACGGCAAGCGCGGCCACGTGGAAAACTGGGAACAGTATGTTGATGATCTGCGCGCCGCGATTGCACTCGACCCTGGTCCCCACGCCATCGTCGCCCACTCCATGGGAACGATGGTCAGCCTCGACCACCTTCGCGACGCCTCCCCCTGGGGCTACGTCGGCAGCGCCACCACCGTAGGCGTGGCGGTCAAGGCTCCCATGTGGAAACTGAAAGGCGCGAAGCTCCTCTCCAAGGTGTGGCCCGGCTTGCCTCAGTCCAATGAAATCCCGCTCGAACACATCTGCTCGGACCCAGCAGTGCTCGCCGCATATGAGGCAGATCCACTCGTCTTCTCGACCATCACCCCTCGCTGGTTCGTCGAGATGCAGAAGGCGCAGCAACGCATTCATGCCGCAGCCGCCCACTACACCACGCCCGCCTACATTCCGTACGGATCAGACGACCGCATCATCAGCATTGAGTCCCTCATCGACTTTGCTGGCCGCTACGGCGCGGACATCACGCTGGCGCGCCAAGCCAATATGCGGCATGAAGTGTTCAACGAACCCGACAACGCCGCAGTCCTAGCAGGTGTTGTCGACTGGCTAAACGCCAACAATCCAGGCATGACATGACCGAACTCATTGAGTTGCTCCGGGAAAAATCTGTTCGCTTCGGCACCTTCACCTTGGCCAGCGGCAAGACCTCCGACTTCTATGTCGACGCCCGGCAGACCACACTTCACGCCATTGGCAGTGTACGCGTTGCTGAGGCCGTGCTGAACGTCTTGCACGACGACATCGTCGGGGTGGGCGGCCTGACCCTCGGAGCCGACCCCATTGCCTGTGCAACGAGCGCCATTTCGTCCCTCAAGGGCCGTCCGATTCATGCCTTCCTGATTCGTAAAGAAGCCAAAGGCCATGGAACAGGCAAGCGTGTTGAGGGAATGGCCAACCTGTCCCCTGGCGACAAGGTGGCCATTGTCGAAGACACCACAACGACCGGTGGTTCATTGCTTCAAGCCGTCGCACAGGCCGAAGCGGTAGGACTCGTGGTGACCCAGTGCATTACCATCGTCGACCGTCAAGAAGGCGCCAGTGAGCGCATCGCAGCTGCCGGCTACACACTCACCGCCCTCGTCACGCGCGACATGTTGGAGGCAACATGACCCGCTGGTTGTGTGTTCTTGGACTTCTCGTCGCAACAAGTGCTGTCGCAGATCCCGTTACCCGCCGCGAAAAGCGTGCGTACCAACAGCAGCATGAATCGGCCACGCAAGAACTCATCATCCATGATGACTTCTCCACCGCTCTCATTCTACGCGGAACCCTGCTCACACCTTCGTTTCGCGCGGACATGTCCGACTACCGCGAAGTCTTGATGGACCCCGCTCCAGACAACCAAGCAACGTTCGAAGCCCGCATGGCAGACGACGGTTCGGCGTACCATGAGGTCGTGTTCAGCGCAGACAGCGCTGCACAGTCCAAGATGCAGTTCGGTCCCGGCGATGACCGCTGGAACATCCGACTCACTGCGGACGGCACACCGCAAGAACTGGTGACGGTGTACCGAGTGCGCAATCCGACCCCGTTGCACCTGGGCCTGTACCTCCAGCACAACCGCTGGTCGAAGCTATACATCGCGCGGTTCCACCGAACCGTGGAGGCACCATCGACGGTAGTGATGCATGTCGGAAGTGGCCACGGAAATGGCGAGTTGGTCTGGCAGACGTCTCCGTAGGTCTGCCCACACGCGGTGTGCAGGCCATCGCTCGACCGCGGGTTACGGACTGTGCCTTCACGGAGCCCCCCATGGACATTGCCCACCACGCCCCACGCCGCCACGAGCTGAATCACCGTGTAGATGGACCGGTTCTGCTCCTAGGGAACGGCGAGCGTAGCCGCAACTTGCCCATGAATAAGCTGTCTTTCCGTCAGGACAGTACATTCTTGTACTTCACCGGATGTGCAGTCCCAGGCGCAGCTGCTCTACTCGAAGACGGCAACTTCACCCTCTTCGTTCCGAAACCCGCAGCCGACGATGCCCTGTGGCACGGTCACAGCACGACCTTGGCACAAATCGGAGCGCGCTACGGAGCCACAGATGCTCAACCTCGCAGCGCACTCGCAGACGCCATTGGTTCACGGTCGGTTCGGACACTCGCCGTTGCCGATGAGTCCATCAATCGCGAAGTCAGTGCTCTGACCGGCACACCGCTACAGTTCGGTAGCCAACATGGTGATGAAGCGCTCATGGACGCGGTCATCGACATGCGACGCACAAAGGCGCCCGAAGAACTCGACGCTATGCGCACAGCTGCAAAGCACACCGAAGCTGCCTTCGACGCTGTGCTGCGCGGTACTCAGGTTGGCGGGCATGAACGCAGCCTGACCGCCCTCTTTGAAGGTGTGTTGGCAGCTCGCGGATTGACCACTGGGTACGACACGATTCTCACCCAGTCAGGCGAAGTCCTACACAACCACCATCACGGTGACCCGCTCACCGCAGGCCGAATGGTCCTACTGGACGGCGGAGGAGAGCTGGCGAGTGGCTACGGCGTCGACATCACCCGCACCTGGCCAGTCAACGGCACCTTCACGCCGCGGCAGCGCTCGGCCTACGAAGCGGTCCTTCAGTCGCAGCTCGCAGGCATCGCAGCCGCACAGGTTGGGGTTCGCAATCGCGTCGTACATGACGCCTCCTGCCGTGTGCTCACAGAGTGGCTATGCAGCGAAGGCCTCATCACCGCCAGCGTAGATGACGCCATGGAGCGCCACGCCCACGCCCTGTTCTTCCCCCACGGAATTGGACACCACCTGGGCATGGATGTGCACGACCTTGAAAACTTCGGCGACCGCAGCAGCTACCCGATTGGCCAGCCCCGACCGGAGCCCTTCGGCACGCGCTATCTGCGCATGGACCTACCCCTTCAGGCCGGCTGGATCATCACCGTTGAACCCGGCTTCTATGTCGTCCCTGCCATCTTGGAAGACGCCGCTCTCGTCGCACAGTTCAAGGACATTGTAGACATCGACAAAGCGCGCTCCTGGTATGGTTTTGGCGGTATTCGCATTGAAGACGACCTCCACATCACCGACAACGGCCCAGAGGTCCTCACGGGTGTGCCCAAGACTGTCGCAGACATCGAAGCTATCGTTGGCCAAGGAATGAGTGCGGAGGAACGTCTTTGCTGCACGTGACCGCCGCGACCGTAGTGGGTCTCACCCTCAGTGCCGCGTTCGTTGGTGTCTGGTTCTTACGACGCAATCGCGCCTGCAAGGACTGTGGGACCAAGCTCGACGTGCTCGCCGCTCCCGACGGCTTGCACACCTACGAGGTTCTGGCTTGTCCCAGCTGTCCAAACGCTGAGGTTCTGTCCCACGGCTCACGCAATCGGTTCGCCTTCTGCCCCCGCTGCGGTCGCGGCGCGCTGCAGACCGTGGCGGAACGCCTGCCAGACCCTCCTGGCCAACGTTTGGTGAGGGTCCAAGAGAACTGTCAGGTGTGCGGCTACGGCGACACCCGCTTTGTATCATCGGATGTCGAGGACAGCACCGCGCCAGAGCCGCCGCCAAAGAAGGGCGAAGTGCTTCCCTTTCGCCGCTAGAACAGCTCTAGTACCGTGTGTTTTGGATGACCGTGTCGCGGATGAACCGGGCGTCCGACTCTGGGAAGTCCAGCGTGTAGTGCAGTCCGCGACTCTCGCGACGCAGCAAGGCACACCGCACGACCAGCTGGGCCGTGGTCGCCAGGTTGCGAAGCTCGATAAGGTCGGACGTAATCTTGAAATCCCAGTAGTACTTTTGGATTTCTTCCTGCACCAGAGCGATTCGGCGTTCAGCGCGCTTCAGGCGGCGGTGCGTGCGAACAATACCAACGTAGTTCCACATGAATCGGCGAATTTCACCCCATGTCTGTTGGATGATGACCTGCTCATCACTGTGAGCCGCACTGCCAACATCCCACACAGGCAGCTCAGGACGGTCCTCCGCAACTTCACGGTTCGCTGCAATCTGGTCGCACGCAGCTTGCGCGTAAACCAGAGCCTCAAGAAGCGAGTTGGATGCCAGACGGTTCGCCCCGTGAAGCCCCGTACAGCTGGTCTCGCCAATAGCGTACAGGTTGCGCACACTGGTGGCTCCGTTGAGGTCCACGCGAACCCCACCGCAGAAATAGTGGGCTGCGGGTACGACCGGAATCAGGTCCGTTGACATGTCGATTTCGACCGACTTTAGGGCCTTGTCAATGTTGGGGTATCGGCGTTCAAGCTCGTCTGCCGACAGGTGTCGCATGTCCAGATAGACACAATCAAGCCCCTTCTCTTTGAGCTCGTTGTCGATGGCTCGGGCCACAATGTCGCGGGGTGCGAGGTCCTTGCGCTCGTCGTAGCGCTCCATGAAGGCTTCACCATTCGGCAGTCTCAAGATGCCGCCGTCACCGCGAAGCGCCTCACTGATGAGAAAGCTGGTCAGCTTGTGGTGGTACAGAGCCGTCGGATGGAACTGAACGAACTCCATATTCGCGACTTCCGCACCCGCACGCCAGGCCATGGCAATCCCATCGCCCGTCGCAATCGGTGGGTTGGTGGTGTACTGGTAGACCTTGCCGGCTCCACCGGTCGCCAACACAACAATCGAAGCCGCCCAAGCCTCCACTTCATCGTTCTGGCGGTTCAACACATACGCGCCGAGCACCCGGTCCTCGACGGGAGAAATCTCTCCACTGCGCCGAGCGACCCACCCCGCCGTGATGAGGTCAATGGCTGTGTGTTCACCCAATACCTGGATATTGGGGTGTTGAGCACAGCGAGCGTGCAGGGCGCGAACAATCTCGGCGCCGGTCAGGTCATCGGCGTGCAGGATTCGACGGTGGCTGTGTCCGCCTTCGCGGTGCAGGGAGTATTCGTCCGGGTTGTCGTGAGATGCCGTGAACGCCGTTCCAATCTCGATGAGCTCACGGACACGCTCCGGCCCGGTCCGTACCGTCAACTCCACCGCCTCACGCCGACACAATCCAGCCCCCGCTACAAGCGTGTCTGAGATGTGGTTGTCGAAGGAATCATCATCGGACCACACCGCCGCAATTCCGCCTTGCGCGTAGCGACTGTTGCTCTCTTGGACCTCTTGGGTCTTGGTGATGACGGTCACCTTGCCGTGCTCGGCAGCCTTGAGGGCAAAGAACATGCCGGCGGCGCCGGATCCAATGACCAGCGTATCGGTGTGATTAGACATAGAAACCTCTCTGGACGCGGTCCATATCCTACTTGTCGCCCAACCCAAGGCTCCCGATTGCTGCGTCACTTGCCCAATGCAGTCACCGCGAGCCGAGGCGTTGCTGGCATCGTTGTTGCAGCCCTGTTGCTCACGGGCGAGCCAAGCCGGTGGGCGTTCCCCGTGTTCGCTCTCGCAATGCTCACCGACCTTGTTGACGGTGCACTCGCCCGAGCCCTTCATGCGACCGGAGAGCTCGGACGGTGGCTCGACCCCATCAGTGACAAGGTACTGACGAACATCACGTGGATCGGGTTGTGGGGTGCTGGTTGGGTCAGCGGCTGGGTCGCGGGGCTGCTGATCTTCCGCGACATCATCACTGGCGTGGTGTTCATTTCCGCTCGACGCTCCGGGCGCGTCTTCGATGTCAACCTTGCAGGCCGCGTCGCCGTGAGTCTTGAAGCCACGGCCTTGGGCTTACTTCTGTTCCACGGGCCCTGGCTGGACATCGACTGGCAGGCCGTCGGAAGCCATGTGGCGTGGGTGTGCATTGCCTTCAACATCCTCGCTACCGTCAACTACCTGCGCCATGGCCCAGACGCGCTGCCCTGATCGCGCTATGCTCGCACTCATGGAGCGCGCCCCCATCGACCCAAACATAGTGACCTCGCTGCGGCTACCGCTGGCGCCGGTTGCTGTGGCACTACTTGTCGCTGGTCACAATGGTGGCAGCGTGTGGTGGACCGTCGCTGCCGCTGTGCTTGCACTGGTCCTAGAGCTCACTGACCTGCTCGATGGTTGGATTGCCCGTCGCTACAAGCTCGTCACCGACTTCGGTAAGCTGTACGACCCATTCAGTGACGCATTCTGTCGGTACACCATCTTCTTGGGCCTGTACGCGATTGATGTCGCCAGCCTGTGGATGGTTCTTGCCATTTTCTACCGAGATGCCGCTATCTCGTTCTTCCGTACGGTCGCTGCAACTCGAGACGTCATCATTGATGCGCGTCCAACGGGTAAGATAAAGGCGGTCGTTCAGGGTGTGGGCACACAGCTCATCATGGCAGTCATCGTCCTTGAAGCCCTGTTCCCGGCATGGCCGCTCGAGCAAGTGCCCTACTGGCTGATGTTCTTCATCACGCTGGTCACGGTAGCGTCGTTCTTCGACTACTTCCGCGGCAACCTACCCACGCTGCGTGACGCGTGGGAGAACCGCCCGCTACGGAAGAAGCGCGGATGATGAACGCGCTGTGGGCCTTGGGTCGACCGTTGCTGTTCTCACTGGACGCTGAGACCGCCCATCACCTAACGCTCAGCACGTTGGGCGCTGCGCCTCGGCTGCTGGGGGCAATCGCTCGCCCTCTCTGCACCGCTCCGCCCCAGCCCACAACCCTGTTTGGGCACACCCTTCCCAGCCCAATCGGTCTCGCCGCCGGGCTGGACAAGGACGGAGTGGCCATCCCCTTCTGGCCAGCGCTCGGATTCGGATTCATTGAGGTCGGGACCGTCACCGCTCATGCTCAACCGGGCAACCCAAAGCCGCGGATGTTCCGATTGGTCGACGAACGCGCCATCATCAATCGCATGGGCTTCAACAACGGCGGTAGTGCGGCGCTAGCCAAGCGCATGGAGCACCTGAAGGGCCGCGGGCACTGGCCGAGCGTGCCGGTGGGGGCAAACATCGGCAAGAGCAAGGTCACGGCCCTAGAAGACGCCGCAGAGGACTACGCGACATCGGCCCGCCGCCTTGCTGACGTCGCCGACTACTTCACCGTCAACGTCAGCTCCCCAAACACACCCGGGCTGCGATCGCTTCAAGACGCCGATCCACTACGACGCATTCTTGATGCCGTCCTTGGAGCTGCCAACGGCACTCCCACAACGCTGAAGCTCGCTCCCGACCTGACGGACGAAGCCATCCACGACGCCGTCGAGCTCGCACACACCGCTGGCGTCGACGCCATCATCGCCACCAACACAACCATCCGACGCGACCTGCTCTCCACCGACCCAAACCAAGGTGGCGGAATGTCAGGCGCTCCCTTGTGGCCGTTCGCTCGCGACCGAATCCAGGTGGCCTTGGCCGCCTCAGCAGGACGCATCCCGGTCATAGGGGTGGGCGGCATTGAATCTGCGGACCAAGTGCAAGATTTGTTGGAAGCAGGCTGCGTTGCCGTACAGTTGTATTCGTCTCTGATTTTTCAGGGACCGGGGCTCATTCGTCGTCTACGGCGCGACGGTCACAATGCAGCGAGCCCCTAAAATGAACCCACAGATTTTGGTGGACACAGCGCGTAGATGAATTAGAAACGCGGCGCTCTGCGGGTGTAGCTCAGTTGGTAGAGCACCAGCTTGCCATGCTGGATGTCGCGAGTTCGAGTCTCGTCGCCCGCTCCATACACCCAGACCCCTCAAGGTTCTCCTTGAGGGGTTTGTTGCGTTTTGGGATCGAATTCGGCAGTCACATGTGGCACCTGTCGCGTGACGCTCCGGTCCGCCCATACATCCACCTGCCTCGCTCGGCGCTGCACACGATGTACCGACACAACGCTGTCGTCATGCACTCGCCGACCCAGTCCATGCCGGGACCGAACCTAGCCGCAGTGACTGTCAAGTCCCCAGGATCGTCCACAACGATTCAACGCGTGTTTTCCGCAAATTATCGTCGAAAAAAAAGTTTCAAGCACGATCTCGCGAGTTTCCCCACAAGCCGTGCCCAAGAAATCCATAAAGTTATCCACAGGTCAGCGGATCCAGGGGATGGGGTCCCGGATCCGGTGCCAGCGGTCTAAAACCAACCCACCCGAACACCGACCAGGCCTTCAAATCCGTCTAGGTCACGGCGTACCTCACGGTTGGGAGCGGCAATCCCGCGCCACCCAACGGCGGCAGTCAGTCGAACGCTGCGCGTCAGGTTCAGCTCGGCGCCACCACGCACCGCGGTGAGACCAACAGCCCCCATCACGCGCCCATCCTGGTGAGACACCAATCCGCCGCCCAGAACCACATCAGCGGTCGGATGAATCATGGCCCGGGTCTTGAAGGCCCAACCGATGACGAAGCCGCTCGAGGCCAGGCGTACATCGGGTCCAGAACGGCCGTAGGACAAGCCACGGAATTCCGCTCCAAGACGGAGAGACCCACCCACAAGTGCCCCGACTTCCAAGGCTCCCGAGCTCGGCCCACCAAAACCTGGCGCACCAAGCGAACCGCCACCGTACAAGCCAACGAACCGCGTGTGCCGACGAGGGCCAAACACGGTTCGCTGCTCACGACGTTCGCGGCGCGCTTCCTCCCGCGAATCTGAACCCGTTGGCTTGGTAGCTGGAGTAGATGGAGCCGGGTGGAATTCCGCGTTCACTCTTGTTGCACGCTCGCGTCGGTCATCGTCTTCAGTCGGTCCCGGAGGCATAAACGCAGGAGCCTCTGAGTGTGAGACAGCTGCTGGAACCGCGGGTAGCGTAGGAGCCGCCAACGGAGCTTGCGAGACCGGGGCCGCCAACGGAGCTTGCGAGACCGGGGCCGCCACCAGAGCTGGAGCCGCCGACGGAGTTGGAGCCGCCGACGGAGTTGGAGCCGAGGCCGGGGCCGCCAAGACAGCTGGAGCCGGAGCTGGAGCCGAGGCCGCCAAGTCAGCTGGAGTTTCAACCGCCGACGGAGCCGGAGTGAACGGCGCTGGGGACTCACGAATCACCGGCTCAACGGGATTGGTGGGTGCCGCGACACTCTCGAAATCTAGCCCTGTCTGTTTCCCCGCCACAGCTTGCGCCCAAGGAGAGTCGCTGGCCGTCGTACTCACCGTCGTGCTGACGCTTTCTAGTGGCTCTTTGACCAGGCTTGCAGGAGCTGGCGAAACACTGCGTTGGGCATTGGACATCGCGGCATCGTAGGCCGTCACCTCCGGCGTACCGGCGTCGGGCGCAACCGCGGAATGGCCGCTCGCCTCCGGTACGCCAGGAGATGACGACGAAACTGGGGAGGTCGTTCCGAGCGGTCGTTCGACCACCGTCTCGTAGGGTGTGCGCACCTCTGCTGCAGGTTCTTGAGCCCATGCAGGCAGTGCAACCAGAGCTGCCAAACCGAGTAGTGACCGTGTCATATGACCTCCTTGAGTCACTTGGACACCGGTGCCTGCCACAAGCGTCACCCACGCGATGCAGTTCCCTTGGCGTAAACTATGGGTCGGATGGCAACATGCCTGACGCACATGCGTCTGACGTGGACACACGGCGCACCTGGTCGGGCATGCTGCCCCCGCAATCCATACTGACCAACCCGATTACGCGCCAGCAGAGCCGTGGCATCATGACAATGTGGCTGCTCTTTGTGCTCCTCAGCACAACGGTCATCGTGCACATCGCCGGAACAGCCGACGAATCCAACCCCGCAATCACAGGCCTGCTCTTTGCAACCATCAACTGCGCGCTGCTGAGTCCTCTCATCCTTCGACAAACGGGCAACTGACGGCTCGCGGCGGCAATCCTCGTCTCGGGAAGCCTAGCACTGACGGCGGCACGTGCGATGACCGCAGATGGTCCCGCAGATGCTACCGCAACCGATGTTCTCACCTACATCGTCTTGCTACCAATCCTTGCGTAGGTCCGCGATTCAGCACGCTCACGGCTGTGGCGTGTAGCACCATCATCTACGACATTACCGCAACCGATACCGACTACGGCCACCTTACGGCTCTTGCCGTTCCCTGGGAATGCTCATGACCATCCGGTCGTCACGCCCACGGGCAATGTGCCATTCCGTCGCACACGGCTCACCGTCCACTCGACGACACTCCACTTCGAAGGATGTTGGCGGACCAGCGACCGCAGTCAGCCGACACATCAGGCGACGCCTCTCCCCTTCCACGGCCAACTGCGTGAGCGTCAGTCCCTTCGCGATGTTGGACGGGTAGCCAAGCCGCTGCTGAAGCCCAAGATTGCTCTGCACAATCGAAACGTTCGCATCACAGCACACCAGCGCGTCCGGCACTTCATCGTTGAGTACGTTCGGCTGTTGCTCTGCCTCGCCCCCTGCCCGTTGCTTCCCAAAGTGCAGCGCCAGGACGCCAAAGATGGTCCCCCACGACTACCGCAGCACCAATGGGGAGAAGAGATACCGGAAACGCTCGGGCGGAAGACTCCCCACCCTACCACTTGCCACTTTGGCATTGGTTCAACCTATCGCCCGTCTCCCAGCCCTAGGCTGCCCGCGAGCGGGCAACACAGACCTTGGCAACGACGGAACAGTAGAAACACCACCGATAGTCAGAACAGCAACGCTAGCGTTGGTCGCTCGAATTCGGAAGAACCAAGTCTGCTTGCTCGATCAGGTGTCCCGACCGCTCAGCCTTTGTACGCAGGTAATCCGCATTCTCGGGGGTCAGCGGCATCACGTGGGGAATTCGCCCCTCAACATCAATGCCGAGCTCACGCATCTGCCCGAGCTTGTTCGGGTTGTTGGTGATGAGTCGAATCGACTGAATATCGAGACTGTTGACCATGTGGGCCGCAACGCTGTACTCGCGCTCGTCATCGCGGAAGCCCAGAGCCAGGTTCGCGTCCACAGTATCCAGGCCACCGTCCTGTAAGGAATAGGCTCGAATCTTATTCATCAGGCCAATGCCACGACCTTCCTGACGCAGGTAGAGCACAGCGCCCACCTCTTCGTCAGCAATGCGGCGCAGAGAGGCGTGCAGCTGAGCGCGGCAGTCACAACGCAACGAGCCCAGCGCATCTCCGGTCAAGCACTCGCTGTGAATGCGAACAGGGACAGATGTCGCTCCGACGACATTGCCCTTGATGATCGCAATGTGGTCCTTGCCGTCACGATTGTTCCAAAAGGCAACGATCTTGAAGTGCCCAAACTCAGTTGGCAGGTCGGCGACAGCCACCACTCGGACACAGACGTTGTTGCTGCCGTATCCAGAGCACTCGTGATCTTGGTCGCGCTCGACCAAGTCCGAGAGGTTGCGCTCGCTAATCTTGTTCACAGACCCTCCAAAAGGCGTTCGGCGAGGTCATGTCCTGCGACGAAGGCGCCTGCAACCCCTCCTGCCTCGCTAAACCCCTCGCCGGTCACCCCCAACATAGCGCCGCCAACCTGCGTAAGCACTGGTCGACGAAACGCCGGTGCACCATCGATACGTGCAAAGCGCCAGCGGTGTTCATGGACGAAAAGTGGCTGACTAGCCCAGTTACCGAGTAACCGACCGGCTTCTTCCAAAAGTGCACGCGACCAAAGGTCTTTCGGCGCTTCTAGGCGTTCTCTGGACCAACTCGTCCGCCCTTGAATGACCAGAGCCCGGTATGCGGGGGAGGTTCTCTTTGACGAGTCGTGACTTAGAAGCGCCACACACGAAGACATCGGTGGGTGCATGACATCGAATTCAGGGTCCGGCGTGGACACTGGGTACAGGGCTCCGACGGTCAGACAAGACGACGACGACGACATTTGCATGAGTGCCCGAAGGCCAGCGATGTCTTTGGACGATGTGTTGATAGTGCCCAAGAGGTCTCTGGCTTGTTCCAGCGGAATGGCCAAAACGACCTTGCGAGACTCAAAAACTGCTCCTGCAGTCGACGTCACCCGGCACACACCGTCGGCCATCGAGATTGAACCCGCCATGGTTTCCCGGTGAATGGTGAGCCCTTCCGCTAGCGCTTTGGGAAACGCATTCAGACCCGCTGGTATCGCGACCCTCCGCACGGATGACCGCAACGAGCCAGGTGCACACGTAGGCCCGTCTCCCGCAAGCGACACAGGCCACTCAAACGCGTCGTGCCCAACATAGGTGCCGAGTGCCGTGAGAAAAACCGGGTCGTCTCCATGTAAGAACGTCACCCCCATGTCGACCGGCTGGCCCTCGATTCGTCGTGTGTGGCAACGGCCGCCGACTCCACGGGACTTCTCCAACAGTTCCACCGCTAGGCCGGCTTCATGAAGGATTCGTGCACAGCTCAGACCGGAAACACCGGCGCCAACAACAATCACGTCCAGCAGTTCACACCTCCATCAGCGTCCTAACCGCCTCTCTCTAGTCTTCGCGGACGAGCACACCCGAGCCACTCAGGCGCAGGCTGGAGGACTGCAGTGCGGACGTCAGCACAAGCTGACTCATATCATCTGACCACGATGCCGTTCCCGAGCCAGTCGCCTGCCATGGGGCCACACTCTGAACGCTGGCCAGACCGTTCCACTCGCCATCGATAGCCACGTTGTCGTCTGGCGTGATGTTGAGTTCCTCCCCCAACAGCTGAATCGCCAGCTCATCATCGGTTGGGACATCACAAGCAATCGTGAAGCCAATCACAACCGTAGCGCGGGTGAAGGTCACGTCACACAGGACGGACGTACGCCGTGTCTCACCTTCAACAATCGCTGTGGCCATCAGGGTGTGCTGGCCCACAAACGTCCCCTGACCATCTACGTAGCCATCACAATCATTGTCTTGTCCGTCCCAGATTTCATCCGCACCGGGAAACACGTTCGGTTCACGGTCATCGCAGTCATCGGGTACAAATGCACCATCTTGGTCTAGATCGGTGGGCACACGGTCTGTGTCCGGTTCCACGGTCGTGTCCGGCTCAACCGCCGTAGAATCTGTTCCAGCGACTGCCGTATCGATGGACGTGTCCGCCGCGCTGTCCACAGTCGGACAAGCAAACAGAAATCCCAAGCAACACGTGAAGCACAACGAACGCATGCGCAACCATGACACGCCGGGGAACGACCCGCACGTCAGGGTGAGCCTCCTCTGTTATGATGCCGGCCGTGAACGCTCCAATTCCACGCCCCAAGGCCATGTCGTGAAGCCGTGCAGTCGCTGCGGTGGGCCTACGGCTCGCAAAGAAGTTCGTGGTTTCGAGGTTGAAGCCTGTGTCCGGTGCGGCGCTGTGCTGATGGATGCGTCCGACCTCGATGTCATCGCAGCGGGTGGTGAGGACGTCCGCACCCCGGTTCCCGTGTCGACCGCCACGCCGAGCGCCCCTCCCCCCCGCTGGATCCACAAGGACCCAAGTCCACCACAGCCACTGTATGTTCAGGCGCAGCTGCCGCCAGACCCGGAAACAGAGGAAACCCAGGCTCCCACTGTGATCGACGGCTACGCACTGACAAGTGAGCCGCCACCAAAGCGAGAGTCCCAAGCCCCGCAGGCGCCCAAAGACACTGTTGTACCCACGGCCCCAGCCCCACCGGCACACACGCCCCGCTCTGCTGGGCCACGTCGTCGCACGCCGCAGCCTGCCCCCATGCGCACCCCGACTCCACCGCCGGCTCCGCCCATTTTCCACGATTCTCAACGCCGCGGGTCCTCCCAGACGTTGATGCCTGAAATTGCCCCAACAGGCGAGCCCGGACTCGGAGACTTTGGGAACGCGGCAACCGGTCGCCAAGGTCCTTCCTTCGAGCTGCCTCGCGACCCAGACGCAACAGAAGAAGTGGACCGGGGCTACTCTGCTCGCCAAGCCACACCCGTGTCGCAGAAAGCGACAGCGCCGCGCCCTCCCAATCGAGCTCCCGCCGCACTCGATGACCCAACGCTCACCGAGTGGACTCGCAATCGTTCACGGGCCCGACGACGCTTGGTGCAAGTGGCCGTCGCCACATGGCTGGCCATCTTCATCGCCCTTGCTGCAGTCGGGTACTTAGCGTGGCAACGCGGCGCTCTCACCGGTGCTGGGTTCCCCCCACCAGCCATACCCGCAGGTCAACGGCCCTTGGTCCTCCCTGGTGGTACTGACGAGCAGGTCGCACCTCCTCCCACCTCGTTGTCAGACTCCATTGACGTGGACGGCACGGAGGCTCTCCCTGCTACGCAACCCGCCACTGCCCCCGAGCCCCCCCTCTCGGTCGAACCCGAGGCTCAGACACAACCCGCTTCCGAGACGGTAACGGTTCCAGAGCCGGTCGCAGTTCCACAGCCGGTCGCAGTTCCACAGCCCGTGGCGCCTACTCCCAGACCAACTCGACCGAGCCGACAAGCATTGATCGACCGAGGCTGGTCATTGGTGGAGAGCGACCCAGTGGCTGCAGCAGCGGCCTTTGACAGTGCAATGGCCACACGCCCGTCGGACGCCGAGGCCAACTACGGCTACGGCTACAGTCTGATTCGCCAAGGCAACCCGCAAGCCGCCACCTTCTACCTGTGTCGCTCATTGGCAGGTGCCAACACAGAGACACGCCGAGAAGTCACCGCACTCATCGGACGCAACGGACTCACATGCGACTGAACCTCGTCTTTCTCACCGTCGCCCTCGCCGCATGCGGAACCAACAAACCGCAGGTGAGTGGCACCACGGGTGTTGCACCACCACCCGTGCACCGACAGGTCGTGCAGAACCCTGATGCAGGCCACGGAAGCATCGTGCCTGGCGAGTTTGTGGGCCCGCTGCGCAGCGACAGCACCCGAGCTGACTTGGCCACCCGGCTCGGTGAAGGTGCACTGAAGGACCAAGACGTCGACATCGGCGAAGGTCAGGTCCAAGCCGGCACCGTCATTCATGCGGGAACAGACCACGAGCTACGCGCGGTCTGGCAGACCTCCGAGCGCGACGCCCTGGCTTGGGTGCACGTCATTGGGACTGCCTGGGAGCTGCCCGGCGGCCTAAGTCCGGGCGCGACTCTCGTTCAGGCAGAGACCGCCCTTGGGACCTTCACCTTCAACGGTTTCATTGGCGACGACAGTGGATTCGTAGACCTCGAAGGGACTCGTCTGGCCGGCCACACCGCCAAAACGACGTTGCGCATGGTCGCTGATAGCAACGCGGCCTCCTGTCAATCGGCCGCCCTACAGGTACAACACCTGTCGAGTGATGCCCCAGCGGTTCAAGCCTGTGCACCGAGCCTTGGCGACGTCATCGTGCGTCTATAGAACCAGTGCAACGACGAAGCGCATCCCGTTTCAGCACACATGCGGTATACAAAATCATCTTTCGAGGGGTTTTCCATGAGCGGTATCGACTACCAACAACTGATTCCCAACAATGTGGACTTGTCCAACAATCGCCGTCTACAGAGGGCGCTTGAGAAGTGGCAGCCGGCATTCCTCGATTGGTGGCAAGACATGGGTCCAGAGGGATTTCAGACCTCTGACGTCTACCTACGAACCGCCGTCAGTACAGACGCCGAAGGTTGGGCGAACTTTGGCTTTGTACAAATGCCGGAGTACCGCTGGGGAATCTTCCTGGCCGACCGCGAGAAAGACCGCACTATCGGATTTGGTGACCACGCTGGAAAGCCTGTGTGGCAGGAAGTTCCCGGTGAGTACCGCAACGTCCTTCAGCGCATCATCGTCACCCAGGGGGACACGGAGCCAGCCAGCGTTGAGCAGCAGCGCTTCCTAGGTAAGACCGCTCCCTCCGTCTACGACCTACGCAACCTCTTCCAGGTCAACGTGGAAGAAGGTCGCCACCTGTGGGCCATGGTCTACCTCCTGCACGGCTACTTCGGCCGGGATGGTCGCGAAGAAGCAGAGACACTCTTGGAGCGGCGCTCTGGAGACGAAGACAAGCCCCGCATCTTGGATGCCTTCAACCAGACCTGTCCAGACTGGCTGACGTTCTTCTGTTTCACCACCTTCACTGACCGTGACGGCAAGTACCAGCTCGCCTCTCTGGCCGAGTCCGCATTCGACCCACTGTCACGCACTTGCCGCTTCATGCTGACGGAAGAAGCACACCATATGTTCGTTGGCGAACGTGGCATTCAGCGGGTCTTGCGCCGCAGCGCCGAGCTGACCAAGGAAGATTCCAACGGTGACCCGCGAAACCTAGGCGGCATTCGCCTACAGACCGTCCAGAAGTACGTCAACTACTGGTTCAGCTACAGCATCGACCTGTTCGGCTCGGAGATCAGCTCCAACGCCGCCGACTACTTCGCAAACGGCATCAAGGGCCGGTACCGCGAGAACGACCTGTGGGAAGACCACGTGGCTATCGAAGCCAGCAAGACCTTGAAGGTGCTCAAAGACGACGTCCTAGTCGACAGCGAAGTGCCACTGCGCAACGCAATGAACGAGATCCTTCGAGAGGAGTACATCAAGGATTGTGAACTGGTACTCAAGCGCTGGAACCGCGCACTGGACAAGCTGGACTGCGGGTTCCGCATCACTCTGCCCAACCATCGCTTCCATCGCCGCCAAGGCCTGTATGCCGGCCAGTTCTACGACCTAGAAGGCACCCCCATCACCGAAGAGCAGTTCAACGCCAAGAAGGACGACTGGCTGCCGACAGATGACGACCGCTTGTACGTGCATTCACTGATGAAGCCTGTGTACGAGCACGGCAAGATGGCCAACTGGATTGCACCACCCGCACGCGGCATCAACAAGAACGAGGTCGAGTACGAGTACGTGCGGCTAGACGGATGAACATTCACCACCGTCAGCTGTCCGACCTCATCAAGAAGTACGCCCAGCCGAGCCCAGAAAACGACAAGGCCGTTCGAGAGTTTGTCCGCATGTGCCGGGTCGAGGTCATGTGCGGAACTGCGGTGACAATGCCGGACCTCGCCGGCAACACATACGCAGATCTTGCCACGTTCGACAAATGGCGGACCAACCGTTTCCCACGACTGTACCCGTCAACGGAATAGAGCCCGCCCACATCTGGGAGTTGCATGCGTTTCGATGACATTGAATGCCCTTCGTGCTCCAATCGCCGTCAGGTCGCCCCCGAGGTTCTGACTGTGCTTTGCCGCGATTGTGGGGCCTTGTTGGTGCTCGACCGTACCGGTACTTGGGCAGTGGGTACGTGGGTCAAGCTCGACGAGAATCCTGAAGACATCCCACGCGAGAGGTTCTTGGCAAAACGCCAAGCAGTAGTTGCGCAATCCATGGAGCAGGCACGACGCAGTCATGAACCCGGCGCCTGGCGTATGTTCGCGTACGAGGCGAAAGCCATAGACCTGTGTATGAATCCAGACCTGTTGTCCGAGAAGACCACGGAAGCACAGTTCGCTTGGCTGGAAGAGGAGGTTGTCCTCGGCGAGCTCATGACCTTCGACTCTGGTCTGCAAGACGCCCTGTCCGGCTTCAAGCAAGCCGCGCGGCGCCTGAAGTCCGCCAATGACGTCGACGTCGTCAAAGAGATGCTGGCCCGTGCGGTAGCTCTGTATAGGACCCTTCTCGGCCACACCAACTGCCCCCCCTCCCTAAAGGGCGATTCTCCGAAAGAGTACGGCCGAAACATGGTTCTCGCAACCCTGGAGTCATTCCGTCGCACACTCGGTACTCGGGCCGTCGATACCCTGATTCGTCGGGCACTACCGGAGGGTAAAACCACAAAGAACGTCGTCTGTCCCGCGTGCGGACGCACCACCAAAGACGTCAGTCGCGACCAGATCCGCATTCTGTGCACCTCATGCGGCACTCCGGTCGCGGTGTGATTGCTCTGCTCGTTGCATGGTGCGCAGCCGCTCCACTTGCAGACAGCACCACGCCTGCCCTACCGACAGTCATCACGAACGTCGCTGTCATGGACGCAGAGGGACACGTCGGCCCCCGCCGAGACGTGCTCATTGCCGAAGGCCTCATTGTTGGCATCGAGTCTGTCGGCAACGGGTGGAGTGACCCAAACATCTCGGTCGTCGACGGTACGAACCGGACCTTGCTGCCGGGCCTCATCGACGTCCATGTTCACCTAGGGTCCACGTTCGCCGCACCCGACCGGTTGCGGATTCCGAACCCAAAGAAGAACCTGCAGGCACTGCTCTACGCGGGCATCACAACCGTCCTGGACTTGTCCATGGAGCGGGATGCTATCGACCGGTTGGATGAGAGAATCGGTGCTGGAAGACTTACCGGCCCGGACCTGTTCCGCAGCGGACGCCCGTACACCGCCCCCGGTGGACACCCCATTGCATCGATACGCAGTCTGTACCCGGGACTCCTGGTGAAGGTAGCGACCGCACGCATCGCGAACACGGTAGAGACAGCAGACGATGTCGACGACGCCGTGTTCCGTCAGGGCCAAACTGGCTTCAAAAAGATCATGCTCGACACCATCCCTTCCCATTCCCCCGTGGTCTCGGAAGAAGCCGCCCAGCGCGTTCGCCTTGCCGCCACGGCACTGGGTGACCGCCTCGTCGCTCACGTAGGCTCCCCAATGGACGTGCAGAGAGCCATAGACCTCGGGGTCGATGCTCTGGCCCACGCACCAAGCCAAGGCCGAATCACCACCGAACAGGCCATCGCCCTCCGAGACGCAGGCATTGAGGTCACACCGACCCTCATTGTGTGGGAGCGTGTGGCACAGGTGCATCAGGGCGCAGTGCCCAGCATCCCACTAGAGCAAGAACTGCTCACCCGACGTCAAGTTCGAGACCTTGCCAGGATGCGTGACGGAGACTCTCCACTCCGCGGAGTCATGGGCGAGTGGGCAGACCAGGTCGTACCCGCGCTAGATGACCGAACCGCAAACCTCCGGGTTCTCCGAGATAACGACGTCACCGTGCTCGTAGGGTCCGACTCACCCGGACTAGGCCTTCCTGCCGGAGCGGGACTGCACAGTGAGATGGCCGCACTCTTAGACGCTGGGCTCGACCGCCCCACAGTTCTCCGAGCCGTCACCTGGGAAAACAGCCGCTTTCTCGACCCTGACGCCCGCTTCGGAGCCATCCGACCCGGTTGGGAGGCGGATCTGCTGTTGGTCGAGGGAAACCCGGAACACGATTTGACAGCTCTACAGCGCATTGTTGATGTATGGACCGATGGTCGGCGGGTGTCTCGCCACGCCCAATAAGTCTGACCCACTTGCCCCTGCCCCCCCATTGGAGTCTCGAATGAAAGCGTTTGGCCTGCTGCTGTTGGTTCTCACCGGCTGTAAAACCGACGAGGTCGAGGACGTCGACCCAGGCCCCGACCCCTACGACGTGCAGGTAGGTCCCTACGACGCCACCGTTCGATGGACCGACTACGGCATTCCACACATCCAAGCAGACGACTACGGCAGTCTGGGCTTCGGTCTCGGCAGTGCGTTTTCCCGTGACCATGTGTGCACTCTCGCAGACCAGCTGGTGAAGACGCAGAGCCAGCGCTCCAAGTACTTTGGTCCCGGCACAGCTGATGCGAACCTCGACAGCGACTTTGCTTGGTTGCAGTTGGGTATCAAAGCTTCCGCCGAAGAAGTCTGGTTCGACATTCGCCCAGAAATCCAAGAGGTATTGATCGGGTACACCGCGGGATACAACCAGTTTCTCGCAGACACCCCCGCCAGCGAACTCCCCGAGCCCTGTCGGGACGCCGAATGGGTCCAGCCCATCACCCACATCGACCTGCTGGCCTACCATCTACACCTAGGCCTGCTCGGCAGTGGCTACGCACTGACCGACTTCATCGCGACTGCTCAGCCCCCCGCAGCGCCACAGAGTCCGCGACGCGCACCGCCTGACATCAGCGAGCTTGACCGCTTCAACAAGCTAGACTTGGAGCTGGGAAGCAACGGCTGGGCAATCGGCGCTGACCGCTCATCGACAGATGGCGGCATGCTGCTATCGAACACTCACTTCCCGTCCCAGGGTGAGCGCCAGTGGTGGGAGTTCCACATGATGGGACCGGACGGACTGGACGTCTACGGTGCCTCTCTCATTGGTGTTCCCGTCGTCAACATCGGCTTCAACAGGAACATCGCCTGGACCCATACCGTCTCGACAAACCCGCGCTTTACGTTCTATGCGCACGAACTGAACCCGGACAACCCAACCGAATACATGTCGGGTGGGCAATTCGTCCCCATGGAAGCGAATACCTTCACCGTGGATGTCCTTCAGGGTGATGGCAGCTTGGCCCCAGAATCAAGAACGATGTACCGCACAGAGTACGGCCCCATGCTCAACGCGCCGGTCATCGGCTGGACGCCCATCCTCGGCTTTAGCTACCGCGATGCCAACATCAACAACATCGAGCTGTACGACAGCTGGTTTGAGATGAACCATGCCACCACCATGGACGAGTTTAAGTCCGCTCAGCGCGACCATATGGGAATTCCGTGGGTCCATACCCTCGCAGCAGACGACCAGGGCAACGCCTTCTACACCGACTCTGCGAATACCCCAAACGTGCCCGACTCCGCCGAACAAGCTTGGCTGGACTACCGTGTCGAACAACCTCTCGCGCAGCTGTTCTGGGAGCAAGCAGGCCTGTACGTGTTCGAGGGTGACAACGACACCTTCCGTTGGGTAGACGACCCTGCCTCGCCGCGCCCAGGCGTTGTTCCGTTCGACGATGCACCGCAGCTGGACCGCCGCGATTTCGTCACCAATGCCAACGAGAACCATTGGATGTCCAACCCGCAGGCTCCCCTCACTGGCTACTCATGGATGTACGGCGAGACCGGTGTTCCGCGCACACCACGCACCAAGATGAACAACCGCTTCTTCTTGGAGTCCGGCCCGGACTCTGCCGCCGGTGACGATGGCGTGTTTACCCTGGATGAGCTGCAGCAGGCCACCCTGTCCGCTCGTAGCAGCGTCGCAGAAGACCTGCGCGACCAGGTGGTGACACGCTGCACCGACGTCACCGACGTCACCGTGACCGTCGATGGCGTTGAGAGCACTATCGACGTTTCTCCCTGGTGTACCGCACTCGGCGCGTGGGACATGCGTCACGCCGTGGACAGTCAGGGTGCCCACATCATGCGCGAGTGGATGTCTGCCGGCGCCTACACCTGGTTTGACCTGCGCCATACCGGCCCACTGTTTGCCGGCGAGTTCGACCCCACAGATTCCATGTACACGCCAAACGGGCTGGCTCCAGCCCCGACAGAAGGCCGTGACAAGGTTCTCGACAGCCTGGCTATCGCTGCCGTCCGTCTGACCGAAGCCGGAATCACCCCCACCGACGCTCTCGGTGACATCCAATTCCGCCGCATTGGAGACAACGACATCCCCACCCAGGGCGGCATGTACCAAGACGGCGTCATCAGCATCGCAGACTACAGCACTGGGGGCGACACCACGCTGTTCCCTGATGTGCAGCGCGGCACCGTCCTGAACGGAACCACCGACCTGACAGACGAAGGCTACGTCGTCAACTCCGGTAATAGCTGGATCATGACCATGCAGTTTGGTGACAACGGCCCTGAAGCCCGCGCCATCATGGTCTACAGCCAGAGCGAAGACCCGGACTCGCCTCACTTTACCGACCAGTCCGAGATCTACGCCGAAGAACGACTCCGGCCCGTATTGTTCAACGAAGCGGACATCACAGCTAGCGAAGCCCTGGTCACCGAGCAGTACCAACTCGACGAGCAGTAGTGCGTTAGTCACCTGACGGCGGGTGTCGCCAGGCCGGTGCCGGCCCCAGTTTTCAAAACTGGTCGGGAGACGTCGAGAGGCGGTCTCCGGTGGGTTCGACTCCCATCATCCGCCGCCAACCATTCGATAGCAGGCCTTTAAGCTCTGTTAATTTTTGCGCCATCGTCTTGTGCCCACTCTGTGCCCACATCATGCTGCAGCCTCTGTCTCACGCATAACTGAGTCAGTCAAACGCGGTGGAATCAGCCCTACGGCTTCGTGCATTGGCAACGAAGGCGCATCTACGTAGCGCCCGCGGACACCGCGTGAGTGTCCAACCAGCTGCTTCACGGCCTCATCGTCAGCCCGCAAACGCTTCAGGCCACTCTGCAGGCCAGCTCGGAATGCGTGATCAGGGCGGCCCTTCCACTTGGCTTCGTCGATGCCAGCCGCAATCCACGCCTTCACCATGTCGCGGGCACGAACCACACGTGGTTTGCTCCCCGCTTGCCAGGTGGGAACCAGCCACTCGCTGGCGAGTGGCCAGGTCTTGAGCTCGGCAACGAAATGCGCGGACAGGGGAACGTCGCGGCCACGGCGCTCTTGCTGGCTCTTTCCCAACTCTGGGCGCACGGTCATGATGCAATGCTCCAGGTCAAAGTCGGACCATCGGAGGTCCATGACCTGCTGAACCCGAAGTCCGGTGTACCGCATAGTAACGGCGATGTAGTGCAACGGGTGCCGGTCCAAGCCACAACGAAGAAGCGAGGAGGAGCGAATCGGAATGCGGGCAGCGGCCAGACACACGGCGTCCATGTCCGACCAACTGGGCGACGGCCGCTCCGCCGGCGGCGGATTTCGCAGCCCAATCGTGCGTGGGCGCGGACACGGATACTTCTCCTCGTCCGCGCGGTCCCAGAACCAACGCCAAGCCAGTTCGACCTCTGCGACATGCTTATAGATCGTACTGGCAGCTCGGCCATGTAGATGCCGTCCCGTGACCGGATCGGCCAAAGAAACAGCAAATGCGGTGAGCATCTTTCGGTCGAGATCTTCGCAGATGGGGGCTCGTCCAAGCGAATCCTCCAGCCAGCGCAACCATAGGCCAATGGACTGGGCCTTTCGTTCGATGCTTCGGGGCCGCAATCCACGCACGCGACACTCGATCAGGAGGTCTTCTGAGAGGTCCCAGAGCGTCGGTACCGGTCGAGCATCCCGCGGCTCCCATCTGAAGCCTTGCCCGACTGCGGCCTCGACGTCTTTTTTGAGCGCTGTGGCAGACCTCTTGTCGGGAAGTCCTCGCCTTTCCCGCTGTGCGCCGTCTGGATCTCGCCAGCGGACCGACCACCGTTTCGCGCCCGTTTTCGTCGTGTACGTTCTTGTGCTCGCCATTGTTCTGTGTCCTCCAACCACTGATCGAGTGCCGCCAAATTCCATCGGCGACGGCCACCGTACATCCGCCACGGCCTGGCGAGCTTCGCGTGGGTGGTCTCTTTCACCCTACGTTGCAGTGTTCTCAGCGTTCCGCCCAACAAGGCGAGGATGTCCTGATCGGTGGCGCGGAAGCGCACAGGAGACGCCAAACGCCCCTTCACGCCAGGAAACCGCACCACGTTTCCGGTCTCACCCATGTGGATGCTCGCCAACTCTAGACATGGCACGAGCCGGCTTCACTTGGCGACCACTCCAGATTCGGTGGCAACAGACGTCTCGCTCTGCGGTAGCAGTGGCAACGTTTCCATCGACAGCACACGGCCATCAATGACCAGGTCAACACCTGCCCGCACTTGGGATTGAACGTATTCAAACGCCCAATCATGAAGCTCAACTGTCCTGCACGCCGACTTGTTGCAGACCGAACACAGCGGCTCACCGTACACCTGGGAAACCATCCAACCGTCACACGCAGCGTTGGAGCACTCCGCGTTGGCCGCTTCGCCGTTGACCTCTCGAAGCACATTTCGAGAAGCAGACTGCAAGCCTCTCGCTCGCACATGCTTCAACACTTGCGTTTCGGCAGACCGAATGGCTGTCGCTTGGCGGGTAGCATCCCGCTCGCCTTCGATTGCCTTGGCCTGGTCCCAGTCAGAGGGCGGTTTAGCCTCCCGGTCCGCTTTGAGCTGAGAGCGACGAAGCTTGAGCATCCGGACGAACGCAGGCCATTCGGAAAAGTCCTCGAGTAGCTTGTCGATGCTGTGGTCCTGCAGGTTCTCCAGACCCTTCGTTTTGACCCAGACAAAGAACAGCTCCACTCGCTCCGGACACGCCGGCGACTGAAGCGCTGCAGACATGTCCAACGAGTCCACTAGGTGCCGAACACGAACTTCGCGCTGATGCGGCATCTTGTCCGCGGGCCACGGCCACGGGTCTCCAGACCGACCAGCGATTCGCGTGAGCTGCATTCCAATCGCCGCAATCATGTGTTCCGACCGGTAGTTGTACGGCAAAGCCAGCTCTAGCGCCGACAAATTGAAGCACTGTCGGAGCCGCAGCACATTCGCTTTGTCCCACTCGGGCAGGCCCGCACACAGGTCCAACCACTCCTGGGGTGGTTCACCGTCAATCTCATCAATGCGCTCTTCGGTGAGCAGTTCCCCACTGCCGAGCTGGTAGTGCTTACGCACCAGGCCCACGAACGCATGACTGACTCGCCCAAGGCCTGCGAGGTTCCGGTTGCTCATCTTCGCCCACTCTGGGTCCATGAGCAGCGTGCGGACGGCCCTCCGCTTGTCATCGTGTGAACGACGGACACCGTGGTCGCCGTTCGCGTGGACCGCATGAAGGATGGCATCGCGGCGCGTTCCCTTCTTCACCACTGCTTCGATCTGCTTGAGCTTTGCCTTCTTCGTGGCGTAGGCACGGTGCCAGCCATCCACAACAAAGCGCTTGCCGTCTACGTCCACCACATCGATGGCCGGGAAGACGGCCCCGTCCTTCATCGCGGCCGCGTACTCGTCAACGATGGCATCATCCATCTCCACACGACACTGTAGAGCACGGTCGAAGGTCAGGGACTTGACCGGGAGTGTGAGGCGCTGAGCGACCAATTCACGGGGAGATCTAGCGGTCATCGTCTTGCTCCGGTTGATTGAGACTGGGTGGGGTTGAATCGGCTAGAGAGGCCCCAGAGACGGGTGTCTCCTCGGTGCGGACACACCGAGGAGACGAAGCCCCCGTCTGTGAGGAGAAGTCATGAACGGGAGCCCCTTTCGCAAGCGGATGACGATGGAGGTCTTGCTTCAAGGCGCTGGCCACGCTGCACGCGCAGTCGCCGAACTCGATGCTGCCGACGCCCCCTCCGACTTCAGGGTCGGTAAGCAGACGGCAGCGGAGCCTTACGAGCTGCTGCTTCTGGGCGTCGGGCACTACCTGCGGGAGTCCGGACTCCCCGAAGACAAGCGCGAGGAGCAAGATGGAACGGACGAGCTGCTCATCGGCTTGGTGGACCTGGTCCGGCGAGCTCCCGGTGGGACTCCCGACGTTGTTGGACTGCTGAACGTGCTGTCCAAGGTCGCAAAACCCCAACGCCGAGCCACCCTTGACTGGTGGAGCATCGACTACCTCGACCGGCTCTTCCAGCTCCACGACGACCGGGTCTGGTTCTTGGACGGAACGCGCATGCAACAGCGGTCCGGCGACGAGTAAAGACGTGTTCCAAAGCCGGGGCACCGTGGAAATGGCACCTTCACGTACGAGGTAGTTTCGGACACGGCGGACAGTTCGGCGTGACAGAGACATCAGCTCACCTCCAATGGTTGGGTTGAGTCTCGATGGATGAGGGCGTAGAGGACATCAGCCGCGAGCAGAGCATCTGGCAACGCACGGTGCGTGTTTCGGTCTGCCTGAAGGCCAAGCGCATGCGCTGTCGTCTTGATGGATGGATAGTGAGGCTTCGCCAAGTCTTCCGGACGGAACGACTCGCGGGCGAGTTCCCAAATGCACGGAGCGGTCTGCCAACCAGCAACCTTCGGAAGCGACCGCCGGAACATCTCGGCTTCGAACTCGGTACGCCAGCTCGTCCAAGCCAAGTCTTCGCAGGGCCACTGTTGGCCGTAGCAGCCCACAGCATATCGACGGGTGTAGTCGAGCAGGTCATCGACGCGCTTGGCCACAGGAGCGAGTGCAACATGCGCCGGCGTGATGCCGTGGATGGTCATGGTCTCGCGAACATGAGTGTGGGTCCAGACAATCTCGTTGGGGTCTTCCGGCCTGAGCAACGAAGACAGTGCGAACGGCTTGGAGCCATCCGGCATGAGAAGCACCAGCGCAATCTCGATGGCGACCGCATCGGGGTGCTCTGGCAGACCGGTCGTCTCTGTGTCAATGACGATGACAGGAAGGTCCATCACGCCGCCCTTGTCGCTGTAGGGCCGGGCCACGCGAACTGCATGGACGTCTGTGCAGGGACCAAGACGGTCCCGCCGCATCGGAACGGAAGCTTGAGGCACAACAGACGCCCATCTGCCTTTGCGGCGCCCTTCGAGACCTCGGGGGCATCTTCGATGTCTTGGAAGGTGGCACGGACCGGCAACCAGTCGACCTCGGTACACACATACCGGCCGAAACCAGGACGGGTGACGTAGCTGGACTGTTGGACCATCTGGACCAGAAGCTCCACGTTCTCTTGAATCTCGCGCCCACCAAGCCACCACCGGTGACGAGTGCCGGGCTTGGAGCCGCGACGCAAGGTGAGCGAGCGTGGCGCGGCTAGGACTCGCATGGCGGCGACTCCTCATCGAGCTTGCAGGAGAGCGAGCGAATCTCGCCTAGGACAAGAGTGGCCTTTCGATTGTGTTGCCGCGCAAGCCGACGAAGCCTCGTGTGTTCGCGCCAGAGCCCCTGCAAATCAGAGCCTGAACGGGCTGCCCCAACAGGGTTGTGGGCATGCGCAGTGTCCGGCTTGAATCCAGGAGGTGCCAACCGAAACCGCAGAGCGGCGACGGGTACCCGGTGTCGTAGGCGGTCACGCGTAGAAGTGGTCTCGCTCTCCGTTGTGACCAGTCCCGACGACGCCAGGCGGTCCAGTACATCGTGGAACCGTGGGTCTTTGACTCTGGTCTCCAACTCTGAGTCCAGAACCCCATCAGGCGACCGCCCGATGATGGCGAGCAGCTTGCAGGCAAGGGGGTCATTCTGCAGTGAAGCGACATCAATGGCCTGTGCATCAGACATGCAGGTCCTCCAGGGCGACGGGAGCGTCACCGAGCATTGAGAGCTGTGTGTTGGGGTTCGACGGCACCACGACGTCCCGGGGCCGAAGAGTCAGAACGACCTCGGTCGCCCTCATCCGGTTGGCGGACTGGCTGATGGTCCGGGTCACCTCGGGCCGCGCGTAGACCTCCCACCCGTTGACCTGGTCGTAGATCTCATGTGTGGCGGTCGCGTCATGGTTGGTGAGCACGACGACCGCACCACGGCGGGCCGCCAAGCAACACTGGAACGCGAGCTCGCGGTGTTCATCGTGTCCCCACGGCCGAATAGCCGAATACCCGGTGAACGAGTCCGCTTGACGGTCCATGGGCAGGTACGGAGAATCGACAAAGAGCCAGTCGCCTTCGCCAGCGTTCCGAATGGATACACGCCAGTCGCACCAGCCTAGCTGTGCACGGAAGTTGGCGAGAATGCTTCCACCTCGGCGAATGGCGTCGTAGTCGAGCCGAACGGTCTGGTACGAGCCCGCAGAAGCGTTGAACGCTCCACTCCGGTTGGTCCGCCACAGTCCGTTGAAGCAGGCCCGATTGATCCAGAGCATTAGCGCCGCATGCTTCACGGCTTCATCTCCGACTGGGACGTCCCGGCCCTCACCTGCGGCTACCGGCTTGAGCACGATGGCGCGGTACGCATTGAACTGGCTCCGAAGGCGATAGTAGTCGCGAGTCCATTCCCGCGGTTTCTTGTGCCCCTTCGTGAGTTCTTGCAGCGCGTTGCACACCTCTTCAGGCCGCTGCTGCAGCGCACGGTAAGCGACCATGAGGCTGCCGCATGCATCGGACAGGACGGGGCTACGACGCAAGCTGCGGAGAGCTGTTGTGTCGTGAAGGTGCCAGAAGACGGCGAGTCCACCGGCAAACGGCTCGACATATCCCTCTGGCTTGTCGTCTCCGAAGGCATCGGCAATCACATGCGCCATCCTGGCTTTGCCACCTGGCCATTTGAGTAGAGGCCTCATGCGCACTTCCGGTCAGGCAAGGCCAGCATGAGCCCACAGAGACGGGCGTCCACGGCGTCCACCCAGAGCTGTGAACTGTGTCGGACCGAACGAACAGTGCCGTCCTGGCAGACGAGCCAGACGTCAACACGGCAACGAACGGGGTTCACAACGAAGTGAGCGGCACACCGTCCCCACTCTTCCGACACGACGGCGGTGACGTGGCAGTCGGTGCAGTGACCACCGTGGGCTGGCTGGTCGGCTTGCTCGAGTACGGCCGCCGGCGACGTTTCCAGGCCCTTGCACATCATGCAGCCGACCTCGGTGGACGGAACTGGGGTGTGACACTTCGGGCACGGGGGAGAGCTGACGGTCATACCGAACCTCGCATCCGCGCCTTCGCGCCCGCACTGGTGAGGACGTAGCGAGCCCCCTTTCGGACCAGCCAACCCGCCTTGATACAGGAACGAAGGTGGTCCCGTTCGGATGTCAGCCGCGGAACATCCGACACCACCAGCTCGTTGGCATTGGCCAAGAACAGAAGCATTGACTCATCCTTGGCCGGTGCACGGTCCGTGTCTACTGGGCTCCGACATGTGGATACGTTTCCACTCATGAGAGTCTCCGAGATGCGTTGTTTGATGGAGCGGTTGCAATCGTTCCGGCCCTTTCAGGCTCCTCAACGAGGTGCTTCATGTCCTCGCGGACCTTGTCTTCATGACAAAGCGTAGCCACACGCTGTGCGGCGTCGTGGGCGGTGACGAGCAACTCAAGAGCACGCAGCAGCTCTGGAGAAGTCTCGTGAGCGCTCTCCACCAATGCCTCAGCGGCGTGCCGGAAGGTGACGGCTACATCACGGTTCGGCTGTTCTACGTGTTGTTCATCGCTGAACCAACGCAGTTGGCGCAAAATACTCGGATTAGGCATCATTACGCCCCTCCGTAAATGCTGGGAGCACGTTGACATCGCCCTGAACAAGACGCTCAACGGCGGTCGAGAGGTCGACGATGCAGTTCTGATAGGTCTGCCGGAACCGGCTGGTTGCAGCGTCCGGACTTGGACGCTCAAGGCAACTGGCAGGCGGCGGGCTGTCCCGGAATAGATCCGTTGGCTTGAACCACTCCAAGGGTTCAAAGTCCAGGGTTTCATCCATTCCTACGACTTGTACAGCGACACACAGTCGGTCGACGTGCATGGAGGCACTAAACACGGCATGAACGTGGCCAAGCACAAGGACAACTTCGTACTCGTCATCAACGACGCTGGGCTGCACTTCGACGTCCCAGCAGTCTGCCTGCAGCTCTACGGCGAACGCCTCCCACCACACGCGGTCCTGTCCCCATCGGAGGGCGAGATCAACGCTCATGACCGGACTCCCGCATCAAGGAAGTCCAACCAATCGCCGCCCACAGCTCCGAGCCAGTCCTCCGCCGCCTCCTCGGGCTCAGTGGGCAGCTCCTGGGAATGAACAGCAACGAGTCCGGTCTTCCCCGACCAGCCTAGGTAGGTTGAGAGCACGGCCTGGCCAGCGTCCACAGAGGTCACGTACAATTCAAGTTGTAGGAATCTCGCCGAAACGCAGCCGATGGAAGTGATGCACTCAGCCGGGTCGGCGGGCCTGTCGTGCTCCGACCGGACGACAAACTCCCCACTCAGCGGCGCAACGAATGCGATGAGCGAGCGGGTAAACGAACCTCGCCACTCGGCCGTGATGGAGAAGTCCGGAGTCAGAACAAACGGCTCGGGAGGTTGTCGGTTCATGCCACCTCCACATCAATGAAGTTGGCGGCACTTTGGACTTGCGCGAGGGCAGCATGAAGCGCGCCATCCCAGACACCGAGGACAGTCGCCTGGGCGGTACCGTTCACCAGAACCACCTTCGCTTCTGCCGCGTCATCCGTCCGGCTGACGAGGACACTGCACTTGCCACCGACGAACGTGAGCTGAACCATCCACGACGGTCTTGGTGCGAATGGCATCAGCCCAGCCTCCGAGGGCGTCAGGCGCAGCACAAAGGCGGGCTGGACTTCAATGTGGACGAGCTTGGCCGGAAGCCGGCAACGGTCCAGCAGCTCGCACAGCCCGTACACGAACTCGGCCTGCCAATTGGTGTCCAGCCAGTTCATGACGGCACCCGGATGCTCATGTACGCCGTCAGGCCGTGTAGTAGGTCCGCCCACAGATGATTGGCCGCGATGACGCCACTGTCTTTGTCGAGGGTGGCCGGCCCGTAGGTACGTACAACATCTTCATTCGCGCAGGTCACAATCTTCAGCTCGGCACCGCCAGATTGGAAGACGACGCGAACGAGGTTGTAGGCCCCAAGGGGCAGCGTTCCAGTCGTCAAACGGAAGGTGATGACGGGCAGTGCATCTACAGCTTGAGTCGAGATGACCAGTGGCAAGCCGGATTCATAAACCCGCGACACTAAGGTGTGCGCGAAGTCCAAGGCCCAGATGAGCGTCGGAGCGTGAAATGAGGCCATCACGCATCCACCGCGAACGCCCTGACCAAGTCGCGCTCAATCTGACGCACGGTGTCGAGGTCACCAGCACGTCGCGCCTTCGACCGGAAACCTAGCAGCCGTAGTGCGAAGGCGATGTCCTCATCGCCGCCCTGGTTGATACCTTTTCCCACAATGTCAGCAACATCTGGGGGCAGCGTGACACTGATGTCCACGGGGCTCATGGTGAGCCTGCCACATCAACGACTGGTGAGGCAATGGCAGACTCAGACATCGGAGAACCAACGTCAAAGGTGAACGCCCACATCCAAAGAAGCACAAACAGCGGGCAGACGACGATGTCAGCGAAGCCAGCTTTATACGGGTTTGTCGGTGCGTGTGTATCCATCTCGCCTCCACATGTTTAATGTGTAGCTGGCGTTGCGAATACCGTCCACACAATTCATGTGTATAGCAGCATATTGAGTTCGGACGCATACCGTCGCGGCCTGCTCTCAGATGGCTACATCCTCCTCACAGGCCTGGATACCTTAAGCCTAGAGCGGCTGATTTTGAAGCTGTCGCTAAGCGCGCTTCCGTGCATCACGGGGCGCGAGGCGAACTGCAATGGCCTCAACGTCAAGCAACGCGCTCTCGTCGAGCGTGGCGAGGAGGTTGGCAACCCTGATCAACGTGGCCGCGGCATCGTCATTCCTTTCCCCAAAAAGGACCGCTCCTAAAGCGCTCGGCATTGCCCGTACCTCATGACCATACAAATCCATCCATGCGACGGCAGTGTCAAACGGCACCTTTGCCCTCCGCGATTCCCAGTTACCAACTGTGCTGGGGCCCACGCCAAGCTTTGGAGCAAGAGCGGCTTGGGTGTCTCCACTGGCCTTTCTCAGGTCCACAAGAAGCGCCAACAGTTCGGAATAGGATTGCATATACAAACACTTGGCGCGCGGTTTTGCGCATCGCAACACATGCTCCGTGTGGACCCGTTCATCGTTCCGGGGTATACATGTTTCATGTGTAGCATCAGAACCATCGGCCAGTGGCTCCAACAACTTCGGGGACAACACAGTCTCTCTAGGATGGCGTTGGCCGACAAACTGGGCGTGTCGTACAACACTGTGCTCGCCTGGGAAAACGGGCAAAACGACATCTCCCGTCATGTTGTTAATAGATTGATTGACTTGTTCGATTTGGACGAGGTTGAACTCGTGAAAGCTGTGAAGTTACCGCGCGGACCCGCGGCGACGGGCACATGACATTCACCCCACATAGCCAAGCCTCCGATGCCAATACGCGGCTGACGATACAAGTATTGCAAACTACGCCGGTCGAGCCTTCCTTTGGGTCGGTTTGTGCCCTGAAGTATGACGCGTCGGAGACTTCAAGCGGTCTTCTGGCCGGCATTCGCGCAGCCGAAGGCCAAGGTGGCCATCGTTCGGAGAGCATCCGAGTCCATGTGGCTAGCAGCCTCGGCGATTGTTGCGAGGTGGGCGATTCCGTCCACATCCAGCCCCCAGGCCACACGGACCTGTTTCAGACGGCGCGGGGTCGCGTTCTGCGTCCTGCGATTGGCTTTGGCTCTCAGGAAGGTGCAGGGATGGCAGACATCTCAATCCCATCGGAAGACGACATTGATTTCAGCATGAAGGACTTTGAGAGTCTATCGATGGAAACTTATGTCTGTCCAGAAACGAAGAAACACTACGGCTACGTGCGCATCGAGAAGCTAACCATCGAAAGTCCCGAAGAGGTCTCGGAGTGGACCACCGACCTCATCTTAAAAATAATAAGTATCTTTGAGCACAACGGGCACACGCTACGTCTGCGGTGCCGTCCGAAGAAGTCCAACACTGTGCTGCAGTTGTGGGTGGACCTGCAAGGAGGCGGGGCGGTGGCAACCATGACCGAAGCTCGTAGGCCGCTCTCCGTGCGGCTACCGAAGGACGTCACCGAGCCCATCATTGTGACGTTCTGGGACTTTCCACTCGAAGGACAGGGCTGCTTACTTGGGTGGGCCAGACCGCCCAAGCCGGCCACCGTTGCCGTAGCTGTGTTCAATTATGTGAACTGTCCCTGGGCGATAAGCAATCCAGAGTGGGCCGAGGCATGAGTCGTCCTGACTGCCACTACCCGCGCCGGTGCAGCAGGCAACCAGCGCAGAATCAGGGCCCAGGCTCATGGTCTTCAATGAGTTTTATGAACTCCGGAGTCATCTCCGTCGACAATGTCTGCTCGTTCCCATCCGCATCGAAGAGTGCGAGCCGCAACGTGTCATCCCAGGTCATACGAGCGCCAGCATCTAGCCATGGAGCCATCACAGAGGGCGGCATTTCCCGGAGCATCGCCAGGATGTTGCCAACACTCCGGAAGCCGATATTTCCCTTTGGAATCTGGGTCAGCGGATTCGCACTGCTGCTTTCGTCCTGTCCTGCAGGCCGACGGGTCCCCGTTTTCGGGGTGGACTTCGATTTCATTTCAGGTTTCCTGGAATTGAGGTTCAGCTCTCGTGATTTGGTACAACCACGGGAGCACCGGTCGGCGTGTGAGGACGCCCCTTTCTACCAAGTGGCGTGTAACCCAGGGCGCGCAAGGGTTTTGTTCGTCTGCAATGGTACACAGAAGCGTCGACGGATTGACGTGCCAAAGGCCAATCGGTCCCGGCTCGACCGGCAGAGGTTCACCAGCACGGAGCTCCTCGGTACGCATGACCACACCGTCCAGCTGCAGCTCCTACAGGCTGGGTGGCCGTTCCGGTTCCTTCACCATCTGTCAGGCACCGCAACGCTCTGGGTCGGCGCTCATCATGGGTACGACTTGTCTCGGGTCGCCCCGGGGCCCGTCCACCACAGCCGGTGGGACACACTCATGGGCTCCACTCCTCGAACGAGGATGAACAGTTCCGTATCCAGGATGCCTCTGCGTTCCTGGAACACCGAACAGGCCCGCACAAGACGACGCCAACGCACGCAGTGGATGCCGCATCACGCGGCTCCCAGAAGGCGTCGCACACGCACATACGAGTCACGGCTCCGCAATCCGCGGGGTGGATTGAGCCGAGTTTTCCACGACAGGGACACGGCCAATCTGGCGTCTGGGCGGAATTCTCCGTCCAGACGCACCCGACTTGTGCGAGCAGCTCCGCACCCGGCCCGGACACAGCAGACCGGAAACATTTCCAAGGCAAGGCAATGGTAGTGCAGTCCGGCCAGTCGCATTTTCAGCTCTGGGTCAATCCGCCGAAGAGCCTACCGGCGTGGATTCGCACGAAACGAGGCGGTCTCGATGAGTCCCAGGCCGAGCTCGGCAAGGCCATCGGCGTGAGTCAGCGGTGTGTGAGCCGTTGGGAAACAGGCGACGTTCCCGTGAGCCGGTCACACCTAATCTCCCTGCTAAGCCACTTTCAGGTGCCCCGTAGCGAGTGGGCCACCATCCTAGAGCTTCCTGCTGGACACGCATCATGAGCTGGGGCGCTCTCATGGTGTATTGGGTGCTGTGGATGCTGACTCCAGTCTGCCTAGGCGAGGTGTTTGCCTTCTTGTTGTCGGGTCCAACCACGACTCGTCAGGTCGTCCACGAGCGCGCTGCAGCGGAGTACCAATACCTGGTCCGGGTCATCCCACTGGTGTGGTGGGTCGAGGCCGCAACCCGCCACCTCGGACCTTTCGGCACCGCATTTCGGTTGAGCGTTTGGCCCTTGTGGTTCCCGAATTTGTGGCTGATCGTGGATGGCTCCAAGCAACGGCCGTGGCGACCATGGCGCTAGTAAAAACCCACTACACTTTTGTATATGCTAGCCAGGTGCCAGCGTACTTATCGGCCAAACCTGACCGATGTACTGTGCCCACTCTGAGGGGCACTAGCACCGCGATTGTGTCCACTAGCATGGCCTCGTTGTCTACTAGCGCGGGAACTGTGCCATCCCGCTGCTACCGAATGTTCCGTTCTTGGCTCAGTAGCAACGCTATGACGTTCGTCATGACTTCTGCGACCGAACTGCCAACCACGTCTCGCACAGGCCCTTGTACGCGGTCTCGCCTTCGCCCCGGCCGACGACCGCGTGCGTCGGTCGACCGGTGCCCCGCATGGTGAAGCGCGTTCCCTTCTACGAGGTCGACCTCTTAGATGCTGACCACATCGTATTGAGCGATGCCACGCGTGCGATGTTCATGCCGCGTATGTCAAGCGTCAGCCAGTCTCTCGCGAAGCTGGCACTCGTTGTCCTGATCACCCATCTCAACAACGACGGTGGCAAGTGGATTTGGGACGGCCTGACCATGTCCAAGTGGGCGAACGAGTGCAACTGCTCAGTGCGTCAGCTCCGCCGCGTTCGGGTCGGACTGGAGACGGTGGGCTTCATCAAGACCGTACAGCGGCCGTGGAGCACCAACGAATTCGAGGTGGATGCGAAAGCCGTCATCGAATCCGGACGCCATGGCCTCACCCTCATGGAAGCCCAGCGAGCCCGCAAGCGAAGCCGGGCGACCTTAGTGCTTCGAGACTCGGACTACCACCAGACCCAAGGCGCCGAGAAGGACGCTGAGATTTTGGCAGGCGCCACCCAGGACGACTACGCGCCCGAAGCCTGGCGCGACAAGTCCGTCGGCCGCATCTTCGCGGAAGCCTTCGCCGAGTGGCCCGAGCTCGCTGCCGGCAACCGTGCCGGCGGGCGGCTGTTCAAGGACCGCGTTGGTGACGACCGGTCGAATGCAGCGTGGTTCCGGGACTGCACGCTTGTCGCGAACATGATTCGAAACGAGCAGTCGGACCTCGTGATGTGGGTCAGACGCGGTGCCAAGCCGTCAGACGGCTCCAAACCCCTGCGCATCAGCTCCGCGGCCGGCTGGGGCCAGCTCCTGGGCGCAGCACGCCAGGGTTCGATCCTTCGCATCACAGGTACCGACCCGGCGGCCCTCCCAGAAGGTCCGCTTCCGGTCCTGGACAAGGGCGCCGGATGCCTACCGAGTCCCCTCGGCTCGATGAGCGATGCCTGGCAGCGCACACGCCAACAGATCACGCCCTTCGTTGACGACCCGCGCTTCGACGAGGTGTGGTTGTCCAAGGGCCGATGCACCTCCGTCGAGGACGGCCGCCTGGTCGTTGAGTTCCCGAACCGGTTCTACCTGGAATTCGTCGAGGGCAAGATTGCGGAGGTCGACTGGGAAGCGGTCGACATACCCATCAGGCTCACCTGCAGCGAGTGAGACGGCCACGCAGGCCACTCGCTGCTCCCCCAACCCACCGCGACACCCGACCTGCCCTGCACGTCGGGATTCTCTGCGTGTGGTCGGCATTTTGACAAGTTTGTTTTGTCGGTTTCCGCTCGCCTAGACGGTCTTGTCGCCCGCGCGATGGACAAGACCAGTCCAGAACCGCCGCGACAGCTTTGGACCCTCATGCGGGCCAGAAACAGCGACAAACCCACACTCTGAATAGATTCGCGCCCTCCTGGAACCTCGGGCGTAGGAGGTTGACACCTGTTCAGGGCGGACATACAGTCCCACAGGGCCCAACGACCCAGTTACTAGGTCAGCAATCAGCGGGTAACCCGGACGTATGACTGTCTCTTATACACATCTCCGAGCCCACGAGACTAGGCATGATCTCGT
>CAJXTB010000023.1 GCA_913061235.1 uncultured Pseudomonadota bacterium | reverse complement strand
CCCCAGGATGTCCTGTGCGACTGCTACCTGCCCTCGCTCTGCTCACGTTGTCCGCGTGCAATATTGAGCTACCCGACTCGCGAAACTGCGAGGTACGGCGAGCGTTTTACGCAGACGATGACGGTGATGGCGTAGGCGACGACGACAGCGCAGTGTACATCGGCTGCGAAGCGCCGGTCGGGTACGTAGACGTTCCTCCGTCGGTAGACACCGATTCGGACACAGACACCGATTCGGACACGGACACCGATTCGGACACGGACACGGACATCGATTCGGACACAGACACCGATTCGGACACAGACACGGACATCGATTCGGACATCGATTCGGACATCGATTCGGACATCGATTCGGACATCGATTCGGACACAGACACCGATTCGGACACAGACACCGATTCGGACAGCGATAGCGAGATGAATGCCGGATAATCTGTCGGCTCTACCCGTTGCTGCGACGCGCAGTGGTGCCGTGCGATTCGGTGCATACATGCTGCGTCGATTCGGCTGGTTCTACTACGTGAGTGGCCTAGGCTTCTGCCTACGTCGCATGGCGTTGAAAGAGCACAGCGCCGAGCGCATTCGCACCGCTGCGAAGGCGGGTCCAGTCGTCTACGTCCTGCTTAGCCGCTCGTCGCTCGACCACTTGGCACTCAACGCAGCCCTCAATCGGCGACGCCTTCCGCTCTCCATCTGGGCAGACGGGGTCACAGCGTTTTTTTGGCAGCCAGTCTTTGATGCCTGGCGGGACCTGAGCCGTCGGATTCGCAAGCTAATGAGCACCGGTCGGGCACCGCATCCTGTACACAGCGGATGGCTCGAACAGACGGTTGCCGCCGACAACCCCACAACCTTGTTCATCGACCAGAAAGCCGATGACTCGGCCGATGACGCCTTCGAGGCCGTCATCCGCGCGCAAGCAAACACCGACGGCAGCATCCAGCTCATCCCGATTGTTGTGGTGTGGGACCGGGCTCCAGAGGTCTCCTCTGTAAGTCCAGCCCGGCAGTGGTTCGACGGCAGCCGGGAACGTCCAAGCGCGCTGGGTCGCCTGTTTCGCGCCGCATTTGGTCGCGGAGATGCCTTTGTTCAAGCCGGGGAACCGGTCGACCTGCCACAGCTCATCAAGCGCGTTCCCGAAGCGCGGCGCTCCCGAGCTCTACGCACCGTGCTCCGCCGCTACCTACGCCGAGAGAGCCAGGCGGTTCGCGGGCCGAGACTGCTTCCACAGCGCGTAATGAAGCGCTTGGTCTTAGACGACCCCCCCATGCGCGCCCTTGCCGCAGACGAGGCCCAGGCCACCGGTCGTCCACTGCACAAGGTCCAGCGCGACATGGACAAGGCATTCGATACGATTGCCGCAAACTTCCGCTGGTGGACCATACAAGTCATGCACTTGGTCCTGCGCCCACTCTGGACCCGTGTCTTCAACGGCGTAGACGTCCCTGAAGCCGACATGGACCGCATTCGAAGCGCCATTCGCGATGGGTCGGCCGTGCTGGTTCCCAGTCACAAGTCCCACTTTGACTACCTGCTGTTGTCCTGGGTCCTGTACACCCATGACCTCATCGTTCCACACGTGGTCGCCGGCATCAACCTCAAGATTCCCGGAGTCGCCTTCTTCCTTCGGCGTGCAGGCGGCTTCTTCATTCAACGAAACGTTCGCGATGACCGCATTTTTCCCGCCGTCTTCGCGCGCTATCTAGGCGAGCTCATCCATCAGGGCTACCCGGTAGAGTTCTTCATTGAAGGGGGGCGAACCCGCTCCGGCAAGCTGCTGCCACCGAAGCTCGGGGTGCTCAAGATGGTGGTGGATGCGGCAACCACTCGCCGTCACGGTCGCGCGGTGACCCTGCTGCCGATTGCCTTGGCCTACGAACGGGTGGCCGAAGAAGCGAGCTACGCACGAGAACTTGGAGGCGCTGACAAGGCCCCAGAGTCCATTGGTCAAGTGGTCAAAGCAACCAACGTTTTGGGCAAGCGATACGGACGGTTGTACCTTCGTGTTGGCGAACCTATAGACATTGGAGAGCTGGCCGACGACGGCTGGGACACTCTCAACGACCACGAAAAGCGCGAACAGCTGCAGCGCACGGGTGAGCGCATCATCCACCGCATCGGAATGAGGACCGTTGTCCTGCCCTCATCGCTCGTCGCACTCGGTCTTCTCGCCCACAACCAGCGCGGCATCCCACAGACTGTCCTCTTCGAGCGTATCGAACACTTCCGAACGCTCTTGAAGGCAGCAGGCGCCGAAGAGTCGGCGTCCCTCGATCTAGCATCGCGCGCGATTCGCCTGGCGCTAACTCGGTTTCACAGCGAGCACTTGGTGACCGACCTCGAAGGCCCTGACGGCACACGAGTCTGGGTCGCCGCAAACGACCGTCGAATCACTCTAGAGTTCTACAAGAACCAGGTGATTCACTGGCTGGCCCCAGTGGGTTTGATGACGCTCGCCATCCGAGTCACCGGCGGTGACAGCGTGACCCAAGAAGAGCTCATGCCCGCCTTCTACGACGCTGTATGGACGCTTCGTCGTGAGTTCATCTTGGACCCTGACTGCACAGCCACAGACATTGCAACTGGCGCCCTGCAGACCCTCGTCGATGCTGGGGCACTCGAGCGAGTCGACGGACGCTACACAGTGGTGAACGTCAGTCGAATCAGCGAGCTGTACGCGTTGTTCCGCAGCATCGCTGAGGCCTACACAGTCGTGCTCAGTCGCGCCCATGAATACGCAGGGCGAAACGCCAAAGACTTGGCTAAAGCCATGCAGTCACGCCAGGATGAATGGCTCTCTGACGGGACCATCACCCGGCCAGAGTCCCTGTCGCTCGTCACCCTACAGAACGCCATTCGCGCATTCGGAGACGAAAACGTACTGGCTGGCGACCCACGCGTCTCCCTGTCCATTGATGCCGAGCTGGCCGCACAACGACGAGACGCGATTGCCGGCTGGACGCGACGAGCAGACCGACAGTGACGGGCAACATGCGACACACTTGGCTAGGGATTGACCATGGCTGACCGCGTAGACGACCTATTTGCCTCTGGCCCGCGACGCGGTCCGCGCCTGACGCTGCCGTACATCTTGATTGTGACAGGTACAGTTGTGGCCTTGGTAGGCCTACTCTGCACCAGTGCCCCCGGCGGGGTGCTCGTACTTATTGGCCTGATGCGGGTAGAGACCGAGCGCAAGCGCGTAGAGTCCGGAGCCTTACCGGCCAGTGATACCGAAGCGGTCACCGCCGCTCTACGTGTGGCCTACGTGGCCATGGGCCTGGTCGTTCTCTTGTTCATCGTTCAGACCCTTGCCCTGTGCCTTGGCTACTACCAAGTGCTGTGGGGCCAGCTGTTCTACACGCTACGCGGGCTCGTCGGAGTGGGTTGAGGCGATGGTCGCGTGTAGCCGTCCACGGGCCAAGCGCACCGTCACGGTGTCTCCAACACTCACGGTGCTGCAATCCGAGACTACTCCGTCTTCCGACGTCACTACCGAGTATCCGCGCGACAGTACGGCAAGCGGCGACATGGCCTGAAGAGCAGCGCTCTGAGCGGCGAGACGCCCAGCCGCTTGGGTCACCACAACGGTGCCGAGCTGCTCGATGCGGGTCCACTGCCGGTCAACCTGGGCACGCTCTTCGACAAGCCTGCGAGCCATGACAGCCTGAAGACGGTCCACCAATTCACCACGCCGCTTGCGCACATCCACCAAGCGCTGGCCAGGATGACGAAGTCGCGCACGAAGGGCGTGAAGGCGCGACCTCTCGGTGACCACACGCCGGCCAATGGCTGCGTGAAGCAGGGCATCCACTTCGTCCACCGACCGAGACATCGCCGGGCCATCGGGTAGGACTTCAACCGCCGCTGCTGTAGGCGTTGGAACCGCTACGTCAGCGACCAAGTCAATGAGCGTGGTGTCGATTTGGTGGCCGACGGCTGAGACCACTGGAATGGCGAAAGCGGCGACGTATCGAGCGAGTTGCTCGTCCTGAAAGGCCATCAGGTCTTCTTTGCTGCCGCCACCGCGTGTCACGACCACAACTTCGGAGCGCCCATCTTCAGCCAGCAGGTCTAGGGCTCGGACGACGCTACTTGGAGCTTCAACGCCCTGTGTGACGGCGGGAGAGAGCAAGATGCGGGTTGCCGGAAACCGCTCGCGGCTGACCCGGAGAAAGTCCTGAACGGCTGCACTGGTGGGAGATGCGACGAGTCCAATGAAACGAGGCACCTTGGGCAACGGCTTCTTGCGAGTCGGGTCCAACAGGCCGTCTGCGGTCAGCCGCGCAATGCGCTCGGCAATCTGCTTGGCCAAGGCACCCGCCCCTGCAGGCTGAATGTCATTGACGCTGAGTTGAACCGAGCCGCGCTGGGCGTACACACTCAACTTCCCCCGTGCAACCACACGGTCGCCCGGTTTCGGGCGACTCTTAAGCCCACGCCAGGTGCTCTTCCAACACACCGCACTCAGCGTCGCCGCCGCCCGCTGCGTACCCGGCTCACGAAGCAAAATGTAGGCATGACCAGACGCCGCTACTGTCAGCTGGGCCACCTCTGCCTCGACCATTACCCGAGGGTAGCGCTCCGAGATGCCACGACCGACCTCATCCATCAACGACTGGACCGAGTATTGACGCATCAGTTCACCCCCAACAATGCACGGTAGGCCATGACCTCTGCGCTGAGCATGCTGCGTGCACGCGCCAACGCTTCCGGTTGTGCCTCGGATACGTCTTCTGTCACGTCGCCGCCCAAGTCAAAGATGCGCTGATTCCCTGCTTCCAAGTCCTGCTCATACGCCACACCACCCGAGCGTAGACCAATGCGGCCTTCACCCAAGGTCACGACCGGAAGCGGAACAGTACGAACGCCTGTTCCATAGCCCAACAGCTCAATACCCTCGGTCACCGACAGGTCGTCGAGCTGGGCGTAGCGCAGTGCGGTGGGACCTAGGTCGTAGGTCCGCACCTGAGAGGCCACAACGAACTTGCTCATGTCGCGCCCCGGTGCCAGCAGAACCACCGGCACACGCACTTCACGGTCGCTCACGCCAACCGTTCCAACATGGGAGAGACCGGCCACGGCGATGTGCGTCTCGGAGGCAGCGTCACTGTCTTGAACAGCGTCAACAATGCGCTCAATCGCAGCATCTGCATCTTCTGCAGACAAGTGAACCCAAGCAAACAATGGACGAGCAGTGCGCCCCGCATGCCAGGCAATGAACGCGTCTGCGACATCGCTGGAGGTTCGGTCCCCCGTGTCCAGACCGAGCCGACGCAACACAGAGACTCGTGCAAGTCCACCGAATGCCCCCATGCGGTCGTCGTACACGCGAAAGCCGTTGGCCAAACCCGACTCGCTGGCGAGCAGAGGGTGTCCGACGAAGCCTGCCGTGGCGTAGCCTTCTCCCTCAAACGCTGCCGGCAACGTGGTCAGGCCGCGATTCAAGCGCTGGGTGTCTGTGACCACACCCGACCGCAGCGGATGCAACCCCGTCAATACCGAGGCAGCTCCTGCACGAACCGACGGCGTGGGCGCGATGGCTTGGCTGAATCGGACCGCGCCTGGCACTCCGTCCATCCACGCATCCCCGTGGTGGTCCACCGGCAAGCTATCGACGGTGATCCAGACAATGCTGGGGTCGCCGGCGAGCGCGCCATTGCCAGAGGTATCGCGAGCCACGTGTACGACGGCTGCAAGGATGACCAACACAACAGACGCTCCAGCAGCGACCGGTAGCCATGACAGACCGGAGTCTCCACGGCGACTACGACGAAGCCAGTAGCGAGCATTGAACGCCACCACAAAGCCAAACGGAACCGGCAGCATGGAGAAGAAGACCGCCGGAACGGTTCGCCCCTGGTCAACAAGCGTCCACGCAGCGCCCCACAAAAACCAGGCGCACAACCCCGTCGCCACAAAGGCCATGACAGCAGCACCGGTCCGCTCGTCAGCCTCGCCTCGCTGGGAGATGGACACCAGAACAGCCGCAGGAACGCCTAAAAGCAACCCAACAACCGACATTGTCAACACAGCCATCAAGCCGAGACCCACGAAGCCCACCACCCCATAGGGTGCTGTCAGAGTGGCTGCGAGACCCACGGCCTCGATACCACCAGCGACCAGACCAAGACCAAGTGAACGCTGCAGCGCGCGAGACCAAAACGAGGGAGAAGTTGCCATGAGCGCGGTCTAACGCACGGTGACAGACCGCTTCGTGGAGAAGACGCTAAGACACGCGCTTCAGGAGTCCCATGCCACCACGTACCGCCCTGCTCGCCCTCCTTGCTCTGGGCTGCCACAGCCGAGTCCCCGTCGCCACTGCCGCGGCTCCAGAAGAGATTCCAGCACTGCTGGATGCTGCTGCTGCGGACGATGAGCTCGCGTGGCAGCGTCTCACTCATCTGTGTGACGACATTGGCCACCGCATCACCGGCTCAGACACGCTCACCCAGGCCATTGAGTGGTCCGTCAGTGAGCTTGAACAAGACGGTTTCGACAGCGTCACTGCAGAACCGGTTCAGGCAGAAGGCTGGGTACGCGGCCACGAACGGGTCTCCGTACTTCCCGACAACCGCCTGCTAAACGTATTGGCACTCGGCAACAGCGCAGGAACACCCGACGGCCCTATCGACGTGGATGTTGTGGTGGTGACGTCGTTTGATGAGCTGACGGCGCTTGGCGACAGCGTGGCCGGTAAGGCCGTCCTGTTCAATGTGCCCTTCACGACCTACGGCGAGACCGTCGCCTACCGCGTTGCTGGTCCACGTCTAGCCGCCGAACAGGGCGCTGTAGTCGCTCTAGTCCGGAGCATCGCGCCGGTCAGCCTGAACACACCGCACACCGGCGTGACGAACTTCGATGAGACACCCCCCATTCCGGCAGTTGCCCTGACGCTAGAAGATGCCGAGTGGATGCACCGTCGCCAGCGAGATGGGGTTGCCGTACGCATCCGTGTAGACCTCGGTGCACACTCTATTGGCACCGTTGAAACCGCCAATGTGGTGGCGGAGAAGCGCGGAGTTGAGTTCCCAGAGCAGGTAGTCGTAGTCGGATGCCACCTAGACTCATGGGACGTTGGCCAAGGCGCGCAAGACGACGGCGCTGGCTGTCTGTTGGCATGGGAAGCAGCACGAGACGTTATTTCTCTAGGTCCAAGCAAGCGAACCCTGCGACTCGTTCTGTACACCAACGAAGAGAGCGGCCTCGCTGGTGGTTCGGCCTACCCGGGCGCACACCCCTCCGACCGACACGTTGCTGCGGTCGAGTCGGACACTGGCGCCGGACCCGCGACAGGCTTCCGCGTTCACGCCGTGGATTCGACAAGCGGTGACACGGACCCCGAACGCGCTGCACGCTTCATTGCACGGCTCACTGATAGTGACTTTACTGCCCGAGAAAACTATGCAGGGTCCGACATTAGCCCGCTCGTAAAGACTGGAACCATTGGGTTCGGCGTTGATCACGACACCACCAACTACTGGCCCATTCACCACACCCGCGCCGACACGCTTGAGAAAATCGACCGTCAGGTACTGCAAGACAATGTGCGTCTCACCGCAGGGCTATTGATGTGGCTACTAAATACCGACGACGAGCAGCTCGAATAGGCGTAGAATGCGGCTCTGGCAAGGGGAGAGCGCCGTAACGGCAATGTTGGGGAGACCACCACGCACCAAAACTCTGTCCGCCCATCTGGGCGAACGGAGGTGTGCGTGAGTCTTGGAGCCCCTGAACTCACTTCGTTCCTCAAAGATGTGGGGGCTCGAAGCTTTGCCCGCTACCTGAAGACGCACGGCGCGACCGGCGAAGATGGCCTGGACAAGTCGCTGCGCTGGGCCGCATGGAACTTCCGAAGTGGCGACCGCGCCACCGAAGCCACCTTCCTGATGACCCACCAGACCGAGCTGCGGCGTTTGTTGGACGAAGGCGAGAGCCAGTGGAAGAAGCGCAAAGCCAAGAGCGGCCCCTTCGACCCGGATGACTTGGGGGCAGAGGACCAACTCTCTCTGCATGAACCAGAGCTTCAGATTTCGTTCGACGAAGACGAAGAAGACGAGGAAGACGCCTACTCGTTCGGAAGTGCCGCTGGATTCTCATTCCGCCCCCCTGGAATGAGCGAACAACCGGAGCCCGAACGAGACGGGTTCATGGACGCCGCACGCGACCTCGTGGAACGGGCAGCACTTCAGGACAGCGGTCTGACGTCGTCCCTCGAGACCATCACGATTGACGACGACACCCCGGAGGACAGCAAGGACCTCATGACGTTCGGCACTGTCGCCGTCGACGCCCCCGCATCACCCGGGTGGGTGCCACCGTCGACCGAAGAGCCGAGCCTCCAGTCGGCGATGGCACCGGTCTTCATGCTGCCGCCACAGCCGCTACGAGACGACTCGCAAGAAAAGCCCGTCTTCCAGAGCCAGGAAGTCTTCTCCGAAGTTCCTCCCCCACCGCGCGAACTTGCCCCAATCACGGCCCCAAACTCCGCAGAGGCGGACGAAGAAGCCACCGTTCTGGGCAGGCCGGACGCGCTCCTTGCCGCCGCTCTCGAACAGGCGTCACAAACGCAGCCACTGCGGCCAGCCACTGAGCAGAGCCCGAGCAAGCTTCCATTGATCTTGGGCGGAGTGGCCAGCTTGGTTCTGGTTGTCGCCGTCAGTGTGACCGCCACCCTTGGCACCCTGTCGATGACCATCCCCGAGGGCACCGTGACGCCCCCAGCAGCGGTGGTCACGCCAGCGCCGCCGCCAGTCGCACCGGTAGCACAATCCGAACTGCCCGCAGTAGCCGACGTGGGCCTACCCGACCCCGAGCTTGTTGACCCCGAGCTTGTTGACCCAGACCTGGTGGACCCAGACCTGGTGGACCCAGACCTGGTGGACCCAGACCTGGTGGACCCAGAACCCGAGGTCATTGAACCCGAGCCCGAGGTCATTGAACCCGAGCCCGAAGTCATCGAGCCAGAGCCTGAAGTCATTGAGCCAGAGCCTGAAGTCATTGAGCCAGAGCCTGAAGTCATCGTGCCAGAGCCTGAGGTCATCGTGCCAGAGCCTGAGGTCATCGAACCCGAACCGGCTGCCGTCGTCCCAGAACCTCCAGCACCTGAACCCGCGGGCCTCAGTATGGTGGGAACCTGGCAGGGTACAAACGGTGCAGCTCGGCTGGTCCTGAACGTGACGAGCCAAAGCGGCACTACCGTCTCCGGAACCATGACAATGGCAGGCCCCAACGGCAACGAGACCACATCCATCTCGGGACAGCTCAACCCCGCTACGGGTGACATCTCGCTGTCGCAAATCGGTGGAAGCGCCAGCTTCTCCGGCAACCTTTCCGCCACACAAGCTGCTGGCACCTGGCGCCCAGCCCCAGGCACTGCGGCACGTCAGTGGTTCGTCGTTAAACAAAACTAGTGAGCAAATAATGCGCGCCGCCATCTCTGAAAATGGAGCTCTGACCTGGGTCGAACGTCCCATACCTGAGCCTGGACCCGGACAGGTTCGCATCCGGGTTCACTCCAGCGCCGCCAATCGAGCGGACCTGGTACAAGTCTCCGGTCGCTACCCGCCACCCAAGGGTGCGACCGACATCTTGGGACTGGAGTGCTCAGGCACTATCGATGCCGTTGGCCCAGGCGTAGACCGCCAAGTCGGACAGCGCGTCGCCGCCCTTCTTGTGGGGGGTGGCTACGGCGAGTCTGTCTTGTGCCCAGCAGCCCACCTACTCGACGTACCCGACCACATGTCCTTGGAACAAGCCGCAGCCCTGCCCGAAGTCTGGGTGACCGCTTGGCTCAATCTCGTACACGAGGGCGGATTGGCCGCGGGTGAGCATGTCTTGCTTCATGCGGGAGCCAGCGGCGTTGGCACGGCAGGCATTCAGCTGTGTCGACTCCACAACGCTCACGCCTGGGTGGTTGTGGGCTCCGAAGACAAGCTGAAGCGCTGCCGTGAGCTGGGTGCTAGCGGTGGGGTCAACCGGCACGAGCAAGACTGGCTCGAACATGTCGCACAATGGACGGACAACCAAGGCCTCGACCTTATCCTAGACCCCGTCGGCGCAGACACGGTTGCAAAGGGCATCACCGCACTCGGACAACGCGGCAGGCTGGTCCTGATTGGCCTATTAAGTGGCCGCGAAGCTACGATTCCCCTGGCGCAAGTCTTGGTGAAACGTCTGCGGATTCAAGGGTCTGTGTTGCGCGGTCGGTCGGATGCCGAGAAGACCGAGCTACTCACCCACTTCCGGCGTGACGTGTGGCCGCATTTGATGTCAGGGGCGCTTCAGGGCGTGGTCGACAGCGTATTCCCCATGAACAACGTTGCAAATGCGCATGACCACTTGCGTACCAACAACACCATTGGCAAGCTGGTTCTGTCCTGGGCATGACACGCATGTCCGACTCTCGGAGAGACGCCATGACATCCGAGGCAAGCAACCCTAAGATTAACGACGTTCAACCGTTAATCCACTAACTGGCACGGTGGTTGCAGAGGTGTCTATATCCACCGGGTAACCGTCCGTGCCCCAAGAAGACAGCCTGGTGGGAGGTGGCGTAGGGAATTCGCTCTACACTGCTTCAACCTTCGAGGGTGGCGCCATTTCGGCGCCACCCTCGAACTGTTTGTGGCGTTGAGTTGCTGCCTAGTCGACCGAGAAGGTGATGCCATCGAGCGACACCCAGGCCGCGGAAACACCGTAGAGTAAGACGCGGCCATCCGAGAGCACGTCGCACCGCGCACGCATCCCCTCGCTGCCCACTCCGCCAGCATCGGTGCTACAGGCGAACAAGCGTCGTCCTTGCGGACGCATGCCTGCTGGCAACGTGAATGCTAAGACGCCATCCACCGTGGAACCTGACCGAATCAGTCCACGCAACCGTACGATTCCAGCCGCATCGCGCGTGTACCCTGGTTCTGCATACCCATTGTCGTAGTCAACCCAGCCATTCTGAAACGTCGGGGCGGTCCACTGAGACTGTGTACTGGGCAGCCGCTGGATACCAATGCCGCTCACTTGGTACGTCCGGCCATCCGACGTGCCGTTGTAGTTGAGGATGGCGCCAACCCCAAAGAAGCTCGCGTTCGCGGGGAGTGGACGTTCAGTTCCGGCGCCAAAGGTCGCGGTGTAGGTGTGCCAGTCGGTATCCGCGAGGGCCTGCGAGCTCGCAGGGTAGTACCACCACGTGCCGTCTCCACCGATGTTGGCGCCATTGCTGTCGTACAAGACAACTGCCAGGAAGACACTGCCTTGGGTACCGGTCAGGTCAGCACGCCGGAAGGAGCCAGACACTTCGTATGTGGCAGACCGGTCTACTGGATGGTCAGCGCTAGACCGAATCCAATGGGAGCTGTTCGCAGAGTTCTGGTAGGCCGTGGTTCCACAGATGGACGTGCTGCTGGAGACCACGGAGCCAGTGCCAGAGTGTACTTCCCAGCCCTCAAATCCTTGCTGAAAACAGCCATTCGTCTGGACGTTGCCCATTGCGCGGCTCTGGGCCTGAAGCGTGCCCAGCGTCATGCCATCCAGGGTATCTGCGGACACCGCCGTATCTGCAGATGTCGCAGAGCCGGCCGTCGTCGCGTAGGTCGCTGAGTCGGCGCTCGTGGCGCTGTCCGCACTGCCCGCTGTCGTCGCGTAGTCAGCCGATGTTGCACTGTCCGCACTCGTGGCCGTGTCCGCGCTGCCCGCTGTCGTCGCGTAGTCAGCCGATGTCGCACTGTCCGCACTCGTGGCGCTGTCCGCGCTGCCCGCTGTCGTCGCGTAGTCAGCCGATGTTGCATTGGTTGCCTGAACAGCATGGGCCGCGAACGGAACCGAGTTCAGCGCTTGACGGGCTCCGAGGTCAGACACGCTCAGGTCTGCAGCCACTCGAGACAGCTGAATCCATCGTCCAGAATCCAGCACCGAGTGGTCGAGTGCATTCGAGCCCGTGTCGGAACCCAGTGTCACCGAGTAGAACCCCTGATCCGGCGTCAGCGTGTAGGCCTCGCTCCACAGCTCGGTCCCGCCAGAATCTGCATCCCACAGGGCTAACCGTAGGGTGACTTCGCTGGTGACAGGGGTGCCATCATTGTCGAGCACCCTACCGGTGTGTTGGAGCTGAACCGGTGTTGCAGAGGCCACACTAGACACAAACAGCAGACCTAGACCAAACACTGAGCGATGCATCGAAACCCCCAAACCAGTCTTATAGTGTACGCGATGTCGCGAACAAATGGAGCATTCCGACTCTCCCCGCTCTTGCCTCACTGCGAAGGTGGTGCCGTCATCGTGCCTTCTGAGCCCGGCGGCGCTGCGGGTTCGCCAGTTTTAACCTGGCTGACTACCCGCTCAAGCGGCCAGCGGTTGTCATCGTAGCGCTCTACAAGCGTACCGTCGGACCGAGTGATCAGAAGCCGCAGACCATGAAGGACTTCTCCTTCCGAGCGGTCAACCGACAAACCTGCCGACTGTGCCAAGCCAGCGAGAACCTCCATCTCTACCCGTCCGAGCATCATCTCACCGGGTTGGGCTTGGTGAGTCACGGCGTACTCGGACAGCACCGCAGCGGTGTCATGTTCCGGGTCCATGGTGACCACCACAATGCGCCCCTCTCCACCCAAAGCCTCCTGAAGCGCCGTCATTCGCGACATCGTCAGAGGACAGAAGTCCGGAATGGGACAGCGGGTGTAGGTGAAGGCAATGGCAGTGGCCTCGGTCTGTCCCTCGCCAATCACCACTGTACTGCCGTCCGAGATCGACACAGAGACCGTAGGCACCATGGCACCGGGAAGCACCGCGTTCGTACCCACAGCCGCGAAGTCATCGGGGACGGTACCGCTACCCGTGACCCGAATCTTCTCTAGAAACGCTCCCGATTGCTCCATCTGAAGCCGAGCGATGATGGTGTCTCCTACGTCTACGTCTTCGAGCAGCGAGGCATCACGCACGTCGAACGGCATGATCATGGCTGGCATGAAGTTGAGAATCTCTTCATGGTTCACAACGATTCGCGTTGGCGACGGCTTTTCGTAGACCATCCCCTCAACAATGTACTCATTGGCGCCGTTGCAGGCAGACAGGACGAGGAAGGGCAGGATGAATCGCATACTGCGCGCCTATCGCGAGCGCCGCAGTGCGCACAGTCGCGGAAGGTTGCGCTGTAGTTCCCTGGCCAGTGCACGCGCGCTCGGACCGTGCTTGGATTCGGGCTGTCCGCCATAGCGAACGGCGTAGACATGCCATGCCAGCTGTTCCACGCCCGCGGCTTCGGGTCCCAGCTCCGCGACCACCCACTTGGCGGCGTCTACCGGCGGCAGTCCGGCGGGCGGGCTCATCTTCTGGCGCTTGAGCGTTCGCAGAACTCGCTTGAATGCGCCCATCGACGTTGCGTCGCCAATGCGTAGAACGCGCCACGCCACCACCGCCATGAGCAGACCATACAGGCCCGCGAGGGTCCATGGACGGCTGGCAAGGCCGTGAATGACGCGTCGAGCAGCCTGGCGTTGCCGGACAACATCGTAGCCAACGACGTCTGACTCCCACACCTGGTCCACGCGCTCAGTGAGAGACGGTGCGGGAGACTCTGGCAGCGCGCCAGGGCCCGGAGTGGGGTCGAACACCACCCAGGCGTCCCCGACTTGGACCTCGACCCACGCATGCGCATGAGAACGACGAACGACGAACCCGTCTCCGTCCGGCTCAAGGTCTACAAAGCCATTGACGGGACGCGCCGGCACACCGCGAAGGCGCAACAACACGGTCAGCGCCGTGGCCCAGTGCTCACAGTGTCCGGCTCGCGTTCCAAAGAGAAAGTCGGACAGCGGGTCGATGACGCCGGTCGCGGGCGGGTGACGCGTGTACAGCGCCGTGTCCCGCAAGTAGCCAACGAACCGCTCCGCCACACGTGCAGGAGCGGTCTCGGTCGATGCCCACTCGGCGGCAAGCCGTGGAATGCGCGGGTCCAGCGACTCGGGGACCGACAGCCAGCGTCCCTCATGCACAGGTGCGGTGCTGGGGTCTCCAAGACTCACCACGTAGGCCTCGCTGGCCAAGGCACCGCCCCATCGATTGCCCGCTGCGTCCACCTGGGTCGGAATGCTCGTCCCGTTGATGAACCCCAGCCCAAAGACAGCCCCTTCATCAATGCGGCCAAGCGGCGTGATGCTCAGGTGGGGCGAGTGCGGGTCGAGCCCAACAGACGTCGCTGTCCGGTCCGCCGGTGCCGTCCATCGAAAGCCGTCAAAGTGCTCAAGCGCGACGCCACGCAGTCGGGCGGGTGAAGCGACGCGACCGCGAATGACCTCAATGCGGGCAATCGGGGTTGGGTCGTCTAACAATTCCGACGCGTCGTCCAAGTCAACCCGTGCCTGAAAGCCCGTCAATGCGGGGCCCTGTCGCACTGCCACACCCACGCGTGGAACCAAGGCAAAGCCGAGCCCACTGATCACAAGACACACCGCAACCGTGGCCATCCAAGGGCGCCAAGCCACTGTGAACCGGCGCGTTTGTTGGCCCATCAGCAGCAGTGGAATGCCAACACCCGACAGCAACAGCGGCACGATAAACCGCACACCACGCACGTCAGCGACGGTCAGAGCCAACACAAGAGCGACGCCAACGACTGAGAGTCCGGCCGGACCTGCAAGCCCAGCCAACACCACACTCAGCGCGCACAACATGGCCGCGGCATGAATGGGAACCCAGCCGGTCGCGAGCGCCGCGAGCGAGACGGGAACGCCGACCAACCAGCGAAGCCCCCCCGCCGACTCGTACGAGGCAACAAGCGCAATGCCCACAAACACGAACGCGACCCGACTCTCACCCGCGAAGGCACAGGCAAGAGCGGCAGCAATGACAACGCACAGACCGCCTATCGCTCGGGGAGACATCACGACCGAGCCTCGGCCAACGCCCGCAGGCCACGCGCTCGAAAGCGTCCGTCACGTCCGGGGCCAAGAGACTGGCCTTCAAGACGCAGAACCACCGGTCCCTGACGCAGTGCCTCCAAAAAACTGCCGCAGCCCTGCTCCAGCGCACGCTCCCACGCGTCTCCTTCGCTCGCAGGAACCTCAACAACCACCATTGTGCCACCATCGCCGGCACGACGCACCACCACCAGCTCACCCCGACGAGCGCTGGTTCGCCAGTGTACGGAACGGACCGAATCGCCGTCCACGTAGTTGCGTAGGTCCAAGAAATCACCGCTGCGCGAAGGCGCCTCGGCACGCTCAACATCGTCTGTTGTTGGGACGGACTCCACGCTTCCGGGCACGGGCCTTGGGGCGACCCACACATCCACGGGTTGCTCAATGCAGCGCCGGTGCTCAATCAATCCGAGCGGGTGACGACTGCGCAGGTGTAGCGCTGCAAGCCGGACCCGTCCTCGCCGGTCAAAGCGCCACTCTACCGGACATTCTCCAGCGCTCTGCACCTCACACCGGGCGTTGCCACTGCGGTCTTCGATGGACACGCGACCGGCCGCATTGCCCACTCGAAATCCCCCCATCGCAGCATGCGTGGCGAACAGTTCGACCGGCAGCGCCCGCTCCACACTCACCCGTGACAGCGCGCGACGCCCAAGGACCAAGTCCGCAATAATCGGCGTACCCAGTACCAATCCAATCAGAACGAGAAGGTTGTCTGTCGTCCACCACCCCAGAGCGAACAGACCGAGTGCCGTTGCCAGAACAATGCCGCCAGTCCCGGTCAGGCGCATCGCGCCTATACCGGCGACGAAAGAGTGAGTAACAACGCCCGAATCGCGGCATCACCATCACCCGAACGAGCCACAACACGGTGACCCAGCACAGGTCCGGCCAAGTCCCGTACGTCTTCAGGCACCGCGTAGGCACGGCCGCCAACAAGCGCTTGGGCCCGAACCGCTCGGTACAGAGCCACCGAACCACGCGTGGAGGCACCGCGGACAAACCGAGCATCTGTCCGTGTCTTCTCGACCAGATCGAGCAGGTAGTTCTCAACCTCTAGAGACACCGAGACCGTCTCACAGGCTTGCTGAAGCAACACGGCTTCTTCCGGGCTCAGCGCAACGGGGCCCTTTGCACGCCGTATCCGACCATTCCTCAGCACCGCGCGCTCCGCTTCGCGAGATGGATAGCCGAGGGTCAGCCGCATCATGAAGCGGTCGAGCTGGGAATCCGGCAGGGCAAATGTACCGGCGGTGTCGAACGGGTTTTGAGTCGCCACAACGAAGAACGGCTGTGGCAGCTCCCGTGTCGTGCCGTCGACCGTGACGGTGCCCTCTTCCATGGCTTCAAACAGCGCTGACTGGGTCTTGGGTGATGTTCGATTGAGCTCATCAGCCAACACCACATTGGCAAAAATCGGACCGGGCCGGAAGACCAGCTCACCCGACGCGCGCTCGAGAACCGGCGACCCGGTGACGTCTCCGGGCAGAAGGTCAGAGGTGAACTGAACCCGACTGAAGGAGCCGCCAAGAGCCCGAGCAAGTGACGCTGCCAGGGTCGTTTTTCCGACACCCGGTACGTCTTCTAGGAGCAGATGCCCACCCGCTAAGACCGCGACCAAGGCCAGGTCCACAACCTCTTCTTTTCCATGAATCGCGGACCGAACCGCCTGACGCACCCGATCGATGGCCGCATGAATATCTGCCTGAACGTCGGGAATCGCCTGCATCAACGCTCCCCTACGTAGGTCCCCGTGGTGTTCAGGACCGCTTCGCATCCCGTCTCAATGTCTGGATCTTCGCTGGAGAGCACGGTGAAGGTCTCCGTTCCCTCCCAGTCCAGGCCGTCGCTGATCTCACACGCCGTCCCACCCAAGCGGTAGTTCGCCTCCCCCATCAACTCCCAGCGAACAATGCCGTTTCCGCGGTCTTCTTCCCATGCACCGGTCTGGTACGTGAGCGCGCAGCCAGCGATAGCGCCGGTTGCGAATACCGTTTCATCTGTGGCAACGGAGACGGTAGCGCCGCCCTCAAAGTCGACGATGAGCTCGATGACTTCGTCGTAGTTGTTGTTCGCACAGGTGTCCCGTTCGGTCTGAAGACGGACGTTCCACACATGTCCGGACAGGTCATCGGTACAGCCAACGGTGGTCGACGCGATCAACACGCCAAGAAGTGCCTGTGTAAAGCCCCGATTTGCGATGTGATGGAACAAGGTGGCCACGGTGACTCCCGGGTCATTGCCGAAGGGTACGACGACCCTTATATACCGGTCCCTTACTGGCCTGCGCCGCCCCGGCGCGCCTTGACATGCCTTTTCCAGTGGAGCCTCCGTGGCCGAAGCCAAGCCCTTGTACGTTGCCCGTGAATCCGACCTCGCTGCCCTGACCGGGCACTGGGAAGCCGCAAAGGCCGGTGGAACGCGCTTTGTCCGCCTCCAGTCTCCCTTCGGTGGTGGCCGTCGCGCCATTGCTGGCGAGCTCCTTCGGTCCATCCAAGGTGGAACCGATGACGCCGTGCTCTGGCGCGTTGTCTGTCTCGACCAAGAAGACGGAATCCAGTGGCTCATCCGCATGTACGGCGCACTCGTCGCAAACTTGGGTCAAGATGTGTTGAAGCGCGGCAAGGTCGAGATGGTGCTCAATGCACAGCTCCCCTCGCAGACCAAGCGCGTTCAAGGCTGGTTCCAGGCCTTCATCTCCTCCATGAAGGAGAGCAAGACAGACGCTACGAACGGCTCGGTCCAGCTCAAGCTTCCACAAGACAACCCGCTTCTTGGCCTGGTTGAGATCGTCTCGGCCATCTCCCGCAAGGTGCCAGTCGTCTTGGACCTGCAGAACCCGTACGTTGTGTACTCGGTGGCTCTGGCACAGTTCCTCGAAGCCCTTCACGCCGAGACCTCCGAGTCTGGCGGCCACATCCTCGTCATCGCCCACGACCATCCCGGCACAGACGAAGACAAGGCCTTCTACCCAATGCCGCTGTCGGACCTGTACACGCGTCGTCCGGAAATGTTCGAGACCCTCACACTGGACGCCTGGGGCGCAGAAGAGACTCAGAAGTTCCTCGACTCCAAGAGCCTGACCGGAAACGCGTCTCGCTTGGCCGAGATTGCAGACGGTCGTCCCGGCTTTATCGCTGAGTTGGCTGAGATCTTCGAAGCCGAAGGCACCCTGAACACCGACCTTGCCGACGTGACCATGGCTTCCATGGTTCCCATGAACGCAGACGAGTCCGAGCTCGACATTCCCGAGACTCCTCCCGAAGAAGGCAAGCGCAAGCATGCTGGACCCAAGGACATCAGCACCGTCACCTACATTGCTGCCCTTCTCGGCCAGGCCTTCCCAAGCAACTTGGTTGCTGACCTGGGCGGCTTTGAGCGCGACAGTATCGACGACCTGCTCGACGCCATGGAAGACACCTTCGAAGAAGTTCAGTTCTCTGAAGAAATGCAGACCTGGCTCTACAAGTTCAAGCGCGGCTCCTGGCGTCAGGGCGTGATGGAGCACAACGACAACGAAGAGGGCCACAAGCTCGCTCGCAACGTCGGTAGCTTCATGGAGCGCTTCCTCATTCCCCGCGGAAACGGCTTCATCCCCAAGGTTGCCCGCATTTACGCCGAGCACGGCGCTGCCGACCGCGCATCCATGATGCGTGCCTTGGCACTGTCCCGCGACCGGAACGACGTCTGGGCCCTCTCCCACGACCTCATCAAGTACTTCGATGAAGTCAAGTGGCCAGAGCCCCTCGTTCGCACCATCTACATGAACCTTCTCGACCGCTTGGCCGCTATGGGCAACATCCCGTCGGCCGAGAAGCTGTACACGGAAGTGCAAGCCTTCGCAGACGCCCGTGAAGACCGCGACCTCAACGCGTGGTTGCTGTTCACCGGCTCCAAGATCGACATGCGTCGTCAAGACTACTACCGGGCCCGTGACCGCGCGAACGACTCGCTCACGCTGTACAAGGCACTAGAGAACGGCCGTCGTGCCGGTGATGTGCTCAACCACCTCGCCGCCATTGAGCTGCAAGATGGCAACCCTGAGACCGCTCTGAAGAACGTCAACGAAGCCCTTCAGGTTGCTTCGTACGACGGTGAAGACGGCCAGAAGTTCGCGCCGCCTTCCGTCGGTGCCGCTGGTGAGCACATTCGTGGCCTCATCGCACGCCGCCAAGGCAAGCTTGACGACGCTGTGAAGCATTTCCAGAACGCCAACAACGTCGCCGGTCAGAACGGACTCGGCGGACTGGCACTGGACGCTGGTGTCTCCTTGGGCGAGGCCATGTTGGCCAGCTCCCGCGGCGACAACACCAAGCTCACCCAAGCCCGCGATGTCCTAGGACGCGTCACGCAAATCGCCCGTCAGCAGCGCAATGCCGCTCGCGAGCGCAGTGCCTGTGAGCTCCTGGCACAAGCCGAAGGTGGCCTGCGCAACTTCGACGCCGCTCTGGCCGCCGCGAACCGCACCCTACAGCTGACCCGCGCTCTCAAGTTCGACCAGTTGCTGCCGATCGACCTGTACAACCTCGGATTCTTCCACTTCGCGAAGCAGAAGCCGACCGAAGCCCTCACCTTCTTCACCGAAGCTGAAAAGGGCGCCGCTGGACTGGGCAACCACCCAGTGGTCAAGGAGCTGTACTACTTCAAGGGCTTGGCTGAGTTCCAGACCAACAACCTCGCTGCTGCGAAGACCACTCTGAACAAGGCGTTGCCCCTGGCTCAGAAGGTCAATGACGTGAACAAGGTCATCTCGACCCACGACACGCTCGCACAGATCGCCCAGAAGTCGGGCGAGATGGCGAACGCAAAGCAGCACTGGACGACCGCCATCGACCTTGCTGGACAGGCCAACCTCAAGGACGCCCGTCGCACCCTACGCAAGAAGCTCGAAGCACTCGACTAAGTCGAACGTTTTGTAGCGCCCAACGGCGGAGTCGCACACCAGCGACTCCGCCGTTGTTCGTTGTGGCCCCCAAAAGAAAGCGACCTACGTGTCACTTCTGGGCGATGGTCGCCCAACCAACTGTCTACCCGTGGTCCATCTTGCTCACGAGCATGGCTCGGAGCTCATCCGCACGCTGTTGAGTGGCTGGACGAAGCAGGAAGGGCATGGCGAAGTAGATTCCCCACACTGGAAGTGCACAGCAACAGGTGAGCCCAGAGGACACCAGGGCGGCGAGCGTGCAGATGAACGCTGTCCAAAACATGGCGGCGCGGGTGTAGGCAATCAGCACCGACTTACCGTTGAGCGGAATGGTGACGCCACGGTCCTCGTCATCCGCGAAGATGAAAAACGACCCTGTGGGAATCAGCGGCACGTACATCACGTGAATGAACATCGTTGCGACCGAGCCGAGGCCCTCGACCTGGTCGACCCAGCCGAACTTGTGTGTACCGAAAACAATCACGAGACCTTCCCTCCCGAAGCCCCGTAATTCACAATGGACTTACGCACACCGGCCTGTGAGTCAGCGGAGCCAGACCATCAGATGGGTCGCCTGTGTGTTGTTGGACGAGTCGATGACGACCGTGTCCACCGAACCGTCGGACGGATGGTAGAAGCGCAGCTCGGAAGCCGAGCCATTGCGCACGGAGATTGCGAGGGTATCAAGACCGGGCAGACCCGTCGGAATACCGAACTGTCCGCTGGAGACCGAAGTGATGAGACTCGACGAACTCCCGTCGAAGGCGTAGCGGTAAGGGCGCCCCACAGCACCATCCAGATAGTAGAGGCTACCTTCGTACCCAGCGAGGTTGAAGCCGTCCGGACTCCCTTGCAGCTGGGCTGCGGAAGACACGCCGTCAGTACAGTGTATGCGGTAGCCAATGCCTGACACGTTGGGACGAAAGCAGTACCAGTCATCACCGACTACAGCCCCATACGTTGCGGAGTTGAGTCCAGTTGGTCCGAGGTCCTGCACAGCCTCTGGGCCTGGACGCGCGTCGTAGCAGACAGGCGTATCGCTGGGATAAGGCCCCCGGGTACCACATAGTCGCCCATTGAAGACCGTAGCCTCGCGCAACAATACGGGCTGGTCAGTGTGTTTGTACACAGCGGGGCTCGGCTCGTTCGGCGCGTAGCTGAAGACCCTGTACGTGCCGTCGTAGCCGTGAAAAACAAGGCCATCGTCCACAACGAACAGGCCTTGGAGCGAGTTCCCCTGGCTAGATCCGTTGCCATAGGGCGCCACTCCCAGGGTGACCGCTGGATTTAGGCCGTCGTAGGACAACAGGTCCAGGTTCTGATTGCTGGACGGTCGAACAACCACGTACAGGACGCCCTCGAACACCCGAAGCTGTCCGGTTGCTTTCATCCCGCTGACGGGCAGAGTCACCGTCTCCACGCCACCGAGCTCCGAGTACCGGTACAGGTCCCCCAGACCGCTTCCCGAGTCCCAGACAGAGTTAAAGTACAGATAATCACCATTCACGGCGAAGACGTCTTAGGGACGGTCATCGGGATTGTTGTTTGGCGAGATGAACGAGTTGCCGTTGGGGTTGATGTCGGTGAGACGCTCAGTCACGGTGCCGTCCGTGCGCCACAGCTCGCGGCCATGAGTACCGTCGTCCGCGGTGAAGTACAGGTGGTCGCCCATCGCCACAAAGTGGCCCGGCTTCGAGCTGCCGTCTGACCCACAGTACGGATTGGCGTCCGGCCCTTGGAACTCACAATCATCCGGAAAGATGAAGTCGCAAAAGAAGGAGTCGTTGCCGTCGTTGTAGCAGCCGTCGGTGTCGAAGGGTGTCGTGCTCGACGGGTTGATATCTGCGAGCAGTCCCGTCCCAGCCACCGTGCCGTCGCTAATCCACAGTTCCTCCCCCGCGGTGCCAGCCGAGGCTCCGAAGACGAGCCACGGCGTGGCAGCCGGCGGGTTCATGCAGACCTCTTCCATCGCGCACTGTGGGTCGAGACAGTCGGCAAGTCCGTCGCCATCGTCGTCCGAGCCGCTGCTGCAGTCTTCAATACCGCCAGTGCCGTTGAAGGTGAGTCCCCGCAGAACGATGTAGCCGTCCGGCACCACCGCACCGGCCGGTATTGTTGCCCCGTTGCGAATCTGCGCACCGGCACCGACAGTGGCTCCGTCCTCAACAATCACCTCCCGACCAATGCGGGCACCCGCTGCGATGGTGACCCCGCTGCCCAAGGTAGCGTCCTTGCGGATGCGGGCGGTCGCAGCAATGGTGCTGTCCGCGCCGATGGTGACATTCGGTCCAATGATTCCGCCGATGAACGCGGCGCTGGTCGAGTCGAGGATGGTGACACCGCGAGCGAGCACCGCGCTGGCTTGCACAGTGGTCTTGTCTCCTACTTGCACCAGGCTACCCACCACTGCGCCAGATCGGAGAAAGACGTCGTCGCCTAGGGTGGTCGCGAAGCCCACGCCCACATCGGCCTCGGTCTTCAGGCGCAGTCCTGCGCTGGCGGAACGACCAAAGGTGTTGTCCGCGCCAATCTCATGGTCCGCGTCTATGTAGGCTCGCCGGCCGAGGACCGTTCCGCTACCGACAAGCCGTGCCGTGGCTTCGGCCACTCGGCCTACCAGGGTGGCGCGGCGCCCCACAAATACCGAAGCTCCCAGGGTCGTGTCCGCGCCAACACTCGCACCATCACTGACCACGGCATCTGCGCCCACGGTAACGCCACTACCCAATACAGCACTTGAGGCCACACAGGCCCCGTTGGCATCCCAGTAGGTGTCCTCGCAGCCGTCCCCGTCGAGGTCCGCTGCGGACGCGATGGATGCAATGAGCGACAATAAAACGAGTGTCATGATTCCCCCAGGAGTGCCGTCCGTGAAGCTTCAACTCACGAACGAGCAGTGGACATCAGTGCACCCGACGCACCACAGATAGGCTTACACTTGTGTTTACTAAAAAGTAAAGTTCCTATACCCGTAGTATACCCATGGGTGATCCTGACAATGGCGGCCTACCGGCGATGAGAAGCACAACCCAAAAGGATGTAAACCATCCCAGTTCGGTGCAACGCGGTTGACTACCTGTGTGACGGATTCGCGATTTTGGCTGCGGCACTCTCGCGAGCGGCGCCACCCAACGCGCCTCTGGAAATCACAGCGCATCGGGTCCACCTCTGGACCCTGGGTCGTTGCGGCTACCATCGGGGTCGTTGTACGCCGCGTTGGGGTCACCCATGTTCCGCAGCGGGCTGGTCGAGCGCAGGCGTAGGTCCCACAAGCGCGCGTCTGGGAAGCCAATGTTGAAGAACTGTGGGTCTACACTGTAGTCGCCTTGAGAGGCATTACTGTGGGAGAACGCATGGAACTGCGGCTCGGTGTTACCCCAGAAGTTGGTGTAGGTCGCGGTCGACGACGGCGAGTTGGTCGCGTCGTAGAAGCCACCGCCTTCTGGCAGGGCGCAAATCAGCTCGTTGTTCACGATGTTGCTGTTGAGGAAGGTCGCAGTTCCAGTGGTTGAGACGATAACCACACCCGCCCCGAAGCAAGGTTGCCAAGTCGAGAATGCACGAACCTGGTTGCCGACCACATCCGTATTGATCAGGTCTAGGAACCCCTGCTCCAGCGCAATGCCGCCACCTCTCGAGACGTTGCTGCGGGGCCCGCCGACTTGGTTGTCCAAGATGACCGAGTTGTACAGCTCTAGCGCTACACCCCAACCATACAAGGTGCCTGCGGAGTCGCCACCTTCGGTGTGGTTGTCAATGATGCGGGCGTGGTTCAGGTCAATGTGCGACTGGGAGAAGTGGACCAAGCCCTTGGTCCTGCCGCTGGTGCTGATGTAGTTGTCGTGTACGTACAGGTTGTTGATGGCCTTGCGGTCGCCCCAGCCGCCCATCTGACGGATGAACAGCGCTGCGCCATGCTGTTGGCGATGGTCGACTTCGACGTTGGTAATCTCCAGCCCGTCAATCTCACCCGAGAAGGTGTGCATGTACATGGCGAAGCCCTGGTAGATGTCTTGACCGAGAATCAAGCCATCGGGAGTGACACCATCAATGGTGATGTCTCGAAGCCGAGCCGCCGAGTTGTCTACGTACACCGCGGTTCCTGGGCAGCGCCCGTTTTCAGTGATCTCACAAACCGAGTCCACAATCTCAACGCGCTCGACCGTCGGGGAAGAGCTGCGAATCCACAAGCCAGCCCCCAGATTGCCCCGACCGCCCTCAAGCGTCAGGTCCGCCAACAGCGAGGGGGTCGCCGCACCGCCGAGCCGCATGACCGACCCATTGCCGCCATTGACAATCGTGGTCACACCGCGGCCAGATCCGTACATACGCAAGCTCTTGTTGATAATGCTGACGTTGTCCACATACCGACCGGGAGCAATGCACACCAAGTCCCCGGAAGACGCGGCATCGACAGCCTCTTGGGGGGTTGCATAGTCTTCTGGAACGTCGAAGGATTGTTCAATCTGTCCGTCGCAGTCGTTGTCAACGCCGTCACACATCTCCAAGGCGTCGGGATTGATGGACGGGTCGGCGTCGTCGCAGTCAAACGGCACCTCGGTGACGTCACCGCCGGGCGGGGTGCACGAGACAACCGCTGTGTCTGGGTCGCCGTAGCCGTCGCCATCGTCGTCTGTGTAGTAGGTGGCAGCGCTCGGTGGGGCTGGGCTGTCCGCAACACCGTCGCAGCTGTCATCACTGTCGTTACAGCGCTCAACGGCACCGGGAAACACCTGGGCGTCGGCATCGTTGCAGTCGGTCTGGTCGCTGACGTAGCGGGAGCTCGGGCGGTTGCAGGATAGAACAGTGACGCTGGCGTCTCCGTAGTCATCGCCGTCGTCATCCAGCGCCCACACCAGTGGGTTCTCGTCGACGTCTCCGTCACAGTTGTCATCGAGGCCATTGCAGATGTCTTCGCCATCCGGGTTGACGGCGCTGCGGGTATCGTCACAGTCGTGGCCGGTGCGGATGTAGTCAGGCGTCGGTGCGAAGCACGCCATCTGTTGGGCGTTCTGGTTGCCGTAGTCGTCGCCGTCGGCATCGGGGTACCAGGCGACAACGTCTGAGGCATCGTCATCGACGGCGGTGTTGCAGTCGTCATCTAGGCCATTGCACACTTCGTCTGCGCCCGGATTGATAGCGATGGCGTTGTCATTGCAGTCGGTCGCGTCGCTGACGTAGCGGCTGTTTGGCGGGTCGCACGCCACGATGCCGCTGTCGCTAGTGCCATAGCCGTCGGCATCGTTGTCGAGGAACCATGTGGGAGCGCCTTCGTCGACGGTGCCATCGCAGTTGTCGTCGCGGCCGTTGCACAGCTCGGGCGCACCGGGGCGAACGGTACTGCGCGTGTCGTCGCAGTCGCTGTCGTCACGCACGTAGTCGGTGGTTGGGGCGTCGCAGGCAAAGACCTCAGAGGCTGCGAATCCGTACAGGTCTCCGTCTGCATCGAGGTACCAGGGCACCTCGTCCACCGCGCTGATGTCGGTCTGGCCATCGCAGTTGTCGTCACGGCCGTTGCAGACTTCTGGTGCGCCTGGGTAGCTGCTCGCGCGGCTGTCGTCGCAGTCGGTCTGGTCGCTGATGTAGCGGGAGTTCGGGGGCTCGCAGGACACAACGGTGACGGCGGGGTTGCCGTAGTCATCGCCGTCGCCGTCAAAGGCCCACACCAGCGGGTTCTCATCTACCCGGTCGTCGCAGTTGTCATCCAGGCCATTGCAGACGTCCTCGCCATCCGGGTTGACGGAGACACGGGTGTCATCACAGTCATCGCCGGTGCGGATGTGGGTGGGGGTCGGTGCGAAGCACGCCATTGTTTGGGCATTTTCGTTGCCGTAGTCGTCGCCATCGGCATCGGGGTACCAAGCGACAACATCTGAGGCATCGTCGTCAACGGCGGTGTTGCAGTCGTCATCCAGACCGTTGCACACTTCGTCTGCGCCCGGATTGATAGCGATGGCGTTGTCGTTGCAGTCGGTCGCGTCGCTGACGTAGCGGCTGGTCGGGGGCTCGCACGCCACAACACTGCTGTCCGCGTTGCCGTAGCCGTCTCCGTCGCTGTCGAGGAACCAGGTGGGGGCTTCCTCATCGATAGTACCGTCGCAGTTGTCGTCGCGGCCGTTGCACAGCTCGGGCGCACCGGGGCGAACGGAGTCGCGCGTGTCATCGCAGTCGCCGGCATCACTCACATACTCGGCTGTAGGGGCGTCACAAGCGAATACGCGAGCGTCCGCGTTGCCGTACAGGTCGGCGTCAGAGTCCTCGTACCAAGGGACAACGTCCGCAGCGTCGTTGTCGGTCAGGCCGTCGCAGTTGTCGTCGCGGTCGTTGCACAGCTCTTCGCCACCTGGGAAGACGCTGTCGCGGCTGTCGTCGCAGTCGGTCTGGTCGCGCACGTAGTCAGCACTCGGACGGTCGCACACAGCCACGGTGACGTCGGGGTCGCCGTAGCCATCGCCGTCGTCGTCCAGTGCCCACTCGGGTGGGTTCTCGTCTACACGGTCGTCGCAGTTGTCGTCGCGGCCGTTGCACACCTCGGTGGCATCCGGGTTGACGCTGGCGCGGCCGTCATCACAGTCCCCTGCCGTTGAGATGTAGGTGGCGTTGGGCGGCTCGCAGACTTCTACGGCGGAGGCGACAGATCCGTAGGAATCATCGTCAATGTCGGCGTACCAAGTGGGAGCGTCAACAGCGTCGTTGTCGACGACGTCATCGCAGTTGTCGTCCGCTCCGTTGCAGACCTCGTCCGCGCCAGGATTGACCGCAGCGGCGCTGTCGTTGCAGTCCGCGAGGGAGCCAATGTCGAGAATGTAGTTGGATGCGGGGGCGTCGCAGGCCGCGACGGTGTCGGAGGGATTGCCGTAGCCATCACCGTCGGCGTCGCGAATCCAGGTGGGGGCAACCTCGTCCACAACATCATCACAGTTGTCATCCAGTCCGTTGCACTGCTCGGGAGCGCCTGGGTAGACAAAGGGTCGACCGTCATCGCAGTCGCCTGCGGAGCCAACGTAGTCTGTGGTGGGTGGCTCACAGGCGAACACTTCGGAGGCAGCGGTTCCGTACAGGTCGGCGTCGGCGTCCAGGTACCAAGGTGCCACGTCTACAGCATTGTTGTCCGTCAGGCCGTCGCAGTTGTCGTCGCGGTCGTTGCACTGCTCTGGGGCGTCTGGGTAGACGCTGTCGCGGCTGTCGTCGCAGTCGGTCTGGTCGCGAACGTATTCAGCACTCGGACGGTCACAGACAGCCACGGTGACGTCGGGGTCGCCGTAGCCATCGCCGTCGCCGTCCAGCGCCCACTCGGGTGGGTTGTCGTCAATGCGGTCGTCACAGTTGTCGTCGCGCCCGTTGCACACCTCGGTGGCATCGGGGTTGACGGCTGCACGGCCGTCGTCACAGTCGCCACCGTTCAGGATGGCGTTCGCGTTGGGTGGCTCACACACGGTCGCAGCGGACGATGCTGCCCCGAAGGTGTCGTTGTCCACGTCTGTGTACCAGGTGGGTGCGTCAACGGCGTCGTTGTCAACGGCGTCATCACAGTTGTCGTCCGTTCCGTTGCAGACCTCGTCCGCGCCAGGATTGACCCCAGCGGCGCTGTCGTTGCAGTCCGCGGGGGCGCCCGTGTCGAGGATGTAGTCAGACGCGGGGGCATCGCAGGCCATGACGGTGTCCGATGAGTCGCCGTAACCATCGGAGTCTGCGTCACGAATCCAAGTGGGGGCAATCTCGTCGATAGCGTCGTCACAGTCGTCATCGCGGCCGTTGCACTGCTCTGGCGCACCCGGGTAGACAAAGCTGCGCACGTCATCGCAGTCGCCAGCGGTCGCCACGTGGCTGGATGTTGGCGGCTCGCACGCACTCACCGCTGTGCTGGCAACGCCGTAGTCGTCTCCGTCTTCGTCGAGGTACCACGAGGTGGGGTCAACAGCGTCTTCGTCGATAGCGACGTTGCAGTTGTCGTCGTTGCACAGCTCGGGTGCGCCGGGGTTGACCGCTTCACTGGCGTCGTCGCAGTCGGTCTGGTCGCGAACGTAGTCGTCACCGGGGCGGTCGCATGCAGCGACCGTGTTGTCCGGGTCACCGAAGCCGTCGCCGTCACTATCCAGAGCCCACTCGGGTGGGTCCTCATCGACGAGGTCATCGCAGTCGTCATCGCGGCCATTGCACACCTCGGTAGCGTCTGGGTTGACGCTGTTTCGTGCGTCGTCACAGTCGCCGCTGGTCGCGATGTAGTTGCCGCTAGGCACCTCACAGGACGAGACCGCAGAGTCCGGGTTGCCGTAGGCATCGCCGTCAACGTCGACGTACCAATCGGGCGCGTCTACGGGGTCGTTGTCGATGACCTCATCGCAGTCGTCGTCCGTACCGTTGCACAGCTCGTCGGCTCCCGGATGAACGCTCGCCGAGGCATCATCACAGTCGCCGGCTTCAGCGACGTAGGCGTCGGTGGGTGGAAGACAGGCCGTCTGGGCGCCTTCTGTGATTCCGTAGTCGTCACCGTCACCGTCTAGGTACCAAGGGACCGGGTCTACGGGGTCTTCGTCGACGACGGTGTTGCAGTTGTCGTCGCGGTCGTTGCACAGCTCGTCAGCACCTGGATTGACCTGTTCAAGGGTGTCGTCGCAGTCGGTCTGGTCTAGAACGTAGCTGTCGTTCGGTGCTTCGCAGGCAGGGACGGTGTTCTCGGGGTCACCGAAGCCGTCGCCGTCGTCATCGAGGGCCCACTCGGGCGGGTTCTCGTCGATGAGGGTGTCGCAGTCATCATCTAGGCCGTTGCAGAGTTCTGGGGCACCTGGGTAGATCTGCGCACGCGTGTCGTCACAGTCGCCGGACGTGGAGGTGTAGGTCTCGTCGGGTGGGTCGCAGGCGATGACGGCCAAGGCCTGGTCTCCGAACTCGTCGCCGTCCAGGTCGACGTACCAGTTGGTTGCGTCAACAGCAGCATCATCAATGAGTCCGTTGCAGTCGTCATCCGCGCCGTTGCAGCGCTCATCGGCTCCGGGAAAGGCGTTGGCGTCGTCATCATTGCAGTCGTCTTCCCCGAAGATGCCGTCATTGTCGGCGTCTACCACCACTCTGAACGACGTCTCAGCGAATGCCTCAGCGCCATCACTGTCACGGACGGAGAGCGACAGAAGGTGGATGCCTGGGGACAGCTCTGGCAGCAGGGTCGACAGCTCGCCGCTCGCGGGGGCAACGCTCGGCAAGGACGCGACATCAGCGATGTCCCCGTCCCAGGTCAAGGTGAGTGACCCTACGGCATCTTCGAGGTCGGAGACGGTCGCTTCAAGGCGAAAGCGCTCGTTGTTGACCAACACGTGCTCGGCATCAACGGGGGCGGTGAACACGACGGTCGGCGGTTGGTTTTCGACGGCGACAACGGTGGTCTCAGCCTGTGCGGTGGCACCGTCTGGGTCCGCTACGGTGACCGTCAGGGTGTGAGGGCCTGACGACAAGCCCGACGGAGCGGTCATCGAGACTTCGTCGCCAGCCCAGGCCAAGTCGCCAAGCAGCGGGCCGTCTACTGATGAGGTCCAGCTGACGGAGAGCTCGTCGACGTCGGACTCGGGGTCCCCGGCGACGGCAACGAAGACCAGCGCGGTGTCGGCAGAGACCCGGGATGCGTCCGTTGGCCACGTGATGACCACGTTGGGCTCAAGGTTGGTATAGACGCTTGTAATTCTGGAATCACCACACCCGGCAAGGAGCACACCTACAGATAGCCACCGAATCATTACTGCCCCCGAGCGGCACACGACCACGAGGGACAAGGTGCCAAGGGTTCGAGTAAGGCACTTTTCCTCGAACGCTCGTTGGTATACCCGGCGTATACCCGTGGCTGATCCCCACAGAATCGGAGTCGAGAGGGCTGGGCGGTGCGTTGAGCTTGTCCCAACCACTCATGGGTCCGGTCAACGCACCCCCAACAATTACGGCGACCGGTCAGTGGTCGGCGCACCCCGCAGGTCGACCTGTTCGGGCAACGCTGTAATCCCTACGCCCGCCCTCCAAATGCGTCGCAATTCAGATGGAAATCAAGTACCATGCGGTGCATTCAAGAATGGGGGGAACCGATGTACCGGTTTGGATTTTGCGCTTTGGCATTGGTGGTTTCGGTTTCAGCGCACGCTCAGGACGACGACAATGACGGTGTTCTGGACTCTATTGACAATTGCGTCGACCTAGCCAATCCCCTGCAAACCGATGAAAACCTAGACGGCTACGGCGACGACTGTGTCTCTACCCTAGCGACCATTGCGCCCAACGCTGTGCTCGGTAGCGGGGTCTCGGTACAGAGCCGGGCTACGGTCGGTGCATTCGCATCTGTGGGTGACGGGTCTACGATTGCTCAAAATGCGAGTCTCGAACCGGGTTCGGGCGCCTCGACTGGCGTTGTATTGGGTGGCGGGTCCATCGTCTCCCGCGGAGCGGTGATCGAGTCGAACGTCACAACCGGGACTGGTGCCACACTAGGCCGCGCCTCACGCCTAGGAACGGGCACAGATGTCGGAACCTCCTTGTTCCTCGGCTACGCGTCCACAGTCGGCGACGACGGACTGCTCGCGGACAATATCGTCATCGGAAACTTGGTGGACATTGGGACAGACGCAGACGTCGCCAACAACGTGGTGTTTGGCCGCGGCGGACTCTTCGGAAACAATGTGACCGCAGAGACCGGCGTGGTTGTCGGGCCAGAAGCCGATATCGCGAACAACGTCACTCTTCGCAATGGCGTTAAGGTAAGGAAGAACGTCACGATTGGATTAGGAAGCGAACTCGGAACCAATGTGCGAATCGCACGGAACGTCACGATTGGTGCAAACGTCACCATCAGCGCCGATGCTCGAATCGGAGCGGGCAGCGATATTGGCGATTTCGCCGTCGTAGACGCCAACACAGTCTTGCCACGCAATACTGTGATTGCCAGCTCCGGCGGGATTGTGCTGCAGAGTGGCGCTCGTCGATTCCAAGATGGCTCGGTTGCGGACCGTTGCGAGACCTACGTAAACTCGCCCATGTACAACGGAGCACTCGCTACAAGTGGGATTTACACGGTAGATGCCGGCGGTAGCGAATACAATGTGTACTGCGATATGGACACAGATGGCGGGGGCTGGACCATGTGCCACTCCGAGTCTGGTCCGGGAGAAATCCACGTTCGCACAGACGAATACCTAGGTACCTTCGGCGTTGATGGCTATCGCGCACGGTGCCGGGACATTCCGTTCTCGGAGGTCTTGTACACAGCCCACGACCGCGGTCAGCAGGCCTGGTTCTCCCGGGACACCCCAGGAGACCTGACAGCCTCTACGTCCGGATTTGGCAGCGCTGGTAATGGCACTTCCGCTAACTCAGGTACCTTCACGCCCCATGGCATTACGGCAAGCTCACCGGCTGGCGGCTACAATGGAGACTATCAGCTGCTCATTTGCGATTCCCAAGCCAACGAGACTCGCTTGTGGATGGAGGTCGGGTTCATGGTGTCAGGCATTTATGGTACCGGATACAAGGTCTGTAACGGCTGGACAAGCGACGTCAGCACTCCGTACTACCGCATGAATGGCGACTGGAACGGAACCACCTACCTGGGTCAAGCGTTCAACGAGAACGGTCATAGCCCCGCCGGTGATGAGCTGATGTCCGTGGGGCTGCGCTAGCTCCCACCCGCAAAAGACGAGAAGTGAACGACGTCGGCCAGAATCAGGTCCCAGCCTTCGCCGGCAGGGCCGGGAAGCTGCCCGTACACGTCTCCCTGCACCTGCGGGGCCCTACAACATGGCGTGACCCGAGGCGTGGCGGCCGGTGCCGTTGGACACGAACAGCGACCCGTTCGGCATCGAATCCCAACCACTTCAGGGCCGGCGGCTCTTTTTCCAACCACCCAACGGTTAGGGCGACCGGTGAGTGGTCGGCGCACCACGGGCTCCCCGTTGCCACGTGAAGAGGTGGGCCAACCCATGGAGACATCATGATTGTCCTGTCGCTGCTTGCGTCCCTCGCCACTGCCGCCCCCCCCGAAGTGCCCGCAGACGCACCCGAAGCGCCTGTGGTTGAGGTGCAGATTGAGGCTCCAGCCGAGCTTCCCGGACCCCCATTGTTCAAGATGGACGAAGACATCTCCGTCTCCAACGGCTCCAACGATGCCTTCGGAATGGGCGGCCGGGTCAACCTTGGTGGGCCTGTCGGAGACAACGCGTACATTCTAGGCGGCGACGTCGTCATCAATGAGACGGTACACGGCGACCTACTCGTGGCTGGCGGTAGTGTCCGTATCGATGCCCCCATCAACGGCGACGTGTACGCAGTAGGCGGCGAAGTCGTCTTCACACCCGACGCTCGAATCGGCGGTCACCTACACGTCGGTGGCGGCGAGGTCGACATGAACGGCGTTATCGCCGGCAACGCCACAGTCGGCGCAGGCAGCCTCAACCTCGGCGGAGTCATCGGCGGAGACGTGTCGGTGGACGCCGGAGAGCTCGTCTTTAGCGACGGCGCCGCTATCGGTGGTGACCTCGACTACACCTCCCCCGTCGCCAGTGTGGGTGCCGACGACGTCGTGGCTGGCGCGGTCAGCTGGACAGAGGGCAATGCTGGAGAAACCGGCAATACGCAGCCCCAAAAGTCCATCGTCGGCGGAATCCTGTCGTGGATACTGTGGACAGGATGGTCTTACGCATCGAAGCTCGTGGCGGGCGTCGTCCTACTTCTGCTGTTCGGCGCTGCCGGCGCAGGAGTGAGCCGAGTGATTGTCGATAAGCCGGCACAGAGCCTCGGATACGGCGTGGCCGGCTTCCTATTCCTGCCACTCGCCTCCCTTCTGGCCATGGCACTGCTCATTCCCTTGCCCCTCGGCATGCTGGGAATGGCGACCTTCTTCGTCCTGCTGTACGTCTGCCAGCTGTTCGCCGCCCAGGCAATTGGTGACCTCATTCTCCGCCGGTTCCGTCCTGACGCATGGGGCGCTCCAATGCTGTCCCTCGCCATTGGCTTGGTTCCCTTAGTACTCTTCACCAGTCTCCCCTGGGTTGGCTTCCTGTTCTGGTTCGTCGCCACGGTCATGGGCGGTGGAGCGATGTGGATGCAGATGCGCATGAAGACCTCGTCGAAGACCCCGTCGAAGACCGCGTCGCAGACCCCCGCATGACCCACGCCTGGGCGAGTGTCGTCTCGGCAGCCCTCGGGGTCCTCGTGGCCCTGGGGGCGCTTGCCGTTCTTCACCAGGACTTCCTCCCCCTACAGGCGCTACTCGTCGGCGGCTTTGCCGTTCTCGCACAGAACTTGGTCCGCCTGCCCTGGCGCCACCTGCCTGTCTACGTCTCCGTGTGGCTCGACATGGGAGTGGTCATCTCAGCCGCACTGCTTGCAGCGGTCGCACACGCCCTGACCTACGGCTTGCCCTACATGGTCCTGCGGCTACCGGAGCTGTCCACGTTGTTCGTTGGCTTTCTGCTCCTCGGCGTGACGGTTGGCGGCATGGCCTACACCCACCTGCGTCTCGCTACCGAGGTGGACACGCAAGGCCGCCGCGTCGCTGAGCTGGAGCGCACCTCGCTCGAGAGCCGCTTGTCCGCCTTGTCTGCACAGATCAACCCACACTTCCTATTCAACACCCTCAACACCCTCGCACAGGTCGTCCATGAAGACGAAGACGCCGCCGAAGACCTGGTCACTGACCTGTCCGCGATGATGCGCATGGGGCTGCGCAGCTCCGCCAGACGCGTCCCTCTGGTCGAAGAACTGGACCTCGTCCGCCGCCTACTGCGCATCGAGGCAACCCGTCTGGGTGAGCGCTTGAGCTGGTCAGTCGTCGGACTCAAGAAGCTCGACGGCATCGAGATTCTTGTCCCGGGCCTGCTGGTTCAGCCACTCGTCGAGAACGCCGTCAAGTACGCCGCCGCCGACCTGGTGAATGGCGGCAGAGTCGAGGTCGAGCTGACCATAGACACCGAGTTCGTTCGACTCAGCATCGAAGACGACGGCCCCGGTCTTCCCGCCGAGATTGCTACCGAACTTGCCGCGGGAACTCTTCGAAAGCGCGGAACCGAGGGCGCCGGCGGCGGGCTGCGAAACTGCGTGGAGCGCATTCGCCTGGCCTGGCCACAAGGCAACGCCAGCCTCACACGCGACCCTAACTTCCCCGGAACCCGGCTCATCCTGACGATTCCCCTGGAGTCCACATGACCCTACGCGCACTTGTCGTAGACGACGAACCCAAGGCCCGAGCCCGCCTGCGCCGCTTGCTGCAGCCCCACACGGACATCGTGGTCATCGGTGACGCCAGAACCGGTGCCGAGGCGGTCGCTAAGACCCTGGAGCTGCGCCCAGACCTTGTCTTCCTAGACGTAGACATGCCGGAGCTGTCCGGCACCGAGGCTGCTGCCCGGCTTCGCGACTACCTGCCCCAGAGTGTGCGGCCCGCCGTGGTCTTCACAACAGCTCACGCGGAACACGCAGTCCAGGCCTTCGCCCTAGAGAGCGTTGACTACTTGCTCAAACCGGTGGAGCGCGACCGTCTTGCCGAAGCCCTTCGACGCGTACGCCAGGCCTATTGGGCACGCACCGGGACCGCCCCCGCCGCGGCACCACCGCCGCCTACGGCAACACTCACCGCCCACCACGGGCGGGCTGTCGGGAGCATCGCTGTCGGGGCACTGCTCTTCGTCCAGGTAGACGCTGGAACGGCCTTCGCCCACACGGTTGACGGGGAAATCTCTCGGCTGTCTGGGGGTCTCGCGGATGTTGAAGCGGAGCTACCCAGCCCGCCGTTCGTGCGCGTGAGCCGATCGGCCATCGTCAACGTCGAGCGGGCGCTTCGCCTGTGGCCAAGCGGGTCATCCGTCGAAGTGGAGCTGGAGGGAGGACAACGAGTCCCGGTCAGTCGACGACGGGTCAAGCGGCTGGAAGGACTGATGGGACTAGGCTGACAACAACAGGCACTGCGGCCTCGACGTCACTCAGTCAGCGGCCTGGGCATCCGGTATCCACTCGAGACGTTGGTGAAGCCCCTTTCCTCGCATGTCGAAGACTGGGCTCTGCTCTACCCATCCACACGCCAGAAAGAACGGCACCGCCGGTAGTCGAGCGTTGCACCACATGCGCTGTGCCACGTCGTCGCAGACCGCCGCCAGCAGCACGCGTCCCAGGCCAAGACCTCGCCTGCGGGCGCACACAGCCATGGCCCTCAGCAGCACACCACGAACCTCCACAACCGTGGCACATCCCACGACCTCTCCGTCGACAAGAAGGGCCCAGTGTCGAGTGGTATCGAGGTGGTCTACCTGGTTTTTGGCACCGAGACCGGCGGCACCCAAGACCTCGGCGCGCACCCCGCGTATGGCCGAGACACCGACCTGTAGTACTCGGACCTCAAGAGCCACCGGGCGCACTCTGCACAATGTGTTTCGCCATGGCCTGGGCCTGGGCCAAGCGAACGCCCGCGCGTCCGGCAATCGGCAGGTCCTCCGGCTGTAGTTCAAGGTGCGCCACAAGGTTCGCGAGTCCCAACACTCGTTGCTGGCAGATGTTGGCCCACACGCCCTTCAACAGGATGTTGGGGACATCGTGGCTCACCTCCGTCAGCCAGCGGTGGGTCCAGGGGTTCCACGAGGTCATCACCACCGAACCATCTTCTTCCTGGCAGAACTGGTGGAACGCCGACAGCGCCTCAGGAAACGCAGGCGCATCTTTCAGTTGGTGGTCGTGGATTCCCATGTTCTCAAGCAGGTAGCCGTCCGGACGGGCTCGGGTCTGCACCAGACTGTCGAACAGACGGCCGCTGCGAAGGCTCACAGCGGAGATACGTACGGGCCCGCGCGGTCCTACGTCACCGTCCAGTGGCGGTTCGGCTTCGGCAAACACAACCACTACGGCGACGTCAGGAGCGAGCAACACGGCGGGAATCGGCGTAGCGGCTCTCTTGCGAGGACGCTTGAAGCGCTTGTGGAGCGACGGTCGAGCGGCCTGTACAATCTGCGCATCAATCATGGCATCAAAGGCACTATCCAGCCGGTCAATGCCCTCGAGGTCCGGCTCCAGACAGCGCAGTGCGGCCACCACCGCTTCCACTGTCGACACGCACTCAAATCGCGGCTCCTTTCGGATGCGGTACCGGCTCTCGGTGTCCAGGGTCAGGCGGTATTGAGGCAGATCTGAGATCCACGTATTGTCCCGGTACAAACGGTGTGCTTGCGCCCATGTTCCGTCAATGACGACCAGGTGTTTGGGCCGTTCATCGGCGGGTAAGTCGCCCAGTTCTCGCGCCTGTGGCGACGGGTACAGCAGCCCAGTACCCTCTGGGAACTCCACCGGTTCGGTCGCAGCACTGCCTTCCTGCTGCTGCATCACGTGAACGTGCGCCGAGGCGAGGCCGAGCCGCACAAGCCTGGCCGTTCCGATAGCGTGGCGGCGCTCAGCAGGGTGCTGGAGCACGTGAATGCCCACGGTGTTGGCGATGGGAGTCAGGTGCGCACACAGGCACATACTCTCGGGCTTGTCGCATCGATAGCAGTACGGGCGGGCGTCAGTCGGTTCCGAGCGAGTCATGCCGGTCCATACGGCTGCGTCCGTCGGAGCGCCAGCGAGCCCCTGCGAAAGCGGCGATAAGCAGCGCGTCTCGATCACTCACCGTTGGAAGGGTCCGTGCAAAGTTCGCCGTGTTCGTGGGTCAGAGTTAACTCCGCCAACTTCCACGTTCTCGAAGGTTTTCGCCATGTACGCCAGTCAGTCACAGAGCTGCGTCACCCGGAGCGGAAAGCCTCGGAAAGGCTACTATTCCAGCGACGACGCCGAGGACGGCGCTGACTATGTCTTCAAGCGCTACAAGAAGCGCATGGTGCCCTACCTGTGCGAGAACTGCGGTGATTGGCACCTCTGTCCGGCCAAGCGCCACACGCCAAGCCAGCACTGTGACCCATGCTCCAAGCAAGCCTATGAGTCGAAACAGGCCGCCGAGCGCCGAGAGAAAATCCTGGTGGCCGAGCGAGGTATCTGGCTGTTCATCTACGAATGCCCCCACAAGAACGGCTGGCACCTGACGAGCATGAGTAAAGAAGACTTCAAAGCCGAAGAACTAGCGAAGAAAGCCCAGTCCGAGGCCGCTGAAAAACTCTGAAGCGACTACGCCCCTCGCGGGTCCCGCCAACAGCTCTAGACGCCCCGTAGACTGCACTTCTACGCCATCGAGAGTCCAGCCAATCGGCTGTTCTCCACTCGTGACGAAACCCACGCCCGCCACCCAGGACAAACATGGACGCCTACACCGCCCCACAGACCGACGACACCACCCACATCTCGGCCTCCACTGCAGCCCGCGTACTCGCCATTCTCTGCCTGATTCTTGGTGTTCTGGGCGTTCTAATGACCTGTTTCTCGTCGTTTAGCGTGGTCTGGGGTCAGTTCGCACAGAACTTCGTAGACCCCGCCCAATCCGAGATGTTGCGAGCCATTCAGGAACAGCAAGGTTGGTGGGTCCTTCCATTGAGTGCGCTGCAGCTCTTGGCAAAGATGGTGCTTTCCATCGGACTCATCGCCGGTGGAGGACTCGTGCTGGCTGACAAGCCGAACGGCCGTCCACTGTTCCGGCCGGTGCTGATCTACGGAATCGTCCTAGAACTTGGAATGGGGCTCTGGGGCGCTGGATACACCGCTCTGAACTTCGGGACGATGGGCGAGCAGTTTGGCGACGCAATGGCTGCCAACCCTGACATGCCACCGGGCTTCGGAGACACTGCTGGCGGCCTGTTCGGCAGCATGATGGTGGTAGGCATGGTGGTGATGCTGGGCTGGGCCCTGATAAAGGCCGGTTTGTACGCAGGAACCTTGTACAGCCTGCGCGAGCCCCACACGGACTGACCTGCCTGGTGAAGGTTTTCGAGCTGCTCTGACTATTCGCTCAGCTACGGAGCTACGGGCTCTGTGACCGCTTGTCCAGGTCCGGCGTCGCTGCCTTGCATTGTAGGTAGTGCCGCCGAAAGCAAGCTCGATTCTACCAGAATCGCGGCACCGTCGTAGCCATCTGGACACGTCCAGCCGCCCGCGAGCTCTCCGTCTGTACGACCCGTAGGTCTTCGGTCCCAAATGACCCGCTGTTTAGGCGCCTAGGATGTCTCTGGTACCAGGTACTGATCTGCCACGTAGGTCTGCTCGGAACGCGGGGGGCGCACGTAGCCGGACACCTTGGGCCGCGGAGGCAGTTCGATGGGCCCGGGCACAACGTCTTGATAGTCGAACTGCGACAACAGGTGCTGAATGCAGTTGAGTCGCGCCCGCTTCTTGTCGTCCGACTCCACGACAAACCACGGCGACAGCTTGTTGTCTGTGTGCTCAAACATCATGTCTTTGGCCTGCGAGAACTCTACCCAGCGCTGGCGCGACTCCAGGTCCATTGGGCTAATCTTCCAGCGCTTGACCGTGTTGTGAATGCGCGACTGAAAGCGTCGTTCTTGTTCTTGCGGACTCACGCTGAACCAGTACTTGATCAGCCGAATCCCTGAGCGAATCAACAGACTCTCAAAGCGCGGACAGGCGCGTAGGAACTCATTGTACTGGTCGTCCGTACAGAACCCCATGACGCGCTCAACACCGGCTCGATTGTACCAGCTACGGTCAAAAAGGGCGATTTCACCAGCGGCCGGTAGGTGGGCCACGTAGCGCTGAAAGTACCACTGCGTCTTCTCGCGTTCGGTGGGTGTGGCCAGGGCCACGATGGATGCTGCTCTAGGGTTCAGACACTCGGAAATACGCTTGATAGTACCCCCCTTTCCAGCAGCATCTCGCCCCTCAAAAACAACCACAACGCGCTCGTTGCGAGCACGAATCCAATACTGCAGACGCACCAACTCGGCTTGAAGACGCGCGAGTTCGCGGTTGTAGTAGCGGGCATCGAGCTTGCCCTTCTTGGTAAATTTTGGGCCGTTAGACACAGTCGCCTCCGTAGGCGTAAGGAGTGGCGCACAGCATATCATCTACGTGTTCGAGACCACCTCCACCACCTGCCGGAGAATCCAAGGAGTGCCCTCACGTTGCACAGACAACGCTGACCAGCGCTCTACCGAATGCCGACCGACATGAGCTGATTTCCGCGGGTGGTGTGTCCATTCTGGTTGAACACCACTCCAGTGTAGCTACTGTTTCCGTACACCCGGAAATACGGAGTCGACGTGTCGCCGCACCACGAATTGCACGACTTGTAGCAGCCGGTGTAGCCGGAGGCGAAGAGGCCCACATTCATAGGGGTGTTGCAGGCCATTAGCTGCCAGCTCGTGCCGGACGCAGCCCCGTGGCCAGCCCACAGGCCCCAGGTGGAGCCGCTCGATGGGTAGGCGTCGATACGCACGTCTGAGTTGCGGGAGAACCACGCGGCGTTCCCAGTGCTGTGCTGAACGTACAGCGCCTCCGAAAATGGTATTTTCCGGCAGTCAGCTCGGTAGCCGTCCGACCCGTAGGAGACCGATGAGGAGGTCTGGGTCTCAAAGTCCACCGAGCCGTTGTTCTCGGTGTAGCACAAGGTCCAGCCTCCCCCGTCAGTGGTCATGTCGCACCACGCGGAGAAGGCAGTTGAGGCGCCTTCTGGCTGGATTCGGTACAGTCCATCGCCGGTCTCGCCCGCGTAGGTCCCTCCTTGGCCTGTTCGGTATGCCTCGCAGCTCACCGCGATGTCGCCGTCGGCCCATTGTCGTGCACCGTCGACCGTGCGCAGACCTCCCGTCCCAACCTCGGCCCACGACCCGTCATCACAGACCTGCAGAGCGCGCAAGCTGGGGTTCCAGCGAATGCTTCCGCTGCCCGCACACCCACCCGACGACGACACAGGAACAGCCGAAGCGATTCCGGCAGTGGGCGTGGAGAGCAATCGGTTCCGCGGTCCGAGGGGCTGCCCGCCGTCCACCATCACGCCCACCCAGACCTCTGGCCGGTCGAACAGATTGGTGTCCAACGAGGGACTGCCCTGCTCAAGCTGGAGCGCGTAGTATCCAGCCTCTACCGGAACATCGGTGTACGTGCGCGTCCACACGGATGACGCATCAGTCGTGGACCCATCATACAGAGTAACGGTCAGGTCGTGGCTTCCGGTGACGGGCGAGCCGGCAGCGTCCAACAAGCGCCCTTGGTGACCGACAGCGATGGGAGCGGCAGTCGCAACTCCGCACAGGCCAACTGCGGTGATGGCGGCAATCCACTTCGCTGAAAACATAGTCACCCCTTGCTTCACGGTGGGAGTGTACCTCCAAGTCGACGAGGACGACACGGACATCGACATCAAGGCTGCTACCGGCGCAAGTGAGCGCCAACAATCCGAACCATCACATCGAGGGAGCCAGCGAGCGTGTGACCGTCGTCCACCTCAATCAGCTGGACGTGGGGACACCGCTTGGCCAGTGCACGACTGACCGCTACCGGAACAACAGCGTCGTTTACCCCATGAATGACCGTGCACGGAAGGTTCTGCGGGATGCGAAGCGCACTCGCGTCTTCAATCGGTGCTTCGTTCCAATGTAGAGCGGGTGCCAACAGCACCACGCCACACAAGGAATCCCCGCAAAGCCCCGCCAGATACGCGCTCGCTAGCCCGCCGTAGCTGGAGCCCACGAGCAGTGCGCCAGGGTGTGCTGCAATGGCTTCGTTCAAGGCAGGAAGCCGTTCAGCCAGGGTCTTCTTACGCCCATCAGGTGCGACGAGGTCAAACCCCGCTTCCCGCAACGCGTTCGCCTTTCGGCCAGTGGGCGCGCCCTCCAACCCGTGTGCCCAGATTACCAAAGTACCCTCCTTGGGTGCGCCATATGCCGCACGACTCTGTGTGCCATGACGTCACATGCCCCACTCATTTCCCCCAGCTGGTAATGCCATCGCTCAGTGGGTCGGCATGCTACTCGGCGCGACTGCGCTGTTCCGACTTGGAATTTGAGGTAAGCTTCCGAAGGGCGTCACAAGGACCGACGCACCTACCGATTCAAGGGGACCCATGCTTACACTTCTAGTCGCGCTGGCAACAGCGGCACCCACCGCCATGGACCACCAAGGCCGCCTACTCGATGTGCAGGGCACTCCCGTAAACGGCACAGAAGTAATTACCTTCTCCCTGTTCGACAGCGCGTCGAATCCGACCCCAGAGTGGACGGAGGACTACACCCTCGTCTTGGCAGATGGCTACTACTCAGTCGCGTTGGGCTCCACACTCGGAAACCCAATCACAGACGCCAACCTCGACCATGACGAGCTCTGGCTGGGGCTCTCGTCTGTATCCCTCGGCACCCTCCCTCGCACCGCTATTGGCGCAGTCCCGTACGCCAGAAACGGAGGTGGAAGTAACACTACCGTCGCAAAGACTACAAACTACACCGTCACCCCGTCAGATGCATCGGGAAACGCAGCCTTCTCGAACGACGGCGCTGCAGGGCTCATCACCTTTACCCTTCCTCCGGCAAGCGAAGGACGCAAGGTCACAGTCCTCCGGGCGGCCGACCACTCCGTCCGCATCGCAAGCGCCTCTGGCGATACCATCGAAGGCAGCACACTCGTAGAGTTGAACACACGCTACGGCGGTACCACACTCTTCGCCATCAACGACGCGCTGTGGGTGCAGGCGAACGGCGATGCCGTGTCCACGGATATTGCCGCACTGCAAGCCGGTGTGACCTTCACAAACTGTGCTCAGGCCGGTCACACAGGGCCATCCGCCGCTGCGTGTTCGGTAGAGTACGGCTCGGCTCCAGCCATTCTGGACAACCTAGCAGTGAGCGCCGGTATCCAGAGCTGGACCGCTCCCGTCACCGGCATCTACCGAATCGAGGCCTGGGGAGCAGCGGGCGGTGGTCGCTCTTTTGGGCCTCAGCTGTGTAGCGGTGGACTCGGTGGGTACGCATCTGGTGACATCGCGCTCAGCGGAGGGCAAACCATCAAAATCCTCGTAGGGCAGGAGGGCGGACACGTCGACGACAGCACCACTCGCAATCAAGGCGATGGACAAGGCCTGAATGGAGCGGGAGGCGGCGGAACCTTCGTTACCACCACGAGCAACTCTCCCTTGGTCATCGCGGGAGGCGGCGGAGGTCGTTTTCCAAGCCACATCACGTGCAGTGACCTCACTATTCATGGCGGCCAGACCAACTGGACCACACAAGGAGGCGGGCCTCAGCAAGACGGCGACTCGGGCGGAGGTGGAGGCGGCCTAAGCTCAAACGGTGCCGGCACGCCAGGCGAGCTGAACAACAATGACCCCGGAGACGCATTCACCGCCGGTGGCGAAGGCGGCCTACCCAACCTGACGCAGCCGTACACCTACTACACCAGTGCACAGTTCTCCGTAGGTGGCTTCGGTGGTGGAGGCGGGGTGCGCTACTGGAGTTCCAGCTCAGGGGGTGGCGGCTACCACGGTGGCAAGGGATGGAACACCATCACAAGCGGCTCGAGCTTCTCTGGCGGAAGCAACTACGTGTCTGGATCGAACCAAACCACCCAAGCGGGACAACGCGTAGGGCACGGCGAAGTTCGCATTACGCTTCAATAGCGGCCTCTACACCAGCGTGAGGTCTTCCGTGTCTACCTGTAGGCCAAGGATGCCCTTGACGAAGCCCTGCCAGGTGCTGGCGTCTTCCAAGAAGTCCTGATGTGAGCGCGCGTTGCTCTGGCCACCGGCGCCGCTACCCGGGCAGGTCTGCCACGTTGGGGTTGCCGGAGAGACACGTCCGCTCAGCTCGTCGACCAGCTGGGCGAACGGCTGCTCCGGGTCTGCGAGTGATTCGGCCAGGCCCAACAGAGGCTCACCATCTCGTCGTCGTGCGACCTGCTTACGCTCCTCCAGTGCGCGCGACACAAGCTTGAGGAACGAGCGCCAATACAACCCCTGGATGTCGTCAGCCTCTTCGAGCATCGGCTCCAGGGCGTGTACATGCAGCTGCTCCAGTCCCGGTGGGGATTTGCCATCCGCGCTCGGTCGAAGGGACGGTGCAATGTGGTCATCAAAGAAGGCCATGGTGCACGCGGGCGCCCACAGGTGTGTGGTCTTTACCGTGAGGTTGAGCAGTCCGAGCGCCTTTAGAAAGTGGCCCAACAGGATGGCACCCGCTGAGTGGCCCAGCAGGTGAATCTCTACGACGCGACCCTGGGCCGCCTCGGACTCGACGAGGCTAGCGATCTGGCCGGCGACGTGATGCAAGGCACCTTGCTGCAGCGTGTGCGGTGGATGTGGCATGCCTGCCCACTCCGCTCTCTGCTGCACATGCAGCCATTCAATCCAGCCTCCGCGCGTTCGGGCCAAGCCCTCAATGCGGTCGTTGAATGGATTGCTCCGTGCGAGAGCACCAGCGGCGTGTTCGGCCCCACAGTGACGTGCGGCGCGGCGAAGGACGTCTGCAATACGTTCGTCGAACCCCGGTAACCATAGAAATTGAATGGGGTAGATACCGTGGCGCAGAAGGCCCTGGCGGCGCTGAGCGAGCCAGCGCGTCTCGCCAGGAGTCCCACCGCGTCCCGCGCCCGCGACGAACAGCAGACGAGTCAGTGAGGACTCGGCCTGTACCTTGGGGTCGGTTGACTCAAGGGCCTTTTCACGCCATCTCTCTAGCCCCGTTCGTACCTCGTCTTCGAGCAGCTGCCGGACCGCATAAGGTGTAGACGAAAAGGTCGTCTTGCTACGGTAGCCACCATGTTGGTCGATATTGATGAAGTGCCCCAGAAGGTCGGCATACGAATAGTTCGACGACTTACGACTTCCGCGCGACAAAACCTCTACTGCACGCTCCCGTTCGATGAAAGAAATCGGAACACCAAGACTGGCCGCCCAGACATCGCGGGCACTCTCGAGCCAGTCGCCGTAGCTAATGCGTGCCAAGCCGTCCTTGCCCCACGCAGTACCCCAAGAGTTCTGAATCCAGAATCCATGGGCATCATAGCCAACTACGACAACCGCGTGAAAGCCAGAGAGAAAGGCGTGCTCACCCTTGTATGGGATCTGACCTTGTTTCGCGTCTTCAATCGACATGAAGGGTGGGTCATACCCCTTTCCGGCGGCCCAGTTTGCTACCATCTTAGCTACCGAACTGGAAGCTACGGTGTGGGCAGGATCATGACAAACAGCGGTCCAACCGTCATGAAGAGCCACGCTAGCGACCAGGACACCCGCTTCGGCTAATGCGGATTGTAGAGCAGCCAAGTCGGTCGGTGAAACCCGGGCATATGCGCCCAGTGGACGTGCCGAGGCATCGCGCGCACGCTCACGGGTAAACACTCGCAGCGAGCGCATGTCATCGGCCTGTCCCTTGGCAATCTGCCAGCTACGCCGAACCCCCTCGTACTCCATGGTAAGCAGAGCCAATGCAGGATCATTCGCAGCCATCCTCTCACGGGCATCCGCAAGTTCTGACCTCGCGCTTTGCCAGAGCTGATGGGCGGAAGCCAAGCGGGTATTCGCCTGGGCGGCCGCAGCGCGCTCGCGCTCATTTTGCGCCCATGCGGCCTCCGCGCACAGGCCGTGCTTGTGCCAGGCTTTCATAGCCCCGCGCAGGGTGGAGTTCTTGCCTTGGCCAATGTGACCGTCGTACCGACGAGCCATCGCGTAGATCATCTGCGGACTAACCAACGGCTCATCGGCGGGGTCTCGGCCGGCCCGAAAGGCACGCGTACGGATCAACACATTGGCGAGGCTCGCGAGAGCGAAGCCAGTACACGATCCATCGCTTTCTTGGCAGAGTACCGGAACGCTAAGCCGAGTCAGCTGCTTGCGACTCGGCAGTAGTTGCGCGGGAATAGGTCCGAGACCAGGCGCATACTCCCGGTCTCGAAAGTCATAGACATCCGGATTCGCATCCCGGAAAAGCGGGTGCCCTGGATCGATGGGCATACCGCTCGTCGGAAGGCTGATTAGACCGTGCCAGTGGGAGCATTCTGACCGAGGATACTTGTGATTCCGTCGGTAAAGGACAGCTCGTTCAGTGTGGCAGCCTCGGTGAGTTCGGCTTCGCTCAGGGTCAGGCCGTGGCCTGTGGAGAAGGCCCGCAGGGCAGCAATGTCGCCTCCACAGTCAAAAAAGGCGGTGCGGAAGGGGGCATCGAGCACGAGCCGGCCAATAGCCATCTCAGCGTCTGAGAAACCAACTGGGCGTTCACTATGGGTATTTTGCATGGGAGACTCCAGGGTGCGGACGTGCACCGGCCGGAAGTCTAGGATGACTACGTAGAGCCATGTTTCGCAGGCAACCGACCTTGAAGAAGCATGGCTCCCAGTTCACCGATCACAACATCGCGCCGTTCCGCCATCTGCGCAGTTCTTGCGTCAAGCTGTTGCGCCCACATGTAGAGGCCTGCTGTGCGCGCACACTCCGCGGCGAGTCGGAGCCCATCGCGCGCCTGCTCAGTGACACGAAGCCACCCGGTCCCCAGGCAGTAGTGGGGGTCGGAAACGGGGCCGTGGTGAGACTCACACGCAGCCCATGTTCGCCGGCTGCGCGCCCAGTCCGCAGGTGCATCGGCCAGGTCGTCCTGAAGCTGATGGGCTCGCACAAACGTATCTATGGCCTGCGCGATCTGGGGCAGACGATGCCACGCTCCGCCGGCAGCAAGGGCACCAGCTGCAGGGAGCAGAAGGGGGCGAGAACGCCCCAAGATGACGTCGAAGTCGTAACTAGATGGTTCAGATCCACTGGACCAGGAAGCGCGTTCTGCGAGCAGAGCCTCCCCATACTCGGCCCATCGCTCCACACACAGGGCGTGGTACGGCGCGTGCGTGCCAACAGCTTTAGCGGCAAATGCGCAGTGGGCCCCCAGCAGGGCTGTCGCAAGAGTCATCACGACACCGGACTCCCCGATGTCTTCGTCGAACCAATCATCATGGACCCGTGCGTGCAGGTAGCCGAGCACACCAGACGTCACGAGATCACCCACCTGTGCATCACTCAGGTCGACTCCAGGTAGGCTGGCGACCCAGCCCGGAAGTCGGGCCATTGGCTGTGCGTCGAGGTGTAGGTAGCGAGAAGGGTCCGATGCCGCATTCGCGCCAGAACCCGCGAGCAGTGTACTCAGCGCATCGCCAAGCCGCGGGCCCAGCTGCTTGTGGAAGGCCTGGATGGTACTCGAAATGTGTTCGCTCAGTGCTGTGTCGTCCATCTTCCCTCCGTCGCAACGTAGACTAACGGCATTCTGGAGCGGGGAGCTGATCCCGCAACCATCGACCCACCATTGAGCTTTGCACCGCGCTACTTACTGCATCGACTTGCACAGGGGGCACCCCCCGCCGCGTCGACAGAGCGCAGCGATGCTGTACTGCTGATGGTCGACGTCGCCGGCTTCACAGAGCTCACTGAGCGGCTTGCCCTTGCCGGACCCGAGGGCGTTGAGCGACTGACCCGTGTCGTCAACGGCTGGTTCGGTCTGTTGGTGGACCGCATCGCACAGCACGGCGGCGATGTGGTGTGTTTCGCAGGAGACGCCATCGTCGCTACGTGGGCGGATGCAGAGGCCCCCTCTGACGCAGTCCTACGGGCGACGACCTGCGGGTTGGACCTACTCAAGAGCTACCATCCCTACCAACTCACAGACGGCTCCCTCTCCCTGCACGCCGCCGTGACGGCTGGTGAGGTCACCGTTGCCGACTTCGGTGGCAGGCGTGGGCGCCGCGAGGTCACTCTGCTGGGTTCGCCGCTCGAAGATCTCGACCGCACGCTCAACCACGCGGGTGCGGGAGAGCTGGCCATCTCTGCGGTCGCTGCGACCCTCGCAGGAGACCGGGTACAGACGGGCAGTGCCGTGGGGGGCACCTCGTGTGTCATCTCAGTGAACGGCGCGCCACAGCCCATTCCCGTTCCGGAAGTGCACCTGACCGAAGACGCACGACGGGAGCTTCGCGCCTACGTTCCAAGAGCCATCCTCAGTCGAATCGACGCCGGCCTAGAGGCGTGGATTGCCGAGCTACGAACCGTCACCACCCTGTTCATCTCGTTTCGGGGACTCGGCAGCGGCACCGATGCAGATGTACGACAGATCGCCCTCGCGATGGACGCCGTTCAAGGCGAGGTCTACCGGTACGCGGGCAGTATCGACAAGCTGCTCGTAGACGACAAAGGGGCCAGCGTTCTCGCGGCGTTCGGACTGCCTCCCGTCACCCACGAGGACGACCCAGTGCGTGGAGCCCTGGCAGCCGCCGCCATTCACCGACGCCTCGGTGAGATGGGTATCGTCTCCGGGATTGGGGTCGCAACGGGGCGGGTGTTTAGTGGTCCAATCGGCAGTGAGCTGCGGCGTGAGTACACGGTCTTAGGACCGGCTGTGAATCGGGCGGCACGCTTGATGCAGATGGCCACAGACGGCGTGTTGTGCGACGAAGCTACATGGTCAGCAGGGCACAGTCGCGTTGCCTTCGACACCTTGCCCGCCGTCGATCTGAAGGGCTACGGCGCACCTGTGGCGGTGTTCCGACCTCAACGAGAACGCCGGCTACCCGACGTTGAGGACGACGCTCGGCCAATGATCGGGCGCAAAGACGTCATCCAGAACATCGAAGCCTCCTTTGACGACCTTGCGCGCTTCAAAGGCAGCACAACTATCTTTGTTGGCGAGCCCGGAATCGGAAAGTCGCGGGTCATGCGTCATGCCTCCAGAGAAGCCCGTCGGCGCGGTCTTCGCACACACTGGGGAAGTGGCGAGGCCATCTACATGACCGTGCCTTGGCACACCTGGAGCAACGTCTTTAAGGGGCTGGTCGCAGACGCCGGCGGCACTCAGGCATGGTCAGACGAGCGGCGCACATTGCTGCCGCTGCTCACCGAGGTCTTCGACGTCACGCTTCCCGAGCCCGACCCAGACACAACACCACTTACGGGTGAAGCCCGAGCTCAGGCGACCCACCGCCTCCTACTAGAGTTGCTCGAAGATTCTGCCGACCAGGCTGCCGAAGATGGCCATCCCCTGGTCCTGTTGCTCGAGGACCTGCACTGGGCGGATGGCGCGAGCCTGGCCTTGCTCAAGGATGTGGTGGCTCGGAACATGCCTGTGGTCGTCTTGGCAACGCTTCGTCCACCGGTTGAGGAAGCCTCAGCGGCGGAGTGGCTTGGGGGCCTCAAACACCACGACTTACTCCCCCTGACCGAAGATGAATCGGGTGAGCTCGTTCATCGCTTAGCTGGCAGTCTGGACCCAGCACTCGCGAAGCGACTGTGTGAGGTGACCGACGGCAACCCGTTGTTCCTCGAAGAACTGGCTAGAAGCCTAAGCTCAGTTCTCGAGGCCCACAGCGGTCGTTTCCGAATGCGCGACGGGCGGCCCGATGCCTTCCCCATCCCATCGACCCTAGACGCCCTGCTGACCAGTCGTACCGACCGCCTCAAGCCGCGGGCTCAGCTCGTGCTCAAGGCAGCAAGCGTTATCGGACATAGCTTCAATACCGAGGTCGTTGCCGCTGTTCTTCAGACAGAGCAGTCCAAGGTTGAGCGGGACCTCGACGACCTGGTCGGCCAGGGCCTACTTGTGCGAGAGGCTACCGAACAGTGGCACTTTCGGCACGCACTGACCCGGGAAGTCACCCACGAGCACCTGCTGTTTGCGCATCGACAGACCCTGCACAAGCGTCTAGCGGAGTGGTACGAATCTCAAGACGGCCCCACGGCTCCCGCGCGTCGCGCCGCCTTGGCCCACCATTGGGAGCAGGCTGGTGTGATGGAGAAGGCCCTGTCCTACTACGTGCTTACCGCTGAACAAGCGCGGGCACGTGGTGCCCATCATGCGGTCATTCGCGCGTACGAAGCGTCTCTTCGTGTGGAGGAGAACTTGGTGTCTCCGGTTCCACGCACAGAACGCGCCCGCTGGTACCTGCGACTCGGCGCCGCTCGCGTGAGCATTGGTCGTCGCGAGCAGGGACGGAACTCCCTCGCCGTCGGTCTAGACCTGATTGGCTATCCCGTGCCAAAGTCGACGCCGCGTATGGTCCAGGCCTCTCTTGCCCAGCTCGCACGTCAAATGCTGCGGCGAAGCTCGCCTCTTCGGGCCAAGAAAGGGGCCGTAGACCCCGCGGACAGTCGCCTGGAGGCAGCGCGCGCCTACGAGCAGCTCGGATACGTCTACTATGCGGCCAATGAGCCACTTCCAGGTGTGCATGCGGCGCTGCGCATGCTCAATCTTGCGGAAATGTGCGGGCCTTCTCCGGAGCTCGCTCGGGCCTATGTGAACACCGCACTCGCAGCAGCGATTGTTCGACGTAGCCAGATCTCCCAGTACTTCGAGCGACGCGCCGCCTGGGCTAGTGAGCAACAAGACGACCCCTCCACGTCGGGACATGTGGCATGGGTGAGCGGTATGCTCGCGGCAGGTCGCGGAGACTGGGTTCAGGCATCCAAGCAGGGCCGGCGAGCAATCGCCATCGCAGATGCTCTCGTGGACCGAGACATGGCCCTCGCCACGCATGCCTACTTGGCGGTCGCAGGCTGTCTACGGTTTGAACCGGAGGAGGTCAGTCGTCAGGTGGGCGCTATCCGCTCCCTCACCGACCGACGGGAGCGGCCACACTGGTACGGATTTAGCACCGCCTACAACGCCTCCATTCAGGCGCGACAGGCGCCTTCCGTGGCGCTGGCCGACGAGCTTGAGGCCGCTGTGTCCGAAGGGGTTGCCTCGACCGATCGGGGCCTACTACACCAAGCGACGGGCCTGCTCGCCCTCGTGAAGTGGCGTCTCGGAGACTACGACGAGGCCGTTGTCCTCTCACTTACCGCACTCGAGCGAGAGCGTGGCGCGGACATCACAGCCATTCACCTGTTCGACGGCTACGCAGGTGTGGCGGAAGTGCTCCTGGCCGCCCTGAGCCGCGGCCGTGATGTCAAACGCCAGGCCCAAGAGGCCGTAGACGAGCTTCGGCGATTCGCCAGGGTCTTTCCCATCGCAACACCTCGGTCGTACACGCTGAGCGCCCGCCTCCATCGACTCTCCGGTCGGCAGAAGAAGGCAAGTGCAGACTGGCGACGCGCACTAAATCTCTCGGAAACACTCTGCATGCCGTTCGATAGGGCACTCGCCCACGAAGAGGCGTCGATGGACCCGAGCCCAGGCAATCTGCAGCCGAAACATGCCCAGCTGCATCAGCTGCTCTTCGTCGAGCTTGGCTGCACGTAGAGGTAGCTCAGTGTGCCCGGATGATGCGCGCGTCACACACGGACGCGGGCATTCATCAGTCGTCGAACGCTGTGGCTTAGTTGTTCAGCGAACGCGGCTATCGCACGTAGAAGCGGCTGTTCCAGGTGGTCCCACAGATTGACGTGCGGTAGTGAACACCACAGTAGTTGCCAACACAGTCCGCCCCCGAGCCAACGGCGCAGACCTCGTTGTGGTAGCACAAGCCCGTCGAGCACGCTGCACGGTCGAGGCCCATGTAGGTCGCCCCAGCGCCCTGCCAGGCGCTGCCACAGTCAATGCAGCTCGCGAAGCCAGACATCCGATTGTCGGTGCTATTTCCTGCAATGGTCGTCAGACGGATGGTATCCCCTTGGCCACTCGCGGACGGATTGACGTCTGCGTACAGGCAAGACCCTTGGCGAATGATGTCGTCTGCTGGATCTGACGTGCCCACATGAGTAGCGGCAGCTCCACCAGTCTCGCAAGAATCCGTGGCGTGAACACCGACAATACCGGTTGTAAAGAAGCTATCGAAGCTGCGCGTCGACGTCATGGGCCACCTGCGCCAGCCACGAATCGCACCAGCGCTTCCGGTGTCTACGGACTGAATCATCAACTCTGTACCGGCCAAACCGTACGCAGCCGGCCCCTTGAAGTCGTTGGAAAACCGGTTCGAAAATGTGCCATACGGGCTGTTTGTCGACCAAAAGGCCTGGTTGTTGTATCCAACGCTGTTGCCGTCTGCAGGCGCCACATTCATGACCAGAGTCCATCCACCTCCGTCCGTGGTCATGTCACAGTAGGCGTCAAATTCGGCAGCGCCGCCCGTACCATCGGGGTCGATGGTGTAGACCCCGTCAGGGGCACCGGGAGCGCTCGATAGAATGCTCTGGCAGGATGGACCAGTCAGTATGCAGCCTTCGACCGGCCACGTGCCATCGCCCAGCACTTGTGAACCACTAGGAAGCGTGTTCCCCGCGCAGACTTCGCCACCACGCGCGACCGTAGCCCCAGCCTCAACGGTAGCTCCAGCACCGACCGTTGCTCCAGCAGCAACACGTCCAAAGACGGTCGCTCCGGCCTCAATGACAGCACCGCGACCGACGCGACCGCTCGATTCGATTGCCGCACCCGCACCAATGTCCGCCTGCTTGCGAACACGCGCGCCCAGCTCAATGCGTGCGCCGGCGGCAATGAGCACTTCAGGGCCAACAATACCGTTGACCGAAGCCCCGTTTCCGGAGTTCAGACCATCCGAGATGGTCACGCCGCGAGACACCACTGCGTTGTCACCCAACGTGGCGAAATCACCCAGTGTGACCAGGTTTCCGGCTACCGCATCCGCGCCAATCGTCACGTCAGTGCCGACCTGAGCGGCATACCCAAGACTTCCACCAGCGGCGACGGTCAGACGTGCACCCGCGACGACCGAACGGCCGATAGTGACGTCTTCTCCAAGAACGTGGTCCGCGCCTAGTTGGGCACTGCGACCAATGACGGAGTTGGCTCCAATCAGCAGCGGATTGCTGGCGTGTGCAACGCGTCCGGCAAGGGAGGCGCGGGCTGCCACAACAACCCCAGAGCCCAAGGCAACTTCGGGGCCGATAGACGCGAGCTCTAAGACGGACGCGTTGGCACCCACTGTGCTCGTGCCATCTACGGTCGCGTCAACGTCTACACAGGCGCCATTCCCGGCGTACTCGTCTTGGCAGCCGTCCCCATTGCTATCGGCTGCAAACGCGACCGAACCTGCGGCCATCCATACCAAAAAGCTGCACCGAATCATGTGTTCTCCCCAATCGCTGTTGAGGGGGAGTCTACAGGGTCGGCGTTGATTTGGAAATGGTCTTGAACAGTGTGAGCAAACCGTGCGGCAGCAGGCGTATGACGAAGGTCGACGTGGCCGACATCTGTAGGCATTGGGCGTGCACGCGCTGGCTGGAACCCGGTAGAGCCCGAGTCCACACAGACGCGAGCAAGCAGCTCAAGTCAAACCCTGCGGGCGGGTCGTACACCAACATCGGATGCACGCAGGCGCCCTACTCACACGCGGCTATCGAACGTAGAAGCGGCTGTTCCATGCGGACCCACAAGGGGTGGTCGGGTAGGTCGACGAACAGTAATTCCCAACACAGTCGGCGCCCGACCCAACCCGGCAGACGGTGTTGTAGTGGCATGAAGCACCCGTACACCCAGCACGGTCAAGCCCCATGTAGTCCCGACCAGACCCCTGCCAGTTGCTGCCACAGTCAATGCAGGTGGCGAAACCGGACATCTTGTTGTCTGTACTGTTTCCAGAGATGGTCGTGAGACGGATGGTGTCACCCGCTCCGCTCGCAGACGGATTGACGTCGGCGTACAGACAAGAGCCCTGGCGGATGATGTCATCTGCCGGATCTGTGGTGCCCACAAAAACGGCGGACGCCGCGCCGGTCTCGCAGGAGTCGGTGGGATGAACGGCCGGAATGCCGGTTGCAAAGAAGCTATCGAAGTTTCGGATTGAGTTCATGGGCCAGCGACGCCAGCCGCGAATCGCTCCGCTGCTGCCGGTATCTACAGACTGTATCATCAGTTCCGAAGCCACCAGACCGTACGCAGCGGGACTCTTAAAGTCGTTCGAGAACCGATTATCCATCGATCCAAATGGAAGGTTAGACGTCCAGAACGCTTGATTATTAAACCCGACGCTATTGCCGTCCGCAGGCGCCACATTCATGACGAGCGTCCACCCACCACTGTCGGTGCTCATGTCACACCACGCCTGGTAGGCATCCGCAGTAGAGCCTCCGTTCGGATCGATCCAGTACAGACCGTCCTGGCCGCTCGCAGAAGGAAACTCATTGAGAATGGTCAAGCAGCTCACACCCGCCTGGTCGGACGAGGTGCCGTCGGTATTCGGCGCTAAGGACACCACCTGGTCGTCGCCTGGCGCAACACACAGGGTGAGTTGGCTTCCGGTCCAGCGCAGCATGCCGACATGTTCGGTGTCGCATGGGGTCTCCGAGTCGAGAAGTACACGCTCCGACTCGTAGGCACGCACTGCGTAAGGTACAGCAACGAGAATCTGGCGCGGAAGCAGGACTTCGGTGTCCACGGTCACCTGGAGATACAGACTCGTTCCGTCGATCACACCAGTCAGGTCCGACCCGTCACCAAGAATCGTTGTGTAACGCCCATCTTCGAGAGTAAGGGTGTCAGTCTCGGTCCACAGTGGGCTGCCGTCGGTTGCGTCCTCAAACAGCTGAAACGTGACCGAGTGCGTGCCCGATATGCCGCCTCCAGCCGCGCCGAGAAGCCTGCCCTGATGCGTGAATGACAAGGGTGATGCCGACGCGTCCGTCGGTGACGCGACCCATCCGACACAACCAGCGATGACTAGCGCCACGAGTAAACGACCCATCATATCCGTCCCCTATTTTGGTTTTTAGAGTAGTTCGAAACAGCGAGATTCCCAAACATGAGACCGCCCCTGTCCGCTCGAAATCGCACCTGGTGGGGATGCGCCCCCTTTCGACGGAGCCCCTGGCTGGTGGGAGCGAGAGAGCATGCAAACACAAAGCCGACAGCGTCTACGGCGGCAAGGGCACGCTCCCGGGCTCTGGCCTGATGATCAAAGTGCATGTCGCGACTGAATAGATGCGCATGGGCTACGTCTACGCCGCACGCTCGGTCGTCATGGCTCCGCCCAACGGCGCAATGACCGACTTTACTGCGAGCGGTTCACGGAGACCCATGCTGACTCTCGCCCTGTTGTTCGCCTCGACCCTCGCCAGCGCGGGCCCCCCAGCCGTCGCCGTGGAAAAAGTAGGGAGCTGTCCAAGCGGGTACTCCACCAGCGGTGACTACTGTGCGCCCAGCGGCTCCGCCCGGTACGCCGTGGTCAAGGTGGGGAGCTGTCCGAGCGGGTACTCCACCAGTGGTAGCTACTGCCTGGCGAGCAGCGACAGCAGCCGGCACGCTGTCGCGCGTGGTGGGTCGTGTGCTAGCGGCTACAGCTCGAGCGGTGCGTACTGTCTGGCGTCCAGCTCATCGAGTTCCTCGGGCCCGGCGTGTCCGTCCGCCGGAGCGGTGCCCAAGGTAGGCAGCTGTCCCAGCGGGTACTCCACAAGCGGCGACTTCTGCAATCCCGGCTCGTCGGCTCGCTATGCAGTGGCGAAGGTCGGCAGCTGCGCGAGTGGGTACTCCACCAGCGGCGCGTACTGCCTGGCAAACTCCGACTCATCTGGCCATGCGATTCCGAAGACGGGAAGTTGCCCGAGTGGCTACTCCACAAGCGGTGGCTACTGCTTGTCCCACTAGAAGACGGCGACACGGACGACGCTCGGTGCACCGCGCGTCAACCGGTGGCTTGAAGCAGTCCCTTCACCAGATCGACGCCGCGCGCGCCGACAGTCTTCAGCTCGGGGTGCTCCTGCGTCCAAGCAATGGCCAGCGGGAGCGGAATCTGTGAGGGATGCTCTGGAAACAGCGAGGCCGAGATGCGAGTGAGTGCACGTTGCACATCCACAAACACCGGTAGTCGCTGCACCTGGGTGGAGTCGGGTACGGCGCAATGGGACGGGTCTGAGACCACGCCCAGCTGCCGACATCCGGTGGGCCGAGCCTTGTAGACCGAGCACACTTCATCGACCAGCAGCGGGCACGCCAGCTGCTCCGCAAAGTAGGCCTTCACCACAGCCTTGCCTTGCTCACCGACCAATCCCGCCCGAATGGACTGTGCCAATCCCGTGGCCTCTAGGCGTTCAATGACGGCTGCAGCACGGGTCTTCACGGCCTCCTGTTCCTCGGTGGAGAGCGCACTCACAGCGTCCGCTAGAATGAAGGCTTCGAGCGGGGTCACAGCGACTAAGTGCCGGCAACAAGCAGCGCAGCCCACCCGACAGCTCACCGGAAATCCACGTTGCTCAACGAAGTCCGCCGAAGCCTTCATCATGGCGTCTGCGAGGGTGTGAGCTTGGGGCACGAGAGTGCTCACATGAACCGCCCCCTCCTCCGCCTCCAGCATCAGCTCGACCGGCCCAGCGGGGGTGTTGATGCGTACGGGCAGCTCGGTCATGGGGTCCTCGGCGTCAGAGAGTGAGCAGTCTAGCTGCTCACCCTACAACCGTTGTGAAACGGCGGCGACTATCTGACCGCGTGGACACCTAGCAGAGCGCTCGCCGTCATCGCATTCAACGCCCAAATGACGGTGCGCTGACGGCACGGTCCTACGCTGTGGTCAGCGGAGGTCCCCATGAAGCAACACCGGCCCAAAGAACAGTCCCAACAACAATCCCTGCCCCAACGAACCGCTGACACTCTCGTTGAAATGGGAGGCGACGTTGCCAACCAATTCGACAAGGTCGCAGCATCGCCAGCCGGAGACAACCGCATAGGCGGCATGATGACGTGGTTCGAAGAGCTCTGCGGCCAAGGTCAAACCGCTACGAACGCGTCGAATAGCATCACGTCAGCGAGTGGACAGACAGTGCAGAAGACGTCGAAAGGCTGGTCCGAGGTCAGCAAGTCTGCGCAGAAAGTCGGCAAGGTCAAGTCAGGCGCAGGCTCCGCGATGAAGTGGGCTGGACGCGGTCTCTCGCCGTTTGGTGTGTGGGACGCTGCAGGTGGCCTCGGCGAAGCGATGACCTCCACAACACTCGACACGGGCGAACGTGCTGTGAAGGGTCTTGAGAACGGAATGGCGTTCGCTGGTTCAGCGCTCGGCATCAGCGAAATCGTGGCATCGGGTGCGGGAGTACTCACGGGGGGGGGCGGCGGTCGAGAGCGGCCTGGGCGCGCTGTTGACCGGCGCGGGTGCGACGACTGCGGCGGGTGTGCTTGCGGCCGGTGCGGGTGGCGTGATGGCCGGGCGAACCCTGGACGAATGGAGTGGAAAGATGCTCAAGGGCAAGAACGGCAAGGAGAAGGACAGCCGCATCTCCAGCCTCGCTGGTGATGCCATGGCAGAGCATGCTGGTGGCGCCATCCTCGCTGCAGACGAAGCCTGGCGGGGTCTCTTCGGAGACTAGAGCGGTCCAGCGCATTGGATAGGGTCTGCCCACCAAGCATCTACGCGAGCAGCCAATGCCTCGCGCTGGGCGGTCAGGAGGCCCTCCGACAGTGTCCGTAGGTGTTCACCGGTCTCATCCTGAAGTGTGCAGGCCAGGTCCGGTCGTTGCGACGCCAGCAACGCCCGTCCCCAAAGAGCTGCAGTAGACGGCGCATTTCGGACCTGCAAGACCACGGCGTCATCCACACTCGACACACCGTCCAAGATGTCTCGTCGCAATTCGACGAGTACGACGTGGGCGGGATGGGCGTTGACCCAATGCATACGGAGTGCGTCGATGGCGTCTACGTCTCGCTCGATGAGTGCCATGTCTCGCGCGACCGCCGAGCAGATGGGCCTGCCGGACTGCAAGACATCTTGGCACGCCACTCGAACCGCACGAAGAACTGCAGCACTCGGGTCGCCATACCAAGTCGCGACGAGGGCGTTGAACGCCATCACCTGTGCATCTGACTGACGCTGAATCTGGCTGAACAGAGCTTGCCCTCGTGCTGCCCAGGCCGCCGCCTCGGCGAAGCGGCCAACAGTCGCCTCAACGTCACCGCGGAGTCCGTAGACGAGGGCCCGAGTTGCATCATCAGGTTGTTGTTGCAGGACCTCGGCCAGCAGCCGACGTGCATCGGCCAACCGGCCCAAGCGCAGGTCCACGATTGCCAGGTTGAACACAGCCGTGTGCATCGCTGGGCCTTGAACACCCGCGTTCTTCAGGTCTCTCAGTTCAATCAGGTGCTCGCGCGCTGTGACCAGGTCGCCCTGTTTCTCCGCAGTCGCGGCCAACCCCACCAAAAAAGCCGTTGAAATCGCCCTAACACCGAGGTTGCGAGACAGCGCCAGTCCCTCCGTGTGTGCGGCACGGGCACGCTTCGAGTCACCCGACATGCCGTGAGCCGCGCCCAAGGCCTGAAGCGCTTGTAGGCGCTCGATGTCGCCCCCGGCGCAAGCGCGGGTCAGCAGTTCGATGGACCGCGGGAGGTCGCGCTGCATGGCTGCCAGCATGCCGTCGATAGCGTGCTCAAGCGAGGCGAACGACGGGTTGTGCTCAGCGAGTTCTGCCAATCGCTCACGCGCATACGAGGCCTTTTCGGGCACTCGCTGAAGCGTTGCCAGGGACACCTGCTGCATCCGTGCATGAGCGAGCAGTGTGGGGTGTTGGGTCCGGTTTGCGGCACGCAGCATGTTGTCGTGAACCTGCTGCGACCGAGCGATATCGCGTCGTACACGCCAGCCAATGACGGCGAAGCACCACGCGCGCAGAGCCAGGGACGAATCCGTGTCCGTGGCGGCCTGCGCACAACGCTCAAGAGCTTCCAGGTCGTCCGCCTGTAGACCCACTGTCCACCACAGTTCGGCGGCGCGTTTAGTCTGCCCAAGCGCTAGAAAGTGGTGAGCGGCCCGGTCTAAGTGGCCCTGTTCCTCCAACACTTCAGCAAGCCGAACACGGAGGGCCGCCATGCCCAAATCGTCCTCCGGCGGCTCGTCCAGCTCCACACTGGGCCACACCCCAACAATGTCCATGGGCTCCACCCCAAGGACCGCGGCTGCGACTGTGGGTGGCAGCGCGGATGGCTCCAACGTCAACAGCACTTTCAGCCGCGACGCGAGTGGCGCTTGATGGGCACCGACTGGAATCCGTGTGCCGGGCCGAAGCGATGCCCACTTGCTCCGCTCGTCCACCGCAAGTGTAGATACTTGCGGTGCTGCGCGGTCAGCAAGCGCCCTGGCGATGTCTGTCTGTCCTAGCGCTTGATGGGCGAGAACAGCCACCCAAACCACATCAAGAGGGGGATGGGGCGCCGCAATGATGTCGCCAACCAGTTTCAGCGCGTCGCCCGGCTGCTCCACAACAAGCTGCTCAGCGCGCGCCAAAAGGGTTGTGTGACGCGCGGCAACCAAGCGCTCTCGCGTGTCACGCACCCAGTCGGCGAAGGCGTCAGTACCCACGTCGTCCAGACCCTCCAGCGGCACACTGAGGGCGTGGACAGCGGTAAACTCACCCCGCAACAGCATGCGTCCGTCACAGGGCAGGTTTACGGTGACCGACACCTCATCGACGTGCAACCAGTCCTGTGCACCCGGCAGCTGGCGGACTTGGTACAGCAGCTGGCGCAGATTTCGCCGGCCGGAATCGCCCCAGAGCGTCCACGCGAGCGCGTCGCGTCGCATCGGTTCACCACGTAGAGCACCGTGCGCAATCAGCGCACACGCCTTTCGTGAGCGCACAGGTTGAGCGGTCCCACCGTCGAGCAATTGTAGGGGTCCAAATACCGAGACGTGGATGTCGGACCTCAAGAACGCGTTGGAATCACGGGGATGAGCCGCTGAAGCATCCGCTTAACCGGTTGGACGAGCTCGCCTGTAACGGTACACGATGGCCCGTCACGACAGGATCGAGCGCCAAAATTCGGAATTGAAGAACACCAAGCGTGCTACGCTCCGCGTCTTCTGGGAGTTCCATGACACGTCTTATCGCCCTTGCACTCGCCTGTTGCCCTGCCCTTGCACTGGCGGCGGCCCCAGCATTCCTTCCGGTGCAAGCTCGATTAGTGGACACGTCCGGCACCCCTATCGAGGCTCCAACCAACGTCACGTTCAGCTTGTACACAATGCAGAGCGGTGGCTCTGCGGTGTACAGCGAGGTTCGCGCGATCGACCCCCTAGACGGCTACTTCGCGGTATTTCTCGGCGAGGTCACCCCGCTGGACTGGAGCTTGGTCCAGGGCACATCCCAGCTGTTCATTGGCATTGAAATCGCCAACGGCGGTGAGATGACTCGCCAACCCATCGGCACGGTCCCGTTCTCGGCATTTGCGGACTACGCGGCAAACAGCGGAACGGTGGAAGACCTGGATGTTGACGGCATTATCGCCGAGGTCGTCTCCACATACCCAGCGATTGACGACCCCTACGTAGATTCCGACGCCGTGGCTGCAATGGGCTCTCTCGCGGACAGCAACAGCCTCAACCATGACCGATACACAGACTCCGATGCCGTCTCCGCAATGGGGGCGCTCTCGGACAGCAACGGCCTCAACCATGACCGCTACACAGACTCCGATGCACTGGCAGCAGCCGGCCCAATTGGCGACGCCAACCCGCACCACCACGACCGATACACAGACAGTGACGCCCTGGCAGCAGCCGGCTCCCAGGGCAACACCAATCCGCGGTACCACACACGGTACGCGGACGCAGAGGCGCTCGCAGCAGCTGGCGGACTCGCGACCAGCAACCCGCGAAACCATACTCGGTACGCCGATTCCGAGGCCCTTGCCGCCGCCGGTAGTCAAGGCAACACCAATCCGCGAAACCACACTCGGTACGCGGACTCCGAAGCACTCGCTGCAGCTGGAAGCCAAGGCAATAGCAACCCGCGAAACCACTCGCGGTACGCAGACAGCGACGCCCTGGCCGCCGCTGGTGGGTTGAGCGACACCAACCCGCGAAACCATGACCGCTACAGCGACACCGAGGCTCGCGCGACCGTGGCATCACAAGACATCTACCTGCGCAACACCAGCGATGTGCTGAGTGGCAATCTAGAGATCACGGGAAGCCTCACGACCAATGAGAGCCCGCTCGCCATGTACCCCACCATGATGTCCTTCTACCGCGCAGGAAACGGCGACATCATCTACACCGCCCCAGATGGTGCGAACTACACCGTGGCAGTCGGCAACGGAAGTGCATCCGCCGGTCTCGGCGCAACGTCGAAGGTTGCTTTTGCTCCTGGCGACGGCACGACCACCTTTGGCAAGCTGTACTTCAACCTGAACGGCATACCGTCGTACGCCTGTACCTTGCTACACAATGAAGACGACTCAATCCGCCACGGGTTCGGCTTCGCCACAGACGGTGGCAACGGGTACGCATCCATCTGGGGCGGCTCGACCAACACCAAGACCTTCGTGCTCGAGCGTGAGGGCGTAGCCGGGGTTCCAATCTCCGTGAACCAGAGCTTCCGCATCATCTGCTTCTGAGGCGGTGACAACGCCCGTTCTTCGGCGTAAAGTCCAGCCTCCCAAGAGGCCGCTATGACTTTGTTCCTGCTCCTGAATCTGTTTGCCTGTGGCGAGCGCGTCGACGACTCCAACACCTCCGACGCTACGCCAGAGTGCACGGAAGATGTGCAGTGTTCTGAAGCCTCTATCTGCGGCGATGACGACAACTGCGTCGTCGGCGACCGCGACAACGACATTCAGAGTGCCACGACCGTCTTCAAGACGACCGACCCGGAAGACAGCCCGTCCGCCGAGGGCATCATTCAGACCCGAGGAGACGTCGACTACTACGCGTTCGAAGCCCTCGAACCACAGTGGGTCCGCATCCAGACCGTCTCGGAGCTCCCCGAAGAGCTCGACACCGTCGTCGCCGTGCTCGACGCATCCGGCGGCGTTCACGCGTGGGTCGATGACTTCGCAACCGGCAGCATCAATAACTACGACAGCGTCCTACACGCCTACTTGCCGACCGCCGGCACCTGGTACATCACCGTGCAAGACCGCGGCACATGGTTCGACCTGGACGACGAAGCGTTCGCCACCGACCTGTACTACCAGCTCTCCATCCTGGACTTCTCCAACACGACCACCGAGACCGATGCAGCCGACAACCCTTCGGCGGACGTCGACATCACCAGCGGCGGCTCCATCTACACCGTTGGTGTGAACCTCGAAGCACCCGGAGACGTCGACTACATCACCGTCCAGCTTCCCTACGGCGACGCCCCGATTGAGGTGTACGGGATGACCGAGCTTCCCGGCTCCGATGCTCGGATTCGCGTCACATTGGCCGACAGCGACGGCACGCTGCTCACGGACAAGCGCAACCTGGGCGAAGAAGGCCCCGCCGCGTACTTCGGCGCTCAAGAAGGCACCTACACGCTTGCAGCCACCGATGCCTTCGACGGGGGCGGCGCCAACCACTGGTTCCCGCTGTACGTGCGAACCCGCGCCGAGGGTGACCACTACACCCTAGAGATCGAGCCGAACGACGCCGACAATGTCCAGGCACCGCCCATAGACGAGCTCACCACAAACGGCGGCAGCGCCTACAACCGTGTGTGGATGCAGGGCGCATTTGGTGAGACCGGTGATGAGGACTGGTATGAGATGCCCGCAGTCACGGGGGACCGACTGACCGTTCGCTGTGACGGCTCAATCTTCGGCTCAACCGGCGACATGCAGCTGGAGTTGATGGACGGCAGCGGCGCCGTCGTAGCCACCGCCACAGACGGCAATGACGCCATGCCGGACCTCGAAAACTTCGGGCCCATTGCAGCAGACGACACCTACACCGTACGCTTGTTCAACGAAAACGACGCGGCGTTCGGAGCGTCGTCGTTCTACCGATGCATCTGGTTCGCAACCACGTTTGAGATCGCGGCCAACTAGGTTCCTCAAGCCACCTGTGGGCCGGTCCACAGGAACGCCTGTCAGCCCCATGCAAACCGACTCATCCGCACATTCACGGGCTCATCCGCAGTCGCCACAATACGTTCCGCTCTGGAGGCGTTCATGCGCATTGTCACCGTAGCTCTTGGCCTCACAGCCCTTCTCGCCTGCGACCCCGCCGTCGTGGACACCGAGTCCGACACCGAAGCACAAGGCACGTGGTTTGCCACCTGCGGAGACCCTGTGTGCCGCGGCTACGAAGGCCCGTTCGAGGGTGTTCCCTTGTGCACGGACGAGGTCCTTGGCGACGAGTGCGGCGAGCTAGACGTCACCTGCGACGCCGGCGATGGCTGCAACGCGCTGGTCATCTGCGCGGAAGAAGACCCCACCGCCTCTCCAGTCGGCTGCCCGCGCTCTACTGCGAAGACCAAGACCGACATTGTCTACCTGACCCCAGCCGACCATGCCCAAGCCCTCGAGTGGCTCAAGACCACTCGCTTGGCCACGTGGAAGTACCGGGACGACGCCGACGCGCACACCCACATGGGCTTCATCATTGACGACCAGCCCACCTCTGCCGCCGTGCGTCCAGATGGCGAACACGTCGACCTGTACGGCTACACCAGCCTCGCAGTCTCCGCGATGCAGGCCCAGCAAGCCCAGATCGACGTTCTGACCGCAGAGCTTGCCGAAGTCCGCGCCGAAATGGCCAGGATGCAAGCCGAGTAGAAGCGAGGGGGTCCGCCCAATCGCCGTCTCGTCTACGCGCCACGATAGGACGCGACCCCCAACTCCCCGAGGCAGGCCAAGATGAAGTGGGTTCTTCCCCTACCGCTGACCATCGCGTTGGCCTGTGGCTTCGGTCCCCCATCACCCGTCGAGCGTGGGCCCCAGGTGACGGTGGTGACGCTATTCTCGGGCATGTCATCGGAAGATATCGACAGCACCATCGCCGTTCCCATGCATGCGGCGCTCGCATCTGTCCCCGACGTCGTCACAATCGACTCCGTCGCCACTGACGGTCAGGCAGAGGTGACCGTCACCTTCGCGACGGGCACCCAAATGTACGCTGTACGGGGGGACATCGGGGAGGCATTGATGCATCTGTCGCTACCCGATTCCGCAGAAACACCCATGCTCATGCCATGGTGGGACGAGCGCATCGAGGTCGTCGTCGACATTCCACGAGCACAGAGTCTGCGGGATGCGCTGATGGAGATGCCGGGAGTGAATGACGTGAGATTGCGCGGCATTCCCCAGCGGCAGGCTGTGGCAGAAGTGCCCCCCGCTACCCTTGCGGCCCTCGGACTCAGCGCGAGCGACCTACTGGACGGCACGCACCTCGAAGACGTGGCTACCATCACGGTCTCCGAGTACGCCGACGTAGACGTGATCAGCGGCGGGCAACCGGTCGCTGTGGCGGAGATTCTCACCACAGGGGCTCTGTTTCGTCCCACGTTCGAAGAGGAGCTGGACCGTTTCGACGTAAAGCGAATCCTCGCCCCCATCCGCTTGGACATGGACTGTCCCGACCGTCAGACCTGCACCACCCTCGCCACATCCAAGGCTTCCGAGCTTGGCGCATCGGTGACCGAGGTGACCGACCACACGGCTCACGTCTGGACCACGGAACTACAGGCCGCTCGAACAGCACTGGAGTCGACGCCAACAGCGCACTCCACGCTACGAACCATCCATGACGCGCGTCTCGTGCTCTCCAGTGCATCAAATGCACCCATTACAGAGTCCGAACTCACCCAGATTCGAGAGTCCATCCTCCCTCTTCCGGGCGTCGTCTCCATCCAGTCACGACACCTCGCACGACCAGACCTCGATGTTGAGGTGGACCCTGCGCGATTGGCCATGTTGGGTCTCCACATGCGAGATGTCACCCGCACCATTCGGCTTGAAGACGGCGTACCGATTGGCCACAACGGCGACACTGTGCTCATACGCTGGGAACAGACACCGCTGCAGGACCTTCCCATTTCCCTGCCGACTGGCGGGACCGTTTCGCTCGCAGACGTGGCCACAATCACCATGACATCGAGGTCCGCGCCAGTCTACCGGCGGGACGGGCGACGGGCGCATGTCGTGGATGTGTACCTGGAGAATGAGGAGGTCCGACTAGACCCCACGACACTCGTGCTTCCACAAGGATGGACTGCCGAGCAGCAGTAGGCCGCAAGACGACGCACCCTAGGTTCGCCCCAGGTGCGGGCCCCACCCGCCTACGCCTCAGAGTGCAGTGAGGTCGACGAACATCTGCTGGGAGTCCAGAGCAAGGCTCTCCCACAGTCCGGTACACGTCGCGTCTACTTCAGTCGCCACGCAGTCGAGATTTAGATCGACGAAGATGGCGCTCTCAGGGACCTCTTGAAACCCGGTGACAACCAGTGAGAAGTCGCCGTCCCCAGAGCCGACAGCCACGCCCTCGGTGTTGATGACCAAGTAGTCACCCTCCAGGTCGCCCGACTGCAGAACGAGTGTGGCGGTGTCATCCCCCTCGATCACAACGGTGCCTTCCAAGTCGGCGAGCGAGACGGCATCGGCTCCGGTCCCGAATCCAGCGTCGGTGATGGACCACTCTCCCGCTAGTTGCTCACCACAACCCACAAAGAACAGACAGGCAAGGACGGGAAAAACTGGCGATGACAAGGTGGGCCTCCGGTGAAACGACACACGGGGTAGCTCGAATTCGTTCGCTCGCCAGAAGACAGATCAGGCCGACGTGGATGCGCCCCCCAAAGCCCCGAAACAGGCCCCCTGTACATTGTGGTGCGAACACCAAACATAGGCACACATACTCGCCCTAATCGCGTGTCTTTTCCCAAGGAATCGCGTACACTCCAACTCAGTCACGCATGGGGAGAAAGGATGTACAGGTTTGGTTTTGGCGCCCTAGCGCTGTTGGTTTCCGTTTCAGCGCACGCACAGGACGACGACAACGACGGCGTCCCAGACGCCAGCGACAACTGTGTAGACCTGGCCAATCCGCTCCAGACAGACGACAACTCAGACGGCTACGGCGACGACTGTGTCTCTGTCTCGGCCACGATTGCGCCAAGCGCTGTCCTAGGAAGCGCCGTGTCCATTCAGAGACGCGCCACGGTCGGAGCCTTCGCGAACGTGGGTGACGGGTCTACAATTGCCCAAGGCGCGAGCCTGGATGCGGGAATTAATAGCTCAACAGGTGTGCTGCTGGGCGCCGGGTCCATCGTCTCCCGAGAAGCGGTCATCGAATCGGACGTCACAACAGGGACTGGCGCGACGTTGGGCCGCCTGTCACGCCTGGGCACAGGTACAGACGCGGGAACCTCATTGTTCCTGGGCTACGCGTCCACCGTGGGCAACGATGCCCTGCTCGCGGACAACATCGTCATTGGAAACCTGGTCGACATCGGGACGGATGCGAACTTCGCCAACAACGTGGTCGTCTCTCGCAGCGGGCTGTTTGGGAACAATGTGACCGCTGAGACCGGTGTAGTGGTCGGCCCCGAAGCCGACATCGCGAACGACGTCACTCTGCGCAACGGCGCGAAGCTTCGCAAGAACGTCACGATTGGACTCAACAGCGACATCGGTACCAACGTGCGAATCGCACGGGACGTGACCATTGGCGCCAACGTGACCATCAACTCCGGTGCCCGAATTGGGTCTGGAAGCACCATTGCGGACGCCGCAGTGGTCGATGCCAACGCCGTCGTGCCGCGAAACACCACGGTAGATGGCGGCCTTGTCTTGCACAGCAGCGCGCGTCGCTGGGCGGACGGAACCCACGCTACGAGCTGCGAAGAATACATCCGACCCACCACCCCTGGGCATGCCTACGTAGGTGAAACCGGCGACGGCCTGTACTGGGTAGACGCTGACGGTGCGGGCGCCATCGCTGCCCGCCAGACCCACTGCGACATGACCACGGACAATGGCGGCTGGACGCTGGGCGTCAACATCAACACCGACCTCGGCGCTATCAACCTTCTCGACTACACCAACGCAGCAGCCTCGCCCACCACGGCCAACTTCGGCGTGAATATGCGCGATTTCGCCCTCTCCACCAGCACAGTCTACCGCTTGAGCTGTGTCGAGGCCTCGAACAGCACCACGCGCGCCATGTTCCTTACCGGCCTCAATCCTGCATTGCCTGTCTTCCAGGCAGCCGGCACCTTCTCAACGGCCGGAGTCGTCTGCTCCCAGAGTGACGATATGTCCAACCCGCTGAACGGCTCCTCGTGTCTCACCTACGAAGACACCCAACACACCTACTGGGGCAGCGCCGCCTGGGACACCAAGTGGGCGTTGTACACCGGTGGCAGTGCCTACACCCTGCGTCACTGCGCGAACGCGGGCAGCGGCTACCACAACAAGGGCGCGCTCTGGTTCCGGTAGGAGAGACGCCGGGGCTGCCAGGCGGCCCAGGACGTCGCAAGCGTTGGCCCAGCAGCTGAGCTAGACTCACTGCGGAGGCCTACCGTGAGCTACCGAGTCCTAAATAGCCAGCTGATCTGCGCAAAGTACGAACAAACCTACCCGATGATTGTGCGGGGTGAGGGCGCCGTGCTGGTGGACGACCAAGGCCGCCGCTACCTAGATGTCTCCGGCGCCACAGCCGCTGTCACGCACATTGGACACGGCAACGAGCGCGTCGCCCAGGCACTCGCCGACCAGGCACGCATCCTCGCAGTCCACACCACACACCTGTTCCATAGTCCCGTGGTGGAGGCCTACTTCGAGCGCCTATGTGCCTTCGCACCCGACGGATTCGACCGCGCCTGGACGGTCAGCGGTGGGACCGAGGCCGTGGAGAACGCACTCAAGCTGGCCTACCAGTACCATCGGGCAAAGGGTCGCAGCACCCGTCGTCGGTTCATCGGACGGTGGAGCAGCTACCACGGCAACTCACTCGCTACGCTCGACGTTGGCGGACTAGTCGGCCGACGCAGCTTCTACAGCGACCTGTTCCCAGACCTCAACCTACACGTTGGGTCCTGCCTACCGTATCGGCGCCCTGCGAACATGACGGTCGAGGCCTACGAGGACCACCTCGTTGAAGAATTCCGCACAGTAGTGGAAGCCCATCCAGATGAAATCGCCGCCTTCATCGCCGAGCCCGTCGTAGGCAGCGCGCTCGGCGCAGGGGTTCCAACGGATGGCTACTTTGCGCGCATCGCGTCCATCTGCCGCGCCCACGACATCTTGATGATTGCCGACGAGGTCATGACCGGCTTCGGACGCACAGGACGTCGCTTTGGCTGCCAGCACTTTGGCACCCACGCAGACGTACTCGCCTGCGCAAAAGGAATCAGCGGCGGCTACATCCCGCTGGGCGCCCTGCTCGTCCGCGACAGCGTCAGCGAGGTCCTGCGAAACAGCGGCGACCCCTTCTTCAGCGGACAGACCTACTCCTGCATTCCGCTCGCAGCGGCCGTCGGCATGGCGGTGATGGACGTGATTGAAGAGGACGGACTCGTCGAGCGCGCCGCCACCATCGGGGCGTACCTGAAGGGCCGGCTAGAGGAGCGCTTGCTCGACCTGCCGTGTGTCGGTGAGGTCCGTGGCCTCGGCATGTTCCTCGGCGTGGAGTTCGTCCAAGACGTCGCCACGAAGGAACCGTGGCCAGACGAGATCCGGTTCAGTAAGCGCGTTGAAGCCGCAGCCCTAAACCACGGGCTCGCCACACTGGGGGCACGCGGTTGTGTCGACCGAGTGCACGGCGACCACATGCTGATAGCGCCCCCACTCATCTTGACCGAGGCCCAGGCCGACACCATCGCAGACGGCCTTCGTGCCGCCTGTGAGGATGTGATGGCCGCACTGGGATGAACCGCGGAGCGTCGCTAGATAGCGACGTCCTCGCGGGTTTGGAGCCCGGCTTTAGCGCCCGCCAAAGTCCAAGTTCTGCCCTTTCCGCGGCAATCGTTCGCGGCCAGAGATGTCGGCGTCAATCACCCGAGCCGCTTCTCGACCGTCAGCAATCGCCCACACAATGAGACTCGCACCCCGCTGTGCATCACCGGCGGCGTAGACGCCTGGGACCGTGGTCCGAAAGCTGTCGGTCTGCACGGCGCCTCGGGGGGTCAGGGCGACACCCAACTGAGTGGCTACGGTCGCGGTTTTTGGCCCGGTGAAGCCCATGGCGAGCAACAGTAGGTCCGCGTCGAATCTCTCGCTCCGGAGACCCGCGGTTGGCCGGCCGTCCTGCAATACAACCTCTGCCGCGTGCAGCGCCGTCAGCGCCCCACTCTCCCCTTCCAGCTTCGTGGTCATCCAAGCCCAGTCCCGCTCGCAGCCTTCTTCGTGGGCATGGGAGGACCGGAAGACCAGCGGCCACTGCGGCCACGGATTGCCGTCAGCACGCGCCTCAGGTGGAGCCGGCATCAGCTCGATCTGCCGAACGCTTGTGGCGCCCTGGCGAATAGCCGTTCCCACACAGTCGCTGCCAGTGTCGCCGCCGCCTAGAACCACAACCCGCTTGCCCGACGCGTTCAGGGCGTCGGCTAGCGCAGCCCCTGCCACCGTCTCGTTCGAGGCGGTGAGGTAGGTCATGGCCAGGTGTACGCCAGACAGATCCCGCCCCGGAACGGTGAGGTCGCGCGGACGCTCGGCTCCCGTCGCGATGAGCAGCGCATCGTGCTCGTCAGCAAGTGCCGACCACGTTGGAGATTGACCAACGTGAACGCCGGTCTCGAACTGCACGCCCTCTGCTCGGAGTTGCCCGACCCGCCGCTGGACGACGGATTTTTCAAGTTTAAAATCCGGAATGCCGTAGCGAAGTAGCCCGCCCAAGTGGGCCGCTTTCTCGTAGACAGTGACGGCATAGCCAGCTCGGCGAAGCTGTTGAGCGGCAGCCAATCCTGCGGGGCCCGAGCCGACGATACCAACACTCGAGTCGTTCTCTCGCCTGGGCGGAAGCGGTGTTTCCCACCCTTCTGCCCACGCGCGCTCGGAGATTTCCAGCTCGATCTGCTCGATAGTCACAGGGTCCGTGTTGATGGCCAGAACACAGGACGACTCGCAGGGAGCCGGGCACAATCGACCGGTGAACTCCGGGAAGTTGTTGGTGCTCTTGAGCAGTCCCCAGGCCTTCTCCCAGTCGCTGCGGAACACCGCCTCGTTGAAGTCTGGAATGCGATTGCCAAGCGGGCAGCCCTGGTGGCAAAAGGGCACGCCGCAGTCCATGCACCGGCCTGCCTGCTGACGACGCGTCTCGGGGTCGCGCTCCCGGTACATCTCGAGCGAGTCTGAAACGCGCTCATCCACGGGGCGTCTAGGCGCGGTCTCGCGGCTCCACTCTAGGAATCCGTCGGGCTTACCCATGGCTCACCTCCTGGCCAGGTTGGCGCTGCGAGGCTCGTCGCTTCGCACGTCGTTGCATCAGCACTCGCTTGTACTCGGTAGGCATGACCATGACGAAGCTCGGCACCAGCACCTCCCAGTTGTCTAGAATACGCTGTCCATGCGCACTTCCCGTCATCTGAACGTGTCGCTCAATGAGGCCCTGCACGAGCCAGATGTCGGACTCATGGAGCAGAGACTCGACCTCGACCATCTCGCGATTGACGCGAGAGCTGAACTGACCGTCGACGTCATAGACATACGCTACGCCGCCGCTCATACCGGCCGCGAAGTTCCGCCCGGTCTTGCCCAGAACCACCACCGCTCCGCCAGTCATGTACTCGCAGCCGTGGTCGCCAGTGCCCTCGACAACCGCGCGAGCCCCACTGTTTCGCACTGCGAAGCGCTCGCCTGCGATGCCGTTGAGGAAGACCTCGCCGCCAGTCGCCCCATACAGCGCCGTATTGCCAATCAAGATGTTCTCATGGGCAACAAAGCTCGCGTTTGCCGGTGGACGAACGGTGATGCGGCCTCCCGAGAGGCCCTTGCCCAAGTAGTCATTCGCGTCGCCTTCCAGGTGGAAGCTGGCGCCCCGAGCCAAGAACGCTCCAAAAGACTGCCCTGCCGACCCTGTGAATCGGACAACGACGGAGTCGTCAGGCAGACCCTGCTCCCCATGTCGTCGGGCGATGGCCCCGGACATCATGGCCCCAACGGCTCGGTCGGTGTTTTGTACGTCTCGCGACAACTCGACGGCAGCACCACCGTCAATCGCACCCTGCGCATCGGCGAGCAGGCCGACATCCATGTGGTTCTCAAGGCCGCGGTCCACCGCCTTGACGAATCGATGAACTTCACCGGGTTCACCGCCTGGCAACAACATATTTGCCAGGTCTAGGGTCTCCGCCTTCCAGTGTCCCAGATCCGTGCGGGCCCGCAGCAGGTCCACCCGGCCAACCATTTCGTCCATGGTTCGTACGCCCAAGGCGGCCATGTGCTCGCGGATGTCTTCGGCGAGGAACTTGAACAGCCGGACGACGTGGTCGGGAGAGCCAGTGAACGCCTCTTCCAGTCGTGGGTCCTGAGTGGCAATACCTACCGAGCAGGTATTCAAGTGGCACTTGCGCAGCATGATGCAGCCGAGCGCAATGAGCGCTGACGTCGCAAAGCCGAACTCCTCTGCCCCCAGCAGGGCAGCGACCACAACGTCTCGGCCGGTACGCATGCCGCCGTCTGCTTGCACTCGAATGCGGTCCCGCAGTCCGTTCTGTACGAGCACTTGTTGGGTCTCGGCTAGGCCAAGCTCCCACGGCAGGCCGCAGTGCTGAATCGAGGACATTGGGCTGGCCCCCGTGCCCCCGGAAGCGCCGGCAATCACAACGCAACCGGCGCGCGCTTTTGCGACTCCCGCTGCCACCGTTCCGACCCCGGCTTCACTCACCAGCTTTACGCTGACACGGGCTTCGGGGTTGACCACGGACAGGTCGTAGATGAGCTGTGCGAGGTCTTCAATGGAGTAGATGTCGTGGTGAGGCGGTGGGGAGATGAGGGTCACGCCAGGCGTAGAGCATCGAACGGCAGCGATGCGCTCGCTCACCTTGTGTCCAGGAAGCTGACCACCTTCTCCAGGCTTGGCACCCTGGGACACCTTGATCTGCAGCTCATCCGCATTGACCAGGTAGGCGGCATGAACACCAAACCGACCGGATGCAATCTGCTTGATGGCAGAGCGCCGCAGCTCACCATCCTCTCCAACCTTGAATCGCCGCGACTCCTCGCCGCCTTCGCCAGAGTTGCTGCGGCCGCCAATACGGTTCATGGCAATCGCTAAGGTCTCGTGCGCCTGGGCGCTGATGGACCCGAAAGACATGGCTCCGGTACAGAATCGGGTGACAATGTCGGTCCACGGCTCCACCTCTTCCAGAGGAACGGGCTCTCTTGGGGCGAACTCCAACAAGTCGCGCAGGTTTGTGTACCCGTCGCCTGGAGCCTCAACCAAGTCTGTAAATCGCCGCCAAGCAACGGCGTCATCGCCCCGTACAGCCTGCTGCACCGCCGAGATAGTCGCCGGGTTCCAAACGTGCCGCTCACCGCGACGCCGCCACCGGTAGCGCCCACCGTCCACGAGTCGGTCGGGGTTGAGAGCGGCGTCTACGTCGAATCCGCGCGCGTGCCGGTTGCGCGCTTCTCGGTCCAGGTCGACCATGCGAAGCCCACCGATACGGGAGGGTGTATCCGAGAAGTGCTGGTCCACCACCTCGCGGGACAGGCCCAAAATCTCGAACAGCTGAGCCCCGGAGTAGCTGTGCACCGTGGAGATGCCCATCTTGCTCATGACCTTGAGCAGACCCTTGTCGATGGCCGCGCGCACATTCGCTACGGCCTGCTCGGGGGTCACGTCGAGGTCGCCATCTGTGGCCATTCCGCGGGCGGTGTCGAACAGCAGCCACGGGTTGACCGCACCAGCGCCGAACGCCAGCAAACAGGCGACGTGATGGACTTCTCGGACTTCAGCGGTCTCGACCACCAGGCCGGTCAACAGCCGTGTGCCGGCCCGAACCAAGTGCTGGTGTACCGCGGACAAGGCCAGTAACGACGGAATGGGTGTACGACGTGCGTCGACCGTCCGGTCGGACAGGATGAGGATATTGTAGCCCTCGTCCACGGCATCAGCGGCGGCCGCACACAGGTCGTCTAGGGCGTGCTCAAGCGCGTCGGGTCCTTCGGCCTCGTACACCATCGGCAGTACAAGGGGTTCGAACACGCCTTGGTCCACATGCGACAGGGTGGTGAGCTCGTCATTGCTTAGGATGGGTGACGGGATTGTGATGCGATGACAGGCTTCGGGCGTCTCGTCGAACGGATTGCCGCCGCCGCCAATGTGGGTGCGCAGGGACATCACCATCCCCTCGCGAATGGGGTCGATGGGCGGGTTTGTTACCTGGGCGAAGGCTTGTTTGAAGTAGCGATACAAGCTGGGACTCTCGTCGGAGAGTACGGCCAGGGGCGTGTCGTTGCCCATGGAGCCAATGGGTTCTTTGCCGTGGGCGGCCATGGCGCGCAACAGAAGGTCGATGCACTCGGTCGTCCAACCGTGGGCGCGCTGAAGACGTCGTCGCTCGACTTCTACGGTCAGCGGCTTTGCAGGAACCGTCGGGAGCTGGTCGAATCGGAACTCATTGCGGTCAAGCCATCGCCGGTATGGGAACCGGCCGGTAATGTCGGCCTTGACCTCATCGTCATCTTGAATGCAGCCCTCGATGGTGTCCACAATGAGCATGCGTCCCGGCTGAAGACGCCCCTTCTCGCGGATGTTCTCGGCCGGAATATCGATGACGCCGGTCTCTGATGCAAGAATGATGCGGTCGTCTTTCGTGATGAGGTACCGCGCCGGCCGAAGCCCATTGCGGTCCAGCGTAGCGCCGACGACGTGGCCATCGGTAAACAAGATGGCTGCGGGTCCATCCCAAGGCTCCATCAGGGTGGACGCGTAGTCGTAGTAGGCCCGGCGCTGAGCATCCATCTGCTCGTGGTTCTCGAACGCTTCTGGAATCATCATCATCATGGCGTGCGGCAGGCTGCGACCACCGAGATGCAGCAGCTCGACCATATTGTCGAACTGAGCTGAATCGGAGCCGTCCGGCACAATGATGGGCAAGAGACGGTCGAGCGGACCGCTGAACTTGGCACTCTGGAGCAGAGAGGCTCTCGCCTGCATCCAGTTGCGGTTGCCGCGCAGCGTATTGATCTCACCGTTGTGGGCGATGTGCCGCATTGGCTGTGCCAAGTCCCACGTCGGGAACGTGTTCGTGGAGAAGCGCGAGTGGACCATTGCGATGGCCGAGACCATGTCCGGAGCCTCTAGGTCCGTATAGAATGGACGCAGCTGTGACGGCGTCAGCAGCCCCTTGTAGATGACGACTTCGGCCGAAAGACTGCAGATATGGAAGTAGCCGCCTGGATCGACGCCCTGCTCCCGAATGCGGTTCTCCGTGAGCTTGCGGATGACGTACAGACGCCGCTGAAACGCAGACGGAATCACCCGGCGCCGTGCCACATAGACCTGCCGAACCACCGGCATGACCGAGCGGGCCTTGGTGCCGATGACCTCTGGATTCACCGGTACATCCCGCCAACCCAGCACCCGCTGCCCCTCTTCAGCGACCGCAGCCTCGAAGATGGCCTCACACGCAGCCCGCTGCTCGGGATCTGGCGGAAGAAAGACCTGTCCAACACCATATCGGCGACGCCGGGGCATCTCAAAACCAAGCTCAAGCCCAATCCGCTTGAAGAATCGATGCGGAATCTGCACCAGGATGCCAGCACCGTCGCCCGTGCCGGGGTCGCTACCTGTGGCGCCTCGATGTTCCTGACAGACCAACACATCTATGGCATCGGTGACGATATCCCTGGACTTTCGCCCCTTAATGTCGGCGACGAAGCCAACGCCGCACGCGTCATGCTCAAAGGACGGGTCGTACAGACCTCTTTTAGGGGGACGCATGGCACTCCAGGTGGTCCATACACGTAGCGCGTCGACCCACACGACAGGTCGACACGTCGGAGTTCAAGTGATGGCTGGCACCTAAATAGTGCGGGCGAGCACTCTCCGCCTCGCTCTGCATGCAACCGAACACGAGGTTCCCACCTACAGTGATGGAAAGGTGCCAATGCCGATAATCGCGCTCATGAGAGCCTGAGTGGTCGGGCTGTCGGTCGTCTACGGGACTGAATCATGCGCCCAGGACGCCTCATTACCGGCCCGCACTGAGGTCTCGAACACAGTGGCGAACCCATCAATATTTGTGTGTGGTTCTTGATGACAACCCAGCCTGGAAAGCCGTTCAACAACCCTACATATTGCCGAAAATACTGGATCAACGCCACCACCAGCCGTCACGTTCTGTGGTACAATTCGCCATCACGGGGAGGGATTAATGTTCACAGGAATTCTCGCGTTCGCACTTGTGCAATCCGCAGCGGCTGCAGATGTTCAGCTGACTCACCAAGGCAGATTACTCGACAACCTCGGGCAAGCCGTCAACGGCAGCCACCTGCTCACCATCGTGCTGTACGACGACGCGACCGCAACCGGAGCGCCGCACGAGCTTCACACCGAGAGCTTCACAGGCGTGGACACAGACTCTGGGTATTTCTCGGTAACAGTCGGAAGTACGACCACACTGGACTCCTCGGTGTTCGGTCGACCCAACATCTGGGTAGGCGTTCAGGTCGATGGCGCTCCCGAGCTCGGGGCCCGGATGTTGCTCGGCCAAACCCCCACCGCTGCATGGTCGAGAGGCGTGACCTTACCAACCGTGGCCGCTGGATGTGGCTCAGCGGCCGCCCCAACAGGCTCGCTACGATGGTCGGGCAGTGCCGTCGAGGTCTGCGACCCAAACGATGTATGGTCGTCAATCTCGTCGTCAGGGGGATCTCCGGTAGGCACCGTCGTGGCATCCATGCTGACCCCAGCCCAGTTCGCAAGCACACCAGGAGGCGGCGATTGGGTGTTGGCCGACGGCCAGAGTGTTTCAGGCACCGCCTACGCCACCCTCACTGGAAACACCACGGCGCCCGATCTACGCGGCATGTTCCTTCGAGGACGCAACGAAGGCCGAGCGGACGGTCAGCAGAATCCGGACGGCGAGCTCGCTCTAGGTAGCTACCAGGCTGACCAGTTCGATAGTCACGTGCACAACATCTCCGGATTCGGAACCGTTCAACTGCACAATGCTGGCTCCCAGTCGGGAACCTACATCCAGTCGGGCAGCAGGAACACGGCCGCCAGCGGAGGCAACGAGACGCGCAGCCGAAACGTCACCGTGAACTACTTCCTTCGCATCAACTAGTCGCCCCCCAAACTCGTGGGAAAGGAACCCAATACGGCCCAGTCGTGGTAGTTTGCGTTGCCGTTCCTAGGGTGCCGCCACTACGCGCACCTCCTCATTGCAACGGCGAAATGGGGACCCCATGATTCGATTCATCGCGCTGTGTACGCTTCCGGCCATGGCGCTAGCCGCCCCTGTCACGGTACCTCACCAAGGCCGCCTCTTGGACGTTGAGGGCACGCCGATGAACGGGCTCCAGACGCTCATTATCGAAATCGCCGACAGCAGTGGCCCTTCAGCCAATGTTGTCTGGCGCAACGACTTCAGCGTAGACGTGAGCAATGGCTACTACAGCGTTGTCTTGGACCAGGACGAGAACGCCGACCCCCTCGACAGCAGCGACTTCGCGTCCGACACCTGGCTGCGCGTGTTTGTCGGTAACGACCAGCTTGCCGAGCAGTTCATCGGACATGTTCCCCGTGCTGCAACCACTGCGAGCGTCATTGGCGAGGTCACGGTCACCGGCAGCAACGAGTTGGTTCTTGGCCAGACCACCTCAACCTCTTGCACAAACACTGGCGCTCTCATCTACGACCCAACATTGGCCGTGGTGAAGGTGTGTATCGACCAAACATGGCAGGCCATTGGCACTGGCGAGGCCAGTGGGGTGGGCGCGGGCTTTGAGACCTTTGGTGGCGCTATCCGATGGGACGACGGGACATCACCGACCAGCTGCAAGGGCTATCTCGATGGAGTGGCACCAGTTGGGCGCGCAAACGTGCCTGGAACCGACGTTTCTGACGATGGTTTGTACCGCATTACCGTCAATGGGAACCCTCGGACTGTCTACTGCGACATGCACGCCGAAGGCGGCGGCTGGACGCTGGTGTACTCGTTTGCGCGGACCAACACGCCAACCACAATCTATAGCGGAGTCACCAGCCGCTTTCCGCAAGGTGACAACTGGATTATGCCGCAGACGGACGGCGTAGCTTGGTTCCTCAACAGCGTAGCCCACGACGACTGGGTCTTGAATGTACAGCCCAGCTGCGCACAAGAAGCCGGGTGCTCGAACGAGTTCACCGTAGACCGAACCGAGACCTTCACCGATTCGTGGGTCAAGCTGCACGATAAGATTGGCAACAACAACATTGTCGTCGAATACCCGGACTCTACGACCTACACTGAGGGCGATTGGACAGGCTGGGACACGGGATACAATGGAGGGGCAGAACCCGGCGGCGTCCGGTGCAATAGCCATATCTGGTGGTACGACTACTCCACCGACAACCCTTTCTACATGCCAGCCCGCGTGGGCACCAGCTGCCTGCATGCCGGCGACAAGACCGTATTCTTCTGGGCGCGGTAGACCGCGAACGATTCAGGTAGTCGCAGCCGGACCAACTGCGACCCGCAGTGTCATTGACGCCCCTGACGTCGGCGACACATTCCGGCAGTTAGGAGACCTCATGCTCTCGTTCCTAATCGCCATGACCGCAGCCGCTCCCCTCGACAACTTCGTGGTCCGCGATGACATTGGCCCGAACAAGATTCCGCATCTTGGAACCAGCCATATCCTGGTGATTCCGGTAGTTGCGACTGCCACCTGGGACCCCCAGCTCGTCCAGATGCAAGACACCTACGCCGAAGACGGATGGTTCCGTGAGCACTGGCTCACCGAGTCGAACGGACTGTACGACCCGATTCCTACGGTCGTGGACCCAGTGGTCATTGAGTGCCCCTTCGAGTCCGCCGGCCCGCTGTGTGAGATTGACCCCACCAACTTCCAGCTGTTGTTTGGCGACCAGCTTCAGGACGTCTTTGAGGGCGTGCTGCGTACCCTTCGCGACGAACAAGGCATTGACCTTGCCCACTTCGACGTCAACGGCATGGACGGTGAGCCCGACGGCTACTTCGACGGCGTCGTCATTCACACCAGTCTGGCGTCTGGCGTGGCGTTCCCTCTCGTGTCGTTCAATCAAGAGGCCTCGGTAGGCATTCTTGGAGACGATGACGAGAACACCCTCACGGTGGGCATGCCGGCACTGTCGCCGCCAGAACTCCACGAGTTCGCGCATGCCTTCGGCTTTATCGACCACTACGGCGGGCCAGGTCCCGAGGGCTTGATGGACCAGGGACAGAGCGAGCACTTCAGTGCCTACAACCGAAGTCTGCTGGAGTGGTCTGACGTGTTCGACGTCACAGTCCCCATAGAGCTGACTCTCGGCCCCACCACCGAGGGCGGTCGCATACTCAAGCTCGGAGACGGTGAGCAGTTCCTCATGCTGGCGAATCGCGATGGCGCGGTGGTCGTCACGTCCATCGACGAAGAGGCACTTCCTGTCGGAGAGCTCGGATTTATCGACGTGGCCGAGCAAGACCTGTACCTGCCCAACCGCGACGAACCCTGGCTCAATCGCTTGGTCTTAGAGCACAACAATCCCCTGTCTGACCTCGCCCAGCGTGGCGACGTCATGCGCCTGGCTCATGCGAGCGACGGTGACACAGGCTGGACGGTTCGAGTCCTCGGCGTCACAGATGACTGGGTGCGACTGGTACTCGAAGACGGCACGGCTACAGTGCAGCTGGTCGAGCCTGAGCCCGAGGGGTTTGAGGTTCGGGCCTGCGGATGTGACCAAACCTCTGCGCCGTCCTCACTCATTGGCTTGTTTGGACTGTTGTTCGCGTTTCGGCGGCGTAGGCGCCTTCCACCACAGCAAACGTCAGACTTCACTCGATAGCGTTCGGCGTAGCTCCGAAATGGTGGACCGCTCCAGCATTAGCTGTGCAAGTTCGCGACGCCGCCACCAGAATCCGACAGCAAGCGCCACACACTCGGCGGTCACAACACCAATCGCCAACAACGTCGAGGGTCGTTCGCCGCTCCAGCCGAGCACCAAGTCTAGGGCGACCAGCGCGGCGAGTGCAATAGCGGCAAACAGCGGCCAAATCGGAGAGACACGCCGTATCGCACGGGCGTTTCGCTCTGCCAGCTCCCCTGCGTAGTCGACGGGTGCCGCAAACATCGCGCGCTCAAGGCCGCGGGAAACGGACCATCGGTAAGCCCCCGAAAAGGCCAGGAAGACCAGCAATGCAACGCCCACAAACATGCCAGGCATCGAGACCGAGCTCAGGTAGACCAGAGCACCGCCGCAGATAATGGCCGCCGAGACCCACTCCAGCACTTGCCGCAGCTGGTCGCGCTGGCGAACCCGTGCGAGCTCCGCAATGGTCTGGGTAGCCAATTGTTGCTGCCCATACAGGGACTTCCACTCGTTCAGTTCAACGTCCATGTTGGACTCCTAGGGTTGTTCGTAGATGTGTTCGGGCTCGATGGATTCGAACTCCCACCGCGCTTGCACTCACGTTGAGAATGTCTGCAATCTCCGCGTGGCTCAGCCCCTCAAGCAACAGGATGAGCACTTGTCTCTGACCTGGCGAAAGCTGGCGAATGGCCCACATCAGAGCGTCCGCGCCCTGCTGCGAAGCAACGTTCTGCTCGGGACTGGGCCGAGAGTCGGAGACCCGGTCCAGCTCGTCACTGACATCGAGAGTGCGACGCCGGGTGAGCCAGGTCATTGCTCGGTTGTGCACAATGCGAAAGATGTAGGTCTTGGTGGAGCTGTCTCCACGAAAGCGAGGCAGGGCCTTCCAGATGGCTAGCCAAATGTCCTGGACCAGGTCTTCCCGGTTCTGCCCAGGTGGCAGGTAGCTGGCGACCTGTCGAGAGACGGAAGGACCGAAGTCGCGGTGGATTTGCTCGAAAGTGGGTTGCATATGTACTTAGTACCCATCCCACCAAAGTCCTTACACCGAAAAGCCCGATACCGAATACTGGACGAAAACAGGCGGAGGATTGATGCGTACGTGGCTCTTAGTGTTGATGGTCGGCTGCTCTGTTGAGCGCATTGAAGTCGACAACGACCCCTGTCAGCTCGCTGAACAGTACGCAATCTGTGCAGAGTGCTTCGATGGCAACGTCACGTGTAGCTACGACGGTGTGTCCGAGACCACCGGGAGCTGTGGGACGTGCCAAGCCGAGTTCGCGCTGTACCAGCGGCTGTGCGACGACGGTGTCGACGTGGTCACTGGTACGGTCGTCTGTCGGGGTCGACCCGGCGCTCTATAGCCCTTGGGACACGCCCTTAGTCGCGAACCACCGCAGTCGCACCGGAAGACACGTTACCGACCTGATCGATGGCGCACACGCGCAGGTGCCAGTCGCCCCGGGGTAGCGTCGTCCACAGAGCATCACCCTCGTACAAGGCAGAGCCGGTCATGCAGTCTTCTGGAGCGTCTCCGAGAGCACCGACCAGTCGGTAGCTAGCGATTCGCGTCTCTGCATCGCTAGCGCCGGGCCAGCCCACGACCAGCGCTTCATCGGTCTGAAGGGTGACCAACGTCCCATCCGATGGCGCGCGCGTGTCCACCACGGCGTGTCGGATGGCAACCCTTGGCGAGTACTCACGACCCGAGAAGGTGTACGCAGACTGCAGCTTAGATGTCCCCGACAGACCGTGTGGCTCGACCTCGGACGGCTCGCGATACCTGCGGCACGATGCCCGGTCGCTTCGGCACACGGGTTCGTCTGTCACGAGGGGCTCGAGCGTTGTGGGCGCTGGGACAAAGGCGACCGGCCCAGACTCGGCGTGAACGACCGTTCCAATCGCGTCGTACTCAAGCTCTACCTTGATGGGGTCGCTCACCAGCCCCGCCTCATCGACGGCGCAGAAGATGAGCGCGTTCCAGGCAGCTTGGTCCCGCCCAATCCACACAGCGGGCTGTGTGCCTTGGACCAGGACATCCGAACAGTCATCCTCGGCCTGGCGGGTGGCCTGGCCAACAATCCACGACGCCACTCGGCTGTGCGCGTCGGTGAGGTCAGACGCGAGTACCGTCCAGCCCTCGGCATCTGGCACAACGGTGATGGAGCCAAGCTTCGGCGCCTTGGTGTCGAGCCAGTACCAAGCGGTGTGCGTGGAATGCCCGGATGAACCGTCGACGGTCAGAGAGACGGCGTGAAGTCCGGGGGAGCCTGTCAGTCGGAACCGCGCCCATTCGCCAAGGGGTTCAGGCTTCTTGCACTCTGTCTTCTCAGACAAGCACACCGTGTCTCCCTCCAACCCAGTCGTGTCGATGACGACCTCCCGGGTCGCGGTCATACGAACCTCGGGACTCGCTCCGCGTAGCGACTGGGCGACGACAGTCGGTACCGGCCCGATAACAGGATCCTGAAGGCGACCAGGCCCCTGTTCACTCGTTGAAAACTCGATAAAGGCACTCGCTTCGACAGTCGGTGCCTCGACCTCCGCCGCAGGTGCTTCCCGAGGCGCGAGTGTGTGGGCGGGCGCAAGGTCGGCCTCGGCGGCGGCAGGCTCGGCGGCGGCAGGCTCGACCTCAACAGGTTCAACCACCTCAACAAGCTCCGATTCAACAAGCTCGCCTTCAACAGGCTCAGCCGTTCTGCGTTCACGTCGCTCGCGAGGCGTTCTCTGTCGGCGGCGTCGCTCGCGCGGTTGGCGCACTGTTTCCGGTTCAGCCTGGGCCACAGCGACTTCCGGCTCGGGCTCCGGATTCGCCTGCAACCAGCGCTGGGCATCCGCGACCTCGGGAATGCCAGAGTCGCCAAAGTCCCCCAAGAACTCCTGAATTTTACGACGGCCCACACTCGGATTCTCGTCCGCAATCCACACGGCGCGCTCCCACGCTTCTCGCGCGCGCTCTTCCACAGGGCGGTCGTCTACCGGTGCAGTCGGCTCGGGAATGCTGTCATCGAAGCCTCCGGGGTCGTCGTCAATGGGTGCCACAGAGACTTCAGTAGCCTCACCAAGCCCTGGAGCTGCCGTCGCCGCCCACTCTGGCGCCGCCATCACGTCCGCGTCTGCATCGACCAACGCCTCTGGAAAGAGAGGTCCGTCCTGCCAATGGCCCTGGACCCAGTCTCCACGGCGGTCGAAGACCTGGATGAGCACGGGTACCTCCGACGGCAAGCGTGGCCGGGCAAGGAACAACCCGTTGGCCAGCACCGCTCCGCGTCGGTCGACCGCAAAGCCTCCGTCAGGACCTCCCCATAGCGGCGGCCCTGTCTCCTCAGACAGACTGCGCACCGGGTGGCCCTCAGCGATGATCGACGGCCACGCCGCATCCGAGTCCGCGAACTGCGAAGCCCGTGACCAGCGGAGCGCAACCATCTCGTCCTGGCCAAAGAACGCTACCGTGGCCCGCTGCAGCGCGAACCGTGCGAACACCTCCGGCGGAGCAGCCACGTCCAGGCACGCGAGCTGTTCTGCAACCGTCGCAAGCTGCTCGCCAGCAGCGTCGATATCCACCGCCTCTAGCGTGGCGTCCACCGCGGCCACGTCAGCCAACCATCCATCCAGGGTGTACGGCTCACAGGCCACCGCAACGGAACCCTGACTTGCGGCGATTACGAGAGCGAGGCGGATGAGAATAGGAGCGTCTCCACGCCCAGTGTAACGGCCCTCCAACGATGCATCGACTAGGCATCCGCTCTTCGAATTTGTGGCGACTGCGCGGTATGCAACGACTATACTCGGGACATCACCCCCTCTCCTCGGAGGCCTTGTGTCCCAAAAACAACGTCGAGCACCGAAACAGACGCCTGGAGCAGCCCGCCCTGCGAGCGGAAACGCCTCTACATCGTCGTCCTCTACCGTCGCTTCGAACGCGTCGGAGTCTGAGTCTGGATGGTTTGGCCAGATGGTCTCGAACGAACCGACTCAGCAGGGCGTGAAAGACGGTGTGTCGCGGCCAGATACCGGCGTAAGGACAGGTACACCCGGTGCAGCCATCGACGAATCGGGTGCCGAGATTGCGCTGTACACGACCTTCGAATCCGAAACGCCGGAGAGCACCCTGAAGAGCGGAACGGCGGTCAAGGTTGTTGACAAGCGAGAGGGCTGGTTCAAGATCGAGTATCGCGACAAAGAGGCAAGCACTTCGGGCTGGATTGAGAGCGACTACTTCTCCAACCAGCCAAGCCTGGGCATGGACGAAGAGCTCGATAGCAAGGTCTTTGACGACTACACGTGGGAGAAGTTCGAGGGAGACCAGACCACGGAAGACCTGGCCGCGAATCAGGTCGAGCAGGGCGCGCTCGGCGACTGCTTCTTCATTGCGTCAATGAATGCGATTGGTTCGGCAAACCCTGACTTCCTCGAAGAGTCCATCCGCTACGATGCGGAGACCGAGACGTACAGCGTTCGCTTCTTTGAGGGCGAGTACGGCAGCCCCGAAGAGGTCTGGATTGACGTAGATGCTTACCTGCCCACGACCAAAGACGGGAGCACCGCCTACGCCGCTTCCGCCAATGACGGCTCCAAGTGGGGCCCCATCGTGGAGAAGGCGTACGCCAAGTTCAAGGGCGGCTATCAAGTGCTGGGAGAAGGTGGAACCGGCAGTGTCGCAATGGCAGAGCTGACGGGAAACCGGTCTCGGTCCAAGAATCCCAGCTCAATGAGCGAGGAAGACGTCATTCCCTACTTTCAGAAGGCGAAAGAGGACGGACTGGCCATCTACGCGGGTGTCATCAACTCAACCGCCATGGCGTCCGTGAACCCCTTCTCCGGAGATGGAAAGGGTCGCTTCAAAGCCACGCTTCCAAAGACCCACGACTGGAACGAGATTCAGCACGGCACCGTGGAGATCGAGCACGAAGACGATGGCGGCAAGACCGCGTTTGAGAACGGAAAGGACGGCGACAAAGAGGCACCACTGTTGGGAACCCAGGTGGAAGACGGCACGGTTGTCTACGCCAAGAACTCCGTCGAGGTCACCTACGATGAAGAGGTCGACGATGCCTCGAAGCTGCAGGTCGACTACGAAGCCCACGGTGTGGTCTTGCCCAGCAAGATGCTCATTGGCAACCACGCGTACTCGTTCACAGACGTTGTAGACGGCGACAAGCTGCAGTTCTACAACCCCTGGGGAAGCTACCAGCCAAAGGCCATTACGGCGGCGGAATTCCTGGGCTATTTTGACTCGTTAGCAACGAACCAAGTGCCCAAGGGCAAGACCGGAGATGGCTCGTGAGCGTTCGCGTCTCGACCGAAGACAACCTACACCGAGCCCTCGCCAAAGGTGGGGAGATTACCCTCCTTGCTGGCGTACACACCGGCTCCTTTGAGGCGGCGACAGATGTCGTGATCACCGGTGAAGAGGGCGCTGTTCTCGACGCCAACGGGCGAGGCTCCGTGCTCCTTGTGCAAGAGGACAACCTGACCGTGGTGGTCGAGGGGGTCACCTTGCGGGGTGGCCATGCCGAGCTTGGCGCAGGCGTGTGTGTCGTGGCGAACAGCCAAGTCACACTACGCAAGTGCCGGATTGAGGACAATCGTCCCGTTCAGCTGCGTGCCGGTGGTGTGGGTGTGGCCGCAGGCAATGTCACCCTAGAGCAGTGTGAGCTTGGCGAAGGCGATGACATCTGGGTCCTCGCCCACGGCCATCTGTCGCTGATTCACACCAAACTGCCAGGGCAGGTCGCCGTGGTGGAAGGTGCGACGGCAACGATTGAGGGAAGTTCCGTCGGCAAGCTACGGCTTCGCGGTTCCCCTCGCGCGACGCCGACTGCAACGGTCATCCGCTCGGGCATCGCAGAGGTCGACAATGACGAGGCCATGCCTGGAAACCTGATCATCGGCTGATGATGCGCCCGCTTCATCATGGCTGAGACCCTGCGTTTCGCGTGAAGCGAGCCCTAGCTACAGCTCATGCCCCACGAATACAGCAATGCTCGGATGCTCATCCACAAGCGCCTTGAGCTGCATCAGGCTGTCTCGGTTCGCCTCGCCGTCGACCGTGTATGTGCCTGGCGGAACCCCGTTGTCCCACCCCCACTGAGTGTGTGAGGTGTCGCCAACAAAGAGTGCGGGGCCCGTGGTTGTGAAGGCCAGATACGCCATGCTTCCTTGAGTATGGCCCGGTGAGCTGATAGCCCACAGGCTACCGTCTCCCAGCACATCAATGGCGCTGTTGACGGGCCCAATGGGTGTGCCATTTTCAACGTCCCACACCTGTAAGGACCGACCGTCGAAGGCGCGACGAATGGTGGGCTGCACCAAGCTGTCTTTCAAACCGTGAGCCTCCCCTTCCCCGGGCCCTCCGTAGACCGGAACGCCCTCGGGCACATCCTCAAGCCCCAGCACATGGTCGAGGTGCGTGTGGGTGAGCAGGACACCGGCGAGCGGAGCATCCTGTCGGGCGAGGATGTCGCCTAGAGGCTCAACAGGGACGGCGTTCTTGACGAACTGAGCAATCAAGCCCCGCGCAACGTCCTTCTCTCCCCGGGCACGCGCCTGGCTGACTCCGGTGTCCACAATGAACGCGCCGTGGTCAGGATGGGTCAGAACATGCACGGGTAGGACGATGGGAAAAGGCCCGCTGTCAAAGTGGGCGGCGGCAGGGTCGTCCAGGTCCAGAAGACCCGACAGCGGTACCTGCCAGGTGGCCGAGACAACCGACTCCAACACAATCGGCCCTGGCTCATCCCACAGCAAGTCGTGTGTGGATGGCGTTCCCGCCGGGTGTAGCTGTGTGGGTATGGCCCGTGAACATCCAGCAAGAACCAAGAGCATCAACAATCGCATAACGACCTCCTGGCTTCTTTCTATCCATTCATTGTTGGATGCCCATAGCGAATACAGGATACACTTCATCCATTATTGGATGGGACGATGAACGAGGACTGGGACGACTGGCGCGTGGTCTGGGCGGCCGGTACTGCGGGTACCTTCACAGGTGCGGCGAAGGCGCTCGGTATTGGCCAGGCCACTGTGTCTCGGCGCATAGCGGCCTTAGAAGAGCGCCTGGGGCACGACCTCTTTGCGCGAACCGCCGCTGGACTGGTGCGAACTCCCGCAGCGGATGCCATGTGGAACCACATCGAAGCCATGCGTGCGTCATGGCAACAGGCCACAGCGGTGGTCCAAGGTCATGAGACGGAGCCAGAGGGTGTGGTGCGCGTGGCAACCGCCGTGGGCATTGCCGTAGACGTCATGCCCGAGGTCGCACTACGACTACGCCAGTCTCATCCCAAGGTGCAGCTGGAGATTCTAGCGGACAATCGTGCTGTCGACCTCGGAGGGTTCGAAGCGGACATTGCCATACGCAACGCGCCGATGGACCGCGGAGATGTGCTTGTGCGCAAGCTACTGACCGTCACCGCCGGGGTGTTCGGCTCCGCCGCCTATCTAGACTCGCTCCCTGCCAACCCCACACAAGCTGACTTGGCATGGCTCCAGTGGTCCTCCGAAATGTCGCATATTCCACAGGCAATGTGGATTACTGAGCACAATCAGGGGCGCGTTGTCTTTTCCACCAACAACTATTTGGCCATGCGCGCAGCAGCGCAGCATGGGCTTGGTTTGCTCCTGTGCTCAGAGCTTGAGGGCCGACTCCTAAAGCTCCTTCCTGTCCCCGTCGACCTACCCAAAATCCCGTCCGGAAGTGGCTACCTACTGGTTCCACGGGCCCTACGTCACGTGCCGAGGGTGTCTGTCGTCGTCGACGCCATCCTGGAGCAAGCCACAGAGCTGGAGAAGATGTAGCCAGCGGCAGAGAGCCCCATTTTCCGCGTCCGTAGCAGAGCTCGGACTCCGTTCTGCATCCCGCTTGCGTGCGCGATGACACCCACAAGCCTATGCATCAACCAGCAGTTCTGGAGGTGGCATGGCGTGGCAAGATGGGTACCGAAGTAAGACAATGAGCGCAGACGCAGCTGTGGCTGACATAGGTCCAGGGGCGAACATCTTTATCGGCGGGAACTCCGCCACGCCGCGCATCCTTGCAGCCGCACTCGCCCGCCGTGCAGACGCTGCGCCAGGCATGTCCGTGGGGCATGTGTTGATGCTCGGCGCCGATCCCCTGGAGACGCGCACCAACCCCAATGTGCGTCACCATGCGTGGTTCGTTGGACCCGCCGACCGCGACCAAGTCAACAGCGGAGACGCCGACTACGTGCCCTGCCACCTGTCGGAAATCCCCCGAATCCTTCGGACGATGGACATGTCCCTCGACCGCGCCGTGCTCATGGTCTCGCCGCCAGATGCCCATGGGTTCATGTCTTTAGGTACCGAGGTCATGGCCTCGCTGGCCGCGGCAGAGCGTGCCGAGCGCATTGTGGTTCAGGTCAATCCCAGAATGCCCCGTGTGTTGGGCAACACCTTCCTCCACGTAGACGAGGTCGACACCATTGTGGAGGGCGAAGAAGAGCTTGCAGAGCTGGCCTGCCCCAACCCGACCGACATCGAGCGCCGCATCGCAGAGCACATCGTGCCGCTCATCCCCCATGGCGCCACCCTGCAGCTCGGCATTGGCGGCGTTCCAGACGCGGTGATTGGACTGCTGTGCGACAACCCCGGACTCGACCTCGGCGTTCACAGCGAGATGATCTCAAACGGCGTGATGCAGGCGTGTCAGGCGGGTCTAATCACCGGTCGACACAAGACGCGTCACCGCCGGAAGGTCGTGACCACCTTCATCCTAGGCACGCGAGAGCTGTACGACTGGTGCCATGAAAACCCCGTGGTTGAGGCACACCCGTGCGACCACACAAACGACCTCATCGTAGCGTCGAGCAACGACAGACTGGTCGCCATCAACAGCGCCATCTCCGTCGACCTGACCGGACAGGTCAACAGCGACTCCATTGGCCGCCGCATCTACTCGGGGGTGGGAGGGCAAGTCGACTTTATCCGCGCTGCTGCCCGCTCTACGGGTGGCGTGCCCATCATTGCTCTTCCGTCTACGGCACGCGGCGGAGCGCTCAGCCGAATCGTCTCCACCTTGGCACTCGGTGCGGGCGTGGTCACCAGCCGTGCCGACGTGCACTGGGTCGTGACCGAGTATGGCGCCGTGAACTTGTTTGGCCGTTCACTTCACCGGCGCGCAGAGGCGCTCATCAGCATCGCCCACCCTGACCACCGCGATGCACTGGCGAACGACCTGCGATGACACGCCTGGGCCACTGAAACGGCCGAGACAGTCTACAGCCTACAAACTATTCGCATTTTGTTGGGGGCGAAAGACCCGCATTTCTTCACCACTCCTGCATCCATGGAGTGGCCGATATCGGTGGGGGATGAGACCAAGTCGACTGGCAAGGACGCTATGGACAATCCATACTCGGAGATTGCCGGCGGAAGTGAGCGAGCCAACGCCTATGGGGCCACATCAACGTGATGGTCCCCACTTGCGGGTGGTAGAAATGGACATGATGGGGTAGGGGTGGGGGTCTAATCAGACGCTCTCGCTCGTCTTCAACACTACGACTGTTGCATTTCAGCCTAGCGTCCTTAGTTTTCTACCGGTCCCTGCTTCCGCTGCCTTTCACGTGCAGCGTAGAACGAGCAAATCGGCACCGCCAGCAGCTTCTACTGCGGGCCTACTGCGGAATCGAAGCACTTTTTGGAAGTGCTCGTCCGCACACCAAGGATTTACCCATGCGGCCCTACGCTATTGCCGGTCTTCAGATCGAGACCTCCCCCTTCGGAAAGAACCTTCCGTTGATTCTCTCCCACATCGAAGCCCTGGTCGAAAACTTTCCTTGGGTACAGATGATTGTGTTGAGCGAGCTGTGCATCCACGGCGCCAATCCTGTTCATGCCGAGACCATGCCAGGTCCCACCGAAAAAGCACTGCAAGCGTCGGCCAAGCGGCACAAAGTGTGGCTCATCTCCGGCTCAACACACGAGAAGGCGGGTGAAAAAATCTACAACACCGCCTCCGTTATCGACAAGACGGGCAAAATCGTCACGCGCTACCGCAAGATGTTCCCGTTCCGGCCCTACGCCAAGGGCATCACCCAGGGCACCGACTTCTGCGTCTTCGATGTCCCCGGTGCCGGTCGATTCGGCCTGTCCATCTGCTACGACATCTGGTTCCCAGAGACCTCGCGCACCCTCGCCTGCATGGGTGCAGAAGTTCTGATTCACCCAACCATGACGGGCACCATCGACCGCAAGGTGGAGCTGTCCATCGTGCGCGCTACAGCCGCAGTCAATCAGATGTACGTACTCGACGTCAACGGCTCCAATGGCGGCGGCGTCGGCCGCTCAACGCTCATCGGCCCCGAAGGTGACATCATTCATGAGGCCGGTGAGAACACCGCCTACATCCCCGTTGAGCTTGACCTCGACCGGGTGACTCGTACCCGCGAGCGCGGCCTACTGGGTCTGGGACAGCCCCTGAAGGACTTCAGCTTGGCGCCGGTCACCTTTGAAGTCTACCAGCCCGACTCTCCACTACGAGCCGGTCTCGCAGACCTAGGTCCGCTGGCCATGCCAGGTCGCCCCATACCTCGTGGACGGGCCTGAAACTGTCTACGCTCGTTGACGCAACGCCCTCACTACCCACACGCACTCTCCGCGGCCTCGCTGACCTTCTCAACCAGCTGGCCGCTTGGGTCTCTCGCCACGCCGGGCTGTCCCCAGCCACGGGCCAAGGCCTGAACCTGACCACATCCATCGACCCGGATCCCCCCATGTCCCAAAAAACCCTTCGCGGCCTTTCTGACATTCGCAATCACTTCATTCGCAACGACCGACCGGTGATTTTCGTCAGTGCGACATGCTTCAACCTTCTCGGAATGGACGAGTGGGTTCGGCGCTTCCGGTTCATCAACCATCTGGACTGTTTTGACGGTGAGCACGCCAACGTATTGGCACCTCTTGAAGTGCCACACGCGCCGTTCACCAGCATTGAAGACATCAACAACTACCTGCTGCAGCACAAAGACGTCGTTGACTTCATCCGCTCGCGGACAGATGGCGACAAGCGTCCACTCGCGCTGTTCCTGATGTTCGACGAGCAGACCGAAGCCCTGTGCGAAGAGCTTGGCCTCGAAATCGCATTCCCGTCCGCGAAGCTCCGCAACGAGATCGACGACAAGATCATGACCACCCGCATTGCCGACCGTGCCGGCATTGACTCGGTGCCGAACGTGCTCACGCCCGTCAAAGACTACGCAGACCTTCGACGTCTATCCGCACACCTCGGAGAAAAGCTCGTCATTCAGACCGCCTACGGCGACTCTGGACACACCACATTCTTCGTGGCCAATGAGGCCGAGTTTGACGAGCACGCCGACGAAATCACCGCCGCCCCAGAGGTGAAGGTGATGAAGCACATCCGCTGCCGCGGTGCCGCCCAAGAAGCGTGTGTCACCCGCCACGGAACCATCGTAGGCCCGCTCATGACCGAGCTGGTCGGCTTCTCCGAGTTGACCCCCTACAAGGGCGGCTGGTGTGGCAACGAAGTCCTTCCCGACTCGTTCACGACGGATGTACGCGACGAAGCCCGCGCCATGACCGTGGCCTTCGGCGAGGAACTCAAGAAGATGGGGTACCGCGGGTATTTTGAGCTCGACTTCCTGCGCGACATGGACACAGACAAGCTGTACCTTGGCGAAGTGAACCCGCGCATCACGGGTGCCAGCGCCATGACGAACTTGGCCTCGTTCGCCCACGCCGACGCGCCGTTGTTCCTCTTCCATCTGCTCGAATACTCAGGCATCGACTACGAGCTGGATGTGGAGGAAATCAACGAGCGCTGGGCCAACCCAGACAACATCGATTCCTGGGGTCAGCTCGTCATCAAGCACACCACAGACGACATCGAGCAGGTCATTGAGGGGCCTCGCTCTGGAATCTGGCGACTGTTGCCAGACGGCACGGCTGAGTTCGTGCGGGTCCAGACTCATCGCCGGACCGTCGAATCTGAGATGGAAGCGTTCTTCCTGCGCATCACACGTCCGGGAGACTACTTCTACAAGGGAGCAGACCTCGGCATCCTCATTACGCCAAACCGCTTAATGAATGATGACTTCGAGCTCGAAGTGCGCGCCAAACGCTGGACGAAAGCGATTCGCGACCAGTTCATCACGCGCACCCTGAACACCCAGGAACCCATTATCTCCGCCGTTATCGCTGAAGCCAACCACTTCAAAATGCTGTGATGTCCTGACTACCGTTGTCGTCCGAGCGCTTTCCGAAGATCAGCCAGGCCCGATATGGGTGGCTGAAGTCGCGAAGCTATGGCCGGCGTACCGCGCGTGGTTTCTGTGGCAGGGGGTATTGGCCCGTCCGACGTACCTGGCGTCCGAGCGCGCGCTGCGCACGCACATGCCAGAGCTGCTGCCGCTGTACAACGAGCTGGTAGAGCTCGGGGGCGGTGGTGACTTGTTCGCGCGCTTCATGACCAGCTGGTGCCCTCCGGCCTACGCCACCGGGTGCTCACAAGGCGTCTGGCTCCACGGGGAGCCCTTGCTGGTTCGCACCTACGACTACGACGCCGCCCTGTGGGACGGCTTGGTCCTGCGCACTGAGTGGCTCGGCCGCACCGTAGTCGGGACCAGCGACAGCCTGTGGGGACTTCTCGACGGCATCAACGACGCCGGCCTCAGCGCGTCACTGGCGTTTGGCGGTCGCCGGGTTGTGGGACCAGGCTTCGGCATCCCGCTCGTGATTCGGTACCTGCTCCAAGTCTGTACAACAACAGAGGAGGCCGTGGCCGTCCTGCGTCGCGTCCCCTGCCACATGACCTACACCGTCACGGTGGTAGACATCCACGGGCACAGCGCCACGGTCTTCTTGGCTCCAGACCGACTCGCCCAAGTCACGTCCAACCTCGCCGCCACCAATCATCAGTTCGCCGTTGAGTGGCCCGAGCACGCGTTGTCCACCGGCAGCGTCGAGCGATTGGCCGAGGTCGCGAATGCCGCCACAGACCCAACCCTGGGACACAAAGGCTTTATCGCCCGCTTCCTTGGACAGAACGTCTGGTCGAACGACTATGAGGACGGCGCAGGAACCCTGTACGCCGCCTGCTATGCGCCACACGCACGGTCCTTGACCCTGCTCTGGCCCAACGAGCACTGGACCTTCCCAATGGACGACTTCCAGCCAGGTTCACGCACAGTGACCCTGGACTAGACACCGCACGCTTAAGGAGCAGCTGGAGTCGGGCAGGTCTGGATTTCAACGTACTCCAAGATGCCTTCCAAGCCACCCTCTCGTCCAAGTCCCGACTGCTGCATGCCACCGAATGGCGCTTCAGGCGTAGGACCGGTGCCGGTGTTGAGGCCGACATGTCCAAAGTGTAGCCGCGCCGCAACACGCTCCAAGCGGTCCGCGTCCGCTGAGAACACGTAGGCAGCCAGGCCGTACTCGGTGTCATTTGCACGCACGATGCCCGCTTCTTCGTCCGCGAAGCGCTCAATGGCAACAACCGGTCCAAACAGCTCTTCTTGCGAGCAGCGCATGGACCCATTCACGCCGGTGAGCACGGTCGGCGCATAAAAAGCACCGGCGCCTGGCGCTGACTCGCCGCCCACCGCAATCACTGCGCCACGGTCAACGGCGTCCGCGACCATCGATGCGACCTTTGAGCGGGCGCGCTCGTCGATGAGAGGCCCAACGTCGGTGGCGAGGTCAGCTCCGGGTCCAACAACCAACGAGCGGATGCGGTCCGAGGCTCGGGTCACGAACTCGTCGTATGCGCCATCTTGAACAAGAACCCGGTTTGCACACACACAGGTCTGTCCGGCATTTCGAAACTTGTTGGCCATCAGATGGTCGACTGCGGCATCGAGGTCAGCATCGTCAAACACCACAAAAGGCGCGTTGCCGCCAAGCTCTAGCGACATGCGCTTGAGGTTGGGAGCGCTCTGTGTGGCAAGCAGCCGCCCCACGCCCGTTGAGCCGGTGAAGCTGATGACGCGGACCTCCATGCGCTCGCACAGCACGTTTCCGATGGCTGGCGCGTCTCCGAAGACCAGGTTCACAAAGCCCTTTGGAAGGTCCATCTCGTGAAGAAGCGTGAACCACGCAATGCTAGACAGCGGGGTCAGTTCCGACGGCTTGATGACCGTTGGGCACCCGGCTGCGATGGCGCCTGCGAGCTTCTTCGCCAGCATGCCCATGGGGAAGTTCCACGGGGTGATGAGGCCAGCAACACCTGCCGGACGATGGTGCAGCCGCCAGCGGTGTCCTTTGGCGGTGATGGGTAGGTCGCGGGACTCCAGGTGTGTCAGCTGGCGAGCGGCATCTGCGAAGAAGCCAGCGGAGTAGTTGACCTCACCCTGCGATTCCGCGATGGGCTTGCCATTCTCCGCTGTGATGATGCGCGCGAGCTCGGTGACGTTGCCGAGCAGTTCCCGCTCGATGGTCAGCAGCCACTGCCGGCGCTGTTCCAGTGAAGGGGTGTGCGCCAGAGCGCCGACTGCGGCGTCGACCGCTCGATTCGCCTCCGACGCCCCATAGGTCGGTAGTGTGGCGAGGACCTCCGTACTTGCCGGGTCTACAACGTCGAAAGTGGGCTGCGCTGTGACAGAGCGAAAGGCGCCGTCCCAGTAGCCTGCAAGTGTAGGTAGCAGTCTGGAGTTCAAAGCGTCGTCCTTGGAAATTCTGTAGCGGCCATCAAAAAGTAAGCATCTTGACCACGAATGATGGCAACAACACTCGTTGATTCATGGTGCTGGCTCGCTTGTGCGATACCGCGTCTTGCTGACTTTACAACACACACCGAGAGACTCTGCATGGCCGCTCATGAACCCGAGACTGCAACGGACACCTTGCTCGCACGGCGTCAGGCATCCGTGTCCAGCGGAGTGCCGCAAGGCACGCGAATTGCGGCATCCCACGGACTCGGAGCCATCCTCACAGACGTCGACGGTAACGACTTTATCGACCTGTCGAGCGGCATTGGGGTGACCACGCTGGGCCACTCGGACCCGTATGTTGTCCAGGCCATCATCGACCAAGCGAGTCAGCTGCAGCACACCTGCATGCATATCGCCACCTACGAAGGCTACGTTGCCCTGTGTGAGAAGCTTGTGGCCTTGTTTCCACACGGTGAAGATACCCGAGCGGTGCTGCTCAACTCCGGCTCAGAAGCCGTTGAGAACGCCATCAAGATTGCGCGTCAGGCGACCGGCCGACCCTCCATCATCTGCTTCACAGGCGCCTTTCACGGACGTACACTTCTAAGCATGACGCTCACCTCAAAGGTGTCGTACAAGCAAGGCTGTGGCCCATTCGCCAGCAACGTCTTTCGACTGCCGTACCCTCGGGTTCGCGAGTTCCACGACGACCCAGACGTGGTTGCGGAACAGGCGCTCACCCTGCTTCGCCATGCGTTCCGTGACACCGTCTCGCCCACCGACCTCGCCGCCATATTGATTGAGCCGGTGCTTGGAGAAGGCGGTTTTTACCACGCTCCAGTCGCCTACCTACAGGGACTGCGCGAGATCTGTGATGAACACGGTATCGCCCTTATCTTTGATGAAGTCCAGACCGGCTTCTGCCGCACCGGCAGCTGGGGTGCTTACCAGAACCTAGGCGTTACTCCAGACCTGTCCACTTGGGCCAAGGCCATGGGCGGTGGGCTGCCCATCTCGGCCGTTGTGGGCAAGGCACATGTGATGAACGCCGTAAAGACGGGAACCCTCGGCGGTACCTTCGGCGGCAATCCGATTGCTTGCGCTGCTGCTCTCACCACCCTACGTCGCATGGAGGAGCTGGACCTCTGTTCCCGCGCGCACGCTGTCGGCGAGCGCCTTCGCGTCCGCTACCAGCAGCTGGCTGATGCCCATCGAGAGGTGGTGGACGTACGAGGCTTGGGAGCAATGGTGGCCATCGAGTTCTGCGTGGATGGGGACCTGACCCGACCCGCTACCGAGGCAGTCCAGCAAATCTTGGCCCATTGTCGAAAAAACGGAGTTCTCATGTTGTCCGCTGGCGTCTACGGAAATGTCATCCGCGCCCTGCCCGCCCTCGTCATCACCGACGCTCAGCTCGATAAGGCTCTCGACGCGCTACACGCCGCAGCTGACGCCGTCTTGGGTGGTTCAGACCATGAGTGAGACACGCAAGCGCGCAGTCCGCCAGACGCTCGGTGCCGCCTACGCCGCAACGCGTCAACGCACAGACGTTTGGCGTCGCCTGAAGGCCCACGCACACGCCTGGGCGCAAGCCCCAGAAGACCTAGCCGCGGTGGAAAATCTCACCGCGGACTTAGACGAGCTCGCGCGCATCGAGACGTACTACGCCTACCCTGGGCATCGCTTGGTCAAGCGCATGAAGGGCTTGGTCACAGCCGAAGACCCCGACGGTCTTCACCAGCTCGTAGAGCTTGTCGTCCGCATGCTGGTCAGCGAAGCCTATCGCGTCTACTCCGCCGACGACGAAGGCCACGCAGACCTCGACGATGAAGCCGCCCACGACGCTCACCCCCAGATTATCCTGGACGAGCGCCCGTACTTTGAAGTCCTCGTCGTGGATGCCATGCAGCCACGAGAGGTGGACCGCTTGCGCGACCGCCTGTTGGAGTTCCGCAAAGACAGCGACCCCTTCGTCTACGATGTCGTGGTCGTGCCTTCCTACGAGGATGCGCTCATTGCAGCGCTTCTCAATCAGAACCTGCAGAGCGTCGTCATTCGCTACGGGTTCCCGATTGCCTCCAAGCACAGTTTGGGCATGGCAGAGCGCGCCTTGGCCGTTGTGGACACGGACAAGCTCATTGGTGCGGACATCGGCCGCGCGCTGGGCACTGTGATTCACCGCCTACGCCCAAGTCTCGACCTATTCCTCGTCTCCGACTCCAACGTCGAAGACATCGCCGGAACACACCACAGCATGTTTCGACGCATCTTCTTCCGCCAAGAAGACCTGTTGGAGCTTCACCAGTCGCTGCTGATTGGCGTGCAAGAGCGCTTCGAGACCCCGTTCTTCACGGCATTGAAGAACTACTCCCTGCGTCCCACAGGCGTCTTTCACGCACTGCCCATCGCGCGTGGAAAGTCGGTCAATCGGTCGCACTGGATTCGCGACATGGAGGACTTGTACGGTCAGAGCCTGTTCATGGCTGAGACATCGGCGACCACCGGTGGACTGGACTCCTTGCTGGCCCCACACGGCTCCCTGCTGGACGCCCAGGCCTCCGCAGCACGGGCCTTTGGCGCCGACCGCTCGTTCTTTGTGACGAACGGCACCTCTACGGCCAACAAAATTGTCCTACAAGCGCTCGTTTCGCCGGGCGATATTGTACTCGCCACGCGCGATTGCCACATGTCTCACCACTACGCCTTTGTGTTGTGCGGCGCACAGCCGGTCTACATGGACCCGTACCCCCTGCGGCAGTTCGGCTTCTACGGCGGCGTCCCGCTGGCATCCATCAAGCGCGAGCTGCTGGCCCTCAAGGCACGCGGTGAGCTGTCGCGCGCCAAGGTCCTGCTCCTGACCAACTGCACCTTCGACGGCATTGTCTACAACCCGCAGATGGTCATGGAAGAAGTGCTCGCCATCCAGCCGGAGATGACGTTCATCTGGGACGAGGCCTGGTTCGCCTTTGCCGCATTCACCCCCATCACCCGCCAACGAACAGCCATGGCATCCGCCACCGCCCTCAAGGACCGCCTAGCCAGCGCGGCCTACCGAGAGGAGTACACCGAGTGGCGCACCCAGTTCGACGCGTCCAAAGACCCCGACAAGTGGCTCGGTCGGCTCATGGCAGACCCAGAGGTCGCCCGCGTTCGAGTGTATGCAACCCAGTCCACTCACAAGACCCTGACCAGCCTGCGCCAAGGCTCGATGATTCACATCAACGACCAAGACTTCGGCTCACGCGTAGCAGAGGGATTTCACCAGGCCTACCTGACCCACACCTCGTCATCCGCGAACTACCCTATCCTCGCGTCCCTCGACATTGGGCGTCGGCAGGTGGAGCTCGAAGGCTACGAGATGGTCCACCACGCCATCGAGCTCGCTCTGGTCATCCGGCAGCGCATCAACAGCGACCCACACCTCGGTCGCTGGTTCCGTGTTCTCACACCCGAAGACCTCGTTCCCGCCGAGTACCGACCCTCAGGGTTCACCGAGTACGCCATCGCCGACCAGGTCGACTGGGAGCGCATGGACGACGCATGGATGGACGACGAGTTCTGCCTGGACCCCAGCCGCATCACCCTATTCGTGGGCACGTCCGGCATTGATGGCGACCAGTTCAAGCGCATGCTCATCGACGACTTCGACATCCAGGTCAACAAGACCTCGACGAACACCGTCTTGTTCATGACCCACATCGGCACCACCCGAGGCGCCGTCGCTCACCTCATTGACGCGCTGTCCGCCATTGCCGACGACCTCAACGGCGAGGCCGAGTCCGAGGGCATTCACCGCGCAGCGGTCCGACAGGCCAATCGCTTGGAGATGACCGGGAACCGCATTGCCCTTCCCAACTTCTCGGGCTTTCACAACGCCTTCCGCGACAGCGTTCAGCCCGGCCCAGAGGGCGACATGCGACGCGCGTTCTTCCTGGCGATCAACGAATCCCAGGTTCGCTACATGAGGCTAGATGGCTCGATACAGGCCGCTGTCCAGTCGGGTCAAGACATCGTCGCCGCCGCGTTCATCACGCCGTACCCGCCGGGCTTTCCGGTCCTCGTACCCGGCCAGCTCGTGTCGCCAGAGATTCTCGCCTTCCTCCAGTCCGTACAGCACACCGAGATTCACGGGTACGACTCCGAGCTCGGCCTGCGTCTGTTCACGCCCGAGGCCTTGTCGCGCCCCAAGTCCACGGTCTAGACACAGCGTAGACGCATCGTTGATGACAGCGTTTGGCTACCCAACCCGCTGTTGCCCCCCTCACGGAGCGACAGCGGTTACCTCCGCGCATGCGCATTGCCACGTTCAACGTCGAAAACTTGTTCACCCGCTACTTGTTCGCTCGCGGCGTGGACACTGACAACGCCGTTCAGCACGGGTTCTCCGCCGACGACCTGCGCTTCCGCCTGCAAGACCCCGCTGCCAAGCAGATCACCGCCCAGGCCATGCAAGCCTGCCAGGCCGATGTCTTTGCACTGCAAGAAGTCGAAGACCTCGACACGCTGAAGAAGTTCCGCGACCAGTACCTGGGAGGCCGAGAGGTCTGGCCCCACGCCATTGTCATTGACGGCAACGACCCCCGACGCATCGACGTTGGCGTGCTCTCGCGGTTCCCCATCGTTCACGTACGAAGCTGGCAACACCTGTGGAGTCCGCGCGACAACGCGCCACGGTTCAACCGCGACTGCCTAGAGGTAGACGTCTTCGAACCCGGTATGGGCACCGTCACGCTGTTCATCAACCACTTCAAGAGCATGCGCGCACCCAACCGCACCACCGGTCCAGGCCGCGGACTGACCCGTGACCGGCGTATCGGACAGTCGAACGCCGTCAAAGCAGTGGTACGCGAACGCTTCGGAGATGCCGTCAATGACGCGGCCTTCGTGGTGTTGGGGGACCTGAACGACCACCTAGAGGACTCCGCAGAGGGACGCTCGGGAATCCGCGACCTCGTGGAGTGGGACGCCGTAGACAACGTGGTGAACCGACTGGCCGAGGCAGACCGCTGGACACACCACTTCCAGGGCTACAAGCGCGACAATCTTCCTCCTGGCTACCGGCAGCTCGACTTCATTCTGCCGAGCCGCAAGCTCGCCGCTCTCAATCCAGCCGTACCCATCATTGAGCGCCGTGGCCTACCCAAGCGCTCCGACCGCTTTGGCGGAGAACGCTTCGACGGCGTTGGCAAGCATCGCCCCAAAGCGAGCGACCACTGCCCAGTCATCTGGGACATCAAACGCGTGGAGTGAGTTAGAGTGGCCCACCACGGAGGCCCGTATGCTCGCCCTACTCACCGCTCTCGCCCTGGCCGGGAGCCCCCAATATGTGACCCACTCCGGGCGGGTCACAGATGCGCAAGGAAGCCCTACGAACGGTACTGAGTCCGTTTCCTTTCGCCTGTTTGACACGGACTCGGGTGGTATCGCTGTCTTTGACCAGACCGTCTCGAATGTACAGATTCAGGACGGCTACTTTAGCGTTCGCTTGGGGCCAATCCCGGACTCGGCCTTGTCCGGTGACCCCCTTCACGTGGAATACGACGTCGGCAGCTTGGTCTCGTCCACCCGACAGGCACTGACCGCCGTTCCCTACGCCCTCCAGGCACGCGTAGCCGACTCCATTCCAGTCTCTACATCCGGGGTCAACGGCACCTGTACCGAAGAGGGTACCGTGGTGTGGGACCGCGTTGCGGGAGCCATCCGTATCTGCGACGAGAGCATGAGCTGGGCCACCGCCGGAGGTGGCGGTGGCAATGGTGGGTCGACCATTGGCTCAGGTCCCAACCCACTCGCTGGTGGACGTTTTGAGCATGTGGCCACCATGTACGCCAGCGGAGAGCTCGCCTCGGGAGACTGGGCAGACATTCAGCAGCGCGTGCGCACGGACCTCGCCGACTGTGTGCTTCGGTTCGACGACCGCATGACCGAGCCCGCGTACATTGAGGCCTCAGATACGTCCATACGGTTCGATTTTCAGCCATTGCATGCCTACCACGACGCTTACGATGCCTACGCCTTTGTCGAGATGACCCCCGGTTCCCGCGCAGGTCTTGGACGGAGCTACAGGCGTGGCAACGCACCCAACATTCACCTGCTATCCAATGCGCAACACCCCATCTCCGGCTTTGAGCCCATGACGGTAGACCTGTTGTGCGAGGCCGCGACCGACTTTGCCCACGTTGCGTCGTTCGGTTCGGATGGCGTGGCAACCTCTGGCAGCTTTGACGCCTTGCAAGACGCCGCCGTGGACCGGGGTGCCGAGTGTAAGATCAGCTGGAACGACCGTATTCACACCGCCCCGCATGTGGAGTCTGGTCCCAGCTCCTTGCTCTTCGACTTCCTTGGCCTCAACGCCTCCCACAACACCTGGGACGCCTACGCCTACATCTCCATCAATGACCACATCCGCGCTGGCTATGGCTCGAGCTACCGTCGCGGCCTAGCGACTCACGTTCATCTGAAGGACCGTGTCCAACACGCAGAGGGCTCGTTTACCGGTGCCTCGGTGGATGTGTACTGCCGCGATACCTTCTCCGAGAAGTGGACCGTGCAAGCAGACGGGTCCATGTTGACGGGTGACTGGGCCAGCCTGCATGCGGCCGTCACGGATGACGTTCGCGACTGTCGGATTGGCTTCGACGACCGTGTCACCCACCCCGACTACATCGAGTACGGGGCCGGCACTATCGACTTCAACTTTGCGGACTTGACCGCGTACCACAATGTGTACGATGCCTTCGCTCTGGTACGCCTCTCCAACGGCAACTTCGCAAGACTCGACCGGGGTTATCGCAAAGGTGAGTACAACAGTATTCAGGACAAGACATCCGTACAGCACGTCGGAGAAACGGGTGCGAGCATGACCGTCAACGTGTTCTGTGAGCCGGCCTCGCACGTCTCCACCCTGGCCATGAGCAGTACAGGCGTAACGGCAGACGATTGGGCCGCGTTCTACCAAGGCATGCAGGAAACCGAAGTTGCGCCCGACTGCAAGATTCGCTGGGACGGCCGCATTGTTGAGCCGGCGCTGATGGAGCGCAGTCCTGAGGGGTTCTTCTTTGACCAGCAGAGTCTCGCGGGTATGCACAACTCGTGGAACGCCTACTCGTCCATCGTGATTGAGGCGGGGCAGACCACCGGCCAGCGTGGCATGTACCGCAAGGGCAACCAAGACCTCGTTGCGGCCAGAGACGAAGTACAGCACGCGCCCACGGCCACCACTGGCTACGACGTCGAGTTGCTCTGCCGCTAGCTGACGACGAGGCGTGCAGCGCGCTTCCTCCCCACGCGCAGCATCACACATAGAGGTTCAGGCGTGGGGGCGTCACTGACGGTTGACTGATTGGGCGTTGACGGCAATGGGAGGCGCCACGGCCCCCTCATCAACACCATGTCGGATCCCCGTAGGGTACTCACCTCACAACAATCACCTAGAGTGGCACTATGCTCAAAACAAAGACCCGTGCTCGCCCATCCGCTCCTGCGCCTTCCGCAATCGTCCCCGATGACGTCTTGAAGGACGCCCTCCAGCAGATTGACGTCCCTCGCACGACGAAGACTATTGAAGCCGGCTCCAAGGTGCGTGGCCCCGCCAAAGCCGAAGAGGCGCCCGCCACGGACTACCCGCGAGACCGCGACCGCGTCGTTCGCGGCACCACCCACCATCGCCACAGCGTTGGACCGAAAGCAACCGGCAGCGCCCTTGTGGTGAATAGTAGTGACCGCACGCACGGGACCCACGACACGTATTCACTGTCCGATGCCTATGAACGGTATGACGAAGAGCACCCGGAATGGTCCCACGAGACCAAGCTCCTCATGGCGTCGCGGGAAGACGTGAACATGGGCGGCGATGTTGTGAGTGCACGGCGGCGGGACTGGGGAGGGGCTGCCAAGTCCGGCAAGAAGTGGGCCGGAACTATCGCCAACACCAACTACACAAAACTCAAGGCGCTCGGCGGGGTCCAGGCAGACGCCAACCACTGGAAATCTCGCTGGGTTGGTCAGGGTTTTCCAACCATGGGCTACACCGATAAGACCGGCCCCGGCATTGAGCAGGCGGTCGAAGAGGTCGCGTCGCATGCCTCGCCCGGTGCGCAAATCAAGCTGTACTACGGCGGCCACGGCGGCGACGCTGACGGCATGATTGGGGTCAACGCCGAAACCAAATTCAACCGCTCGACCGGCAAGCTCCAGACCAAGCCGTCCGTGCCATGGGAAGTCATCTCCAAGCTCGGTGCGCGCGCCGTCAGTGAGGGCTGGCATTTCGAGGGTATCGTGGATGCCTGCGAATCGGGTCAAGTCGCTGAGCGCCTAAATGACTTGCTGAAGCCGGACGTCGAGAAGACCGAGAAGACCGACTACGACATTCACACAGATGAGATTCGCGAGAAGGGTGTGCCGGTGAAGGGCGGACGAGCCACGGGAGGCGGCCTCGAGGAGCTTCTATACCGGCAATTCGTAAACTCTGACGGGCGTTGACAGGCATCAGGCCTCTCGCCTACCGAACCGCCCAGAGCTAGCCGACGACGACGCGTGCAGCGCGCTTCTTGCCAACGCGCAGCACCACATCTGCCTGCGACAGAACGGCGTTGGCGTCCTCCACCTTGTCCGAGTCCAGCTTCACGCCGCCTTGCTCAATGAGCCGGCGAGCAGCACCGTTAGACTTGGCAAACCCGGCAGCGACCATGATCTCGACGACGCGCTTGCCAGCAGCGAGCTCAGCGGCATCAATCGCGACCACAGGCAGCTCGGCAGAAGCGGCACCGGCGACCATGGCCTTGGCGCCTTGGACGGCGGTATTGGCGGCATCCGGACCGTGTACAAGCGCGGTGGCTTCCCACGCGAGCTTGGCCTTGGCCTGACGAATGTCCGCCCCTTCAAGAGCTTCAAGTGCGGCAATGTCTTCCATGGACATCAGCGTGTACAGCTTGAGGAAGCGGCCAACATCGCCGTCATCCACGTTCAGCCAGTACTGGTAGTAGTCGAAGGCCGATAGCTTATTGGAGTCGAGCCACACCGCACCCTTCGCGGTCTTGCCCATCTTCTTGCCGGCAGACGTCAGGATGAGCGGCTGGGTGATGGAGTGCGCCTTGCCCTGGGCAACACGACGAATCAGGTCTGTACCAGCGAGGATGTTGCCCCACTGGTCATCTCCACCGAGCTGCAGTGTGCAACCAAAGCGCTTGTGCAGCTCTAGGAAGTCGTACGCCTGGAGCAATTGGTAGTTGAACTCGATGAACGACAGGCCCGTCTTCAAGCGTGCACGGTAGCTCTCAGCGGTGAGCATCTTGTTGACCGAGAAGTGCCGGCCAATGTCGCGCAGGAAGTCGATGTAGTTGAGCGAGCAGAGCCAGTCGGCGTTGTCGACCATGCGCCCGGCGTCGTCGTCAAAGGTGAGAAACTGCGACAGCTGCGACTTCATCGCCGCAGCATTGCTCGCAATTCGCTCGGTGGTGAGCATCTGACGCATCTCGCTCTTGCCGGACGGGTCGCCTACGCGTGCAGTGCCTCCACCGACAACAGCAATCGCCTTGTGACCCGCGCGCTGCAGCCAGCCCATGGCCATGATCGGGACCAAATGCCCGACATGCAGGGAATCCCCCGTAGGGTCGAAGCCAACGTAGTAGGTGACCGGACCTTCCGAGAGCATGGCGCGAATCTCGTCCATTCCAGTGTCTTGCTGGACAAATCCTCGCTCAATGAGAATGTCGACTACGTGCTTGTCCGCCATGCTGGCCTCCAGTTCGGGCCCCGTAACCGCGAGTGCTCCCCGTCCGCTACGATAGGGTTCACGCCAAGGAGAGCGCCTGTTGAGCGACGACCGCCGAGCCAGAGATGTTGTGCGCGACAAGGATGTGTTGCCGCACGCACCGCTGTGGAAGGAGACGACCGGGCGGCTCATGGCACGCTACTGGCGACGCCCCGCTGGGTCTTCAGCAAAGCTGTGGAAGAAGGTTGGCGCAGACGACCCCTTCTTGCCGCCAAAGCCCGAGCGAAAGATGCTCGAAGAACACCGACAAGTCTCGGCGGCAGGTCGCTTTGTACGCATTGACAAGCATGAGAAGAAGAAGAACCCCGGTCTGCCCGGTCCAAAAAAGCAGGAACGCCAAGAGAACGTTCCCGACTGGGTCGTCAAGCTGCGTGAAAAGGCTCAAGGTCGTGCAGCAAGCGGTAAAAAGCCGCTTCAGGTCCACACACCTGCGGCTATCGCCAAAGCGCCAACCGTCCGGCCTGCCTCCAAGCGCAATCCAGAGCGTCCACCTCTGCAAGCGCCACCGTCCAGCGCGCCAAAGCGGGTGAGCAAGTCGGGCCGGCTGCTTCCCCAGCGCCCACACAAGTCAACGTCCAATGCGGGCGCTCCTGGCCGTCCCCCACTGCTTCGTGACCACAAGCCCGACACCACGGCAGCCAAGCCCTTTGCCGACGTAGACGGGCCCATCGACCGCAGCCCGCCGCTGATCCGCCCGGATGCCTCAGGTGGCCGACGAGGCCCCATCAAGCGCGGCGTCGCACCTCCGGGTGGAGCACCCCCACTCATTCGTCCGGGAGAAGGTCGCGCCAAACAACGACGCGGACGTCCACAGCGCTCGCGTCCAAAGACCGATCGCCCCAAGACCCCGCCAGGAGGCGCACCTCCGCTCAAACGGGACTTCCAACCACAGACCGGTCTCGTCGACCCCTTCAGTCAGCGCTTTGGTGCGGCAGACGCCAAGCCGCGTCAGGCGCAGCGGATGCGTCGTGATGTGGCTCCCCCGGGCGGTGCGCCACCGCTGATTCGCGATGGGCATCAGGTCAATATGCCGGACGCTCCCGAGGCAACACCCACCCCCAATGCACCTGTCTCTTATACACATCTGAC
>CAJXTB010000022.1 GCA_913061235.1 uncultured Pseudomonadota bacterium | reverse complement strand
TTGCTGAACACGTTCGCCTTGCTGAAGAAGCACTCCTTGCCGAGCAAGCGCGTGTTGCGGAAGAAGCTCGCCTTGCGGAAGAAGCTCGCCTTGCGGAAGAAGCTCGCCTTGCGGAAGAAGCCCGCCTTGTCGAAGAGGCTCGGGTAGCGGAAGAAGCGCGTGTTGCGGAAGAAGACCGCCTTGCTGAAGAAGCGCGTCTGGCCGAAGAGGCTCGGGTTGCTGAAGAAGCTCGCGTCGCTGAAGAGGCGCGTGTTGCTGCAGAAGCGCGTCTCGCTGAAGAGGCCCGCCTCGCCGAAGAGGCTCGCCTCGCTGAAGAAGCGCGTCTCGCTGAAGAAGCTCGCCTCGCTGAAGAAGCGCGCCTTGCTGAAGAAGCGCGCCTCGCCGAAGAAGCTCGCATTGAAGAAGAAGCCCGTCGTGTCGCCTATCGTCAGACCTTGGCAACGATTCATCAGCGTCGTCCAGACGTCGGTGGGCTCGATGCTACCTCTGCAGCGATTGAGTCGGGAGACGGTGAAACTGCGCTCGAAGAGTTGATCTCTACGCTGCGCGCGAATGCCGGCTCTGACCATGACACGCCGCTGGACGACGTTCTCACAGCGTTGGATGCCATGGACGGTGAGCGGGAACAACTGTGGGCGTTGGTCGCCAGGGTGGAAGGTGCGCATCCAGAGCTGTCGGCGTTGACGGCGGCACATGCGGCACGGTCCGAAGACCTGCCGGTCCTGACTGCTGCCGTTGACTCCCTGATGTCTGCCATAGCGACGGCGTGCCGAGATGCTGTGGCACACCTGGACACTCTCAAAGTGGAGGTGCCCGTCCACGACGACCCGGTGGTCTTGTGGACCCAGCTCAAGCGCGCTGTCATCCAAGCGGACGCCCAGGCGGATGCCGACGCGACAGAGCGAGCGGCTCTGGCCGACCAACTTCGTGAAGTCAGCGCCATTGCTGACTCGGTGTACGAAGACGGGATGAACAGGGTTCTCGAAGAACTGGACGAGCCTCTCTTCGCTGACCTCGCCCAGGAGCTCGACGACGCGTTGGAGCGAGTGCAATCGGCGGACCTCACATTTGGTACCCTCGACCACGCCCGGGATGCTCTGCGAGCGGCTGAACAGGGGACAGACCAACTGCGTGGCACGGTCGATGCCATCGCGTTGGCCAAAGCCAAGTGGGCGGCCGAAGCGGCATCCGCAGCTCTCTCCGAACAGGTTTTACGCGCGCGCAGCATCACAAGCGATGCCGAGGCTCAGGTCCCGCTCGCAGAGAATGATGACGCCGTGCAGACTGCTGCTCTGGCCATCGGTCAGGCCGTTCAGGTTGTGTGGACGCTGATTGGACTCGTCGAAGACACACCGACGTCAGCCGCCGAAATATCACTTTTGACCGACAAGTTGGCTGCCGCGACTGCAAAAGTGGAGCTGGTCACCGCAACCTATGCAGATGTGCGAAGCGCCTACCGTGAGCGCCGCATTGTCGCGATTGTCCGAGATGCGCTGCAAGAAGCGGAAGAGGCCTCACAAGCGCAACCCTATGGAGAGCCAGGCCTCGAAGAGGCCGACGGAGCCGTGACCAGTGCTCGCGATACGCTGATTGCCATCCTGGAAGCGCTGCCTGAGACCTTTGACACCGTTGAACAGGCCATCTCCAGGGTTCAGGAGCCAGTAGACGCTGCCGTCCGAACGGTGGAAGAGGCGCTTCTTGCTCGACAAACAGCACGCCTCCGACTCGCTGCGGAAGCGGCCGAAGAAGCGCGGGACGCTCTGGAGCGCTCGCTCGCCGAGTGTGCCCCTTCGACCGCTCGTGAACAGGCCTATGGGGCGCTCGTTGCTGGGGACCTTCGCGGCGCAGACGGACTTCTAGGCGTCGCCCAAGCTATTGACGAGGTTCTTGCTGGGCTCGCGGACGCCGAGGCGATGTTGCATCGTGCCCGCAAACACCGCGTCGCAGTATTTGCCGAGCGCGCAGAGGAACGGTTTGCGACCATCGAAACGCAGCGCCTAGCGCTAACAAGTGCGGTGACTCTGGACGAGGTTCGGGGGATCCAGAGTATCTTGGAGCGAGAAACGCGCCGACTCGTCTCGCTGGCTAATGAGGCAGACACTGCCAATGCCTCCTTCATCGCCGCAGAACGGGCGGCTGCTGTGGTTGTCTTGGACTCGCTACAGCGACTCGCAGATGACATGGCCTTGGTCGAGTCGCCGGCAGTGTCGGAGCGGTTGAAGGCGTGCCATACGGTTGCCGTACAAGCCATCGAACGGGTCAATGTGGCCGAAGATCCTGGTGTTGCTGAGGCCTCCATGGCTGAAGCTTCCGCCGAGGCCGAACGCATGCGGTCCCTGTTGGGGGTCGCCAGTGTGGTGAACGGTCTGAAGCGGTCTATGCAGCAACATGCCGAGGCAGATGTCGCCGATTCCAGCCAGGACGCGCATGACGCATGGGGGGCAGCACTCGCTTCGGTCGCTACCTGTGATGACCTGCCGGCGGCGCGCCGTGCAGCAGATGTGGTGAAAGAGACCCAGCGGGTGTTTCAAGAAGCCGCTGCCGAGGCTCACGCACACGCCGAGGCTGTACGCTTGGAGGCCGAACGCTTGCTGCTGGAAGAGCAGCGTCGTCAGAAGGAGGAAGCGGAGGCGAGAGCCGCTGAAGAAGCCGCGAGACTAGTGGAGCAAGAGAAGGCGCAAGCAGAAGAGCGCGAGGCACTGGCTACCGCCGAACGGGAGCGGATCAGTGCGCTTCGGCGGCAGGTAGCCGAGATGGACGAAGCCATTCGTGGGCGCGACAGTCGTCAGAAGAGTGCTGCTCCAGCAGGTGCCGAGGCCGAGGCTGAGGCTGCGCTCGCACGCCTTGAGGCAGTTGTGGAAGGAGGCACCCCTGGGGCCATCGATGCTGCAAGAGAGGCGGCCAAAGCCGCTGTTCAGGTGCTCTTGGATGCACAGCCAGTGGTCTTTGACGACAACTTCGACCTTCTGGGGAGCGCGGATACGCCGTCGCCGGTGCCTGAAGACGCCTTCGACGAGCCTCTTGAAGACGAACCGCCGACCGACGAGGTGGAGACATTCGTCGGAAAACGACCAGACCTCTCATCACTGTCCGCCGCTCCTTCAGCGACGCCTGCTCCCGCCCGACCTCGTGAAGGGGAGTCACGCGCCGAGGCCTTCGCACGATTGCGCGCTGAACGGAAGTCTCGGCGTCGGCGACCACCAGCCGATGCGCCCGATGCGACAGATGACCAAGCGGCCCGTAGCCGTTCCCGCCGTGGTGGGCGTCGGGAAGGCGAGAGCGTGGCGGAGGCGTATGCCCGCATGCGCGAAGAGCGTCGTGCACGTCGGGAGAGCATCAAGCCGAGTGACGACGACTAGCCACCATCACGTGCCTGCGTATTGCCTCATGATGTCTGCGAACTTCGCTAGGCACTCTCGCACCGCGTCATTTGGCGTTCCGGTCGCAAAGCTTCCATCGTCTGCAGGGGTACCAGCGGGTACGCCAGTCAGAACCTCGAATGCGTCATCGACAGTGTCCATGGGCCAAATTTGGAATTGGCCATCTCGAATCGCGTCTACGATGTCTTGTCGGAGCATTAGGTCGGAGACGTTGGCTCGCGGAATGACAACGCCTTGCTGACCAGTGAGCGTTCGAGCGCTGCACAGGTCAAAGAACCCTTCGATCTTGTCGTTTACACCGCCGATAGCCTGGGCGCCGCCGTTCTGGTCGACAGACCCGGTAATCGCGCGGCCCTGAAGCACCGGTACCCCTGACAGCGAAGAGAGCACGGCTATGGTCTCGGCCATGGACGCACTGTCGCCATCCACAGGTGTGTAGCTCTGCTCGAATACCAAGGTAGCGGTCACGCATAGCGGTACATTCGTGGCGTAGCGGCCGCCGAGAAGCCCAGTCAAGACAAGGATTCCTTTGTCATGGAAGGAGCCGGATAGACCGGACTCTCCCTCAATGTTGATGACAGCCCCCCGTCCTGGCCACGCTCGTGCAGAGATGCGACTGGCCATGCCGAAACGCATGCGTCCGGTCGAGAGGACCGCCAGGGCGTTGACCTCGCCGATAGAGCTACCATCCGTACGTACTCGAACGCTGCCGTCGAGGTACCCGCGACGACTGCGCTCAGCCGCCCCGCCCTCTCGGCGACGCTGAGCTTCGATAGCACAGCTGATATGTTTGCTACCCACTCGCTCTTCGTCATCTGCAGTGGCAAGGAAGTTCGCCTCACGGTGGATGCGGCGAAGGGGCTCAATGGCCAACGACAAGCGGTCTTGGTTCGCGGCCATGCGGCCAGCGTGCTCGATCAATGCGGCCATTGCGCCGGGGGTGAGGGGATGAACCTCATCGCGCCGGCCCAGGTCCGCTAGGCGCACGGCAAGTAGGCCGACGTTGTCGTCGGTCCACGGCATGTCGTCTTCGAACTCGGCAGCTACGCCGAAGAGCAGTGCGAAGTCTGGGTCGTTGGAGGTCAGGGTTCGGTATTCGGAATGTGTACCAATGAGGACGACGTCGACATCCAGCGGCATGGGTGCTGGCTCGAGAGTGACGGCGTTTGCTACGCCTGCTTCTGGAGTCGGCGCTTCGGTGCGGATGAGCTGTTGCCGAAGTGCTCGCTTTAGTCCCATCCACGCGCCCGAATGCGACAGCAGCCGCCGGGCCTCCACAATCAGGAACCCGCCGTGGGCCTGATGGAGCGCGCCCGCTCTTACCAGGGTGTGGTTGGTGCTCAAAGCCCCGTTGATAGGCATGTGTTCGACGCGTCCTGCGAGTGCTGGCCAGGCGGGCTCGTCGACATCAATGACCGGAGCTCCGTGGTCGGGGTCGTTGGTGACTAGGACATTGACGGTCCACGGCGTCAGGTCTTCGCTGTAGACATCGGGGCCTTCGTGGACCAATGCGGACTCTGCCTGACTGAACCACGGCTGCAGCTGCGGATGGGGCCAGGCGTCTTTGAGTGCGTTGAACAGCGAGCGCGTTCCAGAGGCGGCGGTCCGAAGGTCTAGCTTCGACGTGGCTTCGGCAACTTCTTGCATTCGCTCCCGCTCTTGGCTGGCGAGCGCGGTCATCTGATGTTGAACGCGCTCCATCGCTTGCTGTAGCGGCGCCTTCTTGTCGTCCGGCAGGGCTTCAAACGCGGCAGCATCGAGAACGGTGTCCCCATCCAGAGGTGCGACGATCAGTGTGTCGTCTTTGCGTTGAACTGCGACACCGATGCCACGTGCGGTCTGCTGAAACTGCTGGAATAGGCTGGCGCTTCGGGCCTGTTCCCGACCCACAACCACCCGCTTTGCTACTTGGTATGCGTCATGGGCGAAGGCGGCTGGCACGGAACGGGATGCCTTCTCCAGCGCATCTTCCATGGCCTGCTGGAAGAGCGGGCCGGTCCCGTTTGGCAAGCGCACCGCGAAGGGCTGGCGTGGGTCGTTGAAGTTGTGCAGCAGCACGGTGTCGGGCGCTGGTGGCCGCGTTGTGGCCACCGATTCCACGGTTGCATGCACCATGGATTGGATGCCCACGCTGGGACGTCCCATCGCGAAGGTGTGGTAGCCATCCGACCGAATGGACAGGCCTAAGGTCAATGCTTCAATGGCACGAGCGTGGCCGATGATGCCGTCGGGTGCTGGCAATTCATCGGAGTTGACGTTGCCGAAGGCGCTAGTGGAAACGCGGCGACGGGTTTGATTGTGCGGAACGGGCGCGGTCACGGGCACTCCGGAGCGTTGGAGGTGATAGGCGGGCCGGGATGCCACAGTACGCCATTGCGAACCCGCAGGTCACGGAAGAGACGGTCGATGACGGTCGGTCCGTACGGGTGCGCACCGAGCGATGGTCCTGGCCGCGTACAGAGGCGTCGCCCCCATTAGCCGCGACCTATACTGCTCCGGCATCTGGGCCGGTGCGTGCAACAGTCGTGTTGGTGCATGGACTCGCCCAGAACCGGCACACGTGGCAGGTCAGCCAGCGCTCGTTACCCGCCTTTTTCGCGGAACATGGGCTCGCAACCATCAACCTTGAGCTGCGAGGTCACGGGCGCTCCCGCGAACTTGGGGCGTCGAATGCCACGGCCTTTTCTGACTATGTTCAGGACATTCAGCGCGTTGCCGAGAGCTTGCCCACCCCTCCGTTCGTCTTGGGACACTCGCTAGGGGCCGCTGCCGCCGTTGGTGCATCAACGGTGACACCACTCGCGGGCGTCGTCCACTTGGCCGGCGTGTACGCATTTGCAACGTCCAATCGCGCTCTCCGAGGCATTGCGCGCGTCTCGGTAAAGGCGGAGACGGTATTGCGCCACGGGCGCGTTCGCGTCTCGACGGGCTGGGCAGGGGACGTGCTGGGGCGCCTGTACAGCCTGACCGATATCGCAGGGTACGGATTGCCTCTCGCTGGCTGGGTGCCTGGGTCTATGCGGCGGGACGTGCTTGAAGAGCGGCTGCGCGATGGCTTTGACTGGACGAGTCTTGAAGTCTGGCTGGAGCTGTGTAGTTGGGCGCGCGGCGTGCCATTCCCGTACGCCAAGGCGTTTCGCGAGACCAACGTTCCGCTTCTCGTGGTGAGCGGGGATGCCGACCCTCTTGCGCGACCTGTGGATGCTCAGCCTTGTTTTGACGACGCCGCCACGGATGACAAGACGCTCGTGGTGCTCGAACCTTTTGAGTACGAACGGCATTGGGGGCATGTTGACATCGTCCTCGGCGACCGGGCCCCGGCAGTTGTCTGGCCTCTGCTGACGACGTGGCTCTTGGAGCGGTCATGAAGCGAGCACTCGCCGCACTACTCACGACTGCTGGCGTCGTTGTCGTCGTTGCCACCGTGTGGGTGTGGCGCTCTGGACCCACGGTGGTTCGAGATGACCTGCCCAATGTCGTACTCATCGTCCTGTGCAGCACCCGGGCCGACATGACCCCATGGTTCTCAGATAGCTTCGACACCATGCCCTCGCTGCAGGCTGCGATGGCGGATGGTGTCGTGTTTGAGGACGGAATCACAGCAGCACCTTGGACTCGCCCTGCTGTCACGGCGATTGTGAGCGGCGCCCATCCTGGCACCCTTGGCCTTCTTGAACCCCTGCCAAAGCGAAGCAATCGGGTGGTACCTGAGACTGCTACACTGCTCAGTGAGCACCTCGATGCGTTGGGCTTCTACACTGTTGCTCGCAGTGCCAACCCCAATGTCTCTCGCGTTTTCGGGTTTGATCAAGGATTTGACGACTTCAACAACCTTTCCGAAACCTGGCGACAAGGCGTAGAAAAGATTCCTGGTCTGGAGGTCTCTGAATCGGTACTCGCCAGCCTCGACGACCGGCCCGCAGACACGCCAGTGTATGTGCAAGCGGTCTACGTAGACGCGCATCAGCCTTTTGACGTGTCTAGGCGCACCGGTAGGCCATGGCGACACTCCAACGAACCCCTGCGCGTTGGGCGTTATCGAGCCATGCTCCGCAAGCTGGATGCCGCAGTTAGTGCCCTGATAGTAGGGCTCGCTGAACGCGATATTACTCCGGAAAACTCGGTGTTTGTCGTGGTCAATGACCATGGGGAAGGCCTGATCTGGCCCACCCATCATGGTCGGGGTCACGGACGGTATCTGTACCCGAGCACCACCAAGCTCGTCTGGACCATGACGGGCGTGGGCGTCGACTCGGGGCGCATCCAAGGGCTGGCGTCCCAGGTAGACATCGCTCCAACCCTAATGGACCTCATGGGGGAGCTTGGTGCCGGTTCATGGGAGGGGCAATCGCTTGCGGCTTCGGTTCGTGATGCTGCGGTGCCAACGGGCCGGGAGCGCGCCTTTTCCGCCACGATGTTCTCGGACACGGAGCGTGGTGCTGTGTTCAGCGAGTCGGCAGCCTGTCTACATGACTACGGAGACGGGACGGCTCAAGCCACCGAACTAGGAAGGCGAAAGCCCGTGTTCGAAGCATCCTGCTTCACTCGCACGACCACCGAGCTCGGGACCGCAGCAGCTCACCCTGAACTTGGCGCAGAGCTCGATGCTTGGTGGTCGGACATGCGCGGCCGATTGGACGCCTGGGGCGACAGTGGAGCAGACGTTCCAGCAGACTTGGACGCCATGCTTCACGCGCTTGGATACACCGACGACCCGTAGACTTGGGCGCACGCCGCAAAGGATGGACGCATGACACCGCAAGAAGGCATTCCACTCGACCGTTTCCTGACGGAGACACTTCGCGAATACCCAGGTGCAACTGGGACCTTTGTGGACTTGATGCAGAGTATTGCTCTGGCTGGTAAGCTCATCTCCTCTCGGGTGAACCGCGCAGGCCTGTCAGGAATGCTCGGGGCCACGGGGTCCACAAACGTCCAGGGTGAGCGCGTTCAGAAGCTCGATGCGTACGCAAATGACGTGTTCATTCGCGCGCTTGAGCACCGCGGTCACACCTGCATGATCGTGTCCGAAGAAGAGGGCGGTGTTGTTCGTGTCCCGGAGCAGTGGCACAGCGGTCGGTACGTCGTCGCCGTCGATCCTCTAGACGGCTCTACCAATATCGACGTGAACGCTACCATTGGCACCATTTTCGCTATTTTTCGCCGCATCTCTGAAGAAGGGACCCCTGCTGGCGACGCCGACGCGCTTCGACCCGGAACTGATCAGGTTGCAGCCGGCTACCTCATTTATGGGTCGGGAACTGTGCTGGTCTTGGCGACAGAGCAAGGCGTGCACGGGTTCACTCTGGACCCATTGGTGGGGGAGTTCTTCCTGAGCCATCCGAATATTCGCTACCCGGAACGTGCGCAGATCTTCAGTATCAACGAAGCGTATGCCCATGAATGGACCCCAGGCGTTCGGGAGTATGTGGACACCTGCAAGGCTGAGGGCGGATGGACGGCTCGCTACATTGGTTCACTCGTCGCCGACTTTCACCGCAATTTGCTTCGTGGTGGTGTGTTTTTGTACCCAGGCACGGTGGACAAGCCCGAAGGTAAGCTGCGGCTGCTGTACGAAGCTTTCCCGCTGGCGTACATTGCCGAAAGAGCCGGGGGCGCCGCGACTGACGGGCGTTCCCGTATTCTCGATATCACCCCTACCGAGCTGCATGATCGGACGCCGCTGGTGATTGGCAGTGCAGATGCGGTGCAGGCTGCGACTGCGCGAATGGTTGGTCAAACGGAGTAGACATTCGACGCCCAGTCGACGCGCTGCGTTAGCCAGCCGACTGCTGTCGGAGAACTCATGGCCTGTCTGTCTTGTTGGCACGGAAGTGCACCCGCCCTGTCGTCATTTGCCGAACCTGGTGTTCGTGCGCACTACGCCCCGTCGCGCTCTACTCGCATTGAGCACATTGAGCTGTGGCTGAATCTTTACCCAGACACCGCGAGCTTTGACGGGAAAGCCACGATTACGTTGGTTGGACTTCCCATCTACAATGGGGAAGTGCGACTGGACCTAGATGAGGTCGAGGTGTCGAGCGTGTTGGGGGCCGACGGTGAGCCACTCGAGTGGCGCTTGACCGAAGGCTCGCTTGTCATTCAGAGCGCTGAGTGTCCATCCCAGCTCACAGTGACCTGGGCGGGGAGCAACCCGCGGCATGGGCTGTACTTCACGGGTCCGAGTCAGGCGTTCCCGAACCGCCCCAAGACCGCTTGGACCCAGTGCCAAGATGAAGACGGCCACTTCGTCTTCCCGTGCCACGACCATCCCCGTACCAAACACGCATGGACGATTCATCTGACGGGGCCCGATGGGCACACATTGCTTTCCAACGGTGCTCGCGTGGCTGAAGGTACGAATGACGCGCGGGTCATGGCGACTTTTCAACAAGCCGAGCCGATGCCGGCCTACTTGGTGACTGCGGTCAGCGCGCCGTTGGACGTCATCGACGCCGGAACGTCGGACCTATCTGTTCGGTACTTGTTCCCCAAGGGGCAGTCCGAGGCAGCAGAACGCTCCATGGGTCGCACGCCGGAGATGATTGAGTTGTTCGCTGAACGCACCGGGATCGATTTCCCCTGGGCTCGCTACGATCAGGTCGTTGTCCATGATTTTGTGTTTGGCGGCATGGAGAACATCGGCTGCACCACAATGACGGAGCTGCTCTTGGTTTCCGAAGGTGCAGCCCACGAGTGGGATCCAGAGACACTCGTCGCCCACGAGCTGGCGCATCAGTGGTTTGGCGATTTGGTCACGTGCATTGACTGGTCGCATGGCTGGCTCAACGAGTCTTGGGCAACGTACATGGAGAGCGTGTGGATTACCGCCACACGGCCCGCTGACGAAGCGACTTGGTACCGCTACAAGTTGGCTCGGGATTACTTCGCTGAAGCCGATGAACGCTACGTTCGCGCCATCGTCGAGAATCGCTTCCGCGAGCCCATCGATGTTTTTGACCGTCATCTGTATCAGAAGGGCGCCAGCGTCCTCGCCACCCTCCAGGCGCAGATTGGAGAGGACGCATTCTGGAATGGCGTGCGCAGCTATCTGGCCCAACACGCCCATGGTTCTGTCCACACTGTGGACTTCCAGCGTGCGCTTGAAGACGCAACCGGAGAAAATCTGGGCGCGTTCTTCGAGCAGTGGATTCACACTCCCGGGCACCCGGTCCTACAGGTCACGTTGAAGAACGAAGATGGCTTTGTCGCCTTGGACCTCGAACAGCAACAGGATGGAAAGGTCAGCAAGGACGCCTTTGCCTTCACGCTTCGGGTTGAGGTTTGCTTTGAAGATGGAACGACCCAGACCGTCGATCTTCCAGTTTCCGAGCGTAAGCGCAGCGTAGCCATTCCTGTGACCAAGAGGGTTGCATCAGTGCGCGTCGACCCGGACTTCCGGGTGTTGGGAAAACTGACGCTGAAGGGGCCGCGAGACTGGCTGACCGCTACCCTTTCGGACTCGTGCCCCGTTTTGTCCGTTCGTGCAGCTCGGGCGTTGGTCCAAACAGGGCATCCTTCTGCGGTGCAATCGGTTTACGCCGCTGCAACGGCTCACAGCAGTCGTTTTGTCCGCGGCGAACTTGTGGGGCTTCTTGCAAAGCGCAACGATAGCGATGCCGAGAAGTTCCTGGTTGAACATGCGCTGGTCGACCCAGATGTTCGTGTTCAGCGCGCTGCATGTGATGCATTGGGGGGCTTCCGGTCGGAATCGGCTGCCGCTGCCCTGCGCGGGGTCATTGCTTCGAGTTCCCAGACGCCGCACTTGCTGGGCTCGGCCCTAAAGTCCCTGGGCCGAACACGTCAACCAAACGTGGCAGCTGTGATCGCGCCACATGTCCACACCGGGCCTACATGGGCCGACATTGTGGCGGGGCGCGCTCTCGCGGGCTTGGCTGAGACCCGGAGTGAAGACGTCTTCCCGCACCTGTTTAGGGCCGCGACCGCCGAGCATCGTCCGCGCGTTCGAGCGGCAGCCTTTGCGGCGCTGGCAGAGTTGGCAGGCCACCTTCCTGCACGCAACGACGAGGTACGCGAGTGCCTTGAAGGTATCTTGGTCGAAGGTGGCTTCCGCGAGAGCTTGGCTGCCATTGATGCGTTGAAGACTCTGGGCGACGCCAAAGCGCTGGCGGTCCTCGACACAGTCCACGCAACGGCGGCTGATGGCCGCGTCATGCGCATGGCTTTCGAAGCCGCAACATCGATTCGGACAACGGGCAAAGCATTGGGCGTCGCACGCCAGGCACAGCAGCGCGCCGAAGAGGTGGCGCGTGAACAGGCTGAATTACGGGTTCGGGTCGATCGATTGGAAGGGCGCTCGACGGGGTGATTGCGATGCCATTTAGTGGTGAATGGCGGTGTTTCCAGCGTTCGGCGGGCTCCCCTGTGATCCGAGGCAGGTCGGCATCCTGGCTTGTTGAGACAGATGACGGACAGATTGCTTGACTCTGGACCGTCATCGGTTCACAGTTCGGTTCACGGGGATGTTGGGTCCTCAAATTCTTACCGATTTTCAGCGCTCATCGCTGAACGGTCTAAAGTTTGCGAGACGACGGGCGACTTAGCCCCTCATTCGGATTGTCAGGGCGAATCCGGTTGACCGGACATGGAGCAAGCGCACAATGGAGCGCATTTTCTACACAGCCACCGTGGTGGACACCAAGGACAAGGCTGGCATGGGCCAGGTCCAGGTCAAACTTGAGGGCTTCGGCGCCAAGGAAGTCAAACTTCCTTGGGTTCGGATGACTACGCCTTTTGGTTCCAAAGAGTTCGGCTTCTACTTCATGCCTGAAGTGGGGGACGAAGTCATCGTTCTGAAGGGGCACGGCAACGGCCCCCAGAGCATGCTGATCATTGGATCTGTTCACAACGGCAAACTGAAGACGAAGGTTGCGCCGGATGGCAAGAACCTCATCAAAGAGATTCGCACCAAGTCCGGCAACAGCATCGTATTTGATGACAAGAGCGGCAAAGAGTCCGTCACTATTGAGTGCAAGGACCAAGAACTTCAGATCAAGTTCGATGCCAAGGCCAAGCTCATAAGCATCACGTCCAACAAGGACGTGAAGATTAAGAGCACCAAGCTGATTCATCTGGAAACCAAAGACGTCAAGATCAAAGCTAGCGGAATCGTCCACGTAAAGGCGTCGAAAGACGTCACCGTAGATGCCGGCGGCAATGTGACAGTGAAATCCGCTAAGGATGTGATCGTCAAAGGTGGAATGAACGTTAAGATCAAGGGTGGAACTAAGGTGGATATCGCCGGTGGAGCCATGGTCACCATCAAGGGTGGCATGGTGAAAATCAATTGAGCCGTTCCCCTTTAGAGAGTTCTCACGTACACTCGCGGCGTCTCGCCAATCAGCGGGGAGTGGGTCAGGCTCTAGCGGAAGACCACATCAGTCAGCTGATGGGGTACCGGAGCTACGGGAAACCGTTGATGGCGTTAACCGCCATGAATCCGGGCCCTGTTAGACATATTATCGCTCAAATGGTGGTGGCCGGCGGCATGGTCGTCTCACCGCCCCTTCAAGTCCGGGTCTTTGACCCAAGACATCATCAAGAACCCAATCAATAACCCCAACCCTGGCCATTAATTGGCGGAGCTAGCGTAATGCCTGAATACCGTACCCCTGGCGTCTACATCGAAGAAATCTCCGGTGGAGCACGTCCAATCTCAGCCTCTGCAACCACGGACACCGGCTTTGTCGGCGTTTTGACGTTGCCAACTACTTTCCTTGCGGGCACCGGCCCAGCAGCTGGAATGTACCTGCCTGCCGCTGAAGAAGCGACGCAGCTCACTTGGAACCGCGCACTCGCTTTCCGGCCTCTCTTGGCTGGTCCAGTCGAAGGCGCTCCCGACCCCAAGGCCGACCCCAAGGCGAAAGCTAAGGGCAAGGACGCTCCACAAGCTGCCGATTCTGGCAACAAGCTTCAGAGCCTTGTTCAGGATTTGCTTCCGGGCAAGTGGAGCATCGACAAGCCGAACGGCGACAGCGCACTCACCCTGCGTGACGAGAAGGGCTCTGCCATTCGCGTTCCTGTCCGTCGTACCCTCGTGTCTATCAAGACCGCGGACAATGGCGATGCGGAATGGGACCTCTCTTGGGGCGCTGACGAAAACCAGATGATGCAACTCATCGCTGGTCGTGCACTTCCTCTCGGAATTTCGCACAGTGGCGCTCTTAGCTCCGCGGACGCAAAGAAGTCATCGACCATCGACTGTGACATCATCAACTCGGCACTCGCCGGAACCGCACCGGCAGTCATGTCCGTTGACGGCTTCGACGCTTGGCGCAGCGAACTGGCACAGAACCTCTACGTTGAGATTGCTCTGCAAGCCAACAAGGGCATGACCGAGAACCAAGCGCACACGCGCTGGGAAACCTTGGATCCAGGAGCACGTGCTGCTTGGGGCAAGTGGCTCCGCGCTCATCCTGGCATGCTCCGCCTCGAACTGGCTATCACCGGCTTCTTCAGCAACGGTGGCAAGACTGCTTACCCAGCCATCGCCGTCCAGGCACATGGTGCCGGTGGCCCAGGCAAGCGCAAGTTCCTCGAAGACAGCTTCGATGGCGTCAGTGCTGTTGCCATGGTTGCAGCTCCTGGCCTTGAGTTTGGATGGCAGCAGGCCATTCTTGAGTACGCAGGACCCTCGGGCCGCGGCGACCTCTTCGCCGTTCTCGAAGCTCCACGCTACTTGTTGACCAAGCAACCACGCCACGTCAAGCTCAACGCTTTCCGTTGGATCGAGGGTGATTCACCCTACGAAGTTGCTGCTCTGCAAATGCTCCAGAGTCCAACCCAGACCGAACTCCGTTTCGGCGGCTACAGCGCAGACGAGATTCTCGACCGTGCCGTGCCTCGTGACACCTCCGGCTACGGCGCTGCTTACGCACCATGGCTGGTTGTGGACAACCCCATCTCGACCGGTCCGCACGACCGTTTCGTTATTGCTCCGCCGTCGGGCCACGTTGCTGGCGTCATCGCCGCAACTGACCTCAAGCCGGGTGGTGGTGTTTGGAAGGCTCCTGCCAATGAGCCTCTCTTGGGTGCCGCAGAGCTCGTCACGAGCATCTCGGACAAAGAGCAAGAGTCCCTCAACGTCAAGGGTGTCAACATCATCCGTTGGCGTCCAATGGCCGGAATCCGTATCTGGGGTGCTCGCACCATCGCTTCGGATCCACTCTGGACGTACATCTCCGTTCGCCGCATGTTCCTGTTCGTCGAACGCTCTGTGCGTGACGCAGTCACTTGGGCCGTCTTCCTGCCCAACACGGCAGCAACCCGTTCGGACCTCAAGACCACGATTGGTGCATTCTTGTACCAGCTCTGGTCGCAGGGCGCCCTCGACGGTGCATCGTGGAACGACGCGTTCAGCGTGCGTTGCGATGCGGAGAACAACCCCGATGTCGATGTCCGTAGTGGTCTTCTGACAGTGGACGTGGAAATGCGCCCGGTCTACCCGGCCGAGTTCGTCCGCATCCGCTTCCGTCAGAGCCCAATGAAGACGGAAGTCAGCGAGGGCTAGGCCCGCTGACCGACGCCTCGCTTCAAGGCGATGGCGTCTTTTTGGGGCCTGGTTCGTCGAAAGGGGAGCCAGGCCCTTGCCCGTCCTGCACATGGTGTGAAGGATGGTTTGTCCCCAAAACCGGTCAGCTCTGGTTGCGCAAGACGCTTCAGAGGAGGAACAATTGGCGGGAGAAAAACTGCCCTCGGCGCGCGAAATCGTCATGCTCCCAGTGGGGTTTGAAGATGCCGGTACCGGCGATGTCTCGCAAGAGGCGGAAGTCCGCGCTGTGACGGGTGGCGATGAGCTGTACATTGGCATGTCTGCCGAGTACAACCGCTACCCCAATGACCTTACATACAAGACTGTTCTCCTGTCTCGCGTGGTTACACGCATTGGCGAGAAAACGAGTATTGGCATTGAAGATATCCGGCGTTTGCACGCCAAAGATCTTCGTGCACTTGAGTATGCGGTCTACGCCATGACCTATGGTGCCGAAGCCGTCCCTGAACCCGACGGTCCCTCGGGGTGACCGTGGCCTACCCGGCAACCCAGATCAAGGAAGAGTGCGCGTTCATCGCGTACCACTTCCATTGGTCGCTAGAGGACATCTTGGTACTCTCTCACGGAGACCGAGTAGGCTGGGTGGGCCAAATTAGTAAGATTAACGAACGAATTTTGCAGTCAATGGAGCGATAGAGACATGGCAGCAGCCAACCTTCCCGCACTGAACCGTGACGGCCGAGTATCGGTCGCGTTCGCAGCGGGTGTCTCCCAAGCGGACCGTCGTCGTCCGCCACCCCTTTGCCTGATTGCTCTGGTGCCGCCTGACGCGGTGTGGTTTGCCGATCGGTATCCACACCTCGTCGTGCGCGACACCCGATTCCGCGACCGGGACTTTAGTGTTGAGCATGTGAGGCTGTCCTCCCAAGAGGGATTGGATGCGCTTCCGAAGCTCCGCGACGGTTCGCGTGTCTATGATGCTGCCTGCCTGGCTCTGCACTCAGGTGTGCCGAGTGTGCACGTCCTCCTTGTGCGCGTTGGCGGTGCAAAGCCGTGGGAACTCAACCGTCCGGACCTGCATCAAGCATTGGATCCCTTTCTTGGGGACATGCTCGGAACGCTTCTTGTCTATCCGGACATTGGCGGTCCCTTTGATGTGCGCAAGTCTCCGAGTCTCGCGAAGGAAGAACAGGTGCGCCGCCTCATTGAGATGGCGCAGCTGAACGCTGCTCGCTGGGTTGAGCGCTACCAGGTCGCGCTCCTGGATGCCCCTCGAATGGGACCGGAGCTGGAGGAGACCCTCTTCCGGTCTATGGTCGGCGGCGATGTAGCGCTGTGTAGGTTCCTTCCCAGTGATTATTGGGATGGTGTGCATGGTTGGCGGTCCGCCGCAGCACTGCTTGGCGGCATGCTGACAGCAAACGAAGACATCACCACAGCGATGGAAGATCAGAAGATTCGTCTTCCTGGTGGCCGGCGAGTCTCTCGAGGGCGGATGGATGCACTTGAACTCTCGGGTCCTGTGTTTGATCCTATACTTCGCTCGGATGAGTACGCTCAGTTTCAGATTCGAGGAGGCGTCGCTACTTTACGCTCCGAACCTGTCTTCCGTCGCCCACTTGGGTCGTGGTCCATTCAGGCGCTTCGCTTCGTCAAAGCTCTACATTGGCGGCTTACGGAAGCAGCGTCTCGCTTCGTCTTTGACAAGCTCCATCCGTTTCAAGCGACCTTGCTTGCGCAGGCCCTTGTTGGCGCCACAAAGCCATTCGTTTCACGTGGCCTCTTGACGGGGCCCGATGGCGTGGGAATACCGGAGATACGCGGGGGCGTTGATCGCAACCCCGCGGCACCCTCGCTCTACGCCGATGTGTCCGGACTGCTCCAGCCATGGAGCCAAAAGGTCTCGGTTCGAGTGGGGATTCGGCCGAGTGGCCGTCCGACCCTGGAGATTCGATGATTGGTGGACTAACAACAATGCTTCCTGGTGCAGGGGCTGCTCTGGGTGACTCCGTCCGGAACGCTGCCAGCGCTCTCGGGGCTCCGTCGGCCCTCGCTGGGGCCCTCGCGGGCATGAATCCGTTTGACCTGCGTACCATCGACGTCTGCCACAACTTCGCAGTGTTCATCAACGGAGTCCCCGTTGGAGAGTTCCACGCGGTCGAAGGGCTGACCCGCAGCGTCGAGACCAAGCCGGTCTCGGAAGGCGGCCGGTTTGGGCAACAGGTTCATATGATCAAGCAGCACACCTACGGTGAACTCACTCTGAAGTGGGGGCTTGTGCAGCGTGGATACATGTACAACTGGATGGAAGACGTAAAGCCAGGCAATCGCTTCCGTCGTGACCTCGTCATCATGCTTCAAGACCGCATGCTGATCCCGACGCGGATTTTCTCCATCATTGGGGCGTTCCCGACAGAGTGGACCAGTCCAAATATGGATGCGCAGTCAAGTAGCGTTCCAGTTGAGACGTTGAAGCTTCGATACCACTCCATGGAAATGGTGGCACGCCATGTCATTTAGCCCCTTGTCTTTCACGCCCTCTGCAATTGATGAGAGCGCCTACTACGACGAGCTCATTCTTGAGTCCGACAAGCGGGCTTCCTTGTCCATTGTAGACAAGACGAATCCGCCTGGCCTGGGCAATATCAACAAGCTCACGTTGGCCTACAATCCCGAAGCGCTCAATATCGCTCGCACTGTGACTTGGTCGTCGCAAGAAACCGACGGCAACAACACACAGCTCGCGTTTGGTGGAGGCGGTGAGTACACCATCGATGTACCCGTGCTCCTGGACGGCTCCGAGTGGGAAGAGGAGGGTGGTGGGTCCATTCTCAAGTACATCCAGTACCTCAATGCGCTGACGGAACCCTACGACCATGAAGGCAAGTACCAGCCCAAGGACATCCGTCCAGCTGTGGTCAGCCTGGTTATGAAAGACTTGCTGTTCGTCGGCGTCGTCACCGGAGTGAAGACGAACATTGAGATGTTCAGCGCTACCGGTAGTCCAATGCGTGCGGTCGTGACAGTGTCGTTGAAAGGACTCTTGGGCGGCGAGAACCAAAAGGCAAAAGCCCTTGCGGATATCTTGATGGGGCCGAAAGAGAAGCCCGACAAGGGCAAGGGTGGGTCCACCGACGCTGGTGACAAAATCGCAGAAAACTCCGAGTAAACGGTAGAGGTCTAGCTCGATGCCCGAAACTACATCCAATCAGATCAAGTTGTCGCTGGACGGAAAAGAACTGAAGGGCGCAGCGCGCGGTAACCTAAGCTCTATCGTCGTTGCGGAGTCGATCGAACAGCTCGACATGATTGAAGCAACCTTTATTGTTCCGCAGAGCGGCTCCACCCGGGACAAGATTCTTGCCCTAGGAAAGCACGGCGTCACCATCAAGGCGGAAATGTGTGCGGGTGATTCCGCAGAACGGACCTTGGAAGGTACCGTTGTTGAAATCGCTTACTCGGGAGGAGCAGGTTCTGCTCTGCAGTTGTTGGTCCGGGGGCTTTCCGATTTGACCAAGGTCAAGTCTAGTCAGCTTGCGGTAGTGCATGAAGGAGATGACGCTGCAGTCATCAAGAAGATTGCATCCGCTGCTGGACTTGGGGCGGACATCCAGGGGGTTGACGGAACTGGAGAATTTTTCCTGCAACCCAACTTGACAAACGCCGAGGTGGTCAACGCCATCGCCAAGCGGAACAACTACGTTGTCCGAGTGGATGACGGGAAGCTTGTCTTCTCACGGATCAACAAGCTTGGTGGAGCGACGAAGCTCAAGGTCAAGTGGTCTGAAGTCATGGAATATGGCGTTGAGCAGTCGCTCGACGGTGTCGTGACGGATGTGATGGTCACTGGCAAGGATCTCAAGGCGAACAAGTGGTTGAAGGGCACAGCAGCCGCCTCGGACGTCACAGGCATCTCCGGGGGCGCAACAGCTACGAAGCTGGCTAAGAAAGCCTTTGGAAAGATTGAGCGCATCATCGACCATACGGATGACGCAGACCAGTCTCAGCTCGTGGCTATGGCCAAAGGTGAGTTGCAACGTCGGGCTGAACGTTTCGTCCGTGGTGAGTTCACCACCACCTTCTTGGCCGAGGCTCGGACGGGCGCGCAACTCTCGTTTGAGAATCCGATCTGCGACGCGATGAAGGGTCCCTTTATTGTTAGGGAAGTTACTCACTTATTTGATGCTGATGAAGGGTATAGGACACGTTTGTCAGTGATTTCCGATAGCCTGCCAGCGTAGTGTGAAAGCGGGGTAGCCGCGAGAACCATGGGTGGGAAGCGGATGAAGACCGGATTGAGTTGCGCATTGCCGCTGGGAAACCGGCCTCGGCGATTGTCGGACGATGACGCGCTTGCGGAGCGTGTCCGTATGGTTTTGGAGACACGACCTGGGTCAATGCCGTTCCGGCCTGATTTTGGCTGTGAGCTGGATGAGGTGGTCGGCGAGATGGCGACCGCACAGGCAGTCTCCCGAGCTAAGGCCGCAGTGTCTTCCGCCCTTGCAACTTGGTTACCCGATGTTGAGGTCGCTGCGGTCACCGTTCGGGTGGTCCCGCGCGGTGCCACTTACGGTGAACTACGGTTGCCCGAAATTCCTATTGCTGAACGTGCTTTGTTGGCGCTTGGCACACAAGCTGATCTTGAAATTGGGGTTGAGCTTCGTACCGCAGGTCCAGGATCTGTAGTGCGAACCACCCTCAGCCTCTAAACGTAGTCTCCCCCAACGGAGGTGCTAGGTGCGCATTCCGCATCCTGGAACCCTGAAGCTAGATCGTGAACAACTTCTTGAGGATGTGCGTACGCGCCTTGCTCAAGCATTGCCCGACTATGCCGAAGGCGAAGAAGACCCGTCCGACCCAGGCTGGATGCTAATCGAACAAGCTGCATGGCTTGTCGAAATGCACAGTCGCAGGCTGGACGAGTACCCTTTCAGTGTTGTTCAGTACTTTATCCACATGATGGGGGGGCAACTTGAGCCCGCACACCCATCATTGGGTACGGTGGTTGTTCAAGTACAAACTGAAGGACAACTGAAGCTGGACCCTCGGCATCCGAGTCCGTACCGGTTCTTCACTTCACAAAATGAAGACCGAGATGCGATCGAGTTTGTACCGATTGAGTCACTCGTAGATCTGCGCAGGGCCGAGGTAAACTCGATTTCTGACGTCACACACGGCGAACTGTACGTGGTGAACGCAGGCAAGACGAAGGGACCTGGCTACCTCGAGGGCCACGTTGTGTGGCGAGGAGAAGAGCGAAAGAGCCGGATGTTCCAATCGGAGCAAGTGGTTTTCACCATCACAACCAGCACTGCCGAGCAGACGCTTAAGGATGTTGAGAAGGCTCTCGAACTGTTGGAGGAGCGGCGTCTTGGTTGGATGTCTGTTGCGGCAGAAGCCAATGACAACGGTCAAGTGGTCGTTACGGCCACCGTCAACCTGGCACTCGCTTTCGAGAAGACGGTAGAGAGCGGCTTGGCGCCGGGTGGTGACATTACTGGAGAGTGGGCCGCGTTGGATGGCAGCACTTGGACTCCACCGGTGTTCATTGCTGACAGCGAGCTGCTGCCTTCACGGTTGCGTGGTTCGCGTCCAATGCCGGGTCTTGAAGAAGGCCGCATTGTGATTCCGGATGTCCCGCTGAACTTCGATGTCGCAGGATTGTTGGAGCGTCGCTGTGAGCCGCTCCCCTCCGTCGTAGTCGAGAGCATTTGGGAGACGCTGCAGAACCTGAACGCGAAGCTAGCAACGGCACGTCCGAAGATTGAGCGATTCTTTGCTCCCTCAGATGGGGACTTCGCAGGAGAACCCAACTGGGTTGGCAGCGCTGTTGCTTCTGGAGTGTGGGATCGGGTTTCACGTGGCGAACGTCGAACCGTCATCAACATTGCGCTGCTTGAACCGCGCGAACAAGTGAGCCGTATTCGGGTCGCCTTGGTCGTGGACGGTAATCTCGGCAAAGCGATGGACATTGAGTTTATCGGCATGCAGGGGAGCTCGGTGTCTACCGCCACGCCGCTCAAACACAATGTCGCGTGGACGTTGTCGCTTCCATCGCCAGAGAATGCTCAGGCAATGGACCGAGTCGTCGCATTCGATATTTCGCTACCTGCGAAGTGCGATGGCATTCTCATGTCCACCGATGTTCAAGCTCGGGGCCTGTTGCTCAACGCACTGTTGGTCGCGAACATGGCCACCGTCAAGGATGGCCGGACCGTGGCCATCGAACGCAACATTCCGGAAGCTGTCAGTCTTCTCAATGAGAATGTTGTGACCGAGCAGGTGGTGTCGCGTTTGCTTGCAAATGCCATCCCGGATGACACTGCAGCAATCGTGCGCAATTTCCCGATTGCTTGGTTTGACGTCGAAGGCGACGAACCCATGCCGAACTGGGAAGGTGTGCACGTGGATGCGTCGTCTGGCGTTGTCACCGTGAATGCACCAGATGACGAAGGGCACATGCGTGTCTTCCAGCCGCGCGATGAGATTCATCTGCATTGGTACCGACGTACCGATGGTTCAGATGGTGACGTCTCGGTAGGCGATATCAGCCTTGTGGAGCAGGTTCCGAATGCGGAGCCATCTCTATTCGCAGTGCGTAATCCACTTGCGACTTACTACGGTGCCAGCCGAGAGACCTCGGAGGCCGCCGTTGAGCGTCTCTTCGCTCCGTCGCAAGGCACGCCTGTCTTGCCATCCGACTTTGAACGTTTGGTTCGCCAAGCGCTCGGGACTCGGGCGCAGGGCTGGATGGTCCGAGTTTGGACCTACGCTGAGCGTTCGTTGCTCTCAACTGCGGTATGGCCAGTTGTTTCCGCTAAGGAAGCAATGGACCCAGAGACCTCCGCGCTGTTGCGTGACCTTCCACGTCACGGCCCATCAACCCTGCTGGTTGCCCTAGGGCCAGCGGATGGCAAGATGTCTGCTGATGACCTCGACTGGGCTCGCCGTGTCATTCGTCGGACTATTCAGCGACAAGCCAACCGTACTCCGACTGTGCGGGACGCATTGGTGACCCGATTGTGGCCGTTGACCCTTCATGTCGCCAGGCAAGGGCAGGGGACCGATCTGGTCTTGCCAAGCTACGACCTTGCGTCCATGCAAGGGCGTCTTGTCGACCAGTTCGGGCGCTCATCCGCACCTCCGGCCGCAGACTTGCTCCTAAATGGCTACGTCTCTGAAGTGGTGGTTGATATGTTGGGTGAGCTGTGAGCCGCAACGACCTGGCACTACGCACTCCGGATCTGGAGTGGGCCCATCGCGCTGCAAATGGTGAGATGGAAGGGTTGTCTTGGGTTGCCGCTGAGATTCATCCGGACCACAAGCCGTGGCGTCAGTTCGACCAAGAGGGGGAGCGAAAGTTCCGCCATCGTCCCTACAGCTATTGGCAGCCGCCAAGCCTGGTGCAGGCGTCAATGGAAGCCCAACGAGCTGGGATTCCGACCGCTTGGGAAGCTCTCCTAGTGGTGTTTGCGCGTACCGAATGGATGATGAAGACTCGCGACTACCTGTGGACTCCACACAGCCCGCAGCCCTTGTTGCTCGGGACTCTGGTGGAGTCCTTTGGAATCGATTCGTCTCTGCATCAGCGTTCGCCGGATGTGTTGCGCCGGCTGACCGCGCTTCTCCCGACATGGCATCCGTACCGGGGAACCGTACCTCGCGCGCGTGAAGTGCTCGACTTGTGTGGCATGGGTGAACAACTCCAGAATGCCACCACCGAGCAGGAGTCTGGGAAGATTCCGAAGAAGGTAGACCTCGAAGGCGAGGTGATGGCCTGTCATGTCGACCGGTGGTGGTCGTTGAGACGTCAGGGGGGTTCGAGCTCTGCGCTGTCCATCCAAGGCGGCTTGCTTCGCTTCCAACCCAAGGAAGATGACCAGAAGTGGGTACTGCGTCGCGAGGATGTCCTCGTGGAGTGGTCTGCTGGCGGTCCACTTCCCCGTGAGGCGCTTCGTCTCCTACCGGCATGGAGTGTTGTGCGACTCGCACGCAAGCTCCCGAAGGCCCCCGCCTCGAGCAAGGCGTCCACGGCAAATGTCGCTAAGCGAAATGCGAAGACCCAAGCGTCTTCCAAGGTCAAGACTTCGGCGTCGTCCGAGTCAGGCCAAAAATCGGCGCCCGGTAATTCCGGCGGCGCCACCAAGACCCAACCCACCAAAAAGAAGACCTCATGAGCATTGATGCGATCAACGTTTTTCGACCTGTCGAAGGCGCGGTGTTGGACCTCGAGAGTCTGCAAGCCGTTTCCGACGGTCAGGATGCAGCTCTCTCCGCGTGGCTGCACAGCTTGTGGCCGGACGGCAGCAGTCTGATTCTTTCTGGCTTGGAAGTCCACGGTGAATGGGCCCCACAAGGGCCTCCAGGCACCGTCCGTCCAGACGCCAAGTCCGACAGTATTGTTGTAACGCCAGGTACCGCTATTTTGACCGGTCAAGACCGTCGAAAGTACCTGGTTACTGTCGAAGAGGAACTCACCTGTCCTTGGCCAACCGCAGCCGGCCCCGCCGTTCAGGGTGTTCTGGTTCTTGTGCCCAAGGTAGAACCACCCACTCAATCGTCGGGCGTGGTCGTTGCCCGGGAACAGGTTTCAGCACTGCTTGGGTTTGTCAAACCCGAGCAGGCGGAGCAAGCTTTCTTGCTTCCAATCGCACAGAGTCTTGGAAACGGGCGCGACTGGGCGACGGACCATTACCGCTTCTTGCAGCCTGAGCATGACGCTATTCAGACCCTTCTGAAGCGTTTTCAGGACCTTGAACGTACGGTCTGGCGCGCCGAACCTGAAGGTTCAGTCTGGGAGAGACAGGTGTTGGGCCGAAATTGGGTTCGCTACCAGACGGTGGCTGCGAGCGCCCTTCAAGCTGCCCGCATCTGCCTACAGTCGCGGGCTACAACTACTCTCGATCGAACACGGACCCTCAACAGCCTGTTTGAACAGCTTCACTTTTCAGTTGAGCGGGCCGCGAATGACTTGATTCAGTTGGTCGGTTCGTTTGAAGGAGCCGGGCCATACAAGCAGATTGGCGCGCGCATCCTCCGGGGAGACTGACGTGGCAGCAGAGCCACTTAAAGCGATGGGTCGTTGGCGCGCCGCAGAAGGCGCGCTTGAGGCAGCGGCACCACTGACTGCCATGGGTGTGTCGTGGTACTTCGTGTATTCCTATGTGGGTTCCCCCGCGACAGGACGCGGTCTCACAACTGTCGAACTCACTCTTCTGTTTGGCGCTGCGGTTGGCGTGACTGCTTGGTCTTTTTCCCGCCAGTTGTTCATGCTGCGCAAACGCAAGCCATGGTCCACTGTCATCACGGGTTGGGTCGTCTCTGGGATCTTGCTGGCCATCATGCCTTCAATGTCTCGAAGCAGCTTCCGTTCACAATGTGAGGTCCTCGGCGGTGAGGTTGTGCACGCGGCGAAAGTCGGTGCTGAAGCCAAGTTCGCTGCAGGTTGCGAAGGCATCGGTGGAACGGTTGTCTACGACGTCAACCAAGAAGCCAACGCCAACAAGTACAAATACCAATGCTCCGTCATTGGTGGTGAGGTTGTGTCCATCCTGACTCCCGCTCAACGGCAGGAGTTTCGGAATGAATGCGAGACCCAGGGCACTACGGTGTTGTCGCTGATCGACGGTCAAAATGACGACACGGTCCTGGGGTATGGCTGCTCGGGCACCGATACGGTCAGTGTGACCCCCGAACGGATTTCCGAGTTCGAGCGTTCATGCTCGCTGCTTGATGGAACTGTGCTCGAAGGCCGATACCCGGCGACTAACGAAATGGTCCCATACGGGTGTTCTGCCTTTGAGAGTGCGCACTATGAACTGGGCGAGCGCGTGTGCCGGGTAGGGGGTGTTGCGGACAACTCCTACTTGCCAGGTATTATCTTTCGCCCCAACTGGGATGGTGGGTACAACCCATTCATCCTCGGATTGCTGGGGCTGATTTCACTTGTCTCTAGTTTGGGCCTGCGCGACAAGCGCTTGCGTCGCAGCAAGATGGGTCAGAAGGTTTTCAACCTTCTCCGCTTTACGTCCGGCCTCGGCAACGACAGCGCCATGGGAAAACCCAAGGCGAAGGGCGATGACGTTGTAGCCTGCACGAATCCCACGTTTTGGGGTGAGGTGTGTGGCCAGCTGTACAGCCGTGAAAAGAACTGGGAGCCCGGTCAGTGGTGTAGCCGCTGCCGTCAAACGTTCACTCCCTGTGACCGCTATGTGACCCTCAAGGTCGTCTCCCTCTTTACTGCAGACGTGGACGTACTGAACGGTATCGAACGGTTGGACACGGTGGGTTGGAACCGCGGTGAGCCGATTGTTCCAGACGCTCGCATTAGTGGTGAGGAGCGTTGGGTACAACTCGGTATGGTGAAGGTGCCTGACATCATCAGCGTTGCCCAACTGCTGGCGATTGTTCACGAACTCATTCCAAAGTGGCAAGGCAACTCGGGCCCTCGTGTTCAACAGGCATCGTCGCTGGCGCAGCGCCGAGCAAGTCGTGTTGCAGCATGGTTCTGGTTCGGCACCCTTGCGCATCGACTGACCTATGCACGCCCCAACAACCGGTCTGTCCTGGGAGTAGGCGCAACCCGTTTGCGCGATATTCTCGGAGATGGTGGCGAAGAGTTGTGGCTTCAGCTCGACATCGGGCTGTTTCCCATGGAGATCCGCACGGGTTTCCTGAAGACCTTCGTCGAAGACGATCGGACGCCACGAGCTGACAACAACAAGCTCGACTTGTGGATTCCGACTAGCGCTCCGGGTGACCAGAGTGGCCTGTGGGTGCCCCGTATTGAAGGTGACGCATTGCGTACTTGGTTGTCGACCGACCAACTTCGTGACGATGACGTGCGCGGTGTGTCTACACCCCTCGCGTACTGGCGCTACCAGGGCAAGGAAGAGGCCGATCCTAAGGAGTTGATGCGTCAGCCGAAGGCCGGTACTTTGGACTTTGTTCGCATGCGTTTGGATGAGACAGGCATGGAGCCAGCCATGGAGCATGGCGTAGGTGCTTCGATGGCTGAGTGGGACTGGTTGGAATGGGAACAGATTGAGTTGCTACGGCAACAAGCTCTGGTTCTTGTGGAGCGGCGTCGCTGACACGCGGTGACGTTTGCACCACATCGTGGTGACTGGGCCGAGTATTTTCTTTCGGATAAATCGGTCGAAGGGCGCTTATTGGCGGTGTCCATTGACAGTTCGCTCTGGCCTTGGTTGACTGCGTCAGCCGGGTTCTGTGCAGCATGGGTTTACGCCCAACAAGGTGACGAAATGAACAACAAGTGCTGTGCGACACGTCAGGACCGTCAACGAGTGATTGTGGGTATCGGGAGTTCGTTGTGAGCACATTGCTGTATGGACCCTTTCCGTTTGATGAGCAGGTCGTGGTCGCCAGTGCACGGGCGGCCTTGGCCGTGGTCACCGGGCTAATCCGCGACAATCGCTCAGCGGAAATTCTGGCCTCCGAAGCCACCGGCGAGGCGCCTGGATTGTACGTTACAATCCTCGCTGACGCGAAAGGGAACCCGCTAATCTCGGGCTTCTGGGTCACTTTCGGGTCCACCTACACCGAACGGGGCCCCGCTGGCCCGCCAGACCGGCAACCACCGTTTGCGCTGAAGCTTCTGGACGCCGTCACCGAAGAAGTCTGGTGGAAGAATCTACCGGTCACGAAGGGGAAGGGTGGACGTTGGCGCCCCGCGCTCATTTTTGAGTGGCCGCACTTCTTGGCATCCCGTAGTGCGCTGTCTCCACCAGGTATTCCAGCCAACTTCTTGGAAGACGCATTCGAAGAGGACCAGGACGCTACCTGGCTCGACGAAGTCACATCCGATCTTCCGCTTCCCGTCACTGAAGTGGAAGTCGAGTTCGAAGACGAAGAAGGCAACTTCGGCACCGATGAGTGGGACGAACTCCCGCTAGAGCGTTCGCTCATCATGGTCGTCCAGGGAATGCTGGAGAAGGGCGCTGCCATTCACCGCGGCACCTTCGGATTGGTGGCTCCGGGTACCTTTGACTCCAGTGCACGCGTCACCGCTCTGTCGGACTGGTTTGAGGTCCTTGGAGCTGGGACCGTTCCAACGCTGCACGAAGAGCAAGAAGCCAACGACATCCCGCGTCTCGGAAGCCCGCTCGAACTCCCGGGTGGACGAGTTGGATTCCATGCCTTGGGATGGCTCACTAAGAACCTTGAAGCTTGGCCCATTCGCGCGTCGGACATCCGACATGGAAGCTTGAACGACCGCGTTGTGCGAAGCCGGTGGCAGGGGCAGCTTGCGACGGCTGTTTCGTCCAGCATCGTTGTCTTGTCGTTGGTCGTAAGTGTGGCCTTTGGCATCCGTCAGGCTGCCACGCCGCGGCCCGAAGCGAGTCCCAAGCCACCACCGTCAGCCGCGCAGCCAGCCATGGCGCAGTGCTCGTCCGAACACACTCAGTTCGTGGAAGAGTTCCGCTGTCAGGTCAAGGCGCTCGCTGAAGGTGGCTCTATTGCGCTTCAAACTCCATGGTGTGGAGACACAACCGAGGAGTTGGTGACCAACGCACGGCCATTGCCAAGCGAAGACCTCCAGGCTGCTTACTGTGGGTTGTTGGACCGTACGGAGCAAGGTTGGGTGGGGCGCTTCCAGGCCGGAGAGGCCTCTTATGAGGTGAACTGGGCTGAATTTGCGGCAGCACAAGCTTGCTTCAACGTCCTCGGTGTCCCGTATGGCTATGAGATGCGGCAGGACGACCGCCGACGTCGCGTGGCCAACCCCGCCTCCTTCTTCGACGACGTCAGTCTTCGGGTGGAGCCGTTGGCACAGCTCGTCACGGACCTCGAAGGCGCCTGTGGGGCCTACCGTGAACGCATGGAGGCCCGTGTTGAAGGGGCTGTCTTTGCAACGCACATTGGTGATGCCCGTGGTTCGTCCACTGCACGAAAGTCGTTGCGCGAACTGGCGACCGACTACGCGCTTGTGGGTGTCCCCGACGAGCTGGCGCAGTGCTTCAAAGAGGGCATGAAGAACGGTCTTGAGGTCGACGAGTACTACGGCATGTGCACCACCGGTGGCAGTGTTCCGGACTCGGCTGACCGTGAGTTTGGCGAGCTTCATATCTGGCAGAAACTGGGCAAGGGGCCTGCCTACACCTCTGTTGCGGGTCGCGGTCTCATCGAGCGCTACGGTACCGCTCGCTTCGGCATTCCCGCGGACATCCCGGATGACGTCGACATTGGGTCCTTCATTGACCGTCAAGTGAGCAGAGCGACCGAAGTTTGGCAGTGCCATATGGGGCTGACGGGTCGCTACGCTGCCGGCGCCGCTCCCGGTGAGTCGGCACTTGGAAAGTGGGAAGTGCGTATTCCGCTGCCTACCAGCTACAACGTGTCTGGTTCAGGTGCGCGGTCACAGCTTCAGCTTGACAGTGCGCTGATTCCCATGCGCGACGATGGATTGACGATTGGCACCTGCTGGGACGTCGTCTCCAAGCGGTTGACCCAGTACACGCCAGTCCATCCACTCTTGACCGTGCCCGACGAGAACTCTTGGCCGAGCGCGGAGCAGCAGCTGTGTGGTCAGGTGTGCTCTTCGTACTACGGCATCAGCAAGTCATCGAGGGAGGACGAATGGTCCACTCCCGGTGGTGACCTCGACCTCTGCGTGACCGGTGCACGACTGCCCTCGACCGCGAGCTCGCGGGCTGCGTTGGGGCGTGGTCGCCTCGATCAGCTTCGCATTCCGTACTACTCGGAACCGGTTTCTGGCAACCGCTATCGCTGGCTTGAACCTAAGCTTTCCGACGTGTGTGCATTCAACCTTGTCGCCCAGAACCTCATCCCTGGCAACCCCGATGGCTACATCGTTGGCGGGCGTGCGCCAGAAGAATGGGCAGGTCGCGCTAGTGAAGGCAGCACGATCGCTGGTGGTGCGGGTAAGGCGATTCAGACGGTGGAATCTGCACTTCGCCCTGCAATTGGCTCTATGTCGGGCCGGGATGCCTGCGGTGACGCGGCCACACAGTGTTTCACCTCGCTGATGCTGGACGTCATCAATCCGCGAGCGGAAGGGGATGACCGTCGTCAGCGGTACGAGTTCGAGTCGGGTTGGGAATCGCGCGTTCGGTCTGTTGCGGACCTAGCAGAGTCTGAGATTCGTACCCGTCACCCGTGGTGCGCAGCAGTCTATCCTTACCTGCTACCGCCCCAAGCCAACAATAGCGGCCGCGATGATGACCTCGATGCTCCCTGTCGTCGGGGTGTCGAGATTGCTCGAAGCAACGCTGTGAAGGCCATTCAGTTTATTGCCACCAACAACGCCATCGTGGAGCGCTAGATGACGCCTATCCGTCGTTTGCGGGCGGCTGTGCTCGCCCAGTTTCAGCGCAACGCCGACTTGATTGCCGTTTGGGTGGCGCTCGCCGTCGCCCAGCAGCAGGTGCCGATTACGCACTTTTTCGGTCGGGAAGACTTACTTCCGTGGGTAACGCTGACCCTTTCGATAGTGGCGCTCATTCGTGGGCGGTCCTTAGGGCCCGGTCCCCACCCGATGCTGACGCCGCGCGTTGATTCGCTGTCTTGGTACATGCAGAAGTTGTCCATGGCGATTGCCCCATGGGGCTTGCTGCTGGTCTACGATGCCGCTCGTACATTGTCTTTGGGCACCGCAGGGGCCGCCTTTGGTGTAGGTGTGGCCGTCTTGGTGTGCCGTATTGTCGGGGCGTCTCACGGCCAGACTGCATGGCGTCCTGTTCGGTCGACACCATGGATGCAGTGGACATTTGGTACAGGACTGTTCGTTGGCGCGTCCGCGGCACTCGGAGTGGCGACTACGGTCATTGCCTTGGACCAAGTGCGCTGGCTCGCGCAGAGTATGCTCCTTGGTGGCATGTTTGTGACGCTCGGCCTTGTTGGCGGACGCGTTCAACATCACCGTCAGCGCCGCGTCGCTGGGCTGAAAGGCGGTCGAGCCTACCGTCCTGCACTGTTCCCATTGGTTCTCGCTGGAATCGGTCCAACTCTCGGGTACGCTGTCGTCCAGTTTGTGCTTGGAGACTTGCCCTTCACTCAAGCTTTCGTAGTCTCGTTGTTGGTGATTGTGTGGGGAGCCATCGTTTGGCCACGCCCAGAGCCCCACGCCGTGGCTGTGATGCTGTACGAAGTGGCTCCGACCGGTGGTCGCGACATTCTGGCTACGCAGACTGCCAATCCGTTTGATGCGCCGCCTGAAGGGGCGTTGCGGTTCAATCCGATCCGTTCACAGCGGACGAGAACCGGTCACCCTTGGCTGGTGCCTATCGTTGGAAGCCGCATCGAGGGGTTGGATGATCCGGTAGCTCCATTGTGGCCTGTGCGTCCGCCATTCCGACCGAGTCACACGCTGGGGGATGCGCGCTTTGAGCCACACCCATTGACGCGTGAGACCCAGACTGAAGTGCTGACGTTGCACCTAAAGGCCGAGAGCGGCGCGGCGGACATGTCCGGCGGTCAGGTCCAGACCAAGCGCACGCTGGTGTTGCGAGCCTTCATCCCGCCTGGCTTCGACTCTCGTCGACGCAAGCGCACGTACACCTGGGAGCAGCAGTACGCTCGCGACGCTGTCCAAGTTTTGGACTCGACTCTTGAGATCTGTAAGCTCATTGATGGAGACATCATCATGATGTCGCAAGAAGGCGTCGCTCACGCCTATGAAGTCGAAATGGGTGCGCCCATTTATCGTGCGGCCGATGCGTTTCGCTTCCGCCCGGCCCAACTCGAAGACTACGTGGAGGCGGGATGATTCGCCGCTCCTTGACGCCCGCTCTCGCGGTCCTTGCTCTCACTGCGTGTGAGACGGAAGCTCCGTCATGGCGACTGGCATCGGTGTATGACGCCGCTGCTATCTCCAACATGGTCCCGGTGGAGACTGAGGACCCGAACGCCGCGTATGTTTGGGTTCCGAGTGCCGGCATGCAGGCGAACTGCGGCCCGGCGAAAGCTCCAGACGGGTTGGGTATCTTTGAAGGCGAAGCCATGGCCAACGGCTTGTCGCCGGTTTTGGCTGTGGTGCTTGAACGCCACCCTGACGCCCCGCCGAACGCACTGCAGATCAACGACTTGTGGGTCTCGATTGGAGAGACGCAAGAGGATTTCCGCCTGCATCCATCGGTGTCTCCGCGTCACATCTCTCTGGAGATTGAGGACAACGACTTGGCTCGCGATGCCGAGCAGGTTCGCACTCAAATGCAGATGGAAATGTGCATGGAGCACAAGACTGGGCGTGCCTGGGTAGCCGCTGGTGAACAACAGCTCCGGCAAGCATTCCTGCTCGATCCACCAGACCGAAATGCCGGTCCGGACCGCAAGTACTTTGGTGGGCAGCGCGACCCAGTACCGGCGCTGCTTGGACCACCTGATGCCTGCGTTGTCTACGACCCAGGCTACACGGCTTCCCGCAGCACTAGCGACGACGCTGGCCGAGGCGAGGGCAGTCTAGACATTGTGCCAGCAGATGTTTGGGGAGCGACGGTTCGCAATTGCCTACCCGCCGAACAGCCTGGCTACACCGTGCAGGGCGTCTCGAACATTCCCATGCGACTGTCCGAGGTTGCGGAGGCCCCCGCTCCTCAACAAGAGCCTACTTGGAACGAGCTGCATGTGGCGTTGTGGCCACCTAATGCCGCATTGGGCCGAACCGAGATTGAGGTCTCAATTGTATACAACGGTGACGACCTCGTGCGCCAAGCCGTGGAAGATGAGTCTTCCACTGCACCTGCTTCTCACCACATGGGCGTTCTCGGCAACGGGATGCAGGTGTTTACCGAGCCTTTGTACGAGCAGTCTGGCACCGTGCGTGGCGTCAAGGACCCGCTAGGTCGCGTTCCGTACCACTACCCAACACTCGGAACGGTCCAAGACCCGGGCCGCTACACCGTTTTGTTGATTCCCAACTGGCAGATTGTAGAGGGTTTGCGTCGGCTGGAATCGGAGTCCGGCGAACAGGTCATGGGAGCCGCAGGCGCTGGTATCCAAGACGGCGTTGGGTACGTGCTACAGCACCCTGAGTTGCTGAATGTGAAGGTTCGAAGTCTAGAGGACGCAAAGGCCGGCGGTCAACGTCTGCAAGTGCTCGCTGACGGCACCGAAGAGATGACTGCTGAGTGGTACAACATTGGCTCGTCGCTTCGTGGTGGAATTGCGGGCCGATTGCCGTGGGTCTCCTACGGATACACGACCGGAATGCTGTCCGGGCGTAAGCCCATTGCTCTGCTCGGATTCACCGAGCCCACTTGGGGCCAGGTCTCTGCTGCACAACGGGCGGGCTACCAAGGGTTGTTCCTTGGTGCGCTAGCCCTGCTGTCCGTGCTTATGTTCGCCGGCATTCGGCGGGTGCGGGATCTGTGGGGTACCGTTCCTGAAGAACGTGTCGACTTCTGGCCTGGACAAGTTTTGGCAGGTTCGGAAGATGAGGGCGAAGCGCCTGCGGCTGATGTCCCGGCGGGCGGAGAAGAGTAGTCTTGAGCGAATCCCCGGAATCCACTGATGAATCCCTCTCGCCTGCACAGCGCAAAGCGCTCGTGAAGGCGTTGGTCAAGGTGATGCGGGACGAAGAACGTAAGCAAGACCGAACTAAGAAGCTTCGCGAGAGGTCTCTCAAACGATGAGTGGTTCCGGCCGCGAGCTTCCGTGGAAGCGTGTGAGGCTCCGTCGTGGGCTTGGCATGCGGCCCCCCAATTGGCTCTCGGCGGTCAGCTGGCAACGGCATTTCCCTTGGGCGCGTCCCGGGATTCAGCCACTATCGTCGTCGTCCACCGGGACGTTCTTGTCCGGTTGGCAGACGGCCCCGGAGCAGCCACCGGTTGAGTGGATGGGCGTCAACAGTCGTCCAGAGCGCAAGGTGCCAGCCGAGGTCCGTGCGGCTGAGCGTCGTGCGACACCAAGTCCGGTGCAGTCGAGTGCGCCCAGGACATTGGCTGCCCCCAAGGCGGCCCCGCTCGCGCCTACTGCTCCAGCTCGGCCTGCGCCGACCACTCCGACCCCGATTCAACGCAAGCCAAGGTCGGCGGCCACGGCTGCGCCTCCAAAGGCCGCCACGCCATCAGCGGCCAAACCAGCACGACCCGCACCAGTCGCGAGCGGCAAACGACCGCAGACAACAACGACACCACCGGCTCCGTCCAAGACGCCAGTCGTTCGGGCGCCCGCCCCTAGGCCGAGTAGCCCCACGTCCAAACCACGCTCCGTGCAAGCGCCTCCGCGCTTGATGAAGGCGCCGCCTGCGCTGGATTGGTCGGTGCGTGGTGGGCGGCCAACACCTTTGTCCTCTTCCGCAGCAAACACATTTGCTGCGCCTCGCGCCCCGCTTGAGGGTGGCAATGCGCCGTTGATGTCAGGGCCAGCGACAGCCTCGCGTCCGGTCGGGAAGGCCACGCCACCGGCCGTGAAGGCAACTCCGCCTCCTGCGAAGGCCACAGCGCCGACTCCAAAGGTCAAGCCACCGGTAGCGAAGGCCACGCCGCCTGCCAAGGTCAGGCCGCCAGCGGCGAAGGCCGCGCCTCCGTCTGCGAAGGCCAAACCACCTGTGGTGTCTTCGAAGCCGGCTGCCCCTGCACCCTCGAAGACGCCACAGCCCAAGGCCCCACCGGCTGCAGTGTCCACGCCGAAGAAGCCATCCAGTGCGGGCAAAGCGGTCAAGCCACCCCCGAAGTCAGAGTCGACGACCCGGGCTGTCGCTCAACCGCCCGCAACTTCAGTGCCTGCAACCGTCCAGCCCCCGGCGCGGGCACCGGTAAGCCCCACTGCGGCACAGGCGAAGCGTGGTGGTCAAGACACAGCGGCTCCACTGAAGACGCCCCCCAAGGCACCAACACCGGGGACTCCAAACAAGGCGCCCGCTGCTCGTTCGAGCCAATCACAACCTCGAGTTGTGAGTCGTCCACCCGCTGTCACGCCCCCGCCCAGTAGACCCGAATCTGGTGGTCACCGGTCTGCGCCGAAGTTTTTGGGGCACTCCCGGCGCTTTGAGGCGGCGCTCGGTTGGAGAGATGGCGCGGGTACAGCGCTGACGTTCCGTAGTGGGCAGAGTTTGCCCACAGAGCTGCGTGCCTCGGTACCACTGCAGATGGTGCGTCCGCCAGCGATGCGCGGACCGGAAGAGGAACCCTCGGCTCCAGCCGTCTCATCGTTCACCCGCCCACCGGTCACGCCGTCGGCGCCGAAGCAAGCTCCAGCGACACGGGCCCCAACGACTCAGGCTCCAAAGACCCAAGCTCCAGCTGCTCGCACCCCGGTGATACAGCCCCCGGCGGCGTCTGCTGGGCCCGTCGCCAAGGCGACCTCTCCGGCTACAGTCGCGAAGCCTCCGTCGAAATCCGGCAAGTCTGCTGAACCGACTGTCGTACAGCAGGCTCCAACACAGACACCCGTAAAAGGCGGCAAGCCGAGGTCCACCGCCGCGACGGCACCGCAGCGACCCGCTCCTGCTGTGCCTGCCAGGCTCGCGCCGCAGCCTGGACGGTTGTCTGCACCTCCATTGGCGGCGTCTGCGCTGCGTGGTGTCCCGGTTCAACGACGGGCAAGCGGCTCGGGTGTTCGGCCCTTTACCCCGTCGCTGCCTTGGCGCTTTGGTGAGGATTCGGCGCTGGCAATGGGGGGAGGCCAGAAGGCGCCAACCGAGCTGAAAGCGGCCGTGTCTATGGGCTGGGTTGCGCCGTCGGCGCCGTCTCGTATCGAGCCTCCGCCGGCTGCAGCTCCCTCATCAGCGGCGCGACCGTCCGCTCCGCGTCCTTCCGCCTCCCGGCCATCTAAAAAGAAGGGTTCGCCGCCGTCACAGGCCCGACCTACGGCCTCGAAACCATCAGGGAGTCAGAAGGCGAAGACGCCGTCTCCTGCTGCACGACCCGCCCAGGCATCGAACCCTCGTGCGCCTCAGGCCAGACCATCGTCACCGGCGCCAGTCTCGCGTCCTTCGCTTCGTTCGGCCTCACGGGCGGTCTCGCTGCCTGTCGGTGCTCTGCGGACGGGTGCGCGGCCAGCGACGCTGCGGCCAGTCATTCAAGCTGCGCGAACGGCGTCTTCCGCGGCTCGAACTACTGCACCAACGGCTTCCGCTGCACCACGTCCCATGGCGAGCGACACCGCGTCGGTTCCGGCTGCAACGCTTCCTTGGCGGGGCGTTGCACGGCAAGGTCGAACATCGGCGACGACTCCGACGGAGCTGAAGGCAGCAGTATCCATGGGCTGGGTCGCCGCTTCTGCTCCAGCGGCACGGCCAGAACTACCCCAGGCCCTCAATCCGGTGGCGGCGAGGTCAAGTGGCGCTGCTGCGCCGGGTCGGCCGGCCGGGGTTCAGGGCTCTGGCTCCCAAACGACCGCGAAGCCATTGGCGACTGGGCAGGGCGTTTCATCGCCTTCTGCGAGCACAGCGGAGAGGCCGACACAGTCTGCACCGGCAGCTGCACCAGCTCGGGTCTCATCTCCGGCGCGTTCAACGTCATCTGCGCCGGAGTCGCTACCTTGGCGTGGAGTTGGTGAGGCGGGGCTTGCACTGCGGGCAGGCCAACGTATGCCTACGGAGCTCAAGGCAGCCGTTGCGATGGGGTGGGTGACACCCTCTCGTAGTGCTGCGCCGGCCCAACCGGCCACGTCATTGTCTGGGCCAAATCCCTCACAGCCGGCTCCAGCATCGGCCCGTCCTGCCCAGACGCGCTCTACCCAAACGCGCTCTGCGCAGAATGCACCGCGTTGGCCGAAGCCCGGCGAAGTGATGCAGCTTCGCGGCGAGGCCGGCTCCCACCTGCGGTCACCGGCAGTCTCCCAGGCAGATGGCGAGCCTGCGCCCAAGGCGCAGAGGACGGCGCCTCGTTCTTCTTCGCGTTCACCTCAAGGTCCGCTGCGTTGGCCGAAGCCAGGCGAGGTGATGCAGCTTCGTGGCGATGCCGGCTCCTACCTGCGTCCACCCGCCGTTCCCGAGGCACCGACTCAGCCCGCCACTCAGCAGGCAGGTGCGCCGGCAGGAACGTCGCCGCGTTCACCGCAGAATTCTCCACGCTGGCCGAAGCCAGGCGAGGTGATGCAACTCCGTGGCGATGCTGGCTCCTACCTGCGTCCACCAGCGGTCACCGAGGCGCCGAGTGAGCCGCTGCCACAGGCGGAAGCGGCCCCAACTATTGCGGATTCGCCGGTTCCGGTGCGGCGTCAGGCGCCGACCGAATCCGGTACTCTCGACACTACAAAAGCACCCAGTAAGCAGGCCGCCGGTCACTCTGCCGGAAGTCAGCCACGTGGGCCGTCTCTCGCACCACCCGGTGCTGGCAGCTTGGCACCTCCTGGGGTGCTGCGTGCTCCGGAAGGCATGCCACGTTCGTTGTCGGGACCGGCCGGAGTACCGCTCAAGGTTCCCGCACGTCCACCCGCAGAAGAGACGCAGGCTAATCGCGAATCTGTGTCTGGCAGGGGACCGACACCCTCGCGTCCAGGCCCACGCAAGGCTGCAGCCCAAGCCAAGTCCGTGCAGCGTCCCACGACGGCCAGCCCCACCAAAGCAACGGTGCGTTCGCGTCCCGCAACTAGCCGCAAGACTGGATGGCGAACGCCAGCACTGCCGAGAGCGACTCCGCTTTCGCTGACGAGTCCGCATGGTGACACTCAGCCCAATGTGCCCACTTGGGGCCGAGCTCCACTGTCGGGTGCCGGAAAGCCACGCCAGCTTTCGTCTTCTCAGGGCATCACTCCGCTGGCCATTCCGAAGCTGCCGACGACTGCGGGAGGTGACGAGCCAGGGGGGGGACCTGCGACTGGTGCCGTCGGCACAACCTCGCCGTCCTCACCCAGTGAGCAGCGCACTGCTTCTACGTCATCGACATCCACAACAGCGTCTGGCGCCCGGACTGGGGGTAGTTCATCTCTGTCCCCAACAGCGTCAGGCCGCCTGTCCGCGCCAAAGTCAGTCTTGGGTGCGCCGGGTTCTGCGATTCAGATGCAGTCTTCAGCGCCACGCACATCGATCTCTGTACCGCGGTCGTCAAGCGCCACTGCAAGCCACTCTACACAGTCTCCTGTCGCCCGCGCTGCTGCAAGAGCGGGGAGTAGGGGCCTAGACTTCCGCGGGGCTGCTGAGCGGAACACCCAGCCGGCGACGCGCACGTCGCAGGGTTCAACCTCCTCCGCCTCCACTACAACTCAGACAATCGCTGCGCGGCGGGGAACAGCTTCCGCAGGCCGCACGGGTGCCGTCACACCGATTCAAGCCAACGCAAGTACACAACTAGTTCGTGCGCCGTCCGCTTTTGAAAGTCCGGCGTCAACGGTCGCGAGCCCAAGAAGTTCTAGCTCTTCGTCCTCATCGAGCACCTCGAAAACTACTTTTGGCTCTCAGGCAGGCAAGGTGACCTCGCTGGGTTCGGGGGTTTCTCGCACGCTGCTGGCAACACCGAAGGCCAAGAATCAGAATCGAATTACGCGTTCACCCGTCTCTTCAAACGCGCGTCGGCCTCGTGTGCGTCCCACCCAGTACCAGGCGGACGACTCTGGTCCTCCGATCGATTGGGAATACGCCGAAGAAGAGGCTGATCAGCAGCATTCATGGTCCGCGGTTCCGGAGCTTTCTGGTCGTCCCGCACGTCAGGCAAAAGCGGCAAGAACGACCCAGGCGCCGCAACCCACTGCTGAGCTTCTTGAAGAGCTAAGTGAAAAGCAAGTTTTCCAGGCATTAAAACGACTGACCACCACGAGCCCGGAAGCACGGTCTATTCTGAAGGACGTGAAGCGTGCGTTGGATGACCTGCGAAGGTTGGATCGAATGCGCAAATTGTAGGGCGGTGGTTGAGCGCCAGGCAGGCATCAACCTCGCGGAGGGCTGCATGAAAGGGAATTCCGGAATGTTCGCATTGGGTCTTGTGCTCGTTGCGCTGGCGGACGTCAGTCATGCCCAAGACGAAGCAGCTGATGGTGCTGCGGAAGACGACGGAACGGTCGAAGAGCCTGCTGGTGCCCGGCGAATGCTTGGTACTCCAGAGATTCGAGCCGTCGGGTTTTCGGACCGTGCTGAGGACGTCAGCGGCAACTGTGATCCTGCAATGGCTCGGGTAGGCCAGTGCGTTGAACTCGTCGATTTCTTGGGTATTGATTCTGTGCTGGATTCCGGCCTACCCGAGACTCGCACGGATCGAGACGCACTTCGGAACGTGGGCGATCTGTACGCTCGCATCTTTGAAGACGTGTCGTATCGGTGGGGAAGCTCGGAGACCGTTCAGGACGTGTTCAATCCGTATGGCGTCTACCGGATCCCACCCGCAGCAGACCATTGGGAAGCTCTAGGTGCTGGACCCGGCGACCCCAAGTTTGGCTTGCCGAACTCGGAATACTGGGTGCGAGGCTCGCAGTTCTTACCTGCGGTTGGCGAAGAGCTGCCCGAGGGGCTCGAGAGCATCTACCGGTACGTTCGTTTCAATCATGAGCCTGGTGTTGGCGAACCCATGCCCTATGCGGTGCTGTCTGGGCGTTTCGCTGACCGCATGATCTTCGATGAAGAACCTAAAAAGTTCGACATGATGGATGCCGATCCAACGTCATCAGCCCCGTTCTTCGATCAAATCTATCCGTACCAAACTGCCCGTTTTTTCGGCGCGGGTGACCTTGGTTTCGGGAACGATGTGCGCTCGGTGAGCATTCCTCTGTCGCACTTTGAAGTGCCGCCGGAGCTGCGCAGTCCAGCACGACGTGCCCACCTGATCCCTGATGTTCTGGACGACGAAACCCAGCTCACCTTGTCCCAGACCGAAGCGCTAGAAGAACGAATCAGTCGTTCGTCGGCACGGCGTGCTGGCTTTGAGGAACTGCTGTTCGTTGCGTCCGACAGTCCGGAAGCAGCGCAGAGCATTGCCGCTGTAGAGTACGAGGGATTCTACCGAGATGTCGGTGCTCAGGTCGTGAAGTTCGGCCGTGAAAACTACACGCCGACCCACCTGCGGGTGCTCTCCACGCTGTTTGCGATGCAGAGCCCTCCGGGGGTCAATGAGTCGTTTGTTGCGACAGCCTTGCTTGAGTCCGAGGGAGACCTGCTGCTCGACCTTCAAGACGCTCCAGAGAGTTCACCCGATGAGGAGCCGATTCCAGAGTCCTTGCCGGATCCTGTTGAAGACGATGACATCTACTACTACGAAGAAGATGAACCCATTGCCTCCTACGTAGACGACGACAACGTCTACAACGAAGCGGTGAACTCCATTACCGAGGATAGCCATCTATCCTTCGCGGCACTGCCTGCTCGGCTTGTCGCCGCTCACTTGGACTACCTGTCCGAGGCTCGCGGTCTGCAGGAAATGGACCAGGACTTTGCCGACTGGATGCATGGTGAGTTCAGCTCCTCGGCCGACCAACGAAGCCTGCTTAAGGACCGAAGTCGGGCGGTACCCCCCGAACACGAAGAGACGGTTGTTCAGTGGATTCGTCGCTACGCTACGCGCTACGCCAAGGGTGCGAACGAACGGGCCGTCGAAGAGGGGATGAACCGGCAGGCGCTTGAGTACGTGGTTGGCCAAGCCTCCTCACGCGACCTTGCGGAGGCCGACCTGATGGAGACGTCGCTACTACTCGACCATGTTCGGTACGCCATTGCGGACCGCTTCGTTGAGAATGCCGTTCCAGATGAGTGGGCAACCTCGGTCGCTCAAGAGGCTTTGGCTGAAGAGGAATGGGTCGAAGTTCTGGCTGCCCACGACTACTTCCCGCAGCCCTTGGACGAGCCAACCGATGATGCTCGCAACTCATGGTACGACCCACTGTCCGTCTGTACCACTGAGCGCGATTTCCGATTGGCGGCAGAGGAACCCCTGTTTGGCGCTGTCAATGTCGATCTACTGATCGTGGCCGAAGAAGGCCGTGACCTCGACAATCCGATCGCCGCTCTTTGGGACGCTCGCGACCGCGTGCCGTTCCTTTGGATTGATGACCCTCGCGAGTCGGCCCGTGCACCGGTCATGACCCGCATGGTTGGACTGCCCGACAATCAGGCCATCTACCGAGTGCGTTGGCGCGTTTGGACGGGATGGCACCTGTTTTGGGGCGTAGAGGGTGTTGGCGGCGTGCAGTGGAAGGGCGAGGTCCCGGATGCCGCCGCCAGCGAACACTTGTTGTGGATGCGTCGTCACTACGATTGGCTGCGAGAGTACTCGGGCACACCCGTCGTCTCCGAAGACGCACAGCGGGTTGCGCTTCGCACCGGTGCGGTCTGTTCAGACCTCTCACTGGTTGACCCTGACCTCGTTCCCACCTTGGTTCGCGCATCGCTCCTGGACGAGAACTTCCGACCGTCGTCTCCATACGACCGGGGCGGCGGCTCTTCCCAGGTTCGTGGCGAAGACGTTGAGCTCGGCGCTCGACTGGTTGGAAACCGCAACGTAGATGCTCGAACGACAGGTCGTGATGGTGCCGCCGCTGGTAGCGCTGTTGTCGACGAGAATGAGCTCGAAGCGGTGACGGGGCTGTTGCCTCCCGCGAATGACCCGCAAAACATGGCTGACATTCGCGAGTGGGTATTGCCGCAGATTGGTAAGCTATCCGACGATCCCATGAATTCACCGACCCTGATGGTGGTGTTCGACAATCGCGTGACAGACCAAGGCGTGCGCACGCGTCAGTTCCAGCCTCGCGTGCCTTACTTCCGTGAGGAGAGAGGTACCAAGGGCAGTGACCACGTCGTTACTGCTGGGTGGGCTCTGGCCATTGCGCCTGGTGAAGTCGCGGAGCCGGTGATGTTGTCCCCCGACTGGGTGGATACAAACTCGGTCAACGCCGAGAATCTCCAGCCTCGGTGGCGTCAGCGTCGCACGCTGCACTTCACTATGGCTGGTGACATGGCGCTACGTCCGTACTCGGTGACAGCGACGGATTGTGGAACGGTCCGCGAGTTCGACCCAAGTGCTGGACCGTGTGTGGCTCCCGGCCAAGACCCGTCAACGGGACGGGAGTACACCCGGGCATCCGGTGTCTTGGCTCGCTACACGCTGCTCCAGACCCTCTGGCTAGGCAGTAACCGTCGTCTGGCCGTTGAGTATGGCCTTGGTGTTGGACTTGCAGTCCAGTTCAAAGCATTCGGCTTTTACTGGAACGACGACGACAAGCGTCAGGCAGAGCGGGTCAACAGCATCTCCCCGAGTCTCTTCGGCGGGCCTGTTGTCGGTATTCGAGGCGGCTCCAATCCACGTCCTCTGTTCCGTAGTCGCGGGCGCAGGGCACTCTGGGGCGCCAAGGACAGTGATGAGAGTTCACGCCAAGGTCGCACCGAGTACGGCCTGCGCGTCGGCGTTGAGTTCGCCGGATTCACAACGACCGGATTGGCCGCCGAGTTTCACGGCGATGGGTGGTGGGCTCGGTCCATCACACCCGGACGCGCCAAGAACCGTATGTTCACCGCGTACCACCCCAGTTTCCTTGTCGGGCCCTTCGTTGGTGGCCGATACGCACGGGATGTCGGCATTGATAGCGAGGGTACAGCTCGGTCACTGGGCTATCGAGCCTCGGTCGACATCGGCATTCGCATTCAGGCGCGCCTCTTCAACTATGGTGGGGATGCACCCACGGCGGGACTCAAGTGAACGACTACAAATACGCAGCTCAAGTCACTACCAACGTTCATGAGGAGTTGATTCGCTGGGCGAGTCGCTTGCTCCATCAGGCGGGTCTCGAAGTCATCGACGTGTGGGGGCGCTTTCCACCAGAAGGAACGGTTCGCTCACACTTGGTGCTCTTCCCGTACCGTGTGGGGCCCGAGCCCGTCATGATCGACAACGCCCAGGGCGCCTCGCTCATGGGGCACATCGACAACGCACGTCGTCGTGGTGTTCCATCATCGTGGGACCGTATCGGCAACTTGATCTCGGCGGGGGTTCAGCGGCTCTACCCAGACTCCGGCAACATCAATGACCGGAAGTGGGCGGCGGCCTCGCCGTACCCGTGCATTGACGACCTTCCTGACCCCATGCGCGACTGGTACAAAGTTGCCGACGCCGCAGAGCCTAAGGCCGGCTGGGTGATTCGCGTCGATGAGCATGAACGTGGGCGGCCGCCGAGCATCTTGTGGCGACCCGGCATCACAATCACTGCGCACTACATCGCAGTCACGGGCGACCCGGGGCGTGGTACGACGGAACGAACCAGCGATACAGCACCTTTGTCCTTGGCAACGCTCTCTGTATTGGCCACCGCGATTCAGATGGAGCGCGGTATCAAGGTCAAAATGCCGCCGATCCCAATGCCGGACATCCTGCGCTCGTACATTCCGGCGCTGGCGGACTCGCTGGAAGAACTGGGTGGCAACCGCGAGGAGCTAGCAGCTGAGATTCGTGAGCACTACGAAAAGCTCATCAATCCCGAGGTCATCGACATTGGCGTCATGCCTCTTCACGACCTGTCCAACCAAGAGTTTGCCTTGTTGACCCAGGCTCTCCAGCGTCCACTCCAGGCGGTTCTGAACATGCGTGTGCGCTTCAAGTTCGGTGCCGGTCCGATGTTCGAGCCAACTGCCGCGGTCAAGATGGCCTACCAGCGCGAGAGCAACCCACCAGGTTCGGGACGGTCGCGCATCCGATGAGCACGTTTACAGACCAAATTGAAGCCCGTTACGCGGATGTATGCGGGGCGCTGTCATTGACGGCGGCAGGTGCTGCGGTTCTGCACGCCTTGGTCACCCTCGATCTGCAGGGCTCCTCTGGCGACGACGATGAGCACGGTCGCCAAGGTGTCATCTCTTGGCGCCGCTTGGTTGAGCGCACAGACAGTGACGCAGACGGTGTGCCTAGCCTTGAGCGCCAAGTTCTCAAGCTCGCTGGCTGGGGCATTGTTCAAGTCGTGGGACATCATCCATCAGACCCCATCTTGCTCGGCTCCGCTGCGGTTCGGTTGACCCATCCGGGTCGTGCGGCCCTGGGTCTTGCACCCACAGATGGTGTGTCGGACTCCGGTGGAATCACCCTGCTGGACGAGCCACAACCTTGGACCATCCTGCATTCACACAGTCGAGAAGCGCTGTACCATGAGGTTGGGAAGCGGTTTTCCGTCGATCCGCGCCATGTGGTCATCGCCGATACTGAAGGCACCGGCCTGATGCATCTGAGCGGCACCATTGCGTGGCATTTGGTGTCCCGCGGTATCGTCGTCGTGGACGGATTTCAGCTGGCAGAGGCGGACCGTGCCAAGGTCTTGCCGCAGCTCATTCGTCGCATGCCATCCGCGCGTCTTCCCTTGGTGATGATTGCGCCAGATCCCGCTCAGCTGCGCCTGTCGGCACTATCGACCGGTGCCACTATGAAGTGGATCGAGACGGTGATTCACACCCGTCGCGCTGGAGAGGTACTCGACCGTCGCATCACTGATCTGTTGCTGGCAGGCGAATCTAGCCAATCAGCCATTGCTGACTTGGCGGGTGTTCCGGGTACAGACATTGCGACGCCACGCCGCGTGAACACGCTGTGGGAAGACCTCATCGTGCCAGATGCTGTGCAGACCCAGCTTGAACAAGCCAAGATGCACGCTGACTTCCGCCTCAATCATCTAGGCAAGCGGCCCAAGTTCAAGGGCAAGTCTGGCGGATATCGCCTGCTGTTGTCGGGCCTTCCTGGTACCGGTAAGTCCATGGCCGGCGAAGCCTTGGCGACGAGCCTTAGTCGGCCTGTCATCAAGCTCGACTTGTCGTCCGTCTTGTCCAAGTGGCTAGGTGAGACCGAGTCGTTGATTGGTCAGGTGTTCGACCTTGCCGAAGCCTCATCCAGTGTTCTTGTTCTCGATGAAGCGGAAGCCTTGTTCCGGCAACGAAAAGGGGGGGGCTCGGGGGGCAGCGATGCGCTGATGACCGCCGTGGCCTTCTTGCTGACCCGCCTCGACACCTTTGAGGGCGTGTTGGTTGCAACGACCAACCGTACACAGGACCTCGACGACGCCTTCTTCCGCCGGTTTGATGACTTCATCGTCTTGCCAATGCCGGATGAAGAGACCCGTCGCACTCTGTGGGAACTGTTTCTTCCGTGCGGTGCGGAAGGGGATGACCTGCTCGCTGAGCTGGACATGTCCTTCTTGTCCCGCCGTTTCGTGTTGTCCGGTGGCCTCATCCGCGGCGCTTGCATTCGCGCGAATGCTTGGGCTGTATCCATGAGCGAGGGCACGCTGACCATGCCAGTGGTCCTAGGCGCGCTAGCGCGTGAGCTTGAAAAGGCCGACCGCAGCAGTACAGAAGTCATGGTGGAGCCGTACCGTATGGCCGTTGCCGAACTTCTCAATGATCAACGTCATCTCAATCGCTGACAGCACCTCATCGTCCTGACGGAGCGTCGGATGCCAATTACCATTCATTGTTTTGAACCTCACGCCAAGCCCATGCGGGCGTCGGTGGACCTAGAACCGCGTCAGCGGGTGGGTCTATTCGTCATGCAGGACACCCTGTCTGATGAAGCGCGAGGTCTCCGCAACACCATCTTGCGAGAGACCGGTGAACACCCTCCAAGTGGGGTGGACCTGGTCTTCGAGCTGGAGCCCCGTGCGGGTCGACCCGGTCAGCCAGCGACCTTTTTGGTGCGCAAGGTTGGGCGCCAGATGGCCATCGAGGTCATTCGGCCGGATGGCTCGCGGGGACGGGTCACCAAGAACGCCGAAGTCCGGAGCGGTAGCCGCTTTGATGTCACGTTGGAGGACATGCGGACCATTACCTTCGGCCTAGAAGTCGAAGCCGGTTCCATCGGCAACCAGCGCATTGTTGGTGGCGGCACACGTCGCAGCAACAGCATGGACACCGCATTGTCGGCGGGCTCCTGGCTCATCCCGTCCGTTGCCGACACACTGGCGTCGCCGCGCGAGAAAGTCATCAGCATGCTGCTGGGTGTAGGCAAGAAGCTGGGCATCTCCAGCGTCGGTCTGCCGTTCCTGATGATGTCGCTCACGATGTTTGCCGGTATTGGTTTCGGCGCCTTCGCTTTCTACAGCAAGGGTCAGACGGAGGACGAGCTTGAGGTTGTACGCGCCCAGCTCGGAGCTACTGAGCAATCTCGCGACGCGGCGATTTCGGCCGAGTCGGCGTGTGTCGACCAACGTCGTGTACTCACCGCCGCACTCGACGACATTGAAACCAGCTTCCGTCTTCAGGCCGAGATTGCCATGGAAGGGCAGCTTGCTCGCACCAAGGCAACAGAACTGGGCGGGCCACGCATGTCTTCGGAAGACACTGTTGAGTTCGACCTAACGGCCGCCGAAGGCGTCTACCGAATGATTGTTGACCTCATGAAGGAACAGCGTGACGCGCCGGACGCCGAAGACATCGCACCGTGCATGGGCCAAGAGGCTGTGCTCGGTCAAGACGTACCTCGTTACGTATTGGCGTGGAACCCGGTGGATGAGCTTGTCTGTCCAGACGACTATGCAGCCGTAGACGTTGGCGTGGACCGGGCTGGCGCCTTTGGTTTGTCGACCCGAGCTGCGTCCGAGTTTGGCGGACCCTACCCGCCGGATGACCAGGACGAGCCACGCTCCAACGTTCGTTGGTCTGCAAGCACAATGGTCGTTGGCTTCCGCACGATTCAGAAGGGCATCCTTCAGGCCGATACCGGTCGTCGTCCACCAGTGGCTCCCGGTCAGACTCACCTTTGGTCGTTGGCAATCTGGGACTTGTACAACAAGATGCCCAGCCCCGCGAACGGTGGCATGGACGCAAACCTAGAGACCTGCGTACGCGACCTCGTGGTGCAGTCGTCTCTGGCAGGCGGCAATGCGGAACCCGGTCAACCGGTCCTTCCGAGCATTACCGGTGTTGCCGCTGGAGAGACGAAGCTGAAGCTCCGCCCGACAGCGGGATGTCCGTGGCCTGTTGGCGGCATGCAGTCGTCTGCCAAGAATGCGCTGATTACCGTGGCGCGCATGGGCCTCATCCTCGAAGCCGAGGCCGAAGCCGAAGGGTAGGTCGTAGCCTTCGCGGGCTGGGGCTTCGCCTTCGGGCCAGGTCGTCTTAGCCTTGGGGCTGGGGCGTCGCAGTCTTCGGGCAGGGGTTAGCGTTCGGGCTAGGCCAGCCGCCGTAGAGTCGCTACGCGCACGGTGTAGGCGGCGGTGCTGCGGTCATGCAGTCGGACCCACCAGTCTGTGTCGGCAGGTGTTCCAGTCCCTGTGAGGCCATCAATGGCGTACGGGTGGTCGCCTACGATTGCGTCGAATGCTAGCTCAGCACGGCCATTCAGTGCGCTGAGTTGAGCGTGTCCGCCAATCCATTCGTCCATCGATGTGGCCGACGGTGACCAGTCGAAGGGGGTCGCCACAATCGCGTGTCCACCGGGCGCCAGAACGTCGCGCATGGCCTCGAGGTGGGCGCGAGGGGAGGGCACGCAGTCAATGACATTTAGGCTGGTGACCAGCGATGCCGTTGCAGCAGGGAATGGGAAGGCTTGTGCATCTGCACACCAAAAGTCGACGCGGTCGGCTCCAGGCAGGGGCGGGGCGAACTGGTGGTCGTCGTACACAATGCCAACGCGGCGGACCGGGTAGCGAACCATGCCTGTTCGTAGGGCTTGAGCTGCCACCTTCAGAAAGGAAAAAGAAACGTCTACGCCTACAATCAGCGCGTCAGGGTAGCGCTTGGCGAGCTCGAAGGCGCTGCGTCCTAAGGCGCAACCACTGTCGATGATGACCCCAGTGACGGGTTCCTCCACGTTCGACAACCCTTCGTTGAGTGCGTTCACCAATCCGCCAGGCTCCCCGGGGCCTGGTACTTTCGCCGGCGCGAGGTCTCCCCAGTGGCCCCAGCCGTAGCTGGAGAGATGGGAGCGGCGTGTGTCGAAGAGGCTTCCGGGGCCTGCCCCTTCGCCAAGCAACGCCATTGCTGACGCCGACAGGTCATCGCGCTGGGTGATGGCGTCTAGGTGGTCTGGAATCCACGACCTAAGGTTCGCCAGGATGACCGGAATCCCATCAATGATGGGGTAGTCACGGGTACAGCGCGAACATCGCAGGCGACCGGCAAGAATGTGCGCATCGTCTTCGTTGCTGATCTCGTGAATCGCCAACGCAGCGTGTACACCGTCATGGCTACGGCACACAGGACAGATCGGTGCGAGCGCCTCAAAGTGGGACCGACGCACGTGTCTACGCCCCGATCTTCACTGTAGGTGCGCCGGGAGGCAAGATTTTCCCCACCGGGCCTGGAATTGGAGCGACGCAGGCTTGGTGCAATGTCATTCCACCAACCACTGCCGCACCCTTGCCGCCGAACTTGACGGTGAGTGACGCTCCGAGAGGAGCTGGGGCCACCTTGCCGGGGCCGCCAGGTACGCAGCCGGGCAGCATGCACGGGGTGGACATGTCGTTCTCGACCGCTGCCGGCTTTCCGCCAACAAACACCTTGGATGCGGGGCCGCCAGGACCAATCAGGGTCAGCGGAAGTCCAGGGTGTGGTGCCGGAGTGGGTGTGGGTGCGGGTGGATGAATGGGCGCATGGCAGTGCGGTGCATCCTGCTTCATCATTCCGCCGGTCTGTGCTGCAAACTTGCCCATGCGTGCTCCCTAATTCAGCCAAATACACGGCGCGCGCGCCGTAAAGTCTTCGTCGGCAAAGACGTTCATGCCCTTACCACTGGACAGCTCCATGGTCCCTTCCGTGCGGATGTCGACGCTGTCCGTCGTCCGTACTTCAAAGGTCCGCGCGTTGACACGCACGGCATCTGGACTGTCCAACTCCAAGCGAGCGCCCGTGACGCTCACCACCGGTACGCCATCCCCGAGTGTGATGCGAACTTGTACGTCGCCACTCGCTGCACGCACTTCGATCTGGTCGTCATGAGTGACAACAACAACGTGACCGCTCTCAAGCTCAGTGGCTTGTTTGGGCGGTCTGAGAGCATCGAGCACGCGAGAGGACATAGAACCTTCCGTCAGACAGGGGACCTGCCTAGTCATAGACTAGCCGACATCACCGGGGCTGTCGGATTCGATTGCTTCGATGACATCGGCAGGTTGCTTACTGCCGTACATCACAGCCAGCAGGCCTTCCAAATATCGGTCCATTGTGAAGGCTGCCGGCGCGAAGGTGTTGCGCACCAGTTCCTGGGTCAGGCCCACGTTCTCGTAGTCCACGCTGGATTTGAAGCGGACGGACCCGTCATCCATATCCAGCTCGAAGTTGCCCATCGGCAGCCCCCAGTTGGCACGGGCGACGAACTCTGCGACGGCGCCGCGGCGGTCTGCCGGGCAGGTGGACGGTGCGGCCACGTAGGTGACGAACTGATGGCGATCCATCAGAAGCCCTGCCATCGCCGGCATCAAGCCGTGGTCGCCGCCCAAGACAATGCTGTAGGCAGGTTCGGTTTCGATCTTGGTCGCGTTGATTCCGGCGTTCTCAAAGAACTGACCGAGTAGTTCGAGCGCTTGCTCGCCGTATGCACCCTTGGACATAGGACCCTCCAGACCGCGCAGACTACACCCGGCGACGGACTAGCGGGCCCACGCCGTTGCCAACTCCGCGTGATGGGTGTCGGGGAACAGGTCGAAGCCTCGCGCAGCCTTGAGTTTGTACCCAGACTCGCGGAGCAATTTCGTGTCGCGAACGGCGGAGCGTGGATCGCAGGACACCAGGATGACGCGGGGCGTTCTTGCTACGCCAATGCGTTTGATCAGCGCCGAACAGCCGCGCCTTGGTGGGTCCAAGACAATGAGCTCGACGAAGTTCTCTTCGGGTCTGTAGCGGTCAGCATCTGTTGCGACGGCCGTGATGCGGTCGGCCAGTCCTGCTTTTCGGGCACTCGCAGAACAGTCCGCAACCGCGGATTGAACGGTCTCCACGCTTCGCACGTGAGCACCCATTTGGGCGAGTGGAAGTGTAAAGTTGCCGATTCCTGCGTACAGGTCGGCTACGCTCTTTACGCCTTCGGCCTGCTCAACAATCCACGCCACCATCGCGCGGTTGACCTCATGGTTGACCTGGAAGAAGGTCCCGGGAGAGGCGCGCAGCAACGGGCCACCGTTGTCCAGCCACAGGGTTGGGTCTCCGCAGATCACACGGCCCTTGATCGCGACGTGTTGGAGGACGTCCAACAACGCTTGCGACAAGCTTCTGCCGTCTACGTCGGCCACACAGCGCTCACCGTCCGAGCGCAGTTCGATGTTTTCGACGGTGTGGAAGGCGTCTGCCGGAAGAGCGGCCAGCTTGCCGATGATGGTCTGAATCTCGGGTCGGGCAATGCTGCAGGTGTCGATGCTGACGAGGTCGTGGGAGCGTGGCGCGCGGTAGCCAATCTTTCCATTGTCTACGCTCAGCCGCACTCTAGCCCTGGCGTCTCGGCGCGGTGAGGCGGTGATGGGCAGCGCGTCTAGGCCGAGACTCCGCGCGTGGGTGGCAGCGAGCCACGCCAGACGTTGGCTGGGCTCAGCATGTGCCAAGTCGCAGCCGCCGCAGTGCGCTGTGTACGGGCAGGGGGGGGCCTGGCGATGCGCACTCGGGGTGATCACGCTGATCTCTTCGGCTCGGCCCAGGCCTTTTCCCGCCGGTACTTTGGCTCGTACGGTCTCTCCGGGAAGTGCCCCTGGGACCACCACGGTTCGCTTGCCCAGACGGGCACCACCTTCTCCGCCAGGGAACATCCAGTCGATTGACAGTTCGTCCAAGAGACCTCCAGGGTGCCGCCTAACGCCGAAGTTCGGTGAACGGATACAGTCCGCTCACGACACGGAGCGACGTGCCCTCATCTCTTGGCCTACTACTGTGCACCTTGGACCGACCGACTCTTGCGGCTCGTGCGGTGCAGGACGTGCTGAAACAAGGGTGTTCGGCGCTGAGTGAGGTCATCGTCGTCGACCAATCGGCCGACCCAGATGCCCGTGAATTGCGAGCGAAAATCCACGCCATGAACGACCCACGCGTTCGGCTCGTTCGAGCGGACCGTGCTGGTTTGCCGCGTGCGCGAAATGTGGCGTTGGACCTCACCACCGCAGACCATGTTGTGTTTATCGACGACGATGTCCGCTTGATGCCTGATTTTTTGCAGGCGCACCATCGGCACCTGTCCAGCGAGGGCGTTGGGGTTGTGTCGGGACGCATTGTGGAGCGCCATGCACGGCCAAATCACGCTGGCACGGCCAACCGAGTGGGACGAGACGGGCGCGTTCACACCAATCTTGGCGGGCTGACGGACACCGATGTCCAAGTAGCCAAAGGCGCGAATATGTCCTTTCGGCGTGAGCAACTGGTGCTCAGCGGTGGGTTCGATTCGCGCTACGGCGGCTCATCGTTGCTGGAAGACGCGGACGCCAGCGAGCGTGTGCGCCGTCGTGGATGGCGGGTTCGATTTGCTGCGGATGCCGAGCTCGTGCACCTCTCTGCGCCAACGGGCGGAGTGCGGCTAGGTGAGGCTGAGCAGACCGCTTGGTGGCGTTTTCACAACACGGCCTTGTTTGTCTGCTCCCAGAGAGGCGTGGCTCAGGCACTCCGAGCTCAGGTGACCTTCGCTGGCATTGCCGGCAAATGCGCCGTTCTTTGGCGTGACCCGGGTGTGGTCGGGCGGCTGATGGATGCGTGGGCTCAAGGAGTTGCTTGTGGGCAATCGGCCCGTTTGGGGTACGAAGCCGGAGATGCCGCGCGCTATGGACGCCACTCATGAGCACCATCACCCCAGCACCAGAGCAAGACGAAGTCGCTCCTCCGACCAGCACAACCATGGTGGTGATGGGCGCGATGACGGGTCTTGCAGCGGCAGCAGCATTTGCAGGGTGGGAGTGGTCGTTGGTCCGTTGGCTCGGCTTGAGTATTCCTGTAGGACCAGACTTCGACAGCGTCCTCGTCACCTACCTGCTGATCGGTGGTGGAGCCGGTGCGTTGCTCGGTGCGGCTGGCCTGCGCGCGGGTGCTTGGGCTGTGGCCATGGGGGTGTCTGTTGGCGCCTATTTGCTGTCAGGCAAGCTCGGCATGCTCTTGGCCGAGACGGGACTGCCACCCGCGGTGGGACTGATTCTTGTGCCGATTGGCGTGGCCCTCGGTGTGTTCATCGCCCATTCTCCAATCTCAGATGAACGAAAGCTCGGAATAGGCAGCGGGCTGTTCATCGCACTCGCACTTGGTCTCCCGCTGAACCTGCACTTGCTGCCGTCGCCGGTCGCCCCGATTGCACTTGTGGTGGACATTGGCGTGCTCTTGGCCGCTGCGGGCGTGGCAGCACTCACCGTGTTGGTTGGGCAGAAGGTCGCAAAGACCGGTGCAGTTCTCCCGGTGATTTTCGCCAACCTGCTCGGTTGGGGAGTGTATGCGTCGGTCGACATTCCGCATGCGCCTGTCGGCGTCGCGTCCCAGTCCGACGGGCCACCGGTCGTCATCATTGTTGTCGACACCCTGAGGCCCGACCACCTGGGGGCCTATGGCTACGCACGCAACACGTCGCCAAATCTCGATGCCCTCGCGCGCCGCTCAGTCGTGTTCGACAACGCCTGGGGCGCGGCTCCTTGGACCCTTCCTGCCATGGGTTCGCTGTTTACCGGGCGCTTCCCGAACGGCCATGGCGCGGGTGTGAACAACGGGGCTGGCAACTCGCTGTCGAGCCTTCGACGGGATGTCCCGGTCATGGCCCAGGCGTTCCGAAATGCTGGGTATACAACGGTTGGTGTCACCACAAACCCATGGACGACGGCGGCATTTGGCTTTGAACGTGGCTTTCAAGTCTACGACGACCGGGTGGGCCCCTACGCTCAGCCCGTCGCTGTTCATCCCCTCCGGGTGGCTGGGCTGAACGCTCTGACCATGGCGGAGTTTCGCCCTGCCGAACAGGTGACCGACGCAGCTGCAGCACAGATCCAATCCCTCGGAGACACAGGATGGATGATGGTAGTGCACTACATGGACGTCCATGGTCCACACCTGACCTTGGACCATGATGCTGAGGCGGTACAGGCTCCAGAACGTCGCTCCTATTCGGACAACTACGATGCGGCGATTCACCGCGTAGACCGTCAGATCGGACGGCTGCTCACCCATGTCTCTCGAGACGCTTGGGTCATCGTGACCGCAGACCACGGCGAAGAGTTGGACGAAGGCCGACAGGCACCCGAGGGCGCGCCTGAAGGCGTTCGCCATGGACACACGATGTACGAAGAGGTGCTTCAGGTGCCAATGATCGTCCGCGTTCCTGGCCGATCTGGCCGTCATGTTCAGCGAATGGTTGGCCTGGTAGATGTCTTTCCAACCCTCAACGACGTGTTCGAGCTTGGAATCGACACCCGATTCGATGGCCAGCCAATGCCTGAAGTGGGGGCGTCATCCCAGGGCTTAGATTCGCAGCGCATCTTGGTTGCGGAGGGCATGCGGTGGGGGCCCGAACAGCAGGCGGCTCGACGCGGTGCGGACAAGCTCATTGAGCACTACGGTCTTGGCTTTGAGATGTACAATATTGCGGATGATCCTAGCGAATCGCAGCAGGTAGGAATGGCGGAACAAGGCAGCTCCCAACGGCTTCGCAGTCTACAGTCGGCCCTCCCAGCGGTCGGGGTTTCTGCGACCGGGGAGTCCGCGGCCTTAGGAGCAGAGATGCGCGCCCTGCTCATTCGTTTGGGCTACGCCGATCCGTGAGGTACATCGTCGGTACCTGACCCCGAGGCTTTCATGCTCCAGTACCAGTTTACAGCCGGTTCCGTTCACACCTACGCCCTCCAGATGCGCGTCACTGTGCAGATCGAGCGCAAGGGCGACGGCCCTGTCAGTCAAATTGCCGAGCTCACCGGTCGATTGGTGGCCACGGTAGACAGCGTGGATGACACGGGCGCTCTACTGTCGATTCACACCGAGCAGCTCGAAGGCGAAGTCCCCGGTGACGGATTTTTCGGTGAGGCAGACGTCGGTGATCCGCTCGCAGCGATTCCTCCGTACATTCGCGTAGGCCCGCGCGGTGACAATGACGGTCCGGTGGACCCGCAGCAGGACGCGACTGCAGGTACGCTCGACACGCTGTTTCCACCGCTACCAGAGGGGCCGGTGAATGATGGTGATGTGTGGTCGCGCTCGTCGGCCGACGAAGACACCGAAGATCCCCTAATCGTGCATGCACGCTTCATCGGTCGGGAAGCAGGTGACGACGCTGTCATCCGGTCCGTCGTTGGCACCTTTTCCGGGCATGCCTGGAGTGCCGGTTCCGGTATGGAAGGCGTGCAGGTACAGGGTGAGACCCGTCGAATGGCAGAGGTCAGCTTTCGCTCAGAGGACGGATGGGCACATCGCGTAGACGCGCGGGTGGAGTCCACGCTCCGTATTGGCTCCGACGACTCTGAGGCCGGCGCGCGAACCATTCAGACCATCGTAGAGATGCTGCTAGAGGCACAGGCCTGATGCGCGTCAACGTAGGCGACGCCATCGCCCTTCGCTATCGTTTGGTCCCTGGGTCTACTGTGCGATGGGTTGTTCGCATGGACGTTGACCTATGTATTGAGACCCCCGGTGCCACCGACGAGACCATGATTGCCATGGTCACCAGTGCCGTTGATTGCGAGGTCTTGCGTCTCGAAGGACAGACGGCTTTGGTGCGTCCTTTCGCCCATCGCAGCGACTTTTGGGTCAAGGACGGCACGCTTGACGAAGATGACGTAGCTGACCCTATGGCTGGGTTCGTCAAGGCGTTCCTCTTGGATGACCTGGGCAGCGTGGTTCCAGTGGTCAATGAGCGTGCAGAGGCGTTGGCTGATTCAGATGACGGTAACGCCGGCCGTGTGCTGTTGTTGGCGTTGTTTCCTCCATACCCAGAGCCCGCGATTGAGACGAGCATGCAGTGGGAGGTTGGACTGCACCCGTCCTGGTCGGCAACGTCCGACTTGGCCATGACCTGCGAGCTCGCGCGTCTTGCACGCAGTGATGACGGGCCCATTGTGCCCATCGTCACCCACACGCTCGCCTACGATTGGTCCAAGGACGCAACCGGACCGAACGCGCTGGGTGCCGGTGGCTCGGTCGCGTTTTCTGCGGAGACGCGCGTGGACCCACGGGATGGTTGGGCAGAGCACACCCAGGCCAAGGCGACCCTCGTGACTCGCTACACCCGGGAAGACGGTGCTTTGTCCACAGTCACCACGGCGCTCAACATCGTTGCTACCCGCGAATAGGGTCCTGCGTACGGTGCGAAAGGGATTTCGCAGGTTGCGGGCAGTCCCTAGGGGTGTGAGAGCGGCGATCTGAAACACACCTTGTGGAGACTACATGCTCAACGCAACGATCACCGGAACCGGGATGTACGTGCCTCCTCGGGTGGTAACGAACGACGACCTCGTCAATGACTACGGGATCGACACCACCAACGAGTGGATTGTTAAGCGCACCGGCATTGAAGAACGCCGGTTTGCGGACGAGGGAATTGGCACCTCCGACCTTGCTCTGGAAGCGTCGAAGCAGGCCCTTGAAGACGCCGGAATTGAAGCACACGACCTCGACCTCATCGTCTTTGCTACGTTGTCACCGGAGTACTCGTTCCCAGGCGCCGGCGTGTTTCTACAAGAGAAGCTCGGCTTGTGCGAAGGGGAGAATGCCAAGTTCGTCCCGGCCCTCGATATTCGAAATCAGTGCAGTGGTTTCATCTACGGGCTCTCCATGGCTGCGGCACAAGTTCGCTGCGGCATGGCCAAGCACGTTCTGCTGGTCGGAGCGGAGACTCACTCGTCTGGATTGGACATGACCACCCGCGGTCGCGCTGTAAACAGCCTGTTTGGCGACGGCGCCGGCGCTGTAATCGTCTCGGCTACTGAAGAAGACAAGGGTATCCGTGGCTGGTGGCTGGGTGCCGATGGTCGCTTCAAGGACAACCTCAAGCAGTCCATCTTCGACATCCGCCAGCGTCCAATGATTCCCGTAGACGAAGACGGAAACGGCATTGTCTCCCCGGACATGTTGTGGCCACACATGGATGGTCGCATCGTCTTCAAGCATGCGGTCACACGTATGATCACAGTGTTGATGCAGGCGTGTTGGGAACAAGGCATCACGGCGGAAGACATTGACCTGTTCTGCTTTCACCAAGCAAACAAGCGAATCAATGAGTACGTCGCTGACCAACTCAACATTCCGCCCGAAAAGCTGGTGCACAACATCCAGAAGTTCGGCAACACCACCGCCGCGACCATTCCGCTCTTGCTCGCAGAATCAACGCGCAACGGAAAGTTGAAGCCAGGAATGAAGGTCGCCATGGTCGCCTTTGGTGCTGGTTTTACCTGGGGTTGTTCCATCGTCGACTGGTAGGTCCGTGCAGCCCATGGTGGCTGCGGACACTCACTTGACGGTCAACACCGCTCAGATTCGCTAGGGTGTGTTCATGGAGGCATGTTCATGCGCAGCGGTCTATTTTTGGCACTCGTTCTCGCCGTTGGTTGTGGTCCAGCCACAGCGGTGCTTGTTGATGGCAATGCTCTCGACGACACGGCAAACCCTGACGACGATACCTCGGACACCGGGACGGATGACCCAGAGGGGACGGACGGTACTGACGTAGACCCGGACACAGTCGAGCCCGACACCGAAGCGCCCATTGAGTACTTCTGGGAAGGCATCCGTGACTTCACCTTCGACTACCGTCAGCAGGAGGATTGCGAAGACTTCCTGATCGAGACCGGCGTAAACGTGACGGAGGACCCGCAGTACGCCGATGCTCTCGCGGGATGTCCTGAGTGCGACTACATCTTCCTGGTGGAGATGAACAAGGACGCCCTCTGCGAAAATGGACGGTTTGACGGTTTTCCCGTGGCCACTCCGACCTTGCGCGGTGTGAGCGCGAACGGTGGAACTCGGGTGTATGGAGCGCGATTGGAGGACCCGTCCAGTTGGTTTGAGTTCCCAAATGTTGGCGGCGATTGGGGCGGGTTTACCTACCAATACGAAGGCACTGCGAACGCCTTTGGCTTCGACATTCCTTTCACCGTAGAAGCGAGTGGAGTCGTTCAGTGAGCTTTCCCCCGTTTAGCGATGAGCACGCCCAATTTCGCGACAGCATCAAGGCCTACGCAGAGCGCGAGATGGCGCCGCACCGCGTTGAGTGGGACAAGGCCGGTGGCTTTCCGCGCAGCGTCTTCAACGACCTTGCAGACCTTGGAGCCTTGGGCATTCGCTTTGGCGAAGAGGTCGGCGGACTCGGCCTAGATTGGTGGTACACCGTGGCGTTTGCCGAGGGCCTGTCCTACTGCCGCAATGCCGGCGTGGCCATGTCCATCCTGGTCGATACGGATATGGCAACGCCCATTATCTGGGAGATAGGCACCGAAGAGCAGAAGCAAGAGTTCCTTGCACCCGTGGTTGCCGGCGACAAGGTTGCGGCACTCGGCGTCAGTGAACCGGGTGCTGGTTCTGACGTTGCGAACATCCAGACCGTCGCTCGATCAGATGGCGACGACTACGTCATTACCGGCGCCAAGACCTACATCACCAACGGGTCTTTTGCCGACTTCATCACCTTGGCAGTGCGGACCGGAGAACAGGGCCACGGCGGTATTAGCCTCGTGTTGTTCCCGACGGACACGCCCGGTTTCACGGTCGGTCGAAAGCTGGACAAGCTCGGAACCCGTGGTGTGGACAGCTGTGAGCTGCACTTCGACAACTGTCGGATTCCAAAGCGCAATCTGCTCGGCCACGAAAATGCTGGTTTCCTGTACATCATGCAGAACTTCCAGGGCGAGCGGCTGATTGCAGCCATCACCGGCAACATGGCCATGCAGATCGGTATCGAGGACGCGCTTGCCCACGGCAATAAGCGCGAAGCCTTTGGCCGAAAGCTGAACAAGTTCCAGGTCTGGCGTCACACCTTCGCCGAGCACCTGACGTCTTTGGAAGCCTCGCGGGCGTTGACTTGGCAAGCCGTGCAGAGAATCGAGAGCGGCGCTGACCCCACCAAGATTGTGTCCATGGCTAAGCTGTTTTCGACGGACTTGGCGCAGAAGGTGCTCTACGACTGCCTTCAGTTCCACGGTGGCTATGGCTACATCGAGGAGTACGACATCGCGCGCAGTGTGCGCGATACGCGACTGCTCCCGATTGGCGGTGGAACCAGTGAGATCATGAAAGAGATCATTTGGAAGTGGAACGAACTAGGCGGATAATGCCTGCTTCGTCTACTCGGTCGGCGTGACCTGAAGGGCGTCTAGCAGTGTGTCGTCGACCGAGCGGTCTGGCTCCCAGTCCGTCGGGCGAATCCCGTTGGGCTCCCAACGCAGGAACGGGTTGTGGGTGTCGCACATGCCGGCACCTCCGTAGTGGCGTGGCAGAAGCTCTTCGTAGGTGTTCGGGCAGTTGGTTCGGGCGATCTGGTGGCTTGCGCTACAGACCGAGACGCGCTCCAGGCCGGTGTCTGTCGGGAAGGTGCCAGTCGGACCGCCGATGCCCTGGATGAAGCGGACCCAAGTGGGCAGTGCCGCCCGACTTCCGGTGAGGGCAATGCCGTGCTCGCGGTCGTGCCCGACCCACACAGCGACGACCAGGTCCGGGGTGAAGCCAACAAACCATGCGTCCCGCCAGTCATCTGTCGTACCGGTCTTTCCGCCGACGGGTCCCTCGACTCCAAGTCGACGCACGCGCTGCCCTGTTCCGCGGTCCACCACACCCTCTAGGATGGACGTGGCGAGGGCTGCGGCGCGTGCCGTCGCAACACCGGTGCTGGTGACGGGGACTTCGTCAATGACTCGTCCGGAGCCGTCTGCGATGGCGCCGACGAGCCTAGGGCTTACGGCGATGCCTCGGCCTGGAAACACGGTGTAGGCACCCGCAATCTCGAGGGTTGTGCCTGGAAAGGCGCCGAGAGCAGCAGAGGGCCAGGCGGTCGCCTCGGACAATCCGACACGGGTGTAGAACTGCTGCAGCCCTTCGGGGCCCACCCGCTCGGCAAGCAGGACGGCCGGGATGTTGCGGCTCGATTCAATGGCACGCCGAACGGTAACTCTGCCTTGATAGCGGCCGTCGTAGTTGCGGGGACGCCAGCCGTTTCGTTCGATGGGGGCGTCGTTGAGCGTACTTGTTGGGAGCAGTCGGCCATCCCGCGTCATTGCGGCCAACAAGGTCAGCGGCTTCACCGTTGAACCGAGCTGCCGGTACCCGTTGGATGCACGGTCGAAGGTACTTGCTGACGCGTCCCGTCCACCGACCAGTGCGACCACGGCGCCATCGGAGACGCGCACCGCAGTTAGTGCCATCTGAGCACCCTGCGTGGCGGGGTAGGTCTGGACCAAGTCAGCGTATCCGTCCGCAATGGCTTGCTCGGCTACTCGCTGCCAGTCGGGCTCGATGAACGTGTGAATCGCGAGACCATCCACTCGCTCATGTCCGCGGGCCTGCACGGTCTCAACAGCAGCATCGACCACCCAAGGGACCCGTCGTCCGGCAAGCGGGAGTGAGCTCTGAACCTCAACCGGCTCGTCTCGTGCGCTCTCGGCCTGGGCAGCTGAGATGAATCCGAGATCTTGCATGCGACGAAGGGCGATGTTGCGTCGTTCGAGGGCGCGTTCAGGGTGGCGGACCGGACTGTAGGTGTTGGGTGAGCTGATGATTCCGGCGAGAACAGCGGACTGAGACAGGCTCAGGTGCTCAGGCGATGTGGCGAAGAATCCTCGTGCTGCCTGATCAATACCGTAGACTGGGCGTCCGGCGACGTGCCCCAAGTACAGCTCATTGAGGTAGAGCTCTAGAATGTCGAGCTTGTCGAGTCGGCGTTCGAGGGCCACGGCCGTGAACGCTTCACGTACCTTGCGCTCGAGGCTGCGCTCGTTGCCCACGAACAGGTTCTTGGCCAGTTGTTGAGTGAGGGTGGAACCGCCTTGAAGCGACTGTCCCGACAGGGTGGCTCGTGCGGCACGACCGGTTCCTTCTAGGTCGACACCCACATGCGTGAAGAAGTGCGCGTCTTCCATGGCTAAGACGGCGGGAACAACCCAAGGGGACAAGGCTGCGAGCTCGACGGGGGTCCGACCGCTCTCTAGGTCTCCGACCGTTGAGAGAATGGTGGGCCGTACGCGGTGTGGACCGTCGCTGACTGCCACGATGCCACTCTCACCGAACTGGACGGTGGTTCGAACGTCCGGCAGGGTCTCGTTACCGAACCGTCCAGCAGCAGCCCAAAGCTGAAGGGTGTCGTCGCTCACTGAGAACTGGTCGGGTGCGCGGACCGCTGCCACCCGCTCGAATCGTGCCCGGTCCAGGTCGCTGACGAGGTCATCGAGAGTGCCTGGACGCCCCACAGCGAGGGTGAGTGGGGCGCTTAGAACGCGTCCAACCCCAGGCGTTTGTCGCGTGCGTAGAAACCGGTCCACGTCTGCTTGGGCGACGGCGTAGCGGGGCTTGATTTCCGTGAACCAGCCGTAGGACGCACCTGCAGCGGCCAGCCCGACGAGGACGGCTCCACCTACTAGGTACACTCTCCACCACATCGCCATGCGCGTGGGTATCGCGTCGGCTACGAGTCAGGCACGGAGTGACAGATGAACGTACTCGTTGGCGTCAGTGGCGGAATTGCTGCCTACAAGGCTGCAGACCTCGTCTCGAACCTGGTCAAACGGCATAGTGTCCGGGTTGTCATGACCCCGTCTGCAACGGCGTTTGTAGGCCCGTTGACCTTCGAGGCACTGTCGGGTCACCCAGTAATGGTGGATGTATTGGCAACGGGTGGCTCGCCCGAGGGGGCCAGCGCGGTGGAGCACATTTCCTGGGCGAAGTGGGCGGACATTGCGGTGATTGCACCGCTGACCGCGAGCACACTGGGAAAGATTGCTAGTGGAATTGCGGACAATGCCTTGTTGACGGTGTGGCTGGCGCTGCCTCACACCGTTCCGCAGCTGCTGTGCCCCGCCATGAACACGCGAATGTGGGAGCACCCCGCCGTTCAGGCCAACCTGTCCCGTGTGAACGGGTTCGGCATCTTCCAGATGGTGGCTCCGACTGAGAAGCGACTTGCCTGCGGCGATGTTGGGGTGGGGGGCTTGGCCGATGTTGCGGATATTGTGACCGCGATCGAAGCTGCCGACATTGAACGGGACTGAGTTCGGCGGGGCCGCTATGGGAGCGGGCTCTTGCTGGAAGGCCCCATGATGTCCTACACTGTCCACGCACCGTCTGGTGCCCGCCTTCCGTCGCATCTCCTCGATGCGACCTCACGTCTCCCCGACGTGACCTCTGTGCTCTCCCCCGCATCAGCTGCTTCGGCAACCCCACCCCCTCTGCCCCGGGTCGTCCCCATGGACCCTTTTAAGACTGAGCGTCGCGTCTTCGCAGATGCCCTCGCGTCCCTCCTCAAGAGCCACAGTGGCCAGTACGCCGTGGTTTACAAGACCAAACTAGTGGGAATCTGTCCGTCCCTCGAGTCCGCTGTTGAGCTGGGCTGGACGTCGACCAACTCCCGTGCGTTCTTTGTGCGTCGCATCGAACGTCAGGTCGGCCCTGTCGTTTTGCCGTCGCGGGTGGCATAGCGCGTGCCCGCCGGAGCGGTACATCGGGTGCACGGTGCCCTGATTCGTATCTCCGTAGACAACCCCAGTTACGTCAAAGAAGACCCGAACCTGGCGGGGGAATTGGGTATTGGTGTGCCCAAGGCGGTCAGCGGCCTAGCCATCCTAGATACGGGCGCCACCCACAGCTGTGTTGTGGTGGGGGTCGCAGAGCAACTGTCACTCTTACTGTTGAACGCAGTGGAGTTTCGTGGAGTCCGGTCGGGTAGTGATGCCGAAGGGGCGGCACCGCAGTTCACGCGCCTACGCTACGGATTGTTGCGTATTGAAGGTGTGTCACAAAGTTTCGCGACGCAGCTTGCAGAGATTCAACCTCTGGGATCGGTCGATGATGAACCGATAATCGCCCTGTTGGGCCGTGATGTGCTCAACGCTGGGAAGCTGCATTGGGACGGTCCAGGCCGGGCGTTTCATTTAGAGTTTCCGCATTCGGCACCGAGCGAGAGAAACTCCTTGCCCGGTCCGGCGTCTGAACCCTGATACAATCGCAGTCAAGCGACCGCGAACAAGCGCCGTTACGGTAGGTCCATGCATGGACGTTCGCCCTTACTGGCGTTAACGTCCGTGCCTCACCCGACACTGACCGGCTGTTGGAGGAATTATTATGTCCAAGACCACCAAATCCCATCTCATCTTCATGGCGCTCGGCGTCAGTCTGATCTCGGTTGCCGAAGCGCGCCCAGAAGACGAAGACGGCGTTCAGAACATCGTGAACGGCCGTGAGGTCGGAACCGAAGAATACCCAGAGACCATCTTCATCTCCACGTCTACCCCCGGTGGCGTTGGCGGTAACTGTACGGGAACTCTGATTGCGCCCGAGTGGGTCCTCACCGCAGGTCACTGCTTCGATGAGACCTCGGACGCCAACCGTGCCACGATTCAGTTTGGAAACCGTGCTTCGGATCCAACTCGGACCGTCGAGTCGATCAACGTGTTCCTTCACCCTGGTTGGGAAGGCTCCACTGGCGGCCAGATCTCGGGAACAGACGTCGACGACATTGCGATCGTTCAGCTGGCTTCCGCCATCACTGACGTCATCCCGGCTGGTCTGAACGCAGATGACCTGGACCAGGAATGGGGTGACCGCGAGATCAACTTCGTCGGCTTCGGGATCACCGAGTTCGAAGGCGGCGGTGCTGGCATCAAGCGCGAAGGCACCGAAGAGATCAGCAGCTTCACTACCAAGGAACTGCAGAGCTTTGACCCCGTCCAGTCTACCTGTCAGGGTGACTCTGGCGGTCCTGGCTTCGTCCGGTTTGGCGAAGACTACATCCAGGTGTCCATCACCTCCCGTGGCCCGGAATGCGGAGAGGGTCCATCGACTCACACCCGTGTTGATGCCTACTTGGACTGGCTTGACGAGTACGAAGTTCCGTACAGCACCAAGCCTGGCTCTGCGCCCAGCTTCGTGTGTAGCAATCGCCTAGACGAAGACGAAGCCGACTCTGTCGCGGTTGGCAACGTTCCGTTCACGCTGCGCTGCGCTGTGACCTTTACGGACACCGATGACATCTCGGCCGCACGTTGGGCCTGGGGCGACGGAACCACGTCGGACGGCAAGGTCTCCGAGCACGAGTACACCACGGACGGTAACTTCACCATCCGCATGTGTGCTGATGCAACGGAAGATGCTGGCGGCTGGGAGCACTGTGTCACCCGCGTCAGTCACGTTCGCGCTTGTGACGTCCCTGACGTTGCGTTCACGTACGAAACCCTGGATGACGACACCATTCAGCTGGTCAACCAGACGGACCTGCGCACCTGGGGCTGCATCTTTGATGTCCAGTGGGACATCTTTGAAGGCTCGGACACCACCGGTGAGCCAATGGCATCCATCGCTGCTTGGGAGCCGCAGTACACCTTCGAAGAGAAGGGCAACTACACCGTCGTTCTGAACGTCGGTGGTTTGGCCGGCACCTCGGCCGCCATGATCAACCTTGATTCTGGTGGTGGCGCTGCTTGCTCGCACACAGGTGCAGCGGGCGGATTTGGTTTCCTCTCTCTCGGACTGTTGCTTGTTGGAACGCGTCGTCGTCAGTCCTAGAGTCTAGTTCTGCTTGAACGAGTGCCCCGCGCTGCCTCTGGGTGGTGCGGGGCATCGTCGTTTGGAGTGTCATGATTCGGCTCTCTGTCCGTTCCCCGCTTACGGGCGTGTTGCTCGCGCGCATTGTCCAGCGAAAGGGAACTACCTTTGTGCTCGACTTTGGGGACCCGGAGACGATTGCGGACGCCAACCGGCGTGTTGCTCGTGGGTTCTCTCTGTGGAGAATGGGGAGGCTTGTCGAAGCCAGCCCGGATGACCGGCGCATGATGACGTACCTAGCCGAGCATTACGCCGCTGAGGGGCTGTTGATTGCGCTCGAAGAGCCCGGTTGGGCTGGCCGCGACCCGGTTGAAGACGGGGAGCTGCCTGAAGATGCCCCGACGGAGTTTATTCCAAAGGACCCGTCCGCCAGGTAAGTCCCTTTGGCCCTTCGGATCCGTCCGTCAACACGTGTATTGCACCTGACAGTGCTCCGGTTGGACGCCACGCACTGACGGCCTCTGCCAAGTCTGCGGTCGGTACCCCCAGCCACGACCCGACCAGCTGTCGAAGGTCTTCGCGTTGCCATCCGCAGCTACGAAGCGTGGCAATGTCCACGCTACCGTGGGACTTCGAGAGCTTGCGACCGTCAGCCCCCACCACGAGAGGCGTGTGGAGCCAGGTCGGTGGTGTGGCCCCAAAAGCCCGCCAGAGTTGTTCTTGCGGAGCCGAAAACGACAGCAGGTCATCTCCCCGAACAACCTGGGTCACGCCGTCTCGGATGTCGTCCACAACGACCGCTAGCGGGTAGGCAACCAGACCATCTGCTCGCACCAAGATTGGGTGATGGTGAACGTCCGCGGAGATGTCGGATGGGCCGTGTCGGCGGTCGTACACTCGAACGATGTCGGAGGTCGCGGCAAAGCGAAGGGCGCCCATCGTGAGTCCAGACCCAGCGCAGCCAGCAGCGCACAATCCCCCTGCGGCTTTCAGCGCCTTTCGTGAGCAAGCACACCAGTAGGCATGGTCGCCGAGTGCAGCAATCCACTCGGAGTAGTCGCGCTCGGACTGGCGTTGGGTCTCGCTGTCCCAATCAATGCCGAACCACTGTAGGACCTCGCGTTGCCGCGCCTCAACATCTGGCCGTGTGCGACCGGTGTCCACGTCTTCCATGCGTAACAACAAGCGTGCGCCCGACTGTCGAGCGGACAACCATGCCGCGTAGAAGGCTGTGAGGTTGCCCAGATGCAGCTCACCCGAGGGAGTAGGGGCTAGCCGTCCCGCGCTCAATACTGAAAGCTCCACTGGCCGCCAATCACAAAGATATTCCCACCGAACGGAACATCTCGACGAACCACGGGGTAGCCCGACCTTGGTTCATCGCTGGAGCGGACCAACAGTCCGCGTTCGAGTAGGTGAAATTGAGCCATGATATCCAACCGGATCACGCCGTCCAGCAGGCCGGTGGGGTCCCATGTCTCGAGCGAGGCACCACCGGTGAAGAACAGGCGGTTGCTGTCGATGAGCGCGCTTGATTCTCCTTGGGAGACCAACGGAGTGGGCACCCATCCTCCGCCTGCGCGTAGGTCAATTCGTGCGTAGCGCCAGTGTTCACCGAGTGTGATCTCGGGCAGTGGAAGCTGAATGCCAACGCGTGTCGCTACGGTAGATGTAAACGTCGCGGTAAAGGCATTGCCGTCGCTGATCTCGTCGTCAATGACGATGAGAGGAGAGGTGACGATGGCGTCTGTGAGCTGAGCCACGCTGACGGCGTATGGGCGCCAGTTGGTCCAGGTGATGTCGACTGCGGCGCCAAAGCGGCGGGGTGGCATGTACGACAGACCCAGGGCCAGCGTCATGGGCACATAGTGGTCGTACAGGCGAATTCCGGCTTGGGCCGCGGCGGCGAGAGCGTAGGGTTCGAGGTCTCCGACATCTTCAACAGACACGTCGATCTGTGCATCCAAACGGCTGTCGACGGGAAGACCGCTCGCACCGTGGAAGGCAAGACCGATGGTGGCTCCTTCCAGAGGCTCGCTCCACGCGCCAAGGTCTAGGTTCAAGCCGAGAGTGGGGGCAAATCCGGCGACGATTTCGAGCTCGATCTCATGCACATCCACCACAACGTCGGTGACGACGCCGTTCAGGTCATCACCATCGTCGGCGACCACCGTAGCGGACAGGTTGAAGGCGGCATCAATGATGACGCGCGGCACAAAGTCTACGCCAGCGCCAATGTGGACGCCGTTGAGGATTTCGCCGCCGACACCAGCGGCGAGCATGTACCGCTGCTGCCGACTGTTGTACATGTAGTACTCGGGAAGGTCAGGCTCGCTGGTGCGCAGCTGGAGTACGCGTCGTGTGGGGATGTAGCCCACGATTCCAAGGCCGAACTTGCCACCGATGTGTCGGCTTGCATGAAAGTGGATGCCGACAGCGTCTTCCACGTTGCTCGACAGCTCCAGTGGGGAGTCGCGCCTGTCGAGGCTTCCGTCTCGATTGGTGTCCCACCAGACAGATGGGAACTCCTCGAAGGAATCATGTGCCCATGACATCCCTACGCCGACCATGGGGCGTCGAATTCGAGACAGACCCGCCGGGTTTAGGTAAGCGGCGTGTCCGTCATCAACCCAAGAAACACCGGTTCCACCAAGCGCCATAGAGGCACTGCCAGTTCCGTATTTTTCAGGGACGGTCGCGAACGCCGTGGCCAGCAAAAGCCACAGCATGGCCTACGAGTACCCGATCTCTGGATTGGGTACGATGGCGCTGGTCTGCAGCTTCTCGACGAGCAGCTGTGCGTCTCGAATTCCAATGGCCTCGGACAGGCAGGCGGCAACCCCGGTGAGGTACGCCGTTGCGATTCCAGAGTCACGCCAACGCGGTTCTTTCCCTTCGCGCGCCACGGTACGGCCGTGCGTTTGGAATTTGCCCGACATACGGTTCCATTGCTTGCGCGGGTAGCGTTTGGGATCGAAGTAAAAAAACTTGTCGATCGGACAGTCTGGGTGGGCGCGCACACCCACGCAGTTGGGCAGGTCGGCCGGGTAGGCGGCCTTTCCACGAGGATGCCCAGCGGCAAGCACAACGCTGCCCGAGCCGATGGCATTGCCAACGCAGTCGGAGAGCATCATGGCTTTGCCCATATTGGGCGTACCAAGAGACAGATTGATGACGTGTGCGCTGTTGTTGGCAGACACCTCGATGCCAGCGGCCATCAAGTCAGCGCTGGTGCCGAGAGTCTCACGCATGATCTTCACAACGAACAAGGTGCAGTCAGGCGCAAAGTGACGGATTGCAGCCGCCATTTCGGTGCCGTGACCATGCTCGTCATTGTAGCTCGCGCCGAGCATTGCATGACCGGTCGCACCCAGTTGAATGGACAAGCCTTCGATTGGTGCGCCTTGAAGGCGCGGATCGGAGACATCTACGCCCGTGTCGACAAGGGCAACCGTGATGCCCTTGCCCGTATAGTCTTTGCCGCGAAACCGCATGAGCTGCCTCTGTAGTACGTGCCATGGTAGGCGTGAAAGACGCGCAGGGCAACCCGCGGCTGTGTGGGATACCGTGGCAGCCCTCGGAGGTGGACCTCGGAACGCCTAGAACGCATCGCTGAAGATTTGGACGCTTTGTCCGCTGTACCGGGTCGATTTGCCGGAAGCGAAGGGGAGCGAATGGCGCTTCATGCCGTCAAGGAACGCCTACCTATGGCGCTTCCTGGGCGAATTGAAGGCTTCGTAGCCCCGTCCTGGGCGCACTTGTCGCTCGGACTACACGCGGGCGGCTTACTGCTTGCTGGATTGCTGGGCCTTGTCTGGCCCGCGGTCGCAGCAGCGGTGTCCCTGCTACTGGCCATGAGTTTGTTGGGTGAAGGTACGGGGCAGTATTCGCTGATCCGTTGGGCCTTCCCAAAGACCGCGTCGTACAACCTCACGGCGCGTATGCCGTCAGACACCGCGCATGCCTCGCTCATCTTGGTCGCTCCACTCGACGTGCCTCGCTGGCGGGTGCTCAACCGTCGCTGGTTTCGCTTTCGTCCACTTCGATTGGTGTTCGGCTCGGCGGTGTCGTTGGCCATCATCCAACTGCTGCACGCGCTCGCAAAGCCATGGGGTGTGTGGACCGGTACCGTTTATGGTGTTGGCCTTGCGGTCTTGGCCGGTACCGTGGCCCTCGCAGCGGTCTGGCACCGTGCAGGAGACGGCCGCGATGACGGTGGCTCTCCTGCGGTCCTGTTGGAGTTGATGCACCGTCTGGCCGAAAGCCCAATTCCAAACCTAGACGTTTGGTTCACTTTCGTAGGGTGCGGTCGCCAAGCTCGTGGCGGAATGGACGCCTTTTTGGCGCTGCACGAAAAGACACTGACCTCGCCATGCTTGGTCATCGCACTCGATGACGCCGGACGTGCGCCGCTCAACGCCGTGGTGTCAGAAGGCAGCCTGCACCCCCAGGACCACCGACCGACCGGGCCTGCCCTGGTCGAACGCCTGCGATGGGCGGGTGTTGATCTTGAGAGTGTGGACCGGGCTTCGCCCACAGATGCACGTGTCGCATTGCTGCGCGGCTACCGCTCTTTGGCGTTCTCCGGCGGCTCGACCGCGGCGTCTCCTGCGGCGGTGGCTCGTGCAGCGCAGATCGTTGAGGTGGTGTCGCGCTGGTACGGCCATGATGTGCGTCGTGTGGAAGGCGACCGGGATGCACTGACCGCGATTGCGGCGGCGATTCAGCCGGAGCCCGAGGTCGAGGTCGAGGTCGAGGTCGAACCCGAGGTGGAGGACGCCGAACTCACCGTGGATGTCGTCGCTGAGGAGGCGGTATGATTACCTTGTGGGCTGGCTTTGCGTTGGCAGCCACCGTCTCTGGGACGGTGACGGATGCCCAAGGCGTGCCTGTCGACAACGCGTTTGTCATTGTGTACGACTCGCGATTTCAGTTCGAGTTTGCCCAGACGGACGAGAACGGTTTCTACGAGGTCACCGACCTTCCCGGTGACCGCTTCCGAGTTCGCTTTCTTCCGCCCTCAGCAAGTGATGCGGCAGAGCAGTGGGCCGGCGGCGTTCTCGGTGCCTGCAACGCCCCATCGCAGACCATCGCTTCTGACGAAGACGCTGTCATCGATGTCCAGCTCAGCGAAGGTGCGAGCTTGGCCGGACGCATTCTGGCCAACGGAGAGCCGCTTCAGGGGGCCCGGGTGACGGCAAAGACCCGTCGCACCTCCATTGTTGCCCAGAGTCGGTTTGATTTCACCGACGCCAACGGCGACTACCGGGTTCGCGGAATCACGCCGGACCAAGAGGGCATGGGGGTCTTCGCCGTTGAAGTGCAAGCGACCGATGTTCCGACGCAGATCTATCCAGGGATCTACGGGAATACCGGCGGTGATGAGTTCACGGTCACACCGGGAAGCTCTGAAGAACTTCCCGATTATTCTCTGCGCCCCGGCGTGGAGGTACGCGGGACGGTCAGCGGGCCGTCGGGTCTGGTCAATGGCGGAGAGCTCGCGGCGTTTAGCGGTTCGCGAACCACGACCACCCCCATCGCCGGCGGGTCCTACACTGCTCGTGGGCTCCGACCGGGCGACGTGTTGGTGTGGGCGTATGCGGACGGCTTGGCCACGACCTACTTTCCGTCGTCACCGACCCCCAGCGACCGCATCTCCCTGCCAGAAGATGGGGACAGCGCCAGGGATATTGACGTGGTGCTCCCGAGCGAGAGTCGCTTGACCGCGCGGCTCTTGGGCAGCCCGTTCACAGCGTCGAGTGTCTTGCTCTTCAACGAAGCGCAGACGTCTGCAGTGAGCGCTCAGGTCGAAGAAGACGGCACAGTGAGCATTGGGACCTTGCATCCAGGCCGCTACTTGATGTTCGTAGACGCCGTAGATGACGGGTTCGTAGAGGGGTTCATCCTCAACGATGCGGGAGACCCTCGGGCTTTTTCCATCGACGGAGTGACGGATGTAGGCGACGTTGCCCTGGCCCGTGGCGGGGCGATATCCGGCATTGTACGGGACACCTACACGGGTGGGCCTATCTATGGTGCGGCCATCATTGCCGAGCCAACGCTGCGCGGTGACCGGCGCTCGACCACAACCAACCGCGACGGCGAGTATTCCCTGGTCGGCCTGACGGCTGATCGCTGGCAGCTTCGCGCTGAGTACCAGTCGCAGTGCCTGGCAGACCCGCTCTACGTGCCCACGTACTACCCCGACCAGATCAACCCTACGTTCGGTGGAGTGGTTGAGGTCTCCGCCGGAAGCGAGACTCAGTGGAGTCCCACACTTGCCCCCGATACCGACCGGGACGGCATGGATGACGTGTGGGAGTCGGAAAACGGCTTGGACCCGTCCCGTGACGATAGCCTCGAAGACGCAGACGGTGACGGCTTCACCAACCGTGATGAATACCTTCTTGGCACCGACCCGAACGAGACAACGGTCCTTCCGGCAGAAGAGGAAGGGTGCAACTGCGCGACCGCCCCGGGTTCTCTCTGGGGGCTGTGGTTGGCTGGTGGAGCACTCCTCATGCGCCGTCGGAGACTCCTGACCTCTCCTTGACGACGGTTTTTCCGGTGTGCGGTGTCCAACGAGCGGACCCCACACTTTGGAGCGACCATGCTTGCCCTCTTCCTCGCTGCCGCTCTCGCCAACCCACCGACCCATCCGGTCACGCTCGAGGGGGGGCTGGTTCAGGCTGTCAGCGCGGAGTCGCTCGGTGCAGGGGTGTATGGACGGGTGGCAGCCGCACTCGGGTCGCACGTGGCGCTAGATGTCGGTCTTCGCGAAGGGTACCTACCTGGCGTTCAGCGGACGCTCGGCGCGGTCACAGCGGGCGTTCGGTACCTGCCCAACAAGGGCCCGTATGTGCGTGCCGGCTTTCTGCATCACCACGAGACGCCCTGGGCGTTGGCCAAGCGGTTTCCAGTGCAGACCACTCTCGGCTCCTTGTCTGGCATCTCCCACCGCAGCGGCGCAGAGCTCGCCGTTGGGGGGGACATCCCCATTCTCCAGGAAGGCTACGGAGGCCGACTGGGCGTGAACCTGGAGCTCAGCGTGGGGGCCTTTCCAGACCCCGCCGGCAGTGCGGTGTATGTCTTCCTGCAGCAAGGCTTCACTATCGATGCAGGACGGAGGCGGTCGGTAGGAGACTGAACTGTGCGATACTAGGCGCCTCTCTGGGAGTTCTCCGTGCACGTTCTATTCGTCGAAGTCGACACCGAGCGAAGCTGGGCCGTAGCATCGATTGGACCTGGTTTCCTTGCTGCCTACCTGCGACAGCATGGGCATACCGTCAGCTTCTTCCGCTACTCGGTTGACCATAGCGAAGCGGATGTTGTGGACGTCATCCAGAAGACCGGAGCCGAGCTGCTCGGCCTGTCCTTGACCACACGGCAGTGGCTACGCACCAAGTCGCTTGTGGCGACGGTTCGCCAGACAGTTGACCTCCCCGTCATTGTCGGGGGCCTTCATCCAACGTTCTCGGCTGATGAAGTGTTGGCGGCGGAGGGGTTCGACTACGCGTGTCTCGGAGAGGGCGAGATGGCGATGCTAGACGTCATCAACGCACTTGAGGCCGGGGAACCCGTCGAAAACATCGACAATATTCAGACGGTTGTCGGTGAAAAGCCCAAGTTGCGGCCCCCGTTCACTCCGTTGGACAACATGCCCTTTGCCGCTCGAGATGTGTTGGGCGAGCACCGCGGCGTCGTACACATGACCACGCAGCGCGGATGCCCGTTCCCGTGTACCTACTGTGCAGCGCGCATGTACAACCAGCTGTACAAAGAGAATGACGCTGAGTACGGGCGCCGTCGCACAGTCCGCAACGTCATGGACGAGCTTCACGCTCTCAATGACGCTGGAGACCTGGCCTACGCCATCTTCTTGGACGACACGTTCACCATTCATCATCCGTGGGTCAAGGAGTTCTGCGACGTATATGGCCGTGAGCTCGGTAAGCCCTTCAGCCTGCATGCGCGTGTCGAGACGGTCAACGAGAAGATGCTGCACATGCTGTCAAAAGCGGGGTGCGACCAGATCACCTACGGCGTGGAGTCCGGTAGTCCGCGCATTCGCTACGAGGTGATGCGTCGCCCGGTGAAGAACCAGCGCTTCATAGACGTGTTCCGTTGGACCCAAGAGGCGGGGATTCGAGTGACCGCCAACTTCATGCTTGGCCTTCCCGAAGAGACGCCAGAAGACCTACAGATGACCGTGGACCTGGCGACCGAGCTGGACATCATGGACTTCGGGTACTTCGTCTTCTACCCGTACCCAGGCACCCAGCTGTTCCAGACTGCGCTTGCAAAGGGCTACATCCCAGACGACTACCAGGGGCGCCCGGCCAATCATCGCGAGTCGATTCTGCAGCTTCCCACCCTGACCAACGCCGACATTGGGCATGCCTACGACCAGCTGACCGCCTTGCGTCGCCGCCTGTATATGGACCGCTTGGGCTTTGACCCCACCGCCGAGCAGGTTGCCGGCGCTGCGGACCATGTCGCGGACTTGGCTCGTGTGGGCTGAGCATCGCAAGGAACTCGTTACTCAGGGCTTCTCAGCAGTTCCTGGCGTTGTCACTGGCGACCTTCAGGCGCTGCGCAATGCCATGGACGACACCACACTGGTCGCTGGTCCGAGCGGCTACGGTCGCATCGTGCATGACCCGTGGCGCTCGAGTGCTGTGTTGCGTCGTCATCTACTAACTGGTGTTCTTCCTGATCTTGCCCGAGCGATGCTCGGCGAGCCTCCGGTGTTGTTTCAAGACCATCTGGTGAGCAAGACGCCGGGCACGGTGGACGCGGTCAAGTGGCACCAAGACTACAGCTATTGGCCGCTCGACCGTCCCATCGGCCTCACTATGTGGATTGCATTGGACGACGCGACGCAAGACAACGGCTGCCTGAACTACCTGCCGGGCTCGCACAGCCAAGGGGAGCGTCAGCCGGCCGACTTTGTCGCGGGAGCGGTGTTGGGTACTGCCGCAGAGCTACCCCCACTTGTGGTCGATGAGGCTGCTCGCGTCTCAGTGCCTGTCGCTGCGGGGACGGTGCTGGTCCATGACCCATTGGTCTTGCATATGTCCTTTGGAAACAGCACGACCACTGCCCGCCGTGCGTGGAGTGTCAGCTGGGTGACCGAGACGGCGCGCTGGCGGCCTTCGCATGCGCCGCATCCGTACAATTACACGTTGAAACCCGAGTCTGGCGCGTCATTGTGCACGGAGCGCTTTCCGAGAGCGTGACAGGCTGTCATTCAGCAACGGTGCTGATGACGTAGTGTCAATCTGGGTTGTCAGCGATTTTGACCGTCTGCGTTCCACGGTGACGCGTTGTGGCGTGCTCGGACCGTACCAAAGGCCTGCCACCCGCTACGACCTGTGTGGGCGCAATGCGGAGGGACGAGATGTGGAGACGAGTCACGGTGGGCTTGGTGGTTGTTGCTGGCTGTGCTGGTGAGGATGGCGAGCAAGAGGCGCTCGATTACGACGTGTCCGAGACGCGGCCCATGCATGTGCGTGCGGGGCCACCGGAGGTGGGGCGCGCTGTCGGGTTTGACCGCTGGGAACGCATCTTGCCCGATTTTCCGGACGATATGGACTGGCCAGCGGACCCGCTGAGTGCGGCGACGCGAGACTACGAACAAGCACGTCGTGACTATGGTCAGGCGAACCCAGCGGAGCGAACCCCAGAGCTACATGCGATGCACCGGACGCGAGATGGGGTCTTGCGAGCCGACTCACTAGCCGCGGACATGACGGTTGAGAATGGGGCGTCGCCTTGGCAGGCTGCCATTGCGCTGCATCGCCTCACCGAGCGTGCGCTAGACAGGCGACAACTCGAAGACCCCGAGACCGTTCAACGCGCAGCGGTCGCGCTACTTGCGAGCGCTCCGGACCACGCGGCCACGGCGCACGCACGCTTCGTTCTCGCGAACCTGGCGGCATCTCCCAGCCTCTCCACGTACGACCCCGAACAAGCCCTTGCTTGGGCGCTCGATGCGCTTGAGCACGACGCGTCAGTGGCTGCAACGGTTGCACGCTTGCTGGAGGTGCTCCCGGGAGACCTGCCGCTTCCCGACTGGGCGTACGACTTGATGCGGCCACAGTGGCAGGCAGAAGAACAAGCCATCCCGTATGGCGCGACCTTTGATTACGCCGTGCGACGCGGACACGTGGAAGATGCGCTGCGCGAACGAGAGCTGGTTGTTGGCGGGTACCTGGCGTTCTGCAACATCCCGGACGCCGAGTTTGCCTGCGAGCCGTTTTTGCACTGGGACGAAGAGAGCACCGCGCGCATGTTGCGCCTGGGTTGGACAACGTCGGATGATTGGCGCGCGCATGCCCATGCCGCGGTCGCGGGGTGTGCGGTAGGCCTCGACCTCCCGCTACAGGCAACGCTGTCTTGGGAGGGGGCGTGGGCCCTAGAGGGGGCACCAGGCGACCTCGCACCCTGTGTCACCGCAGAGCTCTCGACTGCGTCGGTCACCCCGTCTTCGTGGCTGTCGATTGTGGTCGACGTCACGCGGTAGCGGTCTGAGCCCCGGCGTTGTGCTGCACATGACGGGTCTGGCACGACACCTGCATTCCTAGGAGAGAGTGGTGACGTTGGTGCATGGGTGTGCCGATGTGTACGCTGCTGGTACGAGGAAGCTTCTGTGACCGAATCTCGAAATGTTCTGCTGGTGGACGATGACGCGTCTTTGTGCCGGCTTCTTGGCCATTGGCTCACTCAAGAAGGCTACGTAGTAGAGCGGTGTGGCAGCATTGCCGAAGCTCGTGAAGCGGTTCGGGCGAGCTTGCCCGACGTCATCTTTTTGGACGTCCAGCTCCCTGACGGCAGCGGCATGGACTTGTTGCCGGAGCTTCATAGCGCGCATCCTAGGGTGCCTATTGTCATGCTCACCGGGGACTCTGAGGTCGAGCGAGTGGTGGCGGCTATGCAGGGAGGTGCCTACGATTTTTTGCCCAAGCCCGTGACTCGAACTCGTGTGGTGACGACCGCCCGGAATGCCATGGACAAGGCCAAGACCACGCTAGAAGTCACGTCGCTTCAGCGAGAAGTCGACACCGGCGGTCATCCGAGCATCTTGGGGCAGAGTCCCGTCATGCGCACATTGTTCCGCCAGATGGACCGTGTGGCTATGCGCGACATCACCGTTTTAGTGACGGGAGAGAGCGGTACGGGCAAGGAACTGGTTGCTCGTGCCCTGCATGACGGGAGCACGCGCTCGGCTGGGCCCTTTGTCGCGGTCAACTGTGCGTCGATTGCAGCCACCTTGCAGGAGAGCGAGCTGTTCGGTCATGAAAAGGGCGCGTTCACCGGTGCTGCGGACCGTCGCCAAGGGCGCTTTGAGCAAGCGAATGGCGGAACTCTGTTCTTGGATGAAGTCGGAGAGCTGTCGCCATCCCTACAGGCCGCTCTGCTCCGTGTGCTTCAGGAACGAACCCTGTACCGGGTGGGCGGGAATCGTCAGATCAGCGTGGATGTTCGCGTTGTTGCTGCAACCCACCGAGACCTGCGCGCCATGGTCAGTGAAGGGGCCTTCCGCGAAGACCTGTACTACCGGCTGGCGGTCGTTGAGCTTGCGGTCCCTGCACTGCGCAAGCGGGGCGACGATATTGCCCTGTTGGCAGATGCCTTCGTCCTGACCAGTGCTGCGAGGCACCACTGTGAGGTGTCCGGCCTGTCATCTGCTGCTGTGGCGATTCTGTCTGGCTACGAGTGGCCGGGAAACGTCCGAGAGCTGCAGAATGCAATGGAACGCGGCGTCATTCTCGCAGCGGGGTCGGTGTTGGACGTACAGGACCTTCCACCGGCGCTAATCGCAGTAGTGGAAGAGCTTCCGGCGCCAACACTGGCTGATTCGGTGGAATCGAGCACCCTTCAAGACCTTGAAAAGCAAGCCATTTTGGACGCCATTGAGCGCTGCAATGGCAACCTTTCGGAGGTGACCCGCTTGCTCGGCGTACCGCGGTCCACGCTCTACCGGCGATTGCGCGCCTATGGACTGAAATAGGATGATCGACACGGAAGAAGCCCTTCAGATAGCGTTGGACGACCTTGCTCGCTCACGGGAGCGTGCCCAGGCGCTGCGTGAAGAGTCGGAGGTCGTCCTGGCGGGACTTCGGGTGCTGTCCACGGCCACAGACGCCGGGCAGATGGTGCGCGATATGTTCGACGTTCTCAAGCCGATGTTGGGCTTCACGGAAGCCATAGCGGTTCTTCCAACTGCAGCGGGGCCGCAGTACTTTTCAAGTCAGGGCCCAAGTCCGCAATGGGCCTGGCCGCTCGCGCAAGTGATGGAACTGTGTGTGGACGGTCCGGCGGCGGTGTTCAACCGAACCTGGTTGCCTGATCTGTCGGTCATTCCCATTGATGGTGAGAGCTTGCTGTTGGCGACGTTGCCTATGGCACATGGCCTTGGTGTCCTGGTCTTTTCCAATCCGAAACGTGGGTACTTCACCGACCGCCACTTGGCGGCAATACGGCGGCTCGGGCCATTGCTGTCGGAGTCCGCACGTGCTTCTGGCGAGCGTGACCGGCTGCATGGCAACGCGCTGTCTCGCTTGGCACGCTACCCGGGCATGAATCCGAGTCCGGTGCTCGAAGTGCGTCTAGATGGCGGGGTTGTCTTCCGCAATGCTGCGGCCATGGCGTTGCTCGGTGACCTGGACACGCTGCCAGAAGATTGGCTGGCGGAGATTCTACGCGCAGCACGAGCGGTCCGTCCAGTGTCGTCCGACGTGAACTTTGGAGAACGCGTTCTCGAGCTGGTCATGGCGGCTGCCACCGAAGAGACCGTGATTGTCTATGCGTTTGACGTGACTGAGCGGGTGGAGGTCGAGAGGTCCGCTGTTGCCGCGAATACGCGCTTGTCGACTCTGATTGGCAGTCTGCACATGGGCATCTTGGTCGAAGACGAAGACCGAATGGTGGTCCTGGCCAATGAGGGCCTGACCCAGATGTTCGGCATCCCGGTGCCACCGTTCGCGCTTGTAGGAACGGATTGCGCCAAGTCTGCTGCGCAGTCGGCTCCGCTCTTTGTCGACGAAGAAACCTTTGAGGAGACGGTCCGCCAGATTGTGGCCGCTCATGACCGTGTTGTGGGCGATGTCCTGCCGATGAAAGACGGGCGTGTACTGGAGCGTGACTACATTCCAGTGGTCCTCGATGGCCGCTCGGCTGGCCATATGTGGCTGTACCGGGACGTGACCACCGAGCATCGGATTCGCCAAGAACTGCAGGTCGCCAAACGGCTTGCGGACGAAGCGAGTCAGGCCAAGTCGGACTTTTTGGCCGGTATGAGTCATGAAATTCGTACGCCGCTCAATGCCATCTTGGGCATGTCGGAGCTGCTTACTGCGACCCGGCTCACCGACGAACAGCAGGCGTGGTTGTCGTCGATTCGGAGTAACGGTGAGACCCTGCTCGATCTCATCACCGATGTACTAGACCTCTCGAAGATTGAGGCCGGTCAGCTCACAATCGACCCCAATGCGTTCTCCGTGCGCGGGTGGCTCGAGAGCATTGTGGAGAGCATCTCGCACCGAGCCCATGCCAAGGGTCTCGCGATTCGCGTCTTCCTAGACCCGGACATGCCGGACACTGTTGTGGGGGACGGAGCCCGGCTACGGCAGGTGCTGGTCAATCTCATCGCTAATGCCATTCGATTCACCGACAGGGGCGAAGTCGCTATTCGCGTCAGCGGTCGGCCATCGCGGGGTGTGGACGGCATTGTCATGCGAGTGGATGTACGCGATACCGGCGTGGGCATCTCGAAAGAAGGCATGGCGGTCATCTTCGACAAGTATGGGCAGGCAGACGGGGCTTCTCGTGGGGGAACGGGGCTTGGCCTGCACATCACCCGGCGCATCCTCACGGCGATGTCGGGCGACATTAGCGTCAACAGCGTTGTCGGCCAGGGAAGTCGGTTTACCGTTCGCATTCCGGTGCAGGTCACTGGTGAGGCTCAACCGGAACGTCTGACCCAACTTCGCGCTGCCTGTGCTGGATTGCGGGTTGCGGTCCTAGCGAGCCCAGAGGTGCGCGCTATCTTACAGGACGCTCTTGCTGGAGCACCCCTGTCGTTCGTATCGAGCCGTGAAGCACAGGTCTGGCTGACTGGTGGATCGGTGAAGCCGCCGCGTGGACCGATTCCTTTGGTCTTGGCGTCTCCTGTGGGGGTGCCGGTGAATCCCACGGCAGCTCAGGTCGCGAACCGTAGGGTGTACGCTCATTTTGCCCAAGAGCGCATCTTGGAAGCGCTGCTGGAGGCCATCGGTAGGCCTATCGCCCATCCGAACTCGGGCACCCGGCCCACCCACGTACGCCCGTGGCGGGTTCTCCTTGCCGAGGACAATCCCGCCAACCAAGTGGTCGCAACGGGAATGTTGGAATCGGCCGGACATGAAGTTGTTGTCGCGAGCGATGGGCAACGCGCTGTTCAGCTCGCAAATGGCGACGAGTGGGACATCATCGTCATGGACGTGGACATGCCTGTACTTAATGGTGTGGAGGCGACGCGTCAGATCCGTGAGAGTGAGCGCCGGGCGGGCATGCGCAGCGTCCCAATCGTTGGGCTGACCGCCCATGCGACCCCAGAGGTCCGCGAAGCTGCCTTGGACGCCGGCATGGATGCATTTGAGTCCAAGCCGATTCGGCGCTCGACCCTCCTGCGCACCCTCGACCGCGTTGTCCGTTCGGCTGCACGGGTGCTTGTTGTCGACGACGCTGCAGACATCCGTCGCTACCTTCAGTCGGTTCTGGATGGCATGGGCAGGCTCACAATTCGTGCCTGTTCCAGCGGCTCGCAAGCCGTCCTTGAGCTTCGCACGTGGCCCGCCGACCTGGTTCTTATGGATGTGGAAATGCCGGGGATGTCCGGCCCGGAGGCCGTCGGAGTCTTGCGTCAGGAAGGCTTTACGGGACGGGTTGTTGCCGTCACCGGACACGATTCTGCCGAGGCCCATCCGGCCTTTTTACGCGCAGGCTACGACGATGTCTTGGTCAAGCCCATTCGCTCTGAGCGACTGGTGAGCGCGGTGACGGACTGGCTTCGGGCAGAACCAGAGGCTGGAACGCCGATTGCCGCTCCACGTCGCGTGCAGGTGCCCGATGACCTACGCGAGCTCGTACCGGCCTTTCTACAAGATCGTGACGACGATATTGAGCGGCTGTTTATGGCTATCAAGGCCGAAGATTGGGAGACCATTCGCCGCGTAGGACATCAGCTCAAGGGCAGTGGTGGAAGCTACGGCTTTCCCCGCATCAGTGAGCTGGGTGCTGAGATTGAGCGCAATGCTGGCCACGTTCCCATCGAGGTGTTGTCGGCTTCATTGCGAAAGCTACACCGGTACATCGCGTCTATCTACGACGAGATGGGGGGGCGACCACCCCCCAAGACGTTCGACGAGCGCTAGAGAGGTGAACCGCTACGCTCCCGTCGCCCGCGGGCCCCAGCGATTCCGTGGGTTGCTCCCTCGTCAGTCACTTGACAAGTCGAGCTTCCTCCTCGGTCACGTCCTCATGAAACCGCTGATACCCTCGTGCTCGGTCCGCCTAGCGGTTCAACTCTCTAGCTCGCTTTGGCCAGGCCGCGTGCCGCTTCGCGTACGACGACGAGCGGCTCCACGTACTCACACCCCGAAAAGCGACCCCAGTAGCGCGCTGTGCTGCGTAGTAGCTCCGGCGCCATGTAGGTGCGACAGGACGCTTGGCTGTCGTGGCAGGCAATCAGCGTCATCTTGTCGTCGATTTGGTCGCTGATGTCCTGGAAGCGTGTGGGCTGGAAGGCGACGGTGGTTGAGGGACTCTGATAGGCGAGCAAGGTAGGCACACTCCGGCAGGCCACGAGTGAGGCGTCATGTGCGGTTCGATGGTCCTGGTGTACGTCCTCGGCGCAGTGGGTGTAGACGACGTCGGGCTGAATCTGTCGGACCACACGTTCGATAGCGGCAATGGTGGACCGCAACTCGAACCGCGTGTCTTGGAGATCACCACCGTACAAGAGGGCACCGAGGACGTGTGCCGCCGCCTTGGCTTCATCACGACGCTGGCTTTGGCCACCGCCGTTTGCCCCCCAAGACAGGCACAGTAGGACGATGTCATCGCCTGCATCGCGGTGGGCGGCGAGGGTCCCGCCTATGGCAATCTCTATGTCGTCTGGGTGGGCGCCAATCGCTAGAATCGTCTTTCCCTTCTTAGGAGCGACCTTCGCTAGCGCCGAGCGCACCCGGTTTACAAGGTCGTCTTGCCGCAATGGCTTCATCACGTAAGCGTCAACCCCCATATCGATGGCGGCGGACGCGTATTCAACGCCGGCACCTGCGGTCATCAACAGTGCCGGTGCCAGGGGATGTACTTCGCGACTCGCCGCCAGCACTTCAATGCCGTTGGCGTGCGGGAGGTGAACGTCGCTCAAGATGACGTCGTACCGTTCCTCGTGAATGCGCTGGATGGCGTCGAGACCATCATGGAGCACGTCCACTGCGTAGCCTTCGCGTCCGAGCCACAGCTCAATGAGCCGGGCCAGAGAATGGTCATCTTCAACAACAAGGATTCGGTGGATGTGAGTCATAGCGACCTCCACTGGGAGGCTCTGCAGGGACCGTACCAACGGTGCAGAACGACTCTAAGGACGGACCTAGGCATGTTGTCGGCAGTTCAGTGGTGTGCGGTGGTTGTGCCAAGTGAACCACTAGCTGTGTCACTCCGACACACATCGGCGGGATTCGACGGGTCGGAAGTCCGGCACGGTCTGTGCAAAGCCAGTGACTAGGAGGAATGTATGACCCGAATTCTCGTTACTGGTGCCGGTGGTGCTGCTGCTGTCTCATTCATGCGCGCCGTCGCAGGCCCGGATGTCACCCTGTTTGCTGCCGACATCGACCCGCATGCTGTCGGCCTGTACTTGGTACCGGAAGCCCATCGGGTGCTGCTGCCTCGTGCAGATCACCCTGCGTTTGGGGTAGCCTTGATGACGGCGGCTTCTCGCCTGGGTGTGGACGTGGTGGTGCCGACGGTCGATACCGAGCTACCGATTGCCGCGGCACTCACAGATGCATTTAGGCATCACAACATCGCGGTACTCGTGGCGCCCCAGGCCGCCCTTGCCATCTGCTTGGACAAGGCCGCGCTCATGGCGACTTCCGATGGCATCGTTCCGGTTCCCGAGTGGGAAGTGGTCGACGCGGACTTCGTACCCGCTCACTGGGCGCTTCCCGTTGTGGTGAAGCCGCGTTCAGGAGCCGGTGGGCGAGGGGTTCGCCTCATCGAACGCGCTGAAGACTGGGACGATGTGCCGCGAGACGGCTCGTTGCTGCTTCAGGAGTGGCTGCCGGGCGAAGAGTACAGCGTGGATGTGCTGTGCAGTCGCGAGGGAGTTGTAGTGGCCGCCGTGCCACGCCTGCGGATGAAGGTGGACTCTGGAGTGGCTGTTGCCTCGCGCACTGTGCGGGACCCGGAGCTTCAGGGCATCGCCACGGCCCTCGTCGAGCACTTGGGGTTGAGCTTCGTCAGCAATGTGCAGCTCCGTCGCGACCGGAATGGGGTGCCGAAGTTGCTCGAGATCAATCCACGTTTTCCGGGAACCATGGCACTCACCGTGCACAGTGGCGTGAACATGCCGGCATTGGCGGTCGACGACCTTCTGGGGCGCAACCCACCGGCGCCCGCTCCCTTCGTTGAGTGCGCGATGGTGCGTCATTGGGAAGAAATCTATGTGCCGGTATCGACCTTTGAAGTTGCGTCGGAGGCTGTAGCCTAGCCATGTTGAGTGGACTGGTCAGCGCAGTGGCTACCGCTGCGGTCATCGTTGCAACGGTCCCAGTCTTCGCGGGCTTGTACCAGTTCATGTTGGTTGCCCTGTCGGTGTTTTCCACACACCTGGAACACACCGGACAAGAGCTGCCACGCATCAGCGTGCTCATCCCGGCGTGGAACGAATCGGCGGTAATCGCAACCACCATTGAGCGCTTGGTCCGCCTGGACTACCCCAAAGACCGACTGCGGATTTGGGTGGTGGATGATGGGTCTGACGACGGGACCCCGGAAGCGTGCATTGAGAAAGCCAAGCGCTACCCCGGACGGGTCTTTCACCTGCGACGCGTGGCGGGCGGCGAGGGCAAAGCGCACACCCTCAACTACGGACTCGATACCCTTTGGCGAAACGACTGGACCGAAGCCATCCTGATCATGGATGCAGACGTTATCTACAGTCCTTCGTCACTTAAGCGCATGGCGCGCCACTTTGCGGACCCCTTGGTCGGCGCGGTCACGGCCTACATCAAAGAGGGCTCGCGCAGTCCCAACCTGGTTCAGCGCTTCGTCACCTTTGAGTACATCACGGCAACCGGGGCCTCGAGACGTGCCCAGAACGTACTCGGGTTCTTGGCCTGTTTGTCGGGCGGCGCTCAGCTTCACAGCCGAGAGAACTTGTTGGCCATTGGCGGCCAGATCTTCGACGATACCCTCGCCGAAGACACGTTTACTACCTTCAAGACCCAACTAGCGGGGCGAAAAGCGCTGTTTGAGCCCAACGCGCTGGTGTACGCTGAGGAGCCGGACTCCCTTGGGATGTTGTGGAAGCAACGCCTGCGCTGGGCGCGAGGAAATGTGCAGATCACCCAGGTCTACAAAGGACTCTGGGGCAATCGAAAGCGCCATGCCAGCCTTGGCTCGATATCGATGGTGGTCATCTGGTTTTCGCTGTTCCTGATGCCAGTGCTTCAGATTGGCGCCACAGTCGGCTTGTTGATGCTGTTGGTCCTCGACCCGCCCCTCGCCTGGATGCTGTTCCGTGGTTTCTGGATTCTGGCAGGTCTGGTCTACCTTATCGTTACCGCCGTCAGTCTGGCGATTGATGTAGAGAGTGCACGGAAGAGCTGGATGGAAGGGATTCTCTTTCCCGGGCTGATCTCGCTCGCAGTGATTGTCACGTCCCTCTGGCCACCGCTGTTGACGCCCCTTGCTCCCTTCCTGCCCGCGTCCGGAACCGGTCTTCACACGTTGGGGCTTGTCGGCCTGTACAGCTGGTTGTCGGCGTCGATGCTGGTGGCGTACTCAGCGAAACAAGTGGAGGCACGGGGATACCAACGCCTGTCGAGCGTGCTGCTTCTCCTTGCTGGGTACGGAGCCTTTCTGTGTGCGGTGACGTTTGCCTCCTACATCAAGGAGTGGCAAGGGGCTGCGCGCACGTGGGACAAGACCGAAAAGACGGGCAAGGTCGGCTAGTCCAGAGCATCCAAGTGGACCACAAAGGCCAGACCTAAGCCGGTCTCTTGTGACGCCATGAACTTGAACTCGACTCGGTCCGGCCTGTGCTTCCATGAGTCCATTGGGAAGCTGTCTGCGCGTAGACCGTGCCAGGTGACAATCATGAACCACCATGCCACCGTTCCATCCGGGTAGGTGATGTGCTCAATCTGGATGTGTTCGCGCGTACCGCGGGTCACAATGTGGCGGTCACGGTCGTAGTGCACCGTCCCATCACTGGTGTCTTGGTCGGTCTGCACTACCACGGTAAAACCGGCATCCGCGAAGCGTTTAGTGGTCTCGCTCAGGTACTCGCCGGTCATCTTCATGTGGGGTCATCCTAGTAGCCACTGCCGTAGTAACAGTAGCAGCCCGAGACCCTGTAGAACCACGATTGCGCGGTACAGAATCATTCGCTCGTGAGCCATATCGACCTGGAGCTGGACCTGAAAGATGTCTCGCTCGCTCAGCGCATGCTGCTCGTCGCTCGGCGGGGATGGCTGGACCGATGTTGGCTGCACTGTCACCGGCTGTACGGGTGGTGGCTCTACCGGTAGTGGAACCACGTAAGTTGGCTTCGAATCAGGAGCCCTCCGCCAGCGAATAGGAGCAGTAGGGCAAGTAGTGTCGCTGTCCACTGTAGTCGATTGATCTCTAGGGTGAGCTGGCGCAAGGTCGTGTGAAGCTCGCGCAGGGGCGAAGGGGATGGGGGCATTGGGCTGGTCCTGGCGTGGGTTCATACCGGTTCCACAGCAGGAACTGTGCCAAGGAAGTTGGCCCCGCCCTTGCAGTAGCGGTGTTGGAGGACGCGTATGTTCCCGTTGCTCATTACCCATCTCGCCTTGGCCCATCCGTTGTCGAACGGACCTGTGGTGATGTCCGGTACAACTGCCGAATGGACCACGACAGTTGCTGTTGACGACCCCGGAGCTGTGTCCGCACGACTGGTGGTCAGTGCCTCTGACCGTCTCGACGTCGACGCCTCCACCTTGTCGGTGCGGGTCGACGGTGTGCCAGTGCGGACACTCTCGGTGGCACAGCTGGTTCAGGATGGCACAGGTGTAATTGCCCTGCCTATGCAGAGTGCTGGGTATCATCGGGTGGAATTTGTCTCTCACCTGGTCGTCCCGGGCGACCCCTGCCTGGCTCACGACCCCGAAGCCGCGTGGTTGGTCCTGGCACAGCAGTCCGCTCTACAAGGCGTTCGCGGGGACGGACCGGTGGGCTCGGTGGCGGATGTCGTGGCGTCCTGGCGACAGGAAGACGGCGTGTACGTCGATAGTGTGGGGACTGGTGCAGACGAAGCGACGGTGTTGCTTGAAGCGGCAGACTGGCTAGTCAGGCGCGGAACTCGACCCGGGAACGGTCGGGGGAAGACGCTGCATCTGCGGGACCTCACCAATGTGGATGTTCCGCCCGATCTGCGACAACGCCTCATGCTGGTGGAGTCTGCGGACAGCGTCATTGGCATTGTAGAGGATGACGTTTGGGTGGTCGGCCGCGACTCTGACACCCTCGCTTCGGGCCTGTGGACCTTCAATCAGCCGGGTGTTGTTGAAGCCTGCACCGAGCTGCTCTGCACGGTTGGCGGCGAGCGTGCCGAAGTACTGAATGGCTCGCATTCTCTCGATGCGACGGTGTGGACGGGCGAGGGCCCGTGGGGGCCTTCCGGTCGAGTGTTGAGCGGTGCCGGACATCACACAACGCGTTGGACGGTTGCCCGTTCGCGGTCCTGGACGCTCGATGAAGCGCCGGTCGTTGTACTGGACATCACGCTGCCGCATGCTGGCGTTCTTTCGCGAGAGTCTGCGGCATTGCTCACCGTCAAGGGGCGGCCCATCGGGTCGTGGTCCTTGTCTGGCGACGACACCGCTCGGCGGTGGGTTGCACGCATTCCATATGCACTTTGGGACGAGTCGGAGTGGACCTTCGAACTTCAGGTTGTCGCCTCCACAGAGGACGCCGATGCCTGTGCGGTGGACAACGACCGCGGTGTATTCGTGGTCCTGGAGCCCACATCCCGAGTGGAAGTGGTCCGCACGGAACGGCTGACTCACGGTCTTGCTGCGTTTTCCCGCGCGACAGAACACTCGCGGCCAATGGTTGCCTGGAATGCCGAGCTTGCTTCGGTCGACTGGCTACAGGCCGGCGTGTTGCTGTCTGGTGTGGCATCGCGCACGCCGGCAGACCGTTGGTTGGTGAGCTCGGAACCTCATTCCCCACATGTCGAGATTGCAGCGCCCACCAGCCCATGGCTCGACATCGGTGAGTGGGTCCCCCTGCCGCAGTTAGTAGCCAACGAGAGCCCGCTCCTCTTTGCCGACGACTGTTTGAGTGGGCGGTGTGAACGGCTTGTCGTGACGGTTGGTGTGGACGCGGTGGATGTCCCAGTGCCGGACCTCTCTCAAATGCCGACCGCCGGTGCCGTCTGGACCGACAGCTGGGTCGCCCTGGATGATGGTTCTGTCGGGGACTCAACGGTTGTCGTGACCTTTGGCCTGGACCCGGACTCTCTGGCGGTCCAGCCCTCAGAAGAGCAATCCCATGCCGGTCTCGTCAACCTCGTCACCGGTATTCTGTCGGTCCTATTGCTCATTGTCGGTGGTCTGTGGACAGCACGGGGTCGCATCCGACACTAGGCGAAGTGTCTCGGCGAACCCGGGGGCTGCGCGCGTGCGATAGTCGAGGCCAGCTACTTCAAGCTGTTCGTTACGGTGCGTGTCCCACAACCCAGCCGACGTTCACCGTCACGAGTGGGTTTGCGGCGAGCGTCGTCTGTACGCTTAGGGTGGCTTGGCCCGACTGGGTCAGAGGGCTGCGTGCCGATACTGAGAGGCTGTGTAGCGTTGTCTCAGCGGTCCAACGCGTGGCCAGATCGAGGCGTAGGTGCTCGGCATAGCCGACACTTGCAACGCCGATGACGTCGTCGAGACCCTCTCGGTTGAGCCCGGTGACCACGGATACCCGCGACCAAGACTGACCTGTGAGTGCGGCGTCGATAGTGGGGCCCGCAAGCCAAGTGGGGTCTTGGTTCTGCGCGAATCCAACGCCGGTTTGACCGCCGAAGCGCACGTTTCCCGAGCCTTGAGCCATGAAGCCGGTGAGGCGTAGGGCCGAAGCACTGATCGAAGCCTGTGCCCCGATGGTCGCTTTGTCTGCAGCGGACCGCGTGACAGACAGATCTGTACGCACGCCTTTTGCCCACGACGACGAGGAGTCTGTCGGCGCAGGTAGACTGAGGCCGGCAGTCCCGCGTAGCGAACATGCAAGACGGGCTTCAACCATCGCTCCGCCGCTTGCTCCGGCGCCGAAGGTCATACCGCCCCATGCACTCACCCGAACGGACGACTGTTGGGCCCGCGCTCGCAGGCCGGCGGCTGCCTCAGCATGATTCGGTTCGAGGTTGAGTGCGGTGTCGTAGGCGCGTCGGGCTTTCCTGAGGGCACCGCAGGTCCGGTACAGGTCAGCGCTCCCGCTCCACAGGTTCGGGTCGGTTGTATGGGAGTCTCGAAGTGCGGCCCATGCCGCACGAGAGGCGGCGAACTGCCCGTCCCAGGACAACACTCGCGCCTGAAAGGCGAGGCCTCCCAGGTTTGTTGGGTCTATCTGGAGTACCTGTTCAAGAGACACTAGTGCGGCTTGGGGGTCGCCACTCCAGGCTTGGGTGACGGCTAGGTCGAGCCACGCGTCGGTGTCGCCCGGTTCCTCGTCCACTGCCTGTTGCAACACCGTCACAGCGCCGTTTAGGTCGCCCGCGTCGCGCATGGCAACGCCGTCCTGATGTAGATCACCGGCGAGAGCAACTGACAGGAAGCCTAGGAGCCACATTGCAGCGCCAGGTTTACTTTCACTGTTGTCGCCCACGGAAACTGGCCAATGCTTGGGGCTCGGTGTGCGTCGCTGCTGAAGACAATAGGAACTCCGCGCTTTGCGAGACCGAGTACGGTCGCGGAGCACGGAGCCTGCCACCGCTCATCGACTTCCACCCAGGTGCCTGTCTCCACCGCTGCTTCGGCCAGACGGTCGAGCTGGCTCTCGGTGACCGAGTGCGGATCGATATCAATCTTCGGTAGAATCGAGCCCCAATGTGCCAAGACTGCGGGGAGTGGTGAACGCCGCATGCTGGCGATGGACGCTCGGACCAATGCGGCGACAATGTCTGGTGTTGTGACGGCGTTGGAGCGGCTCAGCGCCCGGACCTCCTTTGGGGTGAGGCACTTGTCTGCAAACGGCAGACGATGGTCGGCGATGTACACGCGGTCCACGCCCCCGAGGTCTTGGGGTAGGTCCATGGCGCCATACTCGTCGAGCATCCGGGTCTCTACACCGCAGATCAGCTCGATATCCGTGGTTTTGCGCAGTGCATCGACCGCGCGCACGAACTTGGGAACCCACGTCGTGTCGTGACGAACATGATCGACCAATCCGAGGCGTCGCAGTCCGAGCGACTCCGCGATGGCGAGGTTCTCTTCGATTGTCGCGCGTCCGTCGGACCAGGTCGAGTGAACATGCAGGTCTTCGTCAATGCGAGCGGCGTGGCTGTGGGTAATGGTCATTGTGCCTCCTGCATTGCGGATTGCATGCGGCGTGCCAGCTTGTTTCGTTCGCTGGTCGGTACAAATCGGCCCAAGGTGTGTCGTGGTGGCACAGGTGTCCGAGCCACGCGGTTCACCGTGGAACAGCCGGCGGCGTCTACAGACCCAACCAGCTGTAGGCGCTGCGTAGTGCCTCTTTGCCGCCGGTCTCAATGACGGCGCCGTGGGCCATCACCAGTCGGTCGAAGTCGAGGTCCAACAGGTCCGCAATCTCCTGCTTCGCGATGTCCCGCTTCATGCCCACACGCTCAAGCATCGACACCCGACAGCCCGGATAGGCCAGGGAACAGGCCATTGCCGCGCGGGTCAACCGCGTGTCGTGGTGGGTGAAGTGGAACACCAAGTCGGTCACAACGAGCGTACGTGACGGACGATGGAACATCACCACTTCATTGGTCAGCGAGAAGCACCGCAAGGGGATGAGCAGGACGTCGTCGCCAAACGGTGTGCAGGTCTCACTGACCACATGGTCGAACGTCACATCCGTGCGTTTTTCAGCGAGGCCTGGTGCGGCCCAGCTCTCGAGGCCACGGTTCATCCACTCGCCCACATACAGATGGTGCATGCGGCTGGGAGCCAGTACCCAGCGAGGTTTTCCAAGAAGCGGAAGCATGGCCGGCATGCCAGCGATGGGTGAGTACAGAGCCAAGTCCCCGCGGGTGCGGATGACCGTCATGCGGGTGCCAATCTCGAGTCCGAAGAAGGTCTGTGGTGCGGTGAAGGCTAAGACATCCGGAGCGAGCATCTGCGAGCTGTACATGGACGCCCTCCTTGTCTGCTACCAAGTACCTGTGCTTGGCATGCTCTTCCATGGCTCTGCGAGCGGCAAGGCGTCGCCGCTCTGCAACAGCTCGATGCTGATGCCGTCTGGGCACTTGATGAACGCCATTCGGCCGTCACGTGGTGGGCGCAGAATGGTGACGCCGTCGTCCTGTAGCTTGGCGCACAACGCGTAGATGTCGTCCACCGCGAAGGCCATGTGGCCAAAGTTGCGGCCGTCTGTGTAGGGCTCGGTCTCGTCCCAGTTGTGGGTCAGCTCGACCTGAGCGCTGTCGCCGTCTGCACCGGTCTGCAGGTAGATCAGGGTGAACTTGCCTTGTTCGCTGTCGTAGCGACGCGTCTCGGTCAGGCCCAGAAGGTCACAGTAGAAGTGCAGCGACGCTTTGGGGTCGAGCACGCGAATCATGGTGTGTAGGAACTTCATCAAGGCCTCGGTTAGAATCGTTCAACGAGCCATGCTGTAACTGCCATCATCGTTTTGGGTTGAGAAGTGGTGGTGCCACACTACGCGGTGTTGCCCGATTCTGGAGGTGCGCGTGAAGCGGCCAGTCACTGTTGTCTTGTTGATTGTGGTGGTGCTTGGCGTCCTGATTTGTGGGCTGCGAACTGTTGTGGGGGTGGGCGAGTCTAGCGTTGCTGTGGTCTCTTCAGGCCTTCCGCAGACCGAGGCGGAACCCCGAACTTCCCAAACCGCTACCTCCCCCGCACGCGCTGTCGCAGCGCCAGTGCAAGAAGAGGCTCAGGAGGGTGATGAAGACAATGTGGTCGTCATGCACGTGGTCTTGCGGCCGTTCGATGCCGCGCACTGGGAGGGGCTCTCTGCGTTCTCCGGCGTGTCTATGCCTATGCCGGAGCAGGTTGAGCTTGGAACCGATGTGTTGTCCCAGGCAACGGTAGACCTTCGCGCTGCCGAGAGGGCCTATACGGAGACCGTCCGGTCAAAGGCGGCGGCTCGAATGGCTGATGGCGAAGAGTCCGAGTCGGCGTTTGAAGCAGCGTTCGCGATGTACCCACACATTATTGAAGCGCGGAGAGACGCGAAGCGAAAGCACAGCGAGGCTGCGCAGCGAACGTCTGATCATGTGTGGGAGCCGCAGACGCAGCCATGGGCGAGCTTCCTTGCGCTGTCTGCAACGTCTAGGACGCTCTTTGACTCGCCTTCGATTCGGCCATCCGGCGAGCTAGAGGCACTGGCGAACGAGCTGATTGGCAGCAATCCAGACCATGCCGTCAGTGACCACGCACGGCTGTTGTTGGCGACCCTAGCTTCTGATCCAGAAGCGGCGTCCTTCGACCCAGAGATAGCGACGGCTCGAATCGCCACGCTTGTGGAATCAGCAGTCGCAGAAGACATGAGCGAGGTGCTTGAAGCCGCGGCCAGATTGATGGTTGTGTTGCCTGGCGATGTACATTTGGAGCCTAGCATTGCCGAACAACTGATTCCTTTCGCCCTGGTTGGAGATAGCGGTTTTGCCAGTACGATGCTGGCTGACCACGCTCTGCAGACGGGCCAGCGAGACCTCGCCCAGTCAGCCCGTGAGGCCTACAAGACGGAGTGGGGTGACCTGTGTAGAGACGAGGTCCTCCCCGCCGGGTTCTGTGACCAAGTCCGCGAACGAAGCCAGCGGATGGACCAGCGCCTCGTTCGCGCAGGGTGGGCGACGTCGCAGACGTGGCAGGTTGATCTACGCTTGGTCGTTCAGGAATGTCATGACGTTCACCCGCTGCCCGTGGGAGAGACGATGACGGCCACTGTGACGTCGCATCCCACATGGCAGCTGGCAGAGCAGCAGCCGGCGGGGGCCTTCGTAGACTGTGTTCGCGACGGTCTGACAGCGATTCGAACACCCCAAAGTGCTCTTACGGTCGCCCTAACAGCCGAGCACTAGACGTCGTCTGTCCGCAGCAGCTCGATTGCGTAGACCGGCAAGCCCTTCTTGAGGAATTTGTTCTGGTAGTTGGTCTGAATATCGTCTGTCCACGGTGCGCCGTTGGCGTTCACGTCGTCTTCGCGGCCTACGACCTTGAATGGCAGGGGTGGCAGAGCCTCGCCGGTCATTGTGCGGTCGATGAAGGTCTCGGTCCGGTCGATATTGTGCTTGAAGTCGCTCTTGACGCGCAAGAAGCCACCGGGCTTGATGAATCGCGCGGCGTCTTCGAGAAACGGCCGTGACAACAAGCGGTTCTTGACGTGTTTGCCCTTCGGCCATGGGTCCGGGTGGTTGACGTGGATGCCGTGAAGGTCACCGTCCTGGAACAAGTCGTCTAGGAACCAGCCGTCATAGCGAGCAACGAGTGCGTGGGGGCGACCCGAGCTGCGCAGCTTCTTGCCGGTGAGCATGACCCGCTTGTAGCGAATCTCAATGCCGAGCAGGTTGTAGTCCGGGCGGAGCTCCGCCAGTCCGTTGAGGAAGAAGCCGTTGCCGCAGCCAACTTCCAACACCATAGGCGCAGAGCGGCCAAAGGCGTCGTCCCAGCAGCCATAGTATTTGGACGCCTGGGTCGCGGTGAGGACCGGCTTTCCATACTCAATGTGGGCTTTGGTGTGGGGATTGAGCCCCGGTAGGCCAAAGTCCTCCATCCCGTGGTCGCGGAAGCGCGGGCGCTCCTCATTCGTCAGGGACTTGATTCCTCTTCCAGTCATGTCCATCGTCGTAGACCTCTTTTTTCCACACAGGCAAGCGCGCCTTGAGCGCCTCTAGGGCATAGCGGCTGGCGTCGTAGCACGCAGGTCGGTGTGGCGTGCCGACAGCAATCACTACGGTAGGGTCTTCAATCGGGACCGGACCCGTGCGGTGGACGATGGCGCACTTAGCACCGAAGTTTTCGAAGCACTCTTTGGCAATGGCTTGAAGGACCGGGACCGCGAGTTCCTCGTACGCTTCGTACGACAAGTGGGTGACACGGCGTCCGTCAAAGTTGTTGCGGGCGACGCCTTCGAAGACAAGAATCGCACCGAATCCAGGGTCGTCGACCGCGTTGCGAACCGTAGCGACGTCGATTGGGCCGTCTGTCAGACCGAGCATCAACCGCCTCCGACGGGCGGGAGAAAGGCGACGTTGTCACCGTCTTCGACCACGTCCGTGGGCTTTGCGTAGGTGTCGTTTCTAGCGAAGGCGATGGGGAGTGCGCGCAGCGGACCTTCGAAGAGTTGTTCGTATACCTCACGCAGGGTTGAACCCGCTGAGACATTGATGGTGACGGTCTCTTCGCCTTTGGCTTCGCGCAGCTGGGCGAATAATCGAACGGAAATGGTGAGCATGTGGGCTCGTATCCCGTGGTGCTGGGGCCGCTACAGGTCCCAGCTCACCTTGCTGCCGCGTGCATCGAGCAGCCCGTGCTGGTTGAGAATCTGACGCTCACGTTCGATAGTCTTCAAGAACGCCGCCCTCATCCCATTGGAGAGTGCCGTCTTTCCTCCTTAGGCCGCTTTGACCTCTGACTAAGGAGTCCACGAAGACACCGATTTCATTGAAAGCGAGGCCAATTGTATCGTACGCGCTGGGCCCCCCTGAATGCCCGCTTACAACAAGGCGTAGCCCTTGAGCATTGGGATGACGGCTGCCGCGCTGTACATCCGAACTCGTAGCGGGGATGGCTTGCAGCTGAGTGATGAGCCGACTGCACTCGCCGATGGCCACCGCGTAGAAGGATGAGTCCCTATGCGGGGGGGAATACCCGTGTTGTAGCTGTTTTTGTCATGGTGGCGACGGGGTTGTCGATCGTGACAATGCTAGGAATGAGCTTGTCAAACGGGCGCGTTGGGTGCCTGTTGCAAGCCCGTCGCGGAGCGCATCGGCCATCCTAAAAGCGGTTCCGTTCTTGGTGTTGTCAGACTCGGCCGCTTGGGTTGGCGTCTCGATGAGGACACCCCCTCGATCTGCGCGAGTTGGGAATTCGCGTGCGCTGAGTGGGGGCGGGGAAGTGTGTGTAGGTGAGCGTTGGCGGCCCGAGGACCGCCAACGCGCTGTTGCTAGTTGCACTCGTCGTCGGCAACTTCACCGAGTGGCAACACCTCAATGGCGTCCTCCAAGAAGATTGTGGTGCCATCTTCGAGCTCAATGACCGCATGGGTAAAGCCGACATCAGCGCCTTCATCCACAGTGACTGCAATGCGAATCTCGTCGCCAACGATGTCTACGGCGTGAATGGTGACGTCGCAGAAGATGTCGACAGACACGACTGCGGCGCACAGCTCGGGGTCTGCATGAAGCTCAATGACCTGCATGTCGCCAAGAGTGAGCTGGCCGGGTTCGAACCAGAAGGAATCTGCGAGTCCAGAGGGGTCCTGGGGGTCGTCTTGCAGTGCGTCGTCGCCGGAGTCACCGTCTTGGGCGCCGTCGTCGTTCCAGTCGCCCCAGTTGTCATCGTCCCAGCCGTCTTGGCCTTCCGAGTAGGAGAAGGAGCAGGCTTGGAGGGCTAGGGAAAGCAGCATCAAAAGTGGAAAAGTACGCATGGTGTCTGTCTCTCGGTGTGAGGGGTTCCGTTTGTCCGCGGTCACTCCTCTAGACACCAGCAGCGCTACAAAACGCTACTCTTCCATCACCTCTGGGACGCTTTTATTTTGCCGTCGGCCAATCATCAGGCCGAACTCAGCACCCATGACCAACGACAGCGGGTTTCGGGTGCCCAATGGGTTGCTCGACCACTCGCCACGAACGTCTGCGGAGAGGAAGTATGTTGGCGTGGCGTACCAGCGAACCAGTCCGCCAACGCCAAGAAGCGCCGTGCCGTGGGCAGGGTCTCGCACCGTGTCGGTCGATTGCTCGGAGACATCGTAGGTGTACTGGGCGCCCAAGCTGAAGAATGCCGCGGGACGCCACCGGTCGGTCGCAGGACCGGCCGACACACGACCGGCTGCGCGCACGCTGAACTCTTTGTCGTCGTTGTTGAACAAAAAGCCGACTCGGTCCAGACCAAACGCGACCTCAGGGGTGGGGTGTAGGTCGAAGGAAAAGCCGCTGGCGACAGGGCGGGTGGCGCTGTTGCTCCACGCGGAACCCATGGCCAGCGCCACACCGTTGCGCGGTCCGAACGGGCGTTGTTCGCCGGTTCGATAGATGGCATCGGCAATGTTCCAGGTGTACATGGACAAGCCCGCGAAGGTGCCGAAGTTTGGACCGGTGACAGATGCGGATAGAATGTCATTGGTATTGGTTGCGGCCGCTCCCCAGCCGACACCGTTCGTTGCGAGGGCACCGCCTAGGAACAGGCTGCCGCTGACCCAGCGCCCGGCGTACATTTGGCCGGTTCCAGGGATAATCGTGGAGAATGCACCGGCGATAACCTTGTTCTGCTTCATCCAGTCGAAGTTGACCGGACCCGTCTGCACTTGAATGCCGAACGGCCGTCGTTCAGGGGTCATGTCGTCTGTCACGCCTGGCGTGGTTCCTTTGGCGGTGGTCGCTTCGGCAACGCCGTCGTTCCAGTCCACGGCTGTGGCGCGTCCTTCGCTGTCGACCGTGAGCAGGGTCTCGCTGAGGACGCCTAGATGACGACGTCGTAGACGGTAGTCACCGGGTTGAACAGCGAGAATGACTTCATTTTCGCCGCTCAATGACAGCTCACCGACCGGGTTTTCATCCGGCATGGACATGACGACGACTTCGCCGGTTGTCCCTTCTGGAAAGGCGATGGAGGCACTGGCGGCACTGACTGATGTCAGCAGCAGGTCGCCGTTGCCTTGAATGTCGAAGGCGTAGCGTGGATGTTGCGTTCCAGCGCCGGTTCCCGATGTGTGCGATACCGTACGGTCGTAGGCGTAGGTGTAGGCTTCGTTGAGGGAGACGTAGCCGTCGGTTCCGTCATCCGCTGCGCCGCGCAGGCCAGAGACTAGGTAGTAGGTGAAGAAGCTACCGCGAAGCTGGTCGGATTCTTGGGCGTCTTCATCATCTGCGGCACTGCTGATCCAGGCTTCACCCTCGGCATCGAGCCGGTTGGTGGGCAGGAAAGGCTCGGAGACGCTCGCCCCCTTGATGCGGGTGACGGTGCCCGAGCGGCAGGCGTCCAAGATGCCCAGGTGGACCTCTGCAGGCACGTCGCGAACGGCTTCTTTTAGGCGTTCCCAAGGGTAGACCTCGCCGGCAATGTGCAGGCCTTGTTCGTCCGCGTGTCCCGAGTAGTAGAACAAGAACAGGGTGTCATCGGCATCAAAGGCAGCGGCTGCAGCGGCACCAAAGGCTTCGTCGAGCTCTTCGGGAGTCGGTGTTGCCAGGTAGTCGACGTCGTACCGCTTGAAGTCTGCAAGCTCGACCAGAACGTCGCTCATGCGCTCTGCGTCGCGCTCTGCGTAGCGCAATGGCTCAAAGTAGCTCCCGCCGTCGTTGGCTCCAACGACAACCGCGCGACGTACAACGTCCTGCGCCTGCGCCATCACGGGGAGGCACAGGGCGGTGAGGAGGGAGGCGGCGAGAGCGCGTTTCATTGCACCTTGTCCAAGATGATGACCTGCCAAGAGGTGTTGTCAGCAGCCTCGCCGGATCGGTGGTCGTCCAACAAGGTGGCACGTAGGGCGGCCCGGTTGGGTTCGGTTTCGGTAAAGATGGCGTAGATGGATTCTTTTCCGGGGGTGTCGTCCATGGTCAGTCCAAACGGTGCAGGTTGCCAGTCGTCCGCGTCTGGCTGCCAAGAGCCGTACACCGCGGCCTCACCACTGCCGTCGACACCGGCGATAGTGACCCAAGGAGCAGGTGGACGACGAACCTTCAGCTGAATTCGGTCGCCCACACGAACTTGACCACCACTTTCGATGGCGACGGGGCCCGAGGCGGTGTCCTTGAACGCTTGAACGACGATGGTGTCTTCGTGTCCCTTGGGGCGGATACCGTCGATTCCACGAGCGATGGGGTCGCCAATGACCGTTCCGACGGGTGCGCTCTGCCAGGGCTGGGTGAAGGCGACGAGTACGACGGCCGCCGCAACCGCGATGAGGGCGACGGCGACAATCCAGTTGCGATTGTTGTTCGCGGGAGCGGGTGCCGCTGACGCGTTGCGGATGGCTTCAGGGACCGGCAGGGCTTCGAAGGCTGCACGCTCAGACTGCTGGGCGCCGAGGCGTTCGCTGCACAGCTCGCAGGTGGCCAAGTGTGCCCGGGCGGCCACTTCTTCGGCGTCATCGAGCTCGCCGTAGCGAAGCTGATGCAGGGTCAAGGTGTTGAGATGGGCGCTCATAGTTCGTTGGCCTCCACCAGCCATGCCGGCGGGTTGTTGCGAATGCTGTTGCGGAAGACGCGAATGCGTTTGCGGACAGCGCCGGCGGTGATGCCGAGAAGGGTGCCGACTTCGGCGTGGGTCATGCCGTCGACGTAGTGGTAGATGAGGCACAACTTGGTGCCTTCGTCCGCTAGATCGGTGATGCGTGCCGCCAAGTCACGCAGCGCAACGTGGGACAGCATGGTGTCGGTGTAGGGAACCACGATGGGCTCTGCAACGGGGTCTTCAGGGCGACGCTTGCGACTGCGCAGCTTGTTCAAGCACGTGGTCGTCGCAATCTTATAAAGGTAGGTACTGGGCTTTGATTCGCCACGAAAACTGTCTTGATAGCGGTGCAGCTTGAGAAAGACCTCTTGGCAGATCTCGGCTGCGTCGGCGTCGTTGCCCAGCAGGGTTCGACATCGACTGAGCACCATGTCGCCATACCGGCGGTACAGGGCTTCTACGTCCACTAGGCACCTCGTGCGCGTGGCTGAGTGCGACGCTTGGGCCTTGGGTATTGTCGCTGTGAGCGCATGCGCCATGGTTGGCTCCAATCGGATTCACTGGCTTGGACACCAGCGGCGATTCGAAGCGTTACCGTCTCGGCCACTTTCGTGGGATTTGCGAGGGCCTACGAGTCGCGAAGTGGAGGTTTTCCTGGCTTGGGAGTCACTTAGCCGAGATTTCGGCGGCTCTGACGTCAGATATCAGAGGTCAGATGTCAGAGCGTGCGCCCTTCGGCGCCAGCGTTTGTGGGCATCGTGGGCCAGCGGCCAAAATCTGTATGGGTCATAGCGCTCGGAAATCGGAGATCTGGCGACGCGCGACGGCCATCAGCGATTCTCACACGCACCCGGCGAAGCCGGTTGCTCTGACCTCCGACCTCCGACCTCCGACCTCTGACCTCTGACCTCTGACCTCTGACCTCTGATGCGCCAATAATTCTGGTACCGCCAATACTATGGCCCCGCTACAATAACTGGCGAGGCCCACAGTCCGTCTCTACGCGGTGCGGTGAATGATGTGGAAGCCGAAACCGGTCTCCACAGGTTCGCTTGTGGCGCCAACAGGTAGCTTAAAGGCGACGTCTTGGAAGGCACCGACCATCTGGCCCTTGCCGAACTCACCCAGGTCTCCGCCTGCGCGTGCGCTTGGACAGTCCGAGTGCAGCTTGGCCAAATCGGCGAAGGCTGCGCCGGCAGTGAGCTGCTCTGCGATGGCTGCAATCTCGGTCTGTGCGTCTTTGCGCGACCGGGTGGCACGGGAGCGCTGAGCGCCCTTGTACATGAGAAGAATGTGCGATGCGGTGACCTTGTCGGCCATATCTACCTCCAGAGTGGTCAGGGGCTTTAACCGGGAACCAGTCAATGGGGGGCTGGCCTCCAGGCGACGGAGTCGGTCCCCTTGGTTACGAGCCCAGAGCGAGCACGGAGTGGGCATGGCGTCCGATGTACAACGAATTGTCGGAGCGCTGAGCCACGTCGAGCGCGAGGCTGCCAAGTTGCCGTGGGCGAAAGAGCGCCCGTGGCGAGCGTCGTCTCAGGTCAGCATTCTTGAAGGAGTACCCACCGTAGACCTTCATGGGCTGTCCATTCGACTGGGGGAGGCTGTCGCTCAAGCGCTGCTGCCCATGGTCCCCGAGCTGGACGCCGCCGCCTTGCAGTTCATCACGGGTCGTGGCCGACACACCGGCGGCATCTCGCGCCTCAAAGAAGCCGTCAACCTGCATGTCCTAGCCGCAGCGCGCGAGAACGGATGGACGGCGTCTCCGCGTGGTCCCGGGCGGATCTTGGTGGTCTCGGACCCGAGCAAGGCTCCAACAGCGGCCACGGGAGGCTTTCCGGTCTACTTCTGGCTGTTCATCGCCTTCATCCTCTTCGCGATTGCCGCCATTGTGTACGACAAGCTGTTCTAGGGCGACCTGCTGGTCGCGGTCATCAGGGCGTGCTGTACGTGGCTTGCGTCGGGTTGAATACGACCACTTCGGTCTGGGAGTCGTCGCCGCTAATCGTTGTGGTTGAGCGCCACGTCTCAATCCCGTTGACCCAGATGACCACTGTAGCGTCGTTTGCGTCGAGTGAGCCCGGTCCATCGCCTTCGCTGTCTACGATGACCACGCGGTAGCTCTGGTCTTGTGCCACGGCCATCTCAATGCGCTCTGGGCCGGTCCCTGACGTGTCATCTGTTGTGAGGTCGGGGTCGTCGCTGCCGTCTGGGTATGCCCCCCAGTTTGGCTGGGCGTTGTTCCAGTAGCAGTCGAGCAAGGCATGGCCGAGGGGGGCGTCTCCGAACAGAAGGTGCAGATCGAGGTCGTCTCCTTGGGTGGGGCCGTCAATATCGAGTGACCACGTCAACTCAATCGCCAAGCCAATCGGAGCGGGGTCGATGCGGGTGTCCGAGTCGTGGTCAGCGGTATCGCTGTCTGTGGCTGAATCCGCGGTCGTGTCAACCTCAGCGTTGGTGTCGTCCGGCCCCACCTGCGTGTCAGCAACACATCCACACAGTACGATTCCCACGAGTGAACGACGCATTTCCCCTCCGATTCAGTGCAGAGTAGCGGAAACGAGGTGGGTCTGCTCATTCATGTTTGGCCACAGCGTGGGACCGCTACTCGTCGTGAGCTCGCCGACCCATCAAGGCTTGAACGGCTTCGAGAGGGTCTAGACCATCTGCCATTGCCACGAGGGCCTGGGTGAGGGGGATGTCCACACCCACCGACTCGGCGGTCTTCACCAAGGCGCGAGCGATACGAATGGGACCCGGCTCACCTGCGGTCTTGCGACGCTTCTTGGTCAGCAGCGCTTTTCCGGCTTCAAAGCTTGGGTGACCGGACTGACCCTGGGCAGCAACAAGGTCTCCGACGCCAGCGAGTCCAGCCAGGGACGCGGCATCTCCGCCCAGCGCGGTGGCGAGGCGCGAGTACTCAGCGACTCCTCGGGCAACGACCATCGCATGCATGCCTACACCCGCACCGCCCAGTGACGTGGTGACGCCGACAAGTGCGGCGAGTGGGGGAACGGCCGCGCTCGCGAGCTGAACGCCGACCAGGTCGGGTGAGCCGTACAGGCGGTAGCGAGACGAGTGCAGCGCCTGCTGGACCATGTCCCGGACTTCTTGGAACGGCGAGGCGACCACACCGGCACACAGCCCACCGTTTAGGATTTCTTCGACCGGTGCTGGACCCGCCAAGGTGCCGACTCGAATCACCGGGGAGTGCTCGCGGACCACGTCACACAGCCATCTTCCAGTGTCTGCGTCAATTCCACGGCCGGCTACAACGACTCGATTGCCGGCGTGCGGTTCGGCCATCTCCATGGCAGCCTGAACGCGGCTGGCGCTGACCGCCACGATGAGCAGGTCACACGAAGCACTGACCGACGGGACATCCTTTGTAGAAGGTAGGATATGCGGCGGTTTGTCCTTCTTGTCGCGGTAGGCAATGAGTGGGTCGTTTCCCGCGGCCATCGCCAGACGGGCAAGAGCTTGACCCCAGCGTCCCCCACCAAGAATGCCGATTTTCATGGGGTCTCCAACTCAAGATGTGCAAGGCGATTGCGGTAGTACAGCAGTAGCTTGGTGTCTTCGACGACCAGGTCGTCACCGTGTTCGGCCAGTGCTTTACTGCGATGGTAGCTAGCGAATCGGTCGACCGCCTGGTCCAAGGTCCCGCGCGCTGTGACGGGCAGATCCGAGTCATACTTTCCGTCCTGAACATCAGCCCGAATGCGCTGAAGCACCACGTCCAATCGTTCAAGGAAGGTGGACCGAGAGAACCGACGGGACAGCGCTGGCATGCGGACCACTCGGAACTCGTCCTTTGTGGCCAAGCGCTCTTCAAGCATGCGCCACGCGACCCACGCCACCACATGGGTGCTCATCGCGGTGATGCCCTTGGGGTAGGCCTTGATGAGGGTATCGGCCAAGCGGTCGGTGTACACACGGTCGCGTTGCTCGTCGCGCTGGACCGTTCCTTCGGCGTCACACACGTAGCGTTGTCGCTCGATGGACTGCTGCTTGCGTTCCTCGGGGTCGAAGGAGACTGGGTTGCCTAGGCAATCTACCGGGTCTCCGAAGCGAGCCACGACCGAGGCATCTAGGTCCAGAACACGACGGGCGAAGGCAGCCAAGCGCCGGGGCTGGGTGAACTCATCGTCGTTGATGATGAAGCGCTGTTTGCCGGCGTCTTCGAGGTGGTCACCAATGAGCGTGGCGGCTTCGAGGGTCAGCTGAAACGACAGCGTCAACGGCACAATGTAGACATCGGGCTTGTCGCGACCGGCCTCCAACATCTCTTGCCACGCAACAATACCAGTACCGAGCAGGCCTTTCTTGACCGATGCTTCCACCCGCCCGCTGCGTGCCCGGGTGCCTCCTGGGAAGAACAGGCTGTGGTGGCCAGTGACCATTGCGCGGACTGAGTAGTCTTTGAGCACGTCTTTGTAGAGCCGTGCCGACTTGCGGCGGTCGACCGTGTAGGCGCCAAGCCGACTCAAGAAGAAGCTCATGATGGGGTTCTTGAACAGGTTTAGGCCTGCGCCGTAGACGAACGGAGGTAGGCCGGCGAGGTGCAGGGCCAAGCCGATGAGCGGGCTGTCGAGGTTGGAGACGTGGGTAGGGGCTAGGACCACGGTCCCTTCGCTACACAAGTCGGCGATGAGGTCGACTGGTCCCTCAACCCGGATGCGCCTGTCTGGGGCCAGATCGGAGAGGTTGTGCGGGCGTCTGGCGAGTAGTCCGGTCAACGCTTTAGGTAGGATTCGTGTTGCAAATCCGTAGGTGCGTGGGTCGAACTTGCCGTGGATTTCGTCGCTCCAGTCGCGCACCAAGTCCATCGCGGCGTTCATCTGGTCGGCGCGTGTTCCCCGAACCAAGGCGCGGGCGAGAACGTCCAGGTGCTCCTGCTCCTCGTCCTTCTTGCTCTGCTGTAGGCGCTTTCGCTCCGTGTACAGGGCGTCTTCGAGTAGCTCGGCCAAGTCAGCGTCGGACAAGCGGTCCAGGCGGCTGCGAGAGCGTGCGAGCAGGTCTTTGAGCACAACTTCGCGTGGCGCGGGGTTGTACAGGGCACTCGGTGGACGGGTCACTGCGTCACCTCGGAGACTGGGGTGGTCAGGCGAATCATGCTTCCAGCGCCGGTCACCTCAATGAAGCCCTCTGCAATGAGGACCTCGCAGTGGTCGACGACGGCGTTTTCCGGCATGCGAACGGCAGCGGCAAGCTCATCGAGCGAGCACTCGCCCATCGTATCGAGAGCGGTCAGAACGCGGCGGGACTTGGAGGGGAGGCTGGCCCGTTCAGGCGCGTCTCCTTGCCGCTCGCGCATCCACTTTCGGCACCGACCCACAATGCCAATGGGCAGACCAGCGGACGCATCGCGCCACTCCTCAGCCTTGGCCATATCACCACCAAGGGTTGCGACCAACTGGCTCGCATCGGTCCGATTCAACGGAGCTGGCGTTATCTGTTCCGCGCCTTCAATGCGTGGAAGCGGCCGGTCGCTGTGAATGAGAATAAGCAACGGACGGCCGAGCTCTAGCAGCTCTTGCACGACGGATTGTGCGCCGCGTTGGCCAATGCGGAACACGAGAGCTGGCGGCTTCTTCGACTCAGCGATGGCATCTTTCGCGGCCATTGGCGTGACGCCGGCGAGGTACTGCATGCCCTCGCGAATGGCCGCTTCAATGGTCTCGGTGATGAGGGTGAGGCGGCCGCTGCCTGCAGGACCGTAGATCACGGCGGCCTTGGCCTGTCCTTGTGAGGCCGAGACCACCAGCCTGCGCAGGGCATCGCGCTCTGCGTGCATGCCGAGGACCCGTTTCGCCATCTTGGCGCGGGGTGTGGTGAGCAGGGCCTGCGAGATGAGGCGTGCGTCTGATGGGCGCTTGTCTGGACTGCGGGCGAGCAATGCGAGGACCAAGTGGTCAACTCGGGCGGGAATGCCGGGCACCCATGTCGACGGCGGTGCGGGAAGGCATTGGGTAGGCACGTAGGCAAGGGCAGCCGGATCTGGAAGGACAAACGGAGGACGATCTGTCAGACAGGCGTACAACATGGCGCCAAAGCCGTACATGTCAGACGCGGGTGTCGGGACTTCTCCCGCCAAGACCTCGGGTGCGGCGAAGCCAAGGGTTCCGTGAAACCCCTTCATCTGCTTGCCGACGAAGGTGGCAGAGCCAAAGTCGACCAGGGTGGGGATGCCATCGGTCGAAATCAGGATGTTGCTCGGCTTGATGTCGCCGTGGATGACGCCCTGACCGTGCAGGTGATGTAGGACCTCTAGAATCTGAATGGCGACGTCTGCCAGGGTCTTTTCGCGTTCGTTGCGTGCCCACTTGTCGATGGCCACACCTTCAACGAGCTCCATGGCAAACCAGCGCCCTTTGGGGTCCGCTTCAATGAAGCCGGGCAGCCCTGGTGGCTGAAGGGCCTTGTAGACCTCAATCTCGCGCAACATGGCTGGGCGAACGGCATCGTTGCGGGCGAGCTTTACGGCAACGGTCTTACCGCCTCGCACTGCTGCCCACACTTGTGTGCGGGTGCCATTGGCCAGGAGGCGTTCTGCACGAAAGGGGCCGATGTCTACGCGGTCGCTCATTGCTTCCAGCCATTGAGGGCTGGCGACGATACCAGCGCGCACCCCCTATCTCCACTGGAGTCCATGATGTCTGAGCCTCGCCTGCATGTGGTGCTGTACAACCCGGAGATACCGCCAAATACCGGCAACGTCGGACGGCTGTGTGTGGGTATCGGTGCGCGACTGCACGTGGTGCATCCGATCGGATTCAGCATGGACCAGCGTCAGGTGAGGCGTGCTGGGCTCGATTATTGGAAGCACGTGGACTTGGTCGAACATGAAGACGGCGACGCGTTCTGGGCGTGGGCGGAAGGTCGCCGGATCCACCTGTATTCGTCGCATGGAACCGCGACCTACGCTTCGGTCACCCATGAGCCTGGAGACGTGTTGGTCTTCGGACGGGAATCGGTCGGGCTGCCGAAAGACATCATTGCCAAGCACGGCGCACTGACCATCCCAATGGACGGTCCTACACGGTCACTGAACCTGTCCAATGCGGTGGCGATTGTTGTGTACAACGCGCTTCAGACGGTTGCTCCGACGCTGTTTTAGGCTGAGACCCGCTATGTGGATTTCGGGTTGAGTGGAGTACGAATCTCGCGTAGGGTTGCGGCGACGGAGGGCTCATGCGCGTGTGGTTGATGATGTTCGCCGGGCTTTGGACCCACTCTGCCGTCGCCTGCACAGTCCGTTCCCCCTTGGGCTTTCATGTGCCGCGTGATGCGGTGCCCGGGGACAAACCGGCTGCTCCGAGCGTGGCACCGCCGGTCGCTGCACGAGGGCGCGGGGCTCGGCCGACTGGAAGGATGACATCGTGCGATGACATCGGCTGGCTGACCTTCGAGTTTCTACAGGCTCCGCCCGATGGCGACGTTGGCTACCTCTTCACGGTGGTGGCCGGGCAAGCTCCGATGCGCCTGGGCCCTGGGCCGATGGCTACGCGACAAGGGCGGATTACCGTGAGCTGGATTGACGGTGCAATGCCGGACCAAGAACCTTTTTCCTTCGTGGTCAACGTTCAGACCGTGTCAAAGACCGGGGCGCGCAGCCTCCCTCTGCCGGTGGCGGTGATGCACCCAGGGACGGGGCGTTTGATGCAGACCGGAGTCGTTCCGCTGACCCCACCGTCAACTCTTGCCGGTGACTGTGGCGTCCTGTCCACAGCACCCGACGCACCGCTGTCGGATGAGCAAACAGCCTGTATGGACGCGGCGTTTGTGCAGAGCACCAGTGCAGAACAGCGCGCAGAAGCATCGTTGCGACTCATTGCCCGTGCGGACGGTCTTCCTGACAAGCGCGAGTGGGAGCGCCTCGTTCGCCGGCACCTCGAAGAGGTGGACGGTGCCGACTACGGTCTGGGCCTCGACTTTGCCGTTCATCACGTTGGGAGCGGTCCCGAGAGTGCCGAAGCGGCCATCCGATGGGCGGACGAGACGCTGGGCGACAGTGCCAACTGGAGACGCAACGCCTACATGAGCCGCGTGTACGCCTTGAAAAAATTGCGTGCCGTTGCGGCAGGAGAGCTGTGGCGCAGCGCTGAAGCGTTGGACGAACAGGACCTCGTGGCTAACGACAGCCAACCAATGCAGGCCGCCCAACAGCGAGCTCGAGACTACGCGCGAGAGTTCTACCGTTTCGCGTTGATGTCCGACCAGGCATCAGAGCCGGCACTACCACTGTGCCTGTCCGCAGGGGCCACACAGGAGTGGTGCACGAGCACTTCCAGAGACTAGCTACGGCTGGTTGGCGGCCTTCCACGCGACCCACTGCTCGCGCGTCAGCTCCCACTTGTCACACACATCGCTGCCGTGGTGGTGCTCGAGCATCGCCGTCCCAATGCGAACCGCCCCGGTCTTTTCTTTGACGCGCCGAGAAGCCACATTGTCTTCAGAGTTGAGCAAGACCATGCGTGGCACACCGGCCTCCAGTAGCAAGTAGTCCTGGGTGCGAATGACGGCCTCGGTCATGTAGCCACGCCCCCAGAAGGGCTCGCCAAGCCAGAAACCGCGACTGCCTTGCTCGAACTCACCGAGGCGCTGCTCAATGAGGCCAACAACCTCGTCTGGACCGTCCTTCAGGACGATTCCCCAGCCGTAGGCGTTTCCGCTCTCCATGGCTGGGACGACAACGTCGCGAAGGAACGTGAGGGCACCGTCAGCCGGGTAGGGCCATGGGACGCGCTTGGACAGGCGACCGATGATGTTGACGTTTGCGAAGTACTGCTGGACTGCTGGAGCATCGTCCACACAGAGGGGGCGAAGCCAGAGTCGTGGTGTCTCGAGCGTAGGCGTCATCTACTGGTCGCGGACGTCCATCTTGCCGTCGCCGTCCAGGTCGCGTGCCGTGCGGGTCGCGTTGCCTTCGTCGTCAAAGCGAATCCAGTAGTCGATCATGCCGTCACCGTTCTCGTCACGCTCTTGGCGCGTGATGTTGGCGCCGTCGTAATAACTCCACACATTGGTGTCGCCATCAAAGTCGGTATCAACCTCGGACATGACGCGTCGGCCGTCTTGGTAATGGTCGACCCAGTCGAACACGCCGTCAAAGTCGCCGTCCATCTCTTCGCGCTCGAGTCGGCCTTCGTCCGTGAAGAAGCTTCGAACATCAATGTTGCCATCGCGGTTCAGGTCGGTCTCTTTGCGCAAGATGAGCGGTGGACCGTTGGTGCGAGGCCGCTGGTAGTTGATGACCTCGGGGCGGCCATCTCCGTCGAGGTCGACTTCTTGACGAACCATGCCGTCGTCCATCTCGATTTCACGGATGAGCTTGTGTGGGTTGTCCGCACCAGCGCGACCACCGGCATCACCGACGTTCTTGGGGCAACCCACAAAGAGGGGCAGCAGAGCAAGGAGGGGGGAAAAACGCATACGAAGTCAGTCCTCTAGGACGGTCGGCGCGCATCGTAGCGCGCGAGTGCTACAGCGCAAGTTGGGGAACCGCTATCTGTGTACTTCGACACCGGAAACATCAATCTTGAGCCCGATGGTGCGGAAGATGCAATCAGTGGTGGTGACCCAGGTGATACACCGGGGTGTATGGAGGCCCTGTGGAGACCGTCGGTCGCGTCGTTGTTGTAGATGACGAGCCTGTCATTCTCGACTTGTTGGTGACTGTTCTTAAGAGCGGTCCTTGGCAGGTAGATGCATTTCGATCCGGTGCTGCGGCGCGCGACCATCTCTTGGCGCACGGGGCGGACGTCCTACTGACAGACAAGAACCTGCCAGATGTGGGGGGCTTGGACCTGGTCGCGTTGCTCAAGGAACATGACCCTGCCGCCGAGTGCATTGTCATTACCGGCTTCCCGTCGCTCGATACAGCGCTTGAAGCCATGCAGCTGAGCGTCTTCGACTACATCGTCAAGCCGCCCAGGAGCATCTTCGAGGTGCGACAGAAGGTGGAGCGCGCGTGGGGCAAGGTGAGGGTAGTCCGTGAGAACGGGCGACTTTTGAGCAAACTGCAGGACCGCAACGCGTCCCTTCAAGAGGCACTTGAGCGTCTGCAGTCCACACAGACCGAGCTCATTCAAAGTGAAAAGCTGGCTGGAATCGGCACACTCGCGGCAGGCGTGGCCCACGAGGTCAGCTCACCGTTGTTCGGTATCCTTGGACTCGCCGAAGCCATTGTGGATGAAGACGACGTTGAAGTGGTCCATGAGCATGCATCCGAAATTGTAGAATACAGCAAGCATATCCGGGACATCGTGACGGAGTTGACGCGCTACAGCCGCTCCAGCCGGGACGAGTATCGAACTACGGTCACCCTCGCGTCTGCTATCGCCGACGCCGCCAAGCTTGTTGCTCGGTCCGTTCGCTTCCCCATCGAGCGCATTATCGTGGACGCCGATCCTGAGTTGGTGGTGTTGGCCCGAACCAATGAAGTACAGCAGATCTTCGTCAACCTCATCAAGAACGCCATTGAGGCAACCCTTGAGGGAGAGTCTGCGGATTCCGGTATTGTGACTGTCACAGCGGTTAAATCCGGTGCCCATGTGGAGGTTTCGGTGCGAGACCAGGGCCCTGGTATTGACGCAGATGCCGTCAGCTTGGTGTTTGATCCGTTCTACACAACGAAGCCGCCAGGCGAAGGCACAGGTCTTGGCTTGAATATCGTCTACCGAATCGTGACCCGGTACAGCGGAAGCATCACGGTCAGTAGCCCACCTGGCACGGGTGCATGCTTCGTCGTTCGCTTGCCACGCTCCAACGCCGAGATCGCGTGAGACTACGCACGCGAATTGCGGGACTCGCCATTGCCATTGCACTGGTTCCAGTTCTGTTCACCAGCTTGCGCGCGGTGACCATTGCCACGAAAGAAGCGTCGCGAGCGTCGGCACAGATCCTGGTTCGGGATGCGGACGCGATGGCGTCGTTCATTGACACCTGGACCAAGGACCAAGCGCGCGCAGTCGCTGGACTGCTCCAGGTCTTCCCCGTTGAACAAGCGACGGAAGCGGAGCAGGAGGGGTTGGTTCAGGCGGCTTTCCTGGCTGTGCCCACGGTACAGATTGCGGTGTTGGTCGACGCAGATGGAGCTCCGCTGGTCGAGCCGTTGTTCTTGACCGAGGCGGCGCCGGTGGGATCGGTCTTGGCGGACCGCGCGCCAGGCTCAGATGCGCGTGCGGACGTGCTCGTGGCGAGTCTGCCTCTGTCGGAAGCGCTCGCTGGGCGGTCACGCATGGCGAATGGCGTTGTGGGAGACCTGTACAGTCTGGAAGGCATTGTGGCTGTGCCGATTGCGGCGACGGGCCCCTACAATGAACAGGTGTTGCTGGGCGCTGAAGTGTCGCTGGCAGAGCTCGCTGACGAGGTCGCAGAGCGCAGCACCGCTGAGCACGGTGTGGCCGTACTGGACGCCGAAGGGGTCGTGGTCTTGGGAATGGGCCACCGACTGATCGATCCTGTCGTCTTGGCGCCGTTGCTGCGCAGTCGAGCGAGCGTGTCCTACACCTTGGCAGACGGCACGGAGGTCCGAGGCGCTGTGGCCCCGCTGAGTATGTTTGGGGGTGCTGTCGTGGTGGTCGAGCCGGCCACCATTGCTGAACGTGCGGGTGCTGAAATCCGTCGTAGAACTGCGTGGACGGCCGTTCTGGCGGTGCTCTTCGCGCTCGGATTGGGCGTGTTGGTCGCTCAGTCGCTGAGCCGGCCCATCGACCGTCTGCGTGACACCGCTTTGGCTGTGGCAGACGGTGAGTTCGGAAAGCGTCTGCACGTCAATCGGTCAGACGAGATTGGGGAGCTGGCCAGGGCTTTCAACCATATGTCCATGCGTCTTGAGCACAACCGGGTGTCGTTGGCGTCACAGCAAGCTGAGATTGAAGCGTTCAACGTTCAGCTTCAGCAGCGTGTGGACGATGCGACCGCAGAGCTGCGCCGGGCCCAGGAACAGTTGCTGCGGTCGGGACGACTCGCGGCGGTGACGGATGTCAGCGCTGGATTGGCCCATGAGCTGAACAATCCGCTCGCTGGTATTCTGGGACTTGCCCAGGTTCTGCGCGCACAAGCAGAAGAGTCTGGGCAGGAGAGTCTTCTCGGGCAGATCGAAGAACAGGCGGAGCGCTGCCGCGAGGTCGTCTCGGCCATGACCCGGCTGTCCGCCGACGACATGGGCCCCACAACGGGCGCCGTGGTAGACCTGCACGATGTCCTACGTGAACTGCTCGTGGTTGTACGCGGTTCGTTGCGCCAGAGAGGTGTGACGGTGGAGCTTGCTGCACGCCTACATCCGGCCCCCGTTCGCGTAGATTCAGGGTTCGCAGTCCGCGCGCTGTCGCCGGTGTTTACCACCTTGTGTAGCGCACTACCGCACGGTGCTGTGGTCGCGTTGGGCGTGTCGTCGAGTGATGGCACTGTGTCGCTTACGCTGGCGGCAGACCAGCCCATTGCCGCAGATGCTCTACGTGATGACCGGCGCGCAACTGGCCTTGGCTTGTGGGTGTCACGTCAGCTACTCGCGGGCGTTGGCGGCACACTCGAGACCCCGGATGCTCCTGCGCAGACCTGGACCGTCACACTGCCAGAGGCCGTATGAACCGGACTCTCGGACTGGTATTTGGCGCCATTGCTCTGCTCGCTGTTGTGGTTGTGCTGCTCAGCTACTTTGGTGGCAACAGCAGTCAGGTCGACCTCATCTTGCTGGAGGTCAACGGCGACATCACCGTGACTGGCGTTGAGCGCTCCACGCGGCCCGCACGCTTGGGAGAGACCCTCAAGTCGCAGGACACGCTTCAGACAGGTGCAGGCGGACGCGCGGTAGTGGGCATTGGCGGAGACGGACGCTTGGACATTGGTCCACAGACCGAAGTGCAGATCACCTCTGTAGACGGCGACGATGTGGAAGTGGAACTGTTCGGCGGCCGCGTGTCCGCACGCGTCATGCCCGACTCCCGAGCGGTTCGCATTGCTCGCGACGCCCGCGCCATCATCGTGACGGACGCAGAGCTGGACGTTGCTGTAGACGCTGACGGAGACCTGTTCGTTCAGGTGGAACGGGGGGCCGCGAGTGTTGAAGGCATTCTGGGCGCATCCGAGGTGCAAGAGGGGCAGCGACTCGCCACACGAGAGGGGCGGGTAGCCGAAATTGGTCCGGTTCCTACCTCGCTATTGCTTGAAGTGCAGTGGCCAGCGGGAACCCGGGTGCGACGTTCGGCGTTCCGTATTCAGGGGCAGACGCGCAGCGCGATTGCCGTGGACCTGTCCGGTGGAGCGACGACTATGACGGTAGAAGCTGACGAAGATGGCAACTTCACTGCGGACCTAGAGCTCGTGGAAGGCGAGAACACACTCATCATCACCGCCCAAGACCCGTTGGGTGAGACCACCACTAGCGAGCGGACCATTCGGCTTGACTCTACGGGGCCCGCGTTCTCCGGGGATGTGGAGTACAATCGGTGATACCATGGCTTCTGGCTGCAGCGCTCGCTGCTGATGTAGAAGTGGTCGTCACGGACGGCGCGCTGCATCCTGGTCAGGCGAGTCGCATCGAAGTCGCGGTCACCAATGACGATGGTAGCCCAAGCTCCCGTCCGCCCAGGCTTGTGGCCAATGGTGCCACACTGACTTTGTTGGGCCAGCGCGCTCCCGGAGTGTGGTCTGCGTCACTCACCCCGGACACAGGGATCGAATCGGTACGCATCAGCTCAGTCGGCAAGACGGTGTCGGTTGCTCGTCCGCTACCCGTCGTTCCGCTCGTTGTTGGCGCCCTCCAGGTGCCTCGCCGGGTAGACGCGACGGTGGACGACCTCACCGTGGACGTCTTGGTCACAGGAGATGACCTACCCAGTGCCGAGGCATTGGTCGTGACTGTGGGAGAGGGCACTGTTGAGTCGGTTGTCGCCACAGCAGAGGGTCTGCTCATCACCGTCGCCGTCGACAACAACGCGTACGCACGAATGGTTCCGGTAGGTGTCGCAGACGGACGATTTGATGCCGCTCCATCCTGGACGCAGCTGCGCATTCGGGCCCGTCCACGGCTCAATCTACAGACCGAGCCCAACGCAACGGTGGCGCTCACGGTCGGACAGCGGCAGTACGGGCCGTTTGTGGCCTCTCAGACCGGTACGGTTACCGCGAATATCGACCAATACCCAGGTGAACGCTCCGCTGAGGCAGTGTTTACGGACGACCTTGGAAACAGCACACGCACGTCGCTTCCGCTGAGCAGCAACGGGCAAGACCAGCTCACCGCCATGGTCACAGGGGTCATTGACCGCGACGGTGTGCCACCTGCGTTGTACCTGGTCAGTCGCACAGCAAGCGGCACGGTTCGCGGCGGCTCGGCACCTGTCTGTCGTACGGCAGCGGCGCGCATTGAGGCGATTCCGGTCGTTGGTGATCAGTGGTACGTGCCGCTCCCAGACCAGACTGATGGAGAGGTGCAAGAGCTACGGCTTCAGTGCGAACATGGCGTCGGCGTCTCGGTTCGGCCGCGCGTTCCTGTTGTCCAGGGTGTTGCCGCCAACTTGCGCTTGCGCGTCTGGCCTGAGTCCATGTCGAGCGACTTTCCCGTGGCCGAAGTGTACGCGGTTGTCGAAGATGCCCGTGGAGAGCGCCTGTCTGTCGACGGGGTCACGGTGCTGCCCGAGGTCGGTGCGTTTGAGCCTGAGGCCAACAGTCCGTTTGCTCTGCGTGGCGAGTACTTGGGGCGTCGGGCCATCTCGGCCGGTCGCGACACCATCTTGGCGACCTACCAAACGCCCCTCGGTGGGCCGGATGTTCACCGCTGGGTCACTCGGTATGGCCCTGTTCCTGGCGGTGGCGGCGTGCAGGTGTTTGCACGGGCATTAGATGGTCAGGGTCGGCCCGTGAGCGGCGTGGCGGTTCGAATGGATGCGGGCGCCGACGCGGTTGACGCGGTGACCGGAGACAACGGGTGGGCGCAAGGAATCGCGGCGATTCCCGACGGCATTGGCCCGCTGGTGTTGACCGCGGTCTCACCCGGAGTGCTGGGTCGAACGGTTGCGGTTCGCGGCACGCCAGGGCGTGGTGGACCTGCGGTAGCCGACCTGTCGGTGATGCGTGAGGTGAGCATTGAGGCCGGCCGTGTGGAGGACCTCGTCGTCCGCGTCGACCCTCCTGTGCTGTACACCGGAAATGGCGCTGTCGCCTTTGTGACCGTCACCGTCAACGACCGAAGCGGCGGGACCGTTGCCGACGCGGACGTAGAGCTGACAACGTCGGAGGGGGAACTCGGACCACTGGCGCAAGCCTCAGATGGCTCTTGGCGGGCGGAGTTCACGCCAGCGCCAGGTGAGCGAGCACGCGACGTCACGCTGACCGCACGCGCAGAGACGGCATCGGCGTCTACACGGCTTATTCTTCAGCCTCGACCCTTGGTGCGAGCACCTGCGATTGGCATTGGTGCCTTGACCAACTTCGGCCAGGTCACTTCGCCCATGCTTGCGGTGGATACGGACTGGCGAATCCCATTTATCGGAGGCTCCACCATCCTTCGTGTTGGCGCAGCCACCTACAGCGGACGCAATGAGGTCGACATCCCGGGCGCCGGCAAGAACACCGTGCAGATGAACGTGGTGCCAATCTCCGTGTCGATTCTGGCGCGTCGTGAGCTGGGTGCGCGAGCCTTGTGGCTCGGCCTCGGGGGTGTCTTTGCTCCGTATGCAGGGGTGAGCCGGTTCAATGAGGTCATCGCTGCTCGTGGCGTTGGCGTTCTTCCGCCGGGCATCATGGTGTCTGGTGGCGTTGGCCAGCGGTTCGGCGGCGGAGAGGTCACACTAGAGGCACGCGGCATCGCCCTGGCCAGTCCAGGCGGCCCCATTTCGTTTCAAGGCCCGGTCGGAGGCGCAGCCCTCATCGTCGGGTATCGGTTGATCTACTGATGACAGCGTTGTTCCACAAAAATTCGGTCTTGGTAGCGCTGCTCTGCGCAGGCATTGGCTGTGGCGTTGACCTGCCGTCACCGCAGCCGACCTCTGTTGTGCCAGACGCCGCCTACAACGGCGAAGATACCGTTGTCGTCATCCAAGGCTCGGCGTTCTACCCACAGGTTGAGGTGGATGCTCGCTCGTCTGGAGAGGCGGACATCAACGCCGGATTCACAGCACGCTTGATGATGGGCACCACCGTGGTGACCGAGCTGGTCAGTACAGGTTTGGTCGACTTTGAGCACCTGCAGGCCGTTGTGCCAGCCGGTGTTGCCCCTGGATTGTATGCGGTGGAAGTACAAGGGCCGACAGGGCAAATGGGCCGACTCGACAGCGCATTCACAGTGACCGATACACGCGCTGACCGCCTAGACGTCGACGTTTCATCGTTGGTGTACGAGGTCTTCGACACGGCGTGGATTGAGATTCAGCTCGTTGACCCCTTGGACCAACGTGTGTTGTCGGATCTGCCTATCGTGGTCTCGGTGGTCGGTGAAGATGGGCCGATTGAGGTGGGTTTCGACAGCACAAGCTTCGAAGATGTTGAGGTCTTCACCGACGAACGCGCCATTCGCGGTCGCATTGGCGTGGACGGACGGGCCCGCGTTGGTGTCAGCGTGTCCACCCCAGGAACCACAGTCATCACCATCTCCCCGGAAGACGTCGACTCGAGCGTCGCGGATGGTGAGGTTCGGGTGCTTTGGGAGCCTGGCAATGAGCTGAAGCTAGACATTGACCTGCCGAGCACACCGTTTACAGCCATTGCCGGCCGCCCATTCACGGCGACCTTGTCGCTGTTTGACCAGTTCGGAAATCCGGTGTTTGACGCATCCGAAGTCGTGTTGCTCAAGAACGCCTGCGAGAACTGGTTCGCTGCTGAGACCGTCTCTGGCGTCACGGAGACCACAGTCACTCTGCGCGAAGCCACTGGAACGGCAGGGTGCGGTGCCGATAGCCTTCAGAGTGTGTCCGGTCCTGAAGGGGAGTCTGCTCCACTTCAGGTTCAGCCTGGAGCTGCGACGAACTTCGATGTGGTGGTCAATCCGTCAGACGTTGTGGCTGGAACTACCGAGCTCAACATCTTCGTGACCCCGGTGGATGAGTTCGGCAATCTGACGGCAGGGTCTGGCGGTGTGCTGACCTTGGTGGAGTCAACGGGAGAGACGCTGCAAGCCGAGTGCGTTGGAACCACACCCATCTTCTGTACGGCCACGCCAACCGTTGCGGGTACCAACGTGGTCCTGACCGTAGATGACGGCGGCGGAATCTCCGGTTCGAGCAATGCGCACACTGTTCTCCCGGGTCCAGCGGTGGTGTTGTCCGCCGAGTTCGCAGATGCCGTCGTGGTTGCGGGTGAGACCGCTGTGCTCACCGTCGATGCGCGTGACGCCTTCGGAAATGTGGTGGTCCTGGACGCTCTAGTCGACATTGCGGTTGTGGTCGGCCAGCAACCGGCCGACTGTGTTGCATCTGGCGTAGATGATGCCGGAAACATTCAGCTTGGCTGCGTATTTACTCAAGCGCAAGACGCGGTGATTGCGGAGGTAGCGGTAGACGCTCTCACGGCTCAAGTCGGCGACTTGCAGGTCATCAATGCGGCCCTGGCTGACGTAGCGCTAGCGGTCAGTGAGCGTACCGTTGTGGCCGGTGAGCTGGTCACCTTGACCGCCACCGGATTCGACGCATTCGGCAATACCTATGTGGTTCAGACGGACTCGGTGGTGAGTCTGTCGGACGACACCGGGAGTCTGTCCGTGGCTTCCATCTCACTGGGTGGCGATGGAAGCGCGAGTACTACGGCGTCCGTCACGGTTGCTGGCGATACCATCATTCGCGGTTCGCAAGATGGGCAACTACTCGGTCAGTCTGTATCTGTGCGGGTCACGGCGGCATCGGCAGAGGCGCTGCGTATACACACCGACGAGCCCTGGGGCTTTACTGGTGAAACGCTCGGTGTTGTTGTGGCAGTCCTGGACACCTACGGCAACCAGACTCAGACGGCAGCGACAGCAACGCTCTCTCCGACAGAAGGTGCGTTTGAGCCGGTTTCGCTGGATATCGTTGACGGTGAGGCGACGACAGAGCTGACCTGGGGAAGCCCGGTGGACGAGACCTTGGTGGCGTCTTCGCCAGGGCTGACCACCGCTACGCGTCGTGTAGTTGTGGCGGCGGACTGCGGCGAACTAGGCCCACTTCCCGCCATGCGGTTTGGTGAGGAACTCGTGGGTATTGCGTGTGCGGACGACGCACGGCAGGCGCGTGTTCCGGTGTCCATGGCGCTGAGTCAGGCGCGTGGAGCGGGCCTCGCCACTGGATTGGTTGTTGTGTCAGATGAGCCTGCAGATGCGCTGGTTGGAGCCGAGATTTCCGTCCAGGGCTACGGCGAGACAGTCGTTCGTGGTCTGGTGGTCGACGCCGATGGCTGTGGCGCAGAAGTGGCGGGTGCAGTGTGGCTCGGGCCCGATGACGGCACCGTCACGGGTCCACTCAACGTTCAAGCAACCCAGAGCATTCTGGCGGCGGGTGCTGGAACCTCCGTGTTGACCCTCGATGCATTGACCGACTGTGCGGGCGCGTTGGCCACAGACACACGGGTGTTCGTGCGGAGCAATCGCGGAGACATCATCGGCGCTGTTCCTACGGGCGCTGGATTGGCCATGACCCTGGATACCGCTGGGGACTCCTCTGCAACCCTTGACGTCACGTCGCTCCGTACAGGTGGAGCGGGCGAGGTTGTTGTGAGGACGGCGAGCGGCAGTGCAGCGGACGTTATTCCGGTGGTCATCACCGGCGATACTGTGCACCCAGAGGTCGTCTCAGTGGTGCCGTCGGGTTTGGTCACGGCGCCGGTCAACGCCATTGTGGTGAGCTTTACCGAGCCCATGCTCTCTACCTCCATGGTGGCGGAGTCGTTCCGAATCGATGGCCCCACGGATGTCTTGGTCGCTCAGGTCGTGCCTGCACCGGATGGCCGGTCGGTCGCTTTGACTCCGGTTCCAGCCATTGATCCACTAGACGGTACGTTCTCAGTCGTCGTCACTCGAGACGCGCGCGACGTCGCAGGTAATCGTCTGGACGGAACGTATACGGGTGAGTCCTTCGACTTCGTCATCCCCATTGGCGCCGTCCCAGCGCCTGAGCTGGGGCCGAGCGGGTGCTCCGTGGACTCCTTCCGAATCCGCCCAGATGGTGACGACGGAGCCGACCATGAGGCCGACGGTGTGACGCTGTCATGGACAGGTGGCGAGACGCCTCTGTGGTGGGTGCTAGACGTGCTGACGTTGAGCGGCCAGCGTGTGCGAACCGCGACGATTCCTGCATCGGCGTCGGACGAGCAGTGGTGGTGGAACGGACGTGATGACAGCCAACGAGTGGTGCAAGACGGCGACTACCGGGTGCAAGTCGACGCTCGCGATGAAAATGGCAACCGCATTGTCGGCTGCACTGCTGCGGTTTCAATAGACAACGAGGCTGTCCGTGACCGCTGATTCCACCTGGGAAGACGTTGCCCAGCTCGCTGAGTTGGGCGTATTGACCGCGTCGCTCGTCCATGAACTGCGCCAGCCGTTGTTCGCGATTCGGGCCATAGCGGAGCTGCTCAATGCGTCCGAGACGGGCTCGGTTCAGGAGCGTATTGCCGAGATTATCGTGCAGGCCCGCTACGCTGAAGGGCTTGTTCAATACTACGGAGTGCTGGACAATCGGGATGCCGCCGACGTGCTCTTGGACGTGCATGACCCGCTGCGTGCGGCCATCAACATGGTGGGGCATCGGGTGCGTTCGGCCAAGGCGACCCTGACTGTTGAGCTCGACCCACGACCGCTGCTGGTTCGTACTCGTCCTTCGGCGGTTCAGCAGGTCGCGACCAATCTGTTGGTGAACGCTGTCGACGCCGTCTCCGGTGGGGCCGAGCGGCACATTCACCTTCAGACACAGCGCACCCAGACCCACGCTGAACTGCATGTGCAAGATTCTGGGCCAGGACTCGCTGACGGAATTCGCGAGCGGCTGTTTCAGCCCTTTGTGACGTCGAAACCGCCAGGAAAGGGAACCGGTCTGGGGCTAGCCATCACTCGCAACCTGCTGCGGCAAGCGGGTGGCGATATTGTGGTGTCCGCTTCTGAAGACACCGTGTTCATCGCGACCTGGCCGCTCGTCGGGCTTTAGTTGACGTCTTTGCTCTGTGGACCCAAGAACACTGCGTGAAAGCTAGCGTATTCGTCCGATGGGTCGAGCTTGCGCGCCAGATCGAAGTGCTTGCGCGACTCGTCTAGAAGGGCCGTGAAGACCTCTGGGTCACCGAAGATGATCTCGTCTTCGTCTGCGCGCCTGCGCAAGATCTCTGCAAGCAGAGAGTGTGCGATGGCGTGAACGGTGGCTCCGCCAACCTCTTCGAGCCAGGGGCCTGTGGCCGACAGCTGCACCAGCGCCTCGCGTGCCTCGGCCTCAGCCGGGTTCAGCCGGTCTGTGTCCAGCAAGATTCGCGCGAGCTCCATGTGTGGCTCGGCAAGGCGAGGCTCTGCTCGCAGGATGTCGCGCAACAACTCTTCGGCAGCATCGAGTTTGCCCGCTTCCTTTGCCGACAAGGCGGTCATGAAGATGCCCGAGAGGCGGTCGAGCTCGGCTTGTTCAACGTCGAGTGGGCTGTTCATGTTGGCCTTAGGCGAGAGGGTGGTCGAACGGAGACGATGCAGGGGGCAAGGGCTCGGCCGGCGCACTAGCCGGTGGACGACTGGGTGGCGAGCCAACGGCTTGGCCACCGATGCTGCCGCTCAGCTGAAAGCGCTCCGCTCCCCAGGCAATGAGAACCGGTGCGAGACGGCGCCGGGTGTAGGGAATGATGAACGCGAAGCCGGCAATGTCGGTCAGGGTGCCGGGAGTAATGAGCAACAGGCCACCAGCAACGATCAGCGCACCCTCGACCAAGGTCTGCGCAGGGGCTCCCTGACGCAAGCCATCGCGAACCTGAGTCAACACAGACAGCCCTTCTCGGCGTGCGAGCCAAGCTCCCAGTATTCCGGTCCCCAGAATGAGCAGTGCTGTGGGGATGAGCCCAACCTGGCTGCCTAGGTAGTAGAAGATGACCATCTCTAGGACGGGCAGCAGCGTAAAGACGAGGGCGAGCTTCCACATGGGCGACGGTTCCGGTGGCGGGGTCAACAGGAACTATGGGCGCATGCAGTGTCGTCAAGCCAGATCTTGGGGGTGGGTGATTGGGGTCTGTCTCTTATACACATCTCCGAGCCCAC
>CAJXTB010000021.1 GCA_913061235.1 uncultured Pseudomonadota bacterium | reverse complement strand
TTTTTCAAGCAGAAGACGGCATACGAGATCATGCCTAGTCTCGTGGGCTCGGTACATGCGGTCCGAGACGCCTTCGTCATCCAGGTCTTGCACGGGGGCGGCGTCGAAGTCCTGTGGCGAGAGCGTAGCCAAGACACCGGAAATCGGCGTCACACCGGATGCGACGGACTGCCAACTATCGGGCTCTGCGCCCCGTCCCAGCTCCAACGTCCACGACAGAGAACCCGACCGTGGTGCATCGACAAACCCCACTACATCCACGTCTTCCCCACGGTCTGGCCAGGCGAACCAGCGCGGTGCATCGAAGTGGACTTCTGGAGGGATGTCGCCCGCGACCACGGCTTCGACCGCGTTTCCAATGTCCAGCCGTCCAGCGCCGTAGAAGGCGTCCCAGCCGTCCTTGCTCGGGTAGGCCTGTGAGATTTCACGCTCTGCCTGGGTCAAGGACACGTCGTCGACGGTGCCCAAGAGCAGCGCACGGACTTCATCACCGGACAGGTCCACGCCCTGCGACCGGCCCGCGGAGATGAGCAATGCGGCCGACCCCGTTGTGGCGGATGACGCTCCAGACGCACACGCACTCGATGACGCGACAAGGTCGATGCGCGGACCGAAGTTGTTGCAGTTCCACGAGTTGAAGTAGCTGTAGGCGCCGTCACTTCCGCGGTTGTCACTGGTGACAGAGCGCACATACAAGATGCCGTCATCGAGGCCTGGCACGTTGTGGTGGTACCCGTTCTCGTCTCCGCCGGCGGCGACAACGATGACGTCACTGTCCATCGCGTAGCGAACCGCCTCTCGGGCGCCTTCCGGGTGAGTGAGTGAGCCAAGCGCCATGTTGATGGCCACGGCACCACGGTCAACGGCGTAGCGAATGCCCTGGGCAACGCGGTCTCCGTCAACAATGAACGTATCGCCTACGCGCACGGGAATCACAGCGCAGTTCGGGCAGGTCCCTACTCCACCGCCATTGCCGGCCGGATCTGCGGCGTCCAGCGCCATGCCTGTGCCGTGGCCGCTGAAGCTATTGTCGAGCACCGCGTACGGGTCGTTGTCGTTGCCGTAGAAGTCCCAGCCCGCAATGTCGTCGATAAATCCATTGGAATCGTCATCGACGCCGTCGCTAAACACAGCGAGCAGGTCGCTGGGGTCAAGGCGGTCGTCTGCTTCGTCATTGCCCGCGTCGATCAAGACCCGGGGGTCCCAACGGTAGTCGCTTAGATTGAAGATGCCGTTACCGTCGGCATCCCGCACGGCTAGGCCCTCCGCGTTCAATGGAAGCGGAAGTTCGGCTTCGTTTAGCCAGATCTTCTCGTACAAGCGGCGCTGATCCCACTCCACACCACTGTCAAGAATCGCAACAGGTGCGCCAAAATCCCCGAGTGTGGTCCGAAGAGCAACATCGAGCCCAATGCCAGAACCTAAGGGGATTTCTGCTGCACGCACGGTCTCGATGCTGTCGTCAGGAATCCACGACAAGTGGGCCCGTGAGCCGAAATCAGACGGGCACGCATCCGGGTTTTCCGGCCCGCAATCTGGAGTTGGCGGGGAGGGCACTTGGGCCGCAGCGAGCAAGGAAAGGGTGAACCACATGCCGCCCGATAACTCTTCTAATCAGTCGATGGGCCAGGGTCGGTGCTGCCGAATGCCTCATCTTCTCGTTAGAGGGGTGGCCATCGCGAGGTTCCCCATGAAGCTGTCCATCCGCAACACATTCTCCTGCGACCCTGTCACGCTCTGGGAGGTCTTCGACAGCCCCGAGTTCAACGAACGCTTGGAGGCCGAGTCCGGCGTACGTCGCGAGCTGGTGTCCAAGAGCACCGAGGGCGACATTGAAGTGACGGTTCTTCGATGCGTCTCCAAGAAAGAGCTGCCGGGATTCATGGCCAAGGCCATGGGAAGCAAGCACCTGGAGTACAACCAGACGAGCCGCTTCAACCCGGCTACAAATGTGCTCGAGTGGAACGTGGTTCCAACGGTCATGTCCGACCGGGTGACCGCAAAGGGACGCACGGAAGTCACGGTGAAGGGCGAGCAATGCCTGCGCGTCATCAACGGGGAAATCAAGGTGCGACTGCCGCTCATTGGTGGCCGTATTGAGAAGAAGCTGATGGAAGAAATCGGCAGTGGCTACGAGCGCGCAGCCGAGATTGCCGCCTCCCTCATCGCGGCTCGCAGCAAGTGATTGCGCTCGTCCTAGGCCTCGCCCTCGCTGACGCACCGTCCCACGACCTGCCCGGAGAGTACCTTCGCGACCGGCACTGGGACGTCCGCCACATGGACCTAGCGGTCCGCATTGACCCACTCGCCGGAACCGTCGCCGGAACCGTCACCCACACGGTCACTCCCCTTGGCAGGCGGTCCGCGTGGCTGTCTCTCGACCAGGTCGGCTTGGACATTGAACAGGTGCGGATTGACGGCATCGTCGTTGAAGGCGTTCGAACAGGCGCCACCTGGATGAAGATTCCGATGCCGGCAGAAGGCAACGCTCTGGAAGTCGCGATCGACTACTCGGGTAGCCCGGAAAACGGTCTTCACTTTCGCAGCCCGTCACGCGGCGACGACGCCATTCACGTGTACAGCCAAGGCGAAGACGAGGACAACCGCTACTGGTACCCAGGCTGGGACTTCCCGAACGACAAGTTCACGGTCAGCACGGCGGTGACCGTTCCAAGCTCAATGGTCGCCTTGGCCTGCGGCGAGCTGCAGGACACCACACCCGCAGACGACGGCTGGACCACCCACCGCTTTGCGCTGGAACAACCCATCGTCAACTACTTGGTGACCGTTGTGGTCGGCGAATACACCGACCAAGACCTCGGCAATGGTGTGTCCGTGTATGCGCCTAAGGGCGTGAACTTGGACGACGCCGCGCGCTCGCTGAGCGCCGCATCCGACATGATTCCATGGGTCAATGAGCGACTGGGTGTCGACCATGCATACCCGCTGTACCGGCAGGTCGTGACCGAGCGGTTCCCCTACGGCGCCATGGAGAATCCAACGCTGGTCACCTTCAACACTCGGTACATCCTCGAAGCGGACGACCCGCGCCCTTGGGGGACCGAATCGGTCGTGATGCATGAGCTGGCCCACCAGTGGTTCGGCAACCTTCTCACGACCTACGGGTGGTCCGACTTGTGGCTGAACGAGGGCTTCGCAACGCTTCTCGCCCATGACTGGATGAGCGAACAACACGGTGCCTTGTACCAAGCCGAAGACGCGTGGAGCGACCGCAAAGCCGCTCTACGTTCGAGTCTACCCATGTCCGCACGCTCGCACTCGCGCGTGGGCACCTCCGAGAATTCGGACCAATACGTTCAAGGCGTCACGGTACTGCGCTGGCTGCGTTCCATGGTTGGAACACCCGCCTTTGACGCAGCCATCCATCAATACATCGTGCGCAACCGCGACGGTCTCGTGACCAGCGAAGACCTACGCCGTAGCCTCGAAGAGACGGGGGGACGCGACCTGACCTGGATGTTCGACCAGTTCGTTCACGGCGAAGGCCACCCAACGGTCGAGACCAGCTGGACGCACGACGAAGGCACGCTCACTGTTGAGCTGGCCATGGAAGACGCGTGGGATTTCCCGGTAGACATCGCCATTGGAATGGAAGACGGCATTGTGCGTCGAACCGTGTGGATTTCCGACGAAGGTGCCAAGCTCTCCTTGGACCTAGACACGCCCCCCGACTTTGTCATTGTGGACCCAGAAGCGCTCGTTCCGGCGCGGTTCGAACAGGACCAACCCGCTGAGGCATGGGCAGCAGCACTCAACAGCGACGATGCGTTTGTCCAGACCGCCGCGCTGTACACAATCAGCGAAGACACGGGTGATGCCGTGGTCCCCGCCCTAGAGCGCTACGCCGCGTCAGACGCCCACGTACGCGCACGCGTCTTCTCCGCCTATGGTCTAGGAGACATTGGCACAGAGGACGCCGTAGCGGCCCTGGTACAGCTCACACAGGACGACCACGCCATGATGCGTGAAGCGGCCGTCGACTCGTTGAAGTACGCTCCGACAACGGATGCTGTCATCGCTGCCCTCACCCTTGCCGCGAAGACCGACACCGATGACCGCAGCCGTGCGTCGGCCATGGCTGCCCTCTCCGGTCACGACACAGACGCCGCCCTGAAGCTAGCCAGAAGCGCGATTCGCAGCGAGTCGAGCTGGATGTCCAGTCTGGCCGCAGAAATCCTGGGTGAAGAAGGGGGCAAGCGCGACATCCGTGACCTGACCCGAGCCCTCAACCCCTCCCGTTCGCGGTACACAAACACGGTGGCACAAGGCGCGCTCGTTCAGATTGCCATGCGTCTCGACGACCCCGATGTCATTGACCAAGTACGCGCATCCATCGCAGCGATGCTGAACGACCGGGACATCCGCACCCGCCAGGCAACCATTCGTATGCTGGGCAGCCTTCCAGACAGCGGCGCCATCCTAAGGGCCTACGCCAACAGCACCGACTCACCAGCGCTCGCCGACCGCGCACGCAGCGCCGCAGAGCGCAGCGCACGCTTGGGCGAACCCAAAGATGACGACGAGCCCGAAGGCGACGAAGCAGACGAGCAGGAAACCCTTCAGGACCGCCTAGACGCTATCATCGACCGTCTGGAACGCCTTGAAGAGTGGCGCTAAACAACGGGCGGAGGTCGACTGCAATGACCCCGTCCCCCGCTCTCGGTCCCGCGGTCAATACGCCGGCACGCGACAGCACAGCAGACTGCCCCGAAAACGGAGTGTCGTCTTCCTGACCGTAGCGGTTTGCAGCGACCAAGACCGTGTGGGTCGGCGCCAGTCGTTGCTGCCAGTAGGCGTGCATATCGACCGTGTCTTCATGCACCCAGTTGGTGGGAAAAGCACAGATGTCGATGCGTGCGTCCGCGAGCCACTGGACGAAGTGGGGATTGTTCAGGTCCATGCAGATGCCTACGCTCACCCGCAGGCCGCCCATCTCCAAGATTGCGACCCCCGCATCTCCTGGGCGGGCCCAGTTGTAGTCGGGGTCGTACAGCAACAACTTGCGGTAGACGAACACCAAGGTCCCATCTGGGGCAATCACCATTGCGCTGTTGTACAGCACATCACCGGCGTCTTCAGCAAATCCACAGACGACCCAACACCGGTGCCGTTCGGCAATGACTGACAGTGCCTGAAACGTAGGTCCTGTCGGTGTCTCAGCGACCTTTCGCGCTTCCTCCGCCGAGGGAAAGAGGTACCCCGTTGCGGCCATCTCTGGACACACCACGAGGTCCGCGTCCGCAGCCGCTTGTTCAACAAGGGGTAGCAAACGAAAAAGCGACCCCGAAGAGGGGCCGCGTGTCGGTTCAAACTGAATGGCTGCGACGCGCATGCTCTCCGCTATCGAGCGGAGCCGCGCGTCGCATGTCACTTCCTATGCAGCAACGTCTTCGTCTTCACGGCGACGACGCCAGCCGAGGCCAAGCATCAACATCAGCAACGACAGGGCACCCGTACTCTGGATGCCACCCGTCGATGTCGACGAACAACCGCCCACGCGACAGGCGTCTGCGCCACAGCCGCCAGAGCTCTGGCCGACGTAGCAGCGAGCACAGGCAGGTTCGAGGCAGTCGATTGTTTCATTGCAGTTGTTGTCGATGCCGTCGGTGCAGACGTCACAGTCGATGGGCCGACCATCGAAGACGGCGAGCAGGTCATCAGGACCTTCGTAGCGACCACGGTTCTGCGCGTCGAGCTCACCCTCTGGGGCAGGCTCTGCTTCCGGCAGGTCAGCATCCGCACAGTCGCCACCGACGACGCCGCCGGTCACGGCTTCCTCGAAGCCGTCCAACACCTCATCACCCCAACAACCAAGCAGCAGGCCTTCAGTGTGTGCAAGAGGGCCAAATCGGTTGAAGGTGAGGGCATTGCCAGCGTCCGACCGCAGCTGCGTGGCAGTCATGGTCCGCCAGTCGTCATCATCCAGGTTGAAGCCACCCGGACGACGGTCCTTGTAGTCACGAAGAACCAGGTCTTCCGGCATGCGCTCGGCGAGGTCATCGACGCCACCACACCCGAACTCATTGGTTGAACGGTAGCATTCCCATTCAGAGACCAGGCGACGCGCGTTGCGGATGCGGTCACGTGACCAGACCGAACGCAGCACAACCTGCTCGGGGAACCAGGCTTCGCCATCCGACTGCAAGCAGCCGTCGTACTCGGTCTGGAGCATGCCGAAGCGGCTCTCGTCATCGGAGTTGTCGCCAGTGAGGATGGTGAAGACCTCTCCGTCGGCTTCCCGTGTCAGTGTCAACTGACTGATCACGCAGCGATGGCGGTCCAGGTCTTCGATGGTTTCAAACTCGGGACAGAAGTCCGGAATGGGCTCGCCATTGCGGGCCAAGTCACGGCAGACGTCCAGCTCGACGCACACCGCCAACATGTCAGCGATGCCTTGAGAGTCATTGAAGACATTGTCCACACCCAACAGGCCGTTCATCGCCTCGTAATGGTCGTCGTCACATTCAGCGGCCTCACCAGAGTTGCCACGTTCGCGTGGCATGACGAGGGGAATGACGTCCCAGACCTCATCTTCAAGCTCACTGCCAACAACTGTGTTGTAGGCGTAGGTGAGAACAAAGATGGTCTCATCGCTCGCTTCGGTGCCGTAGACACCACACTGTGAGTAGCCATCGTCGTCTTCATCGATGGTCGTGGGTGGCAAGTCGCCACACTCCGCAAAGCCTGCACAGTCAACAGCAGGCTCTTCGGTGGACATCAGCGAGCAGAGGTTGTTGCAGTCGCCGCCATCTGTCTCGATGGCAGTGCCGCCGAGCAAGGTCACGTCGTTGCCAGGCTGGTTGACACGTTCACCCGAGATGCAGGCCAGCTGGCCGTCACCGTCGTAGTCGATTTCGTCTTCGTAGACGTAGCCGCGAGTGGTCGACCCATCTTCCATATGGTCAGGAAGACCATTGGCGTTTGCATCGTAGTGCACCAAGAGTCGAGTAGCGTCCAGGCAGTCATTGTCGACACCGTCGCAGCGCTCGGCTCGACCCTTCTCACGGTTGGCGGAGGTATCGTCACAGTCACCCTGCGCCAATGTTCGAACGTTGATGTCCTCTGTCAGACGGAAACCACCGTTGAACAGGGCCTCGTCCAGACTGTCGACAGCGACTTCCCACAGACCCGTGGGTGCACCGTCGTTGTCCAGCTCGTCGCGACAGACCAGCGTGAGAGACTCACCAGCGAGACGAATCTGGGGCTTGTCAGCCGCCAGTACATCGTGGCAGTCCACCAGGCCAAGGCCTTCGGTGACGTTGGGTACACCGTAGTCGTTGTTCGCCGGAATGGTATTGGTGGAAGCACCCGCCAAGATGTTGAACTCTGCCACGTTCAAGAACGTGTCGGTAGACGTCCACTCACCAGCAGGCCGGACCGCACCGGCCACCGAGGCGCCGGAGCTTACAGGCAGCAGGGGTAGCTGACCATCGTTGTCGAGGTCGAGCTCAATGGCAGGAATGAATCCGTCACAGTCGTTGTCCCAGCCGTCCATGCGCTCCTCGTGAGGCTCACCTGGGAACACAGGATGGATACGAACTTCATCGTCGTAGCAATCGGTCGAGAAGACCGAGTAGCAATCACCACCGAACTTGATGCCGTAGCGGGCCAACAGTTCGGTATCAATGTTGTCGGGGTCGATGTCCGGCACGCCGTCGTGTGCACACTCAAGGCGCTCGGACAGCGGGGCGTTGACAATGAAGCCTTCGCAGAACTGTAGGGTCTCCTGGCCTTCGATACCGTACCCGTCACCATCTGCATCAATGTAGAAGGTGGTGGTGTTCAAGGGTGGGTCACCACTAGAGTTCGGCTCATCAATGATGCCGTTGCAGTTGGTATCATCGTTGTTGCAGACCTCGACTGCTGACGGATTGATCAGCTCATCGTTGTCATTACAGTCGGTCTTGTTCGTAGAGAAGAACTCTTCTGGAATGCCAGCGCGGCACAGGTAGATGGCCTCAGTCGCGTTCATGTCAGCGAAGCCATCGTTGTCCGCGTCTATATAGAATGGACGGCTCGCCGTGAGATTGCTGACGGTTCCGCCGGAGAGAGTCAGGCCCACACCGTCCACGAAGTGCGTCACGTATTCAGGGTTGTACTGGTCAATGACGCCGTCATTGTCCGTGTCCACTGGGATACCGACAGTGTTTGGATTGCCGTCACAGTCGTCATCAACCTGCGCGCCAACTTCGCAGCGCTCACCCGCGCCTGGGTAGACGAAGGAGTTGTCGTCGTTGCAGTCGTCTGCGACGTTGAAGCCGTCTCCGTCTGCATCAATACCCGCGGAACCATCGCAGTTGTTGTCGATACCGTTGGACACGTCATCGGGTGCGGACGGATTGATGAGATCATTGTCGTCCACACAGTCCGAGGCGGGAAGAGTACCGAGGTCCGTGTAGACACCGTACTTGTCAGTCGGGTCATTGCTGGAGTCCGAGGCCACATTGTAGGCAATCACCTCGTCTTCGCCAGCAAATCCATCAGTATCCACGTCGAAGTCGTCGAAGCCGTCACAGTTCTGGTCGATGCCGTCGTAAGGGGCATCAATGGCTCCTGGCAAAATATTGGATGCCAGAATTCCACCCGGCACAATCGACGACTCAACTGAGCCGGAGGTAGCAGCATCTGGCGGTGCAGTCCGGTACAGCCCGTCTTCTCCGCGGCCGTCGACATCCGTCTCGCCATCTTCGCAGTCGTCCTGCGGCCAGGGCTGTAGGGCATACGACGCAGAGGCCGGCCGGGTGTCGTCGCCCAAGTAGCTCCACGTCGGGCGCGTACTGCGGTACTCGTCAATCTTATCGATGCTTGCGGAACGGTCACCGTCACGGTCGAAGTCGTTCTGTTCGTCACAGTTCTGGTCAACATCGTCGTAGTAGCGCTCAATGGCGGCGCTCTTGATGAAACCAGGCGTGTCATTCGCACCGAAGATCAGGTCAGCATCAACCGTCAGGTTGCCAGAGCCCAGGGTAACGGCGGGATCGTCGACACAGTCAGCTCCACCACTTTCAATGCTCGGGACACCGTCTTGGTCACGGTCGTTTCCGGGAACACCGTCACAGTCACTATCGATGCCGTCCGCTGCCATGTCACCGTCGAACTGTCCGGGGATAGCAGAAGGATTCACGTACTCGGGGTTAATCGCCGGGTCCTGGTCGTTGCAGTCGCCTACGGGAAGGTAGACACCACCGAAACTTCCGCTGTACAGCGCGTTGTAGGTCAACACGCCTGAGTTGTTCGCGTCACCGAAGGCCGTCCGAATTGCGGCGTCTGACGCATAGCCGTCGCCGTCCTTGTCGAAGTCATTCCGGTCGAAGGCACAGTCCGCGATGATGGCATCGTAGACGGCATCCGTGACACCAGGATTGATGAGGGACGAATCCAGAGTGGCCGTTCCCTCTCGGGCGGTCACGGTAATCGCGTCGTCTTCACAGTCGTTGTTGGTCTCAGAGTATTGCGTTGAGTCTTGGATAGAAGGGTTCTTGCAGTCTTCGATGACTTCCAAGCTGCCCGACGCGTCCGAGGCACCGAAGCCATCCGCATCACGGTCAATGTAGTAGTCCGCAAAGCTAAGCTGACTGGGCTCATCAATGATGGTGTCGCAGTCGTTGTCAATGAGGTCACACGCTTCGCCACCGGGTAGCGGGGTGACGCCATCGGCTTCAAACTGACGACCCGGGTTGGACTCACGCGCCGTGACAGCGGGGTCGTCCGGCGGGTCATTGCCGACACCGACGGCCGCAAGGACTTCGGCCGCATTGTCGAGGCAGTCCGTTGCAGGAAGCGGATCCCATTGGTTGTCCTGCACGTACGTGTCGTACGCACCAAAGTTTCCAACGAAGTCCGTGGCGACTTCGGCGGTGCTTGCGTAGCCGTCGCCGTCAGCGTCGTAGTCGTTGCCGATGTCACAGTCTTGAATGATACCGTTGTAGTATTCTTCAGGGGCACCCGGGAAGATCCGGTCGCCGCGGACATCGAAGCCGGTCACGAGGCCCACGGTGTCGTTGCAGTCGCGACCCGTAGAGATGTAGGTCTGGTTAGCGGGTAGCTTGCCTTCGGAGTTGGCCGGCTCACATGCGTAGGCAGGTGCCGACTCATCACCAAAGCCGTCCCCATCCAAGTCTGGGTAGAACGTGAAGGACTGGGTCAGCGGCGCATCGCTGTTGAGAACGTTGCCGAAGTCATCAAGGGCACCGCTGCAGTCTTCATCGACCTGGTTGTTGCAGATCTCAAAGGCAGCAGGACTGATGGACGTACCATTGTTGGTGATGTCGTCGTTACAGTCGGTCGCTGGCGGCCGAACTGGATCGTAGACGTATCCACCACCAGCGGCTTCCTGAACCTTGGCTTCATCACTGAAGCCATCACCATCTTGGTCAAAGTCGTCTAGAACGACGTCTTCGCCATTCAGGGTGCCCAAGCGACAGGTCTGATTGACGCCATCGTATGGGGTGTCCGTGATTTGTCGTGGGTTGGCTCCAGAGCCAATGAACAAGATGTCCGACGCAGGAATCACGCCCAAGATGGCGTCACCATTGCTTTCAAAACCGAGCACGGAGACTTGGTCTTCGGCGTCAACACAGTCCGCACCGGCAAAATACACGGGGCACAACGGCTCCGGGTAGACCACCGAGCCATCACATGCTTGGCGGTCACCATCTTGGTCACCGTCGATAAGCAAGCCCGGACGTCCCAAGCTGGACTCGAAGCAATCTTGATCGATTTCATCGTAGAACACTTCGATCTGGCCGGGATTGATCTCTGCTGCCGTCAGTGTCTTGTTGAACGATGCAGGACGCTCGGTGATCAATCCGCCAGAGGCATCGGTGCCGTTGACGAAGATCTGGTAGCCCGAGCGAGTAGCCGCCGACCCGTCTACACAGTCCCGATTGTCACGAGTGAGGGGAGCGCCGGGACCACTGTCGTAGTTGAATCGATTGCACTCGATCAGCACATCGGCCACCGAACTCGAGCCGTAGCCATCGGCATCCCCATCTGGGTACCAACGCTTGGATGGGTCGGTATCCAAAGTATCCGAGTCGATACCGCCAACGCAGTTGTCATCAATACCATTGCAGACCTCGGTCGCATTGGTGTTGACGCTTGGGTCCGCATCATCGCAGTCCGTGCCAACGTCCACGAATCCAGGCACGTTGCCAGAGGCGTTGGCGCAGGCCATAAACTCAGTGGATGGGTCGCCGAATCCGTCGCCGTCGGCATCCAAGAAGTACGCAGTGTCTCCAATGCCGTCATCTGGGCCAAGTAGGCAGTCGTCATCGAGGCCGTTGCAGACTTCCTGTCCGCCGTCAGCGTCGGCGTTGGTACCCGAGCCGCTGTCACAGTTGTTGTCGAAGCCGTCGTCGCAGTCTTCGGTCTGACCTGGGAAGACCGAGGCGACTCGTGGCTGGCAGTCTGTGTTGAGGACACTTGCACCGGGGATGTCTGCTTCCAAACAGAACTCGCCAATGTCCGCACCCGCTCCAACACCGTCGCCATCGATGTCCGCGTAGAAGTCTCCACGTGGCGTACCGTCATCAACGATTCCGTCGCAGTCATTGTCAATGCCGTCACAGGCTTCGCCATCCGCAGCACCCGTCACACCATCACAGTCGGTGTCGATGTGGGTCGTGCCATCCGCCTCGAAGTCTGTACAGACCTCAACCGCACCGGGGAAGACGCGCGGGTCGAGGTCGCCACAGTCGGCATCTTGCACGCCGACCGCGACAACGGCGTAGCCCGCAATGTCTACGCCTTGGCAGGCGTAGATGGGAGTCAACAAGGCATCGCCGAAGCCATCGCCGTCACGGTCTGGGTAATAGGGCAGACGCTCATCAATGACATCGAAGTTGGCATCGACGGTGATTCCACCATCTTCGTCAATCTCGCCGTCGCCATCGTTGTCTACGCCGTCGCAGACGTCTGGAGCGGCTGAGCCGCGAGACACGTCACAGTCGTTGTCAATCTGAATAGGTGCGACGTTCTCGCCGCTCATCTCGACGACTTCGATGGCATCTGGGTTGATGGTTGCATCTTGGTCGTTGCAGTCCAGCGTGTTCTTCGAGCGGGCAATGGCACCGAAGCTGTTCGGGTCCGCCTCTGGGCAAGCAAGAATGCCGGTCGCCTGGTCAAATCGTCCGAAGCCATCTCGGTCTAGGTCGGTAAACCACTCGACCCGGTCAATGGGGAGTCCGTTGGCTGCGAGACCGTCACCGGCCATACCATCATCGCGGTGACCGTTGCAGTCGTCGTCAGCACCGTTGCAGATATCCAAGACGGGCACGGCTCCGACGAAGTCGCCGCCGCCATCGCAGTTGTTGTCAATGCCATCGCTACACACTTCAAGCGCGTCTGGGTTGACGGCCGGGTCGGTCGAGTCGCAGTCACCCTTGTGGCGTGTAGCGTTCGGAAACTCGACCTCGACGCAGTACTTAGGCTCTTGAGAGTTGTCTCCGGGAGCCGAGTAGACCTGGTATTGAGTGCCTGTGTTTCCAATAAGGTCGCCGAAGCCGTCGTCGTCGGCATCCACGTAGAAGGTCACACGTGGCAGTCCGGCATCAACGCCACCACAGGCATTGTCAAAGCCGTCACAGACCTCGATACCCGCAATGTCTGCGGTACCGTTGTTGCAGTCTTCATCAATACCGTTCTGGCAGACCTCAACCCTGCCCGGGCTGCGAGCTGGGTCTGCGTCATCACAATCACCTGCGTCCAGGGAGTAGCCTGGGATTTCGGCGAATGCGCACGCCGACTCGTTGGTGTTGGTCTGGGGGCTGTTGGCGCTGGTGTCCACACCATAACCATCGGAATCCCCGTCCAAGTAGAACACCGCGGTTGCCGGCGCACCTTCGTCGATGATGCCATTGCAGTTGTCGTCGATGCCGTTGCAGACGAACTCCACACCACCGCCGCCGCCGTCGGCGTCCGGTGTTGCAGCATTACAGTCGTTGTCGATGCCATCGCCACAGACTTCGAGGCCGTCTGGATTAATGACCGGGTCCGCATCATTACAGTCGTCGTTGTTCGGAGCTTTTCCGACAATCGTAGCGTCAATGCATGCCTGCTCCGAGGCGCCGAGAGCCGTGCCGAAGCCGTCGCCGTCAACATCATCGTAGAACGCAGCGAGAACGAATCCGTCATCCACGCCATTCGAGCAGTCGTTGTCGATACCGTCGCAGATCTCGGGGTCGCCGCCGTCAAAGTCGTCGCCGCAGTTCTGGTCAATGCCATCGCCACACTCTTCCACAGCACCGGTGAAGATGTCCGCGGCACAGGTACGTGAAGCACTACAGTTGAGCGGGTCGTCGCTGTCGTCATCGTCGCAATCACCGCTGGAACCGGAAGTCAGACGGCTCGCTTGGCCGTCGCCATCCGCATCAATACCAGGAACGCCATCGCAGTTGTTGTCCACGGCGCCATCTACGCCATCGGCGCGGTCAATCGTGATCCCTGGATTGACACCAGCGTTGGTGTCATCGCAGTCGGTTCCGCCACTCGCTGTCGATGCAAAGTTGTCGTCGTCACCGTCGATACCGGGCACGCCGTCGCAGTTGTTGTCGACGCTACCATCGGGTCCATCCGCACGGTCATTTCCAGCATTCGGGCTGACGGCCGGGTTGGCATCGTCGCAGTCCAAGCCACCACTGGCGGTGGATGCGACGCCGTCGTTGTCCATGTCGACGCCAGGAACATCGTCGCAGTCGTTGTCCACACCATTGTTGACAAGGTCTCCAACCACATCCGGATTGGTGTCCGATGCACACATATTCACGAACACGCCCGAGGGGGTGTCGCAGGTTGCGGGGTCGTCGATTGGATTGTCATCACAGTCGGTAGACAGCAAGTTCGGGACACAAGCAACACCGGTGAAGGCGCCGGAGCACGTCTTAGAGTCGCTGTCTGGGGTGACGCCTGGGTTGCTGCTTGTGTAGGTCGCGCCGTGCGCTCCATCCGGAATGGCAGCGAATCCGTCGAGGTCTTGGTCGAAGTCTGAGAGGCCGTCGCAGTTCAGGTCGATGTCGTCGTACCAGACCTCGGTCGCCGTGCTGTTGACTTCGTCGGGGTCAAAGCCACCGCCGACAGTTGCGTTGGGGTCGTCGACACAGTCGAGGCCGCCAGAAGCGACACTTGCTTCCTGGTCGTTGTCCGCGTCTACGCCGGGGATGCCGTCGCAGTCATTGTCGATGGTGTTGCCGACCAAGTCATTGGTAATGCCGCCATGCACGTCGTCTGCGCAGGAGTCGGTATTTGAGCAGGTGCCGGCGTCTCCGGTCGGGTCGTCATCGCAGTCGTCTGCTGTGAAGTCTTCACTAGGGAAGTTGAAGCTACGTGAGCTGGACCTGTAGGTAGCGGTATCGCCGAAGTCCGCCAGAACCTCAAATGTAGATGCGTGCCCGTCACCGTCGACGTCGTAGTCGTTCTGGCCGTCGCAGTTCTGATCGATGTCGTCGTACGCGAGGTCGACGACACTTCCTGGATTGATCAAGTCGCCGTCAATCGCGAGGTCACCGGACCCCCCTGGAGTCTGCGTGCCTTGGCCATCAAAACAGTCGTCGCTCGAGGCCGAGTACGTGGCTGGGAGAGGGTTGGCGAGGACAAAAGCTGGCGGTGGGCGAACGATTGGCTGACAGGTTGAAAAGACAACCGAACCACCGAGAACGCCGTACGTATCGCCATCAGCATCAAGGAAGTAGTCGACGCGGTTGCGTAGGACGTCGGACGCGTCCTCATCAATGGCATTGTCACAGTCGTTGTCTACGCCGTCGCAGATCTCTGGCTGCAGGTCACCGACCAACGCGTCCCCATCATTGCAGTCCGTCAGGTTCGTAACGACCACTGGGTTGGTGGCTGCAGTCGCAACATCTGGGCACAACACGGCAGCCGTAGTGGGGTCGCCTTCTCCATCACCATCGACATCGTCGTAGTAGGTCAGTGCAGCGGCGGCACCTTCGTCGATTCCCAAGATACAGTTGTTGTCGACGCCGTCGCAAACTTCGGGCTGATTCGCACCAACATCACCGCGTAAGTCATCACAGTCCGTGTTGTTGGTGACGCTACCGGAAATCGGAGTGCAAGAGAAGACAGCATCAGCGTTGATGTCACCCTCACCATCAACATCGCCGTCTACGTAGTAGGCGAGAGCATCCGCGGAGGATGTGTCATCCGTGTCGGTGCAGTCGGTCTGTCCTGCCGCAGCGAGGACATAGTAGTCGGGGGTTGGACTGACAGTTGAGCAGAACTGGGCGATAACCGCGGGCAAGCCCGCATCGCCATCCAAGTCGTGGTCCTGGTAGAAGTCGCCAAGAACCTGACCTTCATCAACAGTCCCGTCGCAGTCGTTGTCGATTGCGTCGCAGGCTTCGGTTTCGGCAATGAGCCCCGACAAGACGATGCCGTTGTCCGCAGCGCCATCACAGTTGTTGTCCCGGCCATCACCTGCTCCAGTAGGGCCACAGGACTCTGGGATTGCGGCGTCCAATCGAACACCGGCATCTTGGTCGTCACAGTCAGCATCATCCGTGTCGGTGTTGATGAGCGTTGCAACTACTGCGGGGAATGGCGGTGGTGTTGCCCCACAATCGATAGGACGACCGATGTCCCCCTGGCCGTCGTTGTCGAGGTCAGCGTAGAAATCGACGACGCCGTCCGCTACGGGTGCCGAGGTAGCAATGCCGTTGTCGATGACGCCGTCGCCATCGTTGTCAAAGCCGTCACAGACTTCCGCACTCGCGCTTCCGTCGTCAAACGTTGCGACTTGGGAATCACAGTCGTTGTCTAGTTCATCCCAGGCGACTTCCGTCATCGCGGGGTTCATCAACGGCTCGGTGTCGTCACAGTCGCCCGTGGTCAGGCCTGACTCGAGATGCCAGCCACGCGCTGCGAGTGCGGTCGTGGCGGCTGCGTCATCGCTGGCCATAATGCCTGTTACGTTTGAATCGAAGTAGGCGTCACCATCGAGGTCCTGCCGATAAGCCACCAAGTTCGAGCCGTCTTCGGAGCCCAACGTAAGGTCGCAATCGTCATCAATACCGTTGTCCACGATTTCGGTGGCGCTGCCTCCTTGGAGGGCATCACTATCGTCGCAATCCGTGTTGTTGCTCGCGTAACCAGCGATGGGACCGTGTAGACAGAAGGTTCTCGCCACTCCTTGGTCGTCACCGAAACCATCACCGTCAAAGTCTTCATACCAGTCGCCAGTAGGCCAGCCTTCATCGATCGTGCCGTCATCGTTGTCGTCGATGCCGTTGCACAATTCTGGCAAGTCTAGAAAGGCGCCATCATTGCAATCTGAATCAATGCCGTCATTGGCAACTTCAAGCTTGCCAGGGAACCGAGTGGGGTCGGCATCGTCACAGTCGCCGGCAATCCGCGACACGGAAGCGGTACTCGGGCCGTAGGCGGAGGCACAGGCAAGAAATGCCGTGGCGGTCTCACCGAACCCATCTTGGTCGACGTCCTTGTACCAGACCTCGGTGGCCAGGGCGCCGTTGTCCACAACGCCGTCACAGTCGTTGTCGATGGTGTCGCACAGCTCTGGGGCATCGAGAGTGGTGCCATCAGCAGCGTAGATGGATGCGTCATCATCATCGCAATCGGTGAAGGTAGTGGCCCAGCCCGTCTCAGTATCTCGGATGATTTCGTCGTCGAAAACACCCGAACCCGGAGCAACATCTTCACACGCCGAGTTTTTGACGCAAAGGCAGGCCACTTCATAGCGGACACCATCGCCGTCAGTATCTGCTGCCCATACGGTGTCCCGATTTTCTTGAGGGCCATCATTAGCCACCGTGGGATCGAAGAGAACACCACCGGAGGGGGTGGTACCATCAGACATGGTCGTACAGTCCAAATCCGCCGGTTGAGCCGCGATCGCATCCTCAATTACCGGCTCTGACCAGAGCAGCGGAGAGAGCGCAATCACTCCGCAAGCGGAGACGGTAGTGAAGGCCAGTGCGGCGGCGCGAGAGGTCCAGCTCGAAAGCATACAGGAATCCTTGGCAAACGCATCTACGCGCACGACGAGCGGCGCGTGATGACGGAAGTCTAATGACAGTGGACCTATTGTGACACGAGCTACCGCCACCTGCCTACTTACCGTTCTGCAACAATCCCGATCACAAGGCTTGTTTTAGGGCAATGGCTGCTAGAGCAAAGACGCCAATGCCTTGCCAGTCGGTGTGTCCAATCGAGCGATTGCCGAAGGCGGCCCTTCGCCCACCACGTTTCCACCGCCAAATCCACCTTCTGGACCGATGTCCAGCACCCAATCTGCCTGCTTCAGGATGTCCAGGTGATGCTCAATCGTGATGACCGTGTGGCCCTGGGTCACAAGCCGATGCAACACAGTCACCAGCTTCCGCACGTCTGTTAGGTGAAGTCCCGTGGTGGGCTCATCTAGCACGTACAGCGCATGTCCTTTCCGACTGGTCAGTTCAGCGGCCAGCTTGACTCGCTGAGCTTCGCCGCCTGACAGCGTTGTAGCGGGCTGGCCAAGGCTGATGTACCCGAGCCCCACATCGACCAACGCGGTGAGCTTACGACTGAGACTTCGGTGGTGCGTAAACAGCTCCGCAGCCTCGTCGATGCGCATTCCAAGGGCATCCGCAATCGATCGGCCCCGGTACGTCACAGCCAAGGTGTCGCGGTTGAAGCGGCGCCCCTTGCAGGTGTCGCAGACCACCCAGACATCTGGAAGGAAGTGCATCTCCACCAAGATGGAGCCACGCCCTTCACAGGTCTCACAGCGCCCACCTTTGCTGTTAAAGCTGAACCGCCCCGGCTTCCACCCACGAGCACGCGACCCAGGCGTATCCGCGTACAATTTGCGAATTGCATCCATCACCTTTGTATAGGTTGCTGGAGTAGAGCGAGGCGTACGCCCAAGCGGAGATTGGTCCACGACAACCAAGCGGTCTACCGGGTCTCTGACGGCGAGGGACTTGTGCGGCAGCGGCGTGTCTGGCGTTCCCATCGACTCGCGCAGCGCAGGGACCAAGGTATCCATAATGAGGCTGGACTTCCCCGAGCCCGAGACTCCGGTCACTGCGACCCACAAACCAGTCGGCACGGTAACATTCACCGACTTGAGGTTGTGCCCAGTGGCTCCGGTCAAGCGAAGGCCCTTGCGGGCTTTGCGCGTAGGCGGCCGATCCGGCATGGTCTCACGCCCAGACAACCAAGCACCGGTCACGGAACCTGGCGTGTCGCGCACCTCTTGGGGGGTACCCATGGCCAACAGGCGCCCGCCCTCTGCACCAGCACCAGGTCCAAGGTCAATGACGCGGTCCGCTCGGTTGATGGTGTCCGGATCATGTTCGACGACAACCAAGGTATTGCCCTGGTCTCGCAGGTCTTCAAGGGTTGCGAGCAGTCGCTCGGTGTCGCGCGTGTGCAGTCCAATGGTGGGTTCATCCAACACATAGATGACACCGGTGAGCCCTACTCCAAGCTGCGACGCGAGCCGAATCCGCTGGGCCTCTCCCCCCGAGAGTGTTCGGGCCCCTCGGTCCAACGACAAGTAGCCGAGCCCAACGTTCGACAGGAATGCCAAGCGCCGCTGAAGTTCCATCACTGGGCGCTCGGCAATCACCGCACGCGAGCCCTCGAAAGACCACGTACCGAGCTCACTCAGTGCATCGTCCACCGTGAGCTTTGAGAAGGTGTCGATGCCAATGCCCGAGACGTCTACGGCCAGCACCGCGGGACGCAGTCGGCCACCCTTGCAGCTCGGACACTCCGCCTCGATGGTTAGCCAGTCCAGCTGGGCGTTCCACCCCTCAAGAATCGGAACAATGCCCGCCCACTCTCGTTCTTCATCCACGTGTTTGACCGACCGGCCCCACCGCTTGGACCAGTGAATCGCGAACTGACCTGGCAATCCGAACAACAGCCCTTTGCGTTGGGCCGGTGACCACTTGCTGACCGGAGTGTCCGGCTTGAGCTTGAGATACGCCAGGACCGCCTCAATCAAGGCCCCGTTGCGGGCAGACCGCTCCATCACCGAGCGAACACGAGGGTCCAGAGCGTCCCAGAAACCGGCTTTGGAGTCTGGAAAGACGCGCTGGATGTCAATCTGACGAGACTGACCCAGCCCATCACAGCGGGTACACGCACCCAGCTGACTGTTGAAGCTGAAGTGGCGAGGCGTGATCTCGTCGGGCAGTACGTCCCCATGCTCAGGACAGCGTGGGCGGGCATTCAGAATGGTCTGCACCCCCGACTCGCGTGCGACAAAACGCGCACGTCCCAGCCCCATGGCGTACCCGGCTGAGATCGCCTCCGCGACGCGGCTAGCAGCTGCTTTCGCTGGCGAGAAGCGGTCAATGACCAGTGTGGCTCCTGACTTCAGTAGCCCCAGGGCATCTGCGGTCTCCAGACGAACTTCTACGCCCTCCTGGAGCAAGCGCGACCACCCGTCCGCGACCAGAGCATCTCGGCGCTCCTCGGTGCTCTCCACAGGTCTCAGGTCGGTGACAAGCCAACCCGCTTCCGACACATCTTGGGCCAGCCATTGAGCAGCGACAGATGGCGAACGCCCGGACACTTCGCGGCGACACTCTGGACAATGTGGTTGACCGACACGCGCCCACAGCAACCGCAAGACGTCGTGAATCTCGGTGACTGTGGCCACAGTTGAACGTGGATTTCGCGATGCAGCACGTTGATCGATAGCAATCGCTGGAGCCAGACCTTCAATGCGGTCCACGGGTGCACGCTCCATACGACCCAAGAACCGACGCGCGTAGGTCGACAGGCTCTCGACGTACTGCCGCTGCCCCTCGGAGAAGATGGTGTCGAACGCAAGAGAGGTCTTTCCGGAGCCCGAAGGCCCGGTAATGACGGTCATGGTGCCGTGGGGGATGGTGATATCCACCCCTGTTAAGTTGTGTTGTCGCGCGCCTTTTACGACGAGTTCTTTCGCTCGCTTCGCAGGACGCTTCGCATTCTTGCGTGACAACGCCACGTCAGCGGCAATGACAGCGCCAAACTCCGGGAGCGTGGCCAGCGCACGCCCTGTGGGTGTGTCCAACGTCGCAATGTGCTCGGGAGTCCCCTCCCCTACCAGGTAGCCGCCGGCATTTCCGCCCTCAGGACCCATATCGATGAGGTGATCAGCAACCTTCATGATGTCCGTGTGGTGTTCGACGATAATGACGCTATTCCCTGCGTCTACAAGGCGTTGAATCGCGCTGATTAGGCGATCGACGTCTTCAAAGTGCAGACCGGTCGTAGGCTCGTCCAACAAGTACAGGGTCTGGCCGGTTGACGGCCGATGCAGCTCACTGGCGAGCTTGATGCGCTGTGCTTCGCCGCCAGAGAGCGTTGTCGAAGGCTGACCCAACGGGATGTAGCCCAGCCCCACGCTGACCAGAGTGTCTAGGATTCGTGAGAGTGTTCGGTGGTTCTTGAAGAACTCGGCCCCCTCACCCACGGTCATCTTCAACACATCCGCAATGGTGTGACCACGATAGCTAATCTCCAGTGTCTCAGCGTTGTAGCGCTTGCCATTACAGACATCGCACGTCACCTCTACGCTAGGAAGGAACTGCATTTCTACGGTCTGAACGCCCGCACCGCTGCACGCTTCACACCGCCCGCCGGCAACGTTGAACGAAAACCGTCCCCGCTTGTATGCACGGGCTTTGGATTCGGGGATTTGAGCGAACAAATCACGAATCTTATCGAAAGCACCCGTATAGGTGGCGGGGTTGCTCCGAGGCGTGCGACCAATCGGCTGCTGGCTGATGCGAATGAGCTTGTCGACGTGCTTCACGCCGTCCACACTCACGCTTGAGCCAGGTACACGCTCTTTGCTCAACGTGGCTGATACCGTTGGTTCTAGGCTACCAAAGACCAATGACGACTTACCAGAACCGGACACACCCGTCACCACAGTGAGCGTACCTAGCGGAAAATCGACCGCTACATCCTTGAGGTTGTTCGCATTGGCGCCACGCACCTTCAGCGCCTTGCCATTGCCCACTCGACGCTTGTCCGGCATGGCAATGACCCGCTCACGACGCATCCACATCGCCGTAGGCGCATTGGAGCGCAAGAAACGGCCTCCGCTCATTGCCGCAACGACTTCTCCGCCTTCCGAGCCCGCTCCTGGACCGACATCCACCACGTAGTCAGCCGCCGCAATGGTCTCAGCGTCATGCTCCACCACCAGTACGGAGTTTCCGCGAGCCTGGAGCCTGCGCAACGTCGTCAACAAGCGCTGATTGTCGCGTGGATGTAGCCCAATCGACGGCTCATCGAGCACGTAGGTCACACCCTGAAGTGCGCTTCCGACCTGTGATGCCAGCCGAATGCGCTGAGCCTCACCCCCCGAGAGTGTGGCTGCGGACCGGTTGAGCGTCAGGTAGCCAAGGCCCACTTCCACCAAGAACTGCAGCCGGTCGCGAATCTCGGCGATGAGCAGCTCGCCTACTTCTTTCTCGTTGCCTTCGAGCGTCACATTTGCGAAGAAGGCAGCAGCGTCCTCCACAGTAGCGCGGGTTTGCTCCACAATATTCGTGCCACGGAACCGAACAGCACGTCCGTACTGACTAAGGCGCGCACCTTCGCACTCAGGACACGGCGTACGCGAACGAAACGCTTGGAAACCACTGTAGCTGGTGTACTTCCACACCATCTTCACGATGCCAAGCAGACCACGCCACGGACGAGAGCGACGGTCCACCCGACCATCCGGACGGTGGATGACCTCTTCGATGATGAGCGCTGGGTCGCCATGCACGAGCTGCTCAAGCTTTGCGACAGGCCACTTCACGAGGGGCTTGGTTGCGGGCGCCTTGAGCTGCTTGACCACATGGGCAAGATTGTCTCTGTCGAATCCCGCGAACGGAATCTTGCCATCATCATTGAAGGCCAAAAACGCGGACTTGGCAGGCTTCGAGAGGTCGAACAGGCGCTCTAGGTCAAAGGCTTCGAGCGCTCCAAGACCATTGCACGTGGGACAGGCTCCTTGAGGTGCATTGAAGGAGAACAGCCGAGGCTCAAGCTCTGGAAACGACAGCTCCGGGTGCTTCGCACAGGCACGCGACGTAGCGAAGGTCAGCTCCTCATCCGGGCTGCTGACAACGACGATACCCTCGGACATCGCCAGGCCCTTCTCTATGGCCTCCACCAACCGGGTTCGGTCGGATTCTCGTGGAATAATGCGGTCAACCACTACTTCGATGGTGTGCTTTTCGTAACGAGCCAAGACGATTTCTTCGTCTAGGCGGCGTTCCTCACCGTCGATTCGCGCTCGCAGCCAGCCATCTCGAGCAAGCTCCTGAAGCTCTTTGCGGTACTCGCCCTTTCGCTCGCGAACCACCGGCGCATAGATGTGTGCCTTTTGTCCGCCGAAGCGTTCCAGGACTGCGGCCACAATGTCATCTACGCCCAGCCGCTCGACGGGAGCGTCACACTTCGGGCAGTGCGGAGTGCCCAACCGGGCGAACAGCAGCCGGACGTGGTCGTAGATCTCAGTGACGGTACCGACTGTGCTTCGCGGGTTGCGATTGACGGTCTTTTGGTCGATAGAGAGCGTTGGGCTCACACCCTCTACCGACTCGACATCCGGTCGCTCCATCTGGCCAAGGAACTGCCGAGCGTACGACGACAGCGACTCCATGAACCGCCGCTGGCCCTCTTGATAGATGGTATCGAACGCGAGCGACGACTTGCCGCTTCCGCTCACCCCCGTGAAGACCACCAGCGAGTCCCGAGGGATGCTTAGATCAACGTTCTTGAGGTTGTGGACGCGGGCGCCACGGATATCGATGTGGGTCGGTTCAGACATGAGCGAGAGCTAACCGCACGCCCTGCCTGGAATTGTCCGCATGCGTCTTGACGAGCAAGACGGGCCCAGACCATCCCTACTCGGGGCGGTCCGCGCGCACTTCAAGGATGTGGATCGAGGCGGCAGTAAACTCTTCAGCCGTCATCTCGACTTCCACGCCATCGCTGTAGCGAAGCTGAAGGTCCGGGTCGTCTTCGGCGAGCATCTGAAAGCTCACTGCGGTCAGCAGCTGAGGAGCCGCTTCGGGGTCGTCGCCGCTCGGGTCGGGGTGCAGCGTTCCGACGAAGGAGCGCTCACCTGCCGGAATGATACCGTCAACTGCGACTTCTAGGCGCTCAAGCTCGGCTCCGTTGCCGTCCTTGATGGTGACCAGCAAGACGAGGTCCGTCATGGGGTACTGCGATTCGTTCTCTAGCTGGAAGCGGAACACGGTCAGCTGTGTGTTCGCGCGGTCGAGCTGAAGCCAGTTGGCGTTGCTGACGAACACGTAGTCATCTGGGTTGTAGACGGGGTCGAGCTCGCGCTCCATCTCACCGCCCGCAAGCCGGTACGCTGGAATCACCTGGGTGACTTCAATCCAGCCTTCCTGACCCAGGCGGGTACGAGCCCGGTACCAATCGCCACGCTTCATCAGCATTTCCAAGCGACTGTCTTTGTCGATCGGTGTGACCACGCTGGAGGAGCCATCCGCTTCGGCACGCAGTGTGGCGCCGTCTGCGGTCACCAACATCTCGTTCTCGGCCAAGCCGCCCTCGCCCACGATGGCGCCAGGATCGGTGTTGACCATCTGCGTGAACACCACAATGGCGCCGATTGCGGATGCCAAGATGGCGAGCAATGCGACAGTTGCGATGATGGTGATGACGCCGGCACCGCCGCGACGCTTGTAGTCCAAGTCGTCGTCAGCGGTTGCGAGGGTGTCGTTTAAGACGCCTGCAAGCTCGGGAATTTCCACGGCGTACATCCACTCGGACGCACCGGGTGGTTGAACCATGTCACCGCCCGAGAGGCGGCCTTTTTCGGCCATCTCGCGGAGCTCCGCAAGACTGGGTACCGAAAATTGCTCGTCGTTTTGTGTGACTAACCAGGGGCCCATGGACCTCTCCACCGTATGAACGCTGCGCGTATCGTGAAGACTTTCATGCGACGACCGGCATAGCCGACCTGTGTCCGACCTTTTACCGCGTCCTGACCACTCGTCGATCAGTGACCCCGAACCTCACCAGGTCAACGGAAGCCAAACGGTGGTGTTCAGCCCTGCATTAAACGGGTCTCCCCAGTTGTTCGGGAAGTGGTCACAGAAGTAGACGTCGCCGCCACAAAAACCCGATGCAAACCCTATTTCAACACGATCAGCAGCCAAATCCAAGGTTTCGAGCGGCAGGTCGATCTGAATCGTCCTCTCATTCACGTTGGTGACCATAGGCGGAGGCGAAAGCGGGGTGAAGCTGAAGCGGAATCCGCGCAGACTGCCGACACCGGACTGCCCGACGGCCTGGTAGAAGTCGAACTCAGAGCCGGGGCTCTGCATCCACATCTCAACAAACGCAGTCGCTGGGTCGTACGGAGCGCTGGAGAAGAGCCGAACCTGAAGGAAGCCCCCTTCCACACGGTACTGGCCGTTGACGATGTCGAAGTCGTACCCGTTGGCGTCTCCGATGGGGTCGTTGGCGCCTGACAGTCCCAGCCATGGGCGCTCGCCCACCACAACCTCAAACGAGGTCACGTAGTCGACCGTGCCATCGTTGCAGGTCAGCTCAAATCCAAGCCCGGTCCCAACAGCGGAGGTCGGCGCGATGATCTCAAGGTCATCGTCACTGTCGCGCTCGCCTGGGTCGAGGCTACTGAAGCCAACACCTGAGGTGCCCCCAGAGACGATGGTAGCTGCCGGGCCACTCGTCTGAGCGACGGAACAGCGTAGCGAGCCGAAGGTGACGCGCGAGCCAACATTGGAGACTTCAATATCGATGAGGACCTGTTCGCCAGAGTCCATCAGCTCATCGTCATTGCCAAAGTCAAAGTCGTCGATCTCGACGCTCTGAACCTGGAGGACCGGCCACGGGACATCGACAGCAGTCTGCACACTCAGCGTCTCCGCTTCGTCCGTCACCTGGACCTCAAATCGAGCCGGCAAGGCATCGACCTTGCCATCCAAGATGTCCACGCCGAAGACCACTGGGGTGTCTCCAACCCATGCAGGGCCGAGGTCGACGGTGATGGGCTCAATGGCATTTACGTTCGCGTCCAACGACACCAAGGTTGCGGTGGTGACGCCCGTTGTGGGGGTACCCGTATTCGACAGCGTCATCGCTAGTGTGCCGGTGGAACCGGGGGCGAACGGATCTGGGGTGGGTGTTAGTAGGCTAATCGAGACTTCCGGGGGTGCCGGCAAGAAGAAGCGCTCGGTATTGCCAATCAGCGGGCTGCCGAGGTCCGTTCCAACGAAGGTCTCCCCATCGAAATCAATCTCAAAGCTCGTTAGGCTGCTCGCCACCGTGCTGTTCAGCGAGACCCACCAGCGGTCCTCGCCCGGTCCGGGCGGTAGCTGTGCAGAGTACGGCGTCAGGTCCACCGTGTAGGTGTGTACGTCCCCGTCTAAGACATCGGAGATCACGGACTGACGTGCAGTCGGCGCGCTCGGGTCGCCAGCCCCAACCACAACTTGAACCAAGCCACGTTCGAAGGTGTTGAAGGTAATCGTGGCGCTGGAGGGGTCGCCAACGACGATGTCTTCCTCCCACGACCAGGTCACATCGCCGGACACGGCCTCAAAGACCAAGGGTAGGCGGGAGTTGTCCGGCCACTCGGCATCGACAGTGAGCTCCAGATCAATGGCTAGGGTGCTGTTCCCGTCCAAGTCCACCGTGACGGGTGCGGCAAAGGTCCCGCCTTCGGTGGTTCCGGTCACAACAACATCTTCGGCGCCAATGCGGGTACCGTTGTCCAAGCTGACCGAAACAGTGGTGGTGCCGCCCGGATCAACGCGGTCCCACCCCACATCGACCAGCTGAATATCAGGTCCAAGGTCACCCACGGCGACGTCGTCAATGAACCAGGTATCGGCGGCCTGCCCTTCGTAGCGCCACGCCAAGTACACCGCCGGGCCACGCACTTCATCGGGAATCTCGACAACGCGGCTGCGCGTCCATTGCCCGTCCACTGGCGCGGACACTTGGCCCAACGAGACGTAGTCGCCGTCGTTGGGGTCGGCGCTGCCCATCGATACCCAAAGGGAGTGATTGGCACGTTCGACGCTGTCTCCGTATTCGAACCAGCTGACCTCGTAGGGACCTACACCCTCAATAGCCAAAGCAGGGGTAATGAGCCAGTCTTCGAGGGCTGCGACGTCGCCAGAGCTCGGGCGCTGGACCACGCTGTACTCACCAGAATTGGTACGCGATGTGGCGAACTCCCACGGCCCACCCGCGAAGCCTAGACTGACTTCACGCCAGCCAATGTCGAAGATGGACAATGCATCGGCAGCGTCTTCAAAGTCTTCCGTCCACGGAATCTCCGCTCCCTGAACATCGATCTGAACCAAGAACGGTTCATCATCTCCAGCTTCTGGTGCCAGTGTCTCCACGCGGAAGTTGCTGTCGTCTTCGGCGCGCAAATAGTACTCAAGCCCTGGCGCTTCGACCTGCACACCTGGAATTGTTCCGGTGTAGTCTCCGTCTTCGCCGACATCGAGGAATAGCGTCTCAAAGACGGGCTCGTCTACGGTTCGGTAGAACAACGTGACGCGGAACACACCATCATCTTCGTCGACAGCGTTTACCGCAATCTCTACTGCGGTGCCGGCGATAATCGGGCCCACAACAGGCTCGTGAACCACAACAGGACCGATCAGTTCCTCGAGCGGACCGGTGTCCGTCTCAGTGGTATCCGTTGGGCCACCGGGACAGCCGATGAGTACGAGAGCGAGCGGCAGAGCCGTAAGGGTCTGACCGAGGCGTCCACCAATGCGCATTAGAAGCTCTCTTTCAGCAGGGATTCGCCTGGCTCTAGATCAAGCGGGAGGGGCCCCGTCACGCTGGGCGGCGGCAAGCTGAGTGCACCGGGCTCATAGTCATCGTACAACCAGCAGAACGTGTAGCACTGGTAGGTCTCAATCTGGCCAACATTGTTCTCGAAGGCAAAGCACTCGAAGCCACCTGGGCACTCGGCACCGCCTTCGCAATTTACACCGCAGAACCCACCAATACACTCGTTTCCGCTGCCACAATCTTGTTCAGCAGTCTGGTTGCGGCACGGCTTGCAGTACTGGTCACCGGCGTCAAAGCAGTCACCCGTCGCCACGTTGCAGAACTCTCGGAACCCACAATCTACTTGTGTTTCCGTACATTCGTTGAGCACGCACTCGCTCTCTTCCTGGTCACACGAGTAGCCAGTACGACAGTCGCCATCGTTCTGGCAGCCGGGAACACAGTCGCGACCCCGGCAGAATGTCTCGATGGGACACTGCTGGGAGCTGCTGCACTGAGGCTGCGTGCAGGTTCCAGCGACACATTGTTCGCCAAAATCGCAGGGCGTCTCGTCGTCACATTCGAATTTTGGACCGCAGGAAAACAGCGCCATTACCGGCAGCGCAAAGAGGAAGGGCTGCACGCTCATTCGCTGGTCTCCACAATCGGGTCGTTGGTCGTCGAGGGGAAGTAGCGGGCGACGACAAACCACTGGCTGGGAGGAACTTGGCCCTCCTCAAAGACGATGCTGTTTCGCTGAACATTGTAGGTGTAGTCCACGTCCCGCTCCAGCTCCTCTTCAAGGTCATTCTCGCCCGAGTACAGCTCGACGGTGAGCTCGGCGATGTCATTAGGCACTCGAGACAGCTCAAACTCAAGACGCAGACCACTGATGGTCAGCCCGAGCTGAGTAATGATGGGTGCGAAATCATCTTCGCAGATGCTCTCGGTCAAACCACCGGTCACAGTCGCGGCTTCGAGGTAGCGTCGCCCGTAGTAGCCCTCTCCGTTGTCGCTCTGACAGGACGGGAGGTCGGCACGCGGAGGCTGTTCTTTTCCGACAACAGCAGACAAGCTGAACACGGAAGAATCCCGGTAGCCGGCATCCCCTTTCAGCTCTGCGAAGTAGCGCAGGTAGCCGTCGACTGGGAACGGGCTGCGGTCGTCTTCGTCGGACACAATGAGAACAGCGAACCCAGCATCATCTCGTAAGAAGCCTTGGTTGGACTCGGTCCAGAAAGGCTCTTCGAAAATCAAACGGCCCGCTTCCAGGCCCATCTCAATGCCGGCGCCAATCGTGCCCTGGGCCACCTGCTCCGCGAACACTTCGCGGGCATCCGGGGTCTCTGGCGTAATCCAGCGAACATCGTCATTGAGGATGAAGTTCGAGCCGAAGGCGACATCGACCGGTGCACCACAGTTATTGCTGGTGGCGCGCCCGAGAACCACGACATCATTTGGTGCCACGGTCCGACCCTCAGGAATGGCGGCAGGACCGAAGACTGTGTCGTAGAACGGACGGTCAATGGAGTTGCGGCCAAGGTCAGCCACCACCACACCATCGAGGCTGATGGTGTCGTCGGACAAGTTCGTCAGCTCAACCCACTCACACCGGCTGTCGACGGCGTCGCCAGTTTGGGCGCTCTGCGACAGCACTTCCGAGATGATGAGGTCACCGGCCAATGGAGCCCGCGGGCCATCATCTACGCCGTTGCCCTCGAACGTCATTGGGGTCCCCGAGCAGGCACCGTTGCGTTCACCCGGTGTGCCACGATGGCCATCGCTGTAGGAGGCTTCCGGGGCGCACCAGTTCAACGGGCTGTCGTTCCGCGTGACCGCGAAGTTCTCGGCGCCCAAGGCCATGGACTGACCGTTCTGAAAGCCCCAGGTTCGGTTGTACTCAATGCGGTCGAGCTCCCCGTTGGGACCACGCACGATGATTTCGTCGTCTCCGCCGAGCAGTAAACCCTTGTAGCGGTCGGACTCGACGTCCGTGGTCGTCACGCCGATTCGCCAGTCCACTTCAGCGGTCGTGAACGTGCTGATGAGGGCATCGAAGTTCGTCGACAGGTTGTCTTGCTCTTCGACCATGGAGCAGGAGTTGTCGACGATGACGAGTAAGTCAACGGCGTTTCTGCGCTCCTGCTGGAACGTATCAATGGTGAAGATGCGGTTGAGGTTGACGTCGTTGCAGTCTGTACCGAGGCCCAGCGCTACCCCTAGTAGCAGCGCCTTATTCGATGTTCGCATTGGTCGTCTCCACCTCAAAATCGCCAAAGAAATGCAGCAACATCTCGTCCATCAACGCCGCGTTCTGCGCGTCTACGTGGAAGGTCGAGTAGTACACGGTCCCGCCGTTCTCACCAAAAGGCTGGAAGCTGACCAACAGTGGGACGTCGGTGAGCGAGATGGCTTCGGACAGCTCATCGGGTCGGTAGGCAACGTCGCCGCGAACGTGAACGGTGACGTCTGGGCCAACACTCTCGATGACCGCGAAGTTGCTGTAGGGGAAGTCCACAGCCATGGTGTCTGACCCCAGAGCCGCGGCCAGGTCGTCGTCAACGATGTCAGCGGTGATGTTGTCGATGACGCCGAGCTGGGCGAGGTCGAGGTTCACCCACGTAGTTCCCTGCCGAGCGGGGTCGTTCTCAATGAACGTGATGGCATCGGGCCAGATGGTGTCGACGAGTTCGTAGGCCCAGTCGGTCACCAACAGAGGACCACCGCGTTCGACATAGCGAGATGTGTTGTCGAGCGTTCGCTCGTCTTGGACAAGCTGGTCGTCATCATCAAGACCGTTGTACTGACGGTCACCAAAGCCCCGTGTGCCGGAGCCCACGAAGATGGCAGCGTTCCCACTCATCTGGCCAGCGCCTTCGCTCCCGATGAACAGGTCCTCCACCTTGAGGTCAACATTGTCTGGGTTGAAGGTGACGTCCCATGTCGCGTTCGAGATGAGCCCCTCAAACACGTCGTGTCGGGCGTCCATTCGCTTGAGCGGCGCAGAGACATCGTCAAAGTCGCCAGCTACCACCGCAACCTTATTGCCGAAGTTACTCGTGACGCCGTCGTCACGCGTACACGCGGCACCTGCAGCGACCACAGCCACTAGAACCAAGACGGTTCTTGTGAGCAAGGGGTGAGTCATGTTGGCTCCTTGACTGTCTGTGTCCGTGCCCCGGACTCTCGGAAGTACCATCTACTCAAGAACAAGCTGTGCCGACGTAGAGAGCGTGGAGTCAGCTTGTGACTGGAAGATGGAGAAGGGCAGCGAGAACACCGGGCCCTGGATGTAGCTGGATACCGAGAAGGAAACAGGTCCGGGATTGAGCTGGCCCATCTCGGTTGACGAGTACGCATGCGCACCGTCGTCCCACGGGATGCTACCGGCGAAGCCGCCTTCGTCGTTGACCACCAGAGTGCCGCTGATCTGCGTACTAAAAGTAGCTTCCGGGTAGGTCTGCGCAGGCGTCCAGGTGTACTGGAAGTCCTGTGTGCGGTCGTGGGTGTAGTCGCCAGACAGTTCAGGCGACGTCAGGTAGTAGTCGGCTGGAACCGTGGGTTGAACACGCTCGACCAACACCTCGGGAATGCCCTCGGGATCCCCTTGGGTGTGGAGGTCGTACAGCGTGTCGAAGCGGTAGTCGTCCAACACAAGGTCGCGGTTGATGTAGATGATCTGTCCGGTGGACTGGATGACGTCCTTGGGCAATGTCACCACGTTCTCCGGACCTTCAAACCACACAAAGTCACCGGCGCTGACGGTCTCTGGATTCGGGCAATCGACGGGCTGAGCCGGCGGTGGGACGGGCCACACACCGTTGTTGTCGTACGGCATCGGTCCCTGGCCCGGAGGCGAAGCGGCGCCACATGGCGGGCTCAAGGGAATGATGAAGTAGACGAAGCCTTCGACCTGTTCGAGCAGCTCTCCGCTGCCATTGTCAATGGAACGGAAGACATCGAAGTTGGTGACGGGGACGACGTTGGACAGGTCTGGCGGCGCGTCCAGAATGGTGATGGCTTCGGGCAGAAGAATCGACTCCTCACCAGCGGTGACCAACACATCACGGGGTCCAAGAGCAGCGGCGTTGCTGACTCGGATGCGCCCGAAGACGTTCTCAACATCGATGACTTGGAGTTCAACGACCTGAATGTCTGCGTTTGGACCGCCGTCGTCCCAGAACTCAATGGAGAGGTCTTCGGTAAAAGCGGTATCTAGACCGGTAATATCGAAGGCCTTTGTCTCACCTTGGAAGGCTTCGGGTGGATCGAAGAAGGCCGTAATGACAGCGCGGTCGACGGTGAAGCCTTCGTACAACGTGACGACCTCTGGGCCTTCCTCAATGGAGACGTCTCGAGGGCCGGCCGGCGCATCGGGACGAATCGCGATGCGCGCTGTAGCGAGATTCGGTGCGATGACCCGATAGTCCAACACTCGGATTCCGGGTCCGAAGTTGCTCCAAGTTCGGCCGTCCTCCCACTCGGTATTGATGCCGACCATGTCTACGAACAAGGTCTCACCGAGCTTTCCATTGGACGGTTCAATGAGGAAGGACTGGTCAATGACCGAGAATGCGTCTGGCAGGAGGGTCTCGTCACCCGCAATATCTACGAAGATGTCTCGGTCACCGACTTCAGCGTCTACATCAATGGTAATGCGCGCAACGGTCTGAAATCCATCTTGAACAGTGACAGCGTCAACAACAATGCCTTCACCAAAGTCCACTTCCGTATCGCCGAACTGGAAAGCAGAGCGGTTGGTGGAGAAGACGACATCCATCGAGGTTCCGGTGCCACCATTGCTGGGGGTGACCGTAAACTGCAGACCCGTTGGCGCCTCTGTGTCCGTTCCCAGATCAGTGTCCGCAGTGTCCTTGTCGTTGCATGCGAAGGCCAACAGCGGGAGGAGAAGGCTGAGGCGACTTAGGCGCATAACGGTTGTCCTTGGGCGTAGTTGGCGGCATGTCTAGTCGACGTCAGGCCACCGGCCGGACCATAGCCGCAAGCGAAGCCCGACAGCAATGATTCAACAGGGAAATACGGGGTGGCAAGTGGTCTAGCGATGGTGACTCGGATTTGGATGACTGATCTGAGCGAGTCGGACCAGTGGGTCGTCTGACGGGCAGAGCTCTTTTTCCTTCTTCGGACAGGCGCCACATGACAATGGATTGCCACTGGCATCCATCACTGTGTCTCCACCGCAAGAACCCTTGAGTCCACGGCCTGACACGATGACACCGATCGACATGGCCGCGAAAAAACTGGCGAACAACACGACTGCGATGATGGTTTCCATGTGGCCTCCAGTGCCTATTCTCACACTACTAGTGTCCAGACCCATTTGGCTGGATCGGTTCAGTCACCACTTGTAACCTGAAGCCAGACGTCAACTCGGTACGACTCCCTGACGCATCTACCCAAATCAAGCCGGCTTCTACGCCCTCCATTCGCTCGACAAGCGGAAGGCCCTCTTCTCCGAGGACCATCAGAGCCGTGGCGAGGCCATCCGCAAGGGCGCAAGTTGGCGCAATCACGGTTGCTGAGCCAACCCCACTTGTGGCCGGCCGTCCCGTTCGTGGATCCAAGGTGTGGTGAACCTCCACCCCCTCTACGGTGCGTGACTGCCGATAGTTACCGCTGGTCGCTACCGACGCATTCACCGCGTGGACTACGCCAAACAGAGACGAGCCTGGGACATTGCCAGCCAGCGGTGCTTCCACGCCCACCGACCACAGTCCCCCTTCCGGAGACGGTCCGCTCACTCGAATCTCACCGCCAATCTCAACCAAGTGTTGGGCTATGCCCAGCTCACTTATGGCCAGGGACACACGGTCAACCGCATACCCCTTGGCAATCGCCGACAGATCCAGCGCGGTCCCTCCCCCATTGACGACCGCCTGGCCATCGACATGCGAGACCTCCACCCGACGCCAGTCGACCTGAGCTCGTGCCGTCTCAATCTCCTGTGGTGTTGGAAGCGCAGTGAGTGGCGTTCCATGGAATCCCCACAACTCCACCAAGGGTTGGACCGTAGGGTCGAAGGCACCCCCCGTCTGTTCCGACAGCCACAGCGCCTGCCGGACCACCTCAGCGGTCGCTTCAGAGACGGCGACCGGCTCCGAAGAGCTGCGAATCGCCGAGAGTTCGGAATCGGATCGCCATGTCGACATCTGGCCATCCACCAGCGTGAGCGCTGCTACGACCGCGTCTGCAATCGAGTCTTCCAGCGAAGAATCCCCTTGCCAGCGAACCGACCACGTGGTGCCCAGCGCCTCGCCTCGGAGTGCATGTGACGAATTTTCCGAAGTGCACGCGGAAACCAATGTCAAGCATGAAAATCCGAAAACGTACCGGTGAAAGGTGCAATAACGGGAGGTGGATCCACTTCCCTGTTCCGTTTGAAGCCCGAGAATAACGCTCTCCCACTAGCCGAATGGTTGACGCACGATTAACATGGCGCCGCCCCAGACCGGGCAGGAGACACAACACCATGAAGCGCTTTGCAATTGTTGCGGCTATGTTCGCCGCTGCCTGTGGATACTCGGAAGACAAGTTTGCGGACGAGGCCGCTGAGGCGACCTGCGCCGTTTTCGTTACCTGTTTCGAGAGCCACGCTGACGTTGACGCATGCCTCGCAGAAGGCGAAGACGACACCGACACCGAAGAAGTCGAGTGCGTGAACTTTGACAGCAGCGCCGCTCAGGACTGCGTCGAAGGCATCGAAGCCCTCGAAGCCAGCTGCCCCGATGACATCCTCGGATTCTTCGCAGACTACCCCGCCGCTTGCGGAAACATCTGCGACGTCGAAGCCGACACTGGCATGGACAGCGAAGCCGATTCCGATTCCGGAACGGAAGCAATGTAGTTTGCTTGTCGCTCGTTCATTCGAGTGACTGCATCTATTGAAAGGGCGTTCCCACTTCGGGAGCGCCCTTTCTCTTTGTCTAGTCCCCGCCATCCCAACTCCCAGCCCCTACGCACCCCAACCGCTTGCTCCCCACACCGGCGTCCCTACAGGCGATGACCAGGACCATGGGTGTAGGAACTGGGCGCGGACCGCAAAGGCGTATCTGCGCACCCAATAAGTTCGCAGCGTCCTCTAGGGGCGTCAGCAGCGTTGCCCTCGCGGGCGCAGCGTCGTCCACACGGCGAAGGCCACTCTACAACGCCCCCCTTCAGCCGATAGAGCGTCCGTGACGGGTAGCTGCACCTGTGCAGGCCATCTAAGACCAACACGTAAGTACACGTCCCTACTGCGCCAAGACTACCAACACGAAAAAGGCCGCCCCCAAAGTGGGAGCGGCCTTTTTGACGAGAAGCTGAATCAGCCGCCGAAGTCGTCGAATCGGATGTTTTCGTCAGGCACACCCAAGTTGTCGAGCATGCGCTCCACGGCCTGAAGCATCATGGGTGGTCCACAGATGTAGTACTCACAATCTTCTGGGGCTTCGTGCTTGGACAAGTACTCGTCCAACAAGACCTGGTGAATGAAGCCTTGGTAGCCTTCCCAGTTGTCTTCTGGCATGGGGTTCGACAGTGCGAGATTGAACTTGAAGTTGTCGAACTCCTTCTCGATGTCTTCGAACTGGTCCATGTAGAACATCTCGCGCATTGAGCGAGCGCCGTACCAGTACGAGATCTTGCGACCGCGTTCCTTTTCCGTGTGGAAGAGGTGAAAGAGGTGCGAACGAAGCGGGGCCATTCCGGCACCACCGCCGATGTAGATCATCTCGCGCTGGGTGCGGTTGATGTGGAACTCACCGTACGGACCCGAGACGACGACGGGGTCACCTGGCTTGAGATTGAAGATGTACGATGACGCGATGCCCGGAGGCACGTCCAAGCCACGCGGAGGCGTTGCAATACGCACGTTCAACATGACGATGTTGCCCTCTGCAGGGTGATTCGCCATCGAGTACGCCCGGTACACATCTTCTTCGTCGTTGCCGGCGTTGAGGTCCCACAGCTTGAAGGTGTCCCAGTCGTCCCGGTACAGGGCATCGACCGCAAATTCCTTGAAGGACAGCTTGTACTTTGGAATGTCGATCTGGATGTATCCACCCGGCTCGAAGTCCATCTCTCCACCCTTGAGCTCAATGACGAACTCCTTGATGAAGGTAGCAACGTTGTCGTTGCTGCGGACCACGGCGTCGAACTTCTGGATGCCGAAGATTTCTTCGGGCACCTTGACCAGCATGTCCTGCTTGACCTTGACCTGGCAACCTAGGCGCCAGTTTTCCTTACGCTCGGAGCGGGTCAGCAAACCAACTTCAGTAGGGAGAATGTCTCCACCGCCGTCGAGCACTTGGCACTTGCACATCGCACAGGTACCGCCGCCACCGCATGCGGAGGGAAGGAAAATCTTCTGGGCGGACAGAGCCGAGAGCAAGGTCTGCCCGGGCGAGACTTCCATGACGTTGTCGTCGTTCACAACGAGCTTGACCAAGCCTTGCGGCACGAGCTGCTTCTTAGCAACAGTCAAGATGGCGACGAGGCCGAGCACGACAGCGGCAAACACCGCGGTAGACATGCCGACAAATAGAGCGAGCTCCATGAGTGACCTCCTAGTCGGTGAGCTTGATGCCGGAGAACGCCATGAAGGCGATGGACATCAGGCCCGTGACGAGCATGGTGATGCCGAGGCCGCGAAGCCCAGCAGGAATGTGTGCGTAGCGAAGCTTGTACCGAATCGCTGCCATGGCAACGATGGCCAAAGCCCAGCCAACACCCGAAGAAAAGCCGAACACAAGAGACTCAACCGGACCGTACTCGCGCTGCACCAAGAAGAGCGACGCGCCCAGGATTGAACAGTTTACCGCGATGAGCGGCAAGAAGATGCCAAGCTGGTTGTAGAGAGTCGGAGAGAACTTATCGAGCGCCATTTCAACAATCTGCACCATGGCAGCGATGACAGCGATGAACGCTACCAAGCCAAGGAACGAAAGATTCAGGTCCGGAAGACCGGCCCAGGCCATGGCGCCGTCCTTCAAGAGGAACTCATTGAGCGCCCAGTTGACCGGAGACGTAATCGTCAGCACGAAGATGACGGCGAGCCCAAGGCCCATCGCAGTCTCCACCTTCTTGGACACGGCCAAAAAGGAACACATGCCGAGGAAGTAAGCGAGAAGGATGTTCTCGACGAAGATGCTCTGTACGGCAAGCGAAAGGTATGATTCTAGCATGACCATTGCTTATTCCTCCGTGTACCCGGTCCAGGTTCGCTGGGCCCAAATGAGAAGTCCGAGGAGGATGAAGGCACCAGGTGCAAGCACCATGAGCCCCATGTTTTGGTAGCCGAGCTCGTAGGCGATTTCCGGAACCACGGGGAAGCCAAAGAACTTGCCCGCTCCGAGTACTTCGCGACCAATGGCAACCAAGACGAGAATGACGCCGTAGCCGATGCCATTGCCCAGTCCGTCCAGGAAAGACGGCCAAGGCGGATTGGCCATGGCGTAGGCTTCAGCGCGGCCCATCACGATGCAGTTGGTGATGATCAGTCCAACGAACACCGACAAAGACTTGCTGATGTCGTACAGGAAGGCCTGTAGGAACTGGTCCACCAAGATGACCAGTGATGCGATGATCGACAGCTGGACAATGATGCGGATGGACGGCGGGATGTAGTTGCGGAGCATCGAGATGACGACGTTACTGCCGCACACAACGACGGTCACGGCAATCGCCATGACCAACGCCTGCTTCACGGCAACCGTCACAGCCAACGCTGAGCAGATGCCCAACACCTGAACGGTGATGGGGTTGTTGTCGAGGAACGGGTCAATGACCGCCCGACGCTCTTTCTTTCCAAACCACGGCTTAGGCGGGGCCTTGGGGGCCGGCGCAGTAGCGGGGTCGACAGCAGGTGCGCTCATCAGGACCCTCCTCCGGCTCGAACTTGGTCAAGGTAGGGCTTGTACGCGGTGAGCAGCCCCTCAAACATGTAGTCAACACCATTCGATGTCATTGTGGCGCCAGAGATGCCTTGCACGCAGAACTCGGTAGAACCTGGACAAGCCAGGTCTACGCCGCCCTTCACAACGCTAATGGAGGCAAGACCGCCGTCATCTGCGTAGATTTCCTTGCCGGGGAACTGACCCGTGAATCCAGGATTCACAATCTCGTACCCAAGGCCCGGAGTCTCGGCAGGAGCCGAGAAGGTAGCGCCAATCACGGTGTCGACGTCTGGCTGAAGCGCCAAGTAGCCGTAGATGGGACCCCACAAGCCAACGCCGTGGACGGGAACCGCGTAAGCGACCACGTCTCCGTTGCTGTCGACCTGTTGGTACACCGCAAGGATGGCGTCCTCGCGGTACGTCACCCAGTCCTCGTCGCTAAGCGAGCCCTTCTTACCGAGCTCTTTGGACAGGTCGTCCTTGAGACGGAAGGTCTCAACGCGGTCCAACATGTCCGACCATTGGTCGTCGCTGAACGTCTCCGTTGGCACAATCGTTCCGTTGCCATCAATGATGACCACGCGAATCTGTTCGGCGTAGGCCGTATCGATTGCTTCGCCAGAGAGCCCGGTGATGTCGAACGCGGTGAGGATGCTCCCACGACGGTCACGGGCCTTGTTGGTGTCCTGGATGTCCTTCAGAGACGCCGCAGCAAGGCTGACGGCTAGACTGCAGGTGACACAGATGACGGCTGAAAAGCCGAAGGTGTAGCCAGTACTAAATGCCATGACTTGGCTCCTAAGCTGCGACCGCAAGGCGCGAGGCCCGGCGACGCTTGCTGGCGTTGACAACGTAGTAGTCGATGAGCGGTGCGAAGACGTTCATGAACAGAATCGCGAGCATCATGCCCTCGGGGTAAGCCGGGTTGATGGCGCGAATTGTGACGCACAGGGCGCCAATCATGATGCCGTAGATCCAGCGGCCCGTGTTGGTCGAAGCGGCGGACACAGGGTCCGTAGCCATGAAGACTGCGCCGAAGGCGAAGCCACCAAGGACCAAGTGGTAGTGCGGCGGAATCGTGAACAACGCCATGGTCTCGGGCCCGAAAGGAACCAAGAAGTAGAACAAGCTAGCCATTGCGAGCAAGCCCACGACACAACCGGCAATGATTCGCCAAGAGGCGATGCCAGCAGAGACCAAGATGACAGCGCCAATCAACGCACCAAGCGCGCTGACTTCGCCCATGCAGCCTGGGATAAAGCCGATGAACGCATCCATCCAGCTCCAGCCACTCTCGGTAAGCACCGTGACGGCCGAGGAGCCTTCGGGAGCGTTGGCAACTGCCTGTAGGGCCGTAGCACCGGTGTAGCCGTCGACCGTTGCAGCCGTCTCACCCGTGAGGGGGTTCCACGAAGCAGCAGTCGACCAAACGTACCCACCCTCGGCGAGCTTGGCGCCGGAGATGTACATTGGGTAGGCGAAGAAGACGAACGCACGGGCAGTGAGCGCCGGGTTGAGGATGTTCATCCCCACGCCACCGAACACTTCCTTGCCAATGACAACGCCGAAGATGATGCCCATTGCAACGACCCAGAGAGGCGTTGTAGGGGACAGCGTCAACGGGAAGAGCATGGCCGAAACCAGGAAACCCTCGTTGATTTCATGCTTACGGACGACTGCGAAGATGAGTTCTGCAATGCCGCCAGCGGTGTAGCTCATGATGACGATGGGCAGCCAGTGCCACAAGCCACGCGTCAAGCTCTGGAACACAGAGGCATCGATGCCTTCAGCCGCGTAGCCCTGCATTCCAATATTGTACATACCCAGCAAGATGGTGGGAATGAGCGCGTAGATGACGAACATCATCAGGCGCTTCATGTCCATCGGGTCGCGCACATGAGCACCCGAGTGGGTCTTAGTGCCGGGGGTGAGCACGAACGTCTCGCCGCCTTCGTACATGGGCCATGCCCACTCGAGCTTGCCGCCCTTCTCGAACATGGGGCGGACACGGTCGAACATGGATTCAATCATGCTCATCACGCCTCCTTGATGTACTGACGGACACCGCTGCGCAGCATCTCGTCAAATTCGATTTTGGACGGGCAGATGAAGGTGCAAAGAGCGGCCTCTTCCTCTGACATGTCCAACATTCCGAGTTCAACGCTCTCTTCGATGTCCCCAGCCGAAATGGACTTGAACAAGAAAGGAACGTCAATATCTGGTGTTGCGACTACCTTGCGGTACACGCCGATGGGTACCATTCCGCGGTGACCACCAAAGATGCCGGGACGCAGGTCACGCGGCTTGCCGCCTCCGAAGAAGCCGGACAAGAACGCACGATGGAAGCTGTAGCGACCTAGCTGCGGCATGGTCCAGCCAAACAGCTCACGCTTCACTTCGTTCGGAAGCACGTGAATGGCGTTGCGGTAGTAGGACATCCAGCGGTCCGAGCTCGTCGCGTCGCCCGTGAGCACGGAGCCACGAATCCAGCGTACGTCTTCGGGAATGACTTCGCCGGCGACGTGGGCAACGGGTGCGCCAAGTACGGTGCGTACGAATCGAGGATTCTTACAGCCAGCGCCGACAGCGGCATAGACGCGCTGTGCTGGGAAGACGCCCTCAAGAAGGAGCTTTCCAATGCGAGCGGCATCCCAAGCGCTGACGTACCAGACCTGACCGGCGCCGCGTGGCGGATCCACCAGGTTGACCTGGACAACGGAGTCACCAGCAGGGTGTGGTCCCTTGAAGGTGTGCTCTTCCACGCCCGACAGCCCTTGCAGAGCTGGATGGGAGTGACCGGCGGGGGAGGTGAAGAACACCGTTCCGTCAGTGAGCGCCTTCAATGCGACCAAGCCCGCTTGGAGAGCGTCCTTGTCCGTGGCGTCAAGCAACACGTCGGCGCCAGGCTGGAGCGGACCGGTCTCGGTGGCCGAGACAACGATGCTCTGAGGCACGACAGCTGGGTCGGCAATCAAAGACAGCGGACGGGTGCGAATCGCCGCCCAGAGTCCGCCGGCCAAGATGGCTGACCGCGCTTCTTCCCGGGACATGCCCTGGATCTGCGCTGCAGTGAATGTAGGAAAGCTCGCCGTCTCGGTGCCGTCTACATCAACGATGTAGTCGGTGATGACGCGACGTTCGCCGCGGCGAACCTCACGAACCGTTCCACAGACCGGGGAGAGGAAGACCATCTCCGTGTGCGTCTTGTCGTGGAACAGCACATCACCGGCACGAACTTTCGTGCCTGGCTTTGCGACAATCCGGGGAATGACCCCTGCGAACTCTGTTGGGGTGTATGCGACAGCATCCGGGACGGGCAGATCGACGATAGCGCCTGTTGCCCGACCAGCGATGGGGATGTCGAGACCGCGCTTCACGACGTGTTGTGGCATGCGCTCTGACCCTCCAATTAAGGACGGCCCTCATAGTCCATTCTACCGACCCGTCCAGCAGCGCTATCGGTGGTAGCTTGACGAGACTGTTGTCCGATCTCGTTTGCGCTGGAGCCATGATGTCTGAGTCCCACGACGCCCTGTTCGCTGAACTAGCATCGGGAAAAGCCGAAGTACCCGCCGACCCGCGCCTTGTTGGCGCAATGCGGCAGCGAGTCGTCGACGCCCAGCGCGGCGGCACTCTAGAGGAGCGACGCAATGCCCTCGCCGTGTCGAAAAGCATGATTCCACGCGGAGGACTGGAATGGCTTGCAGGATTTTCATCCGACCCTGACGTCTCGATTCGCAGAGAGGCGCTGAGTATCGGTGAAGAAAATGGTGAATCGGGCATGCCCATCGTCCGAGCCTTTCTTTGTGATGACGACGCGGATCTATCGCTGCATGTCTTGGCAATCCTCACGCGAAAGACAGAACGAACCGCCACAACCCGAGTCCGTTCACTACTCTCTTCACGCAACGCCCGGGTTCGCGCAGCTGCTGCACACCTCCTTGGGTACATCGCGGGGCCAGTGGTGAAGCTCCAGCTGCGTGACTTGGCCAAGGATGATGCATCTGAATTCGTACGTCAGAGTGCATCAGAGGCTCTTGACCGCATTGAAGGGTTGCTTTCCCGCAACAATCCGATGCCGTGGGTTCCATCTAGCGAAGCGCATCCTGATCCAACCCCACAAACGCCTCTGTCATCCACCGCAGATTTGCCCACCACTGCGCCGCGAGCTGAGCCCACGTCGGCCAACGAGCCCCTCGCACCCGAGACGCCCGCCGAGCTGCCACCTGCGAAAGCGTCCCCGCAACCAACGGACTTGCTGACAGCACTCGGAGCCAACGACTCTGACGCGGATACGCGGGCTGCGTTGGCGGAACTTCCGGAGGCTGATGTGCGAAGCGCGATTCGTGAGTACCGTGCCGGAGCCTCTGCACTCTTAGGAGTTGGTGGCGCGCGGGCGGCCACACACCTAGGCCTCAAGGCAATGGTCGGTGACCTTCGTCGACGGCTGCAAGACGCGCACCCCGATGTCCGCAGCGCGTCCGTGCTCGCAGTGGCTCACCTCGGCGGCCCCGCGGTACTTCCACAGCTCTCAAAACTTCTTCATGACTCCGAGCCGGAGGTGGTCACCAGCGCTATCGAGGCGGTCACTCACGCCACAAAGCGCCTGGACATGGTTCACATGGCTGGTCAGTGGCTCACTCCCCTCACCCAGTCCAAAAACGCCACCATTCAAGAAGCGGCCAAGGCTGCACTGGCGGACCTCGGAGTTTCGTAATGCGTGTCCTAGGAATCGATGAAGCAGGACGCGGCTGTGTCTTTGGCGACCTCGTCATTGGGGGATTCTTCCAAGAAGTCCTCGATGACGAGCTGCTCAAGGCCAGCGGTGCGGCAGACTCGAAGAAGCTCAGCCACAAACGACGCGTCGCCGCGCGGGCCAAGCTCGCAGACGCAGGACAGTTCGATGTTCGCTGCGTGACCCCCGCCCAGATCGATGTCGGAAACCTCAACACACTGGAAGAGGACGTCATCGTAGATCTGGTTCGTACCTGGAAGCCAGACACCGTCATCATCGACGCCCTCGGCCATCCATCCACGATTCCCAAGACCATCGACCGGCTCAAGGCTCGCGTAGGTCCGGGCGGGCCAACGACTTGGATCATGGAGCCAAAGGCCGACAACACCTACCCAATTGTAGGTGCGGCCAGCATCTTCGCGAAGACCACGCGCGACCTGCTGCTCGCCGAGCACGCAGAGACCTACGGCACCATTGGCAGCGGCTATCCGTCAGACCCAAAGGTGCGGGCGTGGCTCACAGAGTGGTCCAAGACCGGAGAGCCGTGGCCGTCGTTCGTGCGAACCCGCTGGGAGACTGTGCGCTTGTGTTCCCAGCAGAGCCTCGCCTAGCTAGCTCCAGTGGTGCTCGCTACGACCTTGAATTCCGGCGTCTGCCAGTCGGTCGGCGCGCTCGTTGCCCGCAACCCCGACATGCCCAGCTACCCAGTAGATGGTGAGGTTAGGCCAAGCTTTCAGGCGCTCACGCAAGCCCATGATGAGCTCGGTATTCTTCTTCGCCTTCCAGTTCTTCACGAGGACACCGTTGGTGTAGCTACTATCGCTGAACAGCGCGACGGCGGTCTGTCGGTCTACGTCCTTCGACTCCAGAAGGTCCATGGCTAGGCCCACAGCAGCGAGCTCGGCGATGTTGTTGGTACCGCGTCCGAGTGACGCACACGCCTCACCAATTCGACCGTCCGGTAGCTCTACCCGAGCACCCGCACCCGCTGGGCCTGGATTGCCCTTGCAGCCACCGTCTGTGTAGGCGCGAACCGTGGTCTCTGGCAGAGACGCGAGCAGCTCCCGGAATGCGCCAGCGGCCATCGCAGCCTGTGCGGCCGTTCGGGTACCGGCCTTGCCGAAGCCACTGCCTTTCTTAGCACCGGTCTTGGCCTTCTTGGGCCGTGAGTCCGCATCGACACCATCGGGCATGGAAGTGGGTTTAGCGCCGTCCACAAGCATAATACCGCTAGCACCGCCCTTGTAGATGGTAGCCCCTTCCTTGTTGCTGTAGCGCATTGGAACGCGGCCACCCGCAGCATCCGGCATGCCGTCGGAATCCACGGCAACCCAGACTTTCTTGCCTTTGAACTTTGCTTCACACCAGTTCATACGGAGCTTCCTTGTGGCTCAACATCGGTCGAGCCCTTGAGTTCAGCGGAGATGTCTTTGTCCAGCAGGACCACAAAGCCCATGATTCCCGCAATCATGCCGAACGGGAAGTTCGACAGCGAGAGGCCAGAGACGATGAGTCCCGCGAGGTGCGACCACGGCTTGCGCGCTCGCAGGCCCCACGCGGTCACGAAATAAGGGAGGGTGAACGCAGTGACCATCAGCACCGCGAAAGATAGCGCAGCGACTACACCGGCCACGACAAATAGCCGAGCATCGGGGTCAATCGTCGGGTCATTAAAGACGACGAGCGTCGTGATTACGCCATAAATCGCCATGAACACCAGCGTGATTCCGAGCACCAGCCCTGCCTGAATCACCATGGCTAGAGCTACGCCGTCAATACCAATGCGCTTGGCCCATCGTTCGTCGTTAGCCAATTTCAGCCCCTCCATTTGCGATGACCGTCTTACCGTCGCTGTTCTCGGTCACGAAGGACACAGTTGAGCCCTCGCGCCAGACCTTCAGCGTCAATGTGTCGCCCGGAAACACAGTCTTCGCGAACCGAACACCTAGCCGCTTCAGCTTACGAGGGTCTCCACCTGCAACCTCATTAATCAGGTCACGCTGAGCAAAGGCCATCGTGCACAGACCATGAAGAATGACGCCCGGAAGCCCTGCAGCTCTTGCCGTGGTCTCGTCGACATGAATCGGGTTGTCGTCGCCACTCGCAACAGCGTAGCGGTCCGCTTGGTCCGCATCTACCACCTGGGAAACCGTGATGTCAGCCGGAGGAGGAGTAGGAGGTGTGGGACGAGGCGCCTTGCTGCCACTCGACTTCTTGGCACTACGCACAAAGAAGGTCGTGCCCCCTTCGAGAGCCAATGAGCCGTCCACAAAGCCGAACAAGCGGTACTTCGCGACGCGCCCAGACGACTTCTCCTCCAAGGACTCCAGCTGGCCGCGCACCTGAAGAACGTCTCCGTGCTTGAGCGTGTGGTGGAACTGCATGTCGTGCTCACCGTGCACCAAACGAAGCAAATCAAGCTCCAGCGCCGGGTCTGTGGCCATCTTCATCAGCAAGGGGTGAAATGCACGGACGTGGTACATGGGCGGCGCCACGGCATCGTCACCTTGATAGGCCGGATTTGTGTCGTTCGTGGCCGCGGCATACGCTGCGAACAGATCGCGGTCGACCAGATGGTAGCCGCCGTCGTAGCGCTTTCCGATTGGAACCTCACGCACGGCTGGCTCTGCCTCTGAAGAATCCGTCGCAGGCTCTGCGGCAGCTGCATTGCCCCTGTAGGCCTTCTCAATCTTGCCAAAGTCGAACGCAGTCGCCAACTTCATCAGGTCGCCCATGTTGTCGGCTGCGGCCTTGCCCGTCATGAATGCCTTCTGGGGGTCCAGCTCGCCCGTGAACATGGCCACCAGGTCATCTCGGGACACCTTGATGGTGCAGGTCGCCGTTCCAGACAAGCCTGCAATGACAGTGCAGACACCCGAGCCGATGTTCAGGGTCTGATCGGTGCCCCCCTTCACGGCCCAGTGAATCACCGCCGTCCACTCTCCCGCAGCAGCGGCACGGAATCCCGCGGGGAAGTGTGCGAACACGTCGCTAACCACGTCGCCGTCGGACGAATCCGTGGTCACTACCGGCTCATCCCAGGCTGTGATCTCGTCCATTGCCGCATCGATCTCTTGAGCGGTCCACAGCGCGTCGCCAGCCTTCTCAGCGCCGTCGTTCATCTTGACTTCGTACAGGTGGATGCGCTGTCCTTGAACGCCGAACACCTTGCCGGTGTGGGACGCCCCCTTGTCCGACGCCAGGTAGACCACGATGGGGCTGATGTGCTCGGGGCCCCAGTCGTCTTCGACCATGGCGATGTCTTCAGTCATGCGGGTCTTGGCAACGGGAGCGACACAGTTCACCGACACTCCGTACTTGCGCAGCTCAAGCGCAAGTACCCGTGAGAACCCGTAAGTACCGGCTTTGGCAGCGCCGTAGTTCGACTGGCCAAAGTTTCCGATCATGCCCGAGTACGACGTGGTGTTGATGATGGCGCCCTTCGATTCCTTCAGCGCGTCCAACGCGGCCGCACACACATTCCGAGTGCCGTTCAGGTGGACGTCCAACACTGGGTGCCACTCTGCATCCGTCATCTTAGCGAAGGTCTTGTCCCGCAAGATGCCAGCGTTGTTGACGACGACATCCAGCTTTCCGAAGGTATCGACAGCGGTCTGCACCATGCGCGCACAGCCGTCAGAGTCTGTGACGGAGTCGTAGTTGGACGCGGCTTGGCCTCCCGCGGCAACAATCTCTGCAACGACCTGGTCGGCCATGGCTGCGTCACCACCGACGCCATCTCGGGTACCTCCAAGGTCATTGACCACGACCTTTGCACCTTCTGCGGCCATCGCGAGCGCGTGAGCTCGCCCGATTCCGCCGCCTGCACCCGTAATGAGAACTACCTTGCCGTCGAGAACACCCATGTCACACTCCAAGAAGCGGCGCTGGAGGTATCCCACTGGATACGACGATGCTGGAGGCCCGGATGACACCGTTGTGGTTGGAGCTCACAGCGCTGTATGTCTACGGACCGCTCATCGTGCTGTTTCACGAGCTCGGCCACGCTGCATTCGCCCGAAGAGGCGGGTTTCGGGTCACCAGCTTCGCAGTCGGAATGGGTCGTCCACTCATACGTCTCGGCACCGTTCGTGGCGCAGTTGTCTGGGTTGGACGCTGGGTGTTCGGCGGTGGCTTCTGCGTAGCGATTCCCATCACCCCCACAACACGCCAGCGCGGTTGGTTTTATGGAGGCGGACTGCTCGTGCAGGTCGGGCTCGCACTCGCGCTGTGGGCAGGTCCTGATGTTTGGTGGCTGGACCGAGCGGCTCAGTTCAATGTTCTGGTGTTCCTTACCAACGCCATTCCCTGGAGATGGGGGCCGTCGGCGTCGGACGGCTGGATGCTGGTGGACCTGATTCGGGGGGCGCGTAGCCAGTCTGAGATCTTGCCCCAGCGCGCTGCCTTAAAGAAGGTCGCCCTGCGAGAGTCCGTGGTTCAGAGTCCGCTCGGTGAGGCTTGGGCAGGGCTATGTCTTGCCTGGGGAGACGTGGTCGCCGGTGACCTCGACACTGCCGCGACCTTCCTGCGCACACCCCCAGACGAGCTCCGGCTCGAACCCTATGTCGATGCCCTCGCGACCTATGTGACGGCCGAGTGGCACCGGCGGGCCGGTCGTCCGCAAGATGCGCTGGCCGCTACAACAACGTTCTCCTCAACAAGTGCCAGCGAGGCGGCGCATGGGTTCGTCGCACTCGCGCATGCGGGGGCCCTCTTGGACGTCGGCGAAAGCACCAAGGCGCTACGGGTCCTTGAAGACTTGTTGGGTGGGCCTGATTTCTTGGTACGGCAGGCCCTGGTTCTGCTTCTGCGCGCCTCGCTCAACGGCCCCACAGAGGACATCGAACACGCTGCATGGCGCGTCTTACGACACATGGATGCGGCATGGCTGGACCCGGTCGGGACTGCAACAACGCTACAAGAAGCCGCCGACCGACTGTCTCGAACAAACCGGGCAACAGCCGCCACAGGCATCGAACAAGCGGTGCAGACCTTGGTGGCGCGCACACTCAGCACCGCACACAGCGACCACCAATCTACGCTTCAAGGGGAATTCGCCAACCTCAACTCATCCAGGTCCAGTCAACAACACGCTCCGTGAGATAGTGCCAGAGCATGACTCCCGACGCCCTGCGACACCTCCTCGCCGACCTCCCCGGTGCTTGGCCCCCAACGACCGACCCGGTCGCTCTCCTGCGCGCTCTCGAAGACCGCGCAGACGCTGAGCCGAGCCATCGTCCCCTGGCCCATGCTGTCGAGCTGGCCCACGCTCTCGCCATGACCGACCAGGACTTGCCGCTGCTCATTGCAGGCGTACGTCGAAGTCATTTGGTTCGCTGGGATACCTGGACCACCACATGGATTGGCAGTGACGTCGCTACCGGCGTGCGCACAATGGTCCGCGTTCTCCGGCCCGCCTTTTCGAGAGATCCGGTTGTTCGACGGGCGCTTCGTCGAGACGCGCGAGCTCTGGGCGCCATTGATACAGAGCTGCGGTGGGTCGAACATCCGCTCCCTGCTCTCCGTCGGCCCCTGCCTGGCGCAACGCTGACCGCAGACTTCGCAGACAGCGACAATCCATCCGCACTCGTCCGTCTGCTCATGACCGGACTCGCCAGTATCGGACGATGGGAGCGCGCAGTTATCCCAACTCCGGGACTCGCCCCAGAAGAATGGATTGTGGTCGACGGCAACTTGTGCGTCGCCTGCCTCACACCCGGCCCTAGCGGTAAAGACGCTACCGACGAGCTTCGCACCCTGGCACACGGCCTTCGTCTACATTGGTCCAACTCCGTAAACACGGCGGTGGACGCAGTCATCGACGGCTTGTTGACCTTCCCGCCCGCAACCGTCCAAGAAGCTGGCGCGCTCGCACGACGCGCCCTCGCCCAGTACCTGACGGGACTTCGCCACCGGTTGGAGCGAGAACACAGGGTCGTTGCCGTCAATACCCATCACGGCACCCTGTCCAGCCTACTCAGCCGCCTACACCACGCAACGCCGCCACCCCGCGGCCTTGGCGCTGTGGGCGTAGACCTCGACGGAAACGTGCGCGTCGTTCAGAGCGATGGCCAGACGGTCAGCTGGGGCTCATACGGACGGGATCTCATCGACATTCGAGATGCCAGCGGCACTCTGTCTCCGATTGAAGCACGGCGGCTCTTGCGTACCCGTGCCGCTGCCCCGCCGAACCCTCGCCTGTCGGCAAAGGTCGGCGGCAGTGATGAGTTCACAGACGTCATCTGCCGATGGGTCGCAAGCGCACACCACCTGCGGACCATGCGATTGCTTGTCGAGAAGAGCCGCGCCTAGGCCGGTTCAGTCGGCTTCGGTGACCTCAAACACACCACTCTCTACGGTCTGTGAACCATCCGCCGTCGGAATCTCGATGGACAGCTTGTAGCGACCGAGCAGGTCTGGCCAGCCGGGTACAGCGCGCGATGCGGGTAGGTGGAACGTCCAAGCAAACGTACGCTCGGTGGCGTTTAGCGACTCTCGGTACGTCGGAGATGGAACAAGAGTGGTCCAGAAGGTGTAGTCATCGCTGCTCACAGCGACCCCATTCGGACGCAAGACTGGCTCGCCTGACTCCGTCAGTAGCGTCGCAATCGGAGTGCCAAGCCACGGGTCAGATCCCGCCACCGTGAACTCCACAACATCCAGAGCGCTGACGCTTGCGGGAACATCCACCAGAGCCGTTCCACGAGAGAGGGCGGTGGTCGGCACACGCGGCGTGTAGTCCGTCACGAACCCCGGCAATGGAGGCAATGTGATGAGCTGGTCGACACGGCTAGGGCTGCGGTACCGCCGGTAGGCCTCAATGGCATCGTCGCGGAACGTATCGCCCTGAAACGGTCCCCACAAGGCACCGCTCGCTTCATAGCCACCTTGATACCAATCTTCTGAGAGGATCGAATAGCCGGTATAGTCCTGACCGTAGCCGAAGAACAGGGTCTGTTCGACGCCGTCGTAGCCTTCCATCTGCTCCAAGACCGTCTCGGCCAACAGCGTTCCAGGCTCGCCCGGAAAGGTCACGAAGTGGGTGGTTCCAATCTGGCCCGCCGTGAACAGTGTCTGGGCAGGGGCCGGGAACTCTTCCGTGAACCCGATGCAGGCGTCCGCCAAGTCGTCTTCGGTGGTGGTCACGTCGCAGTCGGCTTCGCGGTTCGCACCGCAGTACACACCGCCGTATTCGTAGTCGAAGACGTCCTCATCATCGCCGGTGTAGCCGAGGGATGACATGCTGATTGGGAAGCGGTGGGTCTGTGCAGCGATGACCGGTGCATCTTCCCAGGTGATGTCCATCAGACCGATCTCAACGGCATCTGCCACAACCGTTCCAATCACTTCCATGCGCTGGTACTGGCCCGGAATCACCGCCCCTGAGTCCAGCTCAATCTCAGGGCTAGACGGCGCCATGTCCGCTCCCCAAGAGTTGAACATCAGGGCTTCAACTGGCAATTCAAAGCGGTCTTCCACGGCCTGCTCAATCGCACCCGACACGTCCTGGGACAACGTCAGCTCATCGATATTCAGCAGCGTTCCATGGATAGCGTAGGCCATAACAACAGCGGCAACCTCACCTTCTTGCTCCACAACCAGCAATGGAACCGTGCTGTTTTTGTAGTCCAGTCCATCCTCACACCGACGGTCGCTGTGAGCGTCTGGAATCTGGACCTCAGCATGACCGACCCGGCCTGGTGCGAGGTCATTGAGAGCCGCAACCACACCGTCCGCCACAGCGCCGACCATGCGAACGTAGTGCTCTGGGAGGAAGGTGTCGGCAATGAGGTCAAACGGGCCGCCAGCATCAATGATGCGCCCAGGACCGCTGTGTGTGTGCGTCGCGGCGAAGATGAGGCCGTTGTCCAGGTCCCGGCCAGTGCGCTCCTGCACCTGGTCGAGAACACTCTGCCGAAGCTGCTGAAACACACCGACCGTATCGGACCGGACAAACACGACTTCGTGGCCCTCACCACGAGAAAACGCTACCACCTTAAACTCGGGGTGACCGTGAATCGTATCGGTCGCAGGGTAGATATCGCTGAAAGGTGATGGCTCGGCAGACACGCCAAACCCGCCAAACCCGACCGTACCAATGCCTACAGGTGCTGGCATTGCCACGCGAGCCACGCCGACCTGCAGGTCCCCAGGCGGGTTTGTGACCTCTGGAGTCTCACCGGTACAACTCACAAGGGCCAAAGCCAAAACAGCGCTTCGCATAGTCACTCCATCCATAGCGGCGCATCCTAGCCGAGAGCGGTCACGCCCGCCTGTCAGGGTTGGACGACGTACTCTTGAACGAGCACGGGTTCACCACCTTCCGAGTGGACGGTCCACACTTCGATAGTACCGGTCGTTTCCTCGGTAATCGGGTCGAAATCCAGGTCGCCCGACGCCCCTTGAACGTTGATGGACTGCCCCTCAGCAAACACCTCATGCACCCGAGCCCAGTTTAGGGTCCGAATGTCCAGAGGCTCACCCTCCGACACGTGACGCAGACCCCGTGCAACGTCAATGGCATTGTCCGAACTCCCTTGAAAGTGCGCCCAAGCCGAGCCGTACAATGCCAACCACATCGCATCATAGGAATACGCACTGAAGGTGTCTTCGCGTGGGCTACGACCGCCGTATTCTGCGGCGAACGAGGCCTCGAATGACTGATAGACACGCCCGCCGGGAACGACGGGTCGGGTGCCGCGGACAGACTCTTCAATGCCCTGGCTGACGATGGCCTCAAGAACTTCGGACGACGCCCCCACATCTGGGAAGAACAGCGTGCGTGTGCGAAGCGCATCAATCGTGGACGCAGAATCAACGGCCGCCACAACATCACTGATGCGAGCTGCTGCAATGACGATGCCCTGAATCGAGTCGTCTTCCGACAAATCCAGCAGCAGATCCGGTAGTAGCGCCGGCGCTGTGTACGACAGAACGGTCACGTCCACGTCTTCAACCTTCTGTAGGACAACATCTCGAATGCCGTTGCCATAAGGCTCATCCGAGTGAACTAGACCCAGTCCAGTGATGCCCTGGCCGAGAACATCGCCGGCAATGACCGCGCCCTGAACGGTGTCTGAGGGTGCCGTCCGCCACAATCGGCCTGGCTGCTCATCCGACGCCGTCACGCCATCGAGGTCGGTAATGGCCGGGCTGGTGGCCGATGGTGAGATGAGCATCATGTTGCGGTCGCGCATCTCATCCCAAGCGGCCGTCACAGCACTCGAGCTTGCCGGCCCAACAATGACCCGAACGCCAAGCACATCATCGAGGTACCGGATGGCCTGTACAACGGCTTCGTCGCGCGTCAGCTCGTCATCCTCTCGCGGACCATAGTCACACTGGACCAAGATTATGGGGCGCTCATCCAGGCCACCTGCAGCACTCGCCTGGACCACTGCGAGTCGCGACGACTCCTCCAGCAGCTGCCCAGTGCTGCGAGCGAACAGACTGCCAACGATCAACGGGTCATCAAAACTGCGACCCGTTCCAATGACCCCCGACGGAACCGTCTGGGAGCAGCGTGAGAACTCCACAGAGTCGTTACAGAAACCGTCGTCTTCACAGACGGAACCCAGACCAAAGGCCCCCTGACAGGCGAAGTTGTTGGTGCACTTCACCTGGTCGAAGGTGGTCAGCGTACAGCTCGACAGGCCGAGCAATGTCAGCACGACCCCGCGCATCAAAACCGCCCCTGAAGCATCAGACCAGAGCCGTCCACCCGCAGAGTGACCGGCTTTCTCTGACTCGCCCAGACCGCCACACCCAGTCCTGCCGCCGCAATCCCCACCACAAGGGCAGTGTCTGCGACGACCGCATGACGACGGTTTCGGCGCACTGCCGGCAAGGCGCTGCCCTCACACAACCCTTCAACACACAGTTCTTTGGCCCGTGCACGTGACGACAGCGATGACGCTCCAAAGCCCACCCCTACAGCCAAGCTGGCCGCAGAGACCGACGCCAAGGCGACTGGGGCCACGGGAAAGCGACGACCGCTCTCAGCTGGCTGTTCACTAATCCTTTGCTCAAGCACTGAGATGCGCCTAGCTAGGGTGTCCCGCTCCGATTCAGGGGCATGCGCGCGATACATGTTCAGATAGGCAACGGTCTGGTTCAAGTCGCCCAGTCGCTCGTAGGCGCCGGCCAAGTTGTACAGAAACAGCGGGCGAGCAGACAGTGAATAACCAGATTGCCAGGCATCAATCGCCTCGTCATATCGGCCTTCTTCAAACAGACCTGCGCCGTTATCGAACAGTTCACGCGCCCGGTCATCGTCGGTTTCGCCTGTTTGCGCGGCAGCGACACAGCTGGTCACCAACATCATCGCAACTAGCCAAACTCGAACCAAACTGACCTCGCGACCGCCTATATCACGTCATGGCCCTCGGCCCCATGGGTCACGAACTTCACTTGGACCTCGCCACGGCTCTGTAGGTGCTGGAGCGGGCGTCGACTCGGGCTGTGGTTCCGCACCCGACGGCATCACAGCTGGCGACGAGGGCACTACGGATGGTACCGATGGCAGTGGGATTTTCTCAAGAGCTACGTGAATTTCACTCAACAAACCATCGAGAATGATCTCACGCGGATGATGCCGAACCGCTGAAACCATCAGCGACGTGCCAGCTTTGGCCCCAATGACAACCCGTCCGTTGCCGACAAACTGACCATCTCGCACAATGTCAGCAGTCGGTGGGTCGGTGGTCACAATGACCTCATGCAGCTCCACCACAACAGGCTCTGGTGCAGGTCGTAGTGCCGGCAGTGTCTGTAAAACAGGCAGTGCGGGCGACGCCCCGGAGGCAGGCTGCGGTGCGACGGACTGCGAAGGCAACGACAGAAAGACAGCGAGCAAACTGAGTGCGAGAGCCAAGAACGGCAGCGCCACAAGAATCACGCGCCGAGGCCGATGAATCCACGCCCCACCGGCAATGTAGACGGTACGCGTAGACGCCAGCGAGATGTCCACACCGTCTGGAAGCACGACTCGACCCGCGTTCAGAGTCATGGCTACTGATGGTATTTCACCGCGGACGACCGCTTCGCAGGCGGACAGCGCACGAGCCAACTCCCGAACTGAGCCAATTCTGTCCTCGGGTCGCTTCGCGAGGCACCGCTGAACCACCCAATTTAGACACTCGGGCAGCTCCAAGTTCGGAGCCGCCTGTTGAAGAGACGGAACGACGTCGTTGACATGGGCCACCAGGATGGCCGCGACCAGGGTTGCCGTAAATGGAGACGTTCCAGTCAGGGCGATGAACAGCACAATGCCTAGGGCGTAGACATCAGACCGTGAGTCAATGACGTTGTCGGTGATTTGTTCGGGCGACATGTACAAGGGCGAGCCCAACAACACGCCTGCTCGCGTCGTCTCAGCATCACTGCCCAGTTGTTTGACCAAGCCAAAGTCCACGACCTTGACCACCTCCTGTTCGCCATCCAGCAAGAACAGATTGGACGGCTTGAGGTCGCGATGCACCAGTCCCCGCGCATGCGCCTCCGCCAACGAGCCACAGGCTTGTTTCAAGATGTTGATCATGCGCAGCGGGTCAACGGGCCCCTTCTTCATCACGTCGGACAGAGTGATGCCCGTGAGCAGCTCCATGACCAAGTACGACCGACCATCATCTGTGTGGCCGAAGTCGAACACGCGCACAGTGTTCGGATGGGCCAGACCCGCACAAACCTCGGCCTCGCGAATAAATCGCCGCTCGAAGGACGCCTCATCTGCCGGAGAACCTCGCGTGTCCAGCACCTTGACTGCCACAGGACGGCCCAGCTTCATCTGGGTGGCCCGGTAGACCTTTCCCATGCCACCACGCGCCAGGAAAGCGTCGATGCGAACGCGCCCATCCAGCACTGACCCCAACAGTGGGTCAGGGTCGCCCGGCATCCATGGTGTTTCAGTCGTCATTTGAAGGGTGTCTCTCACTTCGCACAATCACCCCCCTAAACGCCTGTGTCCAGCAAGGCACCTGTGTTGCCCGAGCGCAACCCGAATGCTATCCGCCCAACCTCCATGGGATAAAACCGTGACCCGATACATCTTGACCGGCGGCCTCCTGCTCCTGGCCCTCCCCGCTCACGCCGTCGACGTCGACTTCGCTGGCTACTACCGAGCCCGAGCCCGAGCCTTTCAGAGCCTGTCCATCGAGACCGGTGAGCAAGACTCTGAAGCGTCGTCCATCTACGTTCAACACCGCTTCTTGTTGCGGCCCACGTTTTACATAAACGACAACGTGATGGTGTCAGCAGACATTCGCGGTCTCGAAAACGTAGCCTGGGGAGATGTTCCCGCGCCCGCGTTCGACTTTGAGCAAGGCGCAGAAGAACTGGTTGTGACGACCGACAATCTGCAGCCTGGTGAAGACAGCGCGTTGACCAACGGAGCCGCCAACATCCAGCTGTGGCGCGCATGGTCAGAAGTTCGCTTTGGCGACCACACCCTTCGGTTCGGTCGCATGCCACTGAACTGGGGCAGCGGAATCTGGTGGAATGACGGACTGGGCCGCAACGCCGAGTACGGCGACACTGCTGACCGGATTCAGTGGGAAGGCTTGTTCGGCGAGATCTACGCATCTGCCGCCATTGACGTGAACTCCGAGGCGCTGTTCAACGCATCCGACGACACCACCTCCTTCAACGCAATGGGCGCCTACCGCTCCGAGACCATCACCGCCGGAGCTGCACTCCAGCTCCGACACACGGTGCATGCAGACGGTGCCGATCCATTCACCGTCGCGACCATCGACCTGTCGTTCGACGCTGAGATCGGTCGCATTGCCATTCACGGCGAAGGCGTTGCCCGCTTCGGCGGCGGCGACCTGTCCATTGACGACCAAGCCGTCAACATCGCCGCTGGTGGCGCTGTTCTAGAGGGTGACGTTGGCTTCGATTTCGCCACAGTCGGTTTGGTTGCCGGTGTCGCTACTGGTGACGGCACCATCGACAACACCCGCACAACCTTCACGTTCGACCGCGACTACAACGTCGGCTTGCTCATGTTCGAGCAGCCACTGCCGACCTTTGCGATTCGGACCGAGAGCGGTGAAATCGTGGGACGCAGCTTCGACGAGGTCGCTAGCGGCAACGCCGTCAGCAACGCCTTGTTCCTCAAGCCACGCATCAAGCGCACCATCAACGACCAGTTCGAAGTCGAAGGGTCGCTTCTCTGGGGCCGCGTCTTAGCTGCCCCCGAAGAAGGGCGTGAGAGCTACGGTTTCGAGTTCAATGCTGGCGCCAACTACATTGGTACTGAGCACGTAGACATTGGCCTCTCCGGTGCCATCCTGCTGCCTGGCTCCTACTACTCCGAGATCGACGGTCGCGACCTGTCCCGCCCTGTTCTCGGCGCACAGCTGCTCGGTCGGGTGGTCTTCTAAGATGGTTGTCGTCGCCATTCTCGGTGCAGCCGGTCGCGTGGGTAAGCGCTTGGTCCACCGGATCTTGGAAGACGAGACCTTCTCACTCGCCGCCGCTGTAGGTCGTGCAGACGCCAGCACCGCATTTGAAGATGCCGGCCGCACCGCAGGCGCTGGATTTGCTGGCATTCCTATCGGTGTGCTCGAAGACGAGTGTTTCTTTGGCGCCGAGGTCGTCATCGACTTCTCCCAGCCTGACGCACTCATCGCCGCGCTCCCCTTCCTGAATGGCGCCGCGCTGGTGACCGGAACCACCGGACTCACCGCCGAGCAAGATGCCGCGCTCGACGCCTACGCCAAGACCGCTCCCGTCGTCGCCGCTGCCAACTTCAGTGCGGGTGTCACCGTGCTTGCAGACCTCGTCGCTCGCGCTGCCAAGGCACTGCCAGACGCCGACATCGAAGTCGTCGAGAGCCATCACCGCCACAAGGTAGATGCCCCCTCTGGAACGGCACTGTTCCTCGCACAGAGCGCTGCCGCAGCCCGTGGTGTCCAACTAGCAGATGTGGCCGACCATGGTCGCCACGGACGCACAGGCGAGCGTGTGAGCGGGCGAATCGGAATGCACGCCCTGCGAATGGGCGATGTCGTCGGTGAGCACGAGGTGTGGCTGGCAAGCGACGGAGACCGCCTCCGCCTCGGTCACGTCGCCACCAGCCGCGACACATTCGCCGTTGGCGCACTGCGCGCTGCAGTCTGGGCTCGCGGGAGGGCCCCGGGTCGCTATACGATGCAGGACGTCCTGGGACTGCACGCATGAGAACGCTTCTTCCACTACTAGGTATCGCTGCGACACTTGCCGTTTTGACCGGCTGTCGAAACAGTTGTCAGCAGATTTGCCCCCGAATGCAGGCGTACGCAGAGGACTGTGGATTCACTGTGACGTCGGAAGAAGTCCGCGCATGTGTGGCTTCACAGTCGGGATCTGCCAGTCGCGACGACCGTGCGGTGTGCCGGGATGCAGGGGATCGTTCCACCTTACGGGACGAATGGACCTGCGACGACCTGTCTGACTATTGGGCAAGGGTCGCTCCCGTGGATACCGGGGCTCCCGAATCCGACCTGTAATGCAGGCAACTGACCCCCGGCAGCAATGAACTTCGAGCCCGAACGCTTCGGTAAGTACTTCCTCGTCGATAAAATCGCGACGGGTGGCATGGCCGAGATCTTCAAGGCCAAGACCTTCGGTCATGGTGGCTTCGAAAACTTGCTCGTCATCAAGCGTATTTTGGCGCACCTCGGCGAAGACCCCGAGTTCGTCGAGATGTTCATCGACGAAGCCAAGGTCACGGTGGCGCTGCAGCACCGGAACATCATCCGGATTTACGACTTCGGTAAGCTAGATGCCAACTACTTTATCGCGATGGAATACCTCGACGGCAAAGACACCCGTCGCATCCTACGCAAGCTCTCCCAAGGCCGACGCTACCTGCCCATCGAGTTCGCGGTGTACATCGCTTCCGAGGCGTGCAAGGGCCTGACCCATGCACACACCATGGCCGACTTACAGGGTCGTCCTTACGGTATCGTCCATAGAGACATGTCTCCGTCCAACCTCATGGTCGCTTACTCAGGCGAGGTGAAGGTCGCCGACTTTGGCATTGCCAAGGCCGAGAGCAACCTGTCGGACACAGACGCTGGCGTGCTCAAGGGCAAGTACGAGTACATGAGCCCCGAGCAAGCCTCTGGCCTGGAGATTGACCAACGGTCTGACATATTCAGCCTCGGCATTGTCATGTGGGAGATGCTCACCGGTCGCCGCTTGTTCAAGACCGGCAACGATGTCCTCACCCTAGAGAAGGTCAAGGCCGCAGACGTTCCTGCCCCCTCTACGGTCAACGGGCGCGTTCCAAAGAGTCTGGATGACATCGTCATGAAGGCGCTGTCGCAAGACCGTGACGAGCGGTACCAAACAGCCCGAGAGCTGTACGAAGAGCTGTCTGAGTTCCTGTTCCCGTCCAGCACCGATCAGCTCGCAGAAGACGTCGCCAGCTTCATGACCGAGCTGTTTGCCGACGACATTGCCCAGGAACGGGCAACGCTCGAACAAAACAACGCAGTCGCCTCTCAGCTGCACCAAGACATGCCAGAGCCTGAAGGAGGCTGGGACAGCCCATCGGCACGTCCTAGCGACAAGAGCACCTACTGGCTGATCGGCTTGATGGTCGTCGCTGTCGTGCTGGGTGTCGCCGGTGTCGCCGTAGGTGCGGCGTACTTTGGTGGGCAGACGGTAGAGCCCGTTGTAGTGACACCGTTGGGAACAGTGCTCGACGTCATGGTCGACCCTCCGGCTCAAGTGTACGTGGACGGCCTTCCCGTAACGAATGGACCGGTTGAGACCGCTACCATCGAACACTTGGCGCCAGGAATCTACACGGTGCGCTTGGTGGCAGCAGACCGCGAACCGGTCGAAGAACGCGTGGTCCTAGAGCCTGGAACCACCACCCACTTGTGGAAAGCACTCGACGAAGTGGACGACGACCCGCAGGTTGAACAAGCGGTGCCTAGCCCCACTCCACGCCCACAGGGCACCGTTCCACGGACGGAAGTCCCGACACCAACACCACCAAGTCCAGAGCCGGAGCCCGCATCAGACGGCATCGGAACCCTCACAGTGGCCCTCGTCGGTGGTGGCTGGGCGAATGTGTACGTAGACGGCACCAAGCTCGACCGCACAGCACCGCTCAGCGGTCACACCCTATCGGCTGGCCCACACGAGATTCGCGTTGAGAACGAAGCCAACGGTATCTCCCACAGCCAGACCGTCACCGTTGTCGATGGTGAGGCCGTGACGGTCCGAGCGCGTCCGCTCTAGCGCGACAACACAATCATCTGGGAGATGTCGACGTTGTTGAACGGCGTCGCCCCACCGGTGCCCGAGTACCGCGCAAAGTGCTCGAGATAGCTCATGTTCGCGCCGTCCGACACGGTGACAATGTAGTCCTCTCCAGCCACAAGATCGAAGGACACGAAGGACGACTCTTTCCAGTTGTCCCAGCTCGCTGTGTGCGGCATGACCACCCACTCCTCTCCGTCAACGCCGGAGACCGAGACCCGCTTAACCGCCGCTGTGACACCGCTGTCAAAGCCAAGCGCTCCATTTGCGTAGCCGAAGGACAGCAGGTGTGGCCCGGTCCGGTTGGCAGTCAGAGAGATGGTCAGCTCGTCCGTGGGAGCCCCCCAGTTGCTGTAGTACGACCGACCGTCACGCTGGGTGAACACCCCGGCATTGCTACCGAAGTTGTTGCCCGTGATGACCTGAACCCGGCCCTCACTCTCGGGGCCCCAAAAACACCGCGCTTGGCTGTGATGGCTCCGATTGCCCGTCTCCGGCCACATCGCTTCAACGACGTAGCAAGGCGAGGCACCCCCGATATCCTGGGTATCCACGTACTCTTCGGCATCCAGCGCATCCACTAAGCGCTCACCATCCCGGTACACCGCAAACACCGCACCGTCGTCTCCCGACCAGGTCAGGCGTCGGCCTCCACCTTGTGCGGCGACATCGTCAAGCGCGGGTTCAGTGGGCGAAAATAGTCCATTTCCGGGTGTGTTCGAGTCCACCAAGACCGGGGCTGTGGTGGCTGCGTCGCTGGCGACGAGGGTGATGACCAGCCGGTTGTCTCCGTCTTGCAATAGCGAAGGTCGAACCAGTCCATCAGACAAGACCTCGCCATTCAGGACCACGCTCTGAACCTGGGACGCCGCCGAGTGGTCCTGACCGGCCATGGGCAGCCGCACCTCGATGTCCAAGGTCTGCCCCTGGTACGGAAATGCGTGAAGGACGAGCCGGTCGACGTTGCCGAGCAGTTCGTCGCGCAGAGTACCGGGGATGTACGGCGAGAACGACACCCCTTGGCGCGACGACTCCATGCCCAGCATCGTATCCACAACCATCGACAAGTAGCCGGCCACTGACCACAGCTGTCGGCGGCTGTTGACGACGGGGCCCGACAGGTCACCGTCGTCCCACCAGTTGTCTCCCGACACGAACTCAAGGTTCTCCATGTTCGACACGTTCAGTGCACTGCTACGAACCATACCCAAGACATCGTGTGTGACGTGTTCTGCGAGGTCATGACGACGCGCTTCTCTCAGACCATAGGCGGACACAAACGGCCAGATCGCGCGGTTGTGGTAGACTGGGATGTTGGGCAGCTGAGGCCACTGAACCGGCGGTCCGTGGTCCGCATGGGGGTAGACGGCCAACGCGTCGCGTGCCCGAGTAGCGTCGTCTAGAGTAGCGCTCGCAAGTGCCGTACCGAGCAAGTCCCAGCGATGAACAGGGGCGCGGTCTAGGGTGTTCGTCGTGAGCGTTGTGTAGGCACCGTCCTGCCAGAACACGTCTTGGATGCCTTGCTCCAGCTCGTCGGCCCAGCCACCATAGCGAGCCGCGTCCTCAGTCATTCCCGCCTCTTCAGACAGCTCGGTGAGCAGCTGAAGCATAGCGAGATGGCCCGCATTCGTGGAAAGTGCCTCGCTCATACCCACGTGGACAACGTCGCCTTCTACCCAGCTTGGATAGCTCTGCTCCCGCCAATCGAGGAAGCTCTGCTCGCCGGTGTACACACCACGTTCCGCATTGTAGACGGCCTCGCGGTCACGCTCTGCCGTTGTAGCCATGGCCTCTCGAGCACGCTCAGCGAACACGCCCCGTGCGGGTTCTTCCAGAAAGTCCAAGGTTCGCGCCGCACCAATCGCCCACACCACCCGGTCCGTGCTGACCGGCCAGCTTCCACCGGTACCGGTGTCCTGAACAATCTGCAGCGGTCCACCGTCGCGCTCTGTCGACAGCTTGAAGTCGAGGGAGTTGCGTGACCGTGCTGGGTCTAGCCATGCAAGCCCCAGGTCCACTGCGTAGGCGGTGTCCCGCGTCCACACGTATCGCCACAGCTCACCGGTCTGAAAGCAGTCGCAGGCGATGGGAGCGCCACCGGCAAAGGCGCCGTCTTGAATGAAGTCCACAGACAGCTGGCGAGTCTCGTGTACGGACATCGCGAACAAGGCGTCGAAGAGGTCATGTCCGGACCGAAGAATCGGCTGGCCGGGCTGCTCTAGGAAGCTCACCTCACCGCTGGCCGGGTTGTTGTCGCGCAGCGGATGGTCGGTCTGAATGCGGTAGCTACGTGTGGCTGTGTCTCGGGACTCGATGGACACACGCGCGCACTCGCCTTCGTCACACAGAGCGTCGCTGCCATTCGGTGGCAACAGCTCGCCCGCCGTGTGCATTGGGAACACCACAGACCCTTCTGGAGTGGTGACGGTCACATCATACGCGGCAATCGCCTGGAGGCCCCCCTCAGGCCACGCGGTAAACACGCCATCGACCGCGTCCCAAGAGGTAGAGAGAGCGACCTCGGGGTCGAGCGACACCTCAACATCGGCCGCGTCTACTCCATCGAGGGTGAAGCGCAGACCGGCGTCCACCGGCAACAGACGCTCTCCTTCAAAAAGTGCCGTGACACCAAGAGAGTCCGGGGTTTCGGGCGACTGCGGACAGCCGAGCAACACAACAGAAAGGAGGGGTAGAAAACGCATGAGCGGAATCTAGTGCAATTCGCCCGGCATTGCCGACGTTTCCTATCCGTAAGCCGCTAGCTGTTCTTCTTGGGCGGCCCGAGCTTGAGTTGGTGGCGGAACGCTTTGCGCTCACGAAAGGACATGTCGCTCTTCGGCAACAGCACATCGGGGTCTTCGCCGCGGGCCATCGCTTGGATGATCTCCACCTCTTCACGGCTGAAGAAGGTCCCGCCAGTTCGGTAGTCGACAAAGGCTTCGTAGGCGATGGGGCACCACTGCTCGACCAGCTTTGCCATGACATCTGCGTAGACCCGAATCTCTTTCTGAGCGTGCGGGTGCTGACGCAGCGACAGGAAGTGAAACAGGTTGTGCAGGTCCGTCTTCCAATACCACTGGGTGTAGTAGTTCAGCGTCAGGTTCATGCGCGCGAGCTCACGTGCAAGCTGCGGTTCGCCGTCACGCTCTGGGGAGCCGTCACCAGTGTCATTGATGAGGTGCGAGTACGTGTCGTACGACGTGTTCGCATCTCGGCGCAGCAGCTCTTGCACGGCGAGCGCCTGGTCGTTGGACAGTGCTTCGTCACGTCCCTGGCGGTTGCTGTCGGACTGCTGGGCAATGTCCTCAACAGCAGGAATGTAGAACTCTTTGTCCAAGATACTGTAGCGAGCGCTGTACTCATTGACGTTCGCAGTGCGATGCCGAATCCACTGACGCGCAATGAAGATGGGCAGCTTCACGTGAAGCTTGATCTCGCACATCTCGAAGGGCGTGGAGTGCCGGTGCCGCATGAGGTAGCGGATGAGACCGCGGTCATTGCGGACGTTCTTCGTGCCCTTTCCATAAGAAACGCGAGCAGCCTGAACAATCGCGGCGTCGTCTCCCATGTAGTCGACGACGCGCAAGAAGCCGTGGTCTAGAAGCGGATGGACGCGGTACAGCTCATCTTCCATACCAGCGACGGTCGGTCGGCGGGTGGGGACGGGGGGCGTATCGAGCAGGTCTTGAAGCTCGTCGCGGGCGTCGTCGTGCATCGCTGTCTCCGGTTGCGGTGGGTCTCGGCGGTATCACATCTGCTTGCCGCTGCCCCCGGGACGATCACGCAGTTGGCTGGAACCCAATCTCTTCTTTGTTGGCCACAAAGAAGGTGTAGTGCACCGTGTGGTCGACCGTAGCGCCGTAGCGAAACACCTTGAAGTGGAAGAAGACAGCGTCCGTGTCCGTCTGGCCGATCAGCACAGGTCGAGACGACCCACGCCCCGTATCGGAGTCGAAATTGACGAGGTCGAGGATCAGCATGCCGTCCACAAACTCACTGCCCACATGGACGTCATCGAGCGATGCGTCCGTGCGAAAGCGCAACTCCACGCCAAATCGGTACCCTTCAATCGGCGTGTGAATGCGCAATGGAAAGCCCATGAACGCGGTCACCACGCCAGAGTCGGCTACCCGTGCAGGACCTGACTGAATGCTCGCCACGCTCGCTCCGAATTACGGTTATGAATCAATGGCGACGTCCGTGCCGATTTGGTTGACGTCGCGTGTGCCCCTCGCATATCGTTGGAGGGGTTGTGTGCCTTATGGCGCGCCCTGATTTGATGTATGGAGGATTTTGATATGGGTTTGACCGACGGCAAAGGCCGCGCCAATTCGGGAACTGTTGCGCACCCCGTCATCGGCATTGTGACCGATAACATCGACCCCGAACGCTACGGCCGCATCCGCTGTAAGTTCCCTTCCATGCCGGGTGAACCGGACACTTGGTGGCTGCGCGCATCGAGCCCGAACGCCGGTGAAGGCCGCGGACTGTACGCCCTGCCCGAGATTGGTGACGAAGTCCTCGTTGTCTTCCTGCAAGGTGACCAAAACCAGGGCGTCATCATTGGACAGCACTGGAACGGCGTCGACCTGCCCCCAGAAGAAGCCGAAGCCGGCATGCCTACCTCCGCAAAGACGGACACGGGCGCCCAGTGGTCCACGGAAATGTTTACAGATGGCTCCACCACAATTGACGACAACGACCGTCGATTCTGGAAATCCCGCAGCGGTCACCTGTTCGTCTTCGACGACACCGCAGGTGCCGAAACCGTTCAGATCTGGGACAAAGAGCACGAGCTTGCGTTCGTCTTTGACAGCGCCAAAGGCGCCATCTTCCTTACGAATAGTAAGGGAGACATCCACATCCGCACCAAGAAAAACCTCTACCTCGAAGCCGGCGACGACATCAAGTACATCGCTGGTAAGAATATCGAGGCCGAAGCGGGCAAGGACCACAACCTGAAGGTTGGCAAAAACTACTCGATTGACGTTGGCTCGGCCGCCAAGACCAAGGCCGGTACCAGCATCACATCGAAAGCGGGCACATCTGGCACTTGGGAAGGCGGCACTACCGCTACGCTCAAGGGCGCCTCAGGTGCGACCGTCCAGGCCGCCAAGGTTGACGTCAAGGGCAGCGCAATGGCCAACATCAGTGGCGGCCTCGTCAAGATCAACTAGGCAGCGACGCTGCAACAGCGACGCAACTGACGTCTCCTACCCGCTGTGACGCCATCCATGCAGGACGGCTGGTGCGGGTTAGGCGGACGTCGGGGAGACTTGATGGCAGACACTGACCGACCCAGCGCACCGCTACTAAAGATGTTGCGTGAGTGGATTAAAACCAAGCGTCTCAACACCGCCGCTGCGGCTCAGGCCATGGGTGTTGACCGCTCACGGGCTCGCCGCGTGCTGTCGGGGGCAGAAGCCATGACGGTGGACGAGCTGTTGTCACTGGGCAACTTGCTGGAGCTCTCTCCAGAAGACCTAGCGCTGACGTCGTTCCCCGAGCCCAAGCCCGTAAAGTCTATGGTGCCACGGGTCGTGTCCATGCAGGGCGCAGAGACGGACGATGAGTTCGACACCCTCGACCCGTACGGAAACCACCCCGAACAGCTGTTTCGCGCAGCCTTCGCCTTGGGCATTGACTTCATGTTCGTCATTGCCACCAAGGGCCTCGAAGACAGCGGCGTGCCGAAGTCGACACTCGACCAATACAAAGACCGCGAGCTTCCCATCAAGCTCGACGCCGCCTTCCACATGCACAACAACCCGTCATACAACGACGTTGGCGTCAGTCTGACTCTGTCGTTCGACACGTTGTACACCTGCTCGTTCCCATGGTCCGCTTTCCGTCAGTTCATCTTCTTCCCCGTGGTGCCTGACACCATCGAAGAGGAAGAAGAGGAAGCCCCAGATCCGAACAGTGGACGCCCCAAGCTGCGCTTGGTCACTTAATTTAGGAGCCTCCCATGTCCAACGCGCTCATTCCACTGGTGGACTTCAACGACTACCGTGCCGGCGGTGAGCGTCGGGCACAGTTCGTAGCAACCCTTGGCCGCGGCCTTGAGGCGACGGGCTTTGTGAAGGTCACTGGACACGGAGTACCGGCTGACCTGTTGGAGCGCGCATACGCCGTCGCAGCAGAGACCTTCGCACTGCCTGAGGACACCAAGCGGCAGTACGAGAACCCCGAGATTAGCCGTCAGCGTGGCTACACATCGTTCGGCGTAGAGCGCGCCAAAGACCGCAGCGTTGGCGACCTCAAAGAGTTCTGGCACGTAGGCGCTGAGCTGGCTGACGACCATGAACTGACCGTCTCCGGCGACGTACCTCCGAACCACTACCCTGCCGAGCTCCCGGCCTTCCGCAACACCTTCCAGCCCCTGTTTGGTGCGCTCGAAGCGTTCGGCAAAGAGCTACTCGTGGCCATTGGCGACCACCTGGACATGCCCGAGTCCTACTTTCGCGACATGGTCGAAGACGGCAATAGCGTGCTGCGAATCATCCACTACCCGGACAATCCAGCGTCCATTCCCGGCGCTGTTCGCGCGGCACAGCATGAGGACATCAATCTGCTCACCGTTCTGCCGGTCTCCACGCGTCCAGGGCTTCAGTTGCTGACCCGTGACGGTGAATGGGTGGCCGTAGACGCAGCACCTGGCGTCATGGTTTGTGACACCGGCGACATGATGCAGGTTCTTACCAACGGCCGCATTCCCGCTACGACACACCGAGTGGTCAATCCCGACAAGTCAGACGGCGGACGGTTCTCCATGCCGTTCTTCCTGCACCCACACCCCGACCATGTGTTGACCCCACTGGGTCCCGGTGGCGAAGCGCCCATCAGCTCGCGTGACTTCTTGCTTCAGCGCCTACGCGACAACGGCGTTGGGTAGGCTTCAGCTACGCGTCTGACGCCTTGGCTTCGTCTTCTCGGCGAAGTGTGTCCTGCTGTACACGAAGCCAGATAGCAGCGGCGAAAATGGCCAAGATCATCAGTCCCACGAAACGTCCCTTGTGGATGAGCCACGACGCTCCATCCAGGAGAGGCGTGCCGAAGTAGAATCCGAGCACGACAACAGGTGGGACTGTCAGAACCATCCCGATGAGGTTCCAAAGGGCGAACTTCTTGAAGCTGACGCCGCTGGCGCCGGCTGCAAAGAACACAGTGGCCCGAACGCCGATCAGGAAGCGCCCGAGGAAGACAGCACTACTGCCGCGCTCCTCCAGCATCTTGCGCGCCCGAGGAAGCTTCTTGCCGAACAGCCGACTGGACAGCGAGCTTCCGAGAATCCAATCACCGAAGAACCGCCCAATCGAGTACGCGACGACATCGCGGACCATGACGCCGCTGGCGGCGACGAACAATGTCAGGGGCCACGACAAGGCACCTTCGCGAAGACGGATTCCGGCGTACAAAAGCGAGATGTCTTCGGGTAGCGGAAAGGCAATACCGGACAGAGCACACAACAGGAAGATACCGGGGTATCCACCTATGTTCTCGATGAATTCCCTAATCAACTACGGACCGCGAAGTTTTGAGTCAGGAAGGCCGAAATCTCAGACGATTCGAACAGGGGTTTTCCGTCTACGAACAGGCATGGAACCTGCGTTTTCCCTGTCTTTTCCATCAAGTCCTTGCGCCATTTCGGGTCCGAGCGCGTGTCCCTGTACTCTATGTTCACCGCGAGCTGGTCAATGGTGCGAAAGACGCGCTTGCAGTAGGGACAGCTGTCGAATTTGTACAACGCGAGGTGCTGTTGACCGACGTTATCGCCGGAGCCTCCCGACCGATCCACGCTGTCCTTTCGTAGCCAACCAAACATGGTGACCCCCACGGCAGCGCCCGTATCGTGTTGAAGGCCATCACGGTGACCGCAATGCTTACAGCTCGTTACGCCGGCGGGTCGAGTTGGTCAGCGATGTCCTGCAGCAAGACCTTGGCAGGCCCCGTGCGGTGGGTGCGGATGCACTTCTTGTACGCCTTCCACAGGTCGGCCAAGTAATTGTCATCTACCAAGCGGTGCTCTTCAGGAAGGGTGTCCTCACTAAAGATATCAGCACCAGCGAAGGACCGGCGAGAGTGCAAGCTCTTGAGCGCGCCGATAAAGAGGCTCGTCGCTTTCGGCTCACCGCGCTTGCGAAGCTCGAGAAAGGACTGCCAGGCCACGCTCTCTGGCATGACTTCACCGGGGAACTGACGAACGCCGGTACGCAGGGTTCGAATCAGGTCGCGAGAGTTGAGCGCGGGATCAACGATAGACGCAGACATGGCACCTCCGGGGCAGTGAATACCGCGCCGTGACGAGCGGGGAAGGTCGTCGAAGCGGCGATTTCGTGGTGTGAATGTACCATAGACACCGGGGGTTCGGATACAGTCCCCTTCGTGAATCAACGTTGCCCCATCGCTCATGACCCCTGCAATGTGCAGTGCGCTGTCGATACAACGGGAGCAACGCACGCTCTGGGTTGCCAATGAGGTTCATCGTCCTACTCGCCCTCGTTGGGCCACGACCGTTCTGTCGTCCGGCCATCGACCCCGGTCCTGTGCGCGCCGACTTGGCAGACGCGCCGGTATCCGTTGTCCTGACCCCGGCAGACACAAACCACGTCCTGATTACCGCGCGAGTCCGCGCAGGCTCCGCATTCGACCCCGTCGGACGGGAAGGCGTCGCGGCACTGACTGCACATGAAGTTGCCCAAGCAGCGACTGAGTGCAGCACGGTTTCTGTGACGGTGGGACTTGAGGCCATCACCTTCACAACGACCGCCCCAATAGACGCCGCAACCGCATGCTCCGGCAGTCTCGGCAACGCCCTGGTCAACCCAAGTCCGCTCACCGCACACGACCGAGACACCCATGCCCAAGCTCTTGTCTCAGCGTCGATACAGGTCATCCCCGACCTCTCCGCACAGTTGGTGCGGGAGCGCATATACCGAGCGCACCCCTACGGACATGCTGCAGCCGGGCGCGCGAGCGTGGCCCAAACCGTCACCGACATTGAGCTGACAGCCTTCCATTCCCGACACTACGTTCGTGGAACCACGGTCATCACACTCGCTGGACCCGGAGACCTTGCCGCGGGCCAACGGGCAGTTGCCGACGCGCTCCTGGGTTTGCCCAGAACCCTGCCAGCAGACGCCCCCAGGCAATCCCCCCTGCTCCCAGAAGGCCGGTCCTTCATTGTGGCATCGTCCAAGACCCTTCCGCCGACTGCCGCAGCGGGCCATGCCCTACCGCTTTCCCCAGACGACGCAGACTGGTCGGTGTGGCTCGACGCCGTCTCCGCATTCAACGCCGCACAGCTGCCAGAAGCGAGCGGCTCCTGGTCCATCATCACCGGGCCAGAGGTCGCGTGGAACACCCCCCACCCCATGCTGCTGCTCTCCGTCCGGCCGGCGAGCCACAACACCACCACGACCGCCCTGCTCAGTGCAATTCAAGCGCTGGAGACCTGGGCCCAAGAGGGCGTCACGGGAGAACAGTTGTTGGCGATTGGGGGCCAAGCGGACACAAATCCCGACCGTGTTCGAGATCTACTCCAGCGTGTCGTTTCACCGGATACACTGGCGTTTGCGGTCGTCACAGACCGCAACGACTGGTTCGAACAGGCACCGATTGAAGGGAATGACGACACCACCGTCTACATTCGCCTAGGAATCGACGAAGGCCACCACCACACCGTCCAAGCGCAAGGGTTGTACCGATGACACGCACATTCTCTACCATCGCAGCAGCACTGCCTGCCCTGTTGGGACTCAACGCCTGTGCCGAGCTCGAAGCGTTCATCCCGGACGTGAACTTCCAGCGCATGGAAGTAGATGCCATCGACTTTGACGGAATCGACGCTCAGTTCGTCTTCAGCGTGGACAATCCCAATCCTATCCGCGTGGGCCTGTCGTCGTTTTCGTACGACTTTGGCCTCGAAGGTATTGATTTGTTCGACGGCAACAACGAAGACGGCTTTCAGCTGGAGGCCATTGGGTCGAGCGAGCTGGCACTCCCCATGTCGCTCAACTGGCTGGACACATACGACACAGTGCAAGCCACCCGTGGCGAGGACCAAGTTGGCTTCGGCCTCGCTGGCCACCTGGGCTTCGACACACCACTCGGTGAGGCTCGCGTTCCGTACGACGAAGCCGGCGAATTCCCTGCTCTTCGCACCCCGAAGTTCCAGTTCGAGCGCCTGCGCGTAGAACGCCTGAACATCCTCACACAAGAAGCCGAGCTGGCCATTGACCTGGGAATCGACAATCCCCACGGCAGCACCATCTTCTTTGACGCCTTCCAGTACGACCTTGACCTTGGCGGAGATGCCGTTGCTGCCGGGCGAATCACCCAGCTCGGCGGTGTTGAGGGCGCAACGAACGGCACCCTCACTCTTCCCGTCGTCATCAACCTCGTGGGCGTGGGCTCAGAAGTCATCCAGGCCTTGACGCGACGCGACCCGCTCGACGTTGGCCTGGCAGCAACCATGGACGTCGACACGCCCTTCGGCATCGTCCCGCTGAGCATCAACGAGACCGGCAACGTCACCGTCCAGTAGCGAGCGCTAGCCGCAGCTACCCAGCGACAAAGCCGTCGACCAGCATGCCTGAGGCGTCGATGTGGCCCATTCGGTCGGTGTCTGACGTGACGTCTACCAGCTGGGCCAGAACTTCGGCTAGGTTGCCGCGCAGACGTACCCCAGCGACAGAACCGAGCCGCTCATTGCCCTTTCGGAAGTTGCCGTAGGCAATCAGGTCCGCTTTGCCCGTGCCCCACTTGATTTTTTCGACGCCAGCGAGGTCATGCACCTCAAGCGTTGGCACATCGGACCGCTCGGAGAGCACGGCGTTGATCGACCGTGTTCCTCCGCGAAGAATCAGGTTGTTAGGCCGCAACGCACCATCGAACCAATGACCAGTCGCGCGCTCGTCTTTGCCGCGGGCCGTGACCGGCGTCTTGTACTTCTGGTCCAACCGGCCGTTCTTCAGCACCACGACGGGAACCGGAGAGACGCCTCGGTCGTCAAAGGCCGTTGACCGCAACGCACCTGGCAGGGCGCCATCATCCAGCAGATGGATGCGCTTGTGAAGGGCAGTGCCATCGCTCATAAACGTAGGCTTGCCCGACACGAAGGCGTCCGCCATCGCGGTGAACAAGGCTGCCGTCGCCCGAGGTCCGAACATGACCCGAACAGGACCCGAGATCTCAATCCGGTCGTCCAGAAGACGCAGCGCGCGTTTCGCCATGTTCGCGCCAAACGGCAACGAGGACACGGTGGCAAACGAGCGCCCCTCAACAAAGTCGGTCAACCCAATAACCGCATCATCACCGGCTACTCGAACGCCTCCAGAGCAGCGGAAACGGGTGGCGAACTCTTCGAGCATGACATTCGCGGTGCTACCGAACTGCCGGCGCGTCCGCGAGTCTGTCCACTCGAAGGGGTGCGTGTGAACGCGGCTGTCGACACGGGCGCCGCGTTCTGCTGACACCACCACATCCATACGGTCAGCCATCTCGATATTCGGCCACCGACGGTCGTCTATGCCGAGCTCTCGGTAGTCGATCTGACGCAGTCCACGAACGGGACCTGCCGTGGCGTCTGGCGTACCGTCGCCTGCTGCGGCAACCGCACTGGCGACCGCACTACCGGCATTCGAAGGCGCACTGGCCGCCATGCCCATTGAGCCATCTTCTAAGAACGCGGTGATCTGAACACGCTGCTCAGCCATTGGCTTTTGGGCAGTCACCCTGCCATTCTCTACGCGAATGTAGGTGCCTTCGCGCTCGGTGACGAGCACCTCAGCCCCGGCAGCGCCGAGGCTGGTGGCGCGTTCTAGCCAGTGTTGGATGTCCTTGGACGTGACGCTCATGGCGGGCTCCGTGTCGTTCGGGTACTCGTAGTGGGTTGTGGTCTTGTACACCAAACACGCGGGGTCGACGTGAAGCTGGCTTGGATTTGGGCAACGATGGGTGTGATGGCTTGCAGTACACCCGATGCACACGCTGACCCGCCACTGCAACCGACACTAGAACCGACACCGACAACATCAACCACCCAAGATGCTCCAGCGCGCATCATCGCTGTGGGCGACCTTCACGGCGACATGGAGCAGACCCTCACCGTCTTCCGATTGGCAGGGATTATCGATGCCGAGGGGCACTGGAGTGCTGGCGAGACAGTGTTCGTCCAGACCGGCGACCAGACCGACCGAGGACCAGACAGTAAGGGCATCATCGAGCTGTTGGTGCGCTTGGAGAGCGAAGCCGCAGCCGCCGGTGGACGGGTTGTCGCTCTCATTGGCAACCATGAAGTGATGAACGTCCAAGGCGACTGGCGCTACGTCACCGAAGGCGATGTCGCGACCTACGGCGGCATGGAAGCGCGCATTCAGGCCTTTTCACCCGACGGGGAGTCCGGTGCGTTCGTACGCTCACACGACGCCGTTGCAACCGTTGGAGACACCGTCTTTGTTCACGCCGGCATCCCGCCCCACTGGGCCGAGCAGGGCGTTGACGCCATCAACGCCGCTGTGCGTCGAGACATGGACGTCAGCGGCGGCGAGGCCGTCGGTAGCGGGAGCGTTCTGTGGTACCGCGGCTACGCAACCGACCCAGAGTCACAGGTCTGTCCACGGCTTCAGACGTCGCTGGATTCTCTCGGTGTCAAGCGCATGGTCGTGGGCCACACCGTACAAGCCACTGGCGGAATCGTCACGCGATGTGATGGCCGACTCGCACTGATTGATGTCGGCATTGCCAAGTACTACGGCGGCGGCCACGTCGCGGCCTGGGAATGGGTCGACGGTGACAGTCGCGCGCTGACTCAAGCTGGGACCGTGGACTTGCCTGACCCGGAGTAGGCACCGCACGAGTCCGACGAATTTTGTAAGCGACTTACAAAGCAACTTATCCTCCGTGTTTTCGCTGTATAAATCACCCTGAACAGCCCCTCAGCGAGACACTCGATAGACTGCCCGCCACCTCGCTGCAGGAGACTGTCAATGTCGACCACGCCCCCGTCTAAAGACGCCGCCCGTCGCGTCAAGAGCGCCCTGAAGACCTGGACCGGAAACGTGCCCGCGGACCGTCTGGCGTTGTTCAAAGATTTCGTGAGCTTGACCCTCAAGCATGTGCGCGGACCCTTCTTGGCGATGCACAGTGCGGCCGACACACTGTCCCGTCTCGAACGCGTCTTCTCGACCATGCACCTCCGCAAGCCCGGAGCCGTCTCCGTCAACATCTTCGAGCGTGGTGCTCGAGGCGTCCTTGTGGTCAGCAATATGGACGACCAACCGTTTATCGTGGACTCCATGCGCCTGTTCTTGTCGCGCCGAGACGCCGAATACAGCTCGGGCTTCAACATCGTCTTTCCGGTCTCGCGCGACGCCAATGGCGTGCTCACCGCTGTTGGAACGGGCGAGCAGATCGAGTCCATTGTCATGATGGACGCCGACGCCGGAACCCTGCGTGAGGACCTCAAGGGCACTGCCGCGACTCTCGCGAACAACTTGGAGCTAGCGAGCGCTGTGGTGCGCGACTTCCGCACCATGACCCACACCGTCGACCGCTGGGTAGAGAAGCTCCAGGCAATCGCGGACAGCGATGCCGGTCTCGCCTCCGACGCCACTGAGACCGCCCAGTTTCTCAAGTGGCTCACTGCCGACCATTTTGTATTCATGGGTATGGAAGCAACCAACCGCGAAGCTGCTGGCATGCAGACCGTCGCCGGTTCCCACTCGGGCTCCCCCGATGGCGACTGGCCCTTGGCCCACGCTCCAGGGACCGTGCAGGTACGAAAGAGCCTTGTCGAGTCGCGCGTTCACCGTGCTGGCCGCATTGATGAAATTCGCGTCACACTTCCCGGAGACCCCGACAGCCAGCTGTTCATCCGCGGCATGTTCACCTACCGCGCCATCACCCAGGCGTGCCGGCAGGTGCCCATCTTGCGCGGCGTGCTCGCTGGCATCCTTCAGAACCAAAAGGCAGAGCCAGGATCCTTCCGGTACAAGGGCATTTCCAACGTCTTTGACTCCCTGCCCACAGAGTTCCTCTTCACCGCAACTCGCGAAGACATCGCCAACACTGTCGACCTGGTCTTTGACTCCGAACAACGGAAGGAAGTCGGCGTCACATTCCTGATGACCGGACCCTTCTCGGCGTTCTGCCTCATCGCGATGCCCAAGTCATCGTACTCAGAGGAGCTGCGCTCGGACCTCGAAACCCACGTCATGGGTTCATTGCGCGCGACCTACTCAGACCACGGCCTGTACGTGGGTCGCTTTGAGACGGTCCTGGCCTACTTCTACCTGACCGGCGTGCAGAAGCCTGATGAGGACGGCCTGAAAGCGCTGCGTTCCGAGCTGCGGGAAATCGCCACGCCCTGGAGTGCCCAGCTGTGGCAAGCACTCGACGAAGAGCGCGACGAAGCGACCGCCGACCGTCTGACCGAAGACTACGGGCGCGCCTTCCCAGAAAGCTGGAAGCGAGCGACTACTGCCAGTCGCGCGATTCAAGACATCGACCGCCTCGAGGCCTTGTCGTCGTCCAACCCCCTGTCCGTCGACATCTTTGAAGACGGGGACAGCATTGCTCTGCGCATCTACCAGAGCAAGAACATCTACTTGTCGGACATCTTGCCGGTACTCGACGCGATGGGCCTGTTGGTCCTCGACTCGTACGCGACTATCGTCAAGTCCGCTGGCGGAACGTTCTACATGGACACCTTCCGCTTCCGCGGGGCCACCGGCGTAGACCGCGAGACCATCCTGGGTCGCAAAGACGTGCTCATTGACGCCATCGAAGCGGTCTTCGCCAACAAGATCGGTAGCGACGGACTCAACCGTTTGGTGCTCGGAGCCGGCATGTCGTGGCAGGACATCGATGTTCTGCGCGCCTACCTGCGCTACGGCCGCCAGCTCCAGATCAAGCTGTCTGAAGAGCGTGCCATTGAGATGGTCCTTCGCCATCCCATCACGACCCAGCTCATCATCGACCTGTTCAAGGCGCGCTTCGACCCGGACCTCAAGCGCAATCGCAAGAGCGCGGTCGACAGCGCCAATAGCGCCCTGGCCGACGCACAACGCAAGATCAACACTCACGATGAAGACCTGCTCTTCCGCTCGTTGCGCAGCGCTGTCAACGCTACCGTCCGCACCAACGCCTACCGCACGGACAAGATTCGCCACTACCTGTCGTTCAAGTTCGAGTGCGACAAGCTCGAGTTCATGGCCGAACCCAAGCCGGTCAACGAGATCTTCGTGTCCGCTGTTGATGTCGAAGGCGTTCACCTTCGCTTTGGCAAGGTGGCTCGTGGCGGCCTGCGCTGGAGCGACCGCGACGACTACCGCACAGAGGTTCTGGGACTCGCTACGACCCAGGTCGTCAAGAACGTCCTCATTGTTCCCACCGGTGCAAAGGGTGGCTTCAAGCTCAAGCAAGCAGACCCAGACGCCCGTATCCGACGCGAACAAGCCGACCAACTGTACAAGATCTTCATCCGCGGCCTGCTGGATGTGACCGACAACGCCGTCAATGGCAAGATCGTTCCGCCGCCTCGGGTGGTTCGCCATGACGAAGACGACGCCTACCTGGTTGTGGCAGCCGACAAGGGCACCGCCCACTTGTCAGACACTGCAAACGGCCTGGCCCGCGAGTACGGATTCTGGCTCGACGACGCCTTCGCAAGCGGTGGTTCCAATGGCTACGACCACAAGAAGGTCGGAATCACTGCGCGTGGCGCATGGGTCTTGGTCCGGCGTCACTTCGCTGAGATGGGGATCAACCCGTACAAAGACGAGTTTGATTGCGCAGGCATTGGCGACATGGGCGGTGACGTCTTCGGCAACGGTCTGATTGAGACGGACACCGTTCGTCTGCGCGCCGCCTTCAACCACATTCACGTGTTCTTGGACCCGACTCCCAATGTTGCGGCGTCCGCGAAGGAACGAAAGCGGCTGTTCAAGGCCGGTCGCGATGGCGGCTGGAACAACTACAACACCAAGATCATCAGCGAAGGTGGCGGCGTCTTCGACCGTACGGCCAAGTCGATTCCTCTGTCCGCGCAAGCGAAAGAGATGCTCGGTATTGATGCCGACGAAGCACCGCCCGAAGTGGTCATTCGTCACATCCTCCTGATGAAGACCCACCTACTGTGGAACGGTGGAATCGGAACATACGTCAAGGCGAGCTTCGAGACCGACGCCGACGCCGACGACCGCTCCAACGACTCCCTGCGCGTCAACGCAGACGAGCTTGGCTGCGACATCATTGGCGAGGGCGGCAACTTGGGCATGACCCAGCGCGCCCGCATCGAAGCCGCACAGAACGGTGTTCGCCTGAACACCGACTTCGTCGACAACTCTGCCGGCGTGGACATGAGCGACCATGAGGTCAACCTCAAGATTCTGCTCAACCAGGTGGCCAAGCGCGGCGAACTCAACGACGACGCCCGCAACACGCTGCTCGAGAGCATGACGGACGAAGTAGCCAAGCTCGTCCTCAACAACAACGACCTGCAGGGCCGCCAGCTGTCCCGCGACGCCATCCGTAGTCAGGAGAACATCTTCGACTTCGGCCGTGCCATTGCGTTCGTCAGCCGGGTCCACAACGTCGGCCGTAAGCGCTTGCACTTCCCCTCCGATTCCGAGCTCGCCACCCGTGCGGATGAAGGTCTTGGTCTGACCCGTCCCGAGCTCGCCGTGCTGTCCTCTTGGGTCAAGATGTACGTCTTCCAAGAGCTGATGAACGGCAATCCAAAGGAACTTCCGGGCTACGACAACCTGCTCATGTCGTACTTCCCGAAGGTCATTCAGGAACGCTACGCTGACGACATTCGCTCGCACATGCTGGCGGACGAAATCGCCATGACCGAAGCGACCAACCAGATCATTGCGGACGCCGGCGCCAGCTTCTTCCCGGTGACATCCGAGAAGACCGGCCGCACAGTGTCTGTCGCGGCCCACGCGTACAAGTCCGCCCAGCAGCTCGCCCGTGCGGATGAAGTCCGCTCAACATTGGAAGAACTGCGCGCATCCGTGCAGCTCTCCACACTCAACCGGTCGTGGGTCCAGATCGATGCTGGTATCCGACACATCGCCACCTACTGGCAGGGGTCGCGCGAGCGCATCCCGACCGCCGACGAGATTGTTGAAATGCAGGTCGCTGTGGACCAGATGTGGTCTCGCCAGGGCAAAGAGGTGATCAAGCGGCAAGCAGACGCCATTGCCGACCTGCGTGGCGCGTCGATCCCCAAGAAGGTTGCGACAGGCGTGCTCAAGGCCAATCACCTGAACGCGGCACTCATGGTTTGGGCAGAGTCCAAGCGCTCAGGACACGCCCAAGAAGCGGTTGCAGTGACCCAGATTGCCGTTGGACGAGCCACACGACTACAGGAGGTCCTCGACCACCTGTCAACCCGTCCCGCCACTGGCGAATGGGACCCGGTCGCCCTGCACATCCTGTACAACCGGTTCAACCGCTTGCTCCGAGAGCTGTTGCCGCTCGTCCCCATCGCGAAGTCTCGTGGTCGTGTCGACAGCCTTGTGCCGAAGCTCGAGAAGGGCATCCTTGCCCCGGTTCGCGCCCAGGTCGATGCGCTGATGCAAGAGGGCACAGCGCCGAGCGTCGCCAGCCTGCTCGTGCTCGAGGAGCGCGTTGCAGGTGCAGTTGCCCGGATGCAGTCGTGAGTGAACGGATTGTCCATCCAGTGGACACACGCACCGAGATGACTTGGCTGGTGTTGCCTCAGCACACCAACAACGTTGGCGGTGTGTTCGGTGGACAGGTCATGGCTTGGATTGACGTATGTGCCGCCATCAGCGCCCAACGCTTCGCCCGCAAGGTCGTGGTCACAGCAGCGATGGATAATCTGTCCTTCAAGGCTGCCGCCAAAGACGGTGACGTGATGGTGCTGCAGGGTCAGGTCAACTTTGCAGGACGAACCTCCATGGAGGTCGGTGTCCGCGTTGAGAGCGAGAACCCACTGACCGGCAAGCGTGTGCACACTTCCACCGCGTACCTGACATTCGTGGCGCTGGGAGAGGACGGTCGCCCGACTGAGGTGCCGACGCTTGCGCCCGTGACCGAGACCGACAAGCGTCGCCACCATGACGCCTGCGTGCGACGGGAGCGTCGGGTCCAGGCACGTGCTGAAGACCTAGAGCGTCGTAAAAAGTGACGATCTACCTCGCAAGCGCCAGTCCCCGCAGGCGGGAAATCCTGACGAGTCTCGGATTCGCGGTGTCCGTGCACCCCGCTGACGTAGACGAGACTCCCCTGCCCCATGAAGACCCAGTCACCTACGCGATTCGTACGGCCCGTGACAAGGCCGCAACGGGCCCTGTGGACGCCGTGGTCTTGGCAGCGGACACGGTGGTCCACTTGGATGGTGCCATCCTGCACAAGCCCACAGACCACGCCGACGCCGCCTCGCACCTTCGCCACCTGTCTGGGCGCACCCATTCGGTCACGACCGGCGTGTGCATTCGAAGCGGCAGCGACATTCACAGCTTCGCTATCTCCACTAAGGTGGTGTTTCGCGCCCTCAACGGCCGCGAAATCGACGCGTACGTCGCCACCGGTGAAGCCGACGACAAAGCAGGCGCCTACGGCATTCAAGGCCGTGGCGGTATGCTCATCGCCAGCGTCGAAGGCTCATGGACCAACGTCATGGGACTGCCCGCTGAAGCTGTCATCCAGCCGTTGTTAGACCTTGGAGCCACGCGGTGGGCGGTGTGAGTATCGCCGACCGTCTTGTGGCTGTTCGCGACCAGGTCGCACACGCCACAGTCAGCGCCGGACGTTCGCCAGAGGACGTACACCTCATCGCCGTCAGCAAGACCCAACCGGCGAGTGCCATTCGAGAGGCCTACGCCGCTGGACAGCGCCACTTCGGTGAGAGCTACGCTCAAGAACTGGCCCACAAGGCAGCAGAGCTGGTGGACCTGACGGATCTGCACTGGCACTTCATTGGCACCATTCAGACCAACAAGGCCGGTCTCATCGCACCCGTGAGTGAGCGGGTCCACGCCGTACACAGCCCGCGTCATGCACGTGCACTCGCAAAGAAGCACTCGCCCATCCAGGTTCTGCTGGCAGTGAATCTAGGGGATGAGGACTCAAAGACCGGGGTTCAAGCCAATGATGTTCTCGCCGTTTGCTCAGAGATAGTCGCGGAAGACGGCGTGCAGCTACGCGGTCTGATGACCTTGCCGCCCAATGGCCAAGACCCAGCACCGTTCTTCGAGCAGTTGGCCAGCCTTGCCGAGCAAGGCCGAGCCATCGGCCTTCCCCTCACCGAGCTGTCCATGGGCATGAGTGGCGACTTCGAGGTCGCTATTGCGAAAGGTGCCACCTGGGTTCGCGTGGGCACGGCCATCTTTGGGCCGCGCCGCTCACGCTAGCGGCATGGCTGACGTCGTTGAGAGATCAACGTGGAGGCCCTGCCCCGCGCCGGCAGTCTAGAAACGGAAGTACAGCGGCTTGCGCTCGCCAGCTTCAACTTCGACGGTCTGTGTCTGCTGCGACCCAGCACGACTCGGGAGTTCAGCGCTAATCGAGTAGGTTCCGGGAGGGACCGTCAGTTCAAGAGGAGTGAAGTCCGACGGGTTGCCGTCGATGCTCACGATGACCCGACGATTGCTTTCGATCGACAGGGTGCCAGACGTAGCCACAGGGCGTGGCACAGCAGTCGGTGCCGCTGGAGCCGGACGGGGACGCGGGGACGCCGTAGGCACCGGAACCGGAACCACATCCACTTCTACAGCCGGGTCTTCGGCGCCAATTCCGTCACGGACTTCAACAACGCCCGTGCCCTCGTCTGGGCCTTCTGGAACCACATCGAGACCTTGAACCGCCGGCTGAGCCGTTGCCGGTACCGGTTGAACGACAGGCTCTGTGCTACCGGCGTTGGTCATGTTCATCATGGTCCAGACCAGGGCCAGCAACAACACGAACACCGCTCCGCCGAGCAGGAACGCCAGAATGAGAGTCACAAGCGGTGTACCGGTACTGTCTGTGCTCTCCGGCGCACGCCGACGCAGGTCAGGTGCAGGAGTGGGTGCAACGGGACGAGATGGTGCCTGGCGAGGAGCCGGATTTGGCGTGAACGCAGGACGTCGCGCGTCTACGCCCGTGGGGGGCGCGGGTCCGCGACGGCTCATCGGTGGTGGCGTGTAGCGGTCCACAATGCCCGGAACCGGTGGCGGCTCTGGAACAGACATGGGCGCGCTGTAGACCTGAGACAGATCTTCCATCACCGCATTCGGCATTTCTTCTGTGGGCGGACGAGCGCCATCAGACAAGTCAATGAAGCCAGAACCCAGTGGGTCCGAGCCGTCATTTGGGCCAAAGTCGTCTTCGTCCATCTCAGCGCTCATGGTCGCCGGACCGCCGTAGACCGACTCCTGCCAACCATGGTCTGTCGTGTCTTCGGCAAACTTGCCGGTCTCCACGTACTGAGCGTCCTCGATTCCAATGTCCGATGCCCAATCACCAGCATCCTGCTGGGTCGGAGCCTCTTCGAACGACGGCTGGTCTTCAGGACCTGCGGGCTCCGGCTCTGGCTCGTCGTACAGGTTGTCTGGAGACGAGACAACGGGCGAGTCACTTGGCAACGGTGTGTCATCGGGCGTGCCCAAGACATCGAATGTGTCGCTCGCGTAGGGGTCGTAGGCCTCGTCCTCGGACATCAAGTCTTCGAGCTGTTCGGCGTCCGGGACCATTGTCATTCCGGCGCGCTGGACCTCCGGCGGCTTGTCGGACGAGCCGGTATTCACGCCCTCAGGGGCGGCATCGGCAATCTGAGTCGGAAACTCATCTTGCAGAGACTCCGAAGGCTCTGGGCCTGCGGAACGCTCGGGTACCGGAGCATCCGTGCTGACTCGTTGGGTCGCCTTACGGGCGCCTCCAATCAGACTACGACGACGTCGAGCCATGCGCTCACTCCGTCCACAACGATGCGATCGTACTTGGCGTCTCCGAACCATCTGCGATGGCGCGAATCTTGCCCTCGAACCTTGGAGCAACCGAGACCTGCAGACCCGCTGCCGACGTCATCAGGAGCACCGCTCCTTCCTCCGCGAGCAGGGCAGTCGACTCATCGATGGCTTCCGCCTGAGTATCGGTCAGACCACGGCTCAAGTTGTCGAGTCGGGTTCCGGTAGTTCCAACGAACCCAAGGTCCAAGAGCAACCCACAGGCGCCGCGAACGGCAGCTTCGATGGGATTGCCAGACGATGGCAATGCCCGATCTTCCCAAAACCTGCGAATACCGGCCTTGTCTTCAATCTTCGCCAAGCTGTCGGACGTGAACCGCAGGTCAGACGAAGACTCACCTAGAGCGACGGACAACCGAACAAGCTCGAAGGGGCCGACACCGAGACGCTTCGCGGCGTCTACCAGCTTTGCAGCGCGAAATTCATCAATCATGATTAAGCCTCACCCATGGCCGGTTCTTCTGGCGGAAGTAAATGGTCCACTTCTATGACGCGAACAGTTGCTTCGACCTTCGCGGCGATCAACTCTGGGGAAGCGCCCAACGTCTCTTGGATACTGGAGCGGAAGCTCTCGGCAATCGCCTCAGGGTCGCCACCGGCGAGCTCTAGCTCTACTGCCAGCTGACCCTTGTGTCCGCCAAAAACGCCCTGGTTCCCACCAAGGCCCATCTCGCCTGCAGTCACGAAGACACCCTGCATGATGCGGGCAGCCAACCGGGTCTGAAGGTCCTCGTCTCGTGACTTCCACTCGCCGTAGACGGCGTCGGCCACGGGCATGACGAGCATCAGCACTTCTGCCTGACCATCGGGGGCATCGACTGCAACCAAGACATCCAACGGCAACGCATCGCCGTCGTGGGGGATGGGCTCGGTGCCTACGTCCGAGAGGTGCATTTCCAGCTCCTCTCGCTGCTTGCGGCCCGTCTCTTCCATGGCTGCACGGTAGGTGGCAGGAATGCTTGCGAGCGTAGGTTCCACAGTCTCTTTGAACTGCTGGTACTCGGCCAGCAGGTTCATCACAGCGGGGTCGTCGAGGGTCTCAGCCAGCTGCGCATCGCGCACCCGTTCCTTCTGGAGAAGGTCGCCTGAACGTTCCGAGAGGCCCGCCAACTGACCACCCAGGACACCGAACACGGCGTCATAGTTGCGGCCTGCGACCTCTTCTTCGATAGAATCCACCTTGCCCAGCAGCTCAGTGCGAAAGCGACCAAGCGCTTCCAACTGTTGCTTCAGGTTCTCGATCCCGGTCTGTAGCGATGCGACCTCTTGATCGACCTCTGCCAATTCGGTTCCGTGGCGCGCTTCTTCGTCAGTCCGCCACTGCGCGACCTCAGCCAAGGCATCCGCTACAGAGCGAAGCCCACTTCCGTCAGTCATGTCGTCTCCTCTCACATGAACGGCATTACCATACACGACTTCGATTTATTGGGTCGGCTCGCACACGCCCCAAAGCCCCAGTCCATTGGCCTGCGCCCGCGCTTGAGCGGCCTCTAGCTGCGCTTGTAGCCGAAGCGTTCCGAAACGTTCCTCTGGAATGAGTCGTGCGAATCCCCGCGCCAGAAGCAGCTCGTTGAGCAAGACCGATCCTTCCGCGTCGGACACTTCGTCTTCGTTTAGATCAATGTCATCAGGCGACAGGTAAACGTAGGCGAGAGTGCGGAAAAAGATGCCTTCACACTCTTCATCAAACGTGAGAGTGACGGTTTGACCTTCAATGAGTCGGCGCAATTCGTTGCCGGCTTGGTCGCCGAAACAATCCGCATCATTGCCATTGTGCGCAATCTCCGGGGCATCCAGTCCCAACAGTCGAACCCGTTCGCTGGGGTCACCACAGCCAGTGATGTCGAATGTGTCGCCGTCCAGCACGCAGCCGACGTCGATCTCGCGGGGCGGCGCGCAAGAATTCTGGCCGACGATCGGAATCTCGTCCACCAACTCTAGATCTGGAAAACCTTCACACGCAGTCAACGCGCAGAATCCAGCCGTCAGAACAACCAAGCGATGCATTCGAGCTCCCGGACGCCAGTGTAGCCAGTCGAACCGCCGGCGGGTACGGCGATTGTGAGGACTCTCTGTGCGACGCGCTGCCATCCTACTTCTTGCTCCGCTTGGCTGTCACGAGCCGGACACCCAGCCAGCATCATGGCGCGCAACTCCTGACGTAGACGTACAGGCCCCATGGCAGGTCGTACAACAAGACGACGACGTCATTGCCCTGCGGTTCGATGACACTGCTCATGGCGTACGCGTATTCCTGGGCCCCTCCGACCGATGGAGCCAGGCCGGCGCATCTCCCGTGGTCGACGGCCAAACGGTGGGGCATCCCATGCTTGGCGTCCCGTTGGCTATTGGCCCCACCCAGACCGTTACGGTCCGAAGCGAAGGCCATGACCTCCTAGTCCGGTTCGCAAGCCAACCGCTGCAGACCCTCACGACCGACCCGCTGGCACCGCCCGATCCAGCCCTTACCTGGATGCGTATGCGCCCGCGCAATGGCAGCTGGCGCATGGTGATGGACGGCCTGGGCACGCTCAACCTCCCAACCACTAGCGCTCATCCTAGCAGCGCCGGCACCAAACTCAGCGGCGCTTTCGGAACCATGGACGTTGAGACCGATGCACCCGAGGTCCAGACATTCTGGGCCGACGGGGTCTGGCAGCTATCGACGCTTCCGTCTCTTGAGGCGCGTGCTCCGTATCCGCGCACGGCTTTCACATGGGCACCCGACGGAACAACTAGCCCTTGACTGAGCCCGCGGTGAGCCCTTCAACGAAGTAGCGTTGAAGCGCAAAAAACAGCGCAACAACGGGCAAACTCACGAGAATTGCTCCCGCTGCAAAGTGCCCCCACTCCGCGTTGTAGTCGTTGACGTAGCGTTGCAGCACGATGGGCAGAGTGAACTGCTCAGGCTTGCTGACCAGGGTGGTGGCCAAGATGAACTCATTCCATGCGGTCATGAACGAGAACAAGCCAGTGACAGCTAGTGCAGGCGTCGCTAGTGGAAGCACAACCTGCGTGAACGTCTGCCAACGCGAGGCTCCGTCCATCATCGCCGCTTCTTCGAGCTCTCGCGGCAACGTGTCGAAGTAGCCTTTGAGGGTCCACACACTGAACGGAACCGAGGTGGTGGCGTACACAAATACCAAACCAAGCAGGTTGTCGAGCAGGTTCATTGTGTCGAGAAGCAGGTACAGCGGGATGAGCATCACCACACCCGGGAACATCTGGGTGATGAGGAAAGCCCCCATTCCCGCCTCTTTGCCAACGAACTTGAAGCGCGACAGTGCGTAGGCAGCAGAGGTCGACAATGCCAAGCCCACCGCGGCCGTACTCAGGCTGATGACCAGGCTGTTGAACAGCTGACGCCCGAACAACCAGCCACCCTCTGAGGTCTCGGTGTTGATGACATGGGCGAAGTTCTCAAAGGTCACTGTCTGCGGGATGGGCCACGGGTCTACAGCGAAGGATTGACCAGGTGTGAGCGCCATCTTCAGCACCCAGAGGACCGGGTACAAGGCTGCAACGGTGACAACCAGCAGCACCAAATGAACCAGCATCACTCGAACCCATGACGGCGCGCGCATTACAGCACCTTCCGGCCGACAAGGCGGTTCGCAGCACGACTGTACACCAACAACACGCCGAAGATGAGCACTGCATACGCAGCCGCATAGCCGTACTGGTTGTTCCGACTAAACGCCCACCGGTAAGCCTCGCTGATCAGAATCTCGGTCGAGCCATCGGGCTCACCAGAGCTCACCAAGTACACGACGTTGAACATGTTGAACGTCCACACGCTTCCGAGCAGAATGGCTGGAAGTAGCGCCGGCCGAAGCAGCGGCCAGACCACATGGCGTAGACGGGTGAGGTAGCCGGCGCCGTCGACCTCAGCGGCCTCTTCCAGGTCCTTCGGAATCGCCTGGAGGGCTCCCAACGTCACCACCATCATGAACGGAAAGCCGAGCCAGGTGTTGGTGGCCAGATTCGCAGCAAAGCTCGTGGAGAACTGCGCGAACCAGTCAAACTCAACCGGGCCAGGTCCAGGGGTCACAATCGCAAGCAGCTTATTGATGGCTCCATACTGCGCATGGAACATGGACTTCCAGATGAGGGCAGTGATGTAGTTTGGGACGGCCCACGGCAGGATGAGCAGAGCGCGCCACATTCCGCGCATACGAATCCACGGCTCACGAAGCACCAGCGCCAACGCCACGCCAATGCTCACGTGCAAGGTCAGGTTGGTCACGGTCCACAAAATGGTCACGGCCAAGGTGTAGAAGAAGGACATGGGCGAGGTAATTGGGAAATCACGCGACAGCAGGATGTCGGAAAAATGCGACAATCCAACGAAGGTCCACTCGCCGCCTTGGTACGCATACAGCGAGACGGCAGCACCCAGCACGAATGGCGTGACCACCAACGCAATCATGGCCAGCGCGGCAGGTCCAATCCAGAAGTAGTCCCACTTCGTTGCCGCGAGCTCATTGCGAAGCTCCGGATTGCGAAGGCGAACCACCAACATGCCGACAAGGCCGAGCAAGAGCACCCCAAACGCGGCAATGTACGGGGAGCGCGAGACCTCGACGACGTCCTTCTGCTGAAGCTGTTCAAAGCGTGCTTGGGCCTCTCGACCCGCACGTTCCGGTGATGCAGACCCCCGCATGACCCGCCGAAGCGCGTACGCCTGAGCCTCCCACACCGCCGAGATGTCGGGGTGGGTGGGCATAGGAATCGCGGTCTCTGCCTGCGTTCTCAATGTCTGAACCAGAGGCGACGCACCTGTCGTTGCTGTCCACGTCACAGCCTGACCGCCTACATCTTGGCGGGTCTGGGCCCCATGCGCGCTGGCGATGGCCCATGCCAGGTCCTGGGCGAGCTCCGGAGAAGGGGCTCCTTTCGCCTGGTAGATCCCGTCCACCGTCAGGTAAGGCCGTGCGGGAAGGCCGGTCTCGCTCACCATCGGAAACGGTGCTGCAGCAACTGGACGGGACAGATCTGCGGTGAACCAAGGACCGCTGATCACAAAGGTCACATCGCCGTCTTCGTACAGTCGCGACACCAGCTCGCCGGTGGGCTGTGTGGGCGCAATGCCCTCATCGACGGCGAGTCGACGCGCGAAGGCAAAGGACTGAACTTGGGCATCGCCGTCCAGGGAAACAGTGCCATCGTCGTCGATTGCAACCGCACCAAAGGCGTGCATCCATGGCGCGTGAAAGTATGGGTCCGCCGCCTGGTACGCAAGTCCATAGTGACCATCAGCGGTCTCGGCACGGGCCATCGCAATCAACTCATCGGTGGTCTGCGGAGGCGACGCGATGCGGCTGGGGTCGTACAGCAACACGAGCGACTTGGTCGCGATGGGCAGGCCCCAGAGCTGCTCGTCTACGGTGAATGCGTCCAAACCAACCGGTGCAATGCCGGTGGTGTCCGACGTCCACGGCTCAATCACGCCCTCAAGCACCCACTTGGCAACGTTTCCATGAGCGGCGATGAACAAGTCGGGCCCGTTCCCACGCGGGATGGCGGTATCAACCTTGGTATCAAAGCCACCGAAGGGCAGCGCAACCAACGACACTCGATCATCAGGGTGCGTCGACTCCCAGTCGTCGGCAACCTGCTCCAATGCGGCTTGTTCGGCACCCGAGTACGAATGCCAGACGGTCACTTCCGAGGCCGAAGCCGTCGCTAAAAGCAGGAGCAGTGCGGTCATTCAAGCCGCCGTCCGGTCGTGCCGTCAAAGCGATGCACCGTGGACAGCTTCAGATGAACCACATCACCCGAGTTCACCTGCACCGGCTCCTCGGCGCGCACAACGACATCGTGCGCACCCACAGTCACGTGGACCATCGCCTCGGAGCCTAGGGACTCGATGACGTCCACAACGCCGGGGATGCCACTGTCCGCTAGGAACATGTCACTGGGCCGCAATCCGAGAGTGAACGCCCCGGTGCCTGAAACGGGCAGAGCCTGTTCCAACCCTTCCAGGCGACACGTCTCCCCTTCCCCAATGACGGGCAGCAAGTTCATGGCGGGTGCACCAATGAACGTTGCGACGAACACGTTCGCCGGCCGCTCAAACAAGTCGCGTGGCGAGCCAACCTGCTGCACCTGACCCTTGTCGAGCACTACGATGCGGTCCGCCAGCGTGAGCGCTTCCACCTGGTCGTGAGTGACGTGGACGATGGTCGCCCCCAGTCTGCGGTGCATGCGCTTGAGTTCCACGCGCATGTGCCCACGAAGTGCAGGGTCTAGGTTGGACAGAGGCTCGTCGAACAGAAACACATCTGGCCGACGGACAATCGCCCGGCCCATCGCCACACGCTGACGCTGACCGCCCGACAACTGTCCGGGCAGGCGGTCCAAGAGCGGTGTCAGCTCGAGCAGGGCGGCGGCCTCGTCAACTTGGGCGTACCGCTCTTTCTTAGAGACTTTCGCGACCTTCAAGGCGAAGGCCATGTTGTCGCGCACGGTCATGTGCGGGTACAGCGCGTAGCTCTGAAACACCATGGCCACGCCACGGTCCCGCGGAGCACGCTCGTTGGCGCGTTTCCCGCCAATACACAGCTCACCGGCCGTAATGGTCTCAAGCCCAGCGATGCACCGGAGCAGCGTGGATTTACCGCAGCCGGACGGACCGACGAGCACAATGTACTCACCAGAGGCGACCTCGACGTTCACGCCGTCGAGTACCACGGTCTCGCCGTAGGCTTTGTGTAGGTTGTCGAGGGTGACTGTGGCCATAGGTCATGCATCCTAGCGTAGGAGGCTCGCAGCTGTTTCTGGCTAGAACAAAGCCTGCCAGACCGTGCCGCCAATACTTGAGCGCCCAACCACGCCATTGATGGCATTGTTGTGCGGCAACACCGTCTCAGTCGTACGAACCCGGCTGATGTAGATGTCTAGTGGCGCGCCCAAACTCCACTGAGTCCAGACCGAGCCCGGAATGCTGAAGGATCCGTCGTCTTCCACAACGCATGACGCCCGTTCTGCAACTTGCCACTCGGTATTGCTGGCGTTCGGTCCCCAACGTACAAGCTCAATGATGACGTAGTCCGCCTCATCTGGCTGGGTCCATTCCACCATGAAACTGTTTTGACCCACATCCTGACCGATGGACTCGGTGAACAACCGTACGGCATTGAAGTCGGGCTGTTCAACGACAAACGAGCCCGCCAGATCGGCGATGGGCTCGATGCCGAAACTCGGGAACAGGCCGGTCCCCTGAAACGGCAACATGTCGTAGACCACGCCATTTGTTGGACCACCAGCGGAGAGCTCTCCGGAGTAGTTGCCGGACTCGGCGTCGTACGCCACGGAACGGGCCTCACCATTCGCGGTGCGCAGCTGAATGTCTGGACTCTGCAGGTCGAGAAGGGGCGTGTTGTTTGGGTTGCCACCGAGCTGACAGGCATCGAGCGTCCGGCTGTACCCCGCTGAGAAGTCATCAAAAGACCCTTCCACCACACGAATATCGACCAAGGTGGAGTCCACATAGCCAAGCCGCGCCAGGTCGCCTCTGTAGTCGTAGAAGGTGACGTCTCCAAGGGTTCCAAACGTACCCGCAGCGTCTTCCCAGTACCAGTAGCCATCTTCCAGAGTGGCTGAGCCGCCGCCGGAAGACACAACAACATCCGTCGCCCCCTCGGCCCCACGCGGTGTGCGCACGGTCAGAGAGGCGCCATCTATGGAGACGACTTCGGCGAACTCCCCACCGAAAGTCACAGTGAGGTCCTCGCCAACGGCGTCCACCTCGATGACCACGAGTTGTTCACCAGAGTTGGTCCCAAAGTCAGGCTCTACGCTCAGGACGTCTGTCGTCGGGACGTCACTGACGCTCGTGTCAGGCTCCACGGCGCCCGGGTCATAGCGGTCCACAATCTCGTCGTCTGACAACCAGCATCCGCTGAGCAAGAGCGAGCAACCAAGTAGTGTATGACGCATCAGAACGTCCCCCTGAGCCCAACAGTGCCGCCATCACCCTTCGGTTCCGGCAAGATCAACAATTCCGTGCCCACAATACCCACACCGAGGGCAGTCAGAGCGTAGCCGGCGATGTAGGCAATCCGCACGCGCCTTGCGTCAGACTGAATCGCCGAAATCCGCGCGTCACCGTAGCAAGCGTCTGCTAGCACACATTCGCCGTAGCGAGCGGCATCAAAGGGGTTGGTGTTGAACGACTGTTCGGCCTGCCAGCCGTACACCAGGGCCCCACCGCCAGCAGCGGCAGTCAAAGCTCCGACCGCCAACAAGCCTCCGCGATGGCGACGCTTGTCTCCCGCAACGCGCTCAGAACGAGCAGGGCGTTCGGAACGGTCTGGGCGCTCCGAAGAACGGTCTGGGCGCTCGGGACGTGACCGACGCGGCTGCTTGAGCGTGACGCCATCGTCAATGACGGCGTCCACTGTTCCTTGCACGTCCATCCAAGCGGTGAGCACGCCGGCACCACCATTGCTCTGCATCAGGTGCATTCCCGGCACCAACTCCAGCGGCGTATCTAGCTGTGCAGAACGACCATCTACCCACAGACGGCGCCCCTCAACAAGGGTGAGGGTCGCGGTTGGTTCGCCCGCCCGAAGGGCAGCGGCTTGAGAACGCTCAACGAGCTCAGGACCAAACATGGGGTGCGACTCGACCTGCGGAAAGGCCGTGCGTAGGCGAGTCAGAGCTGTGTCCGTCCGCTCGTCATCCCCGGAGCTGTACGAGACCACGGCATCAAACCCATACAAGTCGGCGAGAACTGCGCCATCGATTGGAGACGTTTGGCAGCTCAAACCAGACATTGCCGTATCGATCAGACCACGAGCCTGGTCCACTTCGGCGTCTTCGAACGCCAGACTGGCTTGAAGCACGGTATCGGCGATGTCGGGACACGGGTCAGCCAGTGCCACAGAAAACATGAGCCAAATCACCACCACCTCCACACCTGACCACTGTACGGTTCATCCGATGCTATTCGAAGCCCGCGCAAGCCGGCGCCCGTAACACGGTTCTGTCACACGCCCACATTACCCGCGTCTGGCCACACCATTCCCGTTGCGGGGGCGGTCGGAACAGGCAAAGGTGGTCCCACTCTAGGAGACCTGATTGTCCCGCTCAGCCATTGTCGCCGTTCTCGCCCTGTGTGCCTGCCCCAGCCTTCCAGATGACTCCGACACGAATGGTGGAACCGATATCGTACCGGGAACGTCGGATACCGCGGACACCGCACCCCCATGTCCGGAAGACCTACTCGAAGAAAACGACAGCGGCGCTACGGCCATTCGTCCAGAGATGCTGCCCGTTTCAGCACAGGTTTGTGCCGGTGACGAGGACTGGTTCGAGATTGATGCCACTGCGGGCTGTGTCACAGTCGTCGATCTGGACTTTGCGACCGACCAAGGCGACCTGGACCTGGAGATCTACAACGGCGAAGACCGAATCGCAGTGAGCGCAAGCACTACGGATGACGAATCTGCACGATTCTTCGTAGAAGAAGCGACCACTGTACAAGCCCGCGTTGTCGGTTTCTTCGGTGCCGAAAATGCGTACCGCTTGAGCGTGTCCGCCGAGTGCGAACCGTGCGAACTACCCGACGACTTTGAAGACAACGACACCCGCGAGACCGCGGCTTCCGTGTCGTTCCCCGTCATGGCAGACGGCTGCGTTGGCGACCCAGACTGGTATGCCGCACCCACCACACTGCTCGACGGTTGTGCACTCGATGTCACCCTTCAGCCCCTCGATGTTGCGATCACCGATGTGTCGCTGACCCTGACCGACGACACAGGAGTGACCGTCGCAGTGGGCACTCCAGGAGCGGTTGGGCTCGGCCTGCGGACCCTCGGAGCGCCCACTGACGCAATCGGCGTTGAGGCGTCAACCACCCTGGTCTATGACCTGTCTACACGCGTCAGCTGCCCCGATGCCGCCCCGCTCGACTGCACGACCGACAGCAACGATGTGTGGCAAAACAATGTATCAACAACCGCTATTCAGCTTCGCGACGGCGTGACCGTCAGCGGCGCCCTCTGCGGCGTGGCTGGTTCCGACTGGTGGTCGGTCCCCGTTCAGAGCGAATGCACGACAGTGGTCACCGTGACCTCGTCTGCCGCGGATGGCATTGCGATTGGAACTCCCGTCACCAACGGCGTGGAAGGCATCGCAACGACTGCTGACGGCACCGTCGCGATTTCTACGGTGACTGAGATGAACGACAACAAGGTGCGCATCGACGCCCAAGAGTTGACGTCTCTCTACGACATTCGCGCAGACATCGTGTGCGGCGAGCCGGCTGAATAGGGCCAAATCTTACGGAAGTGTGGAAGTTGACGCTTTCCACATGAACTTTTTCGGCGCTCTGAACACCTACTAAATGGAGGTGTTCCGTGCGCCCTGCACCCTTGCTATTCGCCATTCCTGTTCTGTTGCTCGCCCTTGCACTCGTGTCTCTCCGTGCGTCGTTTGATGCCCCCGAAGACATTTCCACGATTCAGGTGAACGACAATGTCTTTGCGGTCAACGTCCAGCACTGACCTGCAAGACATGAGGAAGCAGCTGTTCGGCCCATGACGCATGTGCGTCTGTGCCGGGATGAAAGCCATCCGCCGCGAAGGCTTGGTCCAATGGGCCAAACACAAGCGGCAAGTGGATCACATCCGAGACGCTGTTGGCGACGTCTGCAAGGCCGGCATCCAATGCCCGGCCGCGAATGCCCGCAAATCTGCGAGGCGCAGACGGCAGAAGCACAAAGTCTCCAAGCGGCGGAAGCCCCGAGACAATGACGGGAACTGCGCCCACTTGAGCACGAATCCCTTCAATCAACACCGAGATGCGACGCGCGAATCCACGACGGGTTGCGCCCTTCAGTGCGTCGTTGACGCCAAGGGAGACCACGACCACATCCGCGCCAGCCCCTCGTAGCTGGGGCACGAGCTCCGTCAGTGCAGTCGCCGACGTTGCCCCGGTCTTGCCGATGGCCCGCCACTGCACCTGATGGGACCTCGCCAAGCGCTGAGCCAGCTGAACCGTGACGGTGTCACCCATGTCTGCCAACCCCACCCCAGCGATGGTTGAATCCCCGAGCGTCACAAGGCGAAGCGGAGTCCCGGCTCCCAGCACGCCATGCCGTTCACCAGCGGCTTCGGGTAGCACCGGCGTGTCGCGACGCACCTTGCGACCTTGAACGATGGCAAACGGGAGTAAGAGAGGCAGCAAGAGCGCGTCACGGACGCGGGGTCTCACGGACAGCGACCCGTGTACAGGCGGCTCTCTGGGAAGCTGTAGCAGAAGATATTCGCACCCGAGATTGTGGGGCGAATGGTCACTGTCTCGCTTCGGTCACCACTCGTGAGCGTCAGCGACTGCATTCCCGGCGTTAAGTCGAGCTTGGCCGGTGTACGACCGCTGACACCAGAGACCTGAATCGACGCCGTTGGTGGGTCGGACAGAACCTTCACGGTGACGGGCTCGCGGGGTGTGGGGGCCGTTTGAGGTGCGGGTGCTGGCGCCACAACGGGTGCGGGAGCAGGTGCGGGGCGCGAGATTGGCTGCGGTGCAGGTACCGGGGTCACCGGAGTCGGTGTGACTGGCGCTGGATTGCCAATGCGTCGGGTGGGAACGACTGGGGCGGGTGCGGGCGCGGGAGCAACGGGCTCGACCACTTCAACGGGCTCTGGAACCTCTGCAACCTGTGGGGCCTCGGTACCGTCGGCCGTAGCATTGGTGTCGGCATCGACCGTATTCGGAGACGGCTCCTCAATGTCTGGCACGGTGGCGAGGACATCTGGATTGCCATCCGACGGATTGCCATCACGTTCCGTGATTGCTTGCCAGGCCAGGTACCCGCCACCGCCGATGGTCAACATCAACAGGAAGGCCACAAGAGCGATGCTGCCACCGATCAGCCATGGAAGCTTGCGACGACGACCCGGGTACAAATCATCATCATCATCGACGTCTAGGGCCACGCCTTCGTCGTATGCGTCAACTGAATCGAAACGGTCCGGCGCGGGCGCTACCTCAGGAGGGCCATTCGCCTCTCGCTCTTCGGAGGCTACTTCCGGTTGAGCGGGAGGCTCGGGCGCGACGTGAACGGGTTCAACAAGCGCGGGAGCTTCGTCCACGTAGGGGATTTCGCCCCCACCGAGTAGCTCAAGCTCTTCGGTAAGACTGGGTCCAGTGGACAACCGGTGGAGTTCTGCATCCGACACAGGAGCGGGCGCAGGCGATTCCTTCGGCAACTCCAGAATGTCCGCGAGGTCATCCTCGACCGGCGGGGGTGCAGACGCTTTCGGCTCGGGAACATGCGCTTCTTGTGCAACGTCCAGAGTGCTCGGGCGAGCCATGGTGAGGACAGGCGCATCTACCGGCGGCGCACTGATCTCGGGCAAGACACCCAACTCTTCGGTGTTCTGCGGACGGAACCCTTCGATACGCGCCGGGATGGTCCACACCTTGTTCCCAGCCAAGACCTCCAACAACGTGGAGCAGTCCGGAATGCGGCTCTTCTTGTCTTGAACCAACGCACCCAGGATGGCGTTCTCAATACGGTCCGGCAAGTCCGAAACCAACTCACGGGGAGCAATGAACTCAGCGTCCAGCACAGCGTTGTAGATGCCGATGGTGTCGGTACCTGGGTACACGCGCTGCTTGGTCACAAGTTCGTACAGAATGCAGCCGAGTGCGAAGATGTCAGCGCGCTGGTCCACCTTTCGAGCGTCGCGGATCTGCTCAGGCGCCATGTAGGCCGGAGTTCCCAGAGCAACGCCTGCTCGAGTGTGTCCGGTCCCAACGGCTCCGGCTTCGGCGATGACCTTCGCGAGACCAAAGTCTGTGACCTTGGGAACAAACCCATCCGGCGTACTCGCCAACAACACATTCGCTGGCTTCAAGTCCCGATGGACGAGACCATGGTGGTGGGCTTGACGGACGCCATTGACAATACCTACGAACAACGCCTCAGCGGATGCCAAGGGAATCTGGAACTTCTCAAGAGCGGCCTCAAGCGACGGTCCCTCGATGTGCTCCATGAGCAGCCCAGGGGCGCCATTCACGTCTAGAACGTCCGTCACAGCCACCACGTTGAGGTGTCTAAGGCTGGCCTGAACGCGGCCTTCTTGCAGCATACGGTCGCGGATGACCGGAGAGGTCACCGAGAGGACTTTGAGCGCGTGCTCGGTCCCCAGTGCGACATGGGTCACGTGATACACCACGGCCGTTCCGCCAGCGCCAATGCGCTCGCGAACTTCGTACCGGTCAATGGTGTCTCCGGGAGCCAGCAAGGCGCCTCCGCAAGTGGGTGAGAGTTCTTAGGTTCGCCTGGGGAAGGTCGAACAGGGCCCGCACAAAATGCAGACCGGCGCATCTAGCGTGTTCTTTGGCGTTTCGGCAACCTCAGACCTTGGTTTTGGTGCCCAAGAGGCAACCGCGCTAGGTCTTCGGCGCCCTTACGATGGCTGGAGGACCGGTGAAACTGGACATCACGTGCGATTGGCGCGGCAAACTCCTTGCACGACAAGAACATGTCGAAGTGTTGTTGCGGAGGGTCGAAGGTGGCGCGCAAATCACGATCCGGGCCCCGTTCTACGGAGACCCTGCTCCAGAGGCCCCGCCAAGTTCAGTGCCGGGTCTATGGGAATTCGAGGTCGTGGAGATATTCATCGCCGGTCCCGGCTCCCCCATTCCGTACACCGAAATTGAGGTCGGTCCCGCCGGCCATCACTTGGTGCTCACGTTGAGGGGTGTACGTCAGCCGACAGCGAGCGGCCTGCCACTAAGGGTCGAGGCGCACATTGACGGTGATCGTTGGAACGCCACCGCCTTCATTGACGACTCTCTGCTTCCCCCGCTTCCCTGGCGGGTCAACGCGACGTCGATTCACGGTCTGGCAGACCGCCGCGCGTATGCATCAACAGCAGTACTGCCCGGAGACGCGCCCGACTTTCACCAGCCAGACGTGTTCCTTGAGTGGGTAGACTAGCTCGCTGCTTCGGCGCGCTTCTTGAAAGCTTCAAGCGTCTTAGGCAAGGTGCTTCCAGTCATCTTGTTGATGATGGTCTTGGGCACCCACATACCGACCTCGACATCGAGTCCGTACGTCGCACGGGTCCGACCGTTGCCCAGATCTTCGAGCTCCCAGCTGCCGTCGTTCTTCTTCAAAAACTTCGACCCGCCTTCGGTGACCCAGCGCACACTGGTGTTTTCCACCTCGGTGAGCTTGAGCGTCATGGTCACTTCTTTGACCAAGCTCAGCGTCTGCTCAATGCGCGCGGTGCCGTCCCCGCGGGAGAGTACCTTTACAGCAGACACATCATCGAGGAACTCCGGGTACTTTTCGTACGCGATGATCACCCCGAACACAACCTCTGGGCTCGCGTTGATCTCAATGCTCTCTTTCGCTCCGGCCATGACAACCTCCTTTGGCACACCATACGACGACGACGAGGCAGATGGACGCCAAGCGCCACAGCATTAGTCCCCTCACCTTGGAGGCAACATGCGTCAGATCTGGATTCCTCGCTACGGCGGACCTGAAGTTCTGGAAGTACGCGAGGCAGAAGACCCTGTTCCCGGACCGGGCGAAGTCCGCATTCGCGTCGAGGCCGCAGGGGTCAACTTCGCGGACTGCATGGCGCGACTCGGAAAGTACCCAGATGCACCCAAGGGTCCCTTGGTGGTCGGATACGAGGTGGCAGGACGCATTGACGCCGTTGGTGACGGCGTCTCAGCACACCGAATCGGTGAAGACGTTCTGTCAGGCACACAGTTCGGCGGCTACAGCGACACGGTTATCGTCGACCAAGTGCAAGCGGTAAAGCGTCCCGAAGGTCTAGATGCAGTGACCGCAGCGTCCATCCCCGTCACCGGCCTGACCGCGTGGATGATGCTGATGGAGATGGGACGGGTGCGTGAAGGGGACCGTGTCCTGGTGCACTCTGCTGGAGGTGGCGTTGGGCTGGCAGCCTTGGACATCCTGAAGTGGAAGGGCGCGATTGCCGTTGGTACCGCGTCTGGCCACAAGCACGAAGCACTGCTCGAGCGCGGGTACGACCAGCTCATCGACTACCGCACCGTCGACTTTGCACAAGCGCTAGCAGACGGTCCAAAGTTCGACTTGGTGCTCGACCCTATCGGTGGAAAGTCTTGGTCAAAAGGCCTAAGTCTTCTGCGAACGGGTGGAAAGCTCATCTGCTTTGGATTCTCTGCAGGCAGTCCAACAGCAACCAGCGGAAAGCTGCCCATGATTGGAGCCGCCCTCTCGGTGCCCTGGATGAAGTTCAATCCCCTGTCACTCATGAACGAAAACGTTGGCACAATGGGCGTCAACATGGGCCACATGTGGGAAGAGCGGGAAAGGCTCGCAGGTTGGCTACACCAGCTGTTGGAGCTGTGGTCCCAAGGGATCTTGCGCCCCGTGGTTCATGCCACCGTGCCGTTTGACAACGCCAAGGAGGCTCACCGAATCCTTCATGACCGGGAGAATATCGGCAAGGTCATTCTGACCCCGTAGCTAACTCTATCCGCCGATCATCACGGTCGGAAGGCCCACAACGATGGACCCGCCATGTGCCGTGGTATCCCCCATGCGAGCGGCGGGAGCGCCGCCAACCAAGACGGTGCCAGAACCCTTGGCAATCGTGTCGGGCGGACCAACACAGATGCACATGTCACCCATGCGCGCTTGCGGCGAGCCACCCACGAGAACTGTAGGCAATCCGACCGCGATGGGTCCTCCGACATGGGGGACAGGACCGGGGTTGACTGCGGGACAGACGTGCATGTCACCGATTCGTGCGGCTGGGGGCATGTGAAACTCCGAGGATGGGGTCGTCAACAGTGTAGCCGCCGCGATGGCCAATCACCAAGGAAGTTGAGTCGTCGATGTGAGGCCGGGCACAAAACCAGTGGATCGGTCACCTGCTCGGAGTGCCCCCACCAAGGATTTCAATGCTCAAAAAAACAATGAGGCGACGTACAGGAATGTACGCCGCCCTCATGTGAGTCGGGGTGCCCTACTGCAAGGCGTACTCAAGCCAGCCATGGCCGGCGTGAGAAGAGGTAGACGTACTGCCTCCGGTCACCTCGGGGGCCAGATAACCGGAGCCGCCGCCGCCTGGTGAGTTGCTCGTGTAGCCAGCACCGCCTCCGTACCAGCCGCCGCCACCGCCGCCGTTGTCATTGCAGGGTGTACCTGTACCACCCACGCCGAACGTTCCAGCATTTCCGCCACCCCCACCCGCGTTCTGGGTGGCACCTGCTCCGGGACTGCTACCGCCAGTCCCGTTCGAACCATTCGCGCCGCCACCGGCGCCGCCAGCATAAACACAGGAGTTGTAGCCACAGCCACCGCCGCCACCAGCGACGAGTACGCGGTCAGACAACGACGCGCCACCGAGGCGAACATCTGTCGCGCCACCGCCACCCGAGCCGCCCTGTGACCCGCGACCACCGCCGTTGTACCCACCCGTTCGTGTGTTGCAGGCTCCGGTATCCGCTGTTCCGGCACTTGCACCCTGGGCACCCACGAAGACCGTCAGCGTATCCCCAGGTCCCACCTCAACCGCTCCGACAGCACGACCGCCCGCCCCTCCATTCTGGGTCAGCCCGGTGCCCCCAGAAGCGCCGTACAACTCGAACTGAAACACCGTGGTCGTGTCTACCGGCACTGCCAGCTCGACGGGTTGGCCGGTCAGGTCAATGCGAAACCGCTCGCCCGGCGCCGGACGCGTGATGCCACCGCCGGTCATGTCACACCACACGGAGACCGCAGCGTTCGGCCCGTCGCCGTCGAAATCCACGTCGTAGTAGTCGTCGGCAGCCCCGGAATCATTCGTTAAGATATCTTTGCACGAGGCGACCGAGCACCCCTCAGCCGGCCATGTGCCGTCGCCCAACACCTGCGAGCCCGTCGGAAGCGTATTCCCCGCGCACACTTCGCCGCCACGCGCAACGATTGCACCAGCCTCTACCGTAGCGCCATCGCCGACCGTGGCGTTTGCAGCGACGCGTCCAAAGACGGTAGCTCCAGCCTGGATTACGGCGCCGCGACCTACGCGACCCGTCGACTCAATGGCCGCACCTTCGCCAATCTCAGCCTGCTTGCGTACACGCGCGCCCTGTTCAATGCGCGCGCCCGCGGCAATGAGAACTTCGGGTCCAACGATGCCGTCAACCGTAGCCCCATTGCCGGAGTTGGCACCGTCCAAAATGGTGACACTGCGAGAGATAACTGCGTTGTCCCCTAGGGTTGCGAAGTCCCCAAGCGTGACCAAGTTGCCAGCTACGGCATTGGCTCCAACGGTGACATCCGTGCCTACCTGAGCTGCGTACCCAAGGCTACCGCCAGCAGCCACGGTCAGGCGAGCCCCGGCAACAGCGGACCGGCCAATAGTGACGTCATCTCCAAGCGCATGATCAGCGCCGAGCTGAGTGCCGCGACCAATGACGGTGTTGTTTCCAACCGGCAGCGGGTTGCTCGCGTGGGCGACCCGGCCGGCGAGCGTTGCACGAGCCCCGACGAACACACTCGAGCCCAGAGCAACTTCAGGTCCGACAGTGGCCTGTTCCAGAACAACCGCGCTTGAGCCCACTGTGCTTGTGCCGTCGACCGTAGCGTCCACGTCCACACATGCGCCGTTCCCAGCGTATTCGTCTTGGCATCCGTCTCCGTTGCTGTCCGCTGCAAAAGCGACCGAACCCGAGACCATCCAGACCAAAAAACTACACCGAATCATTGCTTCTCCCCAATTGTTCGTTGGCGAGCAGTGTATCTCAAAAACCGTGATCAGCGAAGCAGCTTGGCGAGCGCGGGGTGGGTGTTTGGTACGCAAACAAACCACCCAGTTGGTCAGAGATACCGACGTGAACGCGAGTCACCAACAAGGGATGCAATCCACTGAGACCAGCGGGGCGGCGTTGCCTCATGCACGCCGCCCTCATGCGAGCCAGTGCCCCCTACTGGAGGGTGTACTCAAGCCAGCCGTTGCCGCTGTGAGACGACGTTGATGTCGTTCCATTGGTGACCCCAGCTCCAAGGTATCCGGAGCCGCCGCCGCCAGGCTCATTGGCAGTAAAGCCAGCACCGCCGCCATACCAGCCGCCGCCACCGCCACCGTTGTCATTGCAGTGTTGGCCAATGCCACCCTGTCCGAAGGTTCCTGCGTTGCCGCCAGCCCCTCCAGCGTTCTGGGTGGCGCCATGTCCTGGATTCCTGCCAGAGCCAGCGATTCCGTTCAAGCCGTTCACTCCGCCACCGGCACCGCCAGCATAGGTGCAGTTGTTGTAGCCACAGCCACCGCCGCCGCCAGCGACGAGCACGCGGTCAGACAGCGACACGCCACCAAGGCGGACATCTGTCGCGCCACCACCACCCGAGCCTCCTCGCGAGCCACGACCACCACCGTTGTATCCGCCAGTTCTTGTATTACAATCTCCGATATCCGCTGAACCACCCGCCGAGCCCTGACCGCCAACGAAGACCGTCAGCGTATCGCCAGGTCCAACCTCAACGTCTCCGAGCGTACGCCCACCCGTTCCGCCATTCGAGCCCTGACCGGTGCCGCCAGAGGCGCCGTACAGCTCGAACTGAAACACTGTCGTCGTGTCTGCGGGCACGTCCAGCACAACGGGTTGGCCGGACAGATCAATACGGAAGGCCTCTCCTGGCGCTGGACGCGTGATGCCGCCGCCACTCATGTCACACCACACGGAGACCGGAGCGTTCGGCCCATCGCCGTCGAAATCAACATCGTAGTAGTCGTCGGCAGCCCCGGAATCATTCGCCAAGATGTCTTTGCACGATGCAACCGAACACCCTTCGGCCGGCCATGTGCCATCGCCCAACACTTGTGAGCCCGTAGGAAGCGTGTTCCCCGCGCACACTTCGCCGCCACGCGCGACGATTGCGCCAGCCTCTACCGTCGCGCCATCGCCGACCGTGGCGTTGGCAGCGACGCGTCCGAAGACGGTAGCTCCAGCCTGGATTACCGCGCCGCGACCCACGCGACCTGTCGACTCAATGGCCGCACCTTCACCGATCTCAGCCAACTTACGGACACGCGCGCCCTGTTCAATGCGCGCCCCTGCACGGATGAGAACTTCCGGTCCAACGATACCGTCGACCGTGGCCCCATTGCCAGAATTCGCACCGTCCAGAATGGTGACGCCGCGAGACACAACGGCGTTGTCCCCGAGCGTTGCAAAGTCCCCAAGCGAGACCAAGTTGCCGGCTACGGCGTTGGCGCCGACCGTGACGTCTGTGCCGACCTGGGAGGCGTACCCAAGGCTGCCGCCAGCAGCCACCGTAAGGCGAGCTCCGACAACGGCGGATCTACCAATAGTGACGTCATCCCCGAGCGCATGGTCAGCTCCAAGCTGAGTGCCCCGACCAATGATGGTGTTGTTTCCAACCGGCAGCGGGTTGCTTGCGTGGGCAACGCGTCCGGCGAGCGTTGCGCGAGCCCCGACGAAGACACTCGAGCCCAGAGCAACTTCAGGTCCCACAGTGGCCTGTTCCAGCACAACCGCGCTTGAGCCCACTGTGCTTGTGCCGTCGACCGTAGCGTCTACGTCGACACATGCACCGTTCCCGGCGTATTCGTCTTGGCACCCGTCTCCGTTGCTGTCCGCTGCAAAAGCGACCGAACCCGAGACCATCCAGACCAAAAAACTACACCGAATCATTGCTTCTCCCCAATTGTTCGTTGGCGAGCAGTGTATCTCAAAAACCGCAATCGACGACGGTGATTATCGAGCGCGCGGTGGGTGTTGGGCACCCAAGCAAACCACCCAGTTGGCGAGCGACGTAGCGCCCCCACACCGATGCCGCCTGGAGCGGAGTCTCAGCGACTTGTGACGGTTCATGAGGCACGATACCCCGGCGGCGGAGGTCTCATGGACGTCGGACTGTTTCTACGGGAAGTCAGGAAAGCGCCGGGTCGCATGGGCGCCATCTTGCCGAGCAGCAAGTACCTGTCGCGATTGATGGTCTCGTCGGCAGAAGTCCAAGATGACCACGTCATCGTGGAGCTTGGTGCTGGAACAGGCCCGGTCACGGCAGCCATTCGGGACACCGCTCCAAACGCGCCCTTGCTGGCATTGGAGCCCGGCGCAGAGCTCGCAGCCCACCTGCGCAAGACCTTCCCAGATGTCGACGTGTCCGAGACCTACGTGCAGGATTTGGTCGAGACAGCAACCGAGTGGGGACACACCGACATAGACCGGGTCATTAGTGGTCTACCTTGGACGGTCTTCCCCGAGGAGTCCGCCAATGCCGGCCTGGCGGCAGTCGCCCAAGTCCTCAAGAAAGACGGCATCTTGGTGACCTTCACCTACGTCCACGCCAATGCGCTGTTGCCCGGTGGAAAGCGGCTTCGTCAGCTTCTCAACACCCACTTTGGCGACGTGAGCACCAGCCGAATCGAGTGGCGAAACGCCCCCCCAGCGCTGGTGTACATCTGCCGCCAGCCTAAGAAGAGCGAGGCGTAGCGCCTACCAGGGCATGCACTGAACGGTCAGACCAAAGGCCCCTTCTTCCGCATCTTTGCCCTCTACGACGATGAGCCACTCCGTGGCCCGGTCGCTGGTGACGTCTACGATCTCACGCGTAGTACCGTCCTTCGGGAACATTTCGCAGTCAGCGACGGAGGTATCATAGGTCGGTAGCTCAGTTCCCGACCACTTGATGATGGTCAGGTCCAGGTCCGCACAGGGAGTGTCGAGGGTGACCCATGGACGCAGGCGGCCCTCTGGAATGCTCATCCGGTAGATGCGCTCATCTCCGCCATCGTGGTTGGTGGTGGCGGGCGTACAGAAGTGGTGCTCGTAGAAGCGCGTGTCGAAGGCCTGAACACCACCGCGGGTGTGGCCCACGAGCTGCTCGCCACAGCCAAGCCGTCCACTGATTCCGTTGGCGTCAACCGAACCGCCGTCCGTGACTTCGGAGCACTGGCTACGGACGATGACTTCTTCCGGCGGTGTTGGGCGGCCTTGCTGGGAGCCTTGATGAATCAAGACGTGCCCATTGCCCGGTTGGGGCTCTGCCCCCGGTGCAGCTCGGGTCTCACCTACAGCCGGCAGAGGCTGCGGCTCACGAACCGTCGCAGGCACTGGTTCAGGGGTCGAGTTGGATGCGCCAGGAAGGTAGTCGCAGCCAGTGAGTAGGGCCAAGAGCAAGAGCATGTGGTTCTCCCAAAAAATAGCGTCGGCGGGCCGTCTGCTGATTTCGGTTCACGCAGTTGGCTACGCAACCGGCGCTGTGAGCGATGAGACGTCAGACATAGGCGCCGTCTCCGACGGCTGTCATGCAGCCCTACTAGCCGCTTTTCACCAAGAAAGCAGGTAAGCCCCTACCCTTTCTCACAGCTTGCAGTTCCAGCTGACAGCCGCGACCTCCGAGGATTCTCACCCACGTCGGTGCAGCATTCGCTTACCAGGGCACGCACTGGACGGTCAGTCCAAACGCACCCTCTTCACTGCCTTTGCCCTCGACTACGATCAACCACTCGGTGGCGCGGTCACTGGTGACGTCCACGATTTCACGAGTCGTCCCATCTTTCGGGAACATCTCGCAGTCGTTCACGCTGCTGCTAGCACTCGGCATACTCGTGCCCGACCACTTGATGACCGCAAGGTCCAGGTCAGCACACGGGGTGTCCAAGGTGACCCACGGACGCAAGCGGCCATCGGGCACGCTCAGCCGGTAGATACGCTCGTCTCCGCCGCTGTGGTCGGTGGTCGCTGGGGTGCAAAAGTTGGCTTCGTAGAAGCGCGTATCGAACTCTTGAACGCCGCCACGGGTATGGCCCACGAGCTGTTCGCCACACTCAATGCGACCCGTCACACCGTTGGAGTCGACCTCACCACCGTCGGAGAGGCTCGAGCACTGGCTGCGCGTCATGACTTCCATGGGTGGGTCCGGACGCCCTTGCTGGGAACCAGCGTTGATGAGCTCACCTATGGTCCGGCTACGCGTCACAATCTCACGAGTCTCACCCACACCAATCTCGGGGGCATCGCTGCCACCTCCACCTGTGATGAAGTCTGTTGAGCAACAACCCGGCAGCAACACTAGAAACCAGAAACGCAAATCAACCTCCCGACGGTGGCAATCTACTCGATACGGACGTCAAATGCGCCCGCTCAGCTCTGCTTCTTGCCGCAACCGTCTCGCAACACCCACATTGAGCGCGTCTGCGCGGCACCGCCACTGCCAGTTTCCTTCGCAGGTGCCGGGGAGGTTCATGCGAGCGTTGCCACCAAGTGAGAGAACATCTTGCAGAGCGACGATGCAGGTATCCGCCACGGACCGGTACACCGAACGAACGATGTCGCCTGCAATGTCGTTGCCCGAGACAGCGAGGTAGCGGCGCACATGGTCTTGTGTGCCTTCGTCTGCGGATGCATACCAGCCCACAATCGTGTTGTTGTCGTGGGTGCCCGGGTAGACGACGAGCGACGTCCGGTGGTTGTGCGGTAAGTACGGCTGTGAAGCGTCTGCGTTGCCCGAGTAGGCAAACTGGGCAATCGCCATTCCCGGCAAGCCGAACGCATCACGCAGCTCCGCGACATCTGGTGTGATGACCCCGAGGTCTTCGGCAATGACCGGCACGCTGCCAAACGCCGTCTGCAGCGCAGACAACAGAGGCGCGCCAAGCCCTGGCACCCAGCGTCCCCCCCTTGCATCCGGGTCATGGGCGGGAATTTCCCACACCGCAGCAAGGCCACGAAAATGGTCTAGACGAACGGCGTCCACATGTTCGAGCAGCCGAGACATGCGCGAGACCCACCAGGCGTGGTCCGTCTGTCGGTGCTGGGCGACGTCGAAGTGCGCGTGGCCCCATTTTTGTCCGGTCGGTGAAAACGAATCCGGCGGAGCACCAGTGACGACGCTTGGGCGCTGGTCGTCCGACAACTGAAACAACTCTGGATGAGACCAGGTGTCGGCGCTGGAGGCCCCCACGAACATGGGCAGGTCACCCCACAGGGCAACACCGTGCGACCGGGCCACCTCACGCAGCCTCGACCACTGCTGATCAAACAACCACTGAAGGGCGATGTGCACGTCAATCACGGCATCATCGGGGTCCCCAAGTGTGGAAGGCCACGACTGCCACTCGCCGCCATGAACGTCTCGGTGTGCGCTGAAGGTCGCCCATGGGAGCACCCAGTCGCGCTCAGCGGCCCACCCGCGAACGTCCACCGATTTGGCGACCCGCACAGCGGCTAGGCGAAGCGCCGCCCCCTTGAACTGGTGAACCCACGACCAATCGACAGTGTCCATAATGCCGGGAAACAACGGACGTTCGGTCGCTTTTAGCCAGCCATCGGTGATCAGGTCATCAATGCTGATCAGCAGCGGCTCTGCGGCGAACGCACTCGGAGATGCGTAGGGACAGCCAAGACCATCCACCGGGTTCAACGGCAAAAACTGCCACAGGCGGATGCCCGCTGACTCCAGCCAGCCCATCAGACTTCGGGCGGATGGGCCAATGTCACCAATGCCATACGGTCCCGGCAAGCTCGAGGGATGCAGAAGTAGGCCCGCGCGTCTCATGTGCACACCCAGAGAACGTCACGACCCGTACGGTCCTGACGAACACGACCCGTCGCTTCTAGTCGCTGGAGCAAGAAGTAGACATCCAGTTTCGGGGCCTTCAGGGCCTCGGACAATGCGTCCACCGTCTGACCATCCGTCGCAATGAGTCCGCGTAGTGAGGTCGACATCTCTAGCGCTAGCGCCGCAGCCTTCTTGCCCGCTTCAACGCCAGGCTGGTGGTACGGATTGATGTTGATGAGGGTGCCGTAGAAGCTGACCGCCCGCTCAAACAGCGCGATGAGTGCACCGGTACAGCGCGCGTCGACCGTGGGGACTGTCAAGGTCATGACAGGTCGACCCTCGTCGATGAGTGCGCGTCGAGTCCCCAGCAAAAACCCCTGAAGGTAGTCGCCAGTTGTGATGCCGGGTTGAATCTCAACGTCACCGGTCAGCCCAATGTCGAGCACTTGAACGAACATGACGAAGAAATCGTCTCGGCCATCCCGAAGCTGCTGGACGAAGGCATGCTGGTCGGTCGACCCCTTGTTCCCGTACACGGTGAGGCCCTGGCGAACCTCGTTGCCGTCGCGGTCCAGACGCTGACCGATGGACTCCATGATGACCTGCTGCAGGTGGCGGGACAGCAGGACGTAGCGGTCCGCGTAAGGAATGGTGACACCGCAGCGGTCTCCTTTCCCATTACCCGCCAAGTACCAAGCTCCTGCCAACAACGCTGCCGGGTTTCGCAGGACGTCTTCGGTCCGTGTCCACTCATCCATTTGAGCGGCACCCGACAACAGCCCGCCGATCTCAGCACCGGCCAGACCTGCCGGAAGCAGCCCGGCCGCCGACATCGACGACACGCGCCCGCCGACCCACTGCCACACTGGGAACGAGCGAAGCCACCCTTCCTCTTTTGCCCGCTTCGACAGGGAGCTACCCTCGACAGTCACAGCAACTGAGACGGGTCCAATCGGCAATCCACGCAAGGCGAGCTGGTCATGAACAATCGCCAGGGCGTTGTTGGGCTCGGGTGTGCTTCCCGACTTGCTGACCATCACCAGAAGTGTGGTCCGAAGCCGGTCTCCGATTCCGCGCAGGATACGGTGAATGCCGTCAGGATCGGTATTGTCGAGGAACTGAACAGTTAGCCCCTCGTCTGTCCCGCAGGCATCGACCAGGAAGCCGGGCCCCAGAGCGCTACCACCGGTGCCGATGTGCAGCACATCTGTGAATCGTGAGCCATCTGGCGCCGTGATAGCCCCAGAACGGACGCCGCGGACGAAGCCGACAACCTCCTCCACCGCTTCACCGATCGCGGAGGCGTAGGCCATGGTCGGCGCGCGTTCAGGCGCACGAAGCCAGTAATGGCCCACCTGCCTGTCTTCATCGACATTGGCAACGGCGCCTGATTCCAGCGCACGCATCTCACCGAATACGCGTTTCCAGTCCAAAGCATGAAGCGATGGCACGTGCAGACCCATGGTCGACACATCCAGGCTGATTGCTTGTCCAGGTTGTTCCAAGAAGAGTTCCGGTAGTCCGGCCATCCGTGTCCTCGTGCTGCCAAGTCGTGCTGCCCGTGTACCCTACCGACCGTCGACACGGGGGCATCAACGGGTCAGAAGGGCGTCGGAGGTGCAAATGGAGCGAGAAGAATCGCTTGAGCTTCTACGGTCAAATCATACCTTTCCTGGTCCTTTTCAGTTCCGGGTGGTCGTGCGACCGCCGTCGGCAACAACTACAGTCACCGCCATGGCCGCTGCGGCCGGAGCGGGAGCTCGCGTAATGGACGTTGAGGAGAGGCACTCGAGTAAGGGTACGTACGTGGCCTTACACGTGCGAATCGAGCTTGTGAGTGCAGAATCGGTGCTGGACGTCTACGAAGTCCTCGGAACGATGGAACACGTGCTCGCGAAGATGTAGCGAGCCTTGTGGTACCGTCTAGAGGCATCGGAGCGGTCTTGCGGGAATACACGTTGGAAGTCTACGACCTTGCTGGACACAAGGTCGGCGAAGAACCTGTCCGGGTGAATGATCAACCCGGCCGGACGGTCTTGCACCGCCTCGCGCGCCGCCATGTGATCTCCACAGGGTCGGCGCTAGGGGCGTTGGCAGACGGTCGTCGGATCAACAGCGTTTTCTTCTCCTCAAAGGCGCTTCCAGAAGGCACGATCGGTACCAGCGGCTCGTCTCTGGACCGAGGCGCCTGGTTCACCACGGTTGCCATGCTTCCCGGTCACGTCCGCGGGCTCATCGGCCCAGATGCCTTCCTGCGCCAGTTGGACGTCACAGTGCCGTGGATTGCGCGCATCTTGATGCGCTTCAATGCTCCCGCCGAAGTCCGCACACACACCTTTGGCCGCGCTACCGTCACAGAAATCGCATACGGCGACGGGCGATACTTCTACCTCGAAGGCCGTGGCCACTGGCGCTTCTACGGCGCCGGCAATGTCGTGCGAGAAGCCGTTGACGAAGCCTTGGCGCGCGGTATCGACTCCCCCGAAGACCTGTTCTGGGCCTTGGGCGCTATCAAGCTCGGCTAGGACATCGCCGCTTCCGCTGCTGCGCGTTGAGCACGAACGGACTCCGCTAACGACAGCTGCCCCATTGCACGCAGCAGGTTGTGGTCACCGCGCGTGCCGTAGGCCGAATCGAAGCCGAAGTAGCACTCCTCGAGTGCATCCCGCGCAAAGCGTGCCGCCAGCTCCGTCGCAATGCGCTCGATGCCGGGGACGATAGCCTGCCATTCTTCTGGCACCGGAGTCACAACCTCCGCATAGCCACGGATTGCGGCCGCAAACAGGTCAACGTCAAACACACTGTTGGCGTCCGACTCGTTCGACCGGTTGCACCATGAGCGGAAAGCGTCGCCCAGCTCAATGGCAAGCGTGCTGATCTGCACCGTGTCCAGATCGATCACCGCAACCGCCTCGCCATCCGTCCAGCGCAGATTGCTCACCTTCAGATCACCGTGAATGACACGCTTCGGCCCGTCCAACTCCCCATCCCACGACTGCCAAAGAGCGGCAATGCGCTCGGCCAACGGTGCCACTTGGTCGTACAACCGGTGGTTGGAGTGAGCCTGAACGGCAGACGCAAGCCCAGCCATGTGGGCGTGAGTGTCGTGTGCCCCAGCGCGAACGCTTCGGAAGTCGTGTTCAAACCCGGTCAGGGCCGTATGAAAGCGTCCGACAAGACGCCCGGCAGACTGGGCCTCACTTGCCGAGCTCAAGGCGTGAATAGTGGAATGTCCAACCGGAGTCAGGCGTCGATACACCCCGGATGATGTTGTGGCCCACAGATCGCCCGCTGTCGTCGGCACCAGCTTCGTCGTCAACAAACCCGCTTGAGCCAAGTAGGTTGTGACCGCCTGAATGTCCTCGTGGACCTCCGGGACAAAGATGCCAGTGTTCAGGCGTTGAACGACCCCGAGCAGTTGCCCCGCGTCGCGCGCCAGCCAAGTGGCATTGATCAACCCATCCTCAGAGGATGTGAACACGGTTTGTGGGGGCCACACCCAGTGTTGTCGGACGTCGAATGGAAGGCTGCTCATGATCGTCGACGTACCTTGATAGACTGCAACCCGCCCCCCTTTGAGGACCTCTATGGCGCGTATTGATGATTACCTGCAGATGGTTGCCGACCCGAGCGCCTCAGATGCACTCGTTCCAGGCCACGCCGCGGATGACGCCCTGATTGCGCTGCTCGCTGCCGTCGCCTTTAGCGATGGTTCTGTCGACGACGCAGAACTCGAATTTCTTCTTCGCCTATTCCCAGGCCGCGACCCTGCCGAACTTCGGGCGTGGGCTGTGACTGCTGGGGAAACCCCACTGGACATTAGAGCTCTAGCGCATGCATTGCCTTCTGATGAAGAGCGGTGGACAGGCCTGCGCTTTGCAGCCCGAATGGCGTGGAAAGACGGCATCTTGGCAGAAGAGGAGATGACCCTTCTGGAGTCGATGGCCAACGGACTCGGACTTCCTAAGGGTGCATTGGACCGCGTCATTGCCGAAACTATGGGTCAGTCACTGCGTCCGGTCGACATCAGTCGAGTCCGAGACTGCTTGACCCAGGTCAAATGGAAAGCCGTCCTGCGTGACGACAATCCATGCTCGGGCCCCCTCTCCCAGATCGTTCCGGCAGATGTGGTCGGCATTGCCCGCATTGGCCTCGAGCAAGTCGAGACACTCGGCTTCTACGACAAGGGACTCGCTGGGCGCTTTCGTGAGGGCCTGGCCTTCCTCCCTTGGACCGATATTGTCGCGTACAGCCGCGTTCCAATGCTCGGCGCGTCGGTTGTGGTGCGCACTGAGAGCGGACACAAGTGGACCCTCGTGGATGGCCGCTTGACCGGACTGGTCGCCTTCCTCGACCGTCTGTTCGGCGTTGACGACAAACCACGCTCCACTCAGCCCCCCATCATTCGCCAGACCCGAGGCACCTGACTCATGGCAATCGCGCTGTTCGACCTCGATCGTACGCTGATTGACGTCAACTCCGCGAGCCTATGGGTCAAGCATGAGTGGCGTGGTGGACGCCTCTCAACCATGGACGCCCTCCGGGGAGCGTGGTGGGTGATGCGCTACCAAATGGGCCATGACGCAGGCATGGACGAGGTCTACCGTGAAGCGGTCCGACGCTTGGCCGGCGAAGACGAAGAAGAGATGGCGGCGCGCACCCTGCAGTGGTTCGCAGACGACGTCGTGCAGCACATTCGGCCAGGCGCCTTGGCCGCACTCGATGCCCATCGCGCTGCAGGCGACCGGCTCGTCGTCGCCACCTCATCCAGCCCGTACGCGGCTCGTGCAGCACGCGATGCGTGGGGCCTACACGACATCATCCACACCAGCTTCGAAGTCCGCGATGGCAAGTTCACCGGGGAAATCGACGGGTTTGCATACGGCGATACAAAGTTCGACCGCGCCGTAGAGTGGGCTGCGCGCGAGGGCGAAGACCTGTCGCAAGCCAGCTTCTATACGGACTCAGTGACCGACCTCAAGCTGCTGGAGAATGTGGCCAAGCCAGTCGCTGTCAATCCGGACAAGCCGCTGCGACGCATAGCGACAGCACGCAAGTGGTCCGTCGTAGACTGGGGACGTGCCCGCTAGAAGCCCGAGCTCTACCGGGGCTCTGGTTCCAGATCTGTAGGAATGTCGGTGACTTTCTCGCCCACGACTACATCATGGTCCGCAAACCACCCTTCACGCATCTCCAGGGCATACTGAACGGGCTGAAGGCTCGGCGTGCTCGTGGTCACGAAGGGCTGCATCTGCGCAATTCGCGCAATCGAACCGTCTGACCTAATAAATGCGATGTCCAGTGGGAAGGTCACCGTCTTCATCCAGAAGCCGATATTCGCCTCTTCTGGGTACATGAAGAGCACACCCTGCTCGTCCGTCAAGCCGTCCTTGCCCATGACGCCCTGGCCGCGCGCCTTGTACGTATAGGCGACTTCCACTTCCAATGGGCGGCCGTCGACCTGAATAACCCGTGTCACAAAGGGACTCTTAGAGCACGCAGATAGTGCGAACAACGCGATGATACAGAGTACTTTCACAGTAGCGTCTCCTGGGGGGCATCTACCGGTCCAGGTAGCCCTAGATGCTCACGGCCACGCGGCGTAACCACTCGGCCACGGGGTGTCCGTTGGAGGAATCCCAGTTGAATCAAGAAGGGCTCATAGGTCTCTTCAATGGTGTCGCGGGACTCACCAATACTCGCCGCCAACGTGCCCAGCCCAACAGGCCCACCACTGAACGTGATGGCGATAGCCTCCAGAATGCGACGGTCCATATTGTCTAGACCGAGTAGGTCTACCTCTAGACGCTCGAGCGAGATTCGGGTGATGTCGGCGTCGATTGTGCCGTCACCTTGCACCTCAGCGAAGTCTCGCACCCGCCGCAACATGCGGTTGGCGATGCGTGGCGTGCCCCGGCTACGACGCGCGAGCTCACGGCAGCCCTCCGGGGTGATGACGACTCCCATTCGCTCAGCGCTGGCGGTGATGATGATGGCCAGCTCGGCGGCGGAGTAAAAGTCGAAGGTCGCGTGAATGCCGAACCGAGCGCGCAAAGGGGCAGTCAGCATGCCCGAGCGGGTGGTTGCCGCCACAAGTGTGAACGGCTGCAGGGGCACCTTGAGCGACTGGGCACCAGGACCAGAGCCAAGGACCAAGTCGATCTCGAAGTCCTCCATCGCCGGGTAGAGCACCTCTTCAACAGCACGCGACATGCGGTGAATCTCGTCGATAAACAAGACCTCGCCCTTATCCAAACCAGTCAGAATGGCGGCAAGGTCTCCGCCACGCTCGAGCGTAGGTCCCGAAGCAGTGCGTACTTGAGTCCCCATTGTCTCAGCGATAACGTAGGCCAGAGAGGTCTTTCCTAGACCCGGAGGCCCAGCCAAGAGCACATGGTCAAGGGGCTCGCCACGCTGCAATGCCGCTTTGATGTACACCCGAAGGTTCTCGACAATGCGTTTCTGACCCACGAACTCGCGCAGGTTGCGCGGACGCAGTGCCGGGTCATGGGCTTCGGTTTCAGTAGGGTCAACGACGCGGTTCACGAGCCAACTCCAGAGAGCACGGCAAGCGCAGCACGCAAGCGTTGGGGTACCGGCTCATCGTCCCCCACACCCTGCGCAGCGAGCGCGGACATGGCACGACTGATCTCGGCCTTGCTGTAGCCCAGCCGGTCTAGGGCCAATGGAAGCTGGTCACCGGCCACTGGCGCCTTGGCTGGTGAGTTGACTGAGAAGGTTGTAGGCAGCTTGCCCTTGAGCTCCAAGGCCATACGCTGGGCGGTCTTCTTGCCCACGCCTTTGATGCGTGACAACGCCGCGATGTTCCCGCTATCGCACGCCTGAGCCAAGTCCGACACCGGCATGGTCTCAAGGGCCGCAAGTGCCACTTTCGGTCCAACACCGCTGACACCCAACATGGTCACAAAGGCGCGCCGCTGCTCCCCACCCTCAAAGCCGTACAACGACAGCGTATCTTCCGATACTTGAGTGTAGATGTGAGCAACGACGTCTGAGTCGGATTCTACCCAGCTGTCTAGAGTTCCCGTAGCCGCAAAGATTTCGTAGCCCACGCCACGAACATCGAGAATGCCGCGTGAGCCCTCTCGCTCCACAAGTCGGCCCGTCAACAACGCAATCACCGTACCCCCACAATGGCCTGAGCCCGGTAGTGTGCGGCATGAGTAATGGCAATCGCCAGCGCATCCGTCACATCTGCAGGTCCTTCGACCTGTGTTCCCAACAACATGCACACCATCTTGGCGAGCGCCTTCTTGTCCGCACGACCATGAGCGCCAACCGACCGTTTGACCACCATTGGGTTGTATTCCGCCGGCTCAAAACCGAACTTTGCAGTGGCGAGCAGAGCTACACCACGGGCTTGGCCTAGAATCAGCGCACTCTGCGCGTTCTTGTGGTGGAAGATGGCCTCAATACCGACCGTATCTGGATTGTTTCGCTCCAGAGCGTCCACCAAACCAAGGTAAATCCTATGCAACCGCGTGGTCATCGGTTCGCTGGCCTTGGTTCGGATGCACCCGGCATCTACCAGGGTGACGCGACCACGATGACTCTCCACCACCCCGAATCCGGTGACGGTACAGCCAGGATCTATGCCGAAGACGCGCATGTTGTCACAGGGAGGAAGGGCAGAAGAGAAGGCGGGTGCCTAGTCTAGCCCAACATGAACGTCTGTGCAGGTACCGCCCCCATAAGGGTCGACCCAGGTGGCCACCGCCGACTTTCGATAGGCAGAGCGCTAGTCAGTACAGACCATGGAGCCCACGGCCCCACCATTGGATTCTCCGCTGGTTGCATAGATACCGTTTCCATCACTGCTTGGGACGTGGAAAGTAATCACACCCGACCACCCAGTCCTAGACTGGATGCCACTCGACACGTTGCAGCTCCAATAGGTTTTCTCCAAAATCACAGCATTCCACGCAGTGGCATTGTAATTTGGGCCCCAGTTATTGTAGTCGCAACTCACGGGTCGAAGCCCAGCGTCCTCGCACGACGTCTGGTACCAGACCCGGGCGTCGCCGCTACTCGGCACGGTTTGCGGTTCCAATCGGTACACCGTCTGGTAGGGCGATGTTGTAGACGTATGTTGGGCGACGACAGCTAGCCCCGACGCTACCGGGTCAATGACTTCGTCGCGTCCAACGAACGTGCCGTCGACCAGGGTTGCTCCATGCCCAATCACCGCACCGGCCCGAATCGTGACGTTGTCACCAATGATAGCATCATATTCAACGGTGACGTCACGGGCGATACGGACGTTTTGACCAATGGTCACGTTGTCCCCGATGGTACTCCGCTTGCGAATGCGCGCGAGTGGATCGATCGTGGTTGCCGACCCAATGGACACGTCAGGCCCAATGATGCCGCCGATGTCGCTGCCTTCGAGAGCACTCGCAGCATCTGCAACTTGCGTACCACGGGCCATCACTGTGCCAGGCTGTACGAACGTGTGGTCGCCGACCGAGACCAATGCCCCCAGAACGGCTCCTGCACTCAACTCAACATCATCACCAATGTCGTTCGCATACCCGACCTGGACGGTGTCGCCTGCTTGCAGCCGAGCCCCCATCTGGGCATTGCGGCCCAGAGTCACATCGGCTCCAATCTGACTGTCCACTCCGATACTGGCGGCACGTCCAACAATACTGTTGTTGCCAATAGCGGAGGCACCGGGCTCTCCCAGCCGACCTGCAATGATACTTCGAGAGGCGACAATCACTCCCTGACCGAGAGTCACGTCAGGCCCGATGTCCGCGAACGCAGCAACGCTGGCCCCACTCCCGATAGTCAGGCCTGTAGCGATCGTAGCGTCCGTGGACACGCACACACTGTTGGCGTCGAAAAACGAATCGACGCATCCGTCTTCATTGGAGTCTGCAGCACTGGCGGTACTGACAACAAGAGCAAGCAAAGTGGTAATCATGGTTTCTCCCTGTAAGTGTTTTGGCACAGCAAACAGAGAAACAAGAGCCCCATTGCGGTCGTCAACAACCAGCGCCAGACAGAGACGTAGCGAACTCCCGACGACGTCGCTGTCTCTCGACGGGATGTTCAGCAATGCAAGAGACGAACTACACAACTGCCCGACATGTCGAAAACAGACCGGACGGGGGTGGCGCGATCAGAGCTGGGTGATGGTCACGCTGCCTTCGCCGGTGTTGCTCCCTGCCACGATGACGACGTCAGTTGCCATTGCAAGTGTGTACGAGCCACCGCCGCCGCCGTAGTTCGAATACGACGACCAATCTCCAGCAGACCCCCCACCCGAGTAGCCGCCACCGCCGCCCGGAGAGCTGAGAGCACCCGCTCCGCCGCCGCCGAAACCACCATCCGGCCAACTAGGACCATAGCAGCTACCGTGGCCGTCACCGCCAATGCCACCTTGGACAAAGGCTGCGCCACCGAAAGAGGTTGAGCAGTGACCCGAGCCTGACGAGCCGGCGGTCGCGAAGCCACCTCCGGCAGCTCCCTGACGGTCCTGGTTGGCTACGGCGACGTATCCGCCCAAGCCGTTTGCACCGCCGGCTGCCGATACATGACCGCAAATGGACGCGCCACCACTGGTCCCCGCCTGTCCGTGGCCTGTGGCAACCGTCCGAGTACAACTACCACCGTAGACACTTGAAGGCGCTCCTCCAGCGCCTCCAGCGACAACAAGCGGAACGTCAGAAGCGGTCACGACGAAGGTACCGCCACCACCGCCGCTCTCATTGCCGTGAGTAGCATTGTTGCCGCCGCGCTGGCCCACAAGCAGCTGAAGGACATCACCAGCGATGAGCTGAACCGTTGCCGTGACTTCAGCGCCATTGGCCTGCCCGATACTATTGGAGGCGCGCCCACCAGAGGACCCCTTTGCGACGATTTGGTACGGCCCGGTCCGAGGCACAGTCCACAGCTGAATGCCGTTGGTGGTCATGCCAAACGCATCCGTCGCATCCCAGTCCGTCGTGTAGGAAGCACGACAGGTCGCAAGCGAAGGTCCCGTTCGACCGGTGAGGCCACATGTTGTGAAGGTGTGCGACGTGAAGGCGTAGAGCTCTGCTGCTTCAATGACGTCAGCACTGCCGACAAACGTTCCGTCAGCCACAACCGCACCGTGACCAATCACAGCACCGGCTCGAATCGTGACGTTGTCGCCGATGGTGACGTTGTATTCAACGGTCACGTCGCGAGCGATACGCGTGTTTTGACCAATGGTCACGCCATCACCAATGACAGTCCGCTTGCGAATGCGAGCCGTGGGGTCCACCGTCACGTCCGCGCCCAACGACACGTCAGGTCCAATGATGCCGCCAATGTCGCTCTGCTCAGAAGCGTTCGCAGAGTCAGCGACCTGCACACCACGAGCCATCACCGTTCCGGGCTGCACGACCGCGTGGTCGCCAACCGAGACCAACGCCCCTAGAACGGCTCCAGCGCTCAACACAACATCGTCACCGATGTCGCTTCCCTGGCCCACATGAACGTTGTTGCCTGCGTCAAACCGCGCACCCGTCTGGGTAAAGCGGCCCACAATGACGTCCGTGCCGAGCTGGCTGTCCGCTCCGAGGCTGGCGCCGCGACCGATGATGCTGTCGTCACCGATTTGTGAGGAGCCGGGCTCACCAACTCGTCCGGCAATGGTAGCGCGTGGCGCAACGACCACTCCCTGACCCAGAGTCACGTCCGGTCCAATGTCCACGTACACACCGACCGTCGCCCCACTGCCCACAACCAGACCGGTGGTGGTCGTGGCGTCAGTCGACACGCAGGCGGTGTTCGCGTCGAAAAACGAATCGACGCATCCGTCTTCATTGGAGTCCGCAGCACTGGCGGTACTGACAACAAGAGCAAGCAAAGTGATAATCATGATTTCTCCCCGCCCGGTTGCTACCACAACTCTCTGGGGAATAAATGTCACTTTCCTTGCTGCAGCGAATAATCTGGGCAGGGACGCTTCGAGGCTACGGACGGCGAGCGACAGCCGTCCAGATCCGGTTGAGCGGACTCCACACCGGATGCTCTCGACAAGTCGCCTCTGCGTCCAACAGATCTTCAAGAGACGACGCGGACGGCATCACGTCTTCCAGCGGTCCGTCTACCAAGTAGTGCGTAGCCACAATGTCTTCGACGATGAATCCTGCATCTTCGAGCAATGCTGCAAGCTCATCGCGCCCCACGGTACGAACCCAGCGGTCCCCCGGCGCATCCACAATGCCGCCGCTCAACGCGGATTCTAGGGTGTCGCAGGGAGCATCGGGGCCGACCGCCCAACCATATTCCGCCTCCATCGACAACAGAAAGGCCCCTCCTGGTTTCAGACGCTTGCGCAACGAAATCAGCACCGTCTCCAAGTCAGGTACGTAGCAGAGCGACTCACAGGCAACGATGACATCTACCGGTTCTACGTGTGGCAGCGCAGAGGTCGAGGTCCAGTGGAGGTCCAGCTTTCCTGGCCTACGTGCCGCATACCAAGCGCATCGTTGCAAGCTACCCAGGTCAGCGTCCACGCCAATGACAGTCGCTCCACGGTCGAGGAAGGGATGGGTCAGCCGGCCGATACCGCAGCCGATGTCGAGCACCCGATCGGCGTCTAGGTACTTTTGCCAGTGGTGTAGGTAGACGTCGCGGCTTGCTCGCTTGAGGTCGCTTGCTGGCGAATCCAGATCGAGGAAGTCCATCCACTCCGGGTTCTCCTTCCACGCCTCCAGCGCCTCGTCTAGGTAAGTGTGCTCGGGATTGTGGCCACGCTTGATCCAACTGTCCCCGCACGGAAGCCGGAACTCCACGCCTTCGAGAGCCTCGAGGGCGTCGCCATTGTAAGGCGGATGACCGTCCAACAAAAGCGGGCTCCCATCCGGTCGTTTAGCGTTCGCTAGGCTCATCACTCCCCCAACCTGCGGTTGTCTCGCAGTCCCGCTGTCGATAGCATGGCGTCGACCGGGAGGGTCATATGCGCGTCCAATCAAGCCACATAGCACTATCTACCGTCGCTCTCTGCCTATCTCTGGCGGCCTGCGGTACTTCCGCAACCTGCGGAGAAGCCGAGTGTGCACCGTTCGTGGCAGCAGCCATCGCGGACGCCAACGCCGTTCCCGCGGAACCCCAAGGCACTCTTGTGACGGGTTTTGAGGAGACTCTGCTCAAGCCGTTGATGGAAGATATTCAAGCTGGCGTACGGCCGTTCTCCGAGCAGGGCGTCGGAATCTGTCGAGGCGAACGTACCTGCGACGAGTACCTAGGTACCGACGTCGGAGAGCTCGCCCCCGGCAAGTACATCGTCATGGCAGAGCTGCGCGTTCCGAACGTAGGCGACCCCGGCACATGGAAGGTCAACTTCCAGACCGAATGCGGCATCACTCGTACATCGTCTGGCGGAGAGTTGACCACTAGCAACACCGACTCAAGCCGCGAATATGACGTCCGCTATGCGGGTACCGAGCGCGGCTACCGTTTGATGCCACTGCGCACCATCACCAGCCCGTCGAACGGCGGAACACGGAACTGCACCTACTCCATCACCGCACCGCATCCAGACGGAGACAAGGTGTACAGCGGCTCGTGGTCCACGCCAGAAGGCGAGTAGATGCTCTACGGCTGGCTGAACCCGACCCGTCCCTGAAACGGCTCGGTCAAAGCATAGGCCGTACCCCACGCAACGCCGCCAGCGACAGCTAAGCCAATGCCAACGCCAAGCAGGACTTTGCCCACTTTTTTGGGCTTCTTCTCGGTGCGTTCGTCAGCAAAGGCGTCTTGTTCGGGTAGCAGCAAAATGCGCGACAAGAGTACGTCTCCGGACACGTCTAGGCCACGGGGTGTCGCCACGCGTGAACTGGGCTCAAAGGTCCCGTCTTCCCGCACGTCGACCCAGAGAGTTGGCAGTACATCCGACAGCTCGTCGGCGGAGCTACCGACGTACCGAGTAGAGACGGTATTGGTCCAAGTGTCGGTGCGCGTGGAGTACAGCTGGGCGGTCGCCTCACCTTCCGCAGTTCCTGCCACCAAGATCATATCGACCTCAAGTGACTCCCCCAGCGCAGCGTACAAATCCGCTATCTGACGCGCACGACCGGTCTCCGATGACGCCGGACTGGCCAGCATTGGCGTGTCCAACCGCAGTGCAACATCGCCCTGGCGCGCCTCTTGAACATCCGCAACTTGGAACGCGGAAAAGCCGAGAGGACTCTCGCCATAAAAGTAGTTGCGACCGGGAATGACGCCTTCGATGGTCAGCGGTGTGCTGCCCTTGCGTTCTCCGTTCAACCACACAACGGTGTCGTCGTCTCCGGCCGTGACCCGAACCGCCGTTGCCAAGGCTTGGCGCTCTCGACGCAGGTCGTCGTAGCGTTGAATCAAATCCGGAGGGAACTCTTGGGACGAAGGGGTACGCAGCGGCATGACCGCGATGGCCTGTTCAAAAGCGGTGCGTCCTCCGCGGTAGTCGCCTGCCGCTTGTCGTGCTGCACCCAAGTAAACGAGCGCGTCCCACAGCTCTCGAGGACTTCGGGTCAGAGCAAGGCCCTGCCCCAGCGTCTCAACCGCCTCTTCCAGGGCAGAGACGGCTTGGTCCATTTGAGCTTGGCCGTACAGGGTGCGACCTTCTTCCAGACGCGAGCGTCCGGCGCCGCCAAAGGCATCACGCAAGACCAGGGGCTCGCGCCCGCGCAGACGGTCCGCTACCCACTTTGGACGACGAGCCTCAAAAAAACCCGCTTCTTCAATTGCTTGAGCAAAGATCTCGGACGCTTCACGCTGGTCCGAAACGCTCAAATCAGCCTGATGAAGGCCGACAATAGCAACAGTGGGGGTGTCCTGGGCCAAGGCTGGTCCAGCGAGCAGTAGTGTGACGAGTGTGAACGAACGGGGCATGTAGGCCACTTGGCTGGTGTTTCGGCGCAAGAGGATAGCACTCCATGAGATTTCAAACGGCCCTATGCAGTTTCGCCGCCCTTCTCGCGCTGAGCGTAGCGGGGCCGAGCCGCGCAAGCGACGCTGAAGACCTAATGCTTGCAGGTCGCATCGCTGAAGCCTTGCCAGTGGCGCAGGCCGAAGCTGAGGCTGCGCCTGGCGATATGGAAGCGCAGGAACGCTACATTGACGGCCTGCTCAGCATGGGCCTTCTGGGGGCTGCTGATGCCACCTACCGCGCACGTGTTGAAGCGGTTCCAACAGCACAATCCTGGTACCTATTCGGCCGCGTGTTGGTCGACGCCAACGAAGCCGAGCGCGCCTACCGAATCGCTCTCGACTCTGATCCCGAGCACGCACGCAGCTACATGGGACTGGGTGCTGTGTACCGAGCGACGGGGCAACCAGACGAAGCCATCGCCGCATACGATCGCTCACTCGCCCTCGACCCAACCCTGGCGGAATCTTACTCGGGACTGGTGCAGCTCCACGCCGCACTGGGCAACAACGAGACCGCGCGAGAAGTAGCCGAGAGAGCCATCCGTGCCATTCCAAGTGACCCCGAAGGCTACTTGATGAAGGCCGTGCTCTCACCAGACACCGCTCTGGACACCCTGCGTGCGGGTTCCACCGCAGCCTCCAACGACCCGCGTATTCATGCCGCACTGGCCGAACAGTGGCTTGACCGCAGCAATGGCGCAGAGGCGCGCACTTCCGCACTGCGAGCTCTGGAGATCAGCGAGTCCTTCGCAGACCCCGCCCTGTCGCTCCTGTTCGCGGACGAGATGATTCGCGGCGCACTCGACTCGGAGGGCTACCACCAGCTGCTCGCCACGCGTCTGATTGAAGACGACAACATCTTCGCAGCCATCACCGCCTACGATGCACTCGTCGTTCAATACCCACAGAGCGCTCTTCCGCTCATGTCCCGCGCTCGTCTAAAAGCACGCCAGGGCAACACCGAAGACGCCATCACAGACCTCGCGAACGCCATTGGCAACGACTCCGGCAATGTGGAGGCGCAAGCTGCTCTTGGCCTGCTCTTGCTGGAATCAAGCCGCCTTGCCGAAGCGATCTCAGTGCTTGGACAAGTCGTCCGCGCACGCCCCGGGGACACCCGTTTGACCATCGCCCTCGCCCGCAGCCAAGACACTGCCGGTGAGAAGCAGGCCGCACTGGCAACGATGGACCGCCTACGCATACTGCGTCCATTGCATGTCGAGACGGCCCTGCTGACTGCAAAACTTCAGGCAGAAACCGGTGACAGCGACAAGGCCTACGAGACCCTCATCACGGTGGCACGCGAGATTCCAGATGAGCGTCTGGTCTTGGCTCTAGCAGCCGCAAGCACAGATATCGGGCGCACACAGGATGCCGCACGCTGGTTGGACCGATTGGCCATGACGTCGGGCAATGCAGCGTACAGCGAGCTTGCGGAGAAGCTGCGCGCCACCCCGTAGCGACTACGTCAGTGACGCGATGTCCAAAGAAGATTCACTTCGGCACCACCTGACCTGTAAGGAACAGTCACTGGCTGCGTTGGCACCTCCCACACCGGAGGCTCCATGCTTTTTCACCGCCCATCTGCACTCATCGTCGCCACACTACTCATTGGCTGTGCCCGTAGCGAAGCCCCACTCGACGCAGACATCGTCTACGACGCCCCCGTTGTGCGCGTCCCGGCTGATGCACCCGTTGAGCACGTCCAGACCGAGACCGACACGCGTGGCCTGCGGACCGCCGACGTCACCGTGGCCGAACAGCCAGTAGCCCTGGACGC
>CAJXTB010000020.1 GCA_913061235.1 uncultured Pseudomonadota bacterium | reverse complement strand
CGTCATTGTCCGAGTCGATTGGGGTCAAGGCGAACACGGTCAGGGTCGAGTTTCCATTGACCCAGTCGTAGTAGTACAAGCGATTTTGGTACACGGTGATGCCGGCATCTAGACCATCACCGACCACCTGGTACTGCGTGATGAGGTTGCCGGTGTCTAGGTCTAGCTGGCGGATGTGCGCGCTGCCCGAGTAGTCGAGTACCCAAAGACTGTTGCGCTCCAAGTCTACCGCGATGTCGCCAATTCCTGCACGGACCTGCAACGTAATCTGCCGTTGAAAGGAATCAGGAGTCTGGTAGTCCGATACCCACAGCTCGTTGAGGTTACTCCAGTCGTAGGTTGTGGAGAGCTCTGTGCGGTACAGAATGCCACCACGAATGTCCATCGGAAAGCCGCCATATGCCTGGACATCAGCGCCATAGATGGTCTTTCCAGACCCGGTATCAGCATCGACCGACCACATGTCCTGGGCGCTCGCGTTTCCCGAATAGTTCGAGTAGTACAACCGGCCATCGTGAGCGGTAACGGAGGTCATGTGGCTGTCGAGAGTTCCAATGTTCCGAAGGAACTGTCCATCTAGCGAACTAACGGCAATGGTCCGATTGTTTTGTTGGGCGTACAGCAGCTCCCCTGTGGCCTCGTTCACACCCAATCCCTAGGGATGGAAGTTGCCCGAACGCATCTCCAGTTGTGACTCCAGGGCGTACTCAGCCACCTGAGCCAGTTCTTGCGCCTGCGCTTGCGCCACCGAAAGCGTAGCTCCAAGCGCTACTGCCAATATCATCCGAGTTGTGTCTACCATTTCCCCTCCGAGCCGCAGCCTACGCACCATGACAGGGGGTGACAACTAATCAATCAAGTTCTACCAACAGAGGTCGAGCGTGTGCGCGGCCTACGCGCAGCTGCGTTCGGTACAGCGTTGCCCGAGCAGGTTGACCTACGGATGCGGCGACCAGGTGCGTGCCTAGCGACCCAGCGCAACGTGATTGTATGGGGACACAGTACCTTGCGCCCGGGAGACTAGGCGCGTGCATGAGCGGTGCACCCCGGGGTCAACGTGGAGCGGCACCGCTGTATGCTGCCAGTGGGAGTGACAACCATGGCCCAGCTGAACGTTCGCACAGGCCGGATCATCACCGGCATTGTTGCCTTTGCGCTGGTCGCCGAGCTTGTACTCTTGCTTCTCGACATCGTGTTCAATCTGGTCGATGTGACGGGTGATCGTAGCATACAGCGGATGGTAAACCCAGCCAGAGAGACCAGCATCCCCACCTGGTTTGCCTCGACACAAGCGGTCGCAGTGGGAACCGTTGCAGCCGTGACCGCGTGGGTCACCTCACAGAGTCAAGGCGTGCGACGCGCCGTGCCGTGGGCATTCGTGGCTGCCTTTTTCGTCTACATTGGTGCAGACGACGCGTCCGAAATCCACGAGGGGTTCTCCAGCGCCATTGTTCGAGCCGCAGGTGACGACAGCTCACTCGCAAACTTGCCAACGTACGCGTGGCAGGCCCTAATCGGACCCTTTCTAGCACTGGGGCTGCTTACGAGTGCCGCGATTATCGCGGGGTCTGGCAGCATGCGGGTCCGACTCATCGTCGTTGCGGGATTGGGGTTTTTCGCCGCATCACAGGGGCTTGATGTCGTTGAGGGAATGCCCGAGTCAGAGGTCTGGCTTGAGGCCTACGCCACTGCCCACGACTATCCCAAATACAACCTGACCCACATTCCTCGGCTGATAGAAGAATGCCTAGAGATGCTGGCGACAACCTGCTTTCTGACCGCATCTATGCTGGTTCTAAGCACGCGACTGACCGGGCGAACACTCGCCTTCGACGATGCCCCAGCCACCGCTGAGACTCTCGGGGACGAAGATGCACCGACCGATCCCGGCGTACAAGAGTAACTACCAACTGGTCAGATGGCGCCATCCGCGGCGGCGACGAAGCACTGGCAACCTCGCCCCGGTGTCAGGACGCCATCTACGAGCGAATCCCCTGGGCAACCACTGAGACAGACCCGTTGTGGGACTCGTGCATCAGCAGAACGACATCTCCAGGCGACGAGGCAACCGGCAATGGAATCACCACCGCCCCGGAGGCGTCCACCGGAACAAACCCCCATGAACGAATCGACGACGTGCTCGCTCCCCCATCCGTCGGCCCGGTGAAGCGCCCATCAGCCTGCACGCCACCGCGCATCTGGGCCGGTGTTGGCAGCGTAGGTACGGAAGGTCCAGCCACCAACTGCCACCAGACCACGCCATCAGACCCGGTTGTGCTGAACTCAACGGACTGCGCACGAACGAGCACCGAAGACAGCCCAGGCGCGTTGATAGCGGGTGCGGGCCCCCAGCCGGCATCGTACAGCCGCGGGTCTGTCGGAGTGCCATTCCCCCACCCGTCGACCGGTTCGAACGCGTTGGACACCGCACTACGAACACTGTCGGGATGCAGCACAAACGCGTGTGTGGTGGGGACAAAGACCGAACGGGGCTGGGCCAAGGCAGCACCACCATGTTGAGCGTGCACCTGCACTGAGCCCGCGAGCTGCGGAAAGTTGGACTGCAGAGATACGAGGTTATTCGGTGTGTACGACGCAAACCGCCCACCAATGTCTAGGTCATGCCCAACCCAGTCACCGTCAAACGTCAGGTGTCCGACCACCAAGTCTGCAAGCGACGCACCTGCTGGTGCGGTGCCGCCACCTGTGCTGTTGAAGTCAATCCAACTATCGGACGCGCCAAAGCCCGGCGCCGGTCCCTCTAGGTAGCGCGACACCTGCGCCTCCACCGTGTTCAGAACCAGGCCATTGTATCCGGTGTGCAAGACAATGAAGTCATCTACGACCACGCTCTCAAGGCCGTCATTGCCCTCTTGCTGCTGCCGGATTCCCGTTCCGCCGTAGCGGACCGAGTCGACGATGGCCACGCTCTTAAACACGCCGATATGCTTGGTGTAGCCGGGGCCGTCAAACTGGGCGCCGGTCTGGATAAAGTCGCTGTGCCAGCGGGCATTCCCAGAGACGTGGTTGGACACCGTGTTGCCAACCCACCACAAGCTGGCCACATCACCAGGGCCGCCGCCGTACATGCGCACCGTGTCCTCGCCCCCGTGGGACACCAGCGAGTCGACCACCTGAGTGACTGTGTCGTCCTCGTCGCACCCAAACACGCCCCCGCGAACCCAGCCTGCGAGGTGGGTGCGTACAAAGCTGAGGCGTGCACCCGCAGCCGCTTCTACAAGCGGCAGCGCAAATGGGTTTTCGTTCGACAATCCGGTGACACGGTCGCCTCCGAACCACGGGCCGACTTTGCAGTCAACGAATGCGAGCTGGGCATTGCCGCTGTGAATGGCTCCGGGTCGACTGGAACCGCCCCCCGCCCAACCGAGCAAGACCCAGTCGGAAAACACAAGGTTGGCGCCGCGGTAGCCGTAGCGAAGGTGCCGAAGTGATGCCCCGTTGCCGTCAATCACCACAATGACATTGGCGAGCTCCGCTGTCGCCGGCGATGTGTCGTAGCGAAAGAGCTGCGCTTCTTGGTCCGGTCCAACATAAGAAATGCGGTGGACGACAGGGTCTTCGGCAGTGGCACCCACGTTTGCGGCATGGTCGACGGCGGCCACAATGGCCGCATCTAGGGAGACGAGGTCAACGACAGACGTGTCGCTTGTGGACGCGCCAAGGTGGGCCAAGTCGACATTGAACGTGTAGGAGGTTGGCGGCGGAATGTCGGCCGAACGAGTCACACCGACATGCACGGTGACACTCTCGTTGCCACGGCTCAGCACAACGGGCTGAATGGGCCGGTTCGACAGCGGCGTTCCGTGGACCCAACCTGAGCGGTCCACGCGAATACCGAGCGGAAGGCCGACCGCCGTGATGTCACCAGACGTACCAAACAATGGAGCCGCGTCATACTGAATCGGCTGTCCTCGAACCCAGACAGCGTCGTCTAGGTCGGCAGGCCCTGCGTTCGAGTCGGTGTCTGTGTCGACAGACGAATCCACTTCAAACGATGTGTCCGTGTCGACAGACGTGTCCGGATCTGAAGACGGGTCCGTGTCGCCGACGACCAGCCCCGGAGAGTCACAGCCCGCCAGCCAGACCCAAAGCAGAACGTTCATAGGTGCCTCCGAGGGCTCGCCGTAGCACGGTGCGCAGTCTAGGTCGGCTCACGCTGCTCATCCGCTTCTCCACAGATCGACGTGGTCGCGGATGGTGTCGTCGATGGTCCGCGCGTGGGGAATGCATCGTTTCTTCTCACCTCCAGCAACGGACAGGAAGACAACAGGGTCGTGAGGCTGTTGGCCGTGGTCAACGAATGCGTTGAGGGTCGGGTCCGACATCAGAGATGGCAGGTGGGCACAACAAGAACAAGCCACTGACACAGTCGAGAGCACAATCCCAGGTCGACGGGTCTTCAACGTCCAGTTCGACTGTATGCCCCGCCACAATGGCTCCGTCCGCAGTATTGAGCGAGATACACGGCTGCCCGCTACCGCGTCCGGAGAACCGTCATGACTATCAACAACTCAAGCGTCGATTCCTACCTGAAGGACGGCTGCGGTCGGTGTGACAAGTTCGAGACGCCCGAGTGTAAAGTCCACCATTACCCAGGTGCACTGGCGGCGCTTCGCGTCATCGCACTGGACTCAGGTCTGACCGAGACCATGAAGTGGGGTTCGCCCTGCTACATGCTGGACGACACGAACGTCATCATGATTGGCACCTACCAAGACTGTTGCTTTGTTAGCTATCTGCGCGGCGCCCTGCTGGACGACAAAGACGGCGTGCTCGAGTTGGTCGGTCCGAACACCCGCTCCGCCCGACTGTTCAAGTTCACCACCGAGGCAGAGGTACTCGCCAATCGCGGCTTGGTGGCGCGGTTCATCCATGACTGTATTGGGTTTGTACAGTCCGGTACCAAGGTTCCTCCACGCGAGTCGAACGAGCCCATGCCAGACGAACTTCAGGACGTCTTGGACGCCAACGCAGATGTTGCTGCTGCGTATGACGCACTCACTCCCGGTCGCCAGCGCAGCTACATCCTGCATGTTTCAGGCGCAAAGCAGAGCAAGACACGCCAGTCGCGGGCCGAGAAGGCCACCGTAAAGATCATGGCCGGCAAGGGCTTCAATGAGCGCTGATGGACTCGCTCTGACTGGCTGCGCGGCCCCCAGCGGTGCTGCCCCAGGTTGACTCGGGCCGCGATACGCCAGCATCAACCCCCAGCGGCTTCGGATACACTACAGATATGACCACCGAACGCCAGGCCATCGCACAAGACATCCGCGCGGCCTTCGCCTGTGCCGAGTCCACCTCGTCCGTCGCCCCTGGCACCACACACGGCGAGCCTGAGCGAACCTTTGAGGTCGCCTACGCCGAACAACCCAAAGAGTTGGCGACGAACTTCCTCGTAGCCAGTGCCTCGACGGCCGGCGACCTCCCGCCAAAATCAGAGCGTTGGTTGTGGCGTTCGCTACTGCTCGCTGCGCTACAAGCAAAGTGGGACCTCTACTATGACGACAAACACCCACAGGGAAAGGCGGTGCATAGGCTGCTGTGGGCCGCCGTCTACCATCTGCGTCCCGAACCCATCGACGTGCTCAACGAACACTGGGACTACGAGGACGCTCAAGGGTTTCGCGAGCGTCTGACGCCGGCGCAGCGCATCCCCATTTCACGATTTCTCGCTTTGATTTTGCAGTCCCCTGTCTTCGCGAACAAGCCAATGGCCGACATGGCCTGCCAAGCCATTCATTGGTGTTGGAGCGACGACCCAGACAGCAGCCAAGCCGCCAAGTCGCATCACACGGCCCTGCGCTCCTTCAGCCGACCAACCCACGAGAGCTCGCACTTCGAAGAGAGAATTGCCGCCATTGAGTTGGCCTTCGCAGACACGCCCTACCCCAAAGGACCGCTGATGACTTCAGGCTGGGAAGAGCCGGCCGAGTACGAGCTGGCGTTCCGGGGAACGGACTGGAGACGGCTGACACCACAACTCATTAACCACAACTTCACTGCATTCTGCTTCATGACGCCGGATGCCTTTCGCTACTTCATCCCGGCTGTCTTGTGCCATCTGCTTGGCCCTGGCTCCATGGTGGACTCCAAGTTCCACCTGGTAGACAGCCTGGTCGACGCGTCTTCCTACCGAGAAGAGCATCGACAGCGGGTACACACGTTCAGCCCAGAGGAACGGTGGGCCATTGTGAACTTCCTTCACTTCGAGCTCATGTGCTACCCACACGCAGACCCACAGATGCGTGACGAATACGAGCAAGCCATGGACATCTGGGAATTTAGCTAGCGGACAGACCCAATGAACTGTGGCCCGCCCAGTAGCAGTGCTGTCAGTCCAGGTAGGATGCCGCGTCCGAGCGTTGCGAGCGCACGTGGGTGGTCAGCTCGGTCGTCGCTGCGTCAAAGCCACCACCACTGTTGGTGTACTCGCTCGTCTCGGCATCCGCCCACTCGGAGATACGAGCTGCGTTGGCGGTGATGCGGCCATCCTGCTCATCCGCACTAAACACCGAGGTCAGTAGCTCGGTCAGCTCAGCATCGTACTGCGCTCGGTAGATTGGGTCGCTTGCCAAGTACTCGAGCAAGGGCCAGCCCGACTCAATGTTTCCAAGGTCCACGTCAATGCCCGAGCGCTGTCCACGGCCAGCCGCGTAAGCTTCGTTGAAGTCCCACGGAATCCACACCAGGCGACCGTCTTGGTCCGAGTCCCCATACAGGTAGTAATTGTGGGTCATGCGTCCGTAGGCATCCCAGTTACCAACCAGGTTGTTCACCGCGAGGTAGCGAACGAAGCCGTCCACATCAAAGGTCGCTTCTAGACCGGCTCGCCATGCAGCGGCGTCTGTCCGGTCCGCCTGAAGTGCGGTCACGAACGCCTCAACATCGCTGTAGTCGGCTTCGTCTTCGTTGGTTTTCTTCTCAAAGACGTCTGGGTCAACGCCACCGTTGAGCGCCGCATCATCCCCATCTGGCTTGTACATGTTGCCATCGTCGTCAGCAAACCACGAGTCCAGCAGCTCCCCAGCCGGGTCTTCAAACACAGAGTACAGCCCCCAGTACTCGGAGCCCTCACCGGTATCGACGTAGATACGGACAAAGCCGCCACGTGCCGCAGGAACGCCCGCCGCTCGGAAGGTGTCCGAGGTCAGCTTGTCCCGCTGAAACGAGTCGTCGTTGTAGGCGCTGGAGAACTTCAGGTCTTTGAAGCCGTAGAAGCGCTGGTTGTCCAGGTCAGGGTAGTCGTCCTCAAACTCGTCGATCTGCAGTCGGAACGGCAGCTTGCCAGAGCGGGCACCAAACAACGACGAGTTGCCTTTGTAGCGCATGCCGACCTTTGGCCAGACCTGCCCGTCGTAGGACAGAGTGACGGGGATGTAGACCGGCGTCTCGTCCGAGAAGTTGCCGCCGGGGCCACCACCGCCGGACCCAAGAATGTCTGCGAGGTCGTCCTGCATGACGGTGTAGTCATCTGGACAGATGACAATATCGAGGCGCGGAACCGCTCCGTCGCCCATCAAGATGTCGTAGTTGGCATCTGTTTTTTCGTGGGACGCTTCACTAGCCCCCACCTGTTCGGTGGTGCCACAAGCTCCGGTCACGACCTCAGCATCCGTGTCGCTGTCGGCACCCGAATCTACGTCTTCGGTGTCCGTCCCGCCGTCAGAGCACGCCGCGGCCAACAGAACACTCCACATCCCTACTCGTCGCATACATCCCTCCGGGTGGGCCAACCTACTCAAAGGAATGTCACGAAAGCATTGAGGAGTGTCTCAGACAACGCTGACACTCGGAGCGCCGCGCGCGCTACGACCGGCCCACCGCAACCCTGTAGATTCGACAACAGACAGGGAAACGTCAGTGTCGCGCTTGACCCCTGTCCCCCCTCAACTCTCGCGTGATACCCCCCAGTAGTGGCCCGTTGAGCACCGGATACCTACACGTTCGGGGCTTGACCTCGCGGGTCAACTGAGTAGTAGGCGGCCTGCTCGGGGCAAATACGTCCCAGCCCCGAAAACCACGCTAGCGTGGGCGTCCATCTGACGCCGACGACGGCTGTGGTGCGTCTTTCATGAGGTCTTGTGCTCGCTCGTATCAAAGAACAGTGGTTCAAAAATCCCACTGCCGACTTGCTCGCAGGCACGGTTGTTGCCCTTGCCCTCATCCCCGAAGCGATTGCGTTTTCGATCATTGCTGGCGTTGACCCTGCAGTTGGTCTGTACGCCTCATTCTGCATCGCCGTCATCACGTCGTTCACCGGTGGACGCCCGGCAATGATCTCGGCGGCAACCGGCGCCATGGCCTTGGTTGTGGTCTCGCTGGTCGCAGACCACGGGCTCGAGTACCTACTCGCCGCAACCGTGCTGACCGGCATCATTCAGCTGGCCTTCTCGGCTCTCAAGCTCGCCCGGTACATCAAGTTCGTGCCGGCCGCTGTCATGAGTGGCTTCGTGAACTCGCTGGCCATCCTCATCTTTATGGCCCAGCTGCCCCAGCTCATAGATGTGACCCCGGTGACCTACGTCATGGTCGCTGTTGGCCTGGCCATCATCTACTTGTTGCCGCGTCTCACAAAAGCAGTGCCCTCACCTCTCGTGGCCATCGTCTTGCTGACCGCAGTGAGCATGTACACCGGGTTGGACGTCAACACCGTTGGCGACATGGGTGCGCTGCCCAGCGGCCTTCCCTTCTTCTCGCTGCCAAGCGTGCCGGTGAACCTTCATACCCTTGAAGTCATCCTGCCCTACTCGTTCGCTCTGGCCATCGTTGGCCTCATCGAGAGCTTGCTCACTGCCCGCATTGTCGACGACATGACAGAGACGGGCAGCAACAAGCACTTCGTGGCACGCGGCCAAGGCATCGCCAACATCGTCACTGGCTTCTTCGGTGGCATGGCGGGCTGCGCCATGATTGGTCAGTCCATGATCAACGTGTCTTCGGGGGGACGCGGCCGACTGTCCACGCTGTGGGCCGGCTGCCTGCTGCTCGGACTTATCGTCGGCCTAGGCGACCTCGTCGCAGCCATTCCCATGCCCGCACTCGTTGCTGTCATGATTATGGTCTCCATCAGCACCTTCGACTGGGGCTCCCTCAAGCGCTTGGTCATCATGCCGCGGAGCGAAGCCATTGTTCTGCTCGTGACCGTGGCCGTTGTGGTCTACACACACGACCTGTCCAAGGGCGTGTTCGCGGGTGTCCTGCTCTCCGCCGTGTTCTTTGCCCGGGTCGTTGGCAAGATGGTAGACGTCGAGCAATCGGTCGAAGAAGACCAGCGCGTCTTCACGGTCTCCGGCCAGCTGTTCTTCGTGTCCGTAGACGCCTTCGTCGACAACATCGACGCGAAGTTCCCAGAGGAAGAGGCCATCATTGACCTCACCCACTCCCACATCTGGGACGGAACCGCCGTACAAGCCGTCGACAAGGTGGTCTTCCGCCTTCGTGACAACGGGAAGATTGTTCGGCTACGCGGCATGAACCGCGCCAGCGAGACCCTCATCGACCGTATGGGTCATCATGACAAGCCAGGCGCACGCCAGAGCAACGGCCACTAGCCACACGCAACAGCGACAAGCCATCGGACGAACGCCAAGAACGTCTCGTGGTCCTCGTCGGTCGTACGTGTCGCAGCCAAAACAGGTCCTGACTGCCTCTACGATGTTGGCTGTGACGGTGTAAGATTGCTCATGCGCATTCTACCCCTTCTTGCCCTCGTCGCCGCCTGTTCCAACGAACCTGTCGCCGAACTCGACGTCTACAGCCAAGCCAACGGCTGCTTCGCCCTGCGCGCCGGAGGGCGGTACCTGGCCGCGTCTGGAACTAGCGCTGGATTCACGGCGTCCAGCCTACAAGACGCCAGTTCGTTTCGTCTGCAGCCCGCCGACCTCGGCACCTACGTTCTGTACGACGCCGAGCGAGGGTACGTTGTAGCCGACGGAGACGGACTTGTTCGTCAGACAGAGCTTGAGTCGGACATGACCCGCACAGACGACGACTACGTCTCGGGTGCGTTGTGGACCCTAAACACCCACTCTCGCGGCGGCGAGACCTACGCCCTACTCAATGAGCGGACCGGCCGCTGGCTCGCCACAGACACCACGACAGACACCGAGCGACGGGCAGCCCGGGTGACGTTCGAAGCGGCGACCGGCTGCGCCGACTACCCAGAGCTCACCCTAGACGCGACCGGCGAGCTTGGGCGAACCACCTGGGATGACGGCGACCTGTACGGGTTCGTCGACATGCACTCACACCTGTTCAGCAACTACGGATTCGGCGGCGCCATGTACCACGGTGCCCCGTTTCATCCGCTCGGCGTCGAACATGCGCTAGGCGACTGTGACGTGGCCCACGGCGAGATGGGGAAGACCGACTTCTTTGGCTATGTCTACGACAATCAGGGCAATGGCGGCGACCTCGAAGAGGTGCTTCCGTACATGATTGCTGGCGAGCTGCCCTTCGATAACCACGACCACCACGGCTACCCCGAATTCACTGAGTGGCCGGATACCAACGCCCGAACCACCCACCAGACCCAGTACTACAAGTGGCTAGAGCGCTCCTACATGGGCGGTCTGCGCCTGATGGTCCAGCACGCCACCAGCAACTCGGTCATCTGCAACATTACCGTGGGCGAAGGTTGGTCACCGGCGCGCTACGACTGCGAAGACATGACCGGTGTCGACCGACAGCTAGACGCTGCGTACGACATGGAGCGGTACATCGATGCTCAGTCCGGAGGCCCAGGCCAAGGCTGGTTCCGACTCGTGCAGACCCCCGAACAAGCACGCGCGGTCATTGCGGACGGCAAGCTCGCGGTACTGCTCGGCATCGAGGTCAGCGACCTGTTCAACTGCCACCTGACCCCCCGCCCAGGAGGCCCGGTCTGTGATGAGGCGCATGTGGATGAGCAGCTCGCCCACTACTACGACCGTGGCGTCCGAGTGATGTTCCCCAACCACAAGTACGACAACGCCTTCACGCCAGGCGACGGTAGCGATGGCTTCATTGAGGTCGGCAACTTCATCAACTCCGGCCACTACACCAACAAGACCGAGGACTGTCCTGAAGGGATTCGTACCGTGTTTGACGGCGGCAACGTCAGCTTCAGCGGCCTTCTTGACCCGCGAGAGTCCTACATGGGGCCGCCGCCCGAAGACTTCTCCGAGCTGACAGACGACCCGATTGAGACCATTCTTCCCTTCGCACTTCGACTGACCTCTGGCTCGGTCGAAGGTGACTACTGTCAGAACGGCTCCTTCACCCCAATCGGAGAGTACCTCGTCGACAGCATGATGGAGCGTGGCATGCTCATCGAGGTCGACCATCTGTCAGAGTGGTCGTATGCCCGCATCTTTGAGAAGCTTGAAGCTGCCGATTACCCAGCCGTCGGCACCCATGGAAACGACAACAACGGCAAGCTATTCGACCTTGGCGGGACCAGCTTCGGCACCTTTGGCCGCTGCCATGACGCGGCCAATCCCGGAAGTGCCATGAACGGCTTCAATGCCCGTGTACAGGCCATTACTGACGCCGGCAACTACCCGTCTCTCGGCTTTGGCTTCGACTACAATGGCCTTGCCCATGGCCCGCGCGCGCGATTCGGCCCACGGTCTAGCTGCACAGACCAAGAATCGCCGATTTCCTACCCCTTCACCTCGTACGATGGCACCGTCACCTTCACCCAACCCCACGCTGGTGAGCGGGTGTTCGACTACTCGAACGAAGGCATGCTGCACATTGGCCTGATTCCCGAGTACATCGAAGATGTACGGAAGGATGGCGCAACAGATGCCGAGCTTGAGCCCTTGTTCCGCTCAGCTGAAGGCTACATCCGCGTGTGGGAGAAGGCGGTCGCGCGCGGTGCCGACTTGGCTCGTTGACCGTGAAAGCACGCCTACATGGGGCACGGGTTGACCGTCGTCCGCAAAAGCCGTAGCGTCAACCTCCACTGTGGAGGCCCCATGAAAGACGGTAAGAAGACGACGAGCAGCAAAGAGCCCATGCCGAGCAGCCCGACTAAGGCAAAGCCAACGGGCAAGACTGCCAAGGGTGACCACAACCCAGGCATTCCGGTGGCGTCCAAGCAAGGCAATGCCTCTGCACCGTCCAAGAAGGACAGCCACGGCGGAAAGCCCGGCGCTGGCAAGGCCGGTCTATAGAAGTCGCGGATGACCGGTCATCGGTCCATCGCGATTTGCCAATTGCAACGCCCAACGGTGTCAATCCGTCGGGCGTTTCGCTGTTGCGGGGCCCGATATTGCCCTAAACTATTCGGTCTCCTGGGACGATATTGACCCTACCCCAGGAGTCAGCCGTGAAGTTTTCCGACGTTCTCAGCACAATCGTCGCGTACAAAGACGATCTATTCGGCCCTAAGGGCCTTACGGACGAACAGAAGGCGAAGAATCGCGCCGAGACGAGCGCTGCCGCCGAGATTGCACGCCAAGGCGTCCAGCCGCTTCCTGAGTCCGTGACAAAGCTGCTTGCAGTCTTGCGTGACCCCATGTTCGAAATCCGTGACGCTGTCGCCGCGCTGGAGTCAGACCCAGCCCTCACCGCAGAAGTCGTTCACCTGGCCAACTCCGCCGCCAATGCACGCAAGGCCCCGTGCGACACCGTTGCAAAGGCGTTCCGACGCCTAGGAGCCCGCTCTGTTGGCGACCTAGCCATTGCCGCACATGTCATGGCTCTGGGCGCCAACGCGACCGGAGCCAGCAGGCTGGTTGTCGACCATAGTGTTCGCGTAGCGACCATTGTCCGTGGTCTTCCCGCATTCCGCGGCTACTCACAAGAGCGCTTGTTCCTCTGTGGCCTGGTTCACGACATCGGCATCACGCTACTCGACCAATCGGGCGAGTATACCTACGATGTAGACGCTGACGTAGACGGCGACGACCTGTGTGAGGCTGAGCGAAAGCGCCTACGCTTCGACCACGCCACGCTCGGCGCTATCGCTATGAAGATGTGGGAAGTACCCGACCCGGTGTCCCGCATCGTCGCTTGGCATCATGAGCTTGACCTTGCTCTCGAGCGACGCGGAGACGTCGCCCACATGGTTGCCACGCTGCGCTTGGCAGAGATCATCGAGGAAGCTGTGGGTCACGCCAATGAGATGACTCAGGTCATGGCGGACAACATTGCGAACCGCCAAGAAGCACAGTTCCTAGGCCTCTCCGGTGCAGACCTGATGCTCCTGTGGCAGTCTAGCATCCAAGACGACCTCAGGTCCACTCGGACTCTCGCCGCTGCCGCGTAGCTACTGGGGCCAGGTTCGCTCGGGCAGACCAATGTCTTGCCGCGCTGCCTCGCCGCCGTTGCGGTGCTGGTTCCAGTAGGACGTGCGCGTACTCCCCACCAACGAACCGGTCTCGCCATCTGACCGTGCCCACTTCACAATGCGATGAGGTGCGGCGGACTCCACCCAATAGGTGACGTCCACGCCGGACTCTCGGTCGAGCTCAACCCGCGTGGTCTCGAAGCTACCGAAGGGAACCGAGACGGTCTCTGCGTCCGTCCACGTCAACGTGGCTTGGCGAAACGATCCTTGAATGTGCTTAAAGCGAGCATCCATGCTGCGGTCGAGCACCTGAACGGACAGCGCGCCAGCTGGACGTCCAACAAGACCACGCACCAGAATGGGTAGTGCGTCCGCGAAGACGGCGCCGCTCGGTAGCTCCAGCGACTCATCACGGTCGGCTTCACCGTCAAAGTAGCTGTGCGACGTGCGCTGCACAGCGTCACCCCGCACGATGAGCTGCTCATACACATGGCCACACCACTCTTGCATGGAGAAGCTGGTCTTGACCGGCGTGCCCCAATCAGAGCCGCCGTCCACCCGCAGGAACGAGCTGGTCATCACGTTGTAGTCGTAGATGCCCGTGGTGAAGTCACGCACTTCGTTGAGCTTGAGCACCGAGTACTCCACATCGTGGCCACCATCGGACTTGACCCGGTTGTCGTCCGCGAAGGTCTCTGTCACGAAAACGAGAATGGCCTCCCCTTCCCGTTCTTGGCCGTAGCGAGGTTGGGTCAACGCGTAGGTGCTGATCTCCGCCTTGCCATCACCCCAGACGTCCCAGAACCCATCCGGCGCCTGAGAGCGTAGCGAGGCTTCGGAGGGTTCCTGAGCAACCGTCGGCCCGGCACACCCGAGTCCCATCATCACAATCACCAGTGCAACTCCGCGCATACATCCTCCACAGCCCTGACTGTATGGCAGGACTGTGGAGCGAGACGTCGCTTCCGGTCACACTCCCTCAACACTGGGAGGTGGAGGCGCGTCGAGCTCGTCGTCCTTTTCGGCGAAGAATGTCCCAATGCGCTTCACCCAGACCAAGAAGTCTTCCACAATGATGTAGGTACCAGGCACCACAAGCAACACGATGAAGGTGGCGTACAGCACACCAAAGCCAAGACTGATGGCCATGGGAATGAGGAAACGAGCCTGAACTTCCGTCTCGATGATCATGGGTGCCAAGCCGAAGAAGGTCGTCAACGACGTGAGCATGATTGGACGAAAACGTCGTGTACCGGCGGCCACAATCGCTTGCCGTGGCGTCTTCCCCTCACGTCTGGCGTTGTTCGCCGCATCGATCAGCACCAGGGAGTCGTTCACCACAACGCCAGACAGCGCGACAATCCCCATCATACTGATGATGGACAGCCCGTAGCCAAGCAGCATGTGCCCAGCGACCACTCCCGTGAACGAGAACGGAATGGCGGTCATGACGATGAGTGGCTGGGTGTAGCTCTTAAACGGAACTGCTAGCAGCGCGTAGATACCAATCAGCGCGATGAGGTAGTTGAGCCCGAGACTGTTGAGCGACTCGGCCTGGTCGCGTTGCTCGCCAACAAACTCTCCACGCAGACCGGGGTATTTTTCGGCCAACGCTGGAAGGACGGTGGACTTGATGGTCTCTAGAACATCGCGTGAAGACGCGACTCCGGCCGCCTTCTTCGCGGTGACGTTGACGACGCGCTGGCCGTCCTCACGACGGATGACGGTAGGCGCACGGTCACGTTCGACCCGAGCCACCGACGTCAGAGGCACGCGGTCCCCTGCCGGCGTTCGCACCAAGAAGCTGTCGAGGTCGTACTCCGAGCCACGCTGGTGCTCGGGAAGTCGGAGCATCACCTTAATCTCGGAGCGGCCGCGCTGTTCGCGGATGGCTTCAGAGCCGTAGAACCCACTTCGCACCTGCGTCGCCACATCCAGACCGGTCAGACCCAAGGAGTTTGCACTGGGCAACATGTGAAGGTCGAGCTGCTCTTTGCCCGATGAATAGGCATTCTCTACGCTGGTCAAGTCACCCAGCGTTCGAAGTGTATCGGTCAGGTCCTGACTGGCCTGGGCCAATACATCAACGTCTGCGTGACGCAGCTGGACATCCACGGCGGCACCGCCGGACGGCCCCACATTCGCGTTGAACACCAGCGCTTCCAAGCCCGACTGCGGTGGCGTCGCCGCTTCCCAGGCAAAGGAGAAGTCCTCTGCCGAGAAGTCGCGCTCCACACTCGGGACCAGCTCCACCTGAACGGTGATGAGATGGCTGCCAACCTCGCCGGCTCCACCACCGGGTCCGCCACCACTCGCCGGACCCGTGCCGAGCGTGGAGTACATCCCCTTCAGGGAGTCGGGGTCTAGGTCTTGAACAATCTGCAGAGCCGCTGTTTCCATGGCCTGCTGAACGGCTTGCGTCCGTTCGACGGGAGTACCGTATGGAAGCCGTGCGGACGCGGTAATCGTGTCGCCTTCCAAGACGGGAAGGAAGTTGAACGGCAAGGTGCCAGACACACAGATGCCGAAGCTGATGAGCAGCAGTCCGGATGCCGCCGCGAAGGCGGCGTAGCGAAGAGCAATCGCCCAATCGAGCACTGGCGTGTACACCCGCTGAATGAACCAACCGAGGCCATCGCTCGCGTACCGGCGCGGAATGTCCACAACAGCCAAGAACCCATGTTCTTTGCCGGTATGAACATGTGCCAAGTGGGCTGGCAGCACAAAGAAGGACTCAATGACGCTGAAGGCCAGCACCGAGATGACCACAATCGGCAGAATCCGGAAGATCTTGCCTGAGACGCCGGGAACCAAGAACAGCGGCGAGAACGCAACCATGGTGGTCAACACCGAGAACGTCACCGGCGTGACCATCTCCTGGGCGCCTCGAATCGCGGCCTCGGCCTTGGGCATGCCGCTCTGAATCTTCTCGTAGATATTCTCGCCGACCACAATCGCGTCATCGACAACGATTCCCAGCGTGATGATGAACGCAAACAGCGAGATCATGTTGATGGAGACGTCAAAGCCCGGCATGAGCAATAGCGCGCCCAAGAAGCTGGTTGGAATGCCAACAGCCACCCAGAACGCCAAGCGGAACCGAAGGAACAAGGCCAGCACAATGAAGACCAGCACCAGCCCTTGGGTACCGTTTCGCACCAGAAGGTCAATGCGCTGCTCTAGAAGCTCGCTGTCGTCGTCCCACGTGGCAATCCGCCACTTCTCACCCAGGTCACCGCGGAGCTCTGTGCTGTACGCAAGCACGGCATTGGACACGCTCGTAGGGGTCTCATCGCCAACCCGATACGCAACGAGTCCCACAGCCGGAACGCCGTTGTAGAAGGACGCCTGGTCGGTGTCCTCAAAGCCATCGACCACACTGGCAATGTCGCCTAGGCGGACTTCGCCGCCGGTCAGGGTGCTGCGCACAATGATTTCTTTGAAGTCATCGGCGCTGCGAGCGCGGTCAGACAACCGGACCAAAATCTCACCGCCGGCGGTCTCAATCGCACCGCCAGGCAGCTCAATACTCGACCGAGCAATCTGCCGCGAGATGTCGTCTAGCGTCAGGCCCAGGCTATCGAGTTGCTCTCGGGAGACCTCAATGGAGACTTCCAGAGCAGGCAAGCCAACAACATCGACCTGAGTCACCTCACCGGTCGCGAGCAACCCTGTACGCGCCCTCTCACCGACCTCGTACAAGGTCATCGCGTCGGCTTGACCGGCGACCAACAACGTCACAACGCGGCGACGGATGGCCGGCGACTGGACAATCGGGTCTTCGGCTTCGTCTGGGAAGGAGCGAATGCGGTCGACAGCAGCCTTGACGTCTGCGGTCACAGCATCCGCATCCGCGTCAATGAGCAGCTCAATCGTGACGCTGCCCACGCCTTCGTTGGACACAGAGCTGACGCGCTTGACACCATCGAGGCCGCGAACCGCTTCTTCAACGGCCACAACAACGCCGTACTCAACCTCTTCGGGACTCGCTCCCGGGTACGGAACGCTTACCGAGACCAAATCAAGATTAAACTCTGGAAATACTTCCTGTTTCGCGGAGAGCCCTCCATAGATTCCGCCACAGAACAACAGCAACAACAGCAGATTCGCTGCCACTGAGTTGTTGGCCATCCATGCGACGGCTCCACCGAGCATACCGCCCTTGGATTCGTCTTCCATCACGCTCCTCCAACGGTCACGATCTGGCCTTCAACGGGGAAGACGAGCGGGCTGACCACAACACGGTCCCCGGCAGCCAGTCCGCCGCGCAACACCACCGCATCCGGCAGACGCCACGCCACCTCAACGGTGCGTTTTTGAAGCATGTCCTCGGCATCTACAATCCACACCTGGTTGCCGTCTTTCACAGCTTCCGGAGGCAAGGTCACCGAGTCGTTGAGTGTAATGCCCTCGAGCGCCACATCGACAAAGGCATTGGGTTGAAGCGGCAGGCCACCGGTAGTGGGCTGTAGGACTTCAATGAGGATCTGTGCACGACGTGTTTGAGGGTCGAGCTGACCCAAGAGCTGAACGACCTGACCTTGGCGGGTCAAGGCCTGCCCGCCCACCATCTGGCTGATGGTTGCGGTCGACGCTTCCCCATCCGTCACACCCGGAATGCGCAGATAGCCAACTTCGTCGAGCGTCAGATCTACGAGGACATCGGTGCTGGCGGTGCCTGCGAGGGTGGCTACGCTGCTGGCCATGCCGACCACCTGGCCAATGTCTATCGTCTCGCTCAGCACAACACTGCTAAACGGAACGGACAAGCTCGTGCGGGACAAGCTGCGCTGGGATTGTGCCAATGCGGCTTCCGCTGTGGTGACGCTGGCTCGGGCGAGCTCAAGCTGTGGTCCACGCAACGTCAGCGGTGAGGCCTCGCGGTCTCCTCCAGGACGCAGAATCTCGAACTCGCGCTCGCTCACTGCTTGCCGACCTTCTTCGAGGCTTAGCTCCAGCTTCGCTTGCAGTACACGCTGACGGTCTGCGGCGACCTGAGCCTGATATGGGGTGCTGTCAATGCGCGCGAAGACCTCGCCGGCACCGAGTTGTGAACCGGCACGAAGGCCTGGCTTCTGCCACACCACCCGTCCTGACACTTCCGGAATCACGTTCACTTGGGTCGACGGGCGTACCGTGCCAGATGCGTAGATCTGAATCGGCACATCGTCCACCATGACAGCGACCACATCGACCTGCGGAATGGCCGCCGGAGGCGCCGGTACGGAGCGCTCTGGCAGACCGAACATCAAGACGGCCAACACCGCCACAGAAAGAAAGACCAGCACGCCTGGAATTAGGCAACCTGTGATGTAGCGGCTCATCGACCCTCTCCTTCAAATCCGAACGATGCGGCCCACTGGCCGCCCAATGCTGTGTGTAGAGCAACCCGAGCTGCCAAGACGTCGCGCTCGGCGGTCACCAAGGTGGTCTCGGCTGCGCGGAGGTTGTTTTGGGCGACGAGCACGTTGACGAACGCGTCCAGCCCACGCAGGTAGCGGTCCTGCGATTGTTCAAAGGTCAAGCGAGACAGCTCGGCTTGGCGCTGTACAGCGTCAAACCGCTCAACCATCGCCGCCTCACGAGTCAGTGCTCCTTCGACTTCACCCTGCGCTTGCAGCACAAGGCGTCCGTAAGAGGCCACGGCGCCGTACTCCCCAGCGCGAGCCTGACGAATCGCGCCATTGGCGCGTCCACCGTTGAAGATTGGCAGCTGAATCGACCCGCCCGCCGACCACGCGTTCTGCGAGCGAGTCTCGGTGGTCTTGAGCCAGTCGCGACCGGCGTCCGCTTGAAGCGAGACCGTTGGTAGAACACCGCTGTACGACGACTGGTGGCGCTGGGATGACGCATCCATGCGCTCGGCCGCTGCGACGAGGTCGGGTCGGCGGCTCAACATCTCAGTCGGCGTTCCGACCGAAGGCTGTGTTGGAAGGGCCGGGAATGCGTCTGCGACACCCTCCACGACATTCTGCGGCTGGCGTGCCAGAAGCACCGCAAGCCGCTGCTCTGCAAGCTCGCGCGCCATGCGGGCCTGCGTGACGAAGACTTCAGCACTCGCGGCCTGACTGCGCTGCTGCAACACGTCCAAACCCTCGGCCGATGCACGGTCGTAGCGAAGCTCAATGACTTCCAACAGGGCGGACGCAATGCCAAGCTGCTCGATAGCTACAGCTTCGGTACGACGCGCGCTGACCACGTCAAAGTAGGCGTCTCCGAGTGTTGCCGACAAGCTCATCACAAACTGGTCGCGGTCTGCTTCTGCCGCGTCGCCTTCGTTGGCCGATGCGCGGTAGGCAAGCCAGCTTCGCCCGAACAAGTCCACTTGCCACTGGGCACCAATCCCTACGCCGTAGCTGTAGAACAGGCCCTCTGTGGGCGCCCCACCAAGCCCGCCAAACTGAAACCCCAGGCTGCGAAGCGGCGCAGTGCTACCCGACACATCTGCGGTGACCGACGGCATCAGGCCAGCGCGGCCCTGCCACATGGCCCCTTGGGCTTGTGCGACCCGAGCATCCGCCGAAGCGACATCGGGGTTCGCCGAGATGCCTTCTTCGATGACCCGCTCAAGCATGGGGTCATCGAACCCGAGCCACCAAGGGGCATCCACGACCGGCTGATCCACGCCACGTGAGAAGCGGTCGGCTTCATCTGGCAAGATCAACAGGTCGCGAGGTCCCGCAAACGCGGCGGCCCCCCATAGACCGAACAGCGCCACCCAAAGTGCGCGTCTCATGGTGACTCCTCTGGCGACAGCGTCGCCCAATACACATCCACAACAGTGTCCAAAAAATCAGCAGGAACGGGTAGCTGAACCATGTGTTCGAGCATCACCCGGCTATGAACGGCCCCAATCAGAGCCAGCGCTACGCTGTTGAAGCTCGATGGACGCATCAGTCCCATGTCCGCAGCACGCTCCAACCACTCCGAGATCAGTCTGTGCGCACGCCTTGGCGGCGGCTCATCAAAGCGCGCCATCACGTCATTGTGCGCAATACCGCTGGCATGCAGCATGCCAAAACAGGGCGCGAACTCGGTGAAAAACGCATTGACTCGCGTGAGCAACTCCACCAACTGGTCCCGACCATCCACTCCGGCGACCGGCCCCGACTCTACCCACAACATCCATTCTGGGTCACGTTTTGGCAGCAGCGCTTTCAACATCATCTCGGCCTTGGTACCAAACCGCTTGAACAGCGCCGGCTGAGACAGCCCAACGGCGTCCGCCACCGACTGCGTAGAAGCACTCGGGCCATGCTCCAAGAAGACCGTGCGTGCGGCAGACAGAATGTCTTCATCTGACACTTGGCGGGGACGGGCCAACGGCACTCCAGCTGATAGTTAGCGGCCACTCACTAACTACTGAAGAGCATCCTGCAAGAGCAATGCTGGGGCATGACAACCGATGACTTACATCCACCAACCAGGTGCGTATGTGACCGGCATGCAAATAGACATCGACAGCGTGATCCGTGAACTGACCCTCGCCCCGCACCCCGAGGGGGGCCACTACCGCGAGACCTTCCGCAGCGATGATTCGGTAGAGACACCGCGTGGAATGCGCGCCGCAAGCACCGCCATCTTCTTTGCCCTCGCAGACGGTGAGTTCAGCGCATGGCACCGCGTCCAAGCAGACGAAGTCTGGCACCACTACGACGGCGCTCCGGCTGAAGTTCACGTCCTACACAAAGGGCTGTACCACGTACTCCACCTAGGTCAGGACCTGTCCAAAGGGCAGCGTCCACAGGCCGTTGTTCCTGCTGGCGCCTGGCAGGCCACCCACGCAAAAGAAGGCGGCGTGTTGTTCGGCTGCACCGTCGCACCCGGCTTTGATTTCGACGACTTCGAGCTCGCTGGACCGGAACTTGCTGATGAGTACCCTCAACATAGCGCCGCCATTGCGTGGTACCTACGTTGACCTGGCCGCAGTGGCTACCGGCGATTCCAGCATGGCTCGCTATTCCACCTTGGACTTGGCCGACTCTAGCCACCGTGTCGTTGCTCGCATTGGTCGGCTCCGCTCTGATGCTTCCACGGATGCTGGCTGGTCTGCCGCATGACATGTTCATTGGAGAGCCCAAGCGCCGTAAGTGGACCGCGCGTCGTGTACTGAAGAACGTCGGCGGTGCCGTGCTCACTGCCGCCGGTATTGCCATGCTTGTGCTGCCTGGACAAGGTCTGCTGACCATGTTGGCCGGTTTGTTGCTGTCGGACGTTCCCGGCAAGCGACGGGTAGAGCTGTTCCTCTTGAGACGCGGTCCCGTCTTCCGTGCCGTCAATGCCATTCGGGCGAGACGCGACCAGCCCCCATTCCTCCTTCCGGCAACCGGCGTGCCCACAGCGGTCAACTAAGCTAAACGGCGGTACTTCCCGAGGTTGTTGATGGCCGCTCTCTCATGCCCGTCTTGTGGCGCCACACACGAGCCGCGCAATCCAGGCATCACGGTCATTGTCTGCGACAACTGCGACACCACGCTGTACGTCGAAGAAGACGTGCTCAAGGCCGGTCGCAAGGCCGTCGTCAGCGAGCCCAAGAGCGGCATGGCCATCGGCAAGAACGGTCGTATTGGCGACCAGAAAGTCGACATTGTGGGACGTGCCAAGTTCCAGCACGACGAAGGGTCGTGGGACGAGTGGTACGTCGAGTTTCCCGGCGGAGACGGCGGCTGGCTCGTCGAAGATGGCCGATCATACACCCTAGAGCGGCAGCTTGACACTCTCCCCGAGGGTGCCAGTCCGCACCTGTCGCTCGGAGACATCCTTACCGTGGACGGTGTGGACTACGAGGTCCGCGAGACCGGTCTCGCGACATGCGTCGGAGCACAGGGACAGCTCCCACGCCACATTGAGCCGCTCGAAGTCTACATGTACGCTGACTGCTCCGAGGTCAACGGGACTGGCCGTTTGATGTTCGAGTTTTCGGAGAATGGCGACGGAGAAGCCTTCCTGGGCCATGCCATCGCGCCTGAGGACCTGCACATTGAGGGGGTCGAACCCCCACCCGTCATGGGCGGCCGCGAAGCCGACACTATCCGTTGTGCCCAGTGTGCTTCGCCCGTCACAATCAAGCCGCAACGCGACCCCGTTGAGACCGTGTCCTGTGGCTCATGCGACGCCGTTCTTCAGCTGACGGACACCGACAATAAGGTGATCGGCAACCGCGGAAACACCCCTGACTTCGTCCTAGAAATCGGTGATAGCGGCGAGCTGCAAGGCGCCATCTGGGAAGTCGTCGGCCGCCTTCGCTACTACGAAGACGGGTACTACACAGACGAGTTCCTGCTCTTCTCAGACGACGACAACGGCTACCTGTGGCTCGAATACGACGACCGGCACTTCGTTGCTACGCGTAAGGCCGCGTCAGGACCATCGCTCGAGGAGGTGTTCAGCACCCGTCGCAAGGGCAAGGTCAAGTGCGGCGACAAGACCTACAAGATGCGCGGCGGCGGCGTGTCCGTCCTTGTCTACGTAGACGGCGCACTTCCGTGGGCCGCGCACATCGGCCACAAGCAGGAGTACGTCGAGCTCATCAATCCGCCCCACCTGTTCGTCATCGAAGGGGGCGGTGGAGAAGTCGAGCACTTTGAAGGCGAGTGGATGCCGTCAAAGCAGGTGCTCACCGCCTTTGGTCGTGCTGACCGCTTTGAGCGCCCCACCGAGACTCACTTCCTGGAGCCCAACGGCTGCGCAGCCTGGGTTCCGTTTGGCCTGATTGCCATTCTGTTCTTCATGGTCAACATCTGCATCTGCCTCATCCCGTCCAGCAGTGTGGAGCTGACCCGGGTCACCGTCCCCAGCACCCAGTTTGGCGAGGTGCTGTACAGCGAGCCATTCACCGTGCCGCAGGGTGCGAACATCCTTGAGTTGAAGGTCGGAAGCGACATCCAGGACGGCGCCGCCTACGCGGAAATCCAGCTAATTCCCATAGATACCCCAGACGAGACCGTGGTCGTGACGGGGGCCGAGGTCTACCACTACCAAGGCTATGAAGACGGCGAATACTGGGTCGAAAAGGACCGAGAAGCCGGAGGTTCCTTCCGCGCGCCCGAAGCCGGCGTCTACAAGATGGCCGTACTGACCGAGGGCGACAACACGTCCACTCGCGCCAACGTACAGACACGCCTGTACCACTCCCCTGGATTGTTTCGATACAAGTGCTGCGTAGGCTCGTTCGCGCTCATCTTCGGCATGTTCATCTTGTTCATGTGGCGTTCCAATGAATCCGCTCGGTACGAGGACTGATCCATGGACCAGCGCATTATGTTCTTGATCATCGTATCGACGGGCTTCACCATGCTTGCCGCCATGCTGCCCATGTTCTTCATGATTCTCTTTACGGTGATCCGGCAGCATCATGTGCGAACGGCTACCCAACACCAACTCTCCACAGCTAGCTCCGGGACTGACGCATGAAGACCACCATCCTGACCTTCATCGGGTTCGCTCTGTTCGGTAGCTCTACGCTGTTCGCCACCGTCGCCGACTACAAGGGCTGGGGCCTGTCGTCTGAGACCCCGTCTGCGGACGTACGCGCGGGTAGCGCACGAACCGGCCGCACCATCATTGGTGGCGGATTGCATGGCGGAAAGTAGTAGCGGGGACTTCCCTCCGCGCTTGGTCCTCCTGGCCTCAGTCTTCGCCGTTGCCGCTGCTGGGCTCGTCTATGAGCTCGTCGCAGGCACGCTCTCGACCTACCTCTTGGGTGGGTCAGTGCTCATGTTCAGCCTGGTCATTGGCTGGTTTCTCTCTGCAATGGGACTCGGCGCCTTCCTGGCCCAGTACGTGCATGACGAGCTTGAACGGGCGTTCGTTGCGGCTGAGATTGCCCTGGCCTTGGCCGGGGGAACGAGCGCCATTGTGCTGTTCGTCTCCTTTGCTGTGTCTAGCCCTGGCTACCCAGTGGCGGTGGCACTCGTCTGCGGAATTGTCGGCGCATTGGTTGGGCTAGAAATCCCGTTGCTCCTTCGGATTCTTGAGGCACGTGGCACCGTTCGGGTGGCGGTCTCACAAGTGCTCGCACTCGACTACGCAGGCGCGTTGATTGGCTCGATTGCCTTTCCACTTCTGCTGCTACCACGCCTTGGAATCGTGCGAAGTGCGGCGTTTCTCGGGCTCATGAACCTGGCCGTCGCCATTGCCACAATGGTGTGGATGAGCGACCGAATCCCTCGTAAGCGCCCGCTCATCATCTCCAGTGTGTTCACCGGCGTCCTGCTGGTTGGGGTCTTCTTCACCGGCATGCAGACCACGACCTTCATCGAGGACCGCCTGTATACAGACCGCGTGATTGTGGCCGAGAGTTCCCAGTACCAGCGCATCATCGTGACCAAGTGGCGCGACGACGTCCGCTTGTACCTTGAAGGTCACCTTCAGTTCGCCACCAGCGACGAGTACCGCTACCACGAGTCCCTGGTTCTGCCGGTTCTCGCCTCCGCCCGAGCCCCGGTGCGCGTCTTAGTGCTCGGCGGCGGGGACGGCCTCGCCGCACGTCGAATCCTAGACTTTCCCGGCGTACAGAGCGTGGATCTGGTTGATCTTGACCCGCGACTGACCCAGCTTTTCTCGTCCCATCCCCTACTCACGGGTCTCAATGGAGACAGCCTGAGCGACCCCCGTCTGACGGTCCACAACGAAGACGCAGTGGCCTTCTTAGAGGGCGTTGAGGGAACGTGGGACGTCATCATCATGGACCTGCCAGACCCCAACGACGCGTCACTCTCTCGCCTATACGCCGAGAGTACGTTCAGCATGGCCCTGAGACGCCTCGCAGACGACGGCGCCTTGGTCACACAAGCTACAAGCCCCTACCACGCACCCGACGCCTTCTGGTGCATTGCCAGAACCCTCGAAGAAGCCGCTCAAGGGCCGGTTCTACGCTCCGTTCATCCGTATCATGTGCACGTGCCGAGCTTCGGTGAGTGGGGCTTTGTCCTGGTCACGCCCATCGCCCGCAACGTCCGCACGCTTCAGCTGCCGGACGACACGCGGTACCTCGACATGGCAACGCTGGCGTCCATGTTCCAGTTCCCCAGAGACCTACAGCGGCGAGAGGTCGAGGTGAACCGACTGAGCAACGCGGCCTTGGCGCGGTACTACACACAGGGATGGCGGCTGTACGCCGAATAATCACGCAGAGCGAAAAGATGGGAACCGACCCAGCCGCTCATGCGTGTAGTCATTCGGAGGCAGTCTACACACGGTGAGCCGCACATTCGACGACCCCAATGCTCTGGACTCTGACGCACTCGTGCGTGCCTACGGGCCTGTGGTGTGGAGTCTGTGCCGGCGGCTCGACCCAGAGCCCGAAGACGCCTACCAACATGTATGGGAGCGCGTATTGACGCGCGTGCACCGCTTTGACCCCGCAGGTAGCGGCAGTTTTGCGACGTGGTTGCGTACAGTGACGCGTCGTCTGCTCATTGACCGGCATCGTCGTCGTACGGTTCGTGGGCCGGTTGTGGAACCTCGCGAACTGACAGGCTCTACGGTCGCTGTGGATGACGCATTAGACGCCCACAGCCGTCGGCAGCGGCTTGAAGACGCTCTTCCTGGACTGCCAGCAGACCAGCGCCGCTGCGTGGTTCTCCACCACATCGAAGGCCTCTCCCTCGACGCCATTGTCGACCTCGAAGGTGTGCCACTAGGCACGGTCAAGTCGCGCCTTCACCGAGGTCGGGCACGCCTCGCCACCCTACTCGGAGGCCACCGATGATGGACCTGTACGAACAGCTCTCTCGCTTGATGGACGCAGACCTCCCAGCGGAGGACGCTGCTGCACTGCGCAAGCGCATCGAGACGGAACCGGAGGTACAGGCAGCGTGGCAGGCCATGCAGCAGCTGAGCGATGACCTGAACGACCTGCCTGAGCAGCTGCCCGTCCCGCCAACCCTTCAAGCGACAGCACCGCGTCCGGCGAACCGTGTCTCCTATTGGCCCCTCGCTGTCGCCGCAGCCTCCCTGCTCGTCGCCGGTGGGCTGTGGATGCAACCGTCCCCCGTGACCGAGCTTGCCCTTGGCTATGGTGTGCAAGCTGTCGACGGTGATGCCGTACTGCACGTCATGGGCGTCGATGTCGCAATCTCAGGACGCGCGGCTGTTTCTGTGGAACCTGTCGGTGACCTGCCCCGTGTAGACATGTCGGAGGACCCCATGAATGCTCTGACCCATATTGGCGCTGTCGCCGCTGGCGCGCTCATCACCGTCGCCGTCTACGAAGGCACTGCCTCAATCACGGACAGCGACGGCAGCACTGTTGTTGTTCACCCAGACTCCCCGGTGACCGTTCACTCTGGCGGTCCAACACCATCCGCTATTGTCGCCACCCCTCGCGTTGAGCTGGCTGAGCCGACCTCGTCAGGTAGGTCCGTCGAAGCCCTTCAACAGCGAATTGCCGAACTTGAGCGAGAGAACGAAGGCTTGGCAATGGTCGCGACTCTCGCCCAAGGACAGCTCGCTGTCGTCGGGGGTGAGCCTGTCGAGTGGCCACAGACCGTTCCCGCCTACCAAGAGCCGGAGCGGTTCGAGGCCGCGGTTCTTGAGGCGACAGCACAGATTCCAGGCGCTTCCGTCCTCGACATAGACTGCCGCGAGTACCCCTGCATCGCGCACATTGACCTCGACCCAAACGAGGCCGGTACCGTCACCGACTGGAGCGCCTACATTGAGCCTATCGGCTCGTCTCTCACGGGTGGAGAGGAGGACGTAGGCGTCATGGCCATGGTCAACCAGAGCGATGGCGACAACGGCCAGAGCTCCACCCTCTCCATGGCCCTGTCGGACGAAGACGGCGAAGGCGCTGCCGACCAGCGAGTGGAGTCACGGGTACGCGAGTTCTACCAAGAGCAGCACGAAGACGGTCTGTAGGTCGAGACCCACTCAGCGGGCTCGGGCAACTCCAGTAGTGATGACTTCGTCGCCGTCCCAGTCCAAGATGACCACCTGGTCGATGAGGGGCGACTCCATGTCTATGCCAGCGAATGACAGCTCCATGTCGTGTGCCCCAACACACCGAGACACGACGTCTGGCCGAATGAGTGTGAGCACCAGATCATGCTCCTGCCGCTGCATTGTGAAGCTCGGCATCGGCGCGCAATAATGGCCGAGATTCGACAACGTGAGCCGAATGTCGCCATGGTGGGAAAGTGCACTCAAGACAGCAGGTCCCACCGGAGGAGCGCTTCCCAGCTGCTCGTAGTGACCCACGGTGTAGGCGAAGTCAGCCGAGACAGCTGCGACTGGAACATCCGGAGGTGTGGGTAGGACCTCTGGCGATGGGCTCGAACAGGCAGACACGAACAAAGAGATGAAGACCAACATGCGCATCAGAAGCTCCGGGGTTGACCGGCGAACGACGACGCCACGCGCGCCTTACACCTACGCGCCACGGACGCGGCAACACCGCAGCTAGAAGAGGCCCAAACGATACGGCGCGAGTACCGTTTCCGCCCGTCCGGCGTCTTGGCAGGACCGGTGGTCAATCGCCCACAGCTCGCCGCCACCCAAAAGGGTTCGTGCCGCTAGGAACACGCGTCCCCGGTCGTCTACAACGGCGTCACTGAGCCACTGAGTGCTGTCTGGGCCGCGTGTCCAGTCGCCAGGCCAGCCGCAGTACATCCCGTAGTCGCCATTGCCCCGGTCCACCACAACGATGACGTCGCCATTTTCCGCCTGAACCCACTGGTCCACGCGCTCCTGACGCTCCGACTCGTCCCAAAGCGGCTCACCGAGCCCCTGGTCCTTCTGCAACGAGACCACCGTGCCGTCAAAAGCTGGCTGCGAACCGCTATAGCTGCCGGTCTTGACCCAGACATTGCCCGGTTCTGCCCCCGCACTGATCTGAGGACTCGTTCCGGTGGTCCACTCATGTACGACCACACGGGTATCGGGGTCAATGGCCAAGACTCGACCGTCCAGCGGCAACCACTCTTGGTCACGGTCAAAGCGCTGCAGCGCAACGAACACCAAGCCGTCTACGAACGCCATGGAGGATGCTTCCGGCAGGCCATCCGCGTCGGCGTAGGGACTCAAGTCGACCGTATTCAGCACTTCGCCAGAGGTTGGGTCTCGAAGCTCGAGCGAATCACGCCCGTACAGGCTCACCCACAGCACACCGTCGATCAGCAGCGCATCGTGTGGGTTCGCCGCCTGTCCAACACCGTACTCCGCCAGCGGAATCTCCCACTGGCCTGGCTGATACAGCCGAATCGTATCGTTCAGGTACCCGTTGATCTGAACAACCTGGCCTCCGGTGACCACCACAAAAGGGTCGCCTGAGGTCGGCGCTAGATTCGCGTTCACTTGGCCGGTCGCCAAGTCCAAGACTGAAAGCGCTCCCGTCGAGAAGTCGGTTGTGGTCATGACAATGCCCGTGGCCTCACCAGACACACCCGCAATGGTGCTGTCCAACACGTCGACCGGCTGCGTACACGCCATCAACCACCACAACATCATGGCGCCCACCGCAGGGTCAACAGCCCCATCCGCCCGGCCAATGGGTAGCCAGTAAAGTCGGTAATGGCTGTGTCTACGCGCACGTCATCTGCCTCGCTCAGCGGGTTTCGGTCCACCGGTTGTACCCGCTCGTCGAACAGGTTGCTCACGGCAAGTTCCAGCGTCATGCCTGCGGTCAGCTCAGCGCGGGCAAACACGGCATTCAACACCCGCCCGGGGCTCGGCAGTTGGTTGGCCGGGTCGAGGTAGCTGCGCGACGACACACTGATCTGATGCCCAAACCGGCACGGCCCAGCGGTCACCCCCGTCGCATTCTCAACGACGACGGCCGGAGTTCGTGGAAGAGCCTTTCCTGCATAGGCCGCCAGCGGACTTCCATTTGACGAGTGCGTGAACGACGCCGACCCACGTACATCCAGCGGCCCCCACTGCCCCTGAGCAAACAGTTCCACACCGGCAACCTCGGTTTGTTCCAGGTTCACCGGGGACGCTGTGCGCTGGGCATTCTGGATGTACACAATGCCATCCTGCCGCCGAACGTAGAACGGCGTGACCTCAACGCTACCGTTCTGCCACAACGCTACGACGCTCACGTCCACCTGTGTGCCCACCTCGGGTCGCAGGTCCTCATTGCCCACAATCGCGCCGCGGTCGCCGTACAACTCCAGCAGGTCGGGGGGGCGAACCGTACGCTGTACACGGGCTTTTAGCGACCACACCTCACCCAGACCCAGTCGGGTACCTAGCGACGGCGTCAGGGAGACCTCTGGGCCGTCCACCGACTGAATCCACAGCGCTTCAACAGTCGGGTCAACCGCCAGCGTCTCGGTTCGCCAGTGGCCGACAACGCTTCCACGCACAACACCACGCTGCCGAAGGTCCTCCACCTCAGACGTCGTACCGTCGCGCGCTTGGTAACTGTCCAGCCGGCCATCCAACACCACACTGCCGGACAACGCATCCGACGGAACCCACGACTGGACCGCCCGAAGCCCAGCACTCACCGCCGTATCGCGGGTCTCACTAGACGACGGCCCCAGCTCGGAGAGCGGGTCAATCAGACGCTCTTCGCGCACACTGGCCCACCCGCGCAGCGTCGTAGAGCTACTGTCCGTGCCGCGAATGAGCTGAACACTGCCCAAATTACGCCACAACGCGAACCGAAGCGCGCCAGTCAGCCCGCCGGCAGGTCCAGGAACACCCGCCTCAGACGCCGTGACACTGTCCAAGAACGTGAGCCTGGCTCCTCCTAGATCAACGGTCGCGGTGGCATGAGCAGACAGCTGGTGGGTGTCGTTATTGACCCGCTCGCGCGTGGTGTCATCGGTCAGATTGAACCGGGTGGCGCTGTCATCAAACCACGCAAAGTCCCCCTCGCTGACGAGCACATCGGTCATCACCATCCCGCGGACTCGCTCGCCCTCTCCACGCCACGCACCCGCCAGTCTGCCGGTTCTCAGGCTACCAAAGCCAGCCATCAGCATGGGGCCTTCGCCATCTGCCGAGTGCAGATTGACCACGCCACCCATGGCATTTGCACCCAGCTCTGCCGGCACCCCACCCCGGTACACATCGACCGCACCAAACGCCTGTAGCGGAAGCTCGCTGAGGTTCACCGTTGCACCTCCATCCGGGTTCAGCGGCACACCGTCGAGCAACACCAAGGTCTGGCGCAAGCCACCCCCTCGAACGCTCACCCCGGACGCATCTCCGAGTCCACCCAAGCGGCGTACGGTCGTGCCAGGAGCCACGTCCACAGCAGAGGCCACATCCGCGCCAGTCGCCAGTCGCTCGTCCACGTCGACCACCGTGACAATCGCGCTCGTGCTCTGCGGGTCGCGAACGGGCGCCTCAACGACAATTGTCGCGTCCGGTTCAGCGAGTGCAAGCGCACACCACAACAGCATGGGGTTCCTAGGGTCGTCGACGCCCGTAACCACCGCACTGCTCAGAGGATAGGCCCCAGTTCCCTGTGTAGGAAATCACCGCCATGTCGCTCTTCGAGACCCTTCGCCAAGACTGGAAACCGGACCACATCGCTGTGCAGATGGGCGATGAGACGCTCACGTATGGCGAGCTGACTGACCGCGTTGCTCACGGACGCGCCTGGCTTGCACAGCAAGGGGTTCGCCCCGGAGCCGTCGTCGCCGTTCGATTACCGAAGACCCCTGACTTCTTGGTGCTGATGCTCGCCGTCGTCAGCGCCGGAGCCGTCTTTCTGCCCATCAATCCGCGCAGCACACAGGCCGAAACCAACGCCATCGTACAAGATTCTCAGCCGTTCTTGGTCATCCAAGAGGTGCCGTTCGTCAGCCACCTTCGGGGGGTGCCCGCCGCGATTTGTGATCCGGAGGCCGAGGCCGTCCGTCTCACCACAAGCGGCACAACCGGTCGTCCCAAAGGCGTTCCCCTGTCCCACCGGAACATCCTCGCCATGGTCCAAGGGCTGAACACCGCCTGGGGATGGTCCGCGAGTGATGTGTTGCTGCACACCCTGCCCGTCCACCACGTGCACGGCCTGTTCGTGGCTCAGCTCGGCGCCTTGCTCGCCGGAGCGACTGCCATCTGGCACGACGGCTTCACCTCGGACGCTGTCTTGCGGGACCTCCCTCGCTGCACCGTTTTCATGGGTGTACCCACGTTCTACCATCGCCTCTTGGCGCACCCGGACCTGGGCTCGACCGACCTGTCGAACATGCGGCTGTTCACAAGCGGTAGCGCTCCGCTACAAGCCTCTGACCACGAAGCGTTCAGCGCGGTCACGGGCCACGCCATCTTGGAGCGCTACGGAATGACCGAGATTGGCATCGTCCTGTCCAACCCTCTAGACGGTCCCCGAGTACCCGGACGAGTCGGCTACCCTCTGCCTGGAATGCGCGCGCGAATCGTGGTTCCCGGCCTCGAAGAGCACGTAGATGACGACGTTGTAGGGATGCTGCACATCAAAGGACCGAGTGTGTTTTCCGGCTACCATGACCGCCCAGAGGCCACCGCAGCTGCCTTGCTCGACCACGGCTGGATGCGCACCGGAGACCTGGCCAGACGGGACGAAACCGGCAGCATTCAGATTGTCGGGCGCCAAGACCACCTCATCTTGACCGGAGGCTTCAACGTCTACCCAATGGAGGTGGAGACCGTGCTGTGCGAACAGCCCGGCGTTGGCGAAGTCTGCGTGTACGGACAGCCTGACGCAGACCTCGGACAGGTCGTGTGCGCCGCCTACGTGGGCGACGCAAGCGAGTCCGACCTGCGCACAGCGGCTCGACTGGCACTGTCTGGGTACAAGGTCCCGCGTCACTACGTACGTCTCTCCGCACTTCCGCGAAACCCAACCGGCAAGGTCATGCGAGCCGCCCTCCCCCCGCTACCGCACACCGACTGACCGCTCGGCTATAGTCGCGCCCTCGGAGACCTCCCCAATGGACGAGCTACCGCTAGTCAGTGAAATTCGCGATGCACGTCGTCGCCTCGAAGAGGTGTCACCTGCGAGTGAGCACCTTCAGCTGATCGAGTCGGCAAGGATGGCATTGTCCATCTTGGAACGGCACCATCAAAAGCAGCCCGACCTCGACTTCGGCACGCTCCCAGGAGACGACATCCTGCCAACGGTGGCGGAACGTTGGATACACCTGGCGGACATCGCCATTGTCGACCAGGTCGGCACCATCGACCAACGGCTGCTGGCACGCCGAAGCCAGCTAGACGGACTCGCCGATGCCCTGCGGCCGCTGTCAAAAGACGAACGCTTGAACAGCAGCCAGCTGCATACGCTTCGCCACGAGCAGCATGAGCTGCTCAAGAGTCCCAAGTACACCGAACAGATGGCAGAAGTTGCACGCATTGCAGGCTTGCGCGACGAGCTGTACGCAGAGCTCGGCCCCAAACAAGGGCGCCTGGCAGGCGTGGCTCCCAGCCGGCACATGATTCAGACCTTCCAACAGCAGCTGGCGTGGATTGACACCGCAGTCCTCGATGAAAACGGAGTCACCGGTTGGCGTGCGGCAACGATTGCCAGCAGCCTTCTCGAAGTCGTCCAGAGCTGCTTGGTAGAGACCGGATTCGCTCTGCCAGTTCCAGCCCCAGGCGTGCTGCCGGAGACGCCCGACCCTGAACAGGCCGAGTACTGGTTGCAGTGGACCAAGGACCAGCGGACCGAAATCCTGCTCTTGGGCGATGCACTCAACGGCCAGTCCATTGCCCTTCAGGCCGAGGTAGACGCCCTCGACGAACAGATGCGTCAGCTCAACCAACGCCTCGTGGAGTACCTCGGATGACACTGATTCAAGGACGCTGGACAGATTCTGTCCACCAAGGTCTACAGAACATGCTCACCCACTACAGCCGCCCACTACCGGAGCGACCGGTGGCAGTTTTCGACTGGGATAACACCTGCATTACGGGAGATATCGGCGAAGCCGTGCTGCGGCATCTGGACACCAGCCACCACCCCGGATGCGTGGCCAAGTACCTAGAGCTGTGCGAGACCTACGACAAGAGCGTCGGCTACACCTTCTGCGCCGAAGCTCTAGGCGGGCTGACCGAGGGCGACGCCGAGACCCTTATCAATGAGGTCATCGACCGCCAGATCGCCGCTGGCAGCATTCAGGCACGGCCAGAGATTGAGGCGCTCATGCATGCCATGACCGACTCAGGCTGGGATGTGTGGATGGTAACAGCATCCGCACAGCCCATCGTTCGGGCGTTCGCACCCCGCTACAAGCAGCCTGCTGACCGGGTCATTGGTGTGGAACTCGCGGTCAAGAACGGCGTCATTCAGCCCACACTCGCAGGACCACTCACCTACCGGCAAGGCAAAGTAGACGCCATTGACCAGCGCATTGGCAGACGCCCCACCTTCGCTGCCGGCGATGCGCTCACCGACTACGAGATGCTCCACGCAGCACCGCACGCCCTACTGTTCGACCACGGCAATGCCGAACTGCTGACCGCCGCAGAGAGCCGCGGCTGGTGGGTTCAGCCGCCCTTCTAGCGAGCGACGCACTCGAGACCGGCAATGTCGTCTTCTTCTTGAAGCTCGTCCAGGTCAATCGCGCACTGGTCTTGCAGAGCTTGGCCAGCATCTGAGAATGCAGTGCGTACCTCGTCGCAGTTAAAGTCGGGGTCGTCCGCATGGCAGGTGCACACGTAGTCGACGTAGTCCTGGCAGGGCTGGTCGATTTCGCACTCGGCACCCAGGGCCACAAAACCAAACACGATCACAGCAAGTCGCTTCATTCCCGCCTCCGCTAGGTGGACACACCTGGGCCGCACGGTAGTCCGTCTGCGCTGGATTGGCGACGGACTGTTACGCCGCCCCCGAACGGAGGACCCATGTCAGACGACAACGACCCGGTCGATGCGCTGGTTGTGCGCGGATTGACCCGTCGCTACGGAAAACGTGTCGTGGTCAAGAACCTCGACCTGAGCGTCAAACAAGGCGACATCTACGGGTTTTTAGGCCCCAATGGCGCTGGCAAGACCACCGCCATGCGCTGCATGTTGGGGCTGATCGCCCGGAACGGCGGAACCGTGAAGATCTTCGGTGACAGCAACCTGGTGCGCTCACATGCGCACATTGGTGCCATCATCGAGAATCCAGTGTTTCATGGCTGGCTTTCCGGTAAGGAAAACCTTCGCTTGTCCGCGTCGTACGCGAACATCCCGCGGAGTGAACGCAAGAAGGCCATCGAAGAAGTTCTCGAGCGGGTGAACCTCGCCGAGCGCGCCCGCGACAAGGTTCGCAGCTACTCCTTGGGCATGAAGCAGCGCCTGGCCATTGCCCGCGCCTTGCTCGCAAAGCCCAAGTTGCTGTTCTTAGACGAGCCGACCAACGGTCTCGACCCACGCGGCGTTGTCGAGCTTCGCGAGTTCATCGGTACGCTCGCCACGGAAGACGGCATCACCGTGTTCATCAGCTCACACCAGCTGTCTGAAGTCGAGGCCCTGTGCAACCGCGTCGGCATCATCCACCACGGTGAACTTCGTGCAGAGGGCAACGTGGCAGAGATGCTGATGTCCGACAAACCCCTGCTCGACGTCACAGCGTCCGATCCCGGGGCACTCGCCGCTCACTGCACGGAACGCCCTGACGTCACCGTGCTCAAGGCCGCTCGCGGTGTTGTCCGTGTTCGGCTGGATGACATCGATGCCGCCATGTTCAACGCGGCCCTCGTCCAAGGTGGTTTTGAAGTCTCGGCATTGGTTCCAGCTACGCGCTCACTAGAAGACCTGTTCTTGGAGGTGACCGCATGAGTCCCGCACACTTCATCGGCATCTGTGGAGCAGAGACCCGCAAGCTGTTCTCACGCCTGACCGCCCGACTGGGCTTGGTCGTTGTCGCCTTCACTGCCGTCTTTACAGTCCTGTTCTTGAGCTGGCTCGACGGCTCGCAGATTGGCTTCTCAAGTGTCGATGGCCAAGGCATGGTCAACGAGTCGACACTTGGCGGCATGCTTGACCTGACCGGTGCGAGCACGCTCATTCACACCCTGTGGTCGCGAAACGTGATGTTCATGGGACGCCTATTCATCATTGCCCTGGCAGCGTTGTCCGTGGCATCGGAGTTCAGCGCGCGCACCCTGCGTGAAGACGTGCTCCGTCCCGTCCCCCGCTGGTCCATTCCCGCCGCCAAGTTTGTGGCGCTGACCATCTGGGCCGCCCTGTCATTGGTGGTGACCTTCCTGTTCTCCGCAGCCCTCGCCCTTCCCATTCAGGGCATCGGCGGGCCGTGGGGCAGCACCATTCTCGCGTACATAGCGACCCTCGCCGGAGACATGGGCTTCATCGGAATCACCATGCTTGTGGCGTTTGCCACGCGTTCCGTCGTTGGTAGCATCATCGTGCCGTTCATCTTCTGGCTGCTCAGCTCCATTGCCGGACTGGTGGTACTCGCTGCCAACAGCATTCTCATCAACGTCATCGAGTTCTTCCCAGAACAGGCGGCACAGCTGCAGATCTGGGCCGACCGTGTAGCTACCTTGAACTTGTGGCTACCGAGCTCCGGACTTGAGCTGTGGTGGACCGCCGCCCTCGGTAATTCCTGGGCATGGCAGTCGGTCTTGGTCTTGGTCTTCATCATTGGGTCAACGACCACCCTGACAGTCGTCGTCTTCCAAAACCAAGATGTGCCGTAGCCCCTACCCTCGAAAGGCCAGCGGCTACCCTCGAAAGGCTAGCCGCACAACTCAAAAGGCTAGCGGCTAACCTCGAAAGGTAAGCGCTAGCCCAGAAGCGAACGGTTGGTAGCGCCGAAGCGCTAGTCGTTCGAGCGACGTGCGTCCTTCTTGAGACCACGGTCGCGGCGAATCGTCACCTTACGGCCACGCCAGCTCGCACCGCGCAGGGAGTGGATGACGTCGTCGACGGCACCCTCTTGCACGTCTACCAGGCTGAACCGGTCGCGAATCTTGATGTTGCCAACGGCACCACGGTTCACGCCGCTCTCGGCCACAATCGCGCCGAACAGGTCGCCCGGACGCATGCCCGATTCCGAGCCCACATCGATGAACAACCGGGTCCAGTCGCTGTCCGTCTCGCTCGTGGTCCGCTTGCGCGAGTCACGCGGCTCGCCCTTATGACGAACCTCATCAAACTCGCGAACGTACTGAATGGTGCCCGAGGCTTCGTCGGCCATGCGCAGAAGTGCCGCGATGATACTGGTTGCCTCGTTCTCTTCAATCAGCTCTGCGGCAAGGTCGGTGTAGTCACCGCTCTGCTCGGTCAGTGAAGACAGAATCTGCTTCTTGAGTTCACCGAGTCGGTTGACGCCGACCTGCTGGAGGGTCGGAACTTCGCAACGCTCAATCGCGCGCTTGGTGATGCCTTCGAACATGCGCACCTTGCGGCGCTGGCTCGGCTCGAGGAAGCTAATCGCCGTTCCTTCGCGACCGGCACGACCGGTGCGGCCAATACGGTGAACGTACTGCTCGGCTGCAGCAGGAATGTCGTAGTTGACCACGTGTGAGAGGTGGTCGACGTCGAGTCCGCGAGCGGCAACATCCGTGGCCACAACCAGGTTCGCCCGGCCTGCGCGCAGCTTCTGCATGACGCGGTCACGCTGCACTTGGCTGAGTCCACCGTGAAGGGCTTCGACGAGGTAGCCACGCTGTGACAGGTCGGCTGCGACCTCGTCCACTTCAATGCGGGTACGACAGAAGACCAAGGTAGACGTTGGGTCTTCGAGGGTCAGCACGCGAACCAGAGCAGCACGCTTGAGGCGCTTGGGCACCAAGTACGCCTTCTGGGTAATCTTAGCTTCCTCACCTTCTTCCAGCGCTTGACGCTTGACTTCCACCTTGATGGGGTCTTTCAGAAGGCGCTTGGCCATGCCCTGAAGATGGTGTGGGAAGGTCGCGGAGAACAGTGCCGTCTGGCGCTCACCCGTGAGGTTCTCGAAGATCGACTCAATGTCTTCTTGGAAGCCCATGTCGAGCATCTCGTCCGCTTCGTCCATGACGACGAACTTCGCGTCCGACAGGTCCATGGTCTTGCGACGCAAGTGGTCGAGCACGCGGCCTGGCGTACCAACGACCACGTCACAACCGCGACGAAGGACTTGGGTCTGCAGGTGCATGGGCGAGCCGCCGTAGACGGCCAATACGCGAATCCCGTGGGGCTTGCCGTAGCGACGGAAGTTGTCCGCCACCTGCATGGCCAGCTCACGTGTCGGGCACAGCGCGAAGCAGACCGGACGGCCATTGAGCTTCATGGTGGCCATTTGGTTGATGATGGGCAGCGCGAAGGCTGCCGTCTTTCCCGTGCCGGTGCCTGCTAGACCCAGGACATCACGCCCGTTCAGCATCAGCGGAATCGCCTCTTCCTGAATCGGAGTCGGCGTGTCATAGCCGAGCTTTGCGACCTCATGAGTGAGCCGCTCGTCCAAGCCAAGCGATGCAAAAGTAACGGTTTCGGATTCTGTCGACACGGGGGCCCCCAAAGGCTTCAAGCCGCCGCTTGTAGTGTGGCGGACCGGATCAGTCGAGCAGGTGACCCCGAAACCGTCGTACACTGTCGCTGGAGGTGCCGGTGAACAGAACGGTCATATGGCTCGCAGTGGCCTTCATGGCGTGCGAATCTACCAATCCAGCACGATTCGAAGGCGACAACGCTTTCGAGTGTGAGGATGGCGCCGACAACGACCGCGACGGAGCCTTCGATTGCGCCGACTCAGATTGTTTCGGCAGTCCGTCTTGCGACGACTACATCCCGCCAGATCCAGATCCAGGCACCGATCGGGACACCGAAGACGACTCTACCGGGTTCACCGATGACCCCGATGCCATTGCCGATCACCTGCGGACCGTCACTCTCGTCTACACCCAGACGCACGATATCGGTGCCGGAGATCCAGGGATTGATGCGCTGGCCTGCGAGTCGTACGACATCTGCGACTGCGTCATGGAGATCAGCGGCAGCGGAACCTTCGTGAGCGCCGAAGACGACCTAGTCGTGTTCCAAGGAACCTGGCAAGTCTCCAACTTGGAGGACGAAGGCAGTTGCTCCGAAGCGATTCGCGGTGGCTCATGGGTCCCCGAGAGCGGCGAAGCCTTCCACTCCTTCCGCTTCCGGGCCGATGACGAGCCTCCAGAGGGCACCCAACTGGTCCAGCTCGACCAGTGGATGGCCCACGCGAACGAAGCCGACGTTGACCCACGCCCGCCAAACCTTGTCGCGAATGAGCAGTTCGGCATCTGGCTGATGAACGCGAGCTTCGACTCAGAAACCAACAGCGCCGACCATACCGAGACCAGTACAGGCATCATCGAGCTGTTCACCGACCGGGTAGAACACCACCTTGTGGTTAGCTTCGGCGAATAGGACGCACCCAGTGTGCTTGAGGTAGACGTGCGAGCTTACATTTTTCTGCTCATGGCGACGGCATGTGGCGGCGAACCCGAGGGGTTCTTCGCTGGTGACTGTAGCGACAGCATCGACAACGACGGCAACGGTCTACAAGACTGCGCAGACCCAGGCTGTGCCGGCGACTTCGACTGTCCGGGCATTGTTGATGGAGACACCGACTCGGACACGGAGTTTGGCACAGACAGCGACACCGACCCAGACACGACGGTGGACGTAGACACCGATCCCGACACCCAAGCCGACAACCCCATCCCACAGGCGCTGGCAGAGAATCCACCCGTCTACGACTCGGCCTGCGACGGCGAGAACGGCGGACAGGACCCCGGCGCGCTGGTGTGGCACCTTCACAGGCTCACATTCACTGGGAACACCATCCGTGGGTACGCCGTCCTGGGCATGCGTGCGAACCCCGCCTGGCAGGCGGGTCCGGGCTACGATTGTCAGCTGACCTGGTCGGTGTTCGGCACCAAAGGCACACCGGTCAACTGTACCGACTGCGACTACAGCCTGCCTCTCGACCTGACGCTGCTCACCAACGAGTCCACCTGCGACCCGGCCCTCATCCAGTCCCTCGCCGGCCCGCGTGACGTCACGTACAACGTCACTGTCACCAACGGCCAAGCGGAGGTGTTCTACACGGCCAGTGGCAATCGCTTTGCCACCGGAACCGCGTCGGACACCGCCATTGACTACCGAAGCCTGCCGACCTGCGCAATATTCTAGACGCGTCTACAGCGAGTCCGCGCTCATCTCCAAGATGAGCGCCTCGGCACCCGCCCACTGGTCGTGGGTGAATGTGCCGCCAGTGACAACGTCGTCATCAAACCGAGCGGTGGAGATATACTTGGCATCTTCGGACACACCGGGTGCACGCACGACCCACATTGAGCCGTCCTCACGGTCGATTTCAACGCGCTCAAAGAGCGGCGAGCCGAGCGCGTAGGTATCCGTTCCAGCTATCGGGAACAGGCCCATGGACGACAGGACGAACCATGCTGAGAGCGTGCCACTGTCGTCGTTTCCGTCGAGTCCTTCGTGGGTCTCATCGTACCGATTGGCCATGACCCAGCGCGCCGCTTCAGCCGACTGGTCCCGGTTTCCCGCGAGCGACCCAAGGTAGGCGTAGTGCATGACGGGCTCGTTGCCGTGCCAGTAGTAGTCGTCTGGCAGCGCGTCATCTTCTTCGTCGTAGACGTTGTCCCAGTACGTCGACAAGCGCTCCATGAACGCGTCACGGTCCCCGCCATGCTGAACGTCAATGAGTGCGTCTACGTCATACGGGACGCCCCAGACATAGTGCCACGCGTTGCCTTCGGTGAAGTCATTGGTCCACGTCAGCGAGCGGTCCTCTTCCCACGCCACGCTGCCGTCGGCAAAGTGGCCGATGAAGAACGAATACTCGGGAGACCACGTGTTGCGCCACGACTGGGAGAGGTCGAACAGCCGGTCCGATTCCTCCGAGCGGCCCATGGCGTCTGCCCACAGGCTCATGGAGTTGTCGGCCCAGGCGTACTCTAGTGTCTTACTGGCGGGCTGGTTAGACGCCTCAAACGTCACCATTCCCAGGTCCACATACGCCTCAATCCCCGCACGCCCCGCAGATGCCTGCGGTCCGATAGATGCCGGGTATGCTGCATTGAACGCCGCAGCGGCGTCCCACCCATCCAAGTCCTTGAGGTAGCTCTCAGCGAACAGGTGCTGTGCGGGAGAGCCGACCATGCCGCCGGTGTACCCATGCGCCATTGGCCAGCGAGGCATGGAGCCTCCGTCTGCCTGCATACGGATGAGCGAGTTGAGGGTGCTGCGCTGATGTTCCGGGTAGGCCAGGATCCACAGCGGGTGCAAGGTACGGAAGGTGTCCCACAGCGACAGGTCCGTCAGGTAGTCGAAGTCTGCCGTATGGACCTCGCCGTCTAGGCCGCGGTACCGACCGTCTACGTCTGTGAAGCGCGAGGGCATCAGCAGCGAGTGGTAGATGGCCGAGTGGAAGGTGGTCTTCTGGGCGTCTGTGCCGCCACGAACGCGAACGCGAGACAGCTGCTCCCGCCACTCCCCTTCGACCTCGGCCAAGCGAGCCTCGGCATCCCAGTCGGGTTGCTCAGCGCGAAGGTTTGCAAAGGCCCCATCCGGTCCAATGTAGCTGACTGCTAAGCGCATCTGAACGGTCGTGGTGCCTGGCGGGAACTCCACCCATCCACCGGACTGCACGCCCGAGACCTCGGTGGTGTCTGCCAGCACGGTGTCGCGGTCGGACCATGTGCCCGACGCAATGGGAGCCGGCTCAAACTCGGCAACGAAGTGGGTCTGAAGGCCGGCAAAGCGAGAACTGTAGCCACCGAGCAGCCGCTGAAAGCCCGACCAGGACGCGCTCTCGACGTCAATGGACAGGTTGGCTTCGGCAATCTCAATGTCTCCGAGCGTGTGCCCCAAGTCAATGAGCACCAACGGCTCTGCCCCGGCCTCAAAGGTGTAGGTATGCAGTGCACTTCGGGTGGATGCGACAATGTCTACATGGGTGCCATCATCGAGTAGATCTGCCTGGTATCGCCCCGCCGTCGCCCACTCGCGGTCGTGCTCAAAGGGCGCTGCGCGGCCACGGTCGCGGGTGTAGCGGTCGTCCCACTGTGCGCGCGGCATGACGTGCACCGCACCGTAGTCGTTGATGCCCATTCCGTGGGCATGCGTATGGGCAAACCCCTCGATTCGGTCGTCGTCATAGTGGTAGCCAGCGAAGTGGTAAAAGCCGAGGTCGCCTGTAGACGAGCTCCGCGTATTCGGCCCCACCAAGACCATGCCGAGGGGTGCGGAAGCACCGGGGCTCACTGCTGCTACCTGGGCAGCGAGGCCGCCCGTCCCGACCATGGGATCGACCCACTCCAGCGGGTCATAGTCGGCAATCGGTTCCGACGTTGAGTCCACAGTGGGGTCCTCAGACTCAGGTGTACACGACACAAGCAACGCGAGAACAACCAGCCGCACAACAACTCCAAGCAGAGTCCCCGTCTTACACCGGAATCCGGCCGCTGGTCACATTGGTCTGTCACTCGTACCAATTTTGTGCAGGACTCGTGCTACGGTCGCAGACAGGAGACCCTCATGTCTTACTTTGACCATGTCCGCTGTCCTTCTTGCAAGGCCCACATTGACCCTGAAAAGGTTGAGGTCCAAGAAGGTGTAGCCGTGTGCCCGTCGTGCAAAGCGCAGATCGGCATCAAGGACATGTTCGGGCTCAAGGCAGCCTTTGATGAAGACGACGATGACAACATGAGCATCGACGACCTCGTTGGCGGCGGCCCCGGTAGCGGAAACAGTCCACGTGGTCGCAGTCCGTACGACTCCGCTGCAAGCGTGGCCCCGGCACCTCCGCGTCAGCCGCGCCAGATCTCAGGCCCTGGCGGCGTGCTGTCGGCGCTGGATGACCTCAAGAAGAACCGGTAAGTAGAATCTCGCAAGCTAGTGCTGTACGACGATGGCGTCCCTAAGAACTAAGTTTGCCGGATGTCAGACGTCAGGGTTCAGAAGTCAGAGCAGGCTTCTTCGAAGCCGGCGCTTAGCAAGCAAACGCAGAACGCACCCGGCGCAAGCCGGTTACTCTGACATCCGATATCTGACCTCTGAACTCCCGGATCACGGAATCACTCCGCTACGCGAGAGCTTGAGCGACGAACGCCCCCACTCGCTTGGCGAGCAACGGCTGTGCCCGTCTCTTCGCCGTCTTCAGCTTGCCGTTCGAGCGCATCTTCACAACCAGCTCAAAGTAGAACTTGATCTTCGGTTCGGTGCCGCTGGGCCGCGCCAAGACTCGGCTGCCGTCGCTGAAGTAGAAGGCGAGCACGTTGCTGGGCGGAAGGTCGAGGACCGGCGCTTTGGCACCGTCAACAAAGACCCGTGACTCTCCAGACTGAATGTCGACCATAGACTCGAGCGTGACGCCGTCTACTGAAGTGGGTGGGTCGGTTCGCAGACGCTGCATGATGGCTGCCATACGCGCGGCACCGGATGCCCCCGGAAGCGTACGCGCTTCTTGATGCCCGGCGTGAAGGCCGTGGCGACGGTAGATATCAGTGAGTCGGTCGAGCAGCGTGCGGCCCTTGGCCTTCTCGGCAGCCGCCATGTCCGCCACAATGAGCGCAGCACTGATTCCGTCCTTGTCACCCACAACCGAGCCAACACAGTAGCCAAGCGCCTCTTCATACCCCATGACAAAGCGTCCCCCGCTCGCTTCATGGGCGATTGCACGGTTCGCAATCCACTTAAAGCCGGTCAGGGTCTCAGCATACGCAGCCCCATGACGCGCAGCGAGCTTGGCGAGCAAGGTAGACGAGACAATCGACGTTGCGACCATGCGCTCTGGGCCGTCGCTCTGCCCATAAGAAAGCAGTTCGTCGGCAATGAGGGCGCCGAGCTCATTGCCAGACAGCGAGGTCCACTCATCATCGTGCTTGACCTGAACCGCCAACCGGTCCGCATCCGGGTCGTTGGCCATGACAATGTCCGCATCTAGGTCCCGTGCGAGTCGCGACACAAGGTCCATGGCACCTGGCTCTTCCGGATTGGGGAACGCCACAGTTGGAAAGTCGCCATCCGGCTGGGCTTGCTCCGCGACAACATGCAGATCCGTGTGTCCGTTCCCGTGAAGGGCGATCTGGAGCAACTCCCAGCCAACGCCGTGAAGGGGGGTGTAGGCGATGCAGACGCCAGTCGCGGGACGGACGCGGAGCTTGGCAATGGCAGCGAGGTAGGTCTCACGGACCACACCCGTGACGGACCGTACAATGCCGCTGTCGCGCAGCACGTCCAGCTTTGGCAAGCGGATTGCGGACCGGTCGGCAATGGCGTCGATAGCACTGCTGATGCCAACGTCATGCGGCGGGATGATCTGTGCGCCATCCTCCCAATACACCTTGTAGCCGTTGTCTTGGGGGGGATTGTGGCTCGCGGTGACCATGATGCCGCCAGCCGCTCCCAGATGCCGCACAGCAAAGGCGAGCTCCGGCGTCGGACACAGCGAATCGTAGGTATGCACAGGAATACCGCGACCTGCCAGGACCCGCGCAGCGTCTTCAGCAAACTCAACCGACCCATGACGCCCGTCAAAGCCAATCACGATGCCTCGGGCGACGACTGACGGCTGCACGTCTAGCAGGTACTGCGCAAAGCCTGCGGTGACCCAGCGAACCGTTGCCCGGTTCATTCGACCCGGACCCGGTCCAATCGCACCGCGCATGCCCGCTGTTCCGAACTGTAAGCGCTGCCCAAAGTGAGACGCCAGCTCCGCCGGATTTCCTCGTGCCAACACCTCCGCCCCGGCGGCTTGGGTCACTGGGTCAGGGTCCGTTGCAATCCACGCCTCAGCGGCTTTTCGTACGTCCATTAGAGTCTCTCCTGCATGCCACAGCACGGCCTCAACGCTATCACGCTGGTCTAGGAGGTCCGCATGTCCGACCCACGATTAGATGGCCTGCATTCTGACTGGTGCGTTCAGGGCGCCGCGCTGAAACGGACGCTGCGTTTCGCCGATTTCGCCGAAGCGCTTCGTGCCGTAAACGTCATTGGCGACATTTCGGAGACCGCCAACCATCATCCTGACATTGAATTTGGGTGGGGCTACGTTCGCTTGCGCGTGACAACACATGACGTAGGACGATTGACGGAACTGGATTTTGCGCTCGCTAAGGCTCTTGACCAGCGGCTGTAGTCCTGCGCCGATCTTACAACGGCTCGCCAATGATCGGCCAGGCTGGTACCTTCCGCCACCCTCGGGGAATAGTGACCGCCGGTCATTCCTTGAGGGGCAGTTGTCACAGCGGTCGACAAACCGTGACCCGACAGCAACCAACCCCGGAGACACCATGACTTCCAGCCGTATTATCGCCGTGGCCGCGGGCCTCGCCCTGGCCAGCACCGCCCTTGCCAACCCAAACACAAGCGGCGACCCCCTCTACGGTACGGTGACCTTGAACGCCGGTTTCACCCCAGACCCACACGATGTGTCGGTCCGCGCAGGCGGTGACACAGACGTTCAGACCATGAGCTTGCCGAGCAACTGTCGCGGCCACATCGTCACTGCGCAGCCAGACATCCGCGTCAACTTTACCGCTGGTAGCGCCCCCTTCCGCATTGCCTCGTGTGCATCGGAAGACACCAGCCTCATCATCAATGACCCATCCGGTGGATGGCACTGTGATGACGACACCGAAGACCGCAATCCAGTCGTCACCTTCAACGGTGCAGCAACCGGTCAGTACGACGTCTGGGTCGGTACCTACAGCGAAGGCTCCTCGCAGCCTGCAACCGTCCGCTTCACCGAGCGCGGCGGCACCATCTGTAACGGTTCAACGGGCGGTTCAGCAGCCACCCCCGCTCCATCGACTGGCGGCGGCGGCAGCGGCATCAGCGTGACCGGCGAGCCCCGCTACGGCACCATCTCCCTCGCTGGCGGCTTTGAGCCTGACCCCCACCGCGTCACCGTTCTCGCTGGCGGCGGAACCGATGTTGACGAAATTCCGAACATCCCGTCGAGCTGTGCCGGTCACATCGCCGCAGACCGTCCGGACTTCCGTCTGAACTTCACCCCAGGCTCCGCACCGCTTCGCTTTGCATCCTGCTCATCCGAAGACACCACCCTGGTCATCAACGATGCCTCCGGCAACTGGCACTGTGATGACGACAGCGAAGGTAGCAACCCAGTTGTGACCCTCAACTCCCCGCCGTCCGGTCAGTACGACGTCTGGGTTGGCACCTACGGCGACGGCCCTGCACAGCAGGCCATCCTCAACGTCTCCGAGCGCGGCGGAAACCTCTGCCAATAGGCATGTTTCGGTCGTTTTCAACGACGTAAGTCTAGGCGCCGAGTGCTTCATTGCACTCGGCGTCTTGCGTTTGAGTACCGCCCAAAATGGCCAGACGCTCAACACCTTCGACGACGACAGCGCCAAGCGCACGCCCCCCTCGTCCGCAGCAAAGCAGACCAGACTCAGGGGAGCGCTTGACGAAACCCACGTCCAGCCTGCATAAGGACTCAGCGTCACCGGAGTTCGCATGTCCTTCCTCATCCTACTGGCTCTCACCGCCTGCACGCCGCTCGAACCCATCGACTCGGACCGCACGCCAGGCACCGAGGCAGATGTCGACACAGAAGCCGGAGACACGGACGATGTGGGGACCGAGGGCACAGACGACCCAGACACCGACGACCCGGACTGTGCAGACGACGTCGGCGAGCCCAATGACAGCCCTGAAGACGCCAACGACACGCCACTTCCAGCCTCACTCTCCGGCGTCATCTGCCGCAACGACCCCGACTTTTACGCGGTCATAGGCGAACGGCGATGCGAGCTGACGGCCGACCTCGCCTTTCCAGTCGACGGCGGCAACATCGACCTCATACTGTACAGAGATGGCTTTGGTGTTGGCAGCAGCGTCAACAGCACCGGCACCGAGCAGCTTGTCTGGACCGCCGACGAGACCGATACGTGGATAATCGGAGTGGAAGGCCGCACAAATGCCGAGAACACCTACACCCTCGCCGTGACCGCTGACTGTGGTGCGGTGTGCGTGGACGACAACCGCGAAGACGATGACACCCAGCAGACCGCAGGCAATCTCATCGATCAGGTCGACGTCATTGGCCGCATCTGTGAGGGCGACGAAGACTGGTTCCGCGCGAACTCGCAGTCAGGATGCCTCGTTCAATACGTGGCCACCCCGGTGTCCCCGGCCTCCCTCTCTATGAGTGCAGTAGACGCCAACGGCCTTGGGTTCGACGCCATCCCGTCGAGTACGCAGACCGCCGTCCGCGTCATTGCCAACGGCCCGACATGGCTGCGCGCAATCGGAGACGTCGACGGCAACTACGGCCTGGCCGGCTCAAGCTCGGTGTGTTCAAGCACCGCCCGAACCTGCCCTGGCGACGACCCCTTCGAGCCGAACGACACACGCGGCCAAGCCCAGCAGACCATGTGGAACGGTACGTTTGGAGCCGCAACCTGCGACGACAATGACTGGTACAAGTTCCCAGAAGCGGAAGGCTGCACGGCAACTGTGACCGCGACCTTCACACACTCAGGCGGCGATATCGACATGGAGCTGACCGACCGTAATGGCGTAGCTATCGCCACGGGCGAGACCGGGACCAACAACGAGTCGGTGTCCGCGGTGCTCGGCCAAGGCGCGGCCTACGTACGGGTGTTTGGATACGATGGCGCCAGTAACGGCTACCGGCTGTCCACCACCCTGTCGTGCCCGTAGGCCCTACAGGACCTGACTGACGATGACCAAGCCAAGCATCATGACGAAGAACCCTGTTGAGCCAATAGCGACCACTGTGGTCACAATTCCGCTCGCCAACAGGTAGCTCTTCATCTCGGGGGCCACTCCTGCGTCCTTGGGCTCCAAGCGATAGCCGGACTGAATCGCGCTGAGCCCGCCAAACAGCGCAACAGCTGACATGAACAGGGAGATCAGCAGCCCAATCAGCGGGATGCACAAGGCGACTAGCGCAAGACTTGCCACGACCGGAGGTGCGATGATCAAGGTCCAGAGGCGTCGGGTGTTCTCCGCCCCTTCATCCGTCGCCACCATGCACACCGCACACGTTGGCCCACGGTCGCCAAACAGCAGGTCGCTGTCGTCGAACGGCTGCTTACAAACCACGCACTCACCCATGACACCCTCGCATTGCCGGCCCCCTATGGGGTCTGCACCGACAGTGTTAGCTAAGAGCATGCTCGCGTCCCTCTGGCGCGGTTGGCGAAGCATCTTTGGATGGCACGCGACCCCGACCGGCACCTTTGATTTGATTGTGGTTCCTGGCGCAGCTGTGCGTCCAGATGGGTCTGCCTCACCCGCGCTTGAACGCAGGGTCCGTGCAGGTGTGTCCCTGTTTGAGCTCGGGCTCGCACCGGTCTTGGTGGTCAGCGGTGGAGTCGTCACACATCCGCCTGCCGAGGGCATTGTAGGGGTGCGACTTGCTGAGATGCTCAAGGTCCCGTCCACAGCACTCATCTGTGAATCAACCGCGCGCACCACGGCAGAGAATGCCATGCGAACCGCCCAACTGGGCCTGGGTCAGCGGGTCTTGGTCATGACAGACGACTTCCACGTGGCACGTTGTGAGGTTCTGTTCGGACGAGAATTCAGCGAGGTCTGCGTTGTGGGCTGCCGCTCACCACACCGGATTCGACTGGGGCTGCGAGAGACCCTGGCGGTGCTGCTGCTGCTCGTTCGATAGAACGGTGAACAACCGCTCTAATATCAACAAAACACAGTAAGATACTTGACAAATCAGATCAGGCCTTGTAAGTAAACCCGGTACATTCGCTTGGGGAGCACACATGGTTCGACGCAGCTTTTTGGTCTGGATGGTCACGGGTGCTGTTGCATTTGCAGCCGATTCGAACAACGACGGATGCCAAGACGAGTACGCCGCGAATGGCGCCTGTGTCGCGGTAGACGCCACGGTTGACCCCAGCAGTACCGTTGGGGCGGGCGCCTTTGTGCTGGACAGCGCCACCATTGGCCCGCAAGTGGCTCTGGGAGCTGACGTAGTCGTGGGGTCGCGCGCATCCCTCGCAGGGCGAGTGGCTCACGCGAGCAACCCCATTCCTGTCGGCGCCAACACGGTCATCGGACGCGGTGCACAGATCGGAGCCGACCACGTACTCGGCACAGACGTCACTGTTGGGCGAGCGGTGCAAGCAGGTGCGCGACTGACCCTCGCGAATGGTGCAAGCCTCGGCTACGCAGCTCAGGTAGGAGACGACGTCACTATCGGAGCTGGTGCTGTCGTAGGCAACCTCGTCTCACTCGGCGACTTCACTACGCTCGGTGACAACGCCGTGGTTGCTCGCAGCGTCACCGTGGCCAACGCCCCCAACATTGGTGGCAGTTCGTCCATCAATGGTGTGGTTGGACCCGACGTGACATTGGCAGTCGGCGCGCGCATTGAGCAGGGCGCGCGAGTCCGCAAGCAGGCGGACATTGGCGCTGGAGCCGCCGTTGAGTCCACCGGGCGTGTCGGCCGTGCCGCAACCATCGCGGCCGGAGCCACGGTCTACGGCCGAGTTGGCCCGAATGCAACGGTGGGTGCCGGAGCCACGGTCGAGGCGGGCTCAATCGTGTCGCGCGGCGGCGAAGTGTGCTCTGGAGCAACGCTTCCCACGGGCTCCCAGGTTGCTGGCGACGGCACGTGGCCAGTAGAAGGCTGCTCGGTGGTCACCACCTGCCAGACCATCAAGACTGCCACCCCGAGCTCCACCGACGGCATCTACACCATCGACCCAGACGGCCTTGGTGGAACCGCAGCCTTCAGTGCGTACTGCGACATGACGACCCAAGGCGGCGGCTGGACGCTCATCGCCAACCTCGGAACGATTCCAACGACCAAGACCAGCTTGGTGGGTTCATCCGACTTCCTGCCATTGCTGAACGACTTCGGCACGTATGACGCCAGCGGCATGTCCAATGGTGCTGCCTTTTCGCGCATGGACCTGCTCCTGCCCGCCCTCACCAACAGCGGTGAATTTCTGGCGTTTCGGGCAAGCAATACGAACAAGCGCTTCATCTGGCCCATCGCTGACCTCACGAGCTGGGCAGCCGACATCCTCCCGCCCATCTCGTACATCAAGCTGACCCAAGACGGCACCACCTGGTTCACCCGGACCAACAACATCGTCGTGTTCAATCCAGGCGCCCGATACACCGGCTACGCGTGGAACTCCGCCTCAAACGGGTCGGGCATCAACTGTGACAACTGCGGAAACAGCTTCAATACCGGACTGTCGCATCGTGGCCTGCTGTACATGGAATCGTACGACAACACCACGTACGACCAGCAGTGGTTCCACGCCAGCCCCATGACGCTGGCGGACAGCACGGGCCCCGTCAACAATGTTCAAGACATTGCCATCTTCGTTCGCGAGACCCCCTAAGGGCCCGGTCGACACAGCCACAATCGGATAGGACCGCCGACTCTCGGAGGTTCTCGATGCTCGACATTACCAACCGCTACGGCAAGACGCTCTCCGCCGCAGGCACACGCCCGTCAGACGCTCCGGCGTGGATTGACACCATCGACAATCCCTACTTGCACGGTCTATACGCGCCGGTGACCCAGGAGCACAGCGCCGGCGAGCTCAAGGTGGACGGCAAGCTCCCCGAAGACCTGAACGGTGCCTACTTCCGAAACGGTCCGAACAGCAGGTTGGCGCCAATCAACCGCTACCATTGGTTCGACGGTGACGGCATGGTTCACGGCCTGTGGTTTGAAAACGGCACCGCTCGCTACGGCAATCGCTACGTCAACACCCGTGGCTTCGCCCAAGAACAGAAGACCGACGCCGCTATCTGGGGAGGCGTGCTCGGTCCGTTCGACTTCAAGCTACCCGGCGGCCCCCTCAAAGACACCGCAAACACCGACCTCATCAGCCTTGATGGTCGCTTGTATGCCTTGTGGTACGAGTCGGGAAAGCTCTACCCACTCAATCCCCAAACCCTCGAAACACTCGATTCTGACGCACTCTCAGCAGCGATGCCTCACCGCATCTCGGCCCACTCCAAGGTCGACCCCAACACCGGTGAGTTCGTCTTCTTTGGCTACGGCGACCGCGCTCCGTACATGCGCTACGGCGTGCTCAAGCCCGACGGCACGCTGCACACGACCGACATCACCCTGCCCGGTCCACGCCGTCCACACGACATTGGCGTGACGCCTCGCTACTCCATCTTGCACGACTTCCCGGTGTTCTTCGACCCCGAGTTCTTCAAGAAGACCGGCAAGCGCATTCCACTGTTCCACAAGGACGTTCCGACTCGCTACGGCGTCATTCCGCGCTTCGGCACAGACGCTGACGTGCGCTGGTTCGAGTTTGAGCCCTGCTACATGCTGCACGTGGTGAACTGCTGGGAAGAGGGCGATGAGGTCGTCATGATTGGCTGCCGAAACCCCGACCCGAGCCTGTCGCCCAACAAGGCAGACGGCAAGCTCGCCGCCATGCTCTCTGGCATCAAGCTGCGGGCAAATCTTCACGAGTGGCGCATGAACCTCGTCACCGGCGAGACCAGCGAGCGCGCTCTGGACGACGTGAACGCCGAGTTCCCCATGATTGCCCCCCACGTCATGGGCCACAAGAACCGCTTCGCCTACCTGCACGCCATCCCTCACGAGATTCCGGCCACCTTTGACGCCTTGCTGAAGGTCGACATCCACACCGGCAAGACCCAACGCTACGACTACGGCCCTGGCGTGTACGGCTCCGAAGCCCCGTTTGCAGCACGGCCTGGAGCCACCGAAGAAGACGATGGCTACGTGATGTCCTTCGTCACCGACACCCGCGATTGGTCGAGCCGCTGTCTGGTCTTCGACGCCCAACACATCAGCGAAGGCCCGGTGGCAACCGTACACATTCCGTTTCGGGTTCCCGCCGGCTTCCACGCCACATGGATGGATGCCTCAGAATGGGCCTGAACCCAGACGCATTTGTTGGCGCATGGGTCCTGGACGACTTTCGCATCACCTTCTCAGACGACCGGTCGCCCGTCTTTCCGTTCGGCAAAAACGCCGTGGGCCAGATTCTGTACGCCGCATCGGGTCACATGAGCGCCGTGCTGTCCCGTGCAGACCGCCCTGCCCTCACCGCCACTCGCTTAGAGACTACCGGCTCCGCTCCGGCCGCCGAGAAGGCGGCGGCCTTCGACAGCTACCTGTCTTATGGCGGCACCTGGACGCTCGATGGTGACGACATTGTTCACACTGTCACCCACGCGCTGTCCCCCAACTTGGTCGGCCAAGACAACCGCCGCCACGTCACGCTCGGCCCCGACTCCGTGACCTTGTCCTACAGCTTGGTCGCGCGCTCTGGCGTGACCCGAACCTACTCCCTGCGCTGGGTGCGACCATGACGCCAATGGAACGCGTAGAACACGCAGCGAAGGTCAACAAGACGCGGGAGGCGTTCACCCCGTTCATCGAGTCGCCCAGCGCTCGACACCATCCAGCCGGCGCGCGGGAGGCTGGTAAGGCTCGATTCGACGGCCTGCTCGGCACGTCCTTCCACCTGAACCAGCCCGGTGAGAGCGGTCGAACCGGTGCTGAGACGTCGCCATACACAGGCGAATCGCTGGGTATCGACTATCCGCACTGCCAGGTCGACGCCCTGCTGGAGGGGGTTCGCGATGCATGGGCCCCGTGGAAGCAGGCCCGGCCCAGTGAGCGCGTTGCCGTCTGCGCAGACATCCTCGAGGCGTGGTCGCAAGACGTGTTTGCCAACGCCTACGCCACCATGCACACCGCTGGCCAGGCATTCATGCTGTCTTTCGCCGGCAGTGGTGCGTCGTCCCTAGACCGCGGTCTCGAAGCGCTTGCCGCAGCACACTCCGCCATGGCCGATGTACCAGAGAGCACCGTGTTTGAGCGACGCTTTGGTCGGGGCGAGCCCGTCGTCCTGCACAAGCGCTACCGGCTGGTTCCCGTAGGAATCGCTCTGGTCTTCAGCTGCGGCAGCTATCCAGCGTGGAATGCCTACCCGGCCATTCTCGCGAACCTAGCGACTGGCAATCCCGTCGTCCTCAAGCCCCACCCGGACACCATCCTGCCCATGGCCATGGCGGTAAAGACCGCGCGGACCGTGCTCGCCAACGCCGGGTTCAACCCCAACCTGCTCGTCTTGGCCTGCGATACGTGGGACGCCCCCGTTGCCGAAGACATCCTGGCCCACGATGACGTCGCCATTGTCGACTTCACCGGCGGTCAGTCCTACGGACGGCATCTAGAGAAGGCCTACGCCCACAAGCAGGTGTACACCGAGACCGCAGGCTGTAACGCCGTTGTCATCGACTCAGTGGATGACGTAGACGCTGTGTGCCGGGCCCTTGCCACGGGGCTATCGTTGTTCTCGGCACAGATGTGTACCGCCCCTCAGAACCTGTGGCTGTCCGCGGCTGGTGTCCTCACGCCCGAAGGCAGGCTGTCGGTCGACGACTTCGTGACCAAGCTCATCGCAGCCATCGACGCTCTGTGCACCGCCCATGGCCCCGCGGTGTGCGGCGCCCTGCACAGTGCGCGAACCGTAGACGACCTGAGGGCTGCCGAACAGGCCGGTACCGTTGTGCGCAAGTCATCGTCGTACGACCATCCGGACTTCCCTGGCGCACGGACCGCGACACCCCTGCTGGTCCGCGTAGACGCAGCCGAAAGGGCCGTGGTTCAACGCGAACACTTTGGCCCCATCGGCTTCATTCTCGTGGCACAAGACCGCGACGATGCCCTGTCCAAAGCAACGTCAGACGCGCGTTCCTTCGGAGCCATCGCCTCGTACGCGTACACCACGGACAACACCTGGATGGAGACGGTACAGGACGCGTTCGCAGACGCCGGCGCGAGTGTGGGCATCAACCTCATTCGCCAGGCCCCGATGAACTTCACCGCCGCATTCAGCGATTTTCACGTGACCGGTCTCAACCCCGCTGGCACCGCTTGTCTGACCGATGCCGCATTCGTCGCGCGTCGCTTCCGCATTGTTCAGAGCAAGGTCGAGCAGCCCCTCCACTCCTAGGACACCGTCATGCGCCTCTTTCCCCTCCTTCTCTTGTGCGCGTGCGGCAGCACAGTGGCCACAGCCCCGCCTGCCGAGGGTACCGAAGCGCCTGAACGTGCGACCGTCGAGCCCGTCGCAGAGCCGGTACTCGACGGCATTCGCTTCCGTCCGGTGCTTCACGCCACCCTAGAAATCTCCACACCCGCCGGCGTCATCTGGCTCGACCCCACAACGCGCGGTCCTCTCGGTGACCCCCACAACGCCGACATCGTACTCATCACCGACGTTCACGGTGACCATCTGGACAGCGCCGGCGTGGACGCCGTCATGAAGGCAGGCACACGTGTGGTTGGACCGGCAGCAGTCAGCGAACAGCTCGCCAGCTCAACCGATGTCCTCGCGAACGGCGAGTCGCTGACGATTGGTGCTGTGCAGATCACGGCTGTGCCCATGTACAACAACCACCGCGGGCCGGAGGATGGTGTGCTTTTCCACCCGAAGGGACGGGGCAATGGCTACATCATCGAGGTTGGCAGCGAGCGCATCTACGTTGCCGGGGACACCGCATGCACGGACGAAATGAAGGCGCTCACCGGCATCACCACAGCGTTCATTCCCATGAACCTTCCGTACACCATGACCCCCGAAGAAGCTGCGGAGTGCGTCGCCGCTTTTTCACCGAACATCGCCATTCCCTACCATTACCGAGGCGCTGACAACGTGATGTCGGACCGAAGCGTGTTTGCCGACGCCTTGGCAGACACCACGGTCATTGTGGCAATGTCGGACTTCTATCCGTCGGAATAACCGGGACAACACGACGCGAGCGCTCTGGTGGGTTGGCAACCAAGAGGTAGTGAAGCACATCGCCGGTCCCGTCGATGCCGACCCGACGAGGCGAGAAACTTGGGTCCATAAGCGTGGGTGATCGGTCTGTTTCCTCCCACTCGGCAATCTGTTTCAGCCAGGGATTACCCTGCTCATCTACCCACTCCGGCACAACACGGAAGTCCTGCCACACCGTCTGACCCAGCCGGGTGAAGTCCACGCGCGCCCACTGTCGCTCCAGATCAAGCCGCGCACGGACAGTCAATCCAAGAGCAGATTCGGTCTGCGTTTGGTCAAAGACGCCACTGCGTACCTCATCGAGCGTCATTGTGAACACAGGCGCGAAGCCCTCGGGAGGACGAGCCCCAGACTCGGCCACAGACGGCGCGGGGTGGGCGTAGACGCCTGGAGACCAAGACAGCCCGAATGCCCGATGCTGCGGAAACCCAACGCCTCGCTCATCTGTTGGCCAAGAACCCGACTCGCCACGGTCGATTGCGGCAACGGCATCGACGATGACGGGGAACATGGCCGCGGCGGCGTCTTGGTAGGCGGACGGCGCGTCATCGGCGAACGCATTTCCAAGGACAGATGTTCCTTCTAGTGGCTCCGGCGTGACGTCGGGAAGCCAGTACCGGCCATCACAATCGTCGCGAAAACAGTACAAGCCTGTTCCGCCACCCATGTTTCGAAGCGGCGTCAGCTCGTCCCCCACCAAGGCGAAGAGCCACTCACCGTGCTCGAAGATGGCGTAGTCGCTGGCAACCCGCCCTTCTATCGGCACCACGTCCTCGACCCGCACCTGGCGACCACGACGCAAGTACCCCACGCGGATGTTGCGAGCGCGGCGCTGTTGCTTTCGGAACTGTCGGACTATCGGTCCAACCTTTCGTGCCGGCGTCGACTCACCGTACGAGCCGGGCGGAAACTGACAGCGCGACACGACAATCTCGCCGTCGTCGGACACCCCGACTTCACACGAGGCCGCTTCAACATCGTGAAAGCGGATGTCGTACCAGACGAGCTCAGGTGTGACCTCCACAATGGCTGTGGATGTTCGAAAGCGCGGCAGGTTGTCTGCCGCTGGATTCGCTAGCGCAAACACTACAAGCAAGGCGGTCAACATGCAGACTCCCGGTCGATTGACGGCCCCACCCAACGGACGTGGCCGACGCCGGTGATGGAAGAGCCCGGCGGCGTTCCCTCCATAAGTGTCGGCTCACACCAACAAGTTTAGCCTGCCGGCAAGCCAATCACGGGCCACGACCATCTCGTGGACTTCATCGGGGCCGTCCGCAATGCGCGCGGCACGGGAGCTGCGGTACCACCGACCGAAGGGCAAGTCGTCGCTGTACCCGAGTCCACCGTGCATCTGAATGGCGTCGTCCAACACCTGGCAGAGCAGCTTGGCTACTTGGTTCTTGGCCATGGAGCTGTACGGGCGCGCCTGCTTGTCGAGGCCGGCCTCAAGAAGCGTGGCACAGTGAAGGGTCATCAGGTTGCCCTGGTGAATCTTCATGGCATTGTCTGCAATCATGCGCTGAATGGCGCCATGACGAGCCAGTGGCTTGCCGAAACTGACCCGCCGTCCGATGTACTCACGACACATGTCCAGCGTGCGGTCTGCCAGACCGAGCCAGCGCATGCAGTGGGTCAGACGGGCGGGCACCAAGCGCGCCTGGGCCAGTGAGAAACCATCCCCGATCTGGCCCAGGATAGCGTCTCCGCCCACCCGCACGTCCTTGAACAGGAACTCAGCCTCGCGGTGGGCCAAGAAGCCTTCGCTCATGGTGTTCATGTCGCGTACGTGCTCGATGCCTGCGGCGTGGCGGTCGACCACGAACATGCTCGCGCCATTGCGCTTGTCTTCACTGGTTCGGGCCATAACAATGAGAAAAGCTGCTTTCCCACCACCCGTGGAGTACCACTTGTGGCCGTTGATGACCCAGTCGTCGCCGTCTCGCACGGCTGTGGTCGCCAAGTTGCTGGGGTCCGAGCCCGCACCCGGAGCCGGCTCCGTCATGCAGAAGGCACTGGTCGACTCATCCGCAATCAGCGGGCCGAGCCAGCGCTCGCGAATCGACTCCGAGGCCACGCGAAGCAGCAGGTCCATGTTGCCTTGGTCGGGAGCGTCACAGTTGCACGCACGTGCGCCAGCAGGAGACCGGCCGAGCTCGCGGAAGACCGCACACATGCCCATGGGGCCGAGGCCTCTGCCACCCACGTCCACCGGCAAGTGGGGCGTCCACAGGCCGCCCTCTTTGGCAATCGCCTGAAGCCGGTCCAGCGTTGTGCGCTCGCCCTTGGCATCTTCCGCGAGCACCGCGTCCTCGTTGGGGATGACGTGTTCGTCTACGAACGTGCGAACCTCGCGGCGGAGTGCGGTGAGCTCAGGCGTCAGAAGAAAGTCGTTCATGGAAGGTCCTTACGCAGGTCAAAAGCGGGATTGGTGAACGAGAGTTCGTCGCGAAGACTCTGCTCAATATGAGGGCGGGCGGCATCTGGGCTGATGGTCCCGTCGCGAATGGCAGCGGCAAGCTGAGCCTCTAGCTCCACCCGCCGCACTTTGGCTTGCGCGGCTGTGGACACGGTGACGTCCTCAAACAGCAGCACAGACAACCGCCGAAGGGCGGCTCGGTCGTGACCTTCGGCAAACTGTTGCTCGAAGGCAAGCGACATGGCCATGTGCTGGGCAATACGCACACGAAAGGCCAGGCCCTTGTCGGAAATCGCCGGACGGACGGTCTCTCCAAGAAAGACCGCTAGACCTTGCAGCAACACGTTGGCATCCGCTCCGCTGGTCATTGCCACACCCCACGCTCAATGAGGCGAAGGGCCTCGAAGGTCATTTCCGCGGTGCGCCGGCCAATGGCCAACAGCTCAAAGTCGTAGTCCCCGTCTAGGTAGCGCTGGGTCTGCCAGAGTGCGCCCGTGGCCCAGCTCAGGTTTCCAAAGACCTCCCAGAAGTGGACGGACTGTGGATTCACCGCAATGCCGCCGGCCGCTTCGTAGGCCGCGTAAAACTCGGCGCGGTCACACAAGCCGCCAACGGGCTTGTCCAGCACGCCGAATCGCCAGTCACGCACCGACAGCCAGCCCATGTCTTCGAAGGGGCTGCCTCGGTGGGCGAACTCCCAGTCGAGCACCGCGGTGAGTCCGGTGTTGTCGACGAGGAAGTTGCCGACGCGAAAGTCGCCATGAACCAATCCAACGGGGTCCTCTGGAGCGTTCTCAGACAGCCAACAAAACGCCAACTCCAGGTCTGGACGAGCGGACGGCAAGCGGTCCATTGACGCACGAAGCTTCGACAGCGACCACGCCGCCGAGCCCTGCCCATCTGCAGGCCCTTGCAACCCAGCTGGCGGCGTCACACTGTGAATCATAGCCAAGGCCTGGGCGAGCTGTTCGGGTAGCACCTCACGCGCCGCAGCGAGAGACGGGTGCCGGGTCACCTTGCCCCCCAATGCAATGCCCTCGCGCCACTCCATCATGTAGGCGCCAGCCCCCTCGCGGACGATGCCCTCGCCAAACCAACGCACCGCTGGAGTCGGAACCCCCGCAGCATTCGCCGCGTGCACCACAGGGTACTCATCAGCCCGCGAGATGCTGCCTGGTAGCGAGGTCCGCGCATCACTGCGCAACACCCAGGTCTGCTCAACACCGTCGCGCTCCAAGACTACGCGAAACAAGTCTTGGCAGGCGCCCCCGGCTAGAGGTTCGGTAGAGATGACCCGCGCGTCGCACCCTTGGCGGCGAAGGTTGTCGGTCAATCGTTCGGAGACAGTCATGCGCCGAGCCGTAACGCACCCCTCACCCGCTCACCTGCGGTAGTGTACGCGCGATGGAAACTCTTGCAGACATGATGGTGACTGGTCGTACAGTCGATGGTCCTACCGCTCAACTTGTTGAGCTCAACCCAGAAGACGGTCCGCTCGTCACCGCGATTCGCCTAGACGAACCGTACCGGGACATGCCAGTTCTGTCGCAGAGTATCGAACTTGCGCGCAGCTTCATGGAATTCCCCATGGTTACGGGCCTGGTGGAGCTGAGTGCCTACCTTCCGAAAGAAGGCATTCTTCTATACCCAACCGGACATGCCCGCTCCGTTGCTGAAATCCTCTCTACGTCTCGCAAGACCAAGAAGGCCGCCGGTGTGCGCGCCGCAGTCGAGCTGTGTTTTCTTGGCGGTATGATCTTGGGAGAAGCCGCGGAGACAGGCGCTGACCAAGGCGTGTTTTCCCATGGCGACCTGACGCCTTGGCGAGTGCTGGTCCGCGCAGACGGTGAGCTGCAGATCATTGGCTATGGGCTGATCTCGCCAGAGCTACTCAAGTTCCGCGAAGACGACAGCTACCCAACACAGGCCGATACCTGGCGCTACGCACCGCCTGAACGCGCCATGGGTGCACCAGAGGACGCCCAAGCCGACCTGTGCTCACTGGCGCTGATTGCCGCTGAGATGATTCTCGGTGTGCCGCTCTTGGACGGCTCAGTCACTGACATTCGCAAGAGTCTTGAGTCTGGTGCCCTGCCCCAGCTCATCAACAAGCAAGCCAAGAAGATGGGCAAGCCGGTCGCAGAAGTTCTGGCCTACGCCCTCAACTTCGACCCACGCAATCGCTTTGACAGCCCAGAAGACTTTGTTGCCGCCTGTGAAGGACTGCTGGATGCCGGTCTACCCGGCGATACATTGGCAGAGTGTGCGCAGAAAGTGCACACCAGCAAGCGCGGCACCGCACTCAAATCAGTGGACGATACCCGCGCCATTCCTGTTGCGGGTCGTGCCATTCGGCCACGCGGGCAAAAGGCTGTACAAGAGGCCATTGAGCGTGCCGCAGAGACGGACGACCGGTGGGAGAGCCGCGGCGGACGGGGTCGTAAGGGCAAAGCCAAGGCCACCGAAGCTGTGGAGCCGATTGCAGAGGTCGTCGAGGACAACAAGCCCAAGCGCCCCCGGCGTCGTACGGATGCGAAGGCCACCGAAGAAGAGGCCAAGCCCAAGCGCCCTCGGCGTCGGCCGAGTGCAGACGACAGCGCTGAAGACGAAGCCCCCAAGCGCCCCCGGCGTCGCCCAACCGCAAAGACGGAGGACGACGCTGAAGACTCCACTGAAGCACCCAAGCGTCCCCGGCGCCGGCCGAGCAGTGATGACGACGGAGACACGCCCAAGCGTCCACGTAGACGTGGAGCAGCGAGCGACGACGACGCCAAGGTCGAGGACGCCCAGGTGGAGGATGCCCCCGCAGACGACGCCAAAGCAGAGGCTCCCACAAAGCGTCCCAAGCGTCGTTCAAGCAGCGATTCGGCGGGTAAGCGTCCTCGACGTCGCAAGCGTGGTTCAGACGACGAGTAGTCCAGGCGGCCGGACAGCGGTGTCACGATTGTCGCGAGTCCGGCGAGTCCGTACCCTCTAAGGTACCGTCCCACTCGTGCTCTGAGCCCTTGGCATAGAGCGTGCACACTAGGTGAGCGTTCCCCGGAGTCCTCGTGTCGGTCCAACACATCATCGCTCTCGCCGTGCTCTTCGTTGGGTGCAAGACACCCCCGGTCCCGCCGCTGGAAGACTTGCCCTGCGACGTCGCGAATGAGCGGGTCGGTGCCCGTGCGTGCGTTCACAACATCGCGGATATCGAAGACTGGGACTCGCTAAGTCGACCCAGTACCATCATTGATCGGCGCGGCAATACCAAGTGGCTTGCCCCCGCGAATCCTGACTCGTACATTCAAGACACCCTGTTCTTGGACATGAACACGTACACGCTGCACTGGGAGATGCTTGCCGCTGCCTTTCCAGACGCGTTTCCCGGGCTGACCCACACCGAATACTCCCGCATGGTTCTCGATCCCGTCGACCGCGAGTACTTCAGCGGCGACCTTGTCGAGTTTGTTGACCGCGATGCCAGCTACTTTGGGTTCACCATCTGGGACGACCCCAGCGATGTCGACGCCGTGCTGACCGAAGAACAGGTGCACGCTCTGTACGACGACATCGCCTCGCGCATGGGCATTCGTCCCCTGTTCTGGGTGCCCAACTCCAGGCTACAGCGTGACGCCGCAGATTCCTGGGGCGAAACAGACTTTCCGATTCACACCCTCGACGACAGCCTGCCCTACGAGGCCTACACCCAAGGGACCGGCATCGGCACCGTGCGCTTGTACGACGCCCAGCAGTTCGCCCAGGCCACCGAAGACGCCTCGTTCAGCTACCAAGACCTGCTAATCTTGGACGAAGCCCCGTTCGACGTGGAGCGCCCCATCGCAGGCGCAGTCACCGGCACACGCCAAGGGGAACTGTCGCACCTCAACGTGCGCTCCGCCGGACGCGGAACCCCGAACTGCTACGTTCGTGAGCCACTCGACGCGTTCTCGGAGTGGGAAGGTCAGCTGGTCGCCCTCACATGCGGCCCACGTGGCTACACCGTGCGCCCAGCAACACCGGAGGAAGCTGAGATCTTCTGGATCGAGCTACGTCCTGACCCCATCATCCTGCCGTCACCAAACGCCGCTTTTGCCGATACCGTCGAGCTCTTAGACGTCTCAGTGCGCTCAGCAACCGACCGCCGTGGTGCCGTGTCGACCTTCGGCTCCAAGGGAACAAATCTTGCGCAGCTGTACCAGCTGACCGACCCGAGCATTCAGTTGACTGGCTTCGTTGTGCCCTTCTACTGGTACATCCGGTTTGTTGAGACCACATCTTGGACGGTGGACCTAGGCGACGGCGCGGCCGAGTACACGTTCCAAGAGACCCTCGATGCCTGGCATGTGGACGACCTGTTCCTGACCGACGCGACTGTACGACGCGACCGCCTAGACGACCTACGCGACGCCATGCGAGACGCCCCCGTCGACCCTGTTCTGGAGGAGATTCTCGCCACGGCCATCACGGATGTCTGGGACAGCGATGAGGTGATGGTTCGCTTTCGCAGCAGCAGCAATGCCGAAGACGCACTCACATTCAACGGCGCCGGCCTGTACGACTCAACGAGCGTCTGCCTTGCCGATACCCTCGACACCGACAGCGACGGACCGAGCCTGTGTGACCCCGACCAAGACAACGAACGCACCATCGCGCGCGGACTGCGCAAGGTGTGGGCTTCAACGTGGAACGTAGAGGCCTGGGAAGAACGGGACTGGTACGGCATCAGTCATGAAAACGTAGCCATGGGCGTGCTCGTCAACACGCGCAGCAAAGACGAACAGGCCAACATCGTTGCCTTCACCGGAAATCCGACCGCCGATGACGACCGAACACTGGTCAACGCCCAGTTCGGTGAGTGGGACGTGGTCAGTGCCGAGCCCGGCGTGGCGCCCGAAAAGACCTTCGTCACCGTCTCGACCAGTGGCGAGGTGACAGACATTCAACGCATTCGGCAGAGTACTGTCGGCTCCGGCATCGTGCTCACAAGCCAGCAGCTGACGGACCTCGCCCTCGCCCTGCACCGTATTGAACAGCAGTGGCCGATCGATGAGCCCGTACCCGACGGACGCACCGTGTTGCTCGACACCGAGTGGAAAGTGCTCGAAGACGGTCGGCTCATCATCAAGCAGATCCGACCCTTCTTGCGCTAGACGCGGCGCACTCTACAGGCCGAGCTCTTTCTTGCGCGCTTCAGCAGTCGGCAACGGAGTCTCGGTCTCAGTGATGTTGTAGGTGTCGTCCGACTCGCTCTTGATGCGGTTGATCTCGAACCACTTTTCCTGGTCGGCCGACATGGAGTCGTCTGGCAGGATGGCTTCGACCGGGCAGGCCGGCTCACACGCACCACAGTCAATGCATTCGTCCGGATGGATGTACAACATCTTGTCGTCTGCGTAGAAGCAATCCACCGGGCAGACTTCAACACAGTCGGTGAAACGACACTTCTGACAGTTGTCGGTAACGATATACGACATGGCACACTCCGAGAGACGCGCCCACTAACGGGTCTTCGTAAATGCGCACCGTCCAGCGTTGTTCCGAGCTAGCCGATTTCGGCGCCAGCGATTCGAGCGCGGATGTACTTGCGGCGTTTTTCGATGAACCATGGGTCAAAACCAGCTTTCTTCAGCTCATTTCGCAGCCGGTACACGAGGACATGCAGCTTATTGTCCTCCCCGGCTCCACGACCCCAAACGCCCAAGCGAACGTCGTCATCTGTGGCCCAGCCAATGTCGCCAGGCGGTAGACCTTCCGTGCGGTCTCGCTTGACCTGTCGAGCGAGCAGATACAGCAAGATTGCGCGGTTCTCGGCGTCTACCTTGTACTCATGGCCAGATGCGACATTGCGGACCGTAGCCTCTGGTCCGGTCGCCCCTGAGAGCGTGGCCACAATCGCGTAGGGGTAGCGGTCGTTGCGCGGCTGGGCTGTGGGCGCCTGAAGGGCGTCACCGGCACGCAGGGTCAGCGTATGGCCGCCTACCTTGAAGCTCTCGCCCACCGAGATCTGACGTTCGTCTTCATCTGTTCCGAGCCAGACTTCACCGTTTTCGTGAACGAGCAAGGTTGCAGCACGTTCGGCGGCGCCTTCGATCAGAATGTCGGATTCGTCTGCGCTGCCCACATAGAAGCGGTCAAAGGCGACGGTAACGGCGATGCCCGTGGTCTCGTCTTCCACAACAAACCCAACGGTCTGCTGGGTACACGTTGGGCCAGTCCGCACGGCACGAATGCTGATGTCCGGACCGATCTTCAGGGACGCGTTGTCCACCACAGAGCTGGTGCCGACAACACGGTCATCTCCAATGAACACGCCGTTCCTGCTCGCCAGGTCACGCACGTGAAGCTTGTCGTCTTGTACCCAAACTACGGCGTGCTGCTGCGACACCATAGGATCGGACAGCACCAAGTCGTTGTTGGGCGCGCGGCCGATCTGTACGGGCATGACCCCGACACGATGGACGTAGACAGTTCCGCCCTTTCTCTGCAAATGAAGCTCGTACACCGGAGGCCTCCGCTGGGACTCTATCGCACTCTCTCACCTGAATGTCACGCCGACTAAACAATCCCCTGGATTGGGGCACCCATCAGCGCTGGCACAGACGTCATCCAACCCATCCCACTGCATGGGTTTCACTTAGCGGCGACCTGAAACGGGCCTCAACGCTCATTCGGGTTAATGAGCCGCCTTTTCGGAGGTCCCCCTATGAGACTGCTGCTCACCGCCGCAACGCTCTCCCTCGCTATCGCCCCTTCCTTCGCCCACGCTGACGAAGGAGCACTCCTCATCGGAGTTGGTGGCGGCGTCTTTATCACTGACCCACTGGAGGCCCTCGGCACCACGTGGACTGTGAACCCACGCATTGGCTACGAGTTCACCGAAAACGGCATCGCCGAGTTCGACCTCGGTATTTCCATGGGTGAGACGCGCACGCAGGCCGTCCCATACACGGCGCTGACCCCCACTCTGGGCTTCCGCGGCATTCTTATCGACCAACTGCCCCGTTACGAACGTGACGAAAACGGCGACCGCGTCATGGAAGACGGCAATCCCGTCGTTGCTGGCACCCGGGTCAGCCCGATCCAGCCGTTCCTCTCGGTCGGCCTTGGTGTTCTGTACAAGAACGTCAGCGATCCCGAGTTGCTCGCCTACGCCATCCCCAACCCGGACATTGACTTTGTGGTCAAGGCCGGTCCCGGTGTGCAGTTCCCCGTTGGCAACCACCTGATGCTTCGCACCGACTACAAGATCGTTGCGAACTTCGGTAGCGAACGATTCAACAACCACGGTGACACGCTCATCCAGTGGGAGTGGACCGCTGGTCTCGACTTCCTCATTGGCGGCGGCAAAGACACCGACGGTGACGGCATCAGCGACTCACGCGACGCCTGTCCAGCGGTTGCCGAAGACCTCGACGGCTTCCAGGACGACGACGGCTGCGTTGACGAAGACAACGACCAAGACGGCATTCTCGACCTCGCAGACGAATGTCCAGATGACGCCGAAGGCGAATCGGACAACTTCCAAGACGAAGACGGCTGTCCCGATCCAGACAATGACGAAGACGGTGTTCTCGACGGTGACGACGAGTGCCCGGTTGACGCTGGCACCGCTGACACCCAGGGCTGCCCTGACCGCGACGAAGACGGCATCCGCGACAGCGCCGATGATTGTCCGACCCTCGCAGGTCCGGCCGAGTTCAACGGCTGTCCCGACTCTGACGGTGACGGCATTCTCGACCCCGATGACGAGTGCCCACAGGACGTCGGTCCCGAAGCCTCCTTCGGCTGTGTTGACGGCGACGAAGACCTCGTGCCTGACTACCGTGACGACTGCCCCGACGAGAAGGCCAACGCCGGTATCAACCCGAAGCGCAGCGACGGTTGTCCAAGCCGCGTGTTCGTCGCTGTTGACGGCATCAAGATCACCGAGAAGGTCTTCTTCGACAGTGGCCGCGCAACCATCCAGACCCGTTCAAACGGCCTGCTGGATGACGTCGCAGCAGTCTTGAACGCGTACCCCGGAATCACCAAGATTGAAATCCAGGGTCACACGGACAGCCAAGGCGCCGAAGCCAGCAACCAGACGCTGTCGCAGAACCGCGCAGCCGCCGTGGTTACGTACCTCGCCGGACATGGCGTCGACACGGAACGCCTCGTTGCCGTCGGCTACGGCGAAGCCCAGCCCAAAGACACCAACGATACCCGCTCGGGCCGTGCCAACAACCGTCGCGTCGAGTTCAAGATTCTTGAAGAGGCCCAGCAGGTCCAAATCATGCGCGAAGACGAGGTGCCGGAGGGTGTTGAGAGCACACCTGTTGAGGGTGCCGTCGAATCCGTCGAAGGTGCTGTCGAAGGCGCATCCGAGACCGTTGAGGGCGCTATCGAAGGCGCATCCGAGACCGTTGAAGGCGCTATCGATGCCGTTGAGGGACTACTCAATACTCCCCAGTAGCGACTAGTCGTCTACGGACAATAAACGGCGGATGGGCTCCACAGCGGGCTCATCCGCCGTTTGCCATTTCAGGGTCAGTAGTTCGTCTGCCGTGCACCACCGAACCGCGTCGTGTTCGGTCAGAGCCGGCTCGCCGTGTGGTAGCGCGCACACGTAGAACACCAGACGCAGCGTGCCCCCATTGTGCGGTACCACAACGTCCATCAGGTGCTCCCCCACACAGACCGCGATGGTGAGCTCTTCGTGAAGCTCCCGTGCAAGAGCAATGGCGTCGGTCTCGCCTGCCTCTACCTTGCCGCCAGGACACTCCCAGCGCCCTGCATTCGACATTGTTGGTCCGCGACGTGCCACAAGCACCGTCCTGTCGCGCACGACCACACCTGCTACCACCCGAAGTTCTGACAAACGTTCCTCCTTCAACGGAAGGACCGCTATCAACGATAGCGGCCATCCCTTTCGTCGCCTATTCACACACTCTGGCGTCATCGTGATAATTCGGCGGCTCCCCCATCCGATGTCATCACGGAGCGCACGATGGATACCGTCAAAAATAGCTGGGCACTCAAGGCCCAATGGCTCGTTCTCGCACTAGCATCCGTGCCAGCCACGTACCTAGCCTACGCACACGTTCGTCTCACTCACGGCGCTGCTGGCTTTGAGAGCCTGTGTGCTGCTGACGGAAAGGCCAACTGCGACGCCGTCAATACAAGCGACTGGTCGTCCCTCCTTGGCGCCCCAATCAGTGCCTACGCGCTTCCTATGTACGCGGTCATGGCGTACTTGGTGTGGCGGGCTCTGCGCCCCAACCCCCGAGGCGAGAAGGCACAAGGCGCCTTGGTTGTGCTGGCGGTGTGGAACGTCCTGGTCAGCGTGTTTCTTGGCTACATCAGCCTGGTGGACCTTGGATTCGTGTGCAAGTTTTGCATGACCATGTATGCGCTGCACACCGTGTCACTGGTTCTCGCTGTTGTGCCACGCCATCGGATGCCCTCCCTCCCGTCCGCGGAAGACCTCGGTGCAGCTCTCGGCATTGGGCTGTCTGTCGCGGCAATGGCTATTGGCGGCAGCCTGTGGTGGGCAGCGTCCCTCGATGAAGCGGTCATTGCACAGCTCACCGACCCGCCCCCCGCTACTGGAGACCAAGAGGTCGGAACGGCCCTAGAAGCCTCTGGACGGGCGCGCTTGACCGGAGACATCAAAGCCGTCTCCTTGGCCGCACACAACCCTGTCTACGGCCCCCGAGACGCACAAGTACAGGTCATTGAGTACGCCGACTTTGAGTGTGGCTACTGCCGCCAGCTCTCGTTCAATCTGGCTCCGATCAAGGAACGCTACAAGGACCGCGTAGCCTTCGCATTCCGCCACTTCCCCATGGACCTACAGTGCAATGACGGCGTGAGTCGCACTCACCACCAACACGCCTGTGAAGCGGCCATGGCAGCTCACTGCGCCGAGGACCAGGGCCAGTTCTGGGAATACCATGACCTGTTGTTCGCCAATCAACAGCGTCTGGAAGACGAAGACCTCGCCTTCTACGCAGAACGTCTCGGTCTCGATGTGGAGCGGTGGCGCGCGTGTACCACCAACGGCGACAAGCGACGTGAGCTGCTCGCGGACATTGAGTCGGCCAAGGCACTGGAGATCAGCGGCACCCCACGCATCTACATTGCCGGTCGTGAGATGCGAGGTGCTGTCAGCGAAGCCATCTTGGACGCCGCCATCCGCGTAGCCCTCGGAGAAGCAGAGGTCGATGCGAGCGGACAGGTCGACGTTCAGCGAACCGTAGTGACCGATGCGCCTCCACCCGCTGGCCCCATTGCAATGTCAGTCCAGCAGCTCGAAGGAGAGACCTTCTACATTGATGCTGTAGAGGCCTCCGTAGACGCCCAGGGCGCCGCTCGCTCGACCGTTGGCGCAACACCGTCAGCGGTAAGCTGGAGCGACGCCGACTCGGCATGTCGGGCGGCTGGAAAGCGCATGTGCTCGCAGGCCGAGTGGCTCGCCGCCTGTCAGGGAGAAGACCCCACAGACGATGACGGCGATGGCTCGGTGTTCAAGGACTTCGTAGAAGGCCGCTTGTACCCCTATGGTCGCTACCACCAAGAGGGACTGTGCTGGGATTCCGGCAATCAGAATTCTGGCGGCCCACGACAGGCCGGCTCCTTGCCCGGCTGCCGCACACCCAGCGGCGTGTATGACCAAGCCGGCAACCTTCAGGAGTGGGTCGGCAGTTCGCCCGATCAAGCACTGCTTGCCGGCGGCGCCTGGTTCTACGGCGACAAAGCCAACTGTGGTGCGGCGTATGACAACTTCGGAGCTGGCTACAGCAATCGAGCCACTGGTTTCCGTTGTTGCTCCGACCAGCCCGTCGCGTCGGACATTCTGGTCAGCGGCGTTGCGGATGCCCAGCCCACTGTTGTCGGCACGGATGTCGGCTCCCCTCTGCCCGCCTTCAGTGGAGCCAATGCGGACGGCAGCCTCTTCACCAATGCCGACATCGACGGCCAGGTCACCCTGATCAACTTCTGGGCGAGCTGGTGCACCCCCTGTCAGCGTGAGATGCCAGCCCTCAAGGTTGTTCAAGACGACTACGCAGACCGCGGCTTCACCGTTCTGGCCATCAACGTCGACCGCCAGTCCGCACGCGCTCAACGATTGCTGCGCTCAGTTCAGCCCAACTACCCGGTCATCTACGACCCCGAGAGCACCATCATGGGTCAGTTCGACGTGATGGCAATGCCCACCAGCATTCTCGTAGACCGCGACGGCACGGTGCTCATGCAGCATGCCGGCTTCAGCGACGCGTGGGTAGAAGACCTACGCGCACAGATTGAAGCTGCGCTGTAAGCCCCGCCTGAACGACCGTCGCGTTGCGAGAACAACTGCGATTCGACGGTCGCCTAGCGGAACTCTCTGTGATTCGGGCGTTCAGAAGTCAGAAGTCAGAACAGACGCTTCGCGCCTGCATTTCGAGTCAAGGGACGTGCAGCTTCGTTGAGCGCTCAGCCCCCGGGTTTGGCGGATGCGAGCCTTCAGTACTGAACTCTCAACCTACGCCCAACCCATCGGGCACCGCGTTGGTCGGCATTGCAGCCACGGCATTCAGCTCGCTCGCCAGCCAACTTGTTGGCTTGCTCTGACCACTGACCTCTGACATCAGGGCCGCGGAAGTCTTCGCCAGCCCAGTTCAGCACATGGCAATCGTCGCGAGCACGGACCCGCGCCGAGGTATTCTTCGCAAGCCGAGTTCGACTCGCGAAGAGCAGCCTACCGCCTAGATTCCGAGGGCAGCGTGTGCAGCAGCCAAGCGAGCCACAGGAACGCGGTACGGACTGCAGCTGACGTAGTCCAGACCGGTCTTGTGGAAGAAGCGCACACCCGTCGGGTCGCCGCCATGCTCACCACAGATACCAACCTTCAGCCGCGGATTGCCGCGCTTGCCGCCTTCCGTGCCTAGCTTGACCAACTGCCCCACCCCTTCGATATCGAAGACGGACAGCGGGCTGTCAGGAAGCAAGCCCAAGCGCTGGTAGTCCGGGAAGAACTTGTTCATGTCATCGCGGCTGAAGCCATAGGTCAGCTGGGTCAGGTCGTTGGTTCCAAAGCTGAAGAAGTCCGCGTGCTTGGCCACCTGCTCTGCGAGCAGCGCTGCGCGGGGAATCTCAATCATGGTGCCAATCGTGTACTTCAGACGTACGTCAAACTCGACCAACACGGCCTCGGCCACTTCTGTCGCTTCTTCACGGGTTCTCTCCAGCTCAGCGGGCAACGCCACGAGCGGAATCATGACCTCGGGAAGCACGACAATGCCGCGCTTGCTGACCTCGCAGGCCGCCTCAAAGATGGCCCGAACCTGCATACGGTAGACCTCCGGTGAGGTGATGCCCACACGAACACCACGGTGCCCGAGCATCGGGTTCGCCTCTTCCAGCTGCTCAATGCGATTGCGCAGCGCATCTGTACGCACACCCAGGTCTTGTGCGACCTCAGCAATGTCGTCTTCGCGGCTCGGCAAGAACTCGTGCAGTGGTGGATCGAGCAAGCGAATGGTGACGGGAAGGTCAGCCATAGCCTCGAAGATCTCAATGAACATCGCGCGTTGCACGGGCAAGATGTCCGTGAGCGCACGCTGGCGAGCATGGGGGTCTTCGGCCAGAATCATGCGGCGCATGGCGCGCAGAGCATCTGGCTGGAAGAACATATGCTCGGTTCGACACAGGCCAATGCCCACCGCACCCAGCTCCCGGGCGCGCGTGGCATCAGCGCCGTTGTCCGCGTTTGCACGGACTTCAAGGCGCGCCTTCTTGTCGGCCCACTCCAACAGTTCGGTCATCGCACCCTGCTCGGTGTCCGGGGCGAGCATCTCAACCTTGCCCTCCATGACATCGCCAGTGCCACCATCAATGGTGATCCAGTCGCCTTTGCGAACGACGGTGTCGCCGGCGTAGAACAGCTGGCGACCGTAGTCGACCTGAATCTCGGTACACCCGACGACACAAGGCTTGCCCATGCCGCGCGCGACGACGGCCGCGTGCGATGTCTGGCCGCCACGAGAGGTCAGCACACCTTGAGCGACGGTCATGCCCTGAATGTCTTCGGGCGACGTGTCTAGGCGTACGAGTACCGTGGGTTCGTCGCGCTCAAAGTACTCTTGAACGTCCGAGCTGTGGAAGACAACGCGACCGCAGGCCGCACCTGGCGAGGCGTCGAGACCCTTCGCAATGACCTTGCGCTTCGCGTCAGGGTTGATGACGGGACGCATGACCAGCTCAAGCTCTTCGGGCTGAATGCGGCCAAGTGCGGTGTCAATGTCGATGGAACCGGCATTCGCGAGGTCCACCGCAATGCGAACGGCGGCCGATGCAGAGCGCTTTCCAGTACGCGTCTGAAGCAAGTACAGCGTGCCTGACTCGATGGTGAACTCGATGTCCTGCATGTCGGTGAAGTGCTCTTCGAGCAGAGCCGAAACGCGAACGAGCTCGGCGTGCTGTTCAGGCATCACCTCTTCGAGCGTAGCACCCGACCCGTCGGAGCCGATTCGGTTCGGTGTGCGTGTTCCGGCGACGACGTCTTCGCCCTGGGCGTTGCGTAGCCACTCACCAAAGAGGCCCGGGGCACCGTTCTTCGGATTGCGCGTGAACGCCACACCCGTGCCGCTGGATTGACCATGGTTGCCGAAGACCATGGCCTGGATGTTGACCGCCGTACCCGCGTCATCCGGGATGTTGTTCGTCTTTCGGTAGTAGCGAGCTCTGTGGCTATTGTAGCTGCTGAAAACCGCGTCAATGGCGTGGTGAAGCTGCTCGTGCGGGTCCGCCGGGAATGCTCGACCGGCATCCGCCACCACCTTCTCAAGGTTCCGAGACAGCTCTTGGAGCTCGGCAGCGTCGAGATCTTCTACAGTCCTGCCGTCCACAAACGCTTCTTCGGCACGGGCGAACTGCGTGTAGTGAATCCCCAAGACAATGTCGCCATACATCTGCACGAAGCGTCGGTAGCTGTCCCATGCAAAGCGCGGGTCACCGCTGGCCTTGGCCAGCGCAGCCGCGGTGTCTCGGTTGAGCCCCAAGTTGAGCACCGTGTCCATCATTCCGGGCATCGAGACCGCTGCACCACTGCGCACACTGACCAGCAGCGGGTCGTTCACGTCGCCGAACGTCTTGCCGCTGGCGGCTTCCAGAGAGCTGACCGCAGCTGCGACCTCCTCTTTGAGACCGCTGGGCCAGGCGCCATCGTTGAGCATGAAGTAGCCGCTTGCGTCTGTCGTAATCGTAAAGCCAGGAGGTACCGGCAATCCCAGGCGACTCATCGTCGCGAGACCGGCTCCCTTTCCACCCAACAAGGGCTTGCTGACTTCACCGACAGGAACGCGCGATGCACCAAAAGAACGGACGTAGCTCATCGTGTACTCACTCGTGAGAAGTCTGCGAAGGACCGGAAAACTCCGGCTGTTTGAAGCAAGAGACCAACACGTAGGGCCTTCTTGGCGGGGTCCGGGTCGTTGACCATGACGGCGTCGAAGAAGGTCTTTACGGGGTCCTGAAGCGACAGGGCTGCGGTGAGCGCTGTGTCGAAGTCCAGCGCCATGCTTGCCGCTGCAACCTGCTCACTAGCGGCCTCGATAGCATCGAACAGTACCAGCTCAGCGTCGTCGGACAGAGCGCTACGCTCGGGAGCAGCAGCCTCTTGGCCATCGGTGATGTTCAAGACGCGCTTGAACACTTCCATGATGGAGGCAAACGACGGGGTGCCAGCCTTCGCTTCTAGTGCCGCAACCTTGGCGCGGAGAAGGACAGGGTCTGCTGGCGTGACCGCCAACACAGCGTCTACGCGGTCGGCACTCGCACCGTCCGCCACTGCACTTGCCTTAAAGCGCGCCATGGCGAACTCAGTGAGCTGCGCGATGAGCGCGTCGCCGTCTTTCGGGTCTTCCGCTTGACCCCTCTTCTTCAGCCACTTGTCGTAGGCCATCTCTGCGCCGTCGCGGCCCAAAATGCTGTCGGTCAGGGTGAACTGGAAGGTTGACAGCGCCAACTGAAACAGCTGGTCGAGCTGCATGCGAATGTTCGACCCTTCGAGTATTGCCAACACGCCAGAAGCGGCGCGACGAAGCCCCTGTGGGTCGCCGCCCTTCGGAATCAGACCAATGCCAAAGCAGCCGACCAACGTGTCCAGACGGTCTGCCAGTGCCACGGCGGTTCCGGCGATGGTGCTGGGAAGCGGTCCGCCGCTAAACGCAGGCAGGTAGTGCTCTTCCATAGCGATAGCCACGCCTTCAGGCTCGCCTTGGTGCCTAGCGTAGAGCATGCCCATGTGGCCCTGAAGCTTCGCGAACTCGCTCACCATCAGTGTGGTCAGGTCCGACTTGCACAGCATGCCAGCACGCCCGGCATAGCCGGCTTGAACCTCGACATTTTCACACGCGATGTGCGTAACGAGTGCCGCCGCCAAGGCGCCAATACGGCTCTGCTTGTCGGCCATGGTTCCCAGACCATTGATCCAGCGCATCTTGTGCAGACCCGCAGAGAAGTGCTCGAGCGTGTGCTTCTGGTCTTCAGCCAAGAAGAACCGTGCGTCGTAGAACCGCGCACGAAGGACGCGGGCATTGCCCTGTGCAATCAGCGGCCCATCTCCCCAGGGGTTGTTCGACACAATCGCAAAGCGGTTTGTGAGCACCCCCTCTTCGAAGATTGGGAAGTAGCGCTGGTTGACCTTCATGGACGCAATGAGCAGCTTGCTCGGCAAGTCCATCAGTTCTTCGTCAAACGCGCCTTCAATGACGACGGGGCACTCCACCAAGTGCTGCACTTCGTCCATCAGCTCGTCATCGAGGATGCGGTCAGCGCCGAGGCCGTCGGTCAGTTCATCGAGGCCCGCTTGAATGCGCAGGCGACGCTCAGGAGCGGAGGCGATGACCGAGCGCTCGCGTAGGCCGGCCTCCCAGGAGTCCGCATCTGTGAAGGTGAACGCGGGCTCGTCTGCCAAGCGGTGCCCTACGGTGGTGTTCCCGCAGACGCATCCAGCCGCAGTTGCGTCCAAGACGGTCCCACCGAACAGCGCGTTGACCGCGTGCAGTGGACGGCCAAAGCGTACGCCACCAGCGCCCCACTCCATGGACTTCTTAAACGGAAGACCACGGACGATGCCGTCTAATGCGCCGGCAACGACACCAGCCGTCTGCACGCCGCCCTGTGTGACGGTCGCCGCAATCACCTTGCCACGGGGTCCGTCCACAATCGTCAGTTCACTGACCGGCACACCCTTTCCCCGAGCAAAGCCTTCGGCCATTTTTGTAGGCACGCCGTCCTTAAAAGCACGGTCAGCACCCGGTCCTGTGACCACCGTTTCCACCTTCGGGGTGGCTCCAACAACGTCCTCAATGGCAACCGCCAAGCGACGCGGCGTGGCCCAAGTGCGGATGGCACCGTGCTCAACGCCCTTCAGCAAGCCCACAAGACCTGACTCAAGTCCCTTGAGTGCGGGCTCAATCATTCCTGCTGGCAGTTCTTCGCACAGCACTTCCACAAACAACTGATGGCGGTCGCTCATGCTACCCCCTCGCTTTTCTGAATTCCGACCCAAGTTTCCGCGCACTGGCACGCAAGCTCTCGAATCTGCCGGATGTACTGCTGACGCTCGGCTACGGAAATCGCGCCGCGAGCGTCGAGCATGTTGAAGGCATGGCTAGTGAGGATGCAGTGGTCGTAGGCGGGAAGCGCAAGACCCAGGTCAGCCAAGCGCTTGCACTCGTCGAAATGCATCTGGAAGTTCTTGAAGAGCACGTCAGCATCAGACGCTTCGAAGTTGTACTTGCTCTGTTCGACCTCGTTGCGGTGGAACACATCGCGGTACGAGACGCCTTCCACCCATGTGAGGTCGTACACGTCATCGACGCCCTGAAGGTACATCGCTAGGCGCTCGAGGCCGTAGGTCAGCTCGACTGGGTACGGCTTGGTGGTGACACCGCCAACTTGCTGGAAATACGTGAACTGCGTCACTTCCATCCCGTCCATCCACACTTCCCATCCGAGTCCCCAGGCGCCGAGCGTCGGGCTCTCCCAGTCGTCTTCGACAAAGCGGATGTCGTGCTTGCGCAGGTCGATTCCCAGCGCTTCGAGCGAGCCAAGGTACAGCTCCTGGCTGTTCGGCGGCGACGGCTTTAGGATGACCTGGTACTGGTAAAAGTGCCCGAGGCGGTTGGGGTTCTCACCGTAGCGAGCGTCACTTGGACGTCGACTCGGCTGAACGTAGGCACAGCTCCAAGGCTTGTCGCCCAGGCTGCGCATGAAGGTCGCGGGGTGAAAGGTTCCCGCGCCCATGAAGGCATCGTGGGGCTGCAAGAGCACGCAACCGTGCTCCCCCCAGTAGCGTTGCAGAGTGAGGATCACGTCCTGAAAATGCATGGGTCCGTCCGAGCGATGAGGCGGTTGTAGACGGCGACCTAAGCGATTCACCCTACCGGGTCAACCGCCTGGAACTGCGGCCGCGGAGCGGTCCACGCCATGAGCAACAACGTGACGCCGATGTGCCACGCGAAGGACGGCAGCGTGCCGCCCGACAGGAAGCCAACAAGCCCGACCAGCACGGGAAACTCTACAAAGGTCCAGACCAATAGACGCTCGCCACGGTAGCGAACACGACCGCCAAGAAACCGCGGCAAGAGGAGGACGACGGCAACAGCAGGCAGCGTGACCGTCAGATCCACCGCCATCGACGTGAAGTAGTCATGCCCTTCACGCACGGTCCCGACGCGAGACCACGCAACCACGACGTACAAGCCAACGAAGGCCAGGTGGATGAACCACAGGCGCCACAGCCCTGTGTCCACCGCAGGCTTACTGTCGACGACGGCGTAGGCCCAACAGGCCAACCAACGCGAACATCCACGCCGCCGAGCCGGTCAGCGACGAGCACCGGCTGGTCTTTCGAACATCTGGAGACGGAGGGTCACTGGGCGTTGTTGGCTCAGTAGACGGGTCTACAGGGCCATCTGCCGGCGGTCCCGGAGGCGCCGCGTTGGAGCACCACACTTCGGTCCAAGTACTCGCACCGCGGGTCTGACAAGCCTTGCTGTAGCCCTTGCTACCCCAGTCCTGCTCACAAACGTCGCGGTCGTTGAAGCTCGCACCGCACGTGACGCCTTGCGCACTTGGGCAGGACAGCTCCACTGTACAGGTCTCTGTGTAGCCCGGAGGAGGCGGGATATCTGCCAAAGCGAGAGCAGCGACGAGTACGAGCATGACGGTCTCCTAGTAGGACTACCGTATCAGATAGTCGCACTAAATGGGGCTAGCAGCCACAATCGCAGAAGTCGATGGTGATGCCGCATTGGGTGTCTTCATGCCCAACGTTCACGCCACCGAACATGGGCCTGGTGACGACCTGAGCTGTGGGTTCCGCGCCAAACTCCACCACACCCAGGAAGTCGGCGTAGGAGGTATCCGCGACGCCGGTCCGGGCACGGCCATCGACAATGCCGGCAGTCCGCGAAACCAGCACGTCATCGCCACCACAGAAGGCGAAGCCATCGCGGGTCCACCATTTAATGGTCACGACAAAGCCATCACCAGAGGGTCCTGTAAACGCGCGTGCGATGATCTCTTCATTGAGCGTTTCCTGCTGCTCATCTGCGGTGCTCTGCGCAGCCGCTTTGGCCGAACGGAACTCTGGGTGGGCCATCGCCGTGTCAATCGCGGCGGCGGCACTGCCTCGGTTGGCGCCCGTCTCAGGTCGTGGACGCCACGACTCGGCAGTATCCACACGGGTTGTCGCAACCCCAAAACCAGACCGGTCCCCGAGTCCACAATCAAGAATGGCCCACGGCTGAGGCGTGCCACAGCCTGGCTTGTCACCGTCGCCAAACTCCCCGTACGAGAAGTGCGGCATGCCCTGAGTGACTGCTGAGAATCCAGTCACAGTGCACTGCCCCACGGAGTGGGTGCCGCTCAGCTCGTCAATGAAGAAGGTGTCCCCAACGCCCACATCACCCAGCGTCTCAACCCGGAGCGGGGCTGTCCAAACGTGCTTGTCGGGAGTCACTGGCCGTGGAGATGGCGCACCGGCCATGGCAGCCTCAGCCACCTCGGGCGGGACCGACACTTGAAGGTGCCAGCGCCCATCAATGACCTGGGTCATGTACGCATCTGCCGGGCACTGATTGGCACTGTCCGAGCGCATGTCTTCGCAGACAGCTTGTACGCGTGGGTCATCGCCGACGTATTCGCCCGCGTTCTTGATGTATCCGTCGACCCCATGGCTAGTGAGAAGCGCCAACATCTCGGTGGCCACGGCTCGCTCGGTTGCGGCTCCGGCAATCGCAATCGACCAACACGGCATCAGTCCTTTGTAGTGACCACTGTCGAGTCGGTCCGCAGCGAGAAGCCCGCCGGACTTTTCTTCGATCTCGAATACCGCCGGCGGGATGGGTTCGGGTGTGGCGGTGCTCGCTACAATGACCAGCCACGCATTGCTGTACGCAGCTGCCGGCATCCGACCGATGAACTCCAGCTCGTCATCAATGACAGGGATGGCGACGGGAACAGGCACCGGTGCAACATCTGGGGCTGGCTCCACGACAACAGGCTGTGGAGCGCCGGGCTCAAAGACCTCTATGTGCTCGGGCGTACCCCCAAAACAAGCCAAGCTGACGCCGGCGATGGTGGTCACAATGGCGCTCTGCAGCCAAGGCTTGGACATGTCCTACTCCCGATGAATGTTGAACGGGCCCCACGCTTGTTCGGTAGCCATCAGCTCAATGCGGTTGATGTTGACATGTCGCGGCTGCTGAGTCGCCCAGACGATGGACTCAGCAATGTCGTCCGCAGTCATAGCTTCCACATCTGCGTAGGGATTTTTTGCCGCTGATTCGTCTCCCTTGAACCGTACCAGACTGAACTCGGTCTCGCACAAACCCGGTTCAATACTCGTCATTCGCACGCGCGTTCCGACCAGGTCGCAGCGCAGGTTCATGGTAAATTGGCTCACAAAAGCCTTGCTCGCACCGTATACATTCGAGCCCGGGTACGGCCACGATGCCGCCATGGAGCTGACGTTGACGATGTGTCCAGTCTGGCGCGCGACCATGCCTGGAAGCAAGGTGCGGGTCAGGTACAGCACCCCTTCAATGTTGACTTTGACCATCGTGAGCCAGTCGTCGAGGTTGGCCTGCCAAGCCGGCTCCAAGCCCAACGCGAGCCCAGCATTGTTGACGAGAATGTCCACATCGCCCACGTCCGCAAGCGCGTGTTCGCAGGCAGCTCGGTCAGACACATCAAAACACAGACCCGTAAAGCGCTCACCAAGCTCGGCAGCAAGCTCATCCAGGCGTTCTTGACGCCGTCCGGTGCCTACAACGTCGTACCCAAGGGCATGAAAGCGACGCACCGCTGCGCGCCCAAACCCACTGGTCGCTCCAGTGACGACAACCCGCTGCATCACGCCCCCAACACGGCGTGCAGGGCTTCAACGAAGCGGTCGTTGTGGGCGACGTTGCTGATGCTGACGCGTAGAGCGCCGGGAATCGTGCCCGAGATGTTGCGGACCATGACCCCTTGAGCGAGCAGCGCGTTGAACATCTCGGCAGGCGTGTGGTCTTTCGGCTCAAAGACAATGAAGTTGGACTCGCTCGGCCAGGGACGCAATCCCGCAGCCTCAAGTACGCCACGAACGCGCTCCCGCTCCGACTTGACCTCGTCTAGGATGGCCATGCGCTCGTCTGCATGGTTGAGCATGACGTGGGCGACGGCACGGGTCATGGTTCCAACGGCGAACGGCAGAATCACCTTCTTCACCTCTTTCATGAAGGATGTTGGGCCCATCATAGCGCCAAAGCGGACCCCACCGATTCCCCAGGCTTTGCTGAAGGTACGCAGGATAATGAGAGGGACGTCCTGACCCATGCGCGACAGGCCATCGACGTCTAAGTACTCGGCATACGCTTCGTCCAGCGCGACCATGGCACCCGACTGCAGCAGTGCATCCAAGGTCTCCATGGGGAGGACGGTGCCGGTCGGGTTGTTGGGAGAGGCGACCATGATGAGCTTGGCGCCCTTCGCTTTGGCGACCAACGTCTCGGTATCAAAGCCATGGCGGTCCACGCGAACGGTGTCGATGTGGGCACCACAGTGCTCGAGCTGCATGGTGTAGGTGCTGAAGCATGGGGTCGGCATGACTACGCGGTCGCCCGGATTGATCATGGTCCGGTACAGCACACTCAACAGGTGGTTGCTGCCGTTTCCAATGATGATGCCCTCCGCAGGCCACTGCCACAGGGCGGACAATCGCTCGCGTAGCTCCGCGGCATCGATGCTCGGGTACTTGTGCCACTCACGCGTCAGCAGGTGCTCAAACACCTCTTGCTTCAGCGCGTCAGGAAGGTCAAAAGGAGCTTCATTCTGGTTGATCTTGACGTCTGCGTCTGGCGGTGCGCCCAGGGTGTACAGGGTCTGCTTGCGCACAGCTTCCCTGGCAAACTGCGAAAAGCTCGTTGCTCCGTCGGCCATCTTCCCTCCAACTGCGCCCACCCCGTGTTGTGGGTCAGCGTGCTGGAGCGTCCCTATCCAAGATAGCGATGCCGAGGGGACTGCCGGGCTCATCCGCGTCACTCAACACCGTCAACAGCACACGGCAATCGGGGAGCCGATGTGGGATTGGCAGCGCAGCATCCGCTATGAACCCCGTATTTACGCGTTCTTGTGGGGAGGCATCGCCGTTCGAGAACACGGGACGCCGCTGGATCAGCCCGTCGTCAGTCTGGTAGTACATGTCCACTCGGCCACGCTCAACAAAGGCCAGGCGAACGTTGCTCGACTCGGCAAACTGCGAGCTGACGTTGCGCGGAGCGGTCCAGCCGGAGTCGGTTCCGCGCAGCTGTGCGGCGAGCGCCGGGCTCTCACCGTCCTGCCACACAGCGATGATGGTGCCGTCCCCAAAGCTCCCGACAACAAAGCTCTCTTGTGGGTCGGTCAGCGGCGCGGCCACCTGGGAAAACAGGAGGCCGTCCCCCGCCACAGCGAGCTTCGGCCGACGACCGATGCCAAGGTATGCGACCCACACCGCTCCGCCGTCGCTCCACACCGTCGGCCGACTGTCCCACCCACCGATATCCAGCAATGGACGAACGGATTCGATGGGTCCAAAGACGCCATCTGTGTAGGTTGCACGCCACATGGATGGCGCTTCTTCCCGGGTTCGAGCGGTCTGAAAATACAGCCATTGCTCGCCTTCGAACATGACGGTCGAGGGATTGCCCACAAACGCGTCTTCGAACAAAGTGACGGGTAAACCGGCGCTCCAGGTCTGCCCCTTGTTGAACGACTCCCAGGTGGCCAGCTCTGTGCCGTCCTCGGTCGCGCGCTCGGTCAGCAGCGTCCACACATCGTCGCTAAGCAGCAGCGACGTTGGGCCTTCCCCTCCCGCATCTCCGGGCAGCAGCTGAAGTGGAACCGCTGGCCCGCCATCTGACTCGCAGGCACCGTCTGGCAATGGGCCTTCCGGCGCCACCTCTTCGGGTTCACACCCCATGAGTGCCAGCAGTGCCAGCCACCTCATGCGTTGCGCTCATGCAAGAGGGCGAGGCCTCGCAGGCCAAGGTCCCGGTCTTGGTGGTCCAGGGTGCGGCAATCATCTCCAAGCAGTGTCACAAACCCTCCGGTGCCCACCACGGTGACCGGTCCATCGACAGCGGTCGAGCACTGCTCGACCAACCGGTCCACCAGCCCCGTGTAGCCCCAGTACAGTCCAGACTGCACCGCAGTTACCGTAGTCGTGCCAATCGGAGACGCTGGCTTTGCGAGCGCAACGCGAGGCAGCTGGGCGGTGGCGTGAAACAATGCATCCTCGGTGGTCTTGAATCCAGGAGCAATCGCTCCACCGATGTACTCGCCGCGCGCGTTGACGCAGTCGACGGTCAGCGCTGAGGCAAAGTTCACCACAACCACCGGTGCCCCATAGGTGTCGATTGCAGCGACCGCGTTCACAATGCGGTCGCTTCCAACCTCACGCGGGTTGTCGGTTCGTAGCTTTAGTCCAGTTTTCAGGCCCTTTCCGACGACCATACACTCAATAGAAAAGGCCCGCCGCACGCCCTTGGTGACGGCGTACAGCGCATTGGGCACCACACAGCTGACAATGCAGAATGACGGCCGAACGTCTACCGGAAGCAGCTGAGTAAGCAGCAGACTGGTCTCGTCTGCGGTTCGGTCCTGTGTGCGCACAACGAATCGATGCACGACGGACTGCCCTGACAGCACTGCCAGGGTTGTTGTCGCATTTCCAACCGAAATCGCGAGAAGCATGGCACTCCCCTTAGAAGTTTGAGCCGCCTGCGCCGCCGTCCGAGCCAGACTGACCCGCCGACGAAGGTGTCACACCGCCGACACCGCCGGGGGCGCCCGCTCCGCCGCTTCCGCTGCGTAGAATGTTGCCCGCAGCGAGGTCCGCTGGTGCCGGGCCAACCGCGTAGACCGCGAATGACGCACCACCGGCGCCACCGCCGCCGCCGCCGCCAGTACCACCGCTTCCACCATTGCCGCCGTCACCGCCGCCTTCGCCACACCATGCGGTGTTGCGGTCATTCTCGCCGCCTTCGCCGCCGAAGCCGCCGAAGCCGCCGAGGCCACCCGCACCGCCAGGACCACCGGAGCCGGCGTCCGAGGACTCAATGAGGTTGTTGGAGAGTGTGGGCCAGCCCGCTTCGCCAAAGACGATCAGGCCAATCGAGGCACCGCCACCGACGCCGCCGATACCACCACCGCCGCCACAGCCACCGGCGCCACCGCCGCCGCCCGTGCCGCCGAGGTGTTCATCTCCGCCGCAGGCACCACTGACCGAAGCGCCACTACCCGTGCCGCCGCCGCCGCCGCCATTGCCGAGTCCACCACCGATACCTGTGCTGCCGGTTCCGGGGATGTAGCCCCCCTCACCCAGTCGGTTGAAGAGTGCGCTGGACGCCCCAAACGCGCCGATTCCTTCGCCGCCATTGTTGCCTCGGGTACCGTCGGTGCCGTCGTTCCAGCAGGACGGGTCAATCGTGCACTCGCAGCTACCGTCAGAGTCCAGGCCAATGTCCGCATCACAGGAACCAGCGCCACCGGTGCCACCAATCGGCAGACCGGAGAGGCCGTCTGGCTGGAGATTGCCAACAGACGGACAGCGAGCGCCGCCACCGTCACCACCGCGGACATCTACGCCGCCGCAGGATGTGACGCCGCCAGCGCCGCCGAAGGGCAGAGCATTGCAGGTAGTCAAACGACCCAGCGAGCCGACAATCCCGTCCGCACCAATAATACCGGCAACTCCGCGCGTACCCGTGTCACCGTCACGACCGACATCCGCAGCGATCTGGTTGTTCGACACCGTCAGGCCCGGCGAATCTTCAATCCACAGGCCAAAGGATGCGCTACCCGGCGCACTTGCGACAGAGGCATCAATGACGAAGCCGTCGAACACGGTGGGCTGCACGATGTTCTGTGCGACGACCGCAGGCTCACTGGCGACACCTTGGATGGTTGTGCGCAGGGCAACAGCATCGCGCACATCAAAGTTCAGGTCGTAGCCGCCAAACACGGTGACCGCGTTCGCGAGGTCAACCGACTCGGCGTAGTCACCGGTCGCCACAATCACAAAGTCGCTTCCACGACCCGCCGCAATGTCGATACCGACCTGAATGCTGGTGACGGGGTCATCAATACTGCCAGAGCCGTTGGCCGTACCGGTGAGGATGCTGACGTGAACAGCGCCTTCTGGCTGACCGTCTTCCCCGTCGCAGTTCGCATCGATACCGTCGAAGGGCGGGTCATCATCGCTGATGAACTCGCACTCGCAGCCGTCGATGGCGTCGGCGTTGACGTCAAAGAAGCCAGGCTCACAGATGTAGTCACACTGGGGCAGCGCGGGTCCGGGGTCACAGAATCCCGACCCATTGATGAACCGGCCATCGCCACAGTCGTTGGCACACGAGCCGCAGTTGTCGTCAAAGGTGTAGCGACCTTGGGTCTGGAAGGTCTCGTCAATCAGCCCATCACAGTCCTGGTCGACAAAGTCGCAGACCTCTTCATTGCCCGGGAACACGTTGGGATTGCCGTCGTCGCAGTCGCCATCACATGCGGCCACACCGTCAAGGTCTTGGTCTTGGTCGGTGTTCTCGTCAATCTCGCCGTTGCAGTTGTCGTCTTCGTTGTTGCACTGCTCAACGGCATCCGGGAACTTGAAGGGGTCGTTGTCGTCGCAGTCTTCACAAGCGACCGCACCATCGGCGTCGTTGTCGTCGAGCTCGTTGTCGGGGATGATGCCGTCACAGTCGTCGTCAATGCCGTTGCACAGCTCGACGGCTCCAGGGGTGACGGTTGCATCGTTGTCGTCACAGTCCGCACACTCGGCGAAGGTGTCACCGTCTGCGTCTGTGGTCTCGGGAGTTGGAATCAGGCCATCACAATCATCATCAATGCCGTTGCACACCTCATCTGCACCCGGGAAGATGGTCGGGTCCGTGTCCACACAGTCGAGGCACTGAACGAACTGGTCGGAGTCCGCGTCTGTGAGTTCTTCGACGGGGATAATGCCGTCGCAGTCGTCATCTTGGCCATTGCAGGCTTCGGGAGCGCCGGGGAAGATGGCCGGGTTGGTGTCATCACACTCGGCACAGGCAAGGAACGCATCGCCGTCGGCGTCAGTCTCGTTAGCGCCAACGATTCCGTCGCAGTTGTCATCTACAGCGTTGCAGCGTTCGTCCGCACCTGGGAACACCAGTGGGTCGGTGTCGTCACAGTCCAAGCAGCTGTCGACGCCGTCGCCATCTGCATCTGAGCTGTCATCAACTACGCCGTTGCAGTCATTGTCGAGGCCATCGCACAGCTCGGGCGCTTCTGGGAACACGGTGTCTTCGAGGTCGTCACAGTCCCCTGCACACTCGGCAATGCCGTCACCGTCTAGGTCCAGCTCGTTGTCTAGGACTTCGCCGTCACAGTCGTTGTCGAGGGTGTCGCACAGCTCGGGAGCACCAGGGAAGACGTCTGCATTTTCGTTGTCGCAGTCGCCTTCGCACGCGCTGACGCCGTCGTTGTCGCCGTCTTCGTTGACGCCTTCATCCACATCGCCGTCGCAGTCGTTGTCCAGCGTGTCACACAGCTCAGGGGCATCTGGGAAGATGTCGCCAGAGCTGTCGTCACAGTCGCCGTCGCATGCGGCAAATCCGTCACCGTCGCCGTCCACTTCGTCTTCTGACAGTTCACCGTCGCAGTCGTTGTCGACGCCATCGCACAGCTCTTCCGCGCCTTCGAAGACGGTGGGGTCGAGGTCGTCGCAGTCGCCGTCACAAGGCCCCACGCCATCACCGTCTTCGTCGGCTTCGCAGCGCTGGGACAATGTAAAAGTAATGGTGATGTCTTCGACGTCTAGAACCGGTAAGCCGCCGCCACAGCCAGCGGCCGCTTCACCTTCCGTGACCGCTTGAATGCCCATGAAGTAGGTTCCGTCAAACGACGAATCTACAGGGAGTTCTGCGACGGTGAGGGTGACGTCGACCACATCTCCGGCAGCGAGTGTCAGCGGAAGGTCGACGCCGGACAGCTCAAACCACTCCTCAAACTCACTGTCGAGAGTCAACTCGGTGAGCGTAGCGGGACCGGTGCCGACATTCGCGAGGGTGACGACCAGCGGCTCAATCTCATCTGCGCGAGAGGCACTGATCTCACCCAGGTCAGATTGCGCCGGGTCAACCACCAAATCCACCGTGGAGGTGGACGGAAAACAAGCGAACAGGCAGGCCGAAGCCAAGCCCCACAGCAAACGACGTGACATATGTCCACTCCCAACGCACCCAGAGGCCATCAACCTACCCTCTGATTGCGCAAGACGCGCACCCCTTGCGTTTCCGTTACATTCGATGGCCTCGTCCCGGAGCTCCGCTTGCCGCGCCTGTCTGCCCCAAACCCGCACTCACTGCTCCTGACGCTCGCGCTGGTGACAGCAGGTTGTGCCAAGACAACACCGCCATTCACACCGCTTGCTGCACCCATCGCCACGTTTGTGGGCCCAGACACTGTCGATCTCGACCTGATCCGACCGGGGATGGGGGCGTCTCGAATCTATGTGTACGCCACCCTTCCAGACGGCGAGCCTGGGCTGTTTCAGATCGACACCGGCGCAAGCATCTCGGTGCTCAGCACCACGACCGCCGACCGTCTCGGCGTGGTTGTCCGAGACACTGGCGGATTTGTGGAGGGGCTGAGCGGCCGCTCACCGTTCTCGTCCACAACACTGCCCGAGATTCGATTGGGCGAGGCTGTGGTGAAAGACGTGGAGTTCGCCGTTGGGGTTCCAGGGGTGGGCGAACGCGCCGGAGCCATGGTGCTCGACGGTATTCTGGGCAACAACGTGTGGTCGCGCTTCGTGTTGGACATCGACTACCCCGCCGACCACTTGGCGCTACATCGGCCAGGAACCTTCCGAATGCCGCGCACGAGCACGCCCATGTTCTTTGATGGCAACCACGTTCTGGCACCCATCGACATTGTCAGCGACAGCGACCCGAGCATCACATCCAACGTCTTTGTTCAGGTGGACACGGGTGCCGGCGAGCTGTGGCTCATTCGAGACACTGGTCGTGCCTTTGCCCGGGCCGCGACTCAGGGCATTGAGCCGGTCTACGGCATTGGCGCATCTGAGGTCTTGCCGCCCACTCAATATCTACAGCAGACGCGGCGAATTCCGCTACGGTCCGTGGGCATTGGTGGCCGCCAAGTTGACGTTGACTTTGACGCCGCCTGGCTTGGTTTCGAGCCCAATACCTACAACGGCCCCTCCACGATTAAGGGCCTTGCTGGTCACGAACTGCTCGCAGACTACCGGGCTATCTTCGACTATTCAGACGGCCTCTTCGCCCTACGCAAGTCCCCTCGCCGTCATGCGCGCTTGCTCGACGGCCACTCGGTCGCCCTTCGTATGGACATTGACCGGTTTGGCGCAGACGCTCCCGAGCGCGCTGTGTACCGGGCAGAGCTCCACGCGGCACTCGGTGAGCGTGACGCCGCCGAAGCACTGCTGGTCGCCTTTCTCGACGACCAAGCCGCCATGTCCACGACCGAAGGCGAGGCACGCGTTCTACTCGCGGCCATCCGGCGCGCAAACGGCAACCTCACCGGTGCGAGTCAGGCGCTCGCTCCCCTGTCTCCAGCAGAGCTCATCGAACACGACCAGATTGTCAGTACCGTTAATGGCCTGTTGCTCGACGGGTTCGCCGACGGCGCCCTGGCCCTGGCCCAGTCCGCTGTGACCGCCCGCCCAGACGACGGCAGCGCACAGATCGCCCTGGCGGACGCCTGGGTGGGTGTGGGCCGGTACGAAGAAGCCGATGCTGCCTTGCTCGCAGCGGCCAAACTCGCGAGCAACCCCGACGCCCACTTGGTGCGTCGAGCACGGATTCGCATGGCCGTCGGAGACCGCATTGGCGCCATGGCTCACCTGCGTCGAATGATTGAACTGTACCCGACGGACGGCCTGTTTGTATGGTTCTACACGCTGCTGCTTGACGGTCCCGACGACGTCCTAGCCCCAACGCTGCGCCAAGACATTGACCACGCGATGAGCCGCCTGCACCCACAGCAGCAGCCCTTCGACTTTCTGGTCGCCACCCACATGGCCCTGGGCAACCACGACGATGCAGCGCGCCTCATGGACCAAGGCATCGCGCGTGACTGCACCCCACAGACCGAGACCAGTGCCTTGGGCAACTGCATGGCTTGGTATTGGTCGTTGGCACACGTGAGCCCCGACAGCGCCCTACAGCGCGTAGACGACGCACTCGAAGCCAGTGGCCCTCGCAGCGACTACCTAGACACCAAGGCCATGGTGCACTTGGCTCGACGCGAGTACGCCCAGGCGGCAGAAGCGGCCGTCAAGGCTGCTCGTCTGGCTCCGGATGACATCTACATGCTGTGGCAAGCCGAGCGCATTGCGTCCCTGTCCGAGCAGTAGCCAAACAACGTCCAAAGCGGCGCTTCCCATACGCCCCGCCTAAACGAAAAAACGCCGCCCGGGGTGACCCGAGCGGCGAACACTCAGCCAGAGGCTGGGTGCTTAGAGGGCTTCGACCGCGACGTTGTCAACGGCGAACCACCAGTCGAAGTTCGCGGCGTAGCGGAAGCGCACCTGAACGGCGAGCTCACCTGCAACGCTGTCGAGCGAGATGAGCTCGCGTCCAACGACGTCTGACGTGTAGGTCGCTTCGACCGACCATGTAGTTCCGCCATCAATGGAGACCTCAACCGTGCCCACATCACCACTGAAGTAGTTGTAGAACAGGTCGTAGGTCAGCAGTGCGTTGCTGAAGCCATCGAGGCTAAACTCTGGCGTAGTGAGTGAGGCATCGTGCTCACCACTGACGTCATCACTGTTGATGTACGCGAATGAGCCTGCGGCGCCGAGGTACGGCGTGGCGAAGTTGGTGAAGTCGTCACAGCCGTTCACGACGTCAGCGCACTCGCCCCAACCCGAAGCGGCATCGCCGTCCTGGGTAAGGGTCCAGTCAGCGAGCGGCCAGACTTCGAAGTCTTCTTCGAAGACCACGGTTCCAGCTCCGCCGCAACCGAGCACACCAGCACATTCGGTGTCGTCACAGTCGACCTGGCCGTCTGCGTCTTCGTCAATGCCGTCGAAGCAGTCAAGCTCTTCGTCACACAGACCCACTTCGCCGTAGCAGTCGGGGTCCTCACAGCCGATGAGGCCGTCGATGTCTTCGTCTTCTATTGAGGCGCAGTCTTCTGGAGCCAGAAGCTGAATGTCGACGTCGTAGGCAACCGAGAAGGGGTTGGCGAAGTCGGCTTCAACAACCACGGTGTACACGCCGTCCGCGGGAGCGGTAAAGTCGAGCTGTCCAACCGCTGTATCGGCCAAGCAAGCAGCGTCAGGCGCACATTCGTCGATGACTCGGATGACATCAAAGAGCGAACCCGACTGCGTGATGCGAATGGTGTCGCCAGCGGTCATGGTCACATCAAAGAATGCCTCTTCGCCGCCAGCGGTCTGCTCGCAATCCACGTTGTTGCTGAAGTCGAAGCGGTCGTCGTAGTCAGCGGTGATGTCGGTACCCGAGACGTTGAACGGCAAGGGTGTGGTGTCGAGAGCCATGCAATCGACTGGGCAGGTCACGGGGTCAAAACAGTCCGAATCGAAGCAGTCGATGGCACCGTCTAGGTCGTTGTCTTCGCCGTCTGTACAATCTTCAGGTGGCAACTCTGCAATGGTGATGTCGTAGCTACCGGTTGTTGGGGTGGAGGACCACCCTTCGATAACGACAGTGTAGATGCCATCTTCGGGCGCCTGGAAGTTGAAGTTCTCAGGTCCATCCTGACTGACAAAGCACGTGTCGCCGGCAATACAGCTACTACCTAGCATACGAACCGTCATATCCGCCGTTCCGGTCTCTTCGACTCGAATCGACTCGCCAGCAAGCATGTCTACCTGGAAGACCGCTTCATGGCCGTTGCCAGTCGTGCAGTCTTCTCCGGAGGAGTAGTTGACGTCATTCGGGAAGTCAGCGCTGAAGTTGGTACCCGCGACCGCGAACGGCAAGGTCACAACGGAGCCGGGGCACTCGTAGATGCACGTGATGGGGTCGTAGCAATCGAGGTCGCCACAATCCACGGCGCCGTCGAGGTCATTGTCGATGCTGTCGTCACAGATTTCAGGCTCTGCGATTCCCATGCGGATGACGTAGTTGGAGTTGAAGGGCGACGCGGACGCCGACTCAATCACAACCGTGTACTCGCCCGCTGCGGGTGCGGTGAACTCCAGACGCTCTGGGCTACCGACCGACTCAAGACAGGTCTCGCCACCGGCACATCCCTCAAGGACGCGAATGGTGACGTCCATGCCGCCGAGCTCTTCAATCAGCAGAACATCTGCTTCAAGGAGGTCGACCTGGAAGACGGCGTCAGCGCCGATTCCTGCAGAACAGTCCGTGCCGCTGGCGTAGTCCGCAACTTCTGGGAAGTCGCCGTAGAAGTCAGAGCCAGAAAGCTCAAGGGGTAGTGTGACGACATCACCACACATCGGGGTGCATGCCGTGGCATCAAAGCAAGCGGAATCAAAGCAGTCAATGGCGCCGTTTGCGTCATTGTCAATGCCGTCATCGCAGACTTCGTCACCGTCGTACAGCTGCAAGTACAGGCTGAACGGGTCCAACTCGGTGGTGAAGTATCCCTGAACCACTACAAAGATGGTCTCGTCGCCGGCAGCTTCGTAGAACGGAATGGCAGGCGCTTCGGTGTCCGTGCTCTCGAGACAGGCGTCTCCTGGAAGGCATGAATCCATGACCCGCCAGGTGACATCCGCCGAGGAACGCTCTGCGACGCGAATGCCTTGACCAGCGGTCAGGTTCACTTCGTAGACCAGTGCCTGGCCAGATCCTGTAGAACAGCCTTCGCCTTCATTGTAGAAGCCGATTGGCGCTGCAACGTCGTCGAATCGTGCGCCGGACAGGGCGAAACCGCCGCTGGCCAGTGCAGCATCAATGTCGACTGCGGGGCACTCGAACGGACACTCGACGGTGTCGAAGCAGTCGTCGAGGTCTTCACAGTCCGTGAACCCATCCAGGTCATTGTCGACGTCATCGCCACAATCTTCTGGGGCGAGCTCGGCAATCTGGATGTTGTACGCGGCAGCGGTCGGTGTGGACGACCAGCCCTCTACAGCGACGTAGTAGGTGCCGTTTGCTGGCGCTTCGAACTCAAGACGCTCAGCATCTTGGCTGACCAGACACGACTCGTTTTCGATACAGGTGCTCATGACCCGAAGGGTGATGTCCGCGGCGTCCAGCTCGGTGATGAGGTAGCGAGTACCTGCAGTCATCTCAACGGCCATGACAATCTCATGCCCGCCGCCGAAGGAACAGCCTTCGCCGTCCGCATATGCGGCGTTGTCGTCAAAGTCGGCGCTGAAGTTCGTTCCAGCAATGGCGTACGGCAGTGTGACTGCAACGACGTCATCGAGACACTCGGCTACGCACTCACCAACGCCGAAGCAGCTGTTGTTGTCGTCGCAGTCGGTGAACCCGTCGGCGTCGTTGTCGATACCGTCGTCACAGACTTCGATACATGCGGGGAAGGACCCACAATCGATCTGGTCTGCACAGTCGACAAGACCGTCTACGTCGTTGTCGGCGCCGTCATCACAGACTTCCGCTTCCACGATGCCCATGCTGATAGTGTAGGCATCAACAGGGTTTGCGTTGAAGGACTCCACGATGACGATGTAGTCGCCGGTAGCTGGAGCCGTGAACTCCATACGCCCATCAAAGTCCTGGTCAACGGATGCCAGACACTCGGTCGAGGTATCGCAGACGGACTTGATGTGAATGACGCCGGAGAGCTCTCCGCCGCCAACGGCAACCGCCAGAATCTCATTGGCAACCAGGGAGACCTGGAAGGCCGCTTCTGGGCCGGCGGCGAGTGAACAACCGTCTTCACCGTTGTTCGAGAAGTCACCGTCATTGGGGAAGTCTTCGAGGAAGTTGTCGCCGCTGATGGTGTGCGGCAATGTCGTGACAACCTCTGGAGCACAGGTCGCGAAGTTGGTGTCAACGTCCGTGTCTGTGTCGGGGTCCGTGTCGGTGTCGGGGTCTGTTCCAGGGTCAGTATCACCGGTAGTATCGGTGTCTGAACCCATGTCAGTGTCGGAGTCGTCGGGCTTTTCGGGGCAGCCCGTCAACGCCAGTAAGAGCGCTAAGGAGAGAAGAGGTCGCATGAAATCCTCGATAGGGGGGCCCATGACGTACCATGACCATCGAGGATGTGTCTACGACGTGTCAACACAGAGTAAGAGTTGTCACATCTGGCCACCGATTGCGTGGCTGACATCTACTAAAGGCCGGTGACCTCAACGGTGTCAATCGCCCAAAACCAGTCACGTTGGCTCTGATAGCGGAAGCGGAGTTGCGCGGATGCCGCACCTACAAGTCCGTTTAGAGACACCGACGCCGCCTCACCGTTGGTGGTGTCCAGGGTCCATGACGCAATGGGCGTCCAGTTTGTGCCGTCGGTACTGATCTCGACGGACGCTGAGTCACCACCACCCGCATCGAACAGGTGCTCAAAGGTCAGCAGCGCGCTGGAGACACCCGACAGGTCAAAGACTGGGGAGACCAAGCTGTCATCCGACACCGTGCCGAACCCGGGGTCGTCACTGTTGATGTAGGCGAACAGCCCCGATGCGCCCTGGAAGCTCGTCCACTGGGTCAAGATATCCGTGCAGCCGGGTGCCAGACAAGAGGTCCACGTCTCCCCTGCCGTTCCGCCGTCGTCAATGGTCCAGCCCGTCGGCGGCCACACCGAGAAGTCTTCACTCAACACAACCGCACCGCCTCCGCAGCCCAGCTGGCCCGTGCAGTCCGAGTCGTCACAGTCGACATCCCCATCCGCGTCATTGTCGCCGCCGTCGAAACAAGTGGTCTCCGTTGAGCAGTCGGAGACATCTCCGAAACAGTCGGGGTCATCACAATCTGCCGTTCCATCTAGGTCGTTGTCCAGGCCGTCCGCACACAGCTCAGGCTCTAGGAACTCGATGGACAGGTCATAAGCGCCAACCGCAGTCGCTGAGCGCGCTTCGACGACAACGGTGTAGGTTCCATTGGCATCAGCGGTGAACTCGACGGTCTCGGGCGTAGACTGGCTGAACACACAGGGGCGCTCGGGCAGGCAGGTGTCGGAGACGTGAATGGTCACGTCGATTGGACCGGACTCGGTCACTCGAACGGACTGCCCGGCGAGCAGGTCAATCTGGTAGATGGCCTCACCGCCGTCCGCGACGTCACACTCAGGGCCCGCGCCATAGTTCCACTGGTCGGCAAAGTCGGCGTTGAAGTCGGTGCCCGCGGTCACTAGTCGGCCGGTCACGACCGTTGCGTCACACACGAAGGGGCACTCAACGGTGTCCAAGCAGTCGGAATCGGCGCAGTCCGCCGCACCATCGAGGTCTTCATCCCCGTCAACGGCACAGTCCTCTGCGGGGACCTTGCGAAGGAACACTTCGTACGGGTTGATGTCGGTGGAGCTGCTCGCCTGCAAGACCACGGTGTAGGTGTCCGACTCTAGGGCTTGGAAGGCGGTCGCAGAGTCGTTGGACGAGCTGAATACGCACTCGTTCCCAGGCACACAGCTGCGAAGCACGTGCCAGTTGGCGTTCATGCGGTCGACTTCCGACAATCGGAGCGACTCGCCAGCAACAAGGTCGATGTCCCAAGCCAAGACACCACCGCTGGCGTTCACACACCCGTCGCCGGCCGAGTACGGCTCAAAGGGACTGGCATCGTTGTTGAAGTTCTGACCCAAGACCGAGAACAGGCCACCAGGAAGCTCGATGGGCTCAGCGGGACACTCAAACGGACAGGCGGCCGTGTTGAAGCAGTCGATGTCGTCACAGTCCGGGTCACCGTCGCGGTCATTGTCGATGCTGTCGTCACAAATCTCATCCGTGATGGTCTCAATCGCAATGTTGTACGCGCGGGAAAAGCTACTTGGGTTGGACGAGCGTCCTTCGACCACGACCGTGTAGTTTCCGGTGTCCGGCGCGGTGAAGGTCAGCCGGTCTCCGAAGTCGACCGATTGCAGACAGGCAGCTTCGAAGGCGCATTCTTCAAGGACATGGATGGTGGCGTCTAGCCCACCAAGCTCTACAATCTGGATGGTCTCGCCGGCTGTGAGCGCAAGGTCAAACGCCACCTCGACGCCCTCGGCGAACAGGCATCCATCGCCGTCTGCGTAGCGAACATCGTTGGTGTAGTCGGCAGTGAAGTCGTCTCCTGACAGCAGAATGGGCAGGGTCGCTTCGATGGCTGGACACTCGAACGGGCAGGCAGGCGTGCCAATACACTCCGGGTCGTCACAGTCTGCGAGTCCGTCGAGGTCGTTGTCCTCGTCGTCTTCGCAGTCTTCGATGCCGGTGCTCGCCAGCGTGATGTCGTAGTCGCCGTTGGCGTTGTCCGACCAGCCTTCCACAATGACGGTGTAGGTTCCGGTCTCGGTGACGGCCCAGTCCAAGCGGTCCCGGGTATTGTCGTCTGCACTGACAAAGCAGCTGTCCGTCGTGGTGCATGCCTCTTTGATGTGTATGACGACGTCCGCGCCTCCGGCCTCGACAACGGTGAAGGTGGTCCCAGCAACGAGGTCGACCTCAAAGGCCACCTCGGTACCAGCGGCAGCGGTACACCCCTCACCTGCCGAGAAGTCGCCAATGTTGGCGAAGTCGGCAAACCACGAGTTGCCGGTGAGACGGTGCGGCAGGGTGACGGCGGACGCCACGCAGGTACCTGTGGCCTCAGAGTCGGTGTCCACCTCTGTGCCACCGGCGGTGTCTGTGTCCGCCTCTGAGTCGACAGAGGTATCGGGCTCTGTTGTGTCTACGGGGTCCTTGTCGGTGCACGCGAACAAGGCAACGACGACAAGTGGGGCAAAGTGCTTGATGGGGAACTCCGGCAGAAGGGCCGGAGTAGCATGGGGTTGGGGGGACCGTCGACCCCGTCAAGCTAGGGGGCCCCAAACGCAGAAGCGGCGCGGAGGGGGGTACCCTCCGCGCCGCGAAATCACATCATCACCGAGTGGCTAGGGAGCCGGGGTGAAGTTGATGGTCATGTCGTACGCGTCATTCTCGGTATTGCCGTAAGACGAGATTTGCAGGTAGTGAACCCCTGCTTCGGCAGCTGTGTAGCTGTAGTCGCCGTCGCTTGGAGAGTCATCCGAGCCGTAGACACAGGTGTTCGATACCTCATCAGGCAGACACGACGCCAGGGTCACATTGGCGATGAAGTCGACACTACCGGAGTTCTCAACGGTAGAAATCGTGTCGCCAATCTGCATGTCGACAGCAACGATGTAGTCGCCGCCGCCGCCGCCGCTTCCGCCTTCGCAACCATTCTCTTCGACAAAGTCAACGCTGTCTGGGTTCTCGTCGCCCCAGGCGTCTCCCACAAGCTGGATTGGGAAATCCGCTGCGATGGAGGCGGCAGGACACTCGAAAGGACAGTTGACTTCGTCATCGAAGCAATCGCTGTCGTCACAGCTGATGTTGCCGTCGCCATCTTCGTCAACCAAAGAGTCACACTGCTCGGGCGGCGTGACGTTGAGAACGAACTCGTAAGCGTCCGTCTCGGTTGCGAACCAAGAGCCAACGTGCACGTAGTGGAGCCCTGTGGTTTCAGCGGTGTACGAGAAGGACTCTGAAGAGCCGCTCAAGTCCGCGCCGTAGAGGCACTCGTTAGCGTTGGTGGCTGGCGTACAGCCGGTATCTGCGGTGATGTTGACAATGAAGTCAACGCCGCCAGAGATTTCGGTCACACTGATGATGTCGCCCATGTTCGCTTGAACAGCGTAGACAGCGTCTCCACCACCGGACGACGAGCCACCTTCGCAGCCGTCTGTTTCGGCGTACGCGAAGATGTCACGGTTGTCAGCGTCCCAGCTGTCACCAGAGACAGTCAACGGCAGTGCCGCCTCAGCCACTGGGCACTCGTAGCAGACTTCGGCGTCGGCACAGTCGGTGTCGTCGCAGTCGATGTCACCATCAAGCTCGTTGTCTTCGCCGTCATCACAGATGAGCTCGACACACGCTGGGTCAGCAGCACAGTCATCATCTAGACAGTCGGTGAGACCGTCGTTGTCGGAGTCGATGCCATCGTCGCAGACGGTATCGAAGCACAGTGGACTGTCGGAGCAGTCACTGTCATCACAGTCAACGTCGCCATCGGCGTCTTCGTCCAATGTGGAGTCGCACACTTCTTGGCACGCATCAAGGTCCGCACAGTCGGAGTCGGCGCAGTCCACGTCACCGTCGATGTCTTCATCAACGCCCGAATCGCAGATTTCGTCGGCTAGAATGCCGACGGCGTACTCGATAGGTGTACTCGAACCAGCAGAGTAGCCTTCGATGACGACGGTGTAGGTTCCGGCGTCAACGACCGTGTACTCAAGCCGTTCAGTGGCAAAGCCATCGTCAACCGAGTCCAAGCACTCGCTACCTGGCAGACAGTCAGCCAAGATGTGGATGATGGTGTCGCGAGCGAAGCTCTGGGCAACGATGACATCGTCGGCTTCGGCAGCAATGCTGAAGACAACCTCTTCACCAGTACCGCTAAAGCTTGAGCCAGCAATACAGCCAGTTCCGGTGTCGTACGGCAGGTTGAGCGTTGATTGGTCGTCTACGCCAGATGCCGGGAAGACCAAGTTAGCGTCTGCCGGACACTCGAATGGGCACTCGGTAGTGTTGAAGCAGTCATCGAAGTCATCGCAACCTGCGAATCCGTCGAAGTCCGCGTCAATGTCACTCAGACAGTCCTGTGTGCCAGAAACGCCAAGACCGTAGTCAAAGTCGTCGTCTTCCGAAGCGAAGTAGGCTTCGATGACGGCGTAGTAGGTGCCATCAGCAGGTGCGGTCCAGACCGTAGAGTCCGGTGTGTCCGACTCTGCCAAGCACAAGGAATCCGACCCACAGCCGTCCATGATTCGGACGACAGCATCAAAGTCCGAGCTGAACTCGGCCAGGGTGATTTCCTGTCCTTCGGTCGCTTCGAACGACAGCTGAAGCTCGCCGCCCGAGCCGCTGTTGCGAACGGAGCACTCGGAGAAGTCGTAGTTGGAGGTGAAGCCGCCGTCCGTCGAAGAATCCGCTCCGTACTCGGGGAGTACCACTGGCAAGGCCAAGCAGACGTCCTCGCACAGAAGGTCTTCGAAGCATGCGGGATCGCCACAGTCGGTGTATCCGCTGCGGTCATTGTCGATGCCGTCGTCGCAGACTTCTTGGTCCACAACGTCGATTTCGATGTCGTAGTCGAGTGTGGTGGACGTTCCGGACCAAGCGCCAATGACGACCAAGTACTGACCGTCTGCAGGAACGACAAAGTCGTTGATGTGCTCGGGGCCATCTACGGAAGCCAGACAGGCATCTCCAGCCAAGCAGCCGTCTACAACGTAGCTGACGGCGTCCATGCCACCGAACTCACGGATTCGGATGATTTGTCCAGCCAGGGCGGGCACTTCGAAGCGGGCTTCGTTGCCGTTGCCCGAGCCACAGTCCGTTCCGGTGCTGTAGTCTTCGTTCGTTGTGAAGTCGACGCTGAAGTCGTCTCCAGCAATGATGAACGGCACTGCGATGACTTCGCTGCTCAGGCACAGAGCATCCGGAAGCGGGGTCTCGGTGTCTGGTTCGGTATCAGGCTCGGTGTCCGGGTCCGTGTCCGGGTCCGTTCCGGGATCGGTATCGGTATCCGGTTCTTCAGTTCCCTCGGTATCTGTTCCGGGGTCGGTCTCGCCGGTGTCCTTGTCTGGACAACCAGTCAGAGCAAGCGCCAGTAGCACTGGCGTCCACGCTAAGTTTCTCATTCTTGCCTCCTGTAAGGGTGCGTTGGGTCGTCAAAGGGGGGGGGTGACCCAATCGCGCACGGGGACTGCGTACCACAAGAATTTGACTAGTGTCCACGAGCGGTCACGGTATGCAACGAAGTCCCCGCGTGTTCGGACATTTCTCAATGGGCTATGACCAACGCCTTGGAGGGCTCATGCTGCTATTTCTCTCGTTGCTCGCTACCGCCGCAGCACCACCACCCGGCGGTTGGCCCATTCCACCGCAGGAGAGCACGGTCGCAAGCGTGTACGACGGCGACACCATCACCCTGACTACCGGCGACAAAATCCGCCTTCGCTGGGTAAATACCCCAGAGCTTCGGCCACCAGAAGCCTACGGCGTAGAGGCGCGGGAAGCCGCCGAACGTTTCCTTTCGGGCAAGCGAGTCCGGTTGGTGATGAGCGGCGAAAACCCACGCGATGGCTACGGCCGAGTGCTTGCCGGCCTCGACACAGACGAAGGCAGCCTGTCACTTCACCTATTGGAGCTTGGCCTGGGACATGTGTTTGTCATCCCCCCCGATGACACTGACCTTAGCGAGATGATTGCAGCTCAAGACCGGGCCCGGGCGGCAGGACGGGGCATCTGGTCTACCGACCGCTACCAAGGAACGCTTCACATGACGTCGTTTCATGCCAACGCCGCCGGTGACGACAACGAGAACGTCAACGGTGAGTACCTACGCGTAGCCAACGTCTCGAATGGGGACCTCAACGTAGACGGCTATCGAATCCGCAATGCCGGCGGTCAAGAGTACATTTTCCCGGCTCTGACCATCCCCAATGGCCACACTGTCGAAATCCATTCGGGCCAGGGTCAGCACCAGACCAATCCCTCCCAGCAGCTCGAAATCTTCCTGGGTAGCAGCGTTCCCGTGTGGGACAACAGCCGTGACCGCGCGGTCATTGTAGACCGTTTCGGCACCGTCCTGGATGCTCGGGACCACGAAGTCAGGTCCCGATAATATAGGCAAACCCGGCTAAACCACGGGGGCGCCTTGACAAGTTGAGGGCAGTCGACAAAGACTGTGGCATCTAGTTCCCTTGGCAGCCCTGTTGAGTCGATTCGACCCTGTCCGCCTCTCGAAGGCGATGACGTTCCTGCTGCACCAACCGACCCCCGGCACACCACTTCGGCCGGACGCGGATGGTTGGGTAGAACTGCGGATGCTGACCGTTGCGCTGGCCGACCTTCTCGGGTTGGACCTAGTGGTCGCCGACGTTCACCAGTTCGTTCAGAGTGCGTCTGTCCAGCGCTTCGAGATCACAGACACCCGTATTCGCTCGATTCACAGAGCACGGCGTCCGCGAATCCCGCCAGTGCCAGACATCTTGTTCCACGCGACCACCCACGAGCGGCTGGCAGCCATCCATGAGACCGGCTGGCTTCGCCACGGCGGTGACCGACCGGTGTTCTTCTCTGCAACAGAGGCGCAAGCATGGCGCGCCGCGCACCGGTTCCGCTCGGGAACCCCCATGGTCCTGTACATCGATGCGAGCCGTGCCCGGAGACGTGGAGCACGGTTCCACAAGCACAGACGCAACGGCCTCTTTGCAACACCAACGGTGGCGCTTGAGCACATCCTGAATCTCTCCAAGAACTTCGCGCATCAGTTCGCCGCGGGTGGCATGCCAATCGCTATGTTCCCGGACGGCCACGTACGTATGGCCCTAGTCCGAGTGGGTAGGCGCAGTGGTGTGACCTGGGAAGTGGCCAAGGGAAAACTGGAGACTGGCGAGGTCCCCGAGCGCACGGCCGTCCGCGAAGTGCAAGAAGAGATGGGCGTGACCCTCGACATGCGCGTGGTTCACCACTTGGGTGACATTCGCTACGGCTTCGTGGCGCCCGGAAGCTTGGTACGACTCAAGACCGTCTTTCTGTACCTAATGATTCCGACCGGCCCCATGCACACCTTCAATCCGGCCACCCGTGAAGGTATTAGCCAAGTTGCGTGGTTTACCCCCGATGAAGCGGTAGATGCTGTCACCCACAGCAGCCTGATTCCGCAGGTCCATCGGGCCCGACGTATCTTGTCAGACCCATCGCAAGTACACGCGATGTTCCAAGGGCGATAACCCCCTCACCCAATGCACCCTCTGGAGGCCACATGAACATTGCACTACGCGGCAGCAGCGCTGGCGCTACGACAGCCGGTATCTTTCTGCTCACCAAAGCCCGTCAGCTCGGCCTGCCCATTCGTGTCTCAGTAGTCGGTCAGCCAGACGATGCCGCTTTCGTCAAGGGACCGGCAATGCTCTACGCCCCGGTCCTGGCATCCTGCGGCGTGGGACGTGAACACGGGCATGGCGCCCTGGTCATTGTTCCCGGCCCGCCAAGCTCACCGCTTCTGATGTCGGCGACGCCACATGGTGTGGATGGCTGGTTCGAGGTCGACCGCTCCGGTAGCGGCTGCCACCCAGGCACCCAAGCGTTTGTTCGCATGTCCAACGACGCGCGCGTTCCAGCTCGCCACCTTGGCAAGGAAGTTCGTCGCGCTCTGTCTGCGCTCGGCATGTCCCCAGAGCCCGCAGTCTTGGACATCCTCTTTGGAGCGAGCGTTTCCCCCCTCACCCGCTTGTCACTGGCCCTACGTGCCGGACGCGCACTGTCTGGCGGACGCGGTGAGCCCATCACTCGCTACCTGACTGGGCGTGCCGGAGATGAGCAGCCGCTCACAGCCGACGAGCACCCCATCACCAAAGACGACATCACCTGGGTTCTCGATGGGCTGTCCACGGCCGTTCGCGACCGTGCCGAAGAATGGGCTGACGAAGCCATTAAGCTCGCTGAAGAAGACGACGGACGAGACACCGCGCTACTCTACCGACTCGCTGAGATGGCCGGCCACCTGGCTGGACTGCCCAAGCACTGCATTCTACCGCCGCTCGGTGCAGCCGAAGACTCCGTGGCCGTTGGCCTGAAGATGGCGCTCAGCGCTACCGGCGAAGGCGATGCCAACCAACAGCTCATCCAGACCTTCAAGTTCCTGGGTGGAACCTACGTAGATGACGACCCCCACGCCGTCGCAGTCATTGATGAGCCACCACCCGGTCCAGAAGACACCATTGGTCGCTGGCAGTGGTTCAGCCGTCAGGCCCGTGCCGGCCGCAAGCGCGCAGAAGCGCTGTGGCCAGACTTGGTCGACCCGCCCAGCTAGTCCACGTAGGTGTGGTCGACTTGCCACACTGTCGAACACGGCCGACACAATGCGCTGGCAAGACCCGAGTTCCGTCGGGTCCTGCCGGCGATTTGTTTGAAGACCGGCCCACTCTCGTCTTCGTCACACTGCAGGCACGGGTTCAACGTGCCGTCTGGCAGATGGTACGGGTCTTCCAAGGCACCCAGACACACGTCCAGGCACTCTTCCCGTGTGTGTTCCGCGTTCCACGCCCAGATCCGCGAACAGGGTGCCGAAAAACCAATGTCCATCAGGCAGGCTTCAACGGCCTCAAGCCCACCTGTGAAGCCCTGCAAGCTACAGCTACGAACGGGCTCAGTGAGATCAGGGTTCGCTGCATACACCGCCAGGTCTTGCAGAGACGAACAGGCCCCACAGGCACCACCATGAGTGACAGGCCCAGGCCCCTCTGCCGCCGATGCCGCCGTCACCAGTCGGTAGGTCTGGTTGCGACGAGACACGACATCCACCGTGCAGACGCCACCGGACTGCGCCAGCGGTGGCTCATCGTAGGGGTTGGACGTCGGAATGGGTACGTCGCCAATGAGCGTCCAGCCTTGAGCAGCGGAGACTCGCTCGTCTGACCACTCTGTGGGCACCCAGCCGGTGCTGTCGACGACCGGCATGCACTCGTCGGCAGACAGGCCAGTGCTGGAAGACGGCTCGCCAAACATGCCCTCACTAGAAGCATCCGGCGACGGGTCTACCACTTCGGCCTGACACCCTGAACCCACAAGAACGGCAACCAACAACCATCGAGTCATGTGTGGCCTACGGTGTGGCGCAGATGAATGGGCGTCCCGCAAAGCAGCTCACGTCATTCCAGCCGCCGGTGGTCCGAAGCTCGCCGCAATCTTCGTTGCCGGCGTTGTTAGGTTCGCCGGTATCCCAGCCTTCGTAGTCGAACGGCGAACCGTCACTCCACTGGTAGTTGCCTTCGCTTCGACGGTCGTTCAGGCCAATCCACCACGTGCCCGAGCTGTAGCTGGCGGCGGTCTCAGTGACGAAGTCATCTTCGGCTTCGCTGTGAATGCTCGCCAAGCTGTACCCAGCCGCACCACACGCTTGGTTTGCGATGTTCCAGGTCGCGTCGAAGGGCAGACCGACCTCTGTACAGAAGGCGAATGCACGGCCTTCGAAGGTCTCAACTGGACAGGGACAAGCGCCACCCTCATCGATCTCGCCGTCGCAGGTATCGTCCTGCGCGTTGCACACTTCTTCGGCGCCCGGATTGACCGTCTCGTCGGTGTCATCGCAGTCGTCCGCGTTGGGGGACGTGAACGGACCTGCGTCACACCCGTCAATGGGACTGGTGGCGTCACCGAAGCCGTCGTTGTCGGCGTCTAGGTACACGTCGTCGACGTCATCTACCAAGCCATCACAGTTTTCATCAATGTCGTCGCACAGTTCGACGGCACCGGGGAATCGCATGTTGTTGGTGTCGTCGCAGTCATCGCGGTTGTCGGTAGTGCCCGCAGGTGCTCCACAGGCCCACTGACGGGTGTTCGGTGCGCCAAAGCCGTCACCATCTGCGTCTGTCCAAAACGGAAGACGCGTGCCTTCGTCAATCCGGCCATCACAGTCGTTGTCCAAGCCGTCGCACACTTCTTCGGCACTCGGGAAGGTATCGGCACGGCCATCATCGCAGTCGCCAGCACGCTCTGCGAATCCATCGGGAAGCGCGCAGTCTTGAAGGGCTACGCCAGGCGCTCCAAAGCCGTCACCGTCGCGGTCGGTGAAGAAGGGCTGGGCGTCGACCGCTTGCTCGTCCACCGCGCCGTTGCAGTTGTCGTCGAGGTTATTGCAGCGCTCCTCAGCTCCTGGGAACACGTCAGCATCGGCGTCATCGCAGTCCACACCGCCACAGGCCACGTCATATTGGCCGTCTCCGTCTGCATCGCAGCGGGCATCTCCGAGCACATACACGGGAATCGACAGGGTGTCGCTCAGGCCATCGACTGTGCGGTCGCAGCCCGTACTGTCCGCTGCGACGCCTACAACGCCGAGGTCCAAGGCCAAGCCGAGGTCGGTGTCGAGGATATTAGGGAGGCTCAGCAAGCGCACGCCGACGAGTGCGGAGGCGCCGGGCTCTAGTCGCACGGGAACCTCAACATCCACCAGGTCGACGTATCGTCCCATGGGTCCGTTCAGAACGGCAGACGTCAGACAGGCCGGACCGGAGCCCAGATTGCTCACGGTGACGACGGCGGAAGGAAGCACCACCGCAATTGTTGGGGGAACAACCGTGCCCAAGTCGACAGAATCGGTGTCTAAGACCACGTTCAGAACCGGGTCTTGGGCAACGCCGCAGGCCGCCAGTAGTCCGCACATCGTCGCCAGAATCGTGTAGCGCATTGTACTCCCCCAATGCGCCCACTCTAACGTACGGACCTAGTGCTCAGTGAACGACGTCGTCTTCTACGATAGGAAAATGCGGCGTAAAGGTGGCTCGCCCCTTGAAGCGACGACCACGCGTCCACCAGCCGCCGAGGCCGTTGGGTCGGGACATCCCGTCGACAGCGCGTCGAATCGTCTCTGTGTCTACGCGGAGTGCCTTGTCCGCAGGGTCGATAAGCCCACGCCACTGCCACCACCGGCCATCGCCCCACTCTAGGAACACCAGAGCGGTTGGAACCGGCGTATCGGTTGGCTGGCGACGGTATCCGAAGGTTCCGATTAGGCCGACAGCGCGCGCATCGACACTGTCATGGAACTGAGCACGCGTGAACATGGCCATGGCGTCTCTCGGAGCCGGTAGGCTGGGCGACTGAAGCTCGCGAAGGCCCACAATATCAATACGCTTGCCGCGCACGACAACAATCGCTGATCCGGCTTGCCGCTGTGGAATCGCGTCACGGACTCGTCCGACGAGGAACTTTCCCAGGTCTTCGTCTTCCGCAGGTGCAGGGTCTAAAAAGGTTCGAAATTTGAGGGTGCCTTCAGCCATAGCGACCGGGTATCCCACGGCGTGCTTGGGAGATGCGATGCGCGTTCGGATTGTCGGTGTCGGTGGACGAGAGATGGCGTTGGCATGGCGACTTGCCAAGGACCCAAACGTCACCCAACTCCAGGTGGCCCGCCCTCACCCTGGATGGCCGTCTCGGACCGTTGTGGTGGACACGCTCAACGCGGAGCAGACCGACCTGGTCATTGTGGGCCCCGAAGCACCGCTGGTGGACGGTCTGGCAGATACTTGCGCTGCACAAGGCATCCCCTGTTTTGGCCCGACCGCCGCAGCCGCACAGCTCGAAGCCTCCAAGAGCTGGGCCAAAGAAGTCATGCTGGCAGCTGGCGTATCCACAGCCGCCCACCACACCGTGGCCCTGTCGGACCCCGAGCTCGACCGCATTGCACTGCACATGGCCGCTGACGGAGTGGTGCTCAAGGCAGACGGTCTCGCTGGCGGCAAAGGCGTGTTTGTGTGCGACGAGGCAGATGACGTCCGGCGCGCTCTCGTCGCATTGCGCGCACATCCTGGCAGTGCCGCCAAGCAGATTGTTGTGGAAGAGCGCCTCACGGGCCCCGAGACGAGCGTCTTCGGCATCACAGACGGAACACGTATAGTGGGACTGCCGAGCTCGCGAGACCACAAGCGCTTGTTCGATGGCGCACTGGGGCCGAATACGGGAGGTATGGGAGCCATTGCACCAGACCCAAACATGACCGCCGAAGGCGTCGAGACCGTGCTGCGACAAGTGCATGAACCGGTCTTGGCAGAGCTTCGCAAGCGCGGACTGTCGTACCGAGGCGTTCTATACGCAGGACTGATGCTGACGCCGAGCGGCCCGCGCGTGCTGGAGTTCAACATTCGCTTTGGAGACCCGGAGTGCCAAGCCTTGATGGCACTGTGGACCGACCCGCTTCGCTGGCTGTACGGCGCCGCTACCGGCTGCCTACCCGAGGGACAGCCGGACATTGCCGACGGTGCCGCGTGCTGTGTTGTGCTGGCGGCACCCGGCTACCCCACCAAACCAATCCGCGGAGCGCTCATCCCTACCCCACAGGAAACACCGTCATCCACTGTGTTTCAGGCAGGCGTCGCACTGCAAGCTGGCGCACTGACCGCGGCGGGCGGACGGGTACTCGGCGCGACCGGTTGGGGTGCAACCCTCACACAAGCGCGAACACACGCCTACAGCGCCGCTGAGAGCGTACGTTTCGACGGGGCCCACATACGGTCTGACATTGGCCTGTAGGTGTGTTTAGTGGCGGAAGTGCCGCATTCCGGTGAACACCATCGCGATTCCCGCGGCATTGGCGGCGGCAATCACGTCATCGTCGCGAATAGAGCCACCCGGCTGGACAATCGCCATCACTCCCGCTTCGGCTGCACGCTCGACGCCGTCAGCAAAGGGGAAGAACGCATCTGACGCAAGGACCGTTCCTTGAGTCGGACCGGTCGCCTTCTGAACCGCAAAGTTCACCGCGTCCACCCGACTCATCTGTCCGGCCCCCACGCCATTGAGCCACGCATGTTCACCGTCCGCGGCAGCAAGGACGATGGCGTTAGACTTCACGCTGCGCACGTTCGCCCAAGCAAACCGAAGCGCCCGTTCCTCCTGCCCAGTCGGGACGCGTTCGGTGACCACATTCCACTCGGGAACCGCGCCAACATCCCAATCCTGCAGCAACCAGCCGCCTTGAACCCGGCGAGCGTCGTGACCGGATGGGCGGCTGTCGGCCCAGTCTGCCGGCAACTCAATGACGCGGAGCTTGGCACGAGCGGACAGCTTCTCAAGGGCTTCCGGTGAAAAACCGGGCGCAGCCACCACTTCGAAGAAGGTGCGGGACTTGCGGATGGCGATGACGGCGTCGACATCTACAGGCCGATTGAAAGCCACAATCCCACCATACGCACTGGTCGGGTCACCGGCCAAGGCAGTGGTGAAGGCAGCTGCGGGGGTCGCTGCAATCGCCGCTCCGCACGGGTTCATGTGCTTGACGACAACGCATGCAGCATCTTCGTGCTCAAACACGGCCCGGACTGCACCGTCCAGGTCCGCAAGGTTGTTGAACGACAAGGTCTTGCCTTGGTGCTGGACCAGGCGAGCCAAGCTGCGGCCCGTTGCCGATGCATCCGCGTACAAAGCGGCTGCCTGATGAGGATTCTCCCCGTAGCGGCAGTCCTGCATCTTGCGTAGCGGAACGGACTTGGTCTCGGGAAAGGCAGTGTTGGTGAAGTGGTCGGCAATTAGAGCGTCGTACCGGGCGGTGTGCCGGAATGCTTTCGCCGCCAATTCACGGCGTAGGTCCAACGTCACAGAGTCTTTAGCAATCGCGGTCCCCACACGGTCGTAGTCCGCAGGGTCCACAACAACCGAGACGTATTGGTGGTTCTTTGCCGCCGCCCTGACCATTGTTGGGCCGCCGATATCAATGTTCTCGACAACAGTATCGGCGTCGGCGCCAGACGCAACGGTCTGCTCGAAGGGGTACAGATTGACCACGACTACATCAATCCACGGAATGTCGGCGTCAGACGCTTCTTGCGCATGGCGCACGCGGTCACCGAGAATGGCAGCATGAACGCGTGGATGCAGGGTCTTGACGCGACCGTTCATGCGCTCTGGCGCCCCAGTGAAATCCTGAACCTCCGTGATGTCCAGCCCTGCTTCCCGAAGCACTCGCGCGGTTCCGCCGGTCGACAGCACTTGGAAGCCCGCCGAGACCAAGGTTGTGGCGAAGGCGACGACACCCGTCTTGTCCGACACTGAAATCAAGGCATTAGGCAAAGAAGACCTCGCTATTCCTCGCCTTCTACGAGGATCTGATAGTGCACGACCGCCAGCTGGTTGCTCGCGTCGATGTATCCCTCGACCATCACCGGCTTGCCAATGAACGCCAGCAACTCTTGTGTGACGTCAGGCTCGAGCAACACCTGCGCTCCCGAGTTGTACTCGCGCAGCGACAGCTGCTGGCCATACCGCTCTACAATCCCGATGTACGCGGGAATTCCGCTAACGCCTTCAATCAAGCGCCACTCGACCACGCGAAGCCGCCCCCAAGACTGCACACCAGACAGCTCGAGAAGCTCGCCGTCCAAGAAACGGAGGACGCGCGCATCCCCTCGCAATCGCAGGGGGGTCTGGTCGCCCGTAAGCTCCCGCAACACGACGTTGTCGCCACTAGGCACAACGGCGCCGCGCACGGAGACCGCGCATCCAGCGGAAAAACAGACCAGCAACAACCACTTCATGTCCGAGAGTTAGCGTGTTGGCACCGCACAAGCATTGACAGAATGGGCCCCAAAGCGCTATTCCGCCCCAGTTCTACAAGCATGTGACGTCGGGGTCTTGATGTTCCTCTTGCCAGCAAAGATCGGCCCTTTCACTCTGATGAGACGTTTGCGGTCCACAGGGGTCGCCGAGACATTCGTCGGTATGCTCGATGAGCCGGCAGGAATGCAGGTTCGTGTGCATCGCTTAGTGCCGGCACTGGCCGCCTCTTCGGCCATGATGCCGTCGATTCGCGCCCGGGTTCAGGACCTCGGTTCGGTCTCTCATCCGACCATCGCTCGCGTACACGAACTGGTAGACGCCGGTGACGATGTCTTCGTCATCACTGAGTGGACCGACAGCATCTCGCTGCAAGCCATTCTCGACCACTGCCGCGAGACGGGTGTCGAACTTCCGCGCACCATCTTTCTGCAGATTGCCAGTCAGCTGTGCAGCGCTCTTGAAGTCCTTCACAGCCACCCGGCAACGTTCTCTGGGCGTGAGCATGTTCTGCACCAGGGCCTCACACCGCGTGCCGTTCGAATCACCGCAGACAACAAGGTGCGCCTGGCCGACTTCGGCCTGATTCGCTCCCCGACCATGCTTCCCTTGGGTGGCGCGACCAGTCCGGTCATGCCGCGCATGGAGTACTTGGCTCCGGAGCAGACCTACCCGGACCGGCCTCTGGGACCGGAGTCGGACATCTTCGCTCTTGGTGCCTTGTTCTACGAAGCGCTGACCCTCACGCCGCTGTTCAAGGCCGGGTCCAACTTACAGACAATTCACGCCATCCGTCGCGCGGAAGTCTCAGCCCAGCTTCTCCGCGCGAAAGACGAGATGCCTGGAATCGACAAGGTGCTGTATCGCGCACTGGCACTCAATGGCCGTCACCGGTTCCAGCGTGCGTTCGTCCTACGCGAAGACATCCGAGGCCTGATGGCTGGATTCACCTTCACCGAGATTGATGCTGAGATGGACGCGTTCTTGGCTCCACTGCGCGAGACCGACCCGCGCGATGCAGGTACCCCAGTGCCGGCTGGCCACTACACGGATGAGACGCAAGCGCTGCGCCGGCCAACACTGAGCCCCATGCAGCCCTTCGTGCCTGACCCCGAAGAGGACGACGCTCCAACAGACGTCCAGTTCGCCTTGGAAGAAGACCGCGCGCGTGCCGAGAGCGCGGCGAGCCCTGGACTACCGGTCTCCACCGCACCTCCTGCACCGCCACGAATCGACGACTCCGCCCTCAACGACGCCTTCGGTGACGGCACCCTCGGTGACGATGATGACCTGCTGCTGTCGTCGCCCGATGCCTACTTCGCAGCCCTCGCAGTCGACGATGCTGAGACCCCGTTACCTCCTCCCCCCAGACGTTCGGCAAATGTGACGCTGACACCGCCCGAGCCCGACCTGATGCTCGGTGATGCTCTGCTCGACGCCGAGCTGTTGGACGACGACGGCCTGTTGGAAGACGACGACGGCCTGTTGGAAGACGGTCTCCTTGAGCCTGCCGTTGCAGAGATCGCCCCCGAGCCCCTTGAGGACGAACCCGCTGTAGCGGAAGTCGAGATTGAGCTCGAAGACGAGCTCCTTGAGGTGCAGCCCGAGCCCACACCGGCCCCTGTTGTCGCCGCATTCCAGCCAGACGAGAACATCGCCATCGTTGCCGTTGAGCTCGATGACGAGTCTGAAGAAGTTCCACTTCCCATTCCGCTAGACGAACCCACAAATGTCGTCGCCGCTATGGACATGACTGCGGACGGAACTCGCTCCGAGCTGCCGGCTTCCGATGACCCGTCTCCCAGCGGTATTGAAGAAGCCATGTCGCCGATTGCGTTCGTGGACAACAACTCGCAGCCCGTGTTTGAGCGCCGCGTGGCACCGTCTCCAGCGCTGTCGACCTTCCCAGCACCGCCCGAAGACCCCTCCGAGACCGGCTGGATTCAGCGGCCTGTTGAAGACGCCACCGAGTGGGACCCTGTGGCCCAAGGCGTCGACAACGCGGCTCCTGCGGTCGTGCCGCCGCCAGTCGAGCCCCCAGCCGCTTCCCCTCCCACAGCCGAGTGGGAAGATGACGAAGAAGACGCCGGTGGTGCCGCAGTGTTTGCCGGCATTGGCGCAGGCTTAGTGGTCGCCCTCCTACTGCTCACTTGCGTGGGTGGCGGCGGACTCTTTTACTGGCAATACGGCGGAAGCACCACGGGCACGCAGCTCGCAGTCGCTCCCCCTTCCGTTGCCCCAGTGGATGTTGAAGCTCCCGGACCGGTAGAAGCGACCGCCCCTATTGTGGCACCAGAACCCGCTGAAGAGCCAGCTCCTGTCGTTCGCCCAGCACCTGCGCCCGCTCCTGTTGTCCGGCCAGCGCCCGTCGTTGCCCCAACTCCAGCACCAGTTGTCCGGCCAGCGCCCGTCGTTGCCCCAACGCCCGCTCCTGTTGTCCGGCCAGCGCCCGTCGTTCGCCCAGCACCTGCGCCCGTCGTTCGCCCAGCACCTGCGCCTGTCGTTCGCCCAGCACCCGCTCCCGCACCCGTCGTTCGCCCAGCACCCACGCCCGTCGTTCGCCCGGCACCCGCTCCCGCGCCACGTCCAGCACCGGTTGCCCGACCCGCGCCGACCCCGCGCCCAGCACCCGCTCCGCGTCCAGCTCCCGTCGTCACCCGTCCCGCTCCAGTGACCGCTCCCGCACCCATCGTAGCGGTCCGCACGCCAGAGCCCGAGAGCGATTTGGCGTCGTACATGACCCCGGCTCTGCGCGGCGCTCTGACTGACGACGAGCGCATGACGCTCACCATGGTCGAGCGCACCAACCCCACTTTCGAAGAAGCCCGCGGCATTCTGTACGAAGACGCCAAAGCGCGCGATGACGTGTTCGACCGTGAACAACATCTCGACGCTATCCTGTCGATTCCACGCAACGAGTACAACCCGCAGTACCTTGTCGAACAGGCCGAGCTGTACCTGCGTCAAGGCGACTACGAGACCGCCCTTGCCCGAGCGCAGACCGCCGAACGGAACTGGGCACGTCTACCGTCTGACATTCTGTTCTCGCGTAAAGCGATGATTTATGAGACCGAAGCTCTGGCTCTTCAAGGCCTCTTCTACGAAAACAGTGAACCGGACAATCTGTACAAGAGCATCCGGGCGTGGGAACGGTACAAGACCCACGTGCAGTCTGCGGACCGCTCCGACCTTGCTAGCCGGGCCGACACACAGCTCGCTCGACTCACCGATATGCAGCAGCGGATCGAATAATGCGCCTCATGACTCCCCTTGTGTTGGCCGGCTGTCTGGCCCTGTCCGCGTGCGGAAGCAAGCGCATGATCACCGGCATGGTGACAGACGCCGCTGGCCAGCCGCTCGACAACGCCATTGTCAGCCTAGAGCCCGGCAATGTAGAGCTGGTGACCGACCGTCAGGGTCAGTTCACCATTGACTACCTGCGAACAGATGACGCTTCGCGAACCGGTATCGGCAAGCGCCAGACCTACCTACTCGACGTGTTCAAGCCAGGCTTTTCGATTGAGCAGCTCGAGTTCTACTACAAGAGCGGTGAGCACTCGGTGGGCCCCATTGAGCTGACCGAAGAAGTGCTTCGGGTCCAAGATGACGGTGAGAATCTGGTTCCGTCTATGCAGGCCGAACCGACCCTTACCGGTGGTGCTGCGTACGAGGGCCAGTGAGGCGACAGCTCCCGGCACTGGCGCTCGTGTTTTTCTCGGGCTGTTCCGAGACTCCCAGCACACCGGACATGCCGCTAGACACGTCGTCTTGGCTCGCTGAGGCCATCATCACGCCGAGCGCCTTCGAAGCGCTCACCGCCGCCAATCGCGATGGCTGGGTGGCTCTACACGCCTCTGACCTCAACACGGCCGTTGGGGCATTCGCGAGCGACTCGACAGGCCAATTTCGCGCACGCCTTGCACGCCAGACGGTGTACGCGGACCTCGCAGCCATCACGGACCTCGCCATCTGGCGAACGCTGAAGGTTTGGCAATCACGCGGCCTGCCCACAGACGATGGCATCCTGGGTGTCGTCCCGTTGTGGCGTCGCTGCGGAGGTCCCCAACGGCTGCCATCCGCGTTGACAGACAGTGCCACCATTCCGTTCGACGGAACCGCGGTGCCCGAGTGGGCGAACGACCGCATTGACGCCTACGGAGCTGACGTTGAGGCCCTGCGAGCACTCGTGGCCGTCCCCGTCATGCAGAACGAGACCCGCATCATCCGCGACCCTTGTGGCTATGCCTTCCTGCTCGCAAGCGACGACCCCGCCGCACTGATTGACACCGTCTCCCAGGCCGAAGGGCTCGCATCGCGCTTCCTGTCTGCCATGCCGACCGCTGACGACCTCGTCCATCAGAGTGCTGCCACGGCCCTGCCAGGGATAATGGGTGCTACAAGCCCGTCATTACCGGCATTTGAGGCGACTGACCTGCCGAGTCTTCACGCGAGTGTCGTCGCCCTCGACGCGGTCATTGAGAGCGAGCGCCTACGCATTGTTCAGCAGGCCCCACTCGATGGTGTTTCCCTGCTCAGCGAGCTTTCCTTGGCAGAGCGCTTGCGCCAAGAAGTCCTCGTGGCCCGCAGCCGTACGCTGATGGATGACCACCCCGCCCTCGCCGGCGCCCTCGCAGACATTGCTTGGGACGCGACCGACCGCGCGATTGGCCCAAGAAATACCGCCGGAGCCGCTTCAGCCCGTGCTCGCGCCCTGCTCCAGCAAGGCCGAACACGTGAAGCCCTGGACGCTTTAGAACCCCTGTTGACTGCTATGCCCGAGTCCGCCGCAGCACGGGAGTGGGTTGCAGACCTCTCCGTGCTAGAAGGCCTAGACCGTGCTGGCGACAGCAAAGAGGAGTAAATATGCCCCGTCTCACACTACCTTTCGTCTTCGGGGCTCTGGCCCTTGCGGCAAGCGCCATCGCTTCACCGCTGCGCTACGCCGAAGACGGCGCTCCGGGCACCATCAATCCACTGTTCACTACGAACATGACGGAAGCGCGGGTACAAGAGCTGCTGTTCGACGGTCTGTTCACCGACAGTCGGTCCCTCGTTGCCACGCCTGAGCTGGTTCAGAGCTACCAAATCGCCGAAGACCGCCAGTCCATGACCATCGACCTGCGCAGCGGCGTGACCTGGCACGATGGACAGGCGCTGTCCGCAGACGACGTTGTCTTCACCATCAACGCCATGAAAGACCCGACCACAGCATCGACGGAAGCCGCTCGAGTGTCGTTCATCACCACTGCTGAAGCCACCGGTCCACGCTCGCTACGACTCACCTTCGCCGGTCCCGAGCTGTCCCCCGAAGACAAGCTGTCGTTCAAGATCTTGCCAAAGCATCGCTTTTCCGGCACGGCCATCCAGCGCAACGACGCCTTCCGAACCAACCCCATCGGTACCGGTCCGTTCAAGCTCGCATCCTTCAGTGCGGACGGGTCCATCGTGCTTGAGCGCAACGTTGAGTACTTCGCAGAAGTAGACCTCAACGGAGCCACCCTGCGCGAAGTGGCCGACAAGAGCTACCAAGCCAAGCTTCTTGTGTACCAATCGCTCGAAGCCCTTGTCCGCGTTGTGCCCAGGGACCTGGCAACCCTGGAAGCGGACCGCGGCATTGAGCTGTACCCGTACCAGACCAACTCCTGGTGGTACATCGGCATGAACCACCAGGGCGTGTGGGCCGACCCCGACATGCGCTCTGCCCTGACCATGATGATCAATGTAGACGAGCTGCTCCGCCCGATTGGCACCGGAGACACCGTCACTGGGCCCTTCGTACGCAGCTCACCGTTCTACAACCATGATGTCCGTAAGGTCGCTCACGACCCCGACACTGCACGCACCCTCATTGCCACCAAGGGCTACACCTTCGACGGCACGCACTGGGTGAAAGACGGCCAACCCCTCACCTTCCGCCTGCTCGTGCAAGACGACCAGGAAGTCGGTCAGGACGTCGTCATTGCCATTCAAGGGCAACTACAGCGGTACGGCGTGACGCTCGAGCCTGAGTTCATCGACGAAGCCGCGTGGAAGTCCCGCGTGTGGCAGTCGCGCGACTTTGACCTGGTCCTGTCGCAGTGGACGTTCGACCGCAACGAAGACATCCATGAGCAGTTCCACAGCCAAGGCAGCCGGAACTTTACCGGGTACGCCTCAGAGACGACCGACGCGCTGCTCGACCAAGCCCGCACCACGGTGGACCCGCAGGCCAAGCGCTCACTGCTTCAACAAGCACACGGCAGCATCAGCGCTGACCAGCCCATGGTCTTCTTGTGGACGCTCAACAGCTACGCCGCCGTCTCTACCCGCGTACAGAATGCAGAAGTCCATCCCTTCTACTTCTTCACGTGGGCACAGGATTGGTCCGTCGAGTGATGCTTGCGGCCCTGAAACACGGGGCCGTGGCAGCACTCACGGTCGTTGTCGCTGTTGCGGGAATGCAGGTGTTGTTGGCCCTCGCTCCGGGCGACCCCATTGACCTGCTTCCCAATGCGGAAGCTGTGCGTGCCACACTCGAAGCCCAGTGGGGCCTCGATGTACCGCTATGGGAGCGCATTGGTCGCACCCTCATCGGTGACTTCGGACAGTCGCTGTCGTTGCGCCCAGGTGCCCCCGTCCGCGAGGTCATTGCACAGCCGCTGCTAAAGACGGCGAGCTGGTGGCTTGCCGGAAGTGCGTTGCTCACTGGGCTGGCCGCAGTCGGTGCGGTGGTCCAGCGCCGGTCCATTCGTGTGCCGAGGGCAGTACTGATGGTGGTGTCCATCGTCCCCACCTTCCTGCTCGCGCACCTCATTGTGAATGGCGCCAACGAGGGCGTAGTCGCCGCAACAGACGCCGGACTCATTAGCCGTCCCAGCTGGTTTCCTCTGCCTCTCGACGCCTCCACGCTCCGCTTTGTAGTGGCCGTCGGCATCTTGGCTATCGGCTCCGCAAGCCTGCTCGACGCGTACACAGAGCTCTCTACACAGGTCCACGCCCTTCGCTCCCGTCCGTTCGCCATTGCTGCACACAGCCGTGGGGAACCGGAGCGCAGCTGGCTGTGGCGTCACCTCGCCATTGCCGTGTGTGAGCTGTTGGCAGGACGAGCCCCAGCCTTGCTCGGGGGCCTTGTCATCGTCGAGAAGGTGTTGCTGCTGGGCGGTGCCGGGACCGTGCTGTGGGACGCCGCAGTCGGCCGTGACTACCCGGTCGCACTCGCCCTTACAGCGGTGTTTGCTCTGTGGGTCGCTGGGCTACGCGCGGTGCTGTACACGCTGCGGGACCACTGGCGTAGAGGCCAGACGGCATGAAACGACGCGCCGCAATCGCCAGTCTCGTCGTTGTCCTGCTCGTGGCACTCATCGGCACGCTCATGCCCGATATGGCGGCCACTGAGACCCGCCCTGATCAGGCAAACCTCGGCATGAGCTGGGCCTTCTGGCTCGGAACCGACCGCCACGGCAGAGCCATCGCCACACGCCTAGTCATCGGACTGTCGAACGGCGTCTGGCCTGCCGTCGGAGCCTGTACGGTCGCTGGTGTGCTGGGACTCGTCGCTGGCACAGCACGCGGCTGGCTCGGCGGCCTGACCAACACGGTGCTCGGGTTTCTGACCACCGTCCTGGCCACCATGCCCCGCTACGTCTTGGTGTTGGTGGTCCTGACCATCTGGGGAGACAGCGCACTGTGGCTCGCTCTTGCCGCGGGACTCGCATGGACCCCCTCCGTCACCGAGGCCGTCAGCGCTCGAGTCGAACGACTGCGTCACAGCGAGACCATCTTGGCAAGCCGCCTGCACGGTGTTCCAACATGGCGGCTCCTCCTCGTCCACACGGTGTGGTTCGGCTGTCGAAAGACCGTGACTAGGCAGCTCTTGGGGCTCTTCTCCGCCTTCTTAGTTCTGGAAGCAAGCCTGGCATACATTGGTGGACTCGGCATTCGAGAGCCCACCCCGTCCATTGGAAACCTCCTGGCCATGCAGTGGGGACGCGGAGCGTGGAGTGACCCCCGCTTCTGGGTACCCGCAGCGGTCCTTCTGTTCATCGTGGCGGCCACGCGCGCGCTTGCTCATCAGCTCGTGGAGCCCGCCGATGTCTGACGCCCTCACTATCGACTGTGTAGAGGTTCGAGCAGGCGCAACCCTGCTGGTAGATGTCCACGACCTCACCATCCACCCCGGCAAGATGACTGCTGTCGTCGGCCCCTCCGGTTCCGGCAAGACGCTTCTCCTCCGGGCACTCGCACGCGTGCTGCCCTCGGGTCTGAGCCACACTGTGCAGACGACGCCGGAGAGTGCACGCGTCGCATGGATGCCCCAAGACTGCATGGCTGCCCTCGACCCCTTGCGCACGGTTGGCGAACAGCTTGCTCAGACCTTGGCTACTAGTGGCTCCCCCGACACCGTGTCGCAGACCTTAGAGCGCGTGGGCCTGAGCGCAACAGACGCCGCTCGTTTTCCAGCCCAGCTGTCCGGCGGCATGGCCCAGCGCGTCGTACTCGCGCAAGCCCTTGCAATGCAGGTACACACCCTTCTCGTAGACGAGCCCACCTCCGGCCTGGACCCGTTGCTGACACAACAGATCTTGGACCTCATCGTCGCCCACACCGGCCCACGACTCGGCGTGATCTGGGTCAGCCACGACCTCCGTCACGTCCGCGGACGTGCAGACCGTATCTGGGTCATGGAGGGAGGTGCTGTCGTCGAGACCACAGACAGTGTCGACACCCTACGCAGCGACGTCGCCCGTGCCCTGTTGCACCACACGCCAGGCCTCAAGCCAGCATGAGCATTGAACTACAGAACGTGAGCGTCACCTTTGGCAGCGGCACCCGTGCCCTGTCGGACGTCAGCTTGTCCATTGAGGCCGGTAGTCGGGTGGCCTTGGTGGGCGGCTCGGGAAGCGGCAAGACCACCCTCGCGCGCGCTTTATTTGGCATTGTGGGCGGCGTTACTGGGTCGATTCGGGTATTCGGGAAGCCCCCCACCGGTCGAGCACAGACCACCCCTGGCGCTCGCGCCCAACTCCTGTTTCAGCACCCCCGCGCCATGCTTCATCCCGCCATGACCATTCGCCAGCAGCTGAGCGAGTCCGCACGTCTCCATGCCCGCCCACTTGCGGCTGTGAATGCTGTTCTGGACCAAGTGCAGCTTGCCCACCGCGCTGATGCCCTACCTAGCGAGCTTAGCGGTGGACAACTACGGCGAGCTGGAATCGCACGGGTCCTTCTTGCCGAGCCCGACCTGCTCGTAGCGGACGAGCCGACCACCGGCCTAGATGCGGCAGTCAAGCCGGACATCGTAGCCTTGCTGATGGCGCCCAACCGAACAACAGTCCTGGTCACTCACGACATTGGCGTAGCCGCCGACCACACCGACCGCATCGTCGTTCTCCACCAGGGACGGCTCATTGACGACGCGCCATCGCTTGGCGACCTGTCGCATCCGCACGCATTGGCCCTCGTACGCGCCTCCGGGTTGCCCCAATGAGTCTGCTGTTTGTCGTCGCCAGCGTCCTTGCTGCCCCAGCAGCCGAAACGGACTTTCGCAGCTACTTGGACCAAGCCGAGTTCTTCCTACGCAAGGACTGGTACGACGACGCCGAAGAACAGCTGGTCTTTGCCACCGAGCATCCAGACGGGCAACACGACCCGCTGGCCTGGTACCTGTTGTCGACCACACGAATCGCCCTGGGTGACGTGACTGGCGCGCGAATCGCCGCGGGACGCGCACAGACCAACGCGAGAACCATTGAGCAAGCTGAGCAGGCCAGCGACCTTGTACAGTACCTCCAGACCACCTACGGTGAGCTGGTATTGACCGGTCCCGAAGGCACAAGCGCGCGGGTCGATCTGGTGCTCACAAGCATGTTGTTCGACGCCCAGGCCCAAGAGACCGCCCTCGTCGTTCGCGACGTTGGACGCGCTAAGGGATTGCTTCCCCGAACAATCGGTCTGCCAGCCGGTAGTTGGCTGGTCAACGACGTCCCCGTCGACATTGTCGCGGGTGAATCCCTGACAATGCGCGTACCGGATGGAGGCGGACCCAGCGGTGTGGTGACCGCGTTCGACCAATCCGAGATTGAGCTGGGCCTGGGTATCGCCGGCTGGCAAGGAAAGACGACCGAAGCCCTGTTCCCCGCTCCCCAGCTCACCGTCGCCATGTCTTGGCCTCTCGGTCCCATTGAGTTCGCCGTCACCGCCACGTGGCAGCCGCAGACCTACCTACGTAGAGACGACCAGCTCGAAGGGTCAGCCCTCGGCGGCGGCGCAGGGGTTCGCCTGGGTGTGCCCCTCTCCAACGCCGAGCCCTGGATTTTCCGCCCCGCCCTGACCTACAGAATGGCGTGGATTCCAGGTATGGAGCTGTCGTGCCTGCGCCAGGCAGACGCCTTCTCGTGTTCCCAGGGCGGCCCGGCCGACTTGTTGCTGTACGGGGTCGGTCGCGCGCATGTGCCCGGAATTGAGTTGGCCCTTGCGCGCATTGAGCGACGTCGGACCTTCTCGGTAGGATTCGGCCTTCGAGCGAGTGCAGAGCGCGCCTTCGGTGTGGTTCCGGGCGGCGGGCTAGCCCAGCCATTGTCGGATGGTACCGACGTGCGGTACACCACCGACCCAGACGACCGTCGCTTCACCGCGACGGGATGGTCAGTGTCCACACTGGTGTTGCTGGCGCTGTAGAGACACGACGCTTCGGGAGTACGGATGATGACGTTGGCATGGTGTGTGTGGTGGATGGGATTGGCCCATGCGGCACCTGTCCAGCTTGCAGAGCACGACGGCGCACACATTCAAGTTCCGTCGTTCAGCCCAGATGGCGACCGCATTGCCTACGAAGCCAACGACCACGAGACCAAGCGCATCACAGCCTATGTGGGTCCGGTCGACGGTTCCGCCTTTGCACCTGTACACGGTGCAAGCCGAGCGAGCGGGTTGACCCAAGGGTTTGCAACACAGAGTGCCGGACCCGCCGTTGTTCACGAGCTGTCATGGTCTCCAGCGGCCATCGGCACCTACATCTACGCATCGAGCGCGAACGGCCAAGACTACGACTTGTTCTTTGGCGGCGGCCGTGCAGCGGTGGTCGGGCCGGAAGCAGACGGTGGCCCTGCGTGGTCACCAGACGGACGCAGCGTGGTGTTTACCAGCGCACGCACCGGTGAAGGTGACCTGTACAAGCTCGACCTCGCCAACCTGCTGGGTGAGCCCGAGCAGCTCACCTCGCGCGACGGCAGCAGCGAGGTCTACGCCACCTGGAGCCCCAGCGCGGACCGCATTGTATACGTGGCGCACAGTGCGAGCGGCGACAACCTGTGGATGGTGACTCCCGGAACACCAGGCGAGGTCCAGCTGACCCACTGGCCACGCATCCAGACCCGTCCGACGTTCAGTCCAGACGGAACGACGCTCGCGTTCTACGCCAACCACGAAGACCCGGACCGCTTCGACCTGTACGTGGTCCGTCCGCAGCACATCCAGGGCCCAAAGCTACTCTTGCGTGATGTCCTGCCCAACAGCGCAGGCCCCACCTGGACGCCAGACGGAAAATACGTGGTGGCCGTGCTGGACGACGACGACTTGTTCGACCCTATCGTTGCGGTCAATCACGCCTTTCCTGCAAATACCCACGTCCTCGACCAGGGTACCGTCGGCAACACAGACCTCGACATCGCTACCGGGTCCGACGGAGTGACGCGCATGGTGTGGTCTGCTCAAGGATTGATGACCGACTCGCGTCGAACGTTCCGACGGCTGTACCTCTCGGAGCTGCCACCGCTTCCTTAGCTTCCCGTTGCGAGAACCTCGGGAGGTCGAGAGGTCAGAGGTCAGAGGTCAGAACAAGCCAACAAGTTGACTTGCAGCTCTGAAATCCACGAGTCGCCAGAGAGTTTTGTGTCGTCAAGAGAGCCAATTCGAAGCGCAGAGACGGCTTCCGTACCGAGGTCAATAGCGCTGGCGCCGAAGGGCGCACGCTCTGACCTCTGACATCTGACATCCAAACCGACGAATCCTCCGCCACGCGACAACGGAACCGCTACAGTCTCCGCGACCCGCGCGCAATGCAACTGTGCGCTACTCGAAGGTCTGACGGTGCGGAATGAGGGAGATGTCCCAGTCGGCGTCCATAAACGCCTCTTCAGGTGCTGAGAGGCCGCTGGTGTCGGCAACGTAGAACCACACCGTCTCTGGCGCCAGCTCGAGCAACCGGTCGATGGCCTTGCGCGCGATGACCACGGGTTCGTCAGAGTCGGGCTGAGCTGCAATTCCGAGCTCTCCGCACCGTAGCTTGAACGCAATGCCCGGACTGACCGCCATGCGACACAGTCGGCCGGAAGGACGCTTGACCCAGAACGGCTGCTTTCCCCGTCCACGAACGGCGTTTCCGGTGATGAGGTTGCGCACCCGAAGGCCCGCCTCAGCCGCTTCACGTTCAGCTTCCCGCTGCTTGCGGGCGACCAGCTTGGCGTGCACTGCCGCTTCCCGAGCCGCAGTCTCCGCCGCTTGCTGCTCGCGCTCGGCGACAGACTTGCGCTTACGGTTGCCCTGCTTCTTGCGCTGTTCATGCTTTTTCTGCCGATCAACGCGGGCTGCATCCTTCTTGGACGCCACTCCCGCCTTCAACAGCTGGTCGCGAAGACTCATGTCACCGCCCGTGCGTCTAGATGAGCTCGTACAGATTGATGTAGCGATTGCCCTGGATGGACACGCGACCGAGCAGCGCATTGCGTGACTCGCCTACGCGCTTGGCACCCACCTCTGTGAGCAGCAGGCGTCCGCGGTGTGCCGAGAGATTCATCATCCAACGAACCAAGTAGAATGGACCGGACAGCTCCCAACCTTCTGGAGGTCTTCCGTCGTCCACGTGCAGTCGGGCAACTCCAGGGGCCACACCCGCACTCATACGGTAGCCAGCGGCCTCGGTGCGCTCTTTCAGGTCCAAGGCAATGTCCACCACCATGCCGATGGTCTCCGCTACCACTTCGCCGTCTGTCCAGACAGCCAAGACGCCGCCCTCGCAGTCTTCCCAGACTTCGCCACCGGCTGCGGTGATGATGCCCGCCCACTCTTGCGTCAACTGCTCGAGCGAATCGCGCGGGGTTGCCAGCGAGCGCGGAGGTGGTGAGGCCTCGGCGGCGAGTACAACCACTGTGGTGGGAGGTGCAACGGTGTCATCGACCCGGCGAGTGTTGTCGCTACCACCCGCTTTGTCGACGACATCCGTCATGAAAGCGGCGAGGTCGTTGTTGGTAGCCCGATGATTCTCGGACACCATCAACCGGTTGATGGCATCAAGCATCTCCGCCGCAGATGCGTAGCGATCCTTCCGACGCGGCGCGAGCGAGTGCAGCAAGATGGCTTCGAGGTCTTCCGATATTTCCGGACGATACGCGCGCGGACTCGGCACTTCGCCGCGGCGAACGCGGGCCAAGGTCTCGTCGCGAGTCTTCGCCTTAAACAACCGCCGACCGGTCAGCAGCTCGTACAACACGATGCCTAGCGAGAACACATCACTGCGACCGTCCAGGTCCTTACCGTCGACCTGCTCGGGGCTCATGTACGCGTACTTGCCGCGAATGACGTCTGGCTGGGTAGTGGCCTGAAAAGACGCCCGACTGATGCCGAAGTCGGTGATCTTTACTTCACCTGCGTAGCTAACAAGCACGTTCTGCGGAGAAATGTCGCAGTGGACAATCCGCATGGGCTCGCCCTGGTCGTTCGTGCGGGTATGCGCGAACTGCAGAGCTTTCAGCACCTCAGCGATAACAAACAGGGCGAGTCCAACCGGAAAGACGCCAGTTCGTTTGGCCCGGTTGAGAAGCCGCGACAGGTCCAATCCGTGCACGTACTCCATGGCCATGTAGTAGGTGCCGTCTACCTGTCCAAGGTCGAAGACCTGGACGATATTGACGTGGTGAAGCTGAACGCCAATCCGCGCTTCGTCGATGAACAACCGAACAAATTCCTCGTCTTTGACGAGTGAATCCAACACCTTCTTAATCACGAGAATCTTTTCAAATCCGGCCATGCCATACGCACGGGCACGCCAGACCTCGGCCATTCCGCCGGTCGCGATTTTCTCGAGTAGGTGATAGTTGCCGAACTGTTGCGGCGCGGCATCAGCCACGGCTATGCCTCCATTCCATCCCACTCTACCCCGATTTGTATCGACTGCGAGGGCACGTGCAGAGCTTCGATGAACTCGTTGAGATTGTTGCCCGGTTGCGTGGGGACGACGGCTGTTCCTGGGATCGGGCTCAAACGCCAAAGACGATGCGTCCGTACCTCCTCGAAGAGGCCTACGAGGTGCTCGACGCACTCGACCGCGGAGACCCCGCTGAGCTACGTAAAGAGCTAGGCGACCTGTTGTTCCTGCTGGTGCTGTTGGCGCGCATGCATGAAGAGGCCGGCGACTTCACAATCAACGACGCGCTGACGTCCGTTGCCAAGAAGATGATTCGTCGCCACCCCCACGTGTTCGACCCCGACTACGACGGCCCCACAGACGACGGCAACATGGCGCTGTGGGAGGCCAACAAGGCCAAAGAGCGCACAGCGGACAGCAGCGCTCTAGACGGTGTGCCGAAGAGCCTTCCAGCCCTGCTCAAGGCGCATCGCATTGGTGAAAAGGCCGGAGCCGTCGGCTTTGACTGGCCAGACCGGACTGGCGTTCGCGCAAAGGTCGCCGAGGAGCTCGAGGAGCTCGATGAAGCACTTGAGAGCGGTGACGAAGCCGCTATCGCCCATGAGTACGGAGACCTGTTGTTGAGCGTGGTCAACATGGGCCGCTTCCTACCGGTCGGTCCTGAGACGGCGCTGCGTACGGCAACGGAGCGCTTTGAGACACGGTTCCGGGCGCTGTCTCTTATACACATCTCCGAGCCCACGAGACTAGGCATGATCTC
>CAJXTB010000019.1 GCA_913061235.1 uncultured Pseudomonadota bacterium | reverse complement strand
CCCACGGGGAGGACCTGCAGCAGCTGTTTGCGGAGCGGGAGTTCTACTATGGAACGGTTCCGTAAGCCTGCTTGGTGTAGTGGATGCGCGTCGGTGTCGACCGAGAGCCCGGTACCGCCTGCGGTGGTCCCAAGTCGGCCACCTGTTGGTCCGGAGCGAAGGGAGTTGGAATCACCTATTCGTGGCGGGTTGTACGGCGCAGAAGCGGCCGATGTGGAGAAAGCCAATCACACCCATCGATTCGCAGAACGTCCATCTACAAAACCCAGCCTTCTGCGACGTGACAACAGACGGCGGAGGCTGGACGTTGATCTTGAACCTGACGTCAGGTGAGGGAGGGCGTCACGACTGGAATGACTCGTCCTTCTGGACGTCCCTGCAGGACCGACAACAGCAGCTCGTTTGCGTACTTACCCGTTGACCACGCCATCGTCGTTCGGTAGGCCGGCCCTCACTCCACCCAGTCAGCTCGTGCATCAAAGATGAGCTGATTGCCGACACTTCGCGTTGTGCCGTCAGAAGGCTGGTTCACAATGCCGTGGCCGTCCACATACATGGCTGACGAACCTCCACCGTCCAGCATCAAGCCTCGGTGGGCGCCAAGGCTGACCAACAGGTTTGCCGTCTCGGTACCGGTCATGCCGGGACCGTAGCGGCGGCCGTCGATGACTGCCCAGATCAGGTAGCCCTCTGGGGTTGTCCCGACCGCGGTACGTGGATTGCGATTGGTAAAGGTGGGGTCTGTCGACGTGGTTGTTGTGGGTCCCCATGGGGCCGATGCGACCACCAGGGTCTTTCCAGACAGCATGTTCCAGGCGTTGGTTGGGACGGCCCCACTGATGTCTTGGTAGTGGCCGATACGCAGAATGCTGGCTGTGTCGTCGCCAATAAACCCAAGGCGTCCGTCGTTGTTGATAGCGCCTCTGACCACGCTGTTGGCGATGCTGTAGCCGGCGAAGAAGTCGCTTCCGTGGTTGTACCAGTTGCCGTTGATAGCGGCCGTTCCACCGTAGTGTCCGGGTCTTCTCAACGAGGTTCCAGGCGAGACACGCAGCGCGCCGCTCGTGTTCTTGTCGATGTACAGCACGTTGACGTTGCCGTCTGCGCTGCGCATCCACACGGTGTCGGGTGCGACCTGTGTCTTGCTGTACGACCCGGCATGTGTGTCGATGAAGGTGCAGAACGGCGACAGGGCATAGGGTGTTCTGGCTACGAACTCATCGGACGCGCTGATGAAGCCTACGACCTCGGTGCGTGTGGAATCGCCGGTATCGAGCAGGCCGGTCCAGTAGGTGAGGCCTTCGCTGTCGGGGCCACGTCCGAGCACGTTGTTGTAGACCTCGGTCACGAAGGCTGTGTTGGTGAGCCCGCTGTACCGGGCTTGGAACTCGGCGGAGGCGCCAAAGGCGTTCTCAATCTCGGTGAGGCTGGCGTCACCGTTCGTGAACTCGGACAGCCAGTAGTTGGCGCCGGATGTGTCTGGGGAACGTCCCAAGAACGACTGGTACATGCGCAGGATGTGCGCGTGCTCGCCGATGCAGCTTGGGTTGGTGGATGTGTCCCAGCTCGACGGTGGGTCGGTATCTGGCTCCGTGTCGACGTCGGGCTCGGTATCGACGTCGGGCTCCGTGTCGACATCCGGCTCCGTGTCCGGCTCTGTGTCGACGTCAGGCTCTGTGTCAGGCTCCGTGTCGACGTCAGGCTCCGTGTCGTCGTTCGCCTCTGTGTCCACGTCGGACCCGGTGCCTACATCGGTGTCGCCCACCCATTGTGTGTCGTCGTCAGAGTCGGTCCCTGAGGCGTCGGGTAATTCTCGGACGAATGTGCCTTCTCCACAGCCGCTAAGTGCGCCAAGAAGGACCAATGACAGCAGACGTGGCATGCGTATTCCGAGGAGTGATGAGGGCTGGAGGAGTGCCGGTTGCGTAACGTTAGCACCATTGTGCGCGTTCGACGTTGCTACATCGCCATTCTAGCGTGGCCTACGTCATCCCAGCGTGCGTCGTCGTCGTACAATCAGGGCCAGTAGCGGTGCCATGAACCCCAATGCCGGCAGTGTGGGAGTCGACGCGCACCCGCACTCCGCCGCCGTTCGATACCGGGTGAGGTCACTCCACGCCGAAGCATTGCCTGCGGCGTCTACTGAACGCACTCGCCACCAGTAGCGGGTGTTGGGGTCTAGGTTGTGGCCGCAGCTCCCGAAGGCCACGTCTTCGCCGCCGACGGCGTACGCGGTATTCCGATCAAAGCTCTCTTCTTCACTGGCTTGTAGCTCTAGGTAGCCGCCTTGCTCGGCGCTTCCGCTGAACGCGACATCCAGTGCCGTCCACGCATCGCAGGTTGAGCCCCATCCGTTCCCGCGGCTCCGGTCTAGCTTCACGATGTCGACGAATTCGGGCGGCTCGGTCAGGGGTCCGTCGAGGGTGCTCACGCTCAGGTCCATGTCCACCAAGCGTCGGCTGGACCCTTGTTCGTTCCAGACATCGGTTGCACCGAATAGTTGGTAGGTCGTGTTGGGCTGTAGCTCGCCTTTCAGCTGCAAGGTCTGGACGGAAGTGTTGTGGAACTCGGTTGTCTGCACCTGCGCCAAGACGTTCGGTGCGTCGTCGGACTGAAAGCTGAACTGGTCGGTATGCAGGTCGGTTGGGGAGACCCATAGGGCGAGGTTCGTCGGGACCTGTTCCGCCGGTTCCGGTGCATCGCGGACAATGCAGACCGTCGTACAGGCGTGTGCGTCAATCGGGACGACGGACAGTACAAGTAGGGCAATCACGACAGATCCACTCCAGAGAACGTCCATCATCATGGCGTGGTGTTGCAGCAGGGTCAACGTCGCTTTGTGACCCACAGCGAAGGGTTGAGCTGTCGCTCACTGGGTACAGCGTTGCCCGAACAGGTTGACCTGCGGGATGCGGAGTTCAGGTGCGTGCATAGCGACCCGGCGCAACGTGGTCGCACGCTGTTGCAGTCTAGCCCTGACGTGCCTGTCGCGGGTGTTCTCGCCGTGGGGTCACCTGTCTTCGCCCGGTGCGATACAGCCGCGGCCTCGCCAAGGACCCTCATGCGAACCCGCGCTAGCGCCTATGTTCTCGCCATTCACGATGGCCACATCTTGCTCACCCAGCTCGCCGCATACTGCACAAATGCAGGACACTGGGGACTGCCTGGTGGCGGTATTCATCATGGAGAGCAGCCCGAGGAGACCGTCGTCCGTGAAGCGTTGGAAGAGACGGGTCTTCAAGCGACCGATTTGGCCATCTTTCATTCACGCACTTACAGTGAAACGGGCAAGCGAGGTGACTTTCTGGCGGTGCAGGTCATCTATACCGCGACCTTGCGCGGGGAGCCGAGCGTGCAGGAGGTCGACGGGTCTACCGCTGATGTACGTTGGGTGCCGCTGACGGAGCTATCCGAGCTGCCAACGCTTGGCATCGTGGATGCGGTCCTTGGGGAGTTGACGCCGTAGCGTCGGGGTTTCACGTGGAACACTACGTTGCTGAGACCTAGTCTAGGCGCCGATGACAGGGATGGTAATGAAGACTGTCGCAGTGGCCTAGTACACTGCTTCAAGACGTCCTCTTGAGGTAGAAATGCTCGCGTGCCTTCTCGTTGTTTCGGCTGTTGCGACCACTCCCGAACCCCCGCCCATGCACTACTTGCGGCGTGTGCGAGCGCCGGTGATTGCAGCGTCCTTTGCGGGGGCTCTCGTAGGGGGTGCCGCCAGTATCGGCGTTGGATTGTTGGCCGAGGACGGAGTTGTGTGGGCTGCGACCCTGCCGGTGTTTGTCCTAGCAGGTGCCGCGATTCCAACAGCGCTGATGACGGATGGCCGGGCTGGCTACGTCACGCTTGGAAGTGGCGTTGGCATGGCGGGGGGCTGGCTGCTTGGGGTTTTTGCGGGCAGTGCACTGGGGGCGCTTGCGCCAGGAGATGGCGGGGCGGTGCTCGTCGGAGCTGGAGTTGGGGCTACTGTCCTCGGGACTCTAGGAGGCGCCACAGGGGCTCTGCTGGCAGCGCACCTGGACATCAACGGTCAAGAGATGAACGGGTGGACGTTGATTCCAACCTACCTTCCACAAGGCCACGCGCCGGGATTGGCGTTTAGCGGCCAGTTCTAGTGCGGCGGCGATGCGCCAGCCCATAGGGGTGGACGCTTTTTACCCGGTTCTTATTGCTGAGCATTAACACCCGGGTAATAAGTCTGGCCAAGGAGGTCGCATGTCGACTGGGCAATGGATAGCGTTTGCGGGTCATTCTAGAGTCAAGCGCGGAGAGCCTGCCGTGGTCGCAAGGGCCGTCAAGCAGCACGATGTCGCTCGCCCCAACGACATGGTCGCGGTCTTTGATGTGGCCACTGGAAAGTGTGTCGACCTGGACCTCACTGGAGACGAAGACGCTGTTGTTGAGCGCATCTCCGGTGGCATCAAGCGGGGTCGCGGGCGTCCTAAGTTGGGGGTCGTATCGCGTGAAATCTCGCTACTTCCGCGTCACTGGTCCTGGTTGTCTACCCAACGCGGCGGGGCCTCGGCAGCGCTTCGTCGGCTTGTGGAACAGGCCCGAAAGGCCGAAGGCGTCGACAGCAAAGCCCGCCAAGCCATTGACCGTACCCACGCATTTCTGTGGAATATCGGCGGTGACTTACCGGGCTTTGAGGAGGCGACACGGGCTCTATTCCGCGTTGACTTGGACAGCTTCGATGAGGCCATCGCGGACTGGCCGCCGGACGTCGTCGAACATGTCCAGTGCATGCTGGCGACGTTCCGGGGGGCGGGGAGCCGTCCGAGTACAGACTAGCTCTGCGCTTTGACGAAACGGATGGGGTGATGGGGCCACTCAACTTGGTGTGCCCAATCATGGTAGAACTCGCTGCGCGACCAACGCATTTGAGGGAAGCATGAAGCCGCAGTTGATCGTTCACACCACCTACTTTCCCCTGGCGCATGACACGGAAGGGGTCGACGAGCGCCCCGGAGACCCGGAGCGCGTTCTTGCAGCGACGTTGGGCACAGAGCTCTACAATTTGCTGAGTCGGCCCTTGAAACAGCCACTGCGCCAAGGAGCGGGCGTACAAGTGCGTGTGGCGACACGCTTTGACCAAGTGGACCTGGAAGAAGCGGAACGGGTGATGGTCATTGTTGTGCTCGGCGGCCTGTCGTACCAGAATGAGCGAGTTCGCAATCGCGCAACTAAGCAAGTGGCTGAATGGGGGGAGCAGCTTCCGAAGCACTGTGTTGTGGTGGTTCCTACAGCAGAGGCGTGGCGTGCGGCCGATTCGGAGCTAGCCACCAAGCCACTGTTCACCGAGCTGTATGGCCCGGCAGACGCACGGGGAGCGACACTCGACGAGATTGTGCTGGCGGTTGCACGCGTGCTCAGTCCCGATGACGACCAGTCCACTCAGCTGTTCATCTCGCACGCCAAGGCAGATGTCGGAGCCACACAGAACGCCGCAAAGCTGCTTCATGATTATGTGACGCAAAACAGCACGGGGAGGGCGTTCTTTGACTCTGTGACCCTGCTCGCAGGTGATGCTCTCGCCGAGCAAATCGAGGCGGGGGCGAGTCGCGGTGTCTTCGTCATGATTCGCGGAGATGCCTATAGCTCTCGTGCTTGGTGCCAAAAGGAGCTGTTGATTGCCAAGCGGCATCGGATTCCCTCCATCGCGGTGGAGGTCCTGACGAATGGCGAGCCACGAAGCCTGTCGTTCGGTGGCAACTGTCCGACATTCGTCTGGGACCACAGCAGCGACACTGCTCCGCGTGACATGGCACGCCAAGCCATGGTGGAGGGAGTCCGTGCTGCGCTGTTTCAGCTCGAGGGCCGGCGGGTCTGCGAGCTGGCGGGACTCCCTGGAGACACTGTGGTTTTGTCTAGGCCGCCGGAGCTACTGGACGTCGAATCGCTACGTCGTGCAGGACCGACCTTGGTGCTGCATCCTGAGCCCGAGCTCTCTGTGTATGAACGCCAAGTTCTGCACGACTCCTACCCTCGGCTCCGACTGGCCACGCCGACCTCTGCGTACAGCCGTTTGCTCGGTCGGTCCTTTCAAGCGCCGTTAGCCGGAATGCAGGTTGCCCTGTCACTGTCAGATGGCTCAGACCGGAGAGGGCCCGATGGCATCACCGATGAGCACCTCATAGATGTCACTGTGGCGCTGGCGCGGACGCTGGTCAGCGCTGGGGTTGGGGTTGCCTATGGCGGGGATTTTCGGAAGAAGGGTTTCACGCTGCTGCTCATTGAGCTTCTTCAGGCCTACAATCAGACATCTGCCACACCGACGCAGATGCTGCATGCGTACCTTGGTGTGCCGCTGAACCCGGCGCAGGCACCAGACCTCTCCTTCACCGCTCACTACTTGGGTGCGTTTGGCGACCTGCAGAGTGAGGCGCTGCTGGAGCCCTGGTCCAAGACCGCGGACGAGCCCGGGCCCACCCCGGCGAAGGCGGCGCTCTACTTCAGCGACATGCGCCGATTGATGGCGTTGAAGACGCAAGCGCGGGTTGTGTTGGGCGGCCAAGATGTTCCAAAGAACACCGAACCTGAACGTCTTGGCTACGGTGGGCGGTACCCTGGAGTGGTAGAAGAGGCGTGGCGAACCCTCGAAGCAGGCCGTCCGCTTTACGTGGTTGGTGGCTTTGGCGGCGCGGCTGGGCTCGTGGCCGAGCTGCTGTTGGGAGGCGATACGCCCGAGTTCCTGTCCGAGGAGACCTGGGGACACGAGCCGTGGTTTGCGAGCCTTGTAGAGGGGCTGCAGGCGGAGTCCGAGACCGTCGCGAGTCTGGAGCTGCCAACGACCATGGAGGACCTGGCTGACCGCGTGCGCGTCGCGGGAACTCGCTACTTGAGGGATGACGCGTCGTCGCGGGAGTGGAACGGGTTGACGGTGGAGGAGAACCACACTCTGTTTCGCACGCGTGACCCTATGACCGTTGCGTCGATAGTGATGCGCGGCCTTCTGTGCACCCGAGAGAAGCAACGAGCCCAACGCATCGATATTGAGCTGACCTTAGGTTCGATTCACGAAGCGCGCGGCCTCGACGTGGTTGTGGTACCGGCCTTTGACGACGTGGACCTCGGTGGGGCCGGCGCGACCATCGATCGGGTCACCGGACGCAGTGCGACCTTGGCTCGCGACCGAGGAACACCGCTGGCGTTGCCCACCGCCGATATCGACGCGGACTACGTGTACGTGGCCAAGCTTGGAGAGATGAGCAAGGTGACGGACGACCCTGGAGCCGCTGTACGTAGCGCCTCGCAGTCAGTCGTTGCGGCTGCCGAGCGGTATGGGTTTTCGAAGCTGGGCTTGGTGACCTTCCTGGGCAACGTCGCGTCGGACTTGAGTGATGTTGTCGAGCCCATGTTGGATGGCTTAAGCGAAGCGCCCGGCGCCGCCGAGTGGCTATGGTTTGAGTCCGATCCCACTCGTTTCGATGCACTTCGCGCATTGCTCGAAGCTGACGAGCGGGTCTCTCTGACGGTTCGTAAGCCGAAGCTTGAGCCCACTGAGCTTCCTGCCGTGGATGAGGCCGAGTTGCTGCATATTGCAGCGAGCGACGAGTCGCTCCATGTGACCTTGTTGCTCCGTCGCGGCAATGGGCTCACACCGACCCTCGTCTCTGATTTTGCACCCGAAGAGCGTCGTCGCCTACGTGGTGGGGTGTACGACTCCGCCCCTGCCGCCGACGTTCTGCAAGAGTACGGCGAACACGTCGGTCGCTTGTTGCTGGGCGAGAACGCATCTAGGACGATTGGGCGCTTTGGCGAGCGACCTTTGCTCCTGACGCATGATGCCGAGGCAAGTTCCATCCCTTACGAGGCGATGTGTGTGGTCAACCCAGCCGGCCAGGCGGTTCGACCGGCGCTGAAAGGCGGTATTGTCCGTAGGCTTCGGGTTCAGGGCGCACTCGAACATGCCTTCTTGCGGCCTCCAGAGGCCAATGCGCTGCGAGTGTTGGTCGTGGTGGACCCCGCACAGGACCTTCCTGGCGCGAACGCCGAAGGCGATAGGGTCGTCGGCTGTCTGCGGACCGTTGGAATCGGGCACACAGTATTGCGGGGAGCAGGGGCCACGCGAGAGGCTGTTCTTGCAAAGTTGGGCGATGGGACGCACGACGTGCTGCACTACTGTGGACATGCATTCTACTGGGACACCGGTGGCGCGAGCAGCGGCTTGGTGTGCAGCGATGGCCATCTGACCCTTAAAGACGTCGAAGACCTCGCCTACGTCCCGCGTTTGGCCTTCGTGAACGCGTGTCAGTCCGCGCGTTTTCGTGGGGCGCAAGCAGCGGAGCTTCGTGCACAGGCGTTCGCCGAGTTCTTCTTGATGGCCAAAGTCGATGCCTACTTGGGAACCTTCTGGACCGTTTCGGACACAGGGGCGGCGATGTTCGCTGAGGTCGTCTATGGCGAGCTCGCCCAAGGCAGCGAGCTGGGCCACGCCGTGCGTGCCGGACGCAATAAGCTGTTCGAAGAAGGCAACTCAGACTGGGCAAACTACCTGTTGTATGGACACGACAGGTTCCGCTTGGTGGCCCCGTGATGCCCCCCAACCGTTTGTGATCTTGGACATGGGTCGTTGCCCATCAATCCCCTAGGCATCCGCCGCCCCGACAGAGGTGAATCATTCAGAGCTTTCCACCCCAAGCGCTCCGCGGTGCGCGCATTGCCGAAGACCCATTGACCCTACGCCTCACCAGCGGGACGCTTCCGCCGGACATCGACGGCTTTTGGTTCGTGATTGCCGCTGTCGGAACCCCGTCGGATGTGGCCATTAAGGAGAAGCGCACCACGCCGTTTCTGAATGGCGAGGGCGTGATCTACAAGCTCGCTCTCCGCGATGGCACCGTCACCGCACATGCCAAAGTCGTCGAGAACTTGTCGTTCCGTGCCGACCAGCTTGCCGCTTCCGAAGCCGGATTTGAGACCATCCGCTTTCAGCAAATGGGCATTAGCCGTGGGTCCATGCTTGATCTTGGTACCCGAGACATGTCGAATACCGCGATTGTTCCCTGGGCATCGAATGTCGGCGAACTTCCAGAGTTGTTGGCCTGCTACGACTCTGGACGCCCTCATCGCATCGATCCAGAGACGCTGGCTACACTCGGGCCCATCTCACCTACCAAAAAGTGGGTGGGTCAACTCGCGCACCTTCGACCTTTCCCGCAGTTCATGTCGGGTGCGCACCCGGCCTATGATGCCGTCACGGGAGACCTGTTCGCAGTGAACTACGCCAGAGATCTGGTCGACATGATGGGGCCGATTGCGGCCTTGTTTGAGCGACTGGGTCTTCGGAGTGACACGGGCGCGCTTCGGATCAACGGGGACAAGTCCACGTTGCCGGTCGACGAGATCTTGGCGCGCGGGGTGCCTGGACTTGTGGACGACACCACGAGCCCGGGAAGCCGCGGCGTCGCTCCACCGAAGTGGACATGGGTCGATTCGGCCGAACTCGATGACCAACGCGGACCACCACTGGTTGACGAGAGTCTGTATGAGGCAGAGCGCTTCCTGCGACAATCGGGGGCATCGTTTGACCTGATGACGGGCAAGGTGCTTGGTGCGGACATCCGCGTTGGATGGTTCAGTCGCTGCCTGCGCATTGCGTTTCGCCTGTTGTTCAAGGGCCTTCGGTTCCTAAAAGAGCTGTGGCAACAACCTCCTGAGCGCTTTGTCAGTCTGCACGCATACCGCTCGGGCACCCACCAGACCTACCGGCTGACGCACAAGGGAAAGCCGATTCGAATCCTAGGAAGCATCCACCAGATCGCAGTGACGAAGCGGTATGTGGTCGTCGCTGACACCTCCTTCAAGTTCGAGCTGGACTTCATCATTTCGAGTGAGGAGGGAAAACACAAGGAGTCTCGGCGTTGGCTTCGTGACCAGCTCAGTGGGCGCCAACCCGACACCTCACCGGTGTATTTGGTGCCGCGAGAAGCGCTTGTCGACGGCAAGACGAGCGTGGAGGTCATCGCGGCTGAACTAAAGAACGGCGTAGTGCATTTCTTCGCCAAGTACGATGATTCGAGTGGCGTAGACCTTCTTTGCGCGCACAGCAATGGCATGGACCCTGCCGAGTTTTTGGATGATGTGGATTACGACGCAATCGACGGTGGCCCCATTGCCGACGAGCTTCACGGCTTGTTCTGTGGCCCTACGGATGTCTCGCCAATTGCGTTGAATCGAATTCTGGTTTCTGGCGAATCAGCACAGGCAGTGGTGGTCAGCCAAGCGGTGTCGCAGCCGGTGTCTAGCGGTGGAACCGAGTTGTTGTGGGGAGTGGGGTTGGGCTGCGCCGTGGGCAACCCTGGACCGGCGGATTCCGGAAGTATTGACCGGACATTCTGGACGACATCTGGCCTTGTCCCGCACATTGTCAGCAAGCGCGCGCGGGACTTGTACTTCTTGGCCCCGCCGCACGAAGACCGTCTGGTGTCGGAAGCGGAATGGGTGGAGGCCATGAAGACCGGAACGCCGGCGTCCGTGTTTCGCGCCGATGTGCGGGACGACGTGCTTGCCATCACCGACGCGTGGCAAGCGCCGCCTGGGTGGACCACGTGTACACCTCAGTTCATCCCGAGTAGCAACCCAGAGAGTGCGGGCTACTTGGGATGTGTGGTGTTCACGCAGACTCAGCCGTTCCGACGCATTCTCATCTTTGCGGCTGACAATCTGGCCGCGGGCCCCACGGCTGAGTTCGATGCGGATGCGCTGGAGTGGCCGTACACCCTACACTCGGCGTGGCTCGACGAGATTCGAACCGACTGGAGCTCCACCGAAAAGGTCATCGATGTCGACCGGAACTACGGTGGACTCGTTGGTGACCTGCTGGATAGGTTGCAGAGGCGCCACCGTGAACCGAAGTCAAGTTAGCTAAGTGAAGCTTGCAAGCGTCGAATTATGGTGTCGGCGTTCGTTACTGGACCGCCCATATTGTCGGCGGCCAGTATTCGGCGCGGCACGTTTCCGTAGTACTGCGTAGGCAATACCACGAGAATGTTCTGCTCGTGCTTGATGGCCTGGTCCAGCTCCCAAACGCACCAGTCACTTTTCACTATGCCCATGTTTCCGAAGACTAAGACCACATCCGCATTTCGGATGCGTTTGGCAATCTCGCGCTCCAGCCACCACTTGGGCTTGCCCTCAAAGCGAGCATGTACGGCAACGGATGTGTCTACCGCGTCGAATCCGGCGCGTCGTAAACGCCGGGTAAGGCTGGCGAAATCGTCGTGATAGTCGTGCCGATGGCTAATGAATACGCGGTGCCCACTCAACGACATTCGAGACTCACGGGGTCCATTTTTCACCGCTGCGGTTCTTGGCGAAGAGCTTACGGCTGCTTGTCGGTTGGTGGGTCATGCGGCGTTGGAATGCCCGGTGAATGGCGTCCTGCAACGACTGTGCGTCCGTCGACCACGCGATGACCTCGGCATAGCCGGCCTCAACGTTGTCCCACAGCCGAGGCGGGATGGTGTGCTTGTTGTAGGTCTTCGGCGTTGGATACGTCGGAAGAAGTATCCCGAGCACCCCGGACCGTGGATTGAGCGTAGTGTTTCGTACGCTCGACGCAATCTCCCAATCGACGTGCTTGCGCTGCCATGTCTGGGTTCCAATCAACACGACTGTGACCGTGGAGTCCCGCAGGTATTCGTCACGGATTTTCTGACGAACCGTCTCGGTCTTCAGGTTTGGGTCGATGTCTCCGATCTGCACGGACCGACTCACCATGACGTCATTGGTGTGCGTCAACAGCTTCTCGAAGGCGTCGCGATAGTGCTGGTCGTTGGCGTGGTGGTACGAGACGAACACTTTGTGGCGCTTGGTCATGGGCTTGGGTCCTTAGGGGTAGAGTGGTCTCGACGGGTCGAGCCTGCGCGTCGTAAGGCTTGTTGACAGGCGCGGGTATCCTCCATTTGGGTGATGGACAGACGGTGCAGTGTGCCTAATCAAACAACCTAGATCGCCTAAAGTGAAGTTCCTAAGAGCATCTGGGCCATAGCCGTTGGATTGCGTACACCCGTGTACTCGGTTGGCCCCGATAGGTATTGGCGCGCCACGGCCCACCCCTCGGCGGTGGAGCCAAGCTGGTCGAACAGGGTCTGGGCCTCTGTCGCATACGTGGCTTGGTCCGGACCCGCGTCTGCTGCCGCCGCCGATAAGGCGCAGCGGTGGGCGCGAACCCATTTGGCTGGCCATCTACCGAGCTGGCGAATAGTCTTGTTAGCCCTTCGGTTTGCCTTGGTGTGACCCGATTGAATGAGGGCGGAACAGATCCGCGCTTGTGCGATGTCGGCAAGCATACGGTGGGCATCGAGCGAGAACATGGGCTTCATGGACAGTTGACGCCGGGCGCGAGACAGGCGGTCCCAGGCTCGTTGGGCATCGCCGGTGTACAAGTCGATGTCGATGTGCCGGAGTAGGGCGAAGAAGGTCAAGATGGTCACGCCTAGCGACGCCCAGGGAACGAGTGCGACGTCTACATTAGAGCGCGCAGCTTCGATGTGGTCTTCGCACAGATCGACCCAGACACCGCCGTGAATGCGGACCTGACACGCAGAATACCGGTCTTGACGGGAAGTGGCGTCTGCGAGGTGGCGCGGTACTGTCTGACGGAGCTCAGAGAACCGTCCGGTTCGTGCCAAGGCCACCGTCTCAAGAATACCGACCGTGCTGCGGAGCCACGGATGGGGATTACCGGTTTCGTCGATGGATACGGCTGCGTTCTGGACGTGGTTTCGAATCTCCATCGGGCGCGCATTCATCCAGGCGGCACCCGCCGTTGCGAGGTGCGCAAACTGTTTGGCTTCGGAGCTGCCGACGTGCACAGAGACATCGTCGATGACGCGGCCGATCTGCTCGCACTTCGCGATGTCATACCGCCACCCCGACGTCTGGACGAGGTGCACGGCGAGGGCTTGAACCAAGTGAACCGACGGGGAATACTTGAGCGAACGGTGAAGTAGCTCGGCTTGCAGGGTTGCTGAGCGAAACGGACGCCACATGGACACGCCGACTGCGGCGTCGAACAGTGTTTGCAGTTGCTCCGCCTCGGACTCTGGCATTGGGGCAGCATCGAACTGCACTCGGAGCTTGTGGTCGCCGCTGTGATGGGACCAGATGAGCCGAGCGATCTGTGCCAGGAAGCGCTTCGGAAGCCAGCCCGAGACGTTGTCTAAGAGGGATTCCATGACGGGAAGTCCGTCTGATTCGAACGCCGCTGCCAGAAGAAGGCCCGCCGCCCGACGTCTGAGGCTGACTTGGCGGGCTCCGGACATGTCCTCAGCGAGGGCCAGGTACCGAACTGCCGCTTCCCGGGCACGCCGCGTAGCGTAGTTGGCATCTGCGAGACGCTGGACTTCGTTCGCCGTCAATGGCCGCACGTGCTCGAGTTGCAAGAGCAATGACCGAACGCGGCTCGGGTGCGGTGCCGCGGCGGTTGCGGCGGTTGTGAGCTCGTCCTCTGCCTCGCTAGACCGCCCGGCGGCGTGTAGGTGATGTGCGCGTTGTGCAGGTTCGACAAGATGGTCCGCAAGAGCGCTATGGGTCGCCTGAGGTGTCTTGAGGACTGCCGTGGTGGGCAGGACCACTCGTGGCTTTAGTGAGATCGAGAGTCCCTCGCCCCGGACGGACCACTCCACGCACTGCTGGCTGCGTAGGAAGCTGAGGGCGGCCGCCAACTGCGTCTGCGGCAACTCGGATGCGCGAACCAGGGTTCCGAGTGGAATGGGAGATGGGCAGATGCTGAGGACTCCGAGCAGCGCATCGACTCCCGTTGGGCTGTTCTGGAATGGAACGGGTGATTTCGTAATGTCTTGCCGGTCGGACACCTGATGCTCAACGACCATGGGGGTAGCTGCCACGGCGTCGCGAATAGCCTGGATAAAGGCGCTCTCGATACGTGTGCCAACGACAAAGAGCTGTGGAGACAAGCCGTCCTGGTAGGCGGATACCAGGGCGTCTCCCAAGAGCGTGCCGCTCGTGGACGCCAAGTCATCAGCCCCTTGAAACACAACGGGACCCAGGGCCTGGAGTCCCCGCCCGAGTGCCCCGACGCACGCCGCTCGGTCGGGATTTCCGGTGTGACCCGTTCTGGCAGCGACGGACGGAAAGAAGCGCGCGAGGGCGCTCTGATCGGAGGGAGTGCACCGTGCCGCCGCATACTCCGCGAGCTCTTCCAGCCCCTCGTAGGGCATCAAGCGACCCGGCGGGCACAGGACATGAACCGGTTGTAAGCCCTGCGCGCGTAGCGCTTGTAGCAGACTGTGCGTAGCCTGGATTGGACCCAGGGATGTGATGACCTGAATGTCCGGCAGACCGTTCCGATCGGCAAGCTTCGGCGGTGGCATGGCCGTGGACGGCGCGCCGCCTCGAAGGTCTGAAAGCGTGTTTTTTGCAAGATGCTGGATGCTTAAGCGCTGCTTGGGGTCCCGCCGCAGCAAGCCCTCGATGAGGAGCCCCAACGGGTGGTCAAGGCGCTTTGAGCCTAGGGGAAGGGAACCGGTAGTCAGCCAGTGCAAGGTGACGCCCAGAGCCCAACCGTCCCATGCGAACGTTGGAGAGGCTTCGATGAGGCTCTCTGGGGGTGCGAACGCGGGAGTGATGCCTACCCACGGCAGTCGAATGCCAGGACGAACAGCATGTCCCAGGTCCACTAAGATGGGCTTGCCTCCTGTTGAAATGCAGATGTTTGCGGGCTTGATATCGCCGTGGAGAACGTTGTTGTCGTGCAGGTGTCCGATGGCCTGAATCAACAAGTCCGCAAAAGACAACCACGCATCGTCGTCCCAGTCTCCTGTGCCCTCGAACACATCGAGGCTCGGGCCGTCGTGTAGGTCCATCACAATGGCGTGACTGCTGGCGCGTCGAACGTAGTCATAAACCCGGGTGACTCCCGGATGATTGATTCCGGCAATCAACGAGAACTCACGTCGAAATAGGGGACCACTGTCCCTGTCATCGAGCACTTTTACGGCGACCGGAAAGCCCAAGAGCGTATCGTCCGCCCGGTATACGCGGCTGGTCGCGCCACTACCGAGCAGAACCGCGTTGTCGAAGCGTGTGGAGTCGAGGGCGAGGATCGGGTTCATGCATGTTCACGAGCGCAAGGGTTGGCGTCATTTAGTTGAGCCGGCAGTGTACATGAATACGTTTTTCAGATTGGTTGATGAGACATCAGCGCGCCCCGAGTGGGGCGCGCAGACGACTAGCTCTTCTTCTGAACACGCCGGAATGGATGCAGGAAGCTGGCCAATGCTGGAGCATTGCGCGTCTGAATCCAGACCTTTCCGTGGCCGGTGAACTTGCAGACCAGTCCTTCTTTGGACAGGAACAAGCTCTTCATGCCGCCGGTCTTGCCAATGGTGAAGTCCACGGTCTCCTCGAACGCCACAATGTGGCTGGTGTCGACCGTGTAGCTGCCTTCAATGTCGACTTCGTGAATCGCGCCGTAGCTGGACAACCACAGGTCACCCGAACCCGTGCACTTGAGCATGATGACGGCTTCACCGCCGAAGAAGGCCTTTGCGCCTCCCCACTTGCTGTTCACTTCAATGCCGGGTGTGCTGGCGCAGTACGAACCGCGCTGGACCATGATGCCCATGCTGCCGTCGAGGGCCAGATGAATCATGTCGCCTGGAGCGCTTGGAGCGACGTCTAGGCGCTGTCCGTCACCCGTAGCAGTGTACGTGTTCAGGAACACGCTCTCGCCGCCGAGAGCGCGCTTGGCGGCGCCCAACAGGCCACCCTTCATGTTCGTGCTCATCTTGAGGTCAGGGTGCATGCCCATCATGGCGCCGGCCTCGGTCACAACAGCTTCGCCGCTGTCCAAGATGACGTGCAGGGATGCGTAGTCTGGCTTGTTTTCAATAGAGTGTTTCATGGGTTTAGCTGCTCCGCGGCGGAAGTTTCTGGCCCAACAATTTGCCGAACTCGTTCATGTTTCGCGTCTGAATCCACAGCTTTCCGCTGCCGGTGAAGCGACACACCAAGCCTTCACCCCCGAAGATGAACGCCTTCCAGCCACCACCGAAGCGGCTGACCTTGAAGGTCAAGGAGCTCTCGAAGGCGACGATGTGTCCGGTGTCCACAATGAACTCACCATCCACATCAATCTCTTGGATTCCACCAAAGGAGTTGAAGACGATGGGACCGGCGCCGGTTGCTTTGAGCATGACCAGGCCCTCGCCACCGAAGAAGGTCTTGGCGCCTCCCCACTTGGCAGAGGTGGTGATGGTGTCATCCGAGCACAAGAATGCGGTGCTCTGCATGTACAGGTCGAGCTCTTCCGCCAGGTCGTACACCGCGATGTCGCCAACGGGTGTGGGTGCGAAGGTCACATGACCCTCGCTGCCTTCGGCGGTGAAGCGGTTCTGGAAGAAGGACTCGCCAGCGACCATGCGCTTGAGGCCCTTCATGAGCCCGCCCAACATGCCGTCGCCCTTCTTTCCGGCAGACGTCTCCATCTTGACATTACTGCTCATGGATACCATGGCGCCACCCTCTGCAAGGATGGTATCTCCAGGTTCAATGTGCGCGATGGCCAACGCGTAAGCCGGCCGGTATTGAATTTCGATTCTCATGGCATGCCTCAGCGGAAGAAGGGAGTGAGCCAGCCCAGGAAGGACGACAGGTTTCGGGTCTGCATCCACAGCGTGCCTGTACCGGTGAATTCCATCACCAGGCCTTCGCCGCTGAACAACGTGCTCTTGAGGCCACCGGCTCGCTTGATGGCGTACTTCAGGTCGCCCTCAAACGCGACGACATGGCCGGTATCTACTCGGTATTTGCCGTCAATCTGAACCTTGGTGATGGCACCGTAGGCGTTGATGAGGACATCTCCGGTTCCACGACAGCGCAGGAAGAATGCGCCTTCGCCACCGAAGAGCATGGCAAAGCCGCCCCAGATGAGGTCGACATCAATGCCGGTTGTGGACGCCAGGTAGCTAGACGCCTGAACGGTGACGCGCCGTTCGCCGTCTAGACTTACGTGCTCGACGTCTCCGACCAGAGTCGGTGCAAGCATGACCTGCTCGCCGTCTTCTTTGGCGGTGAAGTGGTTGACGAACAACGACTCGCCAGCGAACCACTTGCGCATCAGACCGGTGAAGGCGGCCTGGATCCAGTCCATGAACCCACCCTTTCCGGTGCCGTTGAAGGCCGTGTCGACCTCCAGTTTGCTGGTCATGGCCACCATGGAGCCGGACTCAGCGATGATTTTCTCGCCTTTGTCCAGGGTGACTGTCGCCATACCGTAGGACGGACGGGCTGTTATCTCAATGTTCATTTCCACCTCATGCGGGAGCGCAGAGTGGACTGTGGCAGGGCGAAAGTCAATCGAGTGGTGTGGGGATTGGCGTTGCCCAGGAGCGATGCAAGGCGTAGACTGTTCACATGGCTCGACCTGCGCACAAGCTGCTTTCCTACCAAGACTACCTGGACCTTGAAGCCTCGACTGGCGTTCGACATGAGTTTCTGGAGGGCGTTGCGGTGGCCATGTCTGGTGGCACACTGCGCCATTCTCGACTGAAGGCTAAATTCTCGTACCGTGTTCAAGGCTGTCTTGGCGATTCAGGTTCGTGCGATGTGTACGATTCCGACGGCAAGGTTCGGTCGAGGGAGCTGGACTTCGCCAGTTACCCGGACCTGTCGGTGGTTTGTGGGCCTTTGGTTCGGCATCCGAACGACCCACACGCCATGACTAATCCACGGCTTCTCGCAGAAGTGCTCTCACCAAGCACCGAAGGCTACGACCGCGGCGACAAGTTCGACCACTACCGAAGCATTGAGACGCTGGAGCACTACGTCTTGGTCAGCACCAACGTGACGCGCGTGGAGCTGTTCTCAAGGCAGCACGACGGTACGTGGACGCTTCGCGTATTTGGTCCCGGACAGGCTCTCGTCATCGAGAACATGGGGATTCACGTGGCCCTAGACGACCTGTACGCGGATCTTCCTGACGAGGAACCGGCTTCAGCCTGAGTAGCGGTTGTGTTCGTTTCTGTTCCCTAGGTACATTCCGGCGTCGTAGTGTCCTGCGCTATGTTCGTGTTGGAGGTCTGCATGACCACGCGCCCGACTCTCAGCACCCTCGCTCTTTTGTTGATGACCGGCCTATCCGGTGCACAGGCCAACCCAGGAGACGCAGACGCTGACGGCGTTCTGGACGGAACTGACGTGTGTATCACCGTCCCGGACCCCGACCAGACGGACACCGACGGGGACGGACTCGGCGATGCCTGCGCTCACCCGACGGCCACCGTCGACCCTTCCACAGTGTTCCGTGGCGCCTATATCGGGGCCCGTTCGGTCGTTTCCGGAGGTGGCGTGGTCGAAGATGGTGCCGTCATCGGACGTGCTGTGACCATTGGCCCGAATGCTGTCATTGGCGCTGAGTCTGTCATCAGCGCGCAGAGCGTGCTCGCACAGGACGTTATCCTCGGAAATGGCGTGGCTATCGGGCTTGCCGCTACGCTGGATGCGGGTGTGCTCGTGGGCGACAACGTCGTGCTCGGACCGTTTGTGCAGGTGGGTGAGAACAGCCAGGTCGGCGACGGTGCGGTACTCGGGCGCTTGGTACAGGTTGGCTCGGACACAACTATTGGCGCTGATACCGTGCTGTCGCCGCTTGTGGACGTGGGGAACGACGTCGTGATCGGCACCCGGGTTCGCGTGCGACGTGGCGCACAGGTGGGCGACTCTGCCACCTTGGCAGACAATGTCCGCGTTGGGCGAGATGCTGTCATTGGCCCTGCTGGAACCGTCGGCTTGGACGGCGTCGTGCGTGGCGAGGCCACCGTATACACGGACCTACCCGAGGGTGGCTATCTGCCGCGTGGAGCCGTCTTGGGCACGCCACGCAAGAGCATTGTGTTGGTCGAAGGCACGCGCACCTGGTCGGATGGAACGGTCGCGTCGTCCTGTTTGGCCTACTTGCAAGCGAGCAATCCGAGCGAGACGTACATCGGGGACACCGGCGATGGCGTGTACCGCTTGGCCACATCCGGCGCGCCCTTCGATGCGACGTGCGACATGACCGGTGGCGGTTGGACGCTGGCCCTTCGCGTCGCGGCGTCGGGCAACACGTTCACATTCTTGTCGGCCCACTGGACGAACGAGACCACGCTCAACGCCGACAGCCTCGACCCGCTTGCTGACCTGGATGCCAAGTACCCAGCCTTCAATCAGGTGGTTGGCAGCGAGATTCGCGGCTGCCTACGCAACGTCTCCACTGCTGCGTATGGGTGCAAGACCTATGCGCTGCCGAACTCCCGCACGCTTCTCGACATGTTTGCCAACACGCCAGTGGGTAGCCGAGAGAACAGTCGCGGCTACTACTTCACCGAGAGCCGCGCCGAGCGCCTTCAGTGGCAGTCCATGTGGGGACGCCCGCCGGGTGAGAGCAGCACCTCCAACAACTACGTCGACTCTGCCATCAACATGGATGACGACCTGTCCAACTACCGCGCCCGGGTCCGGTTTGGCCTAGGACTGAACAACGAGGCCAACATCTATACCCTCAATGACGCCATCGGCTTTGGTGCGAGCGCGTACTACAACACCAGCGCGGGAGGGCTTGCCGAGTCGCCGTGGCGGGTGAGTGCGGGTGCGGCGATTGGTGGCACGTTGATTCGAACGCGTGGGCAGATCTGGGTGCGCTGACTGGAGGCAGACCGGGGTCCACTGACCCGCGGTCTGCACCGCTCCGTGCGCTGAGCAGAACTATGGCAGCTCGATAAACTCTGCGGAGATCTCGTAGTACGGCTGAATCAAGTAGACACCCGTGGGCAGAGTCGAGCCGTTGTAGGACGAGACCGGGATGAGCACGTCGGCTTCACCCTCCTCCTGAACTCCGTTGAAGTTTGCGTCATCGAACTCAATGGCGAAGTCTGCATCGACCTCGGCACCGAAGCTGTAGTCCAGGCCCAGGTATTGACCGCCCTGGCCGTCATTCATATCCGCGTAAAACCCGCCGCCGACAACGAACGGTGCCCAGTCGTTGTTCCATGCGGATTGACCGAGTTGTTGAATGACTTGGTTTTCGAGCTCGTCGGCCACTGGTGCGTCGTTGTTGTTTAGCTCAGACACCGCGATGCCAATGCCGGCGTCAGAGATACGCTCAATGAAGTCTTCCGTACCGCCGTACGTGTTGTCGCTCCACGACCACTCGTCGCAGTCGGTTTCGACAACCGATGCACTACCGGACGCTGGAGTGAAGCCGCCGTAGACATCAGAGCCGGCGGAATTGACCCAGTCGGCCTCTTCGGTTCGGGTGGTCTGCCGCCAGATGAATGCGCAGCTCTCACCCAAATCATTGCGAAGTTGCAGAACGACCTGTGGTTGTACAACGGTGCCGTCTGCGGTGTATTCCCGAATTTGGCCTGTTCTAGCATCCCAGCCGAACACGCCGGAGACGCTCGCGGCTGTTGGGTTGAGCGCGGGCCCAGCGGTTGTCACATCGGTCCCATCCGTTCCGTCAGGCCCGTCCGGAATGTCCGCTTGGGTGCCCTCACCGTCGTTGTCGTCGTCGTCGTTGTTGTTTCCGCCACAGATGAATCCCATGGAGATGAACGAGAGGGCGAAGAGCATTGCTGTGGTCTGAAAGCGCATGAAGGGTCCTTGCGTTGAAGTCGCGTCTGGGTGGCCGAGGGCCTGCATAGTTGTTCAGGTTGCCAAAAAGCCAGTCTCTAGCCGGATGTCGCGCCAGTGGTCGAATCCGTACGCACCGTTCAACGTGGAGGATGACGTGTCGTATGCTTCGGCGGGCGCCCGTTCTGGCAGGGGTCTCACCAAGACGTTCACGCTGGACTGTACGTGGATCCTTGCGCTACCTTGCCAGTCACTTCGGGAGCCTGTGTGCGCTGCATTCTTGTCCTATTGACATTGTCTTCGTCCGTCGCAGCCGCCCACCCCTGTGATGAGCTGTGGCCAGACGCCTGTGTCGACCCGTCGGTCGTTCTGGCGTCGGATGTCGCTATCGGCAGCGGAGTGGACCTTGGACCGTACCTACAGGTCGAGGCGGGGGTTGTGTTTGCAGGCCGGTCCACGGTCGCGGGTCGTGAGGTCGGGACACAACCGGTGCGGGTTGGCGTGGACACGGTGTTCGGGCGACGAACAAGCATTGGCTTCGACGCGTCCATCGGCGGAGGTGTCAGCTTCTTTCCCCAGGTGTCTGCTGGGCGGGATCTGAGCGTTGCTGACAATGTTGTTGTGGGTGTCGGCGTGGTTGCTGGAGACGGCGTTCGCATTGGCGAGGGGGCAGCGGTGGGCTCCCATTCGCTTGTCGCTGACCATGTCTCTGTGGCACCGGCGTCGCGCGTTGCCCGGTGGGTAACGGTGGGCGAGGGGGCCTCGGTTGCGGGCTACCTGGGACCTGGTGTGAGCGTTGGAGCGGAAGCGGAGCTGGACGCAGACGTGCGGGTCAACAGCGGCGCTGTGTTGGGTGACGAAGTGCGTCTTGGCGAGTCTGCGCGAGTGGGACGGTCTGCAACGGTGGAGCGTCGCTCTGACATTGGTGCGGGCGCCCGTATTCGTGCGGGGGCGAGTGTCTGTGAGGGCGCTGTGGTGGACGCCGGACAGGTCATTCGCCGCAACGAGACCTTCCCTGCGGACGGTAGCTGCGCGGTGTGCGACGGACCGGAAGACTGCGCGAGTGGTGTGTGCGACACAGACGGGACCTGTGCCTCGACCTGCGACGACGGCACACTCAATGGCGACGAGACGGGTGTGGACTGTGGCGGCCCGGAGTGTACAAAGTGCGCGATTGACATCACCTGTGACACCGTCACTGACTGCCTCTCAGGCTTCTGTGGTCTGGGTGAGGACGGTAGCTGTGGCACGTCCGTCTGCTTTGACGGTGCGCCGGAGGCCTGGGGTGCGGTGCTGACCTGTACGGTCAGTGATGGCGTCTCCTACGAAGTGCAGACCTTTGCTGATTCCGGTTCTTATTCCTTCACTCTCCCCGTCCCTGACTCCTCAGTGGACGTCTTGGTCGTTGCCGGTGGCGGCGGCGCAGGCGGAAGTGTCCGCAGCTCTGGCGGCGGCGGTGGTGGCGGTGCCGGTGGACTGAACTATCTACCTTCGTTTTCTGCGCTCCAGGGCGTTCCGTACGCACTCACGGTCGGCGGCGGCGGCGCTGCTGGAGTGGCGAGCACTCGGGGCTCCAACGGGGGGAACTCCACCTTTAATGGCGTGACGGTTGTCGGCGGCGGTGCGGGCGGTGCGGGTCGTGGCAGCGGAGCGCCGGCGAGCGGAGGCTCTGGGGGCGGAGCTGGCTACCAGGGCTACGGTTTCATGGCAGGAGCCGCCGGAATCGCCGGACAGGGCAACGCCGGGGGAACCCAACGGTACTCAAACTGGGCGGCGGGCGGTGGCGGTGCTGCAGGGGTCGGCCAAGACCAGGTTGCCGCTCCCGGCTGCGGCAGTCCACAGGGCTGTCCCGTCAACGGTGGGCTCGGCGGCGCGGGGCTGTCCTTTGACCTGACTGGAGCGGACGCCGAGTATGCGCGGGGAGGCAATGGCTCCATTGGGTCGGCGACGGACGGACAGACCGGCGGCCGAGGTACCGGAAACGGCGGCAACGGGAGCTATGCGGCGGCGAACGGTGGTCGGGGAGGTGCCGGTGGCATCGGTACTGTCGTGGTGCGCTACCCGGCACGGACGGCTGAATGTGAGGCCTGCGACGCCGCCGTTTCTTGCGACGAAGCCACGGACTGCCCGTCAGGGTTTTGTAGCGAAGACGTGGATGGAAGCTGCATCGACGCCGTTCAGTAGGCTACTCGTCAATCCGAATCGGCTCCCACGGCCCATTCAGAATCTCTCGGTACCAGGCCATCCAGTCGCCCTGCGCGCGCAGGTGGGCAAGCACGCTGTTCAGTCCCCAGTGCAGCCGCTGCGTCCACACCCACTCTGGCGGCAGGGCCATGTGGCGTAGGTTGGGGTTGTTGCGTGGGTCCACGAACTCCTTGCTGCGCGCGACGTACTCCGGGGTGTAGGTGAAGCCCGGAATCATGAAGGGCTCGTACAGGTAGAGCACCTGGGCCCACTGGGCGCGCATGTCGAAGTGCTTGTCTCCGACCATGCCGGTCTCGGGGAAGACTTCAGAGAATGCCTCGAAGTCATTGGCGATGATGGTGCGAGCCATACGTCGCCACACGTCGATAAAGTCCTTGTCGTAGGCGCGAACGCAGCCCCAATCGAGCAGGACGAGGGTGCCGTCGTCTTCAAACAGGTAGTTGCCGGGATGCGGGTCGCCGTTGAGTGCTCCGTAGCGGAAGATTCCCCGGAAGGATGCCTTGAACAGCTGCTCTGCAACAGCGTTGCGCTGCTCTTGGTTGGCTTGTTCCGCGAACGTGTAGAAGTCCATGCCTTCGCTGAACGCGGTGGTGAGCACGGTCTCGGTCGAACGTTCGGGAATGACCTCGGGAATGCGGACGCGGTCGTTGTTGAGTCGCTCGCGAAAGGCGGTCTGCCAGCGGGCTTCACGGTTGTAATCGCACTCTTCGAGAAAGCGGGCGCGCAGCTCGTCGACAATGGCAGGAGCGTCCACTTGGCTACCGAGACCGGCCAGGCGGGACAGCTTGCGCAAGGTGGCAAAGTCCGTTCGGAAGGTGTCTGCGACGCCTGGATACTGAAGCTTGACGGCCACAGGGCGGCCTTCGTAGGTCGCTCGGTGAACTTGGCCAATGCTTGCCGCAGCGATGGCGTCGTTGTCGAAGGCGTCGAACAACTCGTCCACCGTGCCGCCTAGAGACAGCTCCACGTCTGCTTTGAGCACCTCGAAGTCGATTGCGGCGCTTCCTTGCTGGAGTGCTCGTAGACGCTCGGCGGTGCTCTCGGGCAGAACGCCGTCCATGTACGACAGAATCTGCCCGACCTTCATGGCGAAGCCCTTCATCTCGTCCATGTGGCCAAGCAGAGACTCGCCAAAGTGGACGTCGTCGGATTCAGAACTTCGCACCATGCGTTTGGCGCCGGCAGCAGCCACGGATGTAGCAATGCGGCCGGTCTTCAGTCCACGCCTGAGCAGGCCCTTTTGGATGCCTCGCAGTCGGTCTCGTTTACCCATGGTCTAGTTCCAGTCTTCGGCATTGAGGTCGTACAGCTTCACCGGTGGTGGATTCCGGAGCTTCCACCAGTCCGATACGCCGCTGAGAGTGCGCTGCAGACGACGCGAGGACAAGCCGACCATGACACCGGTCAGATCGATCGGAATGCGCGCGAGGTCGCCGTCCATCCACCGAAGAACCATCACACCGACGGTGACGAGAACCAAGGCGGTTCGCGGGTCCTGGAGCATTCGACCGCTGATGAGCGGGCCGGCATTGCACACCACCGCGACCAGACAGAGCACGATGGCCATGGTCCCACCGCTGGTGCCGACAGCGCCAACGCCAAGTGCGATTCCAAGTGCCACCAGTCCCGAGGCCAGCGCGGAGACAAGCGTGATGCCTAGCAGGCCTGGTCGCCCGTACCAGCGCAGGATGGGAATGCTGATGAGTGCAATCGCCGCGAGCTGCAGAATGAGCGTCAGCAGGCCTTCGCGCGGTGCCAAGGCTTGAGTGAACGGCTGCCAGGGGTAGACGGATGTGCCCGACAAGTCTAATGCTAGGCCAATGGTCGAGCCGCGCGTCACCCAGTCGACCGCCGCACCAGCAGCCACTACGGCCAACAAGATGATGGTGGTCTGCGGTAGCTGGCTCGGCGTCTTTGGACCGGTCCCCCGGTGGGCCCAAGGCTCGAACGCAATCTGCGGGATGAACGGCACCCAGTGCAGGATGGCGGCGTTGTCCCATGCGAGCAACAGGGCCAAGAACGCGCCAAGACTGCCGCCGTATCCATAGGTGAACAGGCCAATGGCAATCGCACCCGCCACAGACAGAACGCGGGAGAGGGTCTCGGGACTCTTCAGCCGCTCAATGCGCTCGAGAAGGTTGATGCTGATGTGGCCGCCGTCTAGCGGGCGTACGGGCATCAAGTTTAGGACGCTTAAGAACAAGCCTATGGACCACATACGCTCAGCGAAGAGCCACGAATAGCTCCCAAGCTCGAGGCCCTGCTTCAATGCCAGTCCAAACAGTGCCATTAGGACGCTCATGGCGGGACCAGCGGCGGCAATGATCAGCCGATGGTTCGGCTTACGAGCCCGTGAATGGCTACAATACCCACCGAATCCATGCAAGAATACCGCCGGCTGCAGCTTGTAGTGACGCGCAGCGAACGCATGGCCGAGCTCGTGTCCCAGAATGCTGATGGTGACCACGGCAATCGTAATGACCGAGCCGAAGAAGCCCCACGCACTGCCTCTGCTGAAGGCAATGAACACGATGAGCAGCCACCATGCGGAGAAGGTGACGGGGATGCCACGCACCGTAAAGGCGTGCCATTCGTAGGAGGACCGGGCGGAAGGCAGACTCATACGGGCTGACCTACCCGACTAGCCCACCGGTTGCTCGTCATGGCCGGTCGGACCCTCGCCAACGGCGAGCAATGACCGCGACGGGTGGCTGGTTTGGCTACACCTCGTCGACCGCTTTCGGTTCGATGGCGGCCCCGGTGCGGCGACCCGTAGGGCACGGGCGATACCCGTCAGCTCACTGCGGCTATTCCCCGCTCTACCGCCGGTCGTGCGGTGAAGCGGTCCCGATAGCTCACCACCCGCGGGTAGTCGGACAGAGCCTCGGTCACCGGGCCTCCGTAGTAGTCGAGCGCGCTGATCCACGGTGCGATCATGATGTCGGCGATGGAGTACTCGTCGACCATCCACGAGCGGCCGTCAAGCCGAGTCTCCAGTACAGCGAGCAGGCGCTTGGCCTCGCTCGTGTAGCGCTCGGTCGCGTAGGTGTGCTCCTGATCCTTGGGGGCGAAGGCCACGAAGTGCCCATACTGGCCGAACATGGGCCCGAGGCTGCCTGCCTGAAAGAACATCCACTGGAGAACTTCGTTGGCCTTCGCGGGGTCTTCCGGCAGCAGTTTGCCGGCCTTGGTCGCCAAGTAGTGAAGGATAGCGCCCGATTCCATGATTGCGAGGGGTTCGCCACCGGGACCCTTGGGGTCGATGATCGACGGAATCTTGTTGTTTGGGTTGACCTTGAGGTAGCCGGGGTCGTGCTGCTCCTGCTTACCGAAGTCCACCTTGTGAAACTCGTAAGGCAGCTCAAGCTCTTCGAGGACGATGCTCGCTTTGACGCCGTTGGGCGTGCCGAGTGCGTACAGCTGAATGCGGTCGGGATGTTCGACGGGCCAGTGTGATGGAAAGATGGACATGACGGCTCCTTGGTTGTGTTGATTGTGGCTCTGGTGCGCTGTGCTGCTGTAGCTTCTCGCCGTGGACCCAGTCAGGCTTCTGGCAGGGATTCGCCCACGGGCGGAGTCGCCTAGGACGCCGTCGGCGACGATCTCGGCCAGCGATGGCGGCCTGTCGAAGGCTCTCTTGTGCTGTGCCGTGAACGCGAGAACGGCATCGTCATTTTGGGTAACGGACCCCGCCTCAAGAACGGTGGGCGCTCCAGTCGGGGGGACCACTCTGCCCCGCTACTCGCCGCCCTCTGTCTCTTCTGGCTCGGTCTGGTCGGGCTCGGTCTGTTTCACAGGTGCTGTCCCCGTCACCTGACGCCACAGGTACCGGTACGCCAGGGTGCTCATGAACGCGCGCTGCTCATTGTTGGCTGCACCCCCGTGACCACCCTCGATGTTCTCGTAGTAGGTCATCGGTGCGCCGGTCTCACCGAGCAGATGGGCCATCTTGCGGGCATGGCCCGGATGCACCCGGTCGTCTTTGGTGGACGTGGTGAACAGAATGGGCGGGTAGTCGGCGGTGGCGTCGACGTTGTGGTAGGGCGAGTATTGCTGCAAGAAGGCCCAGTCTTCCTCGACATCCGGGTCGCCGTACTCGCCCATCCACGAGGCGCCGGCGAGCAGCTTGCTGTATCGCTGCATGTCGAGCAGGGGGACGGCGCAGTGGATGGCACCGAACAAGTCGCCGTAGGTGGTGAGCATGTTGCCCATCAGCAGGCCGCCATTGCTGCCGCCGCGTGTGGCGAGCTGGTCGTGGGTGGTGACACCTCGGGCCACGAGGTCCCGGGCGATGGCAGCGAAGTCCTCGTACGCCTTGTGCCGGTTTTCGCGCAGAGCGGCCCGGTGCCAGGAGGGGCCGTACTCGCCGCCGCCGCGAATGTTGGCGACGACCAATACGCCGCCTTGCTCGTACCAGCCGATGCCGCGGCCGGCCGAGTAGCCGGGCAGTAGCGAGACCTCGAAGCCGCCGTAGCCGTACAGCAAGGTGGGCAGGCCGCCGTCTGGAATGTCGCGCGGGGCGATCTGAAAGTAGGGCACCCGGGTGCCGTCTTCGGACGTGGCGAAGTGCTGCGTGACCTCGTGGTCAGGCGCATCAAACCGTGACGGGGAGGACCGCAGCGTCTCCAGCTGGCCACCGGGCGTGATGAGGCCGTAGGACGACGGCGTGAGGAAGTCGCTGTAGGTGACCCACAGGTCGTTGCGGGTGTCCGAATCCACAGCGGACAGGGAGACGGTGCCGAGCTCGGGCAGGCCGGTCATCTCGGTGCGGGTCCAGGGCTTGCGCACCGATTTCTGTGGAGTGATCTGCACAAACGTGCTGCGAACGTCTTCGAGCAGTCCCAAGATGAGGTGGTCCTGGGTAACGGTCCATGTCCGCAGGCTTGTGCTCTGGGTTGGCTCGAACAGGACCTGGACCTGGCGCTTGCCGGTCATCCACTTCTTAAAGTCGGCGACGAGCAGGGTGCCGGCGGCGTAGGTGGTGTCTCCGATGGTCCAGTCTTCTTTGGGCTCGAAGTAGATGTGGCGCCGCACCACGTCGGCATCGGTAGTGTCGGGCTTGTCGATCCGAACGGCCTCTCCGTCGTCTAAGAAGTACATCTCGTTTTCGAAGAAGCTGGGCGAGCGGTACGCGAAGTGGCGCTCGTACCCTGGGGTGTCGTCGAAGTAGGCGCCGGCTGACACGTCGGTCTGCTGGCCTTCGAAGGCGATGGGGGCTGACGCCAGGTCGGTGCCGCGACGCCAGATTCGGGAGGTGCGCGGGTAGCCTGAGTCGGTGAGCGCGGCCTCGCCGACGTCGGTGCCCACGTAGACGGTATCTGAGTCGATCCAACCGATATTGGACTTGGCTTCTGGTAGCTCAAAGCCCCCTTCGACGAAGGAGCGGGTCTCAATGTCGAACTCGCGAACAATGTCGGCGTCCGAGCCACCCGGCGACAGTGAGATCAGGCAGCGCGTGTAGTCGGGGCGAAGGCACTGGGCCCCATGCCACACCCAGCGCTCACCGTCCGTCTCGGACAAGGCGTCGAGGTCTAGGACCACGTCCCATTCGGGCTCGCCAGACCGGTAGCTCTCCCAGGTGGTGCGGCGCCAAAGCCCCTGTGCGTGCTCGCTGTCCCGCCAGAAGTTGTAGAGAAAACCACCTCTCTCGGAGACGTATGCGATTTTGTCATCGGAGTTGAGGGCAGCGGTGATGCGCTCCTGCATTGTTTGGAATGTAGGCTCACTGGCGTAGGCATCGACGGTCTCGGCATTCCGTTCCCGAACCCAAGTCAGGGCCTGTTCGCCCTCGACTTCTTCGAGCCACAGGCGCGGGTCGTCTTGGGCATGGGCAGTGTTGAGTGCGATGAGCAGGGTGAGCATAGGACCTCCGGATGCGAGCCGGCTCTTTAGCCGTCTGACTCCAACAGGGCGATGTGCCGACTCGCACGGGTCGTCGGGCACCCCCACCTGGGCATCGCTCTCGCTGGCCCGGACCGTCAATGCGAGGCCGTCGCTACAGGAGCCTGTGCTTGGCCGTTGCGGTTGGGCCATGGCTTACCCATCCAAGGGGCGTACTTAGGGCGGTTGCGATGGCCGTAGGGAGGTCGTCGACCGGTCGAAGGCCACAGTGAACACCGTCCAAATGGGAGCTGGATGGGCCGATGTTGGTCGTGGATTCATACTGTTCGACAACGAGTTTTTCAGGAAGCACGACGTCGCAATGGGTCACCGCCAATACATCCACAGGACTGTGCTTCAGGGCGTAGCGCAGCAGAGGCAGGTCTAGCGGTCCACGACGGAAGACGCCCTGCCACCCGCGGTCATGGTTGTGGGGCTCCGGCAGGACATCCCACGCGGGGTCGTGAGAGGGGAGGGGACCGTTTCCATGCCGTGTGCTGTAGGTACGGGTCACACCAATGGCGGTGGCGGGACGTCCCAGAAGGCGTCGCGCATGGTTGCTGGTGCAGTCGGACCAGGTGGTGTGGGGCTGAAAGCCGTGGGTCTCGTCGAGAAGAATGCCCTGTGCTCCCTCCGCTACGACGGTCTGTGCGCCTGCGATATGACGTGCGGTGTTGTTGGCCGAGCAGACCTGAAGCGACAGGTCCCGCCACAGCTGTAGGATGACGTCGACGGCGTGCGGGTCAACGAGCCACGCCCACTCCTGTCTCGCGGCAGCCGTCGTCAGCGATTCTGCCTGGCGCAGCTCATGTCGCTTGCGACGTTGTTGGTCGACTAGCGCCTGCCGTAAACGCCTAGGATTCGCCAAATCACGGGCTCTCAGCACGTCGTCGTGGGTCAGAGCGTCTCCTACGCACTCGCCAAATCCCACACCACAGGTGCCATGTGCGGCATTTCCTCGCATCAGCTCTCGCAGGCGTCCACCGGCCTGTTGAAACGGGGTGATGAGGCACGCCCGCTCGTCGACCCACAGGCGGTCGAAGGCATCGTCTACCCCCACGCTCTGGAGGTGGGCTTCTTCGGCGACGAGAGCCAGTGGATGCAGCACGAAGGCGGGCCCCAGCAGCGTTCGCACTCCCGGTACGAACGTCCCAGAACCGAACTGCGAGAAGGTGTGGTGGCGTCCGTCTGGTGTGACCACGTTGTGGCCCGCTTGAGCCCCACCATTGAAGCGGACGACGAGGTCCGCTCCTTCTTGCCGACACAGGGTGTCGACCATGGTGCCTTTGCCAGCGTCACCGAACCCAAGGTCGACGACGATGAACGCGCTCAGCGGTCAATCCCACTCTTGCCGCTGCCGCTGGGCAGTGCGGGGCTGGTCATTGTGGGACGGGGGGCGCCATCACGGGCGATGCTGGCAGCGAATGGCGTCAGTGCTCGAGCAACCGCTTGCGCCCGTTCTGCACTGACACCAGCGGCTTGTAGACGACTGATGAGCTCACCTAAGTTGGCGGCGCCTCCTTCTAGGAGCGACACCAGGCCCGCGCAGATGTGGGACGTGTCGTCTGGGGTCTCCATGACCACCACCCGGTCGCCCAACAAGTCTCGCCACTGACGGCCGACCCGCTGACCCCGTTCGGGGTCGGGAATGAGATAGAAGACCTCGTAAGTACGGCCTACTTCCTCGATCATGTCCTGAATTCGGATGTCATCAGCGGGTGGGGTGCCGAGGGTGCGTTGGATGTGGTTGCGCGAGACGACCGTGTTGGGTGGCTCGTCTCCAGTGATGAACAGGTAGCCGCGCTTGCCGCGCTTCTCGACGCAGTCCAGTGCCGTGTGTCGGGCCGCTACGTACATGGCGAGCTCGTAGCTCTCGTCCCCGCCGCCACCGCCGCCTTCCAGGTACATAGACGTCAGCCACTGGTCCATCAGAGCAGCGGTCGACTCGAACTGGCCGACCTGCAGAGGGGCCCGGTCACCGCCGGCGTAGCCAACCGCCATGAACATGACCTGCGGGTCACCGACCTGGGCTTGTTCCATGGCACCCATGAACTGCGGAAGGGTGTGCGTAGCCAGTCGAGCCGGAATTTCACCCATAGAACCACTGACATCTAGGGCGAAGATGATTGCGATGCTGTTTGGATTCGTCTCGCTGTCACGGGATTCGCGCTTGCCCAAGTTCATGGGGTCCATGGATGGATGGCACGTCCGCTGGGTGAATACTTCACCTTGTGAGCGGCCTTTTCGCGCGTTTGTTAGCGCCTGGTGTGCGCTGTGACTGTACTGACCGTAGCCCATGAAACCTCCAATTTCGGCCTGCATGCAAGCACGCCGGTTGTTCTAGTGCCAGCCGTCAATGTCTATGGGGCTGTACTTGCCTGGACCATAGTCGTGCTTTGCGGCTGTGTTTATCTGTGAAAGATGCGCCTGTGCATCGCTATAGTGACCGTTCGCTGCGCGAATCAGGGCTGCGCGGAAGGTGGGTGGCAGCGTGGTCTGCTTGGAACCGAAGCCCGCTCCACCTGCCCACAGGACCGACCACGCTGCCATGGCAATGTCGCGGCTCGGCGTACCGGATGGCGGTGCGGATTTGAACGCTCCGCGCCATGCGTGCGCCTGCCCCCGGACCGTTTCTCCGACCTTCCCAGAGAGCGTAAATCCCACCATCATTGCGCCGTGATTTTTCGGATGCACCAAGATATGGGAGGGAGTAAGTGCATTGTGAACAACACCGTTTCGGTGCATCCACACCAGCTGTTCGAGAAGTCGCTTGTACACCCACACCAAAACTCGGCCTGACAGACCCTGTGTTGCGTGCTGTGCGTGGATGGTTTCTAGGCTCAACTGGAAGCCGCTGCGCCAGGCGTATGCGGTGACGAGTCTGTCGCGGCCCGCGATGGCCCGCGTCCCGATGGCGATGGGTTCGGGCAGTCTCGTCGCAAAATGCGTCGTGGCTGGGTCGGATGCTTCTGTGAGTCGTTTTAGCGCCTCGTACTCCCGTCGCAGCAAATCGGTGTCTGCCTCGGCTCGTTGGACCTTGATTACGACCGCCTCGCCTAGTCGCATTGCCCATCTCGCTTTGTAGACGTTTGCGCTGTCTCCTTGGGCCAATTGGCCCTCTAAGACGTATGTCCTGCCATTCAAGTTGAGTCTCGGGCGGCCATCGTTGGGAGTCGATGAGATGACCTGGCCTATCAATCGACCTGGTGCATTTTGTGCGCCGCAGTGTGGGCACACCAACACGATCTCAGTCCAGGGTGCATCGAGAGGAGCACCGCAGCTTTCGCAAAATAGAACACGCATTTGTGGACGCTACAGCAAGTGGCGAGCGCCCGAAAGGCATTCGGATTTTCAGCGGCTGGCTACGCGCCGAGCAGCCCGAAGCTCCAGCCGTAAACGCATGCGGCTATGCAAACAACCACCGTGACCGTGTACGGAATGGCAGAGCGCTGGGCAGGATCGGCAGCCGCCAGCGCCAGCCCGGTCGCTAGCCCGAAGGTGTGCGCGAGGGCGTCAATTCCTGGAATCAGCCAGCCGATGGCGAAGTTCAGTGCCAAGAATATCCCGAGTACGGGCCCCATCAGTCGGCGGTCTTCGGGGTCCCATTGGTCCCGATGCACAACGCCGAGCCACACGCCTGCGGCCAAGAGCGCGAACGCTCCTCCGCTGGCCCCGTCCGACTGAATCACGCCGACCTGCCACCCCAAGAACGACGCGACAACACCCCCCAGAGCGAACCATGCGAGCCAGCGTGCGGCACCCAGTACAGGCTCCAGCAGGCGACCCAGCGCGTACAGGGACGCGGCATTGATGAGGAGGTGCAGCGCGTCCCCATGAAGGAGGACACTGGTGAACAGCCGCCAGTACTCGCCGGTGCGAAGGGGAATGCGGTGTTGGCCGCCGACCTCCATCCGCATCCACATGCCGCGGTCGAACAGCAGGGCGTTGACGACGGACACGTCTTCGACAATCGCGTAGACCACTCCGGTCACCACATGAACGCCGACCAGCACGCCGATGAGCGCCCAGGTGGCGGGTAATCGTGAGGGTGTCTCGGTCGACCAAGGGGGCGTCGGTTCAGTCGTGGTCATTCAGGTGTGGACAGTGTCCACGTCCCGTGGCTGACCCAGGCGGCCCAGCTCCACAGCGGGTCTCCTCTCTCCCGTGCGGCGAGCTGTGCCGTTCGCATGGCGTGTTGAACGGACGCACCGTCCACCAACGCGTCGTAGAAGTCAGACATCAGCTGCGCGGTCGTGTCATCCGGCACCCGCCACAAGCTCAGCACCACGCTGTCGACGTCATCCAGCGCCTTGCGCAAGCCCAAGACACCCACGCCGTCCAGCTGCATACCCAGACCGGTCTCGCACGCGGAGAGTACGACCAGGTCAGCGGTCATGCCGTCGATGTCGCGCAGCTCTTCGGCGGTGAGCAGTCCGTCGTTGTTGTTCGCCTCGCTCACCACGATTCCAGACGTTGCCATGGGGGCGTGAAAGCGTGCGAGCGGGTCTTCTGCAGGGGCGTCACAATGGTGGTCGGCGACGAAGCCGTGTGTCGCGAGGTGGACCACTTGGTGGGAGCGTAGGGCGTCGAGTACGGAGGTCTTGCTGACGCTCTCGGGTGTGGGTTGAACCGATTGCCACTGTGGGTGACGCGCCAGTGCGGCAGACACCTCGGCGGCTTCCGTCGCGGTACCAGGCAGGGGACTGAAGCTCGACGGAATGCACGAGCTTCCTCGGGAACCGGGGCCTTCGCGGCCGTCAAAGGCCAGTCCGCCCACGACATAGCCGGACAGCTGTTCGGTCTGGGAGCTTGGATCGGCGAGCAGGCGAGACGGTGCGTCGAGAGTGACGAAGGCATGGCGTTCGATCAGCGACGTAGAGCCGTCGGACAGTGTTGCGAACGGCACATGGGTCATGCCACGAAGAGGCACGATGTAGACGGTCTCGGCGTCTCCGACGGCGGCCTCCAGTGGCTGCCAGATGAGCTGATACAGCGACGCGCTGACGCTCTGTGGCGGCTCAGCATGTGCCGAGATGGCGCGCCTCCACTGGGTGATGACGCGGTCGGTCTCCTTGGAGTCGGACAGGCCATGGCGTGTCACTGTACAGTCGTCTGGGTCCACGACCAACGCGGTATAAGCGGCGTTTACGCCCGCGATACCCTGTGGGACGATGTGTACATAGCGGCTGTTTGAGGGGAGCGCGTCGCACAGCATGGCCAAGGTGGTGGGCTCGAACGGACGCATGGCACCGCGGACTGCGCGCTCCTCAACGTCACGCCGTGCGATGGCTGTCTGGAGGGTTTGTTGGCTGACATCCGGTGCGAGCAAGGCGGTTGCGACGTCTTCCCGAGCTTGGCGGAGCGACTCCCGTTCGCTGTCTTCCTGGGCAACCGCTTCCCACCGTCCGGCATCCCGCAGAAACATGGCGAACTCAAGGACCGCTTCAGGGGATGGACTGGTCATCGCGGTCAGTGCGAGCAGATCATTGTTGCGTCGGATGGTGGAATACCAATCAATGGTAGACATCTGTCCACGCGTCTGGAGCAAGTGCTCTCGTCGTTCGATGAGCTCTTCGTTCACCATGTCCCAGGCTTCCTGGGTGCGACCTGCGGAGGCAAGGGCCCAGGCCTGAGCGGAGTGCGCGCTGGCGATGGGAACCACTCCCCCAGAGCGCTCTGCTTGTTCCAATGACTTGGCGGAACGGCGCAGTGCGGTGTCGGTGTCGCCCGCCGCCATGGCTGTCTTCGCTGTGGTGGCGTAGGCCATGGCTCGGTCGTGCGGAGGAGCGTAGTCCTGTGCGTCAGCGACTCCCTCCAGTGCGTCGGCTCGTTGAGAAGCATCCGGTACATCACAGTATTGGGCCGTCCCGACAAGGCGGGTCAACGACAGGATAACGACGGGTCCATCGTCATTAAACGGGTTCTCCTCCCGGTCGATACGCTCGAGGACGGCGAGCGCCTCGTCGCACTGCTGCAAGTAGGCGGCTGCGTGAACTTGTGTCGAGAGGGCGCGTAGACGAAGCGGATGCCCGGCAGGCACAATGTCGGCGTAGATGCCTGCAGACCGGCGTGCATAGTGCAAGGCTGCGGCGTGCCGGTCGGCGGCAGAGGCGGCGACGGACGCAGAGCGTAGGAACTCCGCGACCTCGGCGCTGGCGGGTCCGGTGATGGCTTCTTGGATGGTGATCGCGTTCTCAACGGCGTCCAACACCTCCGGATAATGACCGCCCAACGAATGGTATGACTGGCCGAGGTTGTGCCACGCGGTTGCGACATGCGGGTGGGTATCGCCATGAAGTTCACGCTCGAGTGCGAGGCCTTCCTTCTGGAGAATGACCGTGTCCTCGAAGTGCCCCATGGCCGCCGCGACTTCGGCGCGAAGGTCCAAGATGAGAATCCAATACTCGGGATTCGGGTTGTCGAAGTTGGACAGTTCAAGGATGGACGTGGTGGTGATGTCCAGAGCTTCACCGGCACGACCGAGCTGTACTAGTGCTCGCCCACGGCGAATCTCGTTGTTCAGCAGACCGTCTTGGTCGTCATTGAAGTGCTCGGCGGCGTCTTCGAAGTTGACCAGCGCTTCGGAAAAGCGGCCAGCCATCATGAGGTATTCGCCGCGCTCGGAGATCAAGTCACCCTGGATGTCGTACACATCGATGGCAATGGCCATCTCCATGTGCTCGAGCGCGTCGCCAACGTTGCCCCACTCGGACGCTGCACGGGCCGCGAGAATAGCGTCGTCTTCGACGTACCATGCCTCTGCCCCTCGACTGATATCGATGGCGAGGGCTTGCTCGGCGGCGGCCTGCGCTTCCGCGAACTTTCCGACCTGAAAGAGCACTGTGGCGTACTGATAGGTGACCATGCTGGGCCACTTGGACCGTGATGGAAAGGCGGATGCGAGTGCTGCAGCCTGGGCGAATCCGGCCTCCGACTCGTGGACCTGTCCGGCTTCATACAGTTCTGTAGAGGCCCGGAATGCACGTTTTGCGACGTGTCGGGGGGACTCCGCTGCGGCGTTCGTCAGGGGTACACCCACGAGAACGACGACCAGAGTCAGCCGCGTGCTGAACGGGTTCCAGGCTGACGATGGTGGGAAGCGCTGCACCGGCCCACCCTAACCGCACCCTCGTCGATTTGACGCGACGAGGGCAATGGCTCGCTAGTTGTTGGCTTGGTACTGCTGAATGAGCCGGTCGATCGAGCCGAAGCTCTTGCTGCGACCGTCGCGTGTCCAGTTGCCGTATTGCACCTTGGCTCCTGGGTCATCGCCGTATGTCCGCGAGCCGCCGCCACTGGCACCAAGGGTCTGTGAGCCCTGACCAGTAGCGAACTCGATGTGGGTGACGCCGTTGCGGCCTCGGTAGAAGACCAAGTCTCCGCGCTGCGGCGTGTTGACAACGGGAATGCGGTTTCGGATACCCGCTGCGGTGTCGTCGCCCCACTGGATGAGATTGGTGTTCTGACGGAGTACGTAGAGCACGAAGCCCGAGCAGTCGAAGGTACCGGGTCCGTCCGCTCCCCACGAGTACGGCGCTCCGAGATGGGACTCGGCGGCAGCCATGACGGCCTCTCGCATGTCCGCATACGCTTCGTTTCCGGCGAAGTTCTCACCCTGGCCTCTGCCTACGTTCAGGTCAGCTGCAGAGATGTCCTTGCTGGCGCCGTCATTGAGCTTGGCGGCGGTTCCTGCACCCACAACGCCGTCGGTACCCAGGCCGTTTGCGCGCTGGAAGGCAACCACTGCGTTGCGTGTGCCGGCACCGAAGACGCCGTCAACGGTCACCGAGGCGCCCTTGCTGTTGAGCAGTGTCTGTAGGGCGCTGACGATTCCGCCGCGGCTATTGAACGACAGCGCGGGGTCGCCGGTGACTTGGGTAGTCGGTGCCGGGCCGGCCAAGTTGTCGGGGCGTGCAACGGGTCGCCTGGAGGATCGATTGAGCTTGCCTGCGGTCGCTGCTCCTGCGATGCCGTCGACAACAAGGCCGACCGACCGCTGAAAAGCCATGAGCGCTTTGCGTGTTCGGGGGCCGAAAGAGCCGTCTACGCCGATGCCCAATCCATGAGCATTGAGGAGGGTCTGGAGCGAGCGTACCTGCCGTCCTGTGGTGCCTTGGCGGAGCACAGGACTGCCAGTCCAGCTACCCACTGTGTGGTCGCGGTGCAGGTTCGCTTCGCCAGCGCTGGCCGGCTGCAACGATGGCGCAGCGCCTTCAAAGCCAGCTTGTGCCCAAGTCCGGAACGACCGTCCAGCCGACTCTGCCTGGGCTTCTCCAGGGTCGCCTTCAACGTCCAGCTCCGTCTTTCCGGACCCGCCACCGGCGAGGGCATGGGCCGTCTCATGAGCGGCGGTCTCAATGAAGTCGAGGTCGTCGATGTTCTCGTCGACACCCTGTCCAAAGGCCATCTCGGTGCCTTCGGTGACGGCTCTGGCCCCAAGGGCTGTGTTCTTTGCAGCGTCCTGAGTGGCACTCAGCCCGTCTAGAGACGTACCAAAAGCAGCGGCGAGTGCACTGTTTAGGATGCTCGACTCAAAGGGCCCAGCCGACTTTTCGGTGGTCTCGATTTGCTCGGCTGCGTGAGCATTGCTGACTGCAGCGCCGTCGTCGTTCTTCTCAGCGCCTGCTTTGGCGGCAGATGACGGCTCTGTACGCCGTCGAAAAGACATTGCGGACATATGTTCTCCAGAAAAGTCGCCAAAGGGCGTAGGAGAAACATAGCAAAGCGGCGCGAGGCTGCCTGTAAAGAATCACTCGCCTTTCTGCCTAGTGGCAGGTCGGCAACGATTCATACAGTGCGTTCTTAGACCGAAACCGCAAACTCTCGCAGCACGTCGTTGAGCGACGTTTTTCGATCTGTGGACGCCTTGCGGCGACCGATGATGAGGGCGCACTGCAGATCGTAGGTGCCCGCAGGGAAGGTCTTTGGACGTGTTCCGGGGACCACAACACAGTTCGCAGGCACGCGTCCCTTGTGAATGACCTCTTTGGAACCGGTGACGTCGATGATGGGGGTGCTGGACGTCAGTGTGGTGCCGGCGCCAATGACCGCGCCTTCTTCGACGACCACGCCTTCCACAACAATGCTTCGTGAGCCGATGAACGCGCCGTCTTCAATGATGACAGGGTTGGCTGAGAGGGGCTCTAGGACGCCACCAATTCCCACCCCGCCGGACAGGTGAACACCCTTTCCAATCTGCGCGCAAGAGCCTACGGTGGCCCAGGTATCGACCATGGAGCCAGCACCGACGTAGGCGCCAATGTTGACGTACCCAGGCATGACAATGCAGCCGGGCTCTAGGAACGCGCCGAAGCGGATGGTGCCCGGTGGGACCAGACGAACACCCTGCTCGGCGAGGCGGGTCTTGAGCGGGATCTTGTCGTGGTAGCGGTAGTCGCCGTAGCTACCCTCCACCATCTTGGAGGTGCGAAAGCAGAGTAGAATGGCCTTCTTTAGCCAGTCGTTCACGACCCACTCGCCGCTGGTCTTCTCAGCAACGCGGACCGCTCCGGTGTCCAGCAGTTCCATCACAGCCTGAACGGCGTCTGCGTCTGCGTCGCCCGATTCCCAGCTGTTTTCGATGCGTGCTTTCAAGTCCTGCATGTCTGTCTCCAAGTGGCGAGCCGTCTAACCGGTTGACGACCCCTGCCTGTGACGACGGAAAAAGCGCTTCGGGCATGTGCCCGAAACGCTCTACAGGAGTTCGATACAAACGTGGTGGTCGACGGCTGTAGGGGGCAGGTCGACGGCATGTTCCATGTGGAACAATTTGGCCTACAACACCGTGACTGGGCGGTTCTATCGCGTGGCTAGCCACGCAACGAGCTCGTCCGCTCCGCCAATATGTGCACCGTCCACGAACACCTGTGGTGTGGTTCCTGCGCCTGGAATGGCTCGCAAGATGCGCGGGGATGTCGACAGCTCGGCGTATCCGAGACCGGCATCGGTGAGGGCCTCCTTGGCGCGTGCACAGTGCGAACAGCCGGGCTTGGTGAACAGGGCGACGTCTGGAACCTTAGTGCCGTCGAGCCAGTCGAGAACGGTGTCAGCGTCGGACACGCTGAAGGGGTCTCCCGGAACTTCCTTCTCAACGAAGAACTGCTCGATGACGCCGTCGTTGACGACCATGGCGTAGCGCCAGGAGCGCTTGCCGAAGCCAAGGTCTTCCTTGCCGACCAGGAATCCCATCTTGTCGGTGAACTCGCCGTTTCCGTCTGGGACGAAGGTGATGTCCGGCGCGCCCTCAGCGTCTTGCCAAGCGTTCATGACGAAGGTGTCGTTGACGCTGACGCACAGGACGTCGTCAATGCCAACGGCCGAGAACTGTGGCTTGAGTTCTTGGTAGCGGGGCACATGAGAGGCCGAGCAGGTCGGTGTGAAGGCACCTGGCAGGGAGAACACGACAACACGCTTTCCAGCGAAGTAGTCGGCGGTGGTCTTGTCGGCCCAGTCGTGTTCGGTACGAGTGTGGAAAGTGACGTCGGGTACGCGGTCGCCAATGTTCAAGTGGTCCATGTTGTCTCCAATGTGGGCAGTGCCCAGAGTGTGTGTGGCGTGGTCTTTGCGAGGGTCGTGCCAAGAATCTCCATCGACCGAACCCTGGAAATGCGGGTGTTGACGAGCGACTTCAACGGAATATCGTTTTCACGTACAACGATACTTCGCTACAACGATACTTCGTTGTGGAGGGTGTATGGCTGTGCGGACCGAGTGGGTGCAAGATGCGAACTTGGACGGCCTCGCCAGGCTCGTTGGTACGCGAAACACCGCAGAAGTATTGGAGCAGGCGCTTATTTCGCTTCGTTCGCTGATGCCGTATGACTTGGCGGCGGTCCTGCGTCTTCGGGGAGATGAGCTGGTGGTGGAGGCGGCATCTGGACCGTTGGCGTCCGATGTTGTGCGGTCGCATCGTCTGTCGCTCTCTAAGTTTCCGACCATCCAGCGAGCGCTGGAGCTGCGGCATCCCATTCCGTTGGAGGAGCATCACCACGGGAGTGAAGAAGGCGACCCCTACGACGGCATTCTGGACCTCCCACACGGCCATTCCTGCATGGTCGTTCCACTGTTTTCCGGTGGCGAGAACCTTGGTGTCATCACTCTGGACCGTTCGTCGTGTGGCGTGTACCCCCAGGGACAAGTGGAGCTTGCAGCCGTGGTCGGGCAGCTTGTGGCGCTCGCTCTTCGCTTTGCGGACCAGGCTGAGCTGTTGGACCGCTATCGGTTGCGGTTGAAAGAAGAGAACCGACTGCTTGTGGAGGAGACCGGTGCGGATGCCGCGACAAGACGCTTGGAGTCTGCGGTATCGGCGGCCATGCGGGAGCTCGCGCATCTAGCGCGCCAGGTCTCGGTGACCGACCTTCCCGTGTTGGTGCAGGGGGAGACCGGAACGGGCAAAGAGGTCGTGTGTCAGGCGCTGCACACGTGGAGTGACCGCCGGGATGGGCCGTACATCAAGCTCAACTGTGCCGCCATTCCAGAGGCCCTTGTTGAGAGTGAGCTATTTGGGCACGTCAAAGGGGCGTTTAGCGGTGCGGAGCGGTCTCGTGATGGGCGCTTTGTGACCGCGAGTGGCGGGACGTTGCTGCTCGATGAGATTGGGGAGTTGCCGCTGTCAGCCCAAGCCAAGCTGCTTCGGGTGCTGCAAGAAGGGCAGTTTGAACCCGTAGGTTCGGACGAGACTGTCACCGTGGACGTGCGCGTGTTGGCAGCGACGAACGTGGACCTTCACGCGGCTGTTGCGGACGGTCGCTTTCGACAGGACTTGTTGTACCGGCTGGCCGTGTTCCCGTTGAGAGTGCCCCCCCTGCGCGACCGGCCAGAGGAAATTGCTCAGATTGCCCAGGCATTTTTGGACGACGAGCACCGGCGTTCGCGTCGCGGCCCGTGGTCACTCCCCGAGGCTACGCTAGCGGTCATGCGTGCCGCACCCTGGGCAGGCAATGTTCGGGAGCTGCTGAATGCACTGGAGCGTGCCACAATTGTGGTGCCTGCAGGGGCGCTGTCGCCGCGAGATCTCGGACTGTCCTCCACGCCAGCAGTGCGGACCGTCGCCGCTGCTGTCGCAGGCCCAGAGCTCACCTGGGAACAGAACGAGCGTGCCTACCTAGAGCAGCTGCTGGACGCCTCCGAGGGCCGCTTGTACGGCCCTGGAGGTGCAGCAGAAAAGTCAGGTCTCAAGCCGACCACACTGCGCAGCAAGCTTGTTCGTTTTGGGCTTCGCTGACCGGCCTTTTACAGGCCCTGGATGACCACCGTGCGAACTTCGCCCTCGGCGCGGTCCAGAACACGCAGACGGTGATTTCCGGTGTCTGCGACCACCAAGAACGGTCCAGCGACATCTACGTCTGATGGCTCACACAAGATGCCTTTGCCGCCGGCGATGGTGCTGGTGACGGCACCCTTGGCCATGTCGACGGCCTTGATCTTGTGATTGTACGTATCTGCGATGTACACGGTTGCGTCGGCGACTGTCAGGCCAAGAGGGTGCTGCATGAGCACGTCTGCTGGGGCACCATCTACGTCTCCGAAGTCGAACAGCTCCTTGCCAAGCACCGTGCCGACATGACGCTTGGACATGTCCAAGATGCGCAGTGAGCTGGTCTCACTGTCTACCCAGAACAGGTATTGGCCGTGGACTTGCAGACCACTCGGCTGGGCCAGTGCGGCCTCCGCGGGGTCGCCGTCTACGTGCGCTTCGGAGCCACTACCGATGAACGGACCGCTTCGCAGGGGCTCGTCCATGTGAAGCCAGATCTGATGCGCACCCGCCATGGCCACGAACATCACGTCATTGGCCGCACTGATGTCCCACGGACTGCGCAGGTCTAGCGACAGCGGTTCAGCCGGGTTCAGGGTGCCGCCTCGGCCGAGCTCACCTGAGCCAATGAGCGTGCGCACAATGCCCGTTTCTAGGTCGATTGCGCGAACGCGGTGGTTGTCGGTGTCGGCAACGTACAGGGTGTCGTCGCGGCGGGTGAGCCCTTGCGGGCCGTTGAACTGGGCGGTCTCGCCGTCTGCGAATCCTGCAACACCGGTACCCCACACACGGATGACCTCTGCTTCGGGCCAGCCTTCGGGTCCGAGGCGCCACAGGGCCTCTAGGATGCGGTGATTGCCGGTGTCTGAAATGTACAGCCGTGCGTCTGGACCGAAGGGGTCGGCGCCTTGGGCCTGCTTGGCGTAGTTCGGCCAGACGGACAGCTTGCCGGGGAAGGACAATTTGGACGACAGCGACGGTTCGGCGGCTCGGTAGGTGAGGGGAGAGGCAACCGTCTCGTGCGCTTTGCCTTCCGCGACGAGACGGGCGACGACCTCGGTCAGCTCGTCGGCGCGGACTTCTCCGGCGCGGTGCCAGGCAACACGACCGAGGGTGTCCAACACCACAACGCTTGGCCATGACTTCACGGCGAACTCTGACCAGAGTTTGTGTTCGGAGTCCAAGATGACCGGGTGTCGAATGCCATGGCGGGCGATGGCACGCTCGACATTTTCGCGCTCACGCTCGGCTGGAAACTTGGCGGAATGAACGCCGAGAACCACCACGGACTCGTCGGAAAAGTGGTCTTCGACCTGGGCCAAGACGGGAAGGACGTGGTGGCAGTTGATGCAGCAGTATGTCCAGAAGTCGAGAACGACGACTTGGCCCTTGAGGGCTTCGAGGGACAGCGGCTCATCGGTATTCAGCCACAGGGTGGTGTCTGACGGCAGGGCCGGGGCGTACACACGGGCCGCTCCGACGCGCGCACGCTGCACGGGTTGGCTGGCACTGGTCAGCTGAGTGCGAAGGGCGCTGACGTCTACGACGGGGGCTTGGCAGGTGTAGTTCTGGCACAAGTAGGCGGTAGGACTGCCCTCTTTCTCGTCGCGGTCTGCCATCCACGGCACCAAGGTATGGGCCTTGCCAGCTTCGTTGTGCGCCAACACGCGGAAGGGGTTGAATTGGCCACGAGCGACGCCAATGAGTGGACTTGCGCCCACGCGGTCACCGACGAATCCGAGCTCTTGCACCGGACCTTGGAGCCATGCGGCGGCGAGGGCTGCCGGTCCCATTGCGCGTGCGGCGCGGGTCACCAGCTCGGACATTCCGGTGGTGATGACGGTGGCTTTGGTGGTCAGGTCGTCGCGTCCACACAGGGTTCCAAGACGGGCGAACAGCCAGGCCGCTTGGCCGTTTCCAGACGGCTCAGCACCGCCGACGAGGCGCTTGCCGCGGACGACGAGTGGGTCGACGTCATTGCCCGCGAAGAACAGGCCGCCGTTGTCTGCGTCCCAGAACAGCTCGACCATGGTGTCGGCCATGGCCACAGCAGCGGTGAGCCACTCGGCTTCGAAGGTGTTTTGGTACAGGTCATACAGGCCAATGGCCACAGCGGCGTAGTCTTCAAGGAAGGCGGGTGTCTTGGCAATACCGTCCTTGAACGTGCGCATCAGACGGCCATCAACGGTCTGAACGTCTAGGAGGAACCGAGCGGTCTCGCGGGCGATGCGTGTGTAGGCGTCATCGTGGAGGTGGCAGCCTGCGTGGGCAAAGGCGGACAGTGCGAAGCCATTCCAGGCGGCGACTGCTTTGTCGTCTCGGCTTGGGCGGGTGCGTTCGTCACGGGCTTCGCGCATCTCCTTGAGCGCGCGGTCGCACAGGGCGCGCTTGTCGGTGTCCAAGTCTTCTGGGAACACGGCGGTTCGAAGCACGCTGGTCCCGCGCTCGAAGGTTCCGGACTGGGTAATGCCGAGCAAGAGGCAGGCCTGAATGCCGTCGTCAATGCCGAGCAAACCCGCCAGTTCTTCGGGTGTCCAGGCGTAAAATGCGCCTTCGCCACCTTCGCTGTCTGCGTCTTCACTGGCCGCGAATCCGCCCTCGGGCAGGCGCATGTCCCGTACAAGGTAGTCGAGGGTCTCGCGGGCAACGCGTGCGTAGCGGTCGTTTCCGGTGATTCGCCAGGCATCTACATACGTGGGAATGAGTAGGGCGTTGTCGTACAGCATCTTCTCGAAGTGCGGAACGGTCCACTCGGCGTCTGTGCTGTAGCGACAGAAGCCTCCACCGAGAATGTCGTACGTACCGCCACGCATCATGCCGTCGAGGGTGCCGGTGACCATGTCTAGCGAGCGGTCGCGTCCGGTGCGCTGGTAGTGAGCCAGCAGTACGGGAAGGGTGCCGTGGGGCGGGAACTTGGGAGAGGAGCCGAAGCCGCCGTTGTCAGCGTCGTAGGCGTCATCGCTTGCCCCTGCGACGGCGTCTAGCCAAGAGACGTCTGCATTGGTGGAGTCTGGGAACTGGCCGCTCTGTGCGAGCATCTCAACGAGCTTGTCTGCAGAGGACTCGGCACGGTCGCGTTTGTCCGTGAACAGGTGAACCGCGTAGGCCATGACCTGTGAGAACGACGGCACGCCCTGCTTGGGCTCGGGCGGGAAGTAGGTGCCGCCGAAGAACGGGCGCCCGTCTGGGAACAAGAAGACCGTCATGGGCCAGCCACCTTGGCCGCCACTGAAGGCTTGCACGGCCTGCATGTACACGTCGTCCAGGTCCGGTCGCTCTTCGCGGTCCACCTTGATGTTGATGAAGGCCGCGTTCATGTGCTCGGCCATCTCGTCGTTGGAGAAGCTCTCCTCCTCCATCACGTGGCACCAGTGACAGGCCGAGTAGCCAATGGACAACAGGATGGGCTTGTTCTGGTCGCGGGCTGCAGCCAGTGCTTCCGGTCCCCATGGATACCAGTCGACAGGGTTGTCTGCATGCTGGAGCAAGTAGGGACTGGTTTCGTCTGCAAGGCGGTTGGACATGGCGGCTCCTGGGCGGACCGGGGCCCTATCCTGACCGGCCGCCGAACCCACTGTGGGTGTGGGGACTGGACGGTTTTGAAACGCGCGTGCCCTGACGCTGTGCGTGTCGTTGTGGTGTGACGTGCGGTGAGATCAATCAACAATGCAAGGCTCATGTGATAGTCAGATTGAGTGCATCAATTTGATGGGCTGTAGTGGACAGTTGGTGATGTGGAGGCGTACGATGGTTTTGGGCGGAGGAGTGGCATGAGAACGGGACTGACCTTTGGGCTGATGGTGCTGGCGGGGTGTGGCATCTTCGAGAATGACTGCGTGGCCCCGCTGAACGACAACTTCCCGGCGTCGTTCGCCGAGTCTGGCGTGTTCACCGAGTGCTTCATTGTGTCCGTGTGCGACCACGGCGCCTTCGATTGGTACGAGCCCATGAGCGAGAGCGGAACCTTCTTCCAGTACGATGCCGCCGGTCAGACCACCTTCGTGACTGTCACAAGTGACGCCGACACCGGCCGGGCGTGCGCGACCTCAACGTCCTTTGGAGTGGGGCGTCCGCCATGTGTGGACCGCCGCGTGTCGAGAGGGTGTGTTGTGCCGAATGCTCCCAGAGAGGCTGTAGAAGAGCCTCTGGGTGACCTTGGAGGGGCTCCGGACACCTTGGAAGAAGCCCGTGCGGTGACCGCCTGCCATGCCGTCGCGTCGTGCATGGATGACGCGGGAATGCTGCTGGAGGTGAGGTCGCAGGAGTTGGAGACGGGCTTCTGGTTTGAGCAGCCCGTTGCGGCGTGGTCTACGCTCGGGGTGTACGAGCTAGGGTCCGGGAGCTTGCGAACAACGGCGCATATGGCAGGGCCATCGTTCTTCGCATTTGAGTCCGAGACAGGCTGGCTGTACTGGGAGGGCCCAGCGGAACCGGGGTGTCTGGACGCGGAGTTCGTGTTGACCGAGGCGTGTGCTGGCACGCTGGGTGTGCCGGAGGGGATTGAGGCCCTGTGGCAGGCGGGGTTGTAGGCTCGTTGGCGAAATCAGTGCCGGTCGACACGCGCGCGGAGTCCTACGCCGTGTCAGACGCCGCCTCGGCCCGAAGTGCTGCGGCGCTGTGACGTAGGCCCTGCCCTATCCGTACGTTTTTCACCGCCAAGAATCCGCAGAACGCAATGATGATGAGCGACAACACGGAGGTCGTTGGAGGCAGAGCCGCGAGCATGGCGATTAAGATGGGGCCGAAGTACCAAAGGGGCGACCAAAGCATCCATTTCCCCTGCTTTTCGACCTCATCTGCCAAGGACGCAAGCGTCCAACCCGTCTGTGGTTCGTGGGGTTGAAGCACGAACTGATTGACGCCGAAGATGACACCTGCCGCCGCGAGTCCCACCATCCCGCCAATGGGGTTTAGGAGGGGCACAGCGCCCATGGCAATGGTGCCGCTGGCGACGAATACGCCTAGGGAACCCCAGGCTTCGCGTCGATTGCGTCCACGGAGGCTTTGTACGAACTCATCGGCACGTTGTTCTGTTGTCATGCGCCCGACTAACGACTTCACCCAGATGGCGTGGTTGTGGTGGATGTCGAAGCGGTTGCCGGTGGTGGTCAGTGCGACGCCGGCAGTACCGCGGCAGTTCATGAAGACCGCGGCGTTTCGAACCGGACAGGTCGGTGGGAAACGCATGAGCTTCAGGCCCGAACTCCGTGGGCGAGTGGTCGATTGTGCGGGATGTTGGTGGGAGTGTAGGACGGAGCGGCCAACCACAACCCGACTCGGCTTGCTGCCACCTTTCCCAAGGCCGATCGATCGCGTTTCAGCAGACTCCCTTCCTCCGCACCACTGCGATTGTGAGGGCTCAACGTCTTCAGGTGGGATGGGAACACCGATTGCGGCTGGTTGCGTGGACCTGTACGGTGCGGACTCTAGGAGCCCCCATGAGCATTCCCACTACTCTTGCCCCAAATCTGAAGTTGTCACACCGACGTGCGCTGATGGCTACCGCCCGCATTGCGTGTGTCGCGGCCCTCGTTGGCTGCGCGCCGAAGACGGTGTCTCCTGTTGGCCCTGCGGCAGAAACGCCTGTGTCGACAGAGTCGGTTCCTTTCGACGACCAAGATCAAGCCGCGTCAACGGCGTCGGTGGCCTCGTGCGAGGAAACGGTGGAAGCTGCCTTCGCGGATAGCGCAGACCCTACAGCTGTGGGAGACGACATCAAGGCGTGTTGCCAGACCATCGCCGAAGCGGTCGATGCGGACCCATCCGAAGACACATTCGCATTCGCACATCGCGAGGAGTGCTGCACAGCCCTGGATTGGCGTGGCAGCATGGCCTGCACTCCCTGGGGCCCACCCACACCACCAGCGATGACCGCGTGAGGCTCGACCTACGCGAACAGTCGCGCGCTTACATGCCGGTCTTGGAAGCCCACCCAGACCTGACCGAGAGTGCCGTGCGAACCTGGCACGGGCGGATGGTCAACGAGTACGCATCGCACCGTGTCTTCAATGAGCTGGCCTCGCAACTGCAGGCGGCAGGTCTGGATGCCGCAGATGTCGCAAAGTGCCGCGAGTTTGCCGCCGAAGAGAAGCACCACGGAGTGTTGTGTGGTGCTGTCGTCGAGGCCCTCGGGGGTCACGCACACGCGCAACTGCCCGAACCTCCACCGTTTCCAGCCCATTCCGATGTTGGTCCACTCGAAGCGGCGCTGCGCAATTTGCTGTCGATTTCGTGTCTGTCGGAGACGGTCGCGGTGTCGCTCATTGGGGCGGAGCGCGAGGAGATGCCCGAAGGACCACTGCGTGAGCTACTGACCGAGATCTACGCCGACGAATGCGGGCACGCGAACTTCGGCTGGCGGCTCGTTGGCCAGCTCGTCCCCACATTGGATGCGGTCGCTAAGCAGCGCCTCAGCGCGTATCTTACCGTCGCGTTTGCCCACCTCGAACACCATGAGCTTGGCCACTTGCCGCTAGAGAGTCAGCCACCCGCCCATGGCGTCGTGCTCGGGCTGTGCAGCGGGGCGGAGGCCCGTGAGTTGTTCTATGCGACCATCGAGTCGGTGATTGTGCCGGGTCTGGACGCGCTGGGGCTTGATGGAACGGGTGCGTGGGCCGGTCGACAGACGGTGGCGGCTTCCTAAGCTAAGAAGACTGTGAGTTGGAGGACAAGATGAACAAGACATCGGTGACGTTCGGAATTGCGTTGATGGGCTGGACATCCCTGGCTGGGGCTGCGCAGCTGACCTGGACGACCGAGTCGGGCGAGTCCATGACCTCGTGGGTTGACGGCGATTGCTCGACCTTCACCGAGAATGCGACCAGGGAGCGGACCTTGGCCCGCACCCCAACCTGCACGCCAACCCGCAGAGACGGTCATGTTCAGCTGGCTCAGGTTGGCGAGACCCAGTTCGTCGCAGACTCTCAAACCGGCGCTATTCACGCCATCGTCGGTCGGGAAAATCCGGAGATGCGCGAGGTCTTTCTTCCGTTCAAGAGTCGCCAGAGCAGTGGTCGTCGTCGCATGGTGACAGCCACAGTTGCAGACGACGCTGTCACCTTTCACGTCACCACATTCGCCCCAGGTGGCGGACGTGATGCGTCGGAAACAACGGCCGTGACCTACAACGCATCCACCCTCGCCGTCGTCGCACAAGCCGCCGTTGCGCCGGTCCGCGTTCAGACGAGTGTGCTGAACTATTGGGGTTCAGAGTAGGGGATGATCAGCCACCTTCATGAGCTGATTTTCTTCCATGTGCCCAAGTGCGCGGGCATGTCCGTCGAGCTCGCCCTTGGGGGACTGAAGCGAGAACATCGCATCGAACAGCACTGGGGCTACAAGACCGTCAAACGCTTCTACCCAGACGAGTATGCGACCTACACATCGTTCGCTGTCGTCCGACATCCCCTTGAACGGGCATTGTCTATGACCCGCTTTCTACGGCGCTTTGACCCCGTTTACCGGCTTCATTTGGGACATGTCTCCGATACTGCACTGGTGTTGGACATGGTCATGGGCTTCAACGTTCTGACCCAGTCCACCGCAGATAAGATGCTGCCAGATGGCGTGACCACGCTTCGCTTTGAGCACTTGGACGACGACTGGAGAGGCTTTGCTGCGGACTACGCGCTGCCGTCGGTTCTGCCGCGCATCAACCAGGCGCCGTCCGTACGAACACCGCTAGACACCTCCGAGCGACGTCTGTTGTCGCATGTGGTCGCGACCGCTTTTCCTAGGGACTACACGCGCTTTGGGTACTCGCTTCCGACAGATGGCGACGCCTTGTCCTTGGCGGACCGAGGTGTGGTCGCGTGGACGGCGCTGCACGTGTGGGCGCGCTCCTTACCGGCACAGATGGATGTGGCCGCCCAGGTTGAGGCCCGTCAGTTCCTGGAGGGATGGATTGGGAACCTGCCAGATGCTGGGTGGCAAGACCGGGTTCATGCGGTGATGCGTCAAACACCCGTGGAGATGACTGGAGAGCGTCACGTGCGGCTGTGGGCGAGTGCGCTGCATGACCAGGTCAATGAGGCGCTAGGAAAGCCCCTGTGGTGTGCCTGGAGACCTTAGGGGGCCTCGCTGGCCCGTCATTGAGCATCGTGTTCGATGGCCACGTTTCGACGGTACGCTGACCACCGATGCGATGGACAGCGACACAGGTCTGCGCGGCGTCATTGCGTCCGCCAACCAGCCCATGCCGGTCGGCCCCGACGCCGCGTTCTCCGTCGTGCGGGTGTACACCTGCCAGGCGCTGACCTGGGACGACCAATGCACTCCCACGCGCATGTTCGATCTACCCGTCGGTGACCCTGTCATCACGGTGCGCACCCAAGACGGGGACGTCGCACCGGGTGAGGGCATCGCCGTCTCAAGGACACCGATGGTCGTCAGCGGAAGCCGTAGGTACAGTGTAGCGGCTGGGAGACTCTATGAACCGCCTTCTCGTCCTGTGCTTTGCACTCACTGCCTGCAACGGCGGCGCCAATGACAGCGACACGGCTGTGGTCGACCCGACACGCTGCGAGCTGCTCGGCATGACGGAGTCCCCCTTCGAAGACGGCGGGGATGGCGGGCTCAACGGTCTAGCCGGTGATTTCTCCGTGCAGACCCGTTCCGGTTCCTTCTCGCTGTCGACCGACTGGAGTGGCTGTGACAGCCTGGTGTTCGTTCTCGGGGCGCCGCGCCAAAACAGCAGCTTCTCGGTAGACATGTGGGCACGGGACCACGAGGATTTACTCGCGAATAGTCCCGACAATGTGCATTACTTCTTCGTTCCGAATGATGGGGCAGACGTGGCTTCGCGTTTGGATGTCATTGAGCAGGGTCTCGTCGCTGCGCTCGACCGGTTGAGTGGTGAGGAGCAGGCAGCATGGGAAGGACGCCTGCACTACGTCGAACAGACGCCGTCGGACATTGACGGATGGCTCGGTATCCAGCTTGCGAACCCCGGATGGGGCCTGGTCATCGATCGCAGCCAGACCGTGCGCTACGTCGGCAGCTATGCGGATTCTAGTCGCTTTGACGGCGGTGTCGGCTGGTTTGAGCCGAATTTGTCGAAGGTTGCCAACGAGGCCCGGTATGCCAACTTCACCTTCGAGAGGCAGGAGCGACTCGACTCCGAGGACGTGACCTCGGTTCGACTGTGGGACAACGAACAGGTCCAGGGAAGCCCGCGTATCGACGTGACCCTGCCGGATGCAGCAACGATGGCGACCTTCGATACGCTCGAGTACGACCTGACCACCAACTGCGTCGGCGACGGCGAGTTTGGGGACTGTCCTGCCTGGGATTACCTGGTTTACCTGTACCAATGCGATGACGCGGTGGACGATGTCTCAGCGTTCGGCTCGACCGCCTGTCAGCCGCACGTGCCGGAGACGCTGGGCATGTGCCACGCAGATGGTGTGCAGGACACCGAGACGTGTCGGGCCTCAACCGACTGTGAGGATGACAGCGAGACGAGCTGGACCTGTGTCGGTTTTGTCGACAGCGTGGACGCCGACACCCGTCCGGGATCGTGTGACTCGCCCATAGGCGAAGCCACCGAGGGAACCTACACCTGCAACGACGCGGGCACTGGCTACGACGACCTCGTGTGCGGCTGTGGCACCGAGGTCGGCCGGTGGATCACGACCTACCACCGCGAAGGTCGCTGGGTTCACGACGCGACTCCCTTCCTGGCCATGATGCAAGAGGGGGGCGACAAGACCTACCGGTTCCGCACCTCCCAACCCTACGACTTGACCCTCGACTTCCGGTTCAGCAATCGAGGCGTTGGCTATCGGCCCACCTCGATGAGCCGGCTGTACAACGGCAACTTCTACTACGGGCCGACAGTGAACGACCTGTTTGAGCCACTCGATGTGGACGTTCCTGCCGGCGCCGCCCATGTCGAGCTTGCTGCGGTCGTGTCGGGTCACGGAGGTGGGCAACTCAATTGCGCCGAGTTCTGCCATACAACCAACCACTTCATTGTGGGAGACGATGCGTTCGTAGTGGAAGATGACTGGGTCGATGTACAGGATGGCTGCGAGCAGCAAGTGGACGCGGGCACCATCCCCAATCAGTACGGCACGTGGTGGTACGGCCGAAACAGCTGGTGTCCCGGTAAGGAAGTACAGATTTCCCGTTTCGATCTGGATGGTCTGGTGACGCCAGGCAGTTCCATTCAGTTCGACCACGAAACCTACGGGCCGAACGAACGGGATCTGAATGGTGGAGGTGGGGAACGTGTTGAGGTGCAGAGCTGGATGGTGGTGTACGAATAGGGAGGCTTCCCGAGCGCCGTGGTGATGTGCTTACATGAGCTTGTGAAGCGCATGGTTCCTGCGGTGTGAATCGCTTCAATTGTGCCGTCGTGGAGACAGGATTGTGCGACCGGGAGCTCTACGATGTTCATGGAGCTCTCCGACTCAATCGCGGGCGTGTTCCGCAGCCTGATTGGCCAAGACCAGGTTGTGAAGCGCCGTGCTCACGTCATCCTGGTTGCAGATGTACTCGTCGAGGGTTCCGTTTTTTCGGAAGCGTGAGACATTGAACCCGTCCTCAATGTCGTTGTACCAAAGCGCGTACTCACCGAGAACTGAAACCGTCCAAAAGCCGCCACCTAGGTCCCCCAACGGGGGAAGAGCCCACTTGGCAGGCTCCATCTTGACTCGTTCCCACAGAGCCCTGTCTTTGGCAGACATGGTTTGGATGCCACCGCGAATCAACTCTTGCAGACCGTCCTGTGAAATTGGCTTCCAATCCATATCTTCGCCTCCGAGTTCTCATCGCTGGCCGTAGATTACGCGTTCCAAATTGGTTCGGTCTGCTGCCTCGCCGATTGGGCTCTGCCAGCCGACCCCGATGGTGCCCTGCTCTGCTCGCCCTTTGAGCGGTCATACCGCGAGGTCTCGTTTTGCGAAGAGACGAACAGCCTCCCAATAACGAGGCCATCCCTCTCCCACCCAACAACACCAGCGCGATAGTCGCCGGCCAGCACCCAGATGTGGCCCAACTGTACGGCAAGCCACGCTCTTTGGACGAACGGACGGCACACCAACATGATCTTCAGCATTCCCCTTACTACGCGCGGTACCGAGTGTGGCCCCGACCGGTGGGTGACACTCCCGTCCATCATCTCGTACATGGAGCACTGCCGGTGGCTGTGGATGGACGAGCCTGAGCTGGGACTGGTAGAGGCCGTTCACGAGGGACATGGTTTCTACGTGGTTCAGCAGTCCATTGCGATGAACCGACGCTTTGGCATGGACCAGCGCTGTGAGATTCGCTGCGCCATGACTTATGCGGGACGGTCGGTTGCCGAAGGTCTTCAAGACGTACTGCGCGATGACGGCGTCAAGCTGGCCCATTGCCACATTCGCGGCGCCTTCATGGGCCCCACGGGAAGGCTCGCTCGGCTGCCCATCAAGACCCGCGAGTCCGTCTACGAAGGCGAGCTCGACGGTGTTCGAGGGACCGCTCACGCTGGCACACCCGGCTCGCTGTTCGACCCGTCTCAACCCTTGCGACCGGGCACCCTCGAACTTGCGTTGCCGACGGACCGCCCGGAAGAGGTGGACCGGTACCGCATCACCGTGCGAGCGTCGGACATCGACATCTTCAAGCACGTCAATGCGGCGAACTACGTGCGCTTCGTGGCCTCTGCGCTCTCCCGTCGTGGCGGTTCTGAGAGCATTCATAGAGCAGAGCTGAAGTACTCGGGACAGGCCGTGGTGGGGGATGTGCTGGACGTCCTGACCTGGAGCTTGGGCGGCGATGTGTACGCGGCGGACATCCTGCGCGGCGACGAAGTGTTGTTCCGTGCCGTGGTTGAGACGGAGTCCAGCAGCGTGCTGTGAAGGTGATGGACAGCGCTCTGTGAAGCGTGTCGGTGTTCCTCCGACTAGCTAGCTGGAACCTACGCCATGTTTAGCAGCCACAGCGGTCTGTCGCGGCGTCGGTCAGCTCTGGATTGCTAGCGGCTTGCGCAATTGGGGCCACAGGGCGAGCGGGTCTTGTGTGGCTCGAGCGCTGGGACGGCTTGTTCGGCCTGGAGGTGTCCCAGGGCGATTGCAGCGTGTTCGGTGGAGCCGCCGCTCTCTTGGAATCGGGCGATACGTGCGGCGGTGGATTGGTCTGCGTTGGCTGTGAACCACGGAACCGCCTGTTGTTGAAACGCGGATAGGGGCGTGCGATTGCTGCATAGCGTCAGGTTTTCAGTGAGCTCTGTGTTCACGACGGGCCCCTCGGAGGCGGGCTCGGGTGGGGTGTCGTCTTCTACATGCGTCCACACCTGCTCTGCCCAGTTGTGCTGCTGCTTGCCTGTACTGCCGGGCACGACCACCCCGCTGACGCTCGCCGCACTGGCGACGCGACGAACGGCTTGTACTGATGGCGGATGCGGCGGGCGTCTGACGTTGACACCCGCGTTCGCTACACGCGCTAGGTCAGCTGTTCCAGCAATGTTGTTGCTGCCAACTTACCGAGCTCGTTGGCCGCTAGTGGACTGGCACCGGTGATGAGGTGTCGGTCCAGGCAGACGGTCTTGTCGCTCTTGGTGTTCACGACGGTCGCACCGAGCTCGCGGAGCTTCGCTTCCAGCTGCCACGGCATTGCGCCGGGCATGTAGCCAATCATCGGGGTCTGCTTGTCGACGGAGTCGGGGAAGACAGCCATCTTGTACCCACTGTAGAGGAACTCGTGACCCCCCAATGCAGTGGCCAAGAATGAGCCTGGGCCGTGGCATAGGCTGATGGTGAACAGCTCGTGCTCATGCGCCAATCGCAGCATGTCTCCCACGTTCTGGTCTTCGGGAATGCCCAGCATTGCGCCGTGTCCGCCGGGTACAAAGACTGCTGCATACGACTCAATCTCTGCCTGGAAGCTTACGAGAACGTCCGGAAGAGCCTTTGGGTTTTGAAAGCTGGACTTGAGGTCTTCGTAGATGCCCATGACCGCTGTGTCTTCGCGCGGCATGGCCCACATCTCAAAGGCGACCGGCTTTCCGCTCGGTGTGGCGATTTCGAATTCAAAGCCCGCATTCCGTAGGTGCAACATGGGTAACAGAGCTTCTACCGGGTGGTTTCCCGTCGAGAAGGCCTTGCCATTGAGCATGGTCATGTTCTTCTGTTCGGTAAAGACCACCAAGATTTTCGCTCGTTTGCCTTCATACTTGGCGTACGGAATGTTCTCGAAGTCGGAAACCTTCGAGGTCGACAACTTCAAGGCAAGCCACGAAGGGCTGAATGACCCGTCTTCCTCTTGCTTTGGGGCGATTCCTAAGAGTGATTTGAGCATGTGTTCTTCCTCGTATTTTTTGGGGGGGCTGGCCTACGCTGGAACGACTTCGAGCACGATTTTGCCCTTGGCTCGGCCGGTTTCACTCTTTGTGTGGGCTGCGCGGGCTTCTGCTAGGGGAAACACCGAGTCGATCAAGACGCGGACGCTGCCGGAATCGATCAGCGCGCCAATGCGACCCAGGCTCTCGCTGCTCGGCTGAACCATGAACAGGTTGCCGGTGGCGCCGACTGCCGCGAGGGCGTCGGCCTCTGGGGGCGTGGTCACCGAGATGAGTCGACCGCCGGACTTCAGTAGCTGGATGGACCGTTCTTGCGTGTCGCCGCCGATGGTGTCCAAGACCACATCGACCTTAGCGAGGACCTGCTCGAACCGCTGAGAGCGGTAGTCCACGAACTCGTCTGCACCCAAGTCTCGGACCAGTGCCTCGTTGGCTGCGGATGCGGTGGAGATGACATGAGCGCCGGACCACTTGGCCAGCTGGATGGCAAAGCTGCCTACGCCGCCAGCCCCCGCATGAATCAGCACCCGTTCGCCGGGCTTCAACTGCGCGTGGTCGAACAGGGCCTGCCAAGCGGTGAGTCCTGCCAGGGGAACTGCTGCCGCTTCGTTGTGGGTCAGGGTCTCGGGCTTTGCGGCCGCTTCAGAGGCTCGCACCACCACGAACTCGGCGTAGGTACCGTTGCGGGTAATGTCAGGGCGGCTGTACACCGCGTCTCCGACCGACAGATGGGTCACGTTTGCGCCGACCTTTTCCACAACACCTGACACGTCCCAACCCAGGGTCAGTGGCATTTCGTGTGGCAGCATCGAAGCCAGGTAGCCAGCGCGAATCTTCCAATCCACCGGATTCACGCCTGCAGCGTGCACCCGAATTCGAACATCTTCGGGGCCCGGCTCAGGCAGTGGCGCGTCCTCATACCTGAGGGTCTCGACGTCGCCGTAGCCGTGGATTCGAATGGCCTTCATGGGGGCTCCTTAGGGTGAGTGATGACCGTTACTATGCGTTGTGGCTGCGTTGACGACGACCACTCATGGGATAGTTTGTCCCATGGAGGAGACATGGACGAAGACCTCAATCAGATGCGGGTCTTTGTGGAGGTTGTCCAGCGTGGTGGATTCAGTGCCGCCGCTCGCGCTCTAAACATGCCGCGTTCCACGGTCAGTCGGTGGGTACAGGACCTCGAGAAGAGCCTCGGGGTACGCCTGCTTCAGCGCACGACGCGTGCCATTCAGCTCACTGAGATTGGCGAGGGCTACTACGAGCGCGGCAAGCAAGCGGTGCAGCTCGCCGGACAGGCCCACGCCTGGGTGCAAAGCCGCGCTGAGGCGCCTCAGGGCACGCTGCGAATCGCCACCTTTCAGCTGTTTGCAGGGACTCTGTTGGGACCGGTCTTGGTCGCGTATTTGGAGCAGAATCCAGGTATGTCTGTGCAGGTGGTCATCAACGAACGCAACGTTGACCTTGTCGACGAGCACATCGATTTGGCGGTCCGCATTGGCGCATTGCCGGACTCGTCGCTGGTGGTTCGCAAGTTGGCCATTATGGAGGGTTGGATGGTGGCAAGCCCCGCCTACCTGACGAAACACGGTCGCCCGGAGCACCCTGGGGAGCTGTCTGGTCACTCGAACATGATGTACAGCCACAGCACGGACCCCATCGTGCTGCCCTTCGACAATGGTCGGGAGCACCTTGAGGTGTCCCTGCCCAGCCGCTGCACGACCAACAGCGTTGAGTTGGTTCGGCAGCTCACTCTCGGCGGCCTAGCCATTGGTGTCCTTCCGCCCATGCTCGCCCACGAGGGCATTGCCGATGGGCGTCTCGTTCGGGTGTTGTCGGACTGGAGCATTGGTTCGTTGCCAATCTACGTCGCCTACCCAAGCAAGAGCCATCTGGCGCAAAAGGTAAGGGCCTTCGTGGACTTGCTGGCCGCTCAGATCACGTCAGATGCCGTGCAAGGGCCGTCCTAGCAGTGGGCAATGGTCACCACGATACTGGCTACGAGTTTGAGCTTGTCATCCCTCTCGACCCCGAAGAGGTGGCGAGGCCGAGGTCAATTGGGACGGCGCAAGCGGCATCATCTCAGCGACCACTACGCCGATTGACGGCGAGTTCGATGCTTACGATGTCACCTTTCACCTCGACTTCGACATCAACGGCGACGTGTCGGAACGCAGCTACTTCGACATGATGGTTCAGGAGACCGACGGCGATGTCAGCGTCATTGACGAGCAGGCCGAGCTCTTTGTCGATGGCACCGACCGGAAATGGCGCGGCACCGTCGACATCGCTCATGGCGCCTTCAGGCTAATCCTCAAGCAAGACCTGCTGGTTGTCGGCGAGATGCCGACCTCCTTTGTGAATCTGACAACCGAAGATGGGAATGAAATCGGCGCTATCGAGCCGACGGTGGGGCACACAGCGGGCGTGTTCTCCATTCAGGGTCTACAGTTCGCCGACAGTGCAGTTGGCAATGCCCTCACGCTATCGGTGGACGTGCTGAATGCCGATGGGGAGACGTTGGCCACCGAACAGGTGACAACGACGGTCCGCACGAACGGCGCGGAGCGCGATGACAGTCTGGTCAGCCTCGAAGACGTACATGTTTACGGCCTGGCAGTGGCAGGGGTTCCGACGGTAGCGGCCTTCGTCAGCGTGCTGTAGGCGCAGGCGACGGTGCGCGGTGTTCGTGAGAGGACCGGTGTACCCTGGAGTTGGGCAGGGAAATCCACTCACACCGGAGGACCGATGGACGAAACCCACGCCAGTGCTGTCCTCAACGCCAGCTCGACCCGCCTCGCTGACCAAGGTGAGCATCCTAGGTGCTGCCTGGCCGGAGCCGCTGCGGAACGTCTTCGAGGGCCGGGTCTGCGGCGCCTAGAGTGTGAACGCCTTTCCGTCTGCGGCCTCTCGTGTGTCCAATCCGCGGAGGTTCGATGAAGTTTGCCCCGGTTGTGTTTGGTTTCTTGGCCGTTGCATGCGGCGCCCAGCTGGACTTCAGCGATGTACCCCTGCCACGGGACGACACCTTCGGCGTCTCCACACCGGCACCTGTCGATCAGGGGCATTTTGACGATGCCTCAGCGTATCTTCAGGCCCACAATGGCGTGCACATGCTGGTCGTCCAGGGCACCGACATTGTGTACGAGTGGACGCGCAGCGACTACGACCCCGTCACACCCCGCCACCTGTTTAGCGGCACAAAGTCGTTCTCCTGTGCCTTGGGCGCAGTGCTCGAACAGGACGGCGTGCTCGACCTCGATGCGTCCGTCATGGACACCATTCCCGAGCTTGCCGCGGGCCCAGACGTCACCGCCCGGCACCTGCTGCACTTCACCAGCGGCATTGAGCAACGGTGGTTGAGCCTGTCTACAGACGGCATGGCTGAGGAGCAGCGTGTCGACGACAAGTACGCGTTCGCAGTCGAGCTGGACAGCCAGTGGGAGTCAGGCTCGAAGTTCGAATATGGGAGTTCGCACCTCATGGTCTTTGGCGAGCTGGTCTCGCGCCTCACAGACTCCGACCCGCTCGCCGTTCTCGACACCCGCGTGTTCGAGCCTATCGGCATGTCCTACGGCGGCTGGCACCGAGACCCTGAGGGCAATGCCATGTTGCCGTATGGTGCTTGGACCACATCCTATGAGTGGGCCAAGTTCGGCGTTCTCATTCGCGACGACGGCATGTGGCAGGGCGAGCGTGTGCTTCCCGGGGGCGTGCGCGACGCCTGTGCGACGGGTAGCGAGGCCAATCCGTCCTACGGCCTGACCTGGTGGCTCAATGCTCCTTTGGGGGAGGACGCGGACATCGGTGCCATTGGTCTAGACGGAGACGGTCAGGGAATCCTGCACCCGACTGGCTACCCAGACGCATTCGTGGCTGCTGGACACAACGGTCAGCGCCTGTACATCGTGCCTTCGTTGGACCTAGTGGTCGCCGTTTTGTCCGATGGTGACCGCACCTTCGCGGACCGCGAGTTCGCGACACGACTGCTTCCTTAGGCATCACGCAAAGATAGTGCCCGAACCGATAACGCTCGAAATACGGGTGTTTTGGGCGTTCACGTAGATCAGTTTCAGGAAAAGAAGAACCTGCCTGCAACGCAAGGAGGGGACCGTCAGTAGTGCCAAACGAATCCAACCCAGGAGCTCACATGTTCGACACTACCGCTCGTTGTTTCCCTACCTTCCCCCTCGCCATTTTCGGCCTGCTCACCGGCGCCATGCTCGCAGGCTGTGACGACGGGACCGACACCGACACCGATGGTGACTCAGACTCCGACTCGTCAGGCGCCATCGTGTGGGACACAGTCACCCAAAACATCGCAGGATTGACGGTGGCCGACGTCGAGGTCTGCACCGAAATGGGTTGTGGAATCAGTGACGATGATGGAGAGGTCAGCGTGCTGCTACCGTCCGGCGAGAGCCGCCTGGCCGTCTCGCTCGGCGCGTTGGAGATGCACCAGTTCATCACCGTCGTGGATACCCCACCGCAGCCCGAGCGGATTCTGGTCGTCACCCAGGGCCTGGTGGACCTGGTCCTTGCTGACATTCCCGATGTAGATCCAACACTTGGCATGGTGTTGGTCGGCAACGTCTTCGACGCAGGCCACAGCAACGCCATCGACGTGGATGCGGATGGTCCGTACTACATCGTTCCGACTGTAACCGGTGTGGACCTCGACGCGACGGCCACCACGACCTCGGGCATGGCTGTCTTCGTCAACGTTGCGCTCGGCGAGGCTGAGATCACCTACACGCCGCCGGCCGGTCGCGCCTGCCTCGACACCATGTGGTCCCAGACCGGTTCTGCAGCCAATTCGAGCAGCGTTGTCGTCTCGGCGGGGGTCCTGTCGGTCACCGATATGGATTGCAGAGAATAGTCGGTTGTAGGCCGACCTTCCTAGCCTCACCATGGGTGGTCGCTTATGGCCGCCCGTCTTTAAGGCATGGTGTGGCAGCGTTGACCGAGGCATCCGATAATCACCTGATGACTCTGGTTCAGCAGGGCAACCGCCAGGCCTTCGACGAGCTGTACCGCCGGTGGAGCAAGCCGTTGTTCAGCTTCCTGCTCAAACGAACCGGTCGCCGCACCTACGCCGAAGAGGCGCTCCAAGAGACCTTCCTGCGCGTCCACCGATTCGCCTCCAAATACGACCCGGAGCGGCCGTTTCGGAGTTGGGTGTTTCGAATCGCGGCGAACGCCGGACGCGATGCGTGGTTCCCTGAACGCAACTTGCTCACCCTCGAGGTTCCCGAGGCCATGCACAATCCGGTGGACCCCATCATTGCGCGAGACCTTCTGGTCAAAGGTCTGTTTCGGCTCCGTCCTGAGGACCGCAATGTGCTGCTTTTAGAGCTTGAAGGCTTCACGCCGACCGAGATTGCGCACATGCGCTCTCAAAAGCCCGTCACCGTTCGGTCTAGACTAGCCCGGGCGCGAACACGTCTGCGCACACAGCTGGAAGGGGTCTATGTCTGAGCCAAACGACCCTATCCATCTCATCAAGCACCTGGAGGGCCCCGAGCCTCCGGCCACAGCACCCGAGTGGGACGTCGCCCCTCAAGGTCTGCGATGGCGAGGCCCAGCCGTGGGTGTGGCGTTGGCGATGGCTGCTGGATTGTTGCTGTGGGTAGCCATGCCGACACAAGACACTACCCGCCTCAGAGGTGGCGAGGGTGCGGTGGATATTGACCTTCGCATAGTAGTTCTCACAGATGCGGGGCCGGTGCGTCTCAGCGCCGGACAGACCTACGAACCCGGCCAGAGCGTGGTGTTCCGCGTTGGCGCCACGCCGGCCAGCACCGTCTCGATGTGGGCGGATGGACCCGGTGGGCGCGTGGAGCTCGGCACCCACAACCGGGAGCCGTCGGCAGAGGACGTGACCTCCGGCGCTGGACTGTTGTCGTTGGACCTCGACCGTCCAGGCACGTGGACTGTGTTCGCTTCAGCGTCAGGTTCGACGAGCTGCCCGCCGGATTCGTGTGCGTTCCGCGCCATCGATGTTGCCGAGTCGCCTGAGTGATGGTCGGCCTACTGCTCGCGGCGTTGACAGCCACGGCTGGTACCGTGGATGTGCCCGATGGCCTCGATGATGCCTACGGTCCGCGTCGGGTAGCGCTGGTGGTTGGAGTGGATGTGTACGACGACCCACCGCTGCGTGGCTTGAGCTTCCCTGCGAAGGACGCTGAGGACATGGCTGCGGTGCTGCGCGACGACAGCGCCGGCGACTTCGACACAGTGCGCGTTCTCTCCGGCGAGGTGGACGCCGCTGAGTTCTGGGCCGCCTTTGCCGACGTGACACGCGACCTGGCCCGCGACGACCTGTTCTTGCTATTCCTGGCCGGTCACGGAACGCTCGGTCCCTCGGGCACCCACAACTCCGCGCTGTACTTCCTGCCATCCGACGCCAACCTCGAGCGCTACGACCTGACCGGCATCCCTATGGACAGCATCGACGACGCGCTGCACGCCCTAGAGTCCCGTCGCCGGGTTCTGATGATGGACGCGTGTCACTCGGGAACGGGTCGCTCCACCCTGTCGTCGCAGGTGCTTGGCTGGATCAGCTCCCTGCGCGGCCCGGCACCTCCTCCTGCGTCACGCAGCTTCGGCCGGTTTGACGCCCGCATGTTGGCGGCCGACGTTCGCCAGCCCGCCCGCGAAGATGACGAGCTGCAGAACGGCGTCTACACCCACTTTCTGGTGGAAGGCCTACAAGGAGCCGGCGACCTTGACGGAGACGGTCTGGTCTCGGTGCGAGAGCTGCACGAACACGCAGCCTCACGCACGACGCGGCACACCGGCGGCGTTCAGGTGCCCATGCTCGAGACGAGCGAGGTGGGTGCGGGTACGTTGTTCTTGGCGGGGGACCCTGACAACCGAGTGGAGGCAGAGAACGCCATTCTAACGGGGCTTTCAGGCCTTCCCGACGGTGTTGTGGTCCAGGTGAACGGAGCCGAGCGAGGCGCAATCTTGGACCCGGGACGCCACCAGGTGACCCTCACAGATGCCGAACACCGCGTCATGGACACACCGGTCCGGTTTCGAGCCGGCCAGGCGCAAGACATCCGCGAACTGCTGCGCGACCGAGGAACCCGGTACAACCTTGGTCTTGGCGGTGGCTGGGCGCGGTCTGCATGGACCCCGGACACGGTCTTGAACCTGGATGTGCAGATGCAGCCGCGGGACACCGGTGGTGGCCGCCCTGTGTTCGGCTGGTCGACCTCCGCTGGAACCGGTGATGTGGCTAGCCTCGGGCGCGTGTCAGCCATCACATCCACAGCGACGGTCGGATGGCGTCAGGGCGGGACACTCGGCTGGGGACCCACCATAGGTCTGGGCTTCGTGGGACGACTCGTTGGCCCGAATCGGCAGGGGGCACCGCTTGTCGGGCTCGGTTGGCGGTTCGACCTGCAGAGACGTCGCGGTTTTGTTGCGTTCAAGGCCGCGATTGACGTTGTGCCTGCCTCAAGTGGGCCGTCGTGGCTGCCCAGCGCAATGCTCGTCTTTGGGCCCAGCGTACGTCGCTAGCTACGGCCACGCAGAGACGTCGCACTCCGCGTCGTCATCCGTGCCGCCGTCGTTATCGTCGTCCTCACCATTATCGCAAGAGCCGTCGCACAGGTGGTTCTCACGCTCGTCTGGGTCGACCTGAACAATGCCAGCGGCAAGTGTGCCCGGCGATTCGTGGCCGCGCATTTGTATGGGCGTACACGTTTCGACGCCGTCCTCGCAGGGCGAACAGTTGAACTGCGCGAGGGCGCTTGCAACCGTACAGAAGTTGCTTGGCGTACCGTCGCCTCCGACGATTCCACCATTGGCGTACAAGAAGAAGTCGCCCAGCGCCCGCGTGTCTGCAGTGAAGTCCATGTGGTCGACCGTTGCAGCAGAACCGTCCGGATGTACGGTGAGGTCGAGTGACCAGTCGTGCAGATCGATGGCCAACGGTGTCTCTAGACCCGCGCCATTGGTGGGGCCCCACCAAAGAAATCCAACCGGCAGCGGCAGAAGCTCTCCTTGTAGATGCAGACGACTGCCATCCCACGTGCCGGTTGCCGTTGTCGTGGCTTCGCAGGCGTATTGGTATGTGTCCTCGGACCCGGGCGGTTGGGTAGGGGCTAGAGTGACCTGGGCTGTGTCTCCGTCGATAGCGTCGATGCGGAGCCAGTACGGCGGCTTGAAGAACAGCATGAAGGTTATTTGCTGGTAGGTCTGGTCGAGGGCAATCTCGAAGGTTCTTCCAACCAAAGCTTGAGCATTGGTGACGGGAAGGCCCACGTCCGACGTTGTGAACGTGCCCTGCTCGCAGCCTTCCTCCGCCCTGACCGCCCAACTGTAGTCTGTGGACGGGGTCAGTTCCGCGTCTGGGTGGAATGTCCACATCCAGTCTGCAACCCCGGACGACTGCCATGTTCCGGACACCGGCTCGCCGCCGCGTTCAAGCGACAACTCTGGCTCTGAGACCCCTGATGTCTCCAGTGCAATTGCGCTGCGAGCGTAGTGGCCGTCGAGCGGGCCGAACACAAAGGACGAGTCGGGCAGTGCCGAGCATCCCGTCGCATCCACGGTCGGGCAGCCACCCACACCGGGGTACACCGCGCCGTTTAGCGGGTCGCAATCCCCCTGTGCCACGGTGAACCCGTCCCGATCAGGGTCGTCGTTATTGAGGGGCGCACACCCCATGGCTGCGAGAAGGACGAGCATGCAGTGGCATCTCCGTGCGCGAGTATCCCATGCGGAACGTGGCAATGCGCGCCTGCAGGCCGTACAGTTCGGGTCATGCCCCATCTACGTCTCCTCTGCCTTAGCGCTCTACTTGCGCCGGGCTGCATCCAATCCACTCCTGACGCTGTCGATGTCCCGACCGTTCCGGGGCTGTTCACCGTCGGGGACTTTATCTCGGGCGACGGTATCGAGGACCTTCAGATCTGCCTGATGAACACCGATACCTGTGATCGAACCGACTCAGACGGGTCCGCCACTCTGAGCGTGCCGGCTGAGGCGGACATCGCCATCACCATCGCGGGTGGCGGCTACACACCCACACTCTTTGCGCTGGTCACTACGTCCGACGAGCTGACCCTGCACACGTTCCTAGCGCCTTTGGTGGTGCCTACGACCATCGCCAATGGCCATGGCATCGAGATCGATACTGACCTTGGGCACCTGGTTTCGCTGGTGGTGGACGGCAACAATAGACCTGTTGAAGGCTACGCCGCGACCGTGTCCGCTGGCGAAGGTCCGTACTTCATGAACGACATCGGCAGCGACCTCGACCTGGAGCTGACGGAGACATCTGCGTCGGCTCGCGTGTTCGCGATGAACATCGAGGCCGAGTCGGTGACCTTGACGTTGGACGGTCCCAACGCGTGCAGGCCCGCCGACTACTACTGGCAGGCGGGGCTTAATGAAGCGCGCCTACCCGTCCTTGCCGGTTTCGCATCGTCGGTCTTGATGCGTTGCGAATAGCGGTTGGCGGGTTTGATGCTTGTGGCCTCACGGCTCGTTGCACACAGGTCCAGTTGCAGATTGGCGAGACTCCTGCGCGGTCGTGCAAACAAAACAGCCTCCCCAAGAGATTGGGAAGGCTGTTCGGTTGCTTTCGCACAGGGCGAGGTCTAGTGAACCATCTCTCGAATCTGCGCGCGGTCACGAAGGCGCGACAGGGCTTCACGCTCGATCTGGCGTACACGCTCGCGAGACAGACCCATCTCCTTGCCAACGTCCGAGAGGGTGCGGAACTCGTCATCGTCCAAGCCGTAGCGGCGGGACAGCACGTAGCGGTGGCGTTCAGTCAGTACGTCATCCAGAGCGCCGACCATGCGGTTGATCTCTTGGGACGCAATTGCGTCATTGTCCGGCTCGACTGCGGTGTCGTCTGTCAGGAAGTGCTCGAGGGAGCGCGGACGTGCGCCGCCTTCGACGGGCTCATCAATGCTGATGGTGTCGCCTTGAGACAGGAGCAGTCGGGCACGCTTGGTGTCGATGCCTACCTCTTGAGCCAGGTCCTCAACCGTGAACGACGTGCCATTGTCTTCGAACCGCTTGCGGGCTTTGCGTAGATTGCGCTGCTGCTCAACGGCGCACCCAGGCAGACGAACGGGCCGGCCGGTGTGGTCGATGGCACGGGTCATCTGCGCGCGAACCCACCAGCGTGCGTAGGTCGAGAAGCGAATGCCGCGCTCGGGGTCAAAGCGCTTGGCGGCTCGTAGAAGGCCAATGTAGCCCTCTTGCACCAAGTCCTCTTCGTCTAGGTAGACGCCGGCGAGCTTCCGTGCTTCGCCGTGGGCAATACGCTTTCCGGACATGGCCAGACGCCATCGGAGGTCTTCGGCGCGGACCAGCGCACCTTTGGCGACGCGCGCCAGCTTCTTGAGGGACGCATCCGTCTTGCTGGCGGTCCACATGGCCTCGACGGCCTCTTCGAGTCGGTCTACGCTTCCAGCGCGTGTCCGCTCAACGCGACCCGTCGTCTTGGACAGGTGCTCCTCGGCCCCATCGAATTCGCTAATCGCGTCTAGGGCCTTCTGCTCCGCCTCCCGAATCGCCTGTCCCATCGCCTGTTCTTCTTCGGCGGTAAAACGTCGACCCTTGAGGGTATCCACATCGATAGTCATCATGGGTCCGCCTCCTTCAACACCGTACAGTATGGGTTCGGTGCTATGGAGAAAATGTTTCAGCGATTCCTCGTCTGTTCGCCGCGATTGCTCGTCGACGACAGTTGATTCAACGGGGGATGGGGCTGTTTTGTTCCGGTCGGCCATGATGGGACTCCGTGTGATCTACACTCAGTACGATGTGCACAGGCACGAATGTTGCGTGTCTCCAGTTGTCCCAGACCTTCTCGTTTGTACTTACCAACGGAGCAAGGTCTACAATGCGGACGTCTGCAATCGTCAGCGTCATGAAATGGTGGAACCACACCCGATCAGGTCTCGTGCAGTAGTCAATCACTTGCTTGAACGGGTAAGGGGAGCTTCCCTCCCCGGAGCCGTGTATGTGGGTCATTGCCCTCGCCTTGATTGGATGTTCAACCCCCGAAGCGCAGTACGAGCCACCCCCCGTACTTGAAGGCGCACCCGTCGCCGGCGCGGCAGAAGGCACACTGAACCTTCCCGTCGGAACCCCTCTGGGCGGATACTCCTCGCGATGTGGCTGCTTGTCTGGTCAGTCTCGTCAGGACGGCCGTGACTCCAGCTACACCACGGCTTTCGTGGAGAGCACAGGCATTCACACCCGCGCTGGCATCAAGGTCGTGTGGATTGAGAACGGCGACGAGTCGTTTGTTCTGGCGCACACCGACGTCATCTACAGTAACGACAACTTGGTCACATACATCGCAGACGCGCTGTCCGAGCAGACCGGCGAAGACCTCACGGGTCGCGTTGTCCTGTCGACCAACCACTCCCACCACTCGTACGGCCCCTTCTCTGACCAAGGGCACTTCTACTTGGGTGGAGACGTCTACAACGCTGAGATCTTCCATCGCTTCGTGTCCGACGTCGTGGGTGTCGCAATGGACGCCTACGAGACCCGCGAGCCGGTCGCCATAGGCACGAGCTGGACTACGGACTGGGATCCAGAGGACCGCATTTATCGGGACCGCCGCGGCATAAACAACGATCTGCAGGTGTGGGAAGACGGCCCGGAGGTCAATGGCAAGGACCCGAACGTGAACATGCTGCGTATTGACCGCCTGGACGGCTCTCCAATGGCCGCCGTGGTCACATTCGGCATTCACGGCATCTCGGTGTTCGACCAAAACTCACTGGTCTCTTCAGACGCTCCAGGAGCCATCGAGCTGGCCCTTCAAGAGCAGTGGGACGAGCCTGTTGTCGTCATGCATCTTCAGGGTGCCGGTGGAGATGCATCTCCGGCCGGCCGTGATGACGGGTACGCTAGGCCTGAAAACTTGGGCGAGCAGGCGGCGCCCTTGTTGTTCGACATCTGGCAGCGCACGCCAACGTCGTCAGATGCCATCCGTATCGAGACCGCATCGCGTCACATCTGGCAGTACCCAACCGATATTCGCGTGACCCGTGACGGTACAATGGACCTTCGCTACGCGCCGCTCGTTGACCTGGAAGACACGGATCCGGACAACATCGTCTATGCAGAAGACGGCTCCATCATCTCTCCGATCGATGAGTTCAACGCTCCCAATGGAGCAGCATTCTGCGGCGAAGGCACCATCAACCTTCCCACAGGTACCGCAGGCTCGCTGGGTGCTGGCGTCGCACCTTACGATTCGTGTGTTGAAGTCGGCTTCATGGCCGGTGTTGTTGGCCTGCTCATGGGGATTGGAGCGGAGACACTCGAAGCGCCGTTCAAGGAATCGCTCAAGGCGGGAACGACCGTTTCGCGCTTTGGCCCCATTCCAACACTACTCCCGGATGGTACCGAGCAGTCCCTAGACGTGTTCGGTGGGTTCTTCCCTGGCGAAGTCACTGCAATGTACGCAGAGCAGTGGCGGCGTCGTTCCGAGGCTGAGCTTGGCCACCCGTACGCGTGGACCGTTGGCTACTCGCAGGACCACGAAGGCTACTTGTTGATTCCCGAAGACTGGCTGATGGGTGGGTACGAGCCCAGCATCGCGCTGTGGGGACCACTTCAAGGCGAGCACATCATGGAGGGCATGCTCGAATACGGCGACGAAGTGCTCAACACCAACGTCCGCGAAGATCAGGACCCCTGGGGCTGGTACGGCCCGACTGAGTACGAGGACAAGCCGCTTCCCGAGCTTCAGGTCGACATGACCCCGAACGCCGGCACCCGCTTGACCGAGCTACCCGAGTACTACTGGACCCCGCCTGAGATTCCGGCCACTCTGGAGACACCCGAGCAAGTGGAGCGCTTGACCGGAATTGTTCAGCTCGCTTGGGAAGGTGGTGACCCTACGGTCGACCTGCCCGAGGTTGTTCTTGAGCGCTTGGATGGCGATACCTGGGCGCCAGTGCGCTCACGCTCGGGCCGCAAGGTCACCGACACCTTCGGGGACATCCTCACCGGCCACACGCCGTTCCCGCTGACTCCAGTGACCGACGAACAGGTTCACTACTGGTGGGCCGGATGGCAGGTTGCTGCCCATGATGGCTACCGCGCTGGGCTTCCACTTGGAACCTACCGTTTGGTCGCTCATGGCAAGCGCTACACCGGTGGAGCGACCACATGGCCGTGGCCTAGCGCTGACTACACCGTCGAAGGAGATGCCTTTGAGGTTGTTCCAGCCGTCATGCAGACAGAAGACACCGCAGACGGCTTCTGGGCGTGGTTTGATGCCCCGGTCAACGGGTACCGCTCCTTGGACCTAGACGGCAATTCACAAGGTCGTAACCCGGTTCGCGGCACGTTGACCCTGAGCGCTCCACCGCCGAGCGCGTCCGAGGGACCCATCGAAATGACCCTAGAGCCTGTGGAAATTGCCGGTGGACGGGCTCGATTCGTCGTGGATGTGCCGGCTGGGGCGCAGTTGGCGGATCCTGCTGGAAACGTGGGTGACTTCGACCGGTGACATGCGATACGGGAAGGCCACGTCAGGGAGTGTTGGGTGGCCGAGCGTTTTGTAGCCGTCGCAGGAAGCATTGGAGTCGGTAAGACAACGCTGACCACGTACCTCACCGAGAGGTACGGGTTTACGCCTGTCTTTGAGCCGTTTGCGACCAATCCCTTCCTAGACAAGTTCTATGAAGACATGCGTCAGTGGGCGTTTCACTCGCAGATCTGGTTCTTGTCGCACAAGTACCGGCTCCACTGCGAGCTGGAACGCAGTGACGGAACGATCGTCCAGGACCGCACGATCTACGAAGACGCCGAGATCTTCGCGACGAACTTGTACCGCTCGCGCCGGATGGCAAAGGACGACTACGAGACCTACATGGAGCTGTATCGAGCCATGCGCTCGAATTTGGCGCCACCCGACTTGCTCATCTACCTCAAGTGCCCTGTTCGCTCGATTCGTAAGCGCATCAAACAGCGCGGACGTCCTGGTGAACAGGCCATCCCGGCAAGCTACTTACGTCGCTTAAACGGCTTGTATGAAGAGTGGATGGACGGCTGGGACCAGTGCCCGGTGCTTGTCTGGGACACCCAGAAGATGGACTACTTGGGCGACCTTGTCGACCGAGCCGAGTTCAACCGCGCCATCGAGCAGTTCGTTCGTTGACGTACCTCTGGCTTGACGGGGTGGGGTCGCTGTTCTTAGGGTGCTCCGCTCAAGGCGGAATGGTTAGACCGGGGCACGGCAACCGTTGTCCCCAGGAGTTCACTGATGCGCGTGGTTTGCGACAATTGCGGGGCCGTCTACAAGGTCCCGGACGATAAGCTCACAAAGCCTGTGAACAAGGCCACGTGCCGCAACTGTGCACATCGAATGCTGATTCCTCGGCCAACGGGTGCAGATGGATTCGAGCAGGAAGAGCGCACTCTCATCCGTCGGACACCGTTTGGGCGTGACAATGCCAGTGCTGCTCGCCCGCATACACGGCCCATCGAGCTCGATGAACCCGAAGAAACATTGCCCCGCGTCATCGGAAGTGGACGCTCTGCGCGCCGCGGACCGACTCCCACGCCCTTTGTAAACCGTCCAGGTTCGCCTCCACGCCTAGAGAGCGATGAGTACACCCAGTGGGTTCAGAACAACCCTCAGGCTGCGGGTGCAGATGAGCCGGCGACTGTCGTCGGACCGCGCCCAGGCAGTCCCAGCGCACCGCCTGCAGTACCCCGCTCCGCACCGAGCACTCCGCCCGGTGGTGGTGGCTTCATTCAGGGAGACATGAAGGGCATCTTCGCCTCGGTCTTCATTGCTGGCATCGGCATCATGTTGTTGTCCGTCGTCTCCGATAAGTTCGGTCGCGTCGGCATTGGCCTTCGTCCCATCGGGCTGTTCTTCGCAGCCGGCGGGTCCGTTGTTGCGCTGCTGTACATCGTCACCGGCCGATTTGGTCGGTACCCAGCACGTCGGATATTGTCCATCCTTGCCGGCATGGTCGCTGGTGGAGCCATTGCTCTGATTCTGGGTGCAACGCACGCCTTGGTCAGCTGGGACAATCTCAACGCCAACGAGAGCATCAACTACGGCATTGACGGCACGCTTGCTCAGATTGAGATTGTGCCCGCACCAGCGCCTGACGCGGTGCCCGCACCAGCGCCGTCGGCTGTTCCTGCGCCTGTGGAAGCTCCGGCTCCGGTCGCCAGTCCTCGTCCGTCGCCCACACCTGCTCCAGTGCGGCCCACACCTGCGCCAACGCGTCCTACGCCGGCTCCAGTGCGCCCCACACCTGCGCCAACGCGTCCCACGCCTTCTCCGGCCCCTGTGACCGTCACGCCGCGCCCTGTACCGGCTCCAGCGCCTGCACCGGCTCCAGCGCCTGCACCGGCTCCAGCGCCTGCACCCGCTCCTTCCGCTGGGGCAGCTGTCCCCATGCAGGTGCTCGACCTACTCCTGCGCAACAACCTGGACGTGAAGCGCTGCTTCTTCTCGTACATGCAGTCGAATGGCGAGCTTCCTGGCCGTGTTGATGTGCGCTTCACCTTGCAGCCAACGGGCCGTGCAACCGGCATTGGTGTGACCCAGGGTGAGTTCGCTGGCTCCAGCCTAGACAGCTGCTTGGGCACTGCGATTGGCGGGATTGAGTTCCCCGAGAGCTCCGGTTCGGCCAGCCGGATCACGTACCCGTACATCTTCCAGTAGGCCTGAAGTGCGGTCGCTTGTACTCCTGATGGGTCTACTCGCGAGTGGTTGCTCACGGCCTTCCTACAGTGTGGCCGCGGTCGCTTCCCCTTGTGGCCTTGGCAACGCGGACTGCGTGGCGTTGGATTGCGAGCTGTCCAATACCGGTGGAAAAGCCATGACGTTGGCGGTTTACGGCCAGATCTGGGTTGCCGATGACAGCCATTTTCTTCCCACGCGAGAGCGGAATACGCTGGAACCGGGAGAGTCTTGGACCGCCCATTTCCAACTGAAGCCATCGTCGGTGACGGTAGGCAGTACATCCTCGGCCCGCATGCATAAGCCGGACTGCTCCACCGCTGATTACGCCGCTTGTTTGCAGCTTGATGGGCAGGCTATCGTCGCTGAGTGCTTTGCGATTGTCCCTGTGGACCCGTCTTAAGAGCGCAGGAGGCCGACGCGTGGTTCCGCACGACGACGGGTCAGCTTGCCCTTACACAACCTCACACAACCGCTGTGCAAGGCCAACGGTGAAGACGCGCCACACAGGGCATCTTGTGTATGTGAGGCGCACCCGTTGGTGACCTCGCACGGAGGTTCCCATGACGGTCTTGCTCGGTCTTGCTGCTCTGTCGTCGCAGATGCAGCCCTCGATGGATGACGTGCAGGTGTTTGTCGACGGTGACGCACTGGTCATTGACGGCACCAACGACGCCGAGCAGGTCGTGGTGTACAGCACGCGAACCGAGTGGATGGTTCGGGTGACCCAAGACTCTGGGATTCGCTCATGGCGTATTCCACGCACTCAGACCCCAGACCTGGTGGTGAACCTTCACGGCGGAGACGACGTGTTCACTGCGCTGACGGATGAGCTGACCTACCGAGTGGACAGCGGCCCCGGAAACGACATCTTGGTCGGCGCTGGACCGGACTTCGCGGTCGACGGCTTGATGGTTGGCCGGCTGTAGAAGGGTCTACTCGTCGACGAACTCGTCCTCGTCGTAGAGCTGCTCGAGGGGGATGTAGACCTGAGTAAAGCGGGGGTCGGTCTTGTCGCGGTCCACAATGAGCATGGATGTGCTCAGGTCGTAGTCGACAATCACATCCGGCACCGTCCACGTCGCCGTCAGAGTCTCGGCCTCCCAGTGCCAGCCGGGCAGGGGTTCGGGCCAGTAGACGTCGTACCCGGGGGAGCTGGGCTCGTTGATCTCAAACTGAAATATCAGCGTCTGGCCAGGAGTGACAAAGGCGCCCGGGAGCTGGCCGTACCCGCGAATGGGCATCTGAAGTTGAGTGCCGTTGACGTGGGTGACCTGGGGAGCCTTGTTCGGCAACAAGCCGGTCCCGCAGGCAGAACACACCATCATGAATCCGATGGTCCACTTCATGGCGTCACCTCAATCACGGCGGTTCGCCAGACGGTCTGACCACTGAAGTACGAGCCATTGGCGACGAGGGCGACGGTCAAGGGGCCGCTGTAGTCGTCTGGGATGCGCAGGATGTTGTCGGTGAGCGCGTATTCGTCTTCGAGCCGCTGAATGCGGGTGAGACCGGTCTTGAGCAGCTCGCCATCGCTGACGTACCACTGGTAGCCGCGAGAGCGCGTCGGGTCGCCGAAGACTGCCTCGAGGGCAACCTCATCGCCTGCAGACGCTGTTGGGGGCACACGAAGCTGCAACGGCAGGCGCAGCTCCCGGGGTGGCGTGGGCCCGTCCTCCGAGGCGATTTCAATGTGGGTAGAGCCCATTGCGGTTCGCCCGTCCGCCCACGTTGCACGGACGGCGAGCAGCACGTCAGCGGCGCACAGGCGTACAAGGGGGGGAGGGGCAGTGTTATCGACTTCGGTGTTTGGTTGGAAGGTATCGGTAAAGGCGTCATTGAAGTCCGGACAGTCTCCGCTGATCTCCGGCGGCGTCCAGATGGCCGGAAGCGCAGTCGCGATTTGTTGGACCAACTCGTCATTCTGGAAGCATCGGGCGTCTCCTACGCGCGTTCGCTGACCCTCTACGAACCCGCAGACAAGCACTTGTACGCTCTGTGGGGGTGTGTCGGACAGGATGAGGCCGTCAATGAGCACGGACTGTCCACGTCCGATCTGCTCGAGGTCGGTCTGCACAGCGACGACACGCGGACGGTCGATTCGGTAGTCGAGCGCCCGAACGACGGGTGCGTCCCATTGACTGCAGGCAGACAGGGCCACAAGGCTGGTGAGGAGTGCGCGCATCAGAAGTCCACCTGTAGACCCGTTGTGGGAATGATCGGCACGTAGACCTCGCGGGTCAGTCGTTGATAGTTGGAGTTGAAGCTGGGCATGAACGGGTTCTTTCGGTTGTACACGTTCATGACGTCCACATACCAAGTCCAGCTCGCTCGCTCGCCAAGCCACTCCTTCTCAATGCGCAGGTCCAGCGAGTGCAACAGGGGCAGACGCTCACTGTTGATGGGACCGCCATACGCGTTCCAGTACATCTCGTCCGAGCTGTATATGGACACAGACGGGGTGTAGGGCTGGCCACTGCTCATGCGAAAGCGCCCGGACAGCTGCCAGTTCTTCGGTAGCTTGCGTGCGGCGACGACGATGGCGGAGATCGGCATGTCGTAGTCGCCTGGATACCAGCTATCGGCGCCCTCGCGGAACGACTTGCTCAAGGTCAGGCCGACCCATCCGTGCCACATGCCTTGCGGACGAAGACGAGCCATGGCTTCGAGGCCCACCGCAGCTCCTCGGGTGTCGGCGTAGCCGTTGGTGACCACAGTGGTCAGCGCGTTGTCGAAGTCGTTCAGCGGGTCTGTCGCCAGGCTGATCTGTTGGCTGGTCACGGTCAGGTGCGGCATGTACGACGCGAACACGGTGGCATCGATGGTGATGCCGTTGTTGAGCTTGGAGTTGAGGCCCACAGAGGTCTGCCATGCCTGCATGACGGGCAGATCAGGATTGCCAATTCCCGGTGCGGTTCGATGGCCGGGTGGCGTCTGGCTGAAGCGACCGACGAAGGCCGTCAGCTCAATGGCGTTGCTCGCGTCGTACCGGGCGGTCAGGCGTGGCTCGGGCAGCACCGTGTTTCGCCCGCTGAATCGGTGGCCATTCAGGCGGACTCCGGGGGACAGCCACCAACGTCCGGTGTCGAGCTGCGCGTCCGCCCACAACCCAGCTGTCAGACGGTTGTCTTGACCGACAACGCTGGGGGTTTCCGTCGTTCCATCGCGCCAAGACTCAGTGCGCGTGGGTCGCATCTGGAAGCGTCCGCCGCCGCGAACGGTCAGGGTGTCGCTGATGCGGACAATATCGCTGCGCTCGGCAATCACTGTGATCTGCTCAACCTTCCCCAGCTCGGGGGCTTGCGAGAGCTGGCCGAACTCGCTGAACAGGCTCGACTGCCGGTCCCAGCCCAGCACCAACCGTGTGGTGCTCTTGTGTTCGGTCCGCTTGCCGTCTAGGCGAACCTCGCCCAGGTAGAACTGTGAGTCGAGTAGCGTGTTGGGGTCGAAGGGCCGCTCCACTTCGTCAACGGGGTTGGGGTCGTGAAACCCGTCGCCGTCGCGGTCCCACCGGTCTGGCACAACCTTGAGGGCATCGCGAGCACCGATGAACGACACCGCGAGCTGGTAGTCGCCCATCTGCCGGGTGCCCCGCAGCTGGAAATCGCTGTAGTAGGGACTGACCCAGCCAACCTTGTAGCTTGGGTCGCTCCCTGCTTTTGCGATGATCTGCGAGCTGATCCCAATCAATCCGCTGACCCAAGAGACGCGACCGCCAGCACTGAGCGACCAGGGCCCTTGGCGTGCCGTCATTCCGAACCCGCCGTCCAGCAGGTCGACGTTGACGCGGCCGTGCAGTCCCTGTTTTGGCGGCTCGTAGTAGGTGCGTGCGTTGACGACGGCCTGGGTCACGTCGCCAAAGTCGCTCGGCATGCCGCCTGGAAAGAACTCCACATCTTCGAGGACGGCCGGATTGACCACGCTGCGTCCTACGAACATGTGAAAGAGGAATGGGACCGGCATGCCGTCTATGTACGCGCCGGTGTTGATGGCTTCTGCGCCTCGAACCACAATGTCGCCTTGGGGACCCGCGGGACGGGCGACGCCGGGCAGGTTCTGGATGGCGCGGATGGGGTCGCCAAAGCTTCCGGGTACGCTCGCCAGCTCGTCGGCCGACAAGACCGTTCGTGAGACGTACTCGCGCGGACCGTCGTCGTACACAATGATGGTGGTGTCGTTGCTGTAGGGCTGCAGCCGGTAGACGATTTCGGTGGTTGTGGCTGTGACAACCGTCTCAGTCGCGAGTAGGTCGGCAAAGTCCTCGCTCTGCACCGTCACCGAGTACGTGCCGGGGGCAAGTCTCAGCGAGAAGCTACCGTCTTCCTGGCAAGTAACGGTTTCGTCGCCTACCGTGAGCGTACAGGGCAGGCGGTCCCCGGAGCCGCGAGCACGTACACTGCCCGTCAACTCGCCGTTGAGGGCATGGCCTGCGTTCGAGCCGAGGTCTCCCGGATCTGCGAAGGCCAGCGCTATCAAGACGGTCAGGTACAACGGGGCTCCTCAGACCAAGGTGGCTGCGGTCAGGGAGTGTGTAGACACCGCAGTCGTGGATCACCGTTACATCAACGACATGTTCGGTGGGTGCAGTCCGAGAACGTACGGCGCGTACAGGGGGTGTCTGGGATGCCCGCCATTTAGCAGGGGACCAATGCTGAACAGCGGCCGTCTACTCGCTTGTAGGACCTGGCGAACATCGTCAGCACGCCTGCTCACCGTGAGATTTGCCGGACGGCCCCAAGCCATCACGATGGCGTCGCATTGAGTGGCTACGGTCAGTGCGTGGTCCGCATTGGGGCCTATGACATCGATACCCGAGCGAAGTGCAGCCAGAAGATCGCGTGGCTTAGTGGCTCGGAACGTGAACAGATTGGCGACGGTCACAGATGCGAAGTGCGCGCGGCGGGAAAATCCCAGCACGCGTCGTAACGTGGGGTCGTCACAGGATGCATCGGCCGTACTCGGATTGAGTAGGACCCAAGCAATAGATGGCCCGGTGCCTACGACAGTTCGGTGCAAGAGTGTGCGGTAGTGCGGCGGGATTGTACACCTTTGGGGCATGGGGATGTGACTCCTTGTTCGTCGGTAGCGGTCTGACGCGCTACAGGCCGGCGCCCTCGCAAAGTGGGGTTCTGGGAGTGCTCCATGGAGTTTCGTAACGTCGCCATCATCGCGCACGTTGACCACGGCAAGACCACATTGGTCGATGGTCTTCTGCATCAGTGTCACAGCTTTCAAGAGCACGAGCGCATCGACGACCGCGTGATGGACTCGATGGACCTTGAGCGCGAGCGTGGCATCACCATCTCGTCCAAGAACACCGCTGTTGTGTACAAGGGCGTCAAGATCAACATCATGGACACCCCGGGTCATGCTGACTTCGGCGGCGAAGTCGAGCGCGTGATGAAGATGGTTGACAGCGTCATCTTGCTGGTTGACGCCAGTGAGGGCCCGCTGCCTCAGACCCGCTTCGTGCTTGGCAAGGCCATGGCTGAAGGGCACAAGGTGGCCGTGGTCATCAACAAGATCGACCGTCCGGACTCCCGTGCCGAAGAAGTGTTGGACGAGGTCTACGACCTGTTCATCGATCTAGGCGCCGATGACGAACAGTTGGAGTTCCCTGTCTTGTTCGCCGTTGCTCGCGACGGCATTGCACAGACCGACCTCAACGTGCCCGGCACGGACCTTCGTCCACTGCTCGACGTCATGATCAACAACCTGCCAGCACCAAAGCTGCCAGAAGATACTGACGGTCCTGCACAGCTGCTCGTCACCAGCCTCGACTACGACCCCTACGTGGGCCGTATCAGCCTCGGTCGGTTGTTCTCGGGCAAGCTCCGTCGCAACCAGTTCGCTACCCACTTCGGCGAAGATGGCCAGCGCACTGTGAAGCTCGGACTTCTCTACTCGTGGATGGGCCTCAAGCGTCACGAAGTCGAGTACGCTGAGCCAGGCGATATCGTCGCTGTTGCTGGTATTGACGGCATCACCGTCGGTGACACGCTCTCGACGGGTGAAGAGCCATTCGCTATGCCGCGCCTGCGCATTGACGAGCCGACCATCGGCATGACCTTCAGCATCAACACCAGCCCGTACGCGGGCCAAGACGGCAAGATGCTCACCGCACGTCAAATCCGTGAGCGCCTCGAGCGTGAGCTGATGTCCAATGTGTCTCTTCGCTTGGACCAGACTGAAAACCGCGAGTCCTTCAAGGTCTACGGTCGTGGCGAGCTTCAGCTGGCCATCCTCGTTGAGCAGATGCGTCGCGAAGGCTTCGAGCTGTCGTTGTCGCGCCCGGAAGTTGTGAAGAAGGAAGAGGGCGGAAAGACCCTTGAGCCCTTCGAAATGGCCTTCATTGACGTTCCAGATGTCCACGTTGGCGCCATCACTCAAATGATGGCTGCTCGTAAGGGCGAAATGAACGATCTCAAGACCGACGGTTCCGGCCGCAGCATGATGATCTACCGTGTTGCGTCCCGTGGCCTCATTGGCTTCCGTAGCGAGCTGATGACAACCTCACGCGGCGAAGCCGTCATGAACACCCAGTTTGACGGCTGGGACGATGACGTGGGCTTCATTCCCGGTCGTACTCGCGGCACCTTGGTTGCTGACCGTACCGGTAAGACCACTGCTTACGCACTGCACAAGCTGCAGCCGCGCGGTGAGTTGATGGTCGGTTCGCAGGTTGAAGTCTACGAAGGCATGATCGTTGGCATCGCCGCCCGCGCCAATGACCTCAACGTTGACCCGACTCGTCCAAAGCAGCTCAACAACATCCGCTCTGCTGGTGCTGACGAGAAGCTCATCTTGACCCCGCCCAAGGTGCTTAGCCTTGAGCAAGCCATTGAGTTCATCGACGATGACGAGTGGGTTGAAGTCACTCCGAACAACATTCGTATTCGCAAGAAAGAGCTCAAGAGCAACTTGCGGACGATTCGTCGCGGCGACACTAAGTAGTTCTCGACGAGAATGACTTGTCCTAGGGGCGGGTGTGGAGCGATTCGTCGTCTCCGCACCCGCCTCTTCGCGTAGTGGGGGACCGCAGGCGGTGCGGTACGAAATACTTTGGTCTCGTGTGCGGTAGGCTCCCTACGGAGGCGCGTCATCGACATCGACATCGACATCTACGAGGCCATTCCCACACTCATTGTGCTGGGAATTTTCGTCGTCGCGCTCATCAGCGGTCTCAACCGGTGGGGACGTGAGAGCGGTGAGCTGGGCAACGCCACTGCCGATGCGTGGATGTCCTTTGCCCAGAGTCACAACTGGCCGGCGGAAGGAGGGCTGCACGGTGTGCAGTTTCGTGGTCAGATCGAAGGCGTCGCGTTCAAGGCTACAGCGACATTTCGGCGGGTTCGTCGGCATCGTCGGCATCAGACGATTGGGTCGACCGCAGAGATTTTGGTCTATGCGAAGTCGGTGTTTCGAGTACCGATTCGTGGTGCGGTTCCTGTGTTGTCCATCCGTCAAAAGACCCTGATGAACCAGCTCAAGCTTGGAGTCACCGGCCAACGCCCTTTTGCGACGGACGTGATGTCTCTCGACTCCATGCTGCTCATCAGCGGTGAAGATGTCGACGAGGTGGTCCCGTTGGTGCGGCTTCCGGGAATTCGAAAGGCGCTGGAGTTGGTATTCAAGATGTACCCGGATGCTGTCATTGATGACCGAGCCATTGAGCTTCATCTCGACTTCATGCCGGTGAGTACGCCCGAGCTAGAACACATTGTCCAAGCGTTGACCGCTGTGGCTTCAGCGATTGAGACGTCCATTGCTAAGAAATCGGGCGTTGCTCTGCCGGAGCTTCCAATGGATGCCACGCCTTACGATGCTGGGCATGCTGCGCCACAACCCGTGCCTGGGGGGGATGTAGTGATGGAGGCTTCGCGACCTTCAATGGGTTCGGTGACGGAACAACCCAAGGAACGATCCGGTCCTCTTCCGAAACGGCTGCGGGGCTCGCTCAAGTCCCTGGCTGCGATGTCCGTCAAGGAACAGCGCATGGCGATTCAGCACCTTCGACTTCCGAAGTATACGTTTGAACTCGAGGTGAGAAGCATCGCCGAGGCCGTCACTCGAACGGGGCTATCTACCGGCAATTACCGAGTCAACGGCATGCTGACGGGGAGCCGATGGCGCATTGAACTTGATGTTCCCGCGGACCAGGCGAACACCGTTCTCACGCTTATGTCGGGTGATGTGGTGAAGGGAGAGTGCTTGCTGGAGGATGTCCTTGCCACAAGGTTCTCGGTTGAGGCGAGCACTACCCAGGTTGTGGAGGTGGTCTCGCGCGGAACGCCTCATGCAGATGCGATTCGCTAGCGCTCGCCGACCTGTCCGCGCCAGCGGAGCCAATGGTCCACGAGTGTCAGGCACATCATGGCTTCAACCATGGGAACGGCGCGAGGCAGTACACATGGGTCATGACGTCCACGTGGGATGACGGTTGTGGCGTTTCCGTCGGTGTCCACGGTGTCTTGTTCGCGGAAGACGGTGGCGACGGGCTTGAAGGCGACGCTCACCTCAATCGGCATGCCGTTGCTGATGCCGCCTTGGATGCCACCGCTGTTGTTGGTGCGTGTGGCAATACCGCCTTTTCCGTCGGGAATGAACGGGTCGTTGTGTTGTAGTCCCGTCTGGTAGGTGCCGTCGTAGCCTGAGCCCGACTCGAACCCTTTGGCCGCGGGGAGCGACAACATCGCTTTGGCCAGGTCGGCTTCGAGCTTGTCGAACACGGGCGCACCGAGTCCTGCTGGCACATTGCGAGCCACGCAGCGAACCACGCCACCCACGGTGTCGCCCTGCTTGCGGGCCTTTCGGATGACCGTCTCCATGCGAGCTGCGGCGTCGGCATCTGGACAGCGAACGATATTGCTGTCGACGTCGGCCAGCGAAACGGTTGCGGAGTCCACTACGCTCGATTCGTTCTGAACGCGGTCGACCCACGCGACGACCTCGACCCCTCCAAGGTCTTGCAGCACTTGCCTAGCGATAGCACCGGCTGCGACGCGTGCTGCGGTCTCTCGTGCGCTTGCGCGTCCACCGCCGGCCCAAGCCCGGTGGCCGTACTTGGCGTCGTATGTGTAGTCGGCGTGGGACGGACGGTACCGGTCCCGGAAGGGCTCGTACGACGCGGACTTGGCGTCCTTGTTGCGAATCATCAGTCCAATGGACGTGCCTAGGGTCTTGCCCTCGAACATGCCGGAGAGCACCTCGACCTTGTCGCCTTCTTTGCGTTGCGTGGTCAGGTCGGACTGACCTGGACGACGTCGCTCAAGCTCGGCTTGAACGGCCTGCCAGTCGATGTGGAGTCCTGGAGGGCACCCTTCGACGATGGCCCCGAGTCCTCCGCCGTGGCTCTCGCCGAAGGTGGTCACGCGAAACAACGTGCCGAACTGACTGCCCATGAGGCTCCTACTTGAGAATGCCGACGGTGTAAGCGTCTCCGCCTTGGTCAGCATTGGCTGGCGATGAGGTCTGGATGTATGGATTGCCGCGAAGGTGCTGACGAACGGCCTTCTTCATGGCGCCTGTTCCGTGGCCATGCAGCACGAAGACGGCATCGTAGCGAGCCCGCGATGCGTCATCGAGGAAGCGGTCAACGAGCTCCAGAGCTTCGTCCACCCGCTCACCGCGAAGGTCCAAGGTGTTGTTGAGCATGCGAAGGGCCTGATCGATTGGAACGCGGCGCTCGGCCTTGTCCTTGAGTTGCGCCTTCTTCTTGCTGGCCTTCTTCTTCTTGGGGGCCACGGGGGCCGAGGTCCGCTCGACCTCATTGCGGTTCACACGCAGTGTCATGCCGCCCATGCGTACGGTGAGCTTGGCACCGCGGATATCCAGCACCTCGCCGGACTTGGCACTGCCGCGTAGGCGCACAAAGTCGCCAACTTCGACCTCGATGTCTTCGGGTTCGGCAGTCTCGGCCTGAGGCGCCAAGCCTCTGAGGGCTGTGAGAGTCGCCTTTGCTTTCGCAACTGCGGCGTGACCCGGTGCCCGCTGAAGCTCGGCAACCACAGATGCAATGGCGTCTTCGGCATTGGCCAGACGCGAGCGATAGCCACTTGCAGCTTGCTCTTCGAGGCGCTTGGCGTTCGCCGCCACCGTGGACTCACGAGCCGCGAGAGTCTTTTCCCGCTTGGCCAAGCTCAAGCGCTGACTGTCCAGGTCTTCAATGGAGGTGCGCAGGCGGTCTCGCTGGGCATCGAGCTCTTCGAGTGCCCGGGTAAATGCGGCCTCGGAGTCGCCCATGTGGTGGCGCGCACGTGCCAGGACGGCGGGATCCATTCCCACACGGCCTGCGACCTCGAGTCCGTGCGACTCGCCAGTAGCGCCGGCAACCACCTTGTAGGTCGGCTGTCCTCCGCCGTGCTCGACGGCTGCAATGCTGAACCGGTCGTCGGTTGCGGCTAGGCCCTTGAGCTGGGCGTAGTGGGTCGTCGCAACGACTGTGGCTCCCTTGTTGCACAGCGCTTCAACGACTGCCGCCGCCAGAGCAGCGCCCTGCGTGGGGTCGGTTCCCGTCGCAATCTCGTCGAGAAGCAGCAGGCTTCCGGCACTGGCGCGTCCCAGCATGGCGTTGAGGACAGCAAGCTGGCCTGTGAACGATGACAGGTCTTCGTCGATGGTCTGAGAGTCGCCAATGTCCGCGAGCACGTCGTGAAACACGTCCACGCGGCTGCCTTCGTCAGCAGGCACGAAACAGCCCCAGCGAATCAGCAACGCGCACAGTCCGAGCGTCTTCAAGGCCACGGTCTTTCCGCCGGCATTCGGTCCCGACAGCACCAATACCGGCGCACCGTCGCCAACTGTCAGGTCGTTCGGCACAACCGGAACATTGCGCAGCGTCAACACGGGATGTCGCGCGTTCTTCAGCCGAATCGCGCCGCCATCGGTCACCGCCGGTCGGTTCATGTTGAGCAGTCGCGCCAGACCTGCGCGAGCGAACACGACATCAATGGCTGTGGCTGCTTGAAGGCCGCGCTCCAGGTTGGGCGCCTCTGTTGCGACCATGCGTGAGAGCTGCGCCATGATGCGCCGCTCTAGGGCTTCGAGCTGCCCTTCAGCTATCTTCAGACGGTTGTTGGCCTCGACCACGGCGTTGGGCTCAATGAATGCCGTTGCCCCCGAGCCGCTCGTCCCGTGAACAATGCCCAGGTCCCAGCGCTTGGCGTGGGCCTTGATGGGGACCACGTATCGGTCGCGCCGTTGGGTGACGAAGCTGTCCTGAAGCAGGTCCGCGAAGCTCTCGTCTTTGAGGATGTTGTCGAGGGTCTTGCGGATGCTGGCGTGCAGTCCGCTGATGGCCTCACGCAGCTCGCCCAGCTCGGGCCAGCGGTGTGCCGACAGCTGCCCCAGGTTGTCGAAGGCGGCCAACAGCTCGTCTTGCAGCATGGGGTCGACGTAGATCTCAGACGCCATCTCGGCCAGCAAGGGCCTGTCGTCCATGCCCATCGCACACGCACTTCGAAGCCGGTCCAGCCCTTCGGCGGTGTCCCGCACTTGGCGCAGCGCTGTGATGTCGAGCACTTCACCTTTGGTAGCACCCACCAACACGGCACGAATGTTGGCAACTTCACCGATCGGAAGGTCCATGCCCTCACGCCACAGCTCTAGGACTTCGTCGGTCACGTCGAAGGCAGCCTGAATCGGCGCCACGGTGCTCATGGGCACCATCTTCACGCAGGCGCGTGCCCCGAGTGATGTCCGCGCTTGCTCGGACAGCGCGTGGAGAAGGGGGGTCCAGTCGAGTGCGACGAGGGTGGCTTGGTCGAGGTCCATCAGACAGGTCCAGTCAGTTGCGGCGTGACAGTGCCGATAGTTCGTCCCATGCGCACAACGTCGCCGGGTTTGACGGTGAGTCGCCAGCGTCCTGTGGGAGCGGCGAGAACGACCGTGGAGCCGAGGTGGAACACACCGAGCTCCTCACCACGGTCCACGCTCACGGGTGGGGCCAAGTTCGCTTGCGTTCCGTCACGCCCGCTATTGGTCACGATGTCGCAGGCGGACAGGGTGATGCGTCCTACACCGAATGCGCCCACAAGTACCGACCACAGCGGACCTTCGGTGGTGTCTTGCTCAACGACCACGCGCTCGTTGCGACTGAACAGCCCGTCGACCTTGCGCACGGCGGCAGGGAAGACCGGCCACAGGGTTCCGGGCACGTAGCGCCAGCGAACCAGCTCACCCTCTCGGGCGACGTGAACCCGGTGGTAGTCCTTTGGGGACAGGTAGAGCACCGCTACGTCCAGCTCGGCATCGAACGGCTGGCCAACGAGCTTGGCAATGTCGAGCTGGCGTCCGGGTGCCAGATCGATGCAGCCGTTCTCGGTCCGTCCGACCGCTGCACAGCGACCATCTACCGGTGAGACCAAGGCATTAGGCGCGTCATCGATGGGGCGAGCCCCTTCGCGGAGGGTCCGGGTGAAGAGTGCTTCGAGCGTGTTGTACGACGACGCTGGGGCGTCGGCTTCGCTCATGTCCACGCCGTAGACACGCACGAATGCGCGGGTCATCAGCTTGGACAGCGGACGGCGAGCCATGGCTCCCATTGCCCGTGCGCCCGTCTTGCGAGGCATCAGGCTCAGGGCAGAGACAATCAGGGCGTCCTTCATGAGTCCAGCGCGCCGATCAGCAGGCGAACGGTGGCTTCGTCCGCGGCAGGGAAGGGATACTGACCGAAGTTTTCTGGGGTGACCCATGCTGTGTTCTGCACGTCTAGAGCAGCGGGTTCTGCAGTGCCAACGTCGCATTGGTAGACCACGAGAACCACGCTGTAGTCGTCGTAGTTGTGCGTCACTTCCAAGACCTGACTGCCCACGCGTGCGCAGACCCCTATGCGTCGCTCAAGAGCCCGCTCGAGCGCGGCTTCGTCAGTCTCGCCGACTTGGACGCGTCCACCTGGAAACTCCCACAGATCGGGCATCACCGCCTTGCTAAGGCGCTGGGTGAGCAGGTAGTGGCCGTCACGTTGGATCTCAGCACTGACGACGCGGACGGTGGGATGGCTCATGACGGTCTCTCCGAGGCATGCGGGTATCCACCGGGCGGCCCACGGCGCAACGACTAGCCGTGAGTTACGCGCTCCAACCTCCTAGGGGACCGTCATGCGCGACCGTTTGAAGCGAGCCATTAAGAATCGCTTTCCCGTTGTGGTGAGCCTACGCGACCGGATTCGCGGCGAGCAAGAAAGCGCTCCTGAGCCGGTTGTCGCCGAGTCCAGCGGGCCCGTCGTAGATGATAATGGTGATGTGATCACGCACTTCACCCGTGCCCAGGTCGAAGAGCTGGTAGATGAGATGGTTCGGCCCGCGCTGGAGTCCGACGGCGGCGACATTGAGGTTGTGCGTATTGACGAGGGCCACATCTATGTGCGCCTACTCGGAGCTTGCGTCGGCTGCCCATCGTCGCGCATGACGCTGCAGATGGGCGTTGAACGGTTGTTGGAAGAAGAACTGGAGGGCTTTCAATCCCTCATCGAACTCCCCTCTGACGTGACGGCTGCCTGATGGACCTTTCTCTCGAACAACTCACCAATCTCCCGCCGTCCACGCTGTTTGCAGCCCTGCCGGAGTTCCTCGCCACCCACATTAGCGAACCGCAAGCGCGTCTGGCTGCGACCCACGCGGTCCGAGAGCGCGTTGCCACGTGGACAGACGCCGAAGGCATTGTTGTTCGCGACCACCTCGCGTCAGTGGGCGCGGAAATTCAACTGTACGAAGCTCTGCCGCTCTTGCGGCCATTGTCTCGAGACTGGCTCGGGACTCTGTTCAAGACAGTGACTGTCAACGGCATCGAGAACGTTGATTCCGCGCTGACCCAAGGGCCTGTGGTCGTCATCGGCAACCACCTGTCGTACGTAGACACCCAAGCCACAGATGCCGCGCTGGCGCAGATGGGTCGCGAAGACATTGCCAACCGTCTGGTCACGGTCGCCGGGCCCAAGGTGTACGAGGCTCTGTTCAGGCGCTTTGCGGCTGCCTGCCTGTCCACGCTTCCGGTTCCCCAGTCGGGTGCCGTGTCTAATGTGAACGTCTCTGCGCGCGACCTGGCGCGTCAGGCGATTCAGTCGCTCAAGATTGGTAAGTCGCTGCCGGAACGCGGTCTTGTGCTTCAAATCTACCCTGAAGGCACCCGGACGCGTAACGGTCGTATGGGCTCTTTCTTGAGGGGGGTACACCGCTATCTGGCCGTTCCTGGCTGCCAGATTGTGCCCATGTCTCACTCGGGCACGGACGTCATGTTCCCAATTGGGTCCGACACATTGTCACCTGCGGACTACACAATCACGTACGGAACACCCATCTCCGTCGAAGCCGCTGGCTCTACACGTGACGCGCTCACGGCTGCGTGGCACGCCGTTCGCCAGGCGCTACCGGAGCACCTTCAGCCGGATGCCGACACCCCGCCTCTAGCGTAGAGACGAGTCGGAGTCGTCGTCGGCATCTGGACCCACGGCGTAGCCCATCTCTTGTAGTGCAGAGAGAAGCTCGGGATCGGTCGCATCGAGTGGAACTCCGCCTTCGAGCGGAATGGGAACCCGCGCGGTCGTCACTAGGATGTTGCGGTTGGCGACGCGGCCCACCATGAGGTTGGCCTTCGGTGCGCCCAACTCGGTAGGTCGGTAGGTGTTGGTCGGGGTGTCTTCTTGCTGACCGTAGACGGCGGTTGCGGACAGTGTCCCGGCGATCTCAGCGATGGGCAAGGTAGGCAGTACATACACCTCGCGGGTGTCTCGGTAGCCTGATGACCAGGAGGCGGTGACGACGTCGCCGTTGGTACGAATGGTTGCCCGTGACTTATTGGTCGGGTCTTCTGCCACCCACACCTTCTGTACGCCGCCGGGCACGGTCAGGCGCACGACAACGTCGTTGTTGGACGGGCGGGCGACGGGCGCGACATGGAGGCGAATCACCTCCGGCACAACGGTGCCTAAGGCATGGCCAAGGTAGCCTGCGAAGGGCGCGGCGAGTGCGGGGGCGCTGACCAGAACATTTCGTCGTTCGGCAGGGTCTACACCAATATCGACAAGGCGTTCGGTGTCCCCAACGGTGGTCCACTTCTGCGTGCCGTGAAGCACTCCCCAGCGAATGTCTCCGTATAGGGGCCTGCCGAGTGCCTGGTCTCGCTCAAATAGCGCCAGGCGGGCCTCTGCGTTGTCCTGTAGGGCCGGGCGTAGACTGATGCCGTCCAGACCGTCTGTGTCCAGGCCAACCAAGTCGAGAAGGGTAGGGGTAATGTCGATCAGCGACACGGGCTCTGTGACCCGTCCGGTGTGGCCGTTTGCGCGGATGACGAGCGGTACTCGGAGCAGCTCGTCGTACAAGGTGTGGCCGTGTTCAAAGCCGCCGTGATCCCAGAACTCTTCGCCGTGGTCGCTAAAGAGCACCACAATGTCGTCATCATTGAGCGCTGAGAACAGCCTAGAAAGCTGGTCATCGATGAATCGGATGTTCCCGTCATACCGGTCAATCACGTACTGGCGAACCGTTGGGTCGTTCCCTGCTGCGCGCAGAACTTGGCCCCGGTGAAACTCTTCGCCGAGCGATGCCGGTGCCGCGCCTGCGTACAGGTGTCGGTAGCTCTCCGGCTCGACGTACGGGAGGTGGGCGTCCATGAAGTGCAGCATCAACAGGGAATCGCGCCCGTCTTGTTGGTCCAGCCACGACAAGGCTCGGTCCACTTGTTCGCTCGCAGGGGGCCAGTTGGTCACTCGGTGAAGGTCCCAGTCTCGGTTCATGTCGAAGTTTGCCGACAGGAAGACGTTTCCAGCGAGCATCGCCGTTGCGAAACCCTGTTCGCGGAACCGGGCCTGGAGAGTGGTGCTGAGGTCGTAGACCTCTGGGTGACGGCCGGTGGTCACTGAGCGTGCTGTGGGCAGTGTCCACGGGGCGACCGAACGTGCTTGGTCGAAGACCACCGCCTCGCGTGCGAAGGCGTCGATGGCTGGTGAGGTGTCACGCTCGTAGCCGCCGATACCGAGGTGGTCTGGACGCAACGTGTCGATGAACACCAGGATCACGCGCTGAGGGTCGCTGGTGTTGGACGTCAGCGATGGCGCACCAAAGAAGGCGTAGTCGGAGCGCGCTGAGATTCTCGGCTCCGTCCGAAGCCTTAGACGAACGGACTGTTCTGCCCAGCGGTCCAATGGGATGCGACGGGGCTGGATGTCCGTATCCAGTCGGAATCGCCCGGCGCGCTCAATGCCATCCGCTGTCTCGACCTCCACAACAACAACGACGCCGTCGGTTGGTTCTCCGTCCACGACTTCGGGTGCAACGATACCGGCGTCGAACCGGAGCTCGCCGGCTTTGGGCACGGTCACGTCCCAGGCAACGACACCGGGGGCTGGCAGTAGAAGGCCTGTTCGGGAGTTTGCCCCGTCTTGAATCGTGGTGTGAACGAAGCTCGCCTTATCCACCGCTCCCGAGAAGCCATAGTTCAGGGTGGATTCTCGCAGACCCGCCAGCGGGTACTCGAGGCTCCAGCCCGTAGGTGCGCCAGCATCGGTGGTCTGAACACGAATCGTGGTCGCGTCGAAGCTCCAGCGGGTGCCTTCTCCCGGTCCATGTGGAACGCGCTCGCCGTTGGCGTCGTAGACGACCAGCCCCGGCGGTGGATTCTGAAAGAACAGCGACCGAAGACGAATCGGTAGCGGTGCCTGCCACACAGCGTTGCCCGCCCGGCTGGATGCGAGCTGCCACGAATCGGCGATTGTGATCCGTGCCGGAGGCAGCGCTCCACCGCGACTATCCTCGGGAATTTCGAGTTCGACCATCGGAACGGCGGACGTCAGTGCAATGGCTGACGCCTGCGCCGAGGGCACCTTCTCTGGAGGCAGATCTGGACGACAGGCCGCCAGGGCTAAGGCAGTGGCAAACAGGCAAGAGACGGAGCGTTCGGTCATGTGCGCCGCCTAACCCGCGCAAGGTGTGCGCCAACGACCTTCAGATCGCAGCCATAGACATTCCGAAACCAAGACGTCAGTTTGTCATCGTACCGGTGACACCCGGTGACTTTGGAGGACGCCACGGGATTGCGCGAGACTTTGGGTTAACGAACCCGCCGCCTTAGCCACCTCATGGCTTGCAAAGGATGCGTGCGGTTGTTGACCAACGGCCTCTAGTCCAGTATCTCTGGTGTCTTCCAGAGAGCTGTCGCATTTTGTGGTTCCCTACGTATTTGCCAGTTCAAAACCAATCTTTCACTCGACGGGGGGCGTGTTTATGTACCGCCTGAGAATCCCTCTCCCACAATTCATGCGCGCCATTGGCACGCTTCTAGCCCTGTTTATGGCTCTGCCGAGTTTCGCGCAGACCACGGGCGAGATTCGTGGAAATGTTGTGGATGACGACGACCTGTCTGTGCCAGGCGTGGAACTTGTCCTTACGGGTGAGAACCTCATCGGTGGTTCACAGACTCGTACGTCCAACGCGAGCGGCGTATTTCAGTTCGTTCAATTGCCTCCGGGCATGTACGACATCGTTGCGACCAAGGACGGCTTCTCGACCGTCGACTACTCTGGCATCCAGGTGCAGATTGGTCGTCAGGCGACGCCAACCATCGCCATGGAGTACGGCTCCGACGGTGACATGGTCATCGAAGTCGTCGGCAAGCCCCCGGCTGTTGACGTCACGAGCACCACACGCGGTCAGGTCCTCACCCGTGACTTCCTCAACCAGATTCCTGCAGGTCGCTCCTACCAGAGCGCTGTTGGCATGACGGCTGGTGTTGTCGGCGGTGGCGGCAACCCGAACATTGCTGGTGGCGCAAGCAACGAGAACACCTACCTGCTGGACGGTGTCAACATCACCGACCCCGTCACCGGTACGTTCTCGCTGAACTTCAACTACGACGCCATTGAGCAGATCGAAGTCCTTCTCGGCGGCTACGAGCCTGAGTACGGCGTGTCCTTGGGCGGTATCGTCAACCTGGTCACCCAGACCGGAACGAACAACCTCGAGTTCGACACCTCGATCTTCTACGTGAACGGCGACCTTCGCCCGCGCATGGACGCTCGCTACACCTCGGACGGCTTCCAGCTCGCTCCGACCGGTTTCGACAGCAGCTTCCAGGTCCTTCAGGTCAGCGCTCGCGTCTCCGGCCCCATCGTTCGTGACAAGGCGTGGTTCATCCTCTCCTACCAGCATGACCGTTCGCTGATCGCTCTGACCGGTGTTCCGGTTCCTCGCGACTACGACGCTCACTACGTGCTGGCGAAGTTCACTGTTCAGCCAAGTGCCGAGCATCGCTTCACCTCGTTCCTCCAGATGGACCCTTCGGCCATTGACAACACCCAGCAGGGTGACCCCTTTGTCAAGCCGGAAGCCCAGGGCCGTCAGTACCAGGGCGGCTTCGTCACCCAGGCTCGCTGGCAGTGGTTCTTGTCCACCAAGGCCAACCTCGACACCCAGTTCGTGGTCCAGAAGTCCTTCATTGAAGTCGGCTCGGTTCCGTGTACTCACAACCTCGACATTGGCTACCACCCCTGCAAGCCTGGCGAGCAGGAAGACGAAGTCGATTGGGACACTCCCGGCCGCGTTGGTTTCTCCGGTGCCTTCAACTCTGTGTCGCTCGGTCAGTTCGCCTTTGACGACCGCCTTCGCTACCAGGGCAGCACCAAGCTCAGCATCGTTGGCGTGACCGACCCGCTCGGCGGCTCTCATGACTTCAAGTTCGGCGTCGAAGGCGTTCAGACTGTCTGGGACCAGATCAACGGTATCAGTGGCAACACCCAGTACTTCGACGTCAACCGGGTCGCTTTCGACCCGAACACGTTCGAGAACTACTACTGGTTGGAAATCACCGGACCCATCAAGTTCCGCACAAGCGGTAGCCAGTTCAACTTCTTCGTCCAAGACGCGTACAAGCCCATCGACAACCTGACCATCAAGTATGGCCTGCGTTTCGACAACACGGTGCAGCGCAACGACCTTGGCGAGCCTGTCCTGACTGGAAACCTCTTCGGCCCTCGTTTGTACGCGGCGTGGGACCCCTTTGGAAAGGGCAAGACCAAGATTGCTGGTGGCTACGGTCGCTTCAACGACACGGGTCGTCTGGCTGTCGCTGACTTCACGTCAGCAAGCTCCTTTGGCTCCAAGTTGTTCCTCGGTGAGTTCTTCGGTGGCCGTACTGGCAACGCCGGCTTCTTGAACGGTCCTTCTGAAGTGTACGACGTTGGTCCTCGCGCCAACCCGAACATCTCGCATGACACCGTTCGCCTGCCACGCGTTGACGAAGTCCTCCTCATCCTCCAGCAGGAAGTTGTGGAAGACGTCGCAGTCGGCGCTACCTTGGCCGGTAAGTTCACTCGCAACCTCTTCGAGTCGGACGAGACCAACGTCATCTACGACGAAGACGGCTCTGCAGTCATCGGTTCACGCAACTCGAACCCCTTCCTGAATGTGCAGCGTCTCCGTACGCCGCAGCTCGCAACACGCGACTACTTCCAGGCCGACTTCGAGATTCGCAAGATCAACAGCAAGCGCTGGTTCGGTCAGCTCGTGTACACCTACACGCAGTCGATTGGCTCCTCGCCCTTCGCGACCAGTGGCTCGTTCGCCAATGACCCGCAGACTCAGTTCAACTACGGTCAGCTCAACACCGACCTCAACCACGCTGTGAAGGCGTTCGGTTCGTGGAAGCTCCCGACTGACCCGTGGACCCAGATTGTTGGCTTCAGCTTCACTTACTACAGTGGCCAGCCTCTTGAGCGCTTCTACTACTCGGAAGAGAACCAGAGCTACAGCCTGCGCATTCGTCCGCGTGGCCAGTACTTCCGCTTCCCAGGTCAGTGGCAGTTCTCGATTAAGTTCCAGCAGGAAATCGATGTCCGCAAGGGCAAGCTGACTCTGGACTTCGAAGCACGCAACTTGTTCAACAACCGCGCGCCCGACAGCCTCTCGTCACTGTTCTACACCGAGAACCGTCTGTTTACAGTCGCTCGTCAGGCTCCACTGCGCTTGCAGTTCGGCCTCCGCTACGGCTTCTAAGGAATGCACACCATGCGATTTTCACTACTAATGGCTTCAGGCCTTGTCCTCGCCGGTTGCTCTTTCGATGAGAACCTCCCCATCGAGAACCTCCTCGGCACCGTCGTACTTCCTGAAAGTGCTGGCACCCGAACCATCGTTGTCGATGGTATCGAAGACACGGTCACTGACGTCCGACTCATCGGTCCGGTTGTGCTCGGTCTATACCCGGGCGTCTCCGACTCCATCTTCCAGTACACCCATCCTGTCATTGGACCGAGCTTCCAAGACGGACTCCCGGGTGACACCTTCCCGTACGGTGGCACCACGATTGGTGACATCCGGTTTGCGTGTCTTCAAGAGCTGAACTGCCGAGTGGCCAGTGGACGCTACGTCAACTACGACGAAATCATCGACTGGCAGGCTCAAGTGGGCCAGCCCATCGAAGATGCTTTTGGCGATACCGTCACGTCGGGCGAGTACCTTCGCCAGGTGTGTTTCGATATTCTCGAAGCCTCTTCAGATGACGAAGTCCGTCTCATCGCATCCGAAGACCGCAACGGCGATGATGTCATCGACTCTGGCGACCTCGACTTTGTGCAGCGCACAGATGGTCAGTGGGAAGCCGAGTTCGTAATCTGGCAGCAAGAGTACTTTGAAGACTTCGAAGATGGTGAAGGATTCACCCTCTGGGGTTGGATGGACTCGCCGTCGGATGAGGTCTACGGATTCGAGACTTGCCAGTCCAATCTGGGCTTCACGGATACCGAGTACAACATCAACGTTGACGGTGGCCGGCAGTACCGTGACCTCCTGAATCGTCCGTCGGACTACATTCAGGAAGGCGACTGGGTCTCACAAGCAGGCTTTCAGTACGAGTCGATTGAAGACATTGCCGAGATTGAGATTGGCTACAAGGTGGAGGGCCTCTAAATGTACTCATTTAAGAACATGATGCAGTTGGGCGGCATTGTCGCTGGTCTACTCACAGTGGTCGCATGCGACTACTCGGGTGACTTCCTGTTCCCGGAACTTCCAGACGAAATCGACCCGGTCATTGACCTGGGCGAGATCGAAGTCGCTACCGTTGATTCAGCGGAAGATGCTGCTGCAGCCTCTGTCTACGGACAGGTCGCGGCGACTGGCGACGCAACGGAATCGGGCGTGACCTACACGTTTACCGGCACCGGCGGCGACGTCTGTGTCTGGGTTGACCCTGAGTTCCTCACATGGAACCAGTCGGTCGCTGCCCGTGGTCGCGTCAACCGTTGGGCCTACCCGGACAACTTGAACGACGACGGTGACCTAGACATCGAAGTTGGGCTTGCCATCTACTACAACGGCTCCCCTGGTGAGACGATTGGCGACTTCGCGATTCGTTACGAAGACTCTCTCGGCAACCCGATTGAGATCGAGCTGAACGAGTGTGTCATCCCGAGCCAGATCGCATCTGCCAACGGTCACTCGGGTCGCGGCTCGGTTGAGTCGTGCACCATCTCCAACACCCAGCCGGGTGTGTCGTACGTCGTGAAGATGTCGGCATGGAGTACGCCACTTGACGATGACCGTCTTGGCTACGGTCTGCTGCTCGCTGACGGCTCGTGTCGTGGACTTCGGACTGCACTTAGCATCGACGAAGATACCGCTGACTACGAGTGCGTGGTTCCTGGCGAAGCCATTGACTGGGAAGTCGCGAACGGTCCGGGCCCATGGTTCGGTTCCAGCGAAGTTCCAACGGTCACTGGCGCGATTGCGTTCGAGCAGGCCTACTGCAACGGCGACCGCCTGGACCAGTTGTGCGAACTCGAAGCGGACGAGAAGGACTGCGACAACGAGCCGTGTTTCTGTGGTGACCCACGGGATACTCCTCGCGGCGGCCAGTTCTAACAGACTGTGTTTCGCCCGATTTGTTGGGCTAGACACAAGAGGCTCACCCCTACAGGGTGGGCCTCTTGTCGTTTCGGGGCCGGTCAGGCTACGCGGTGAGGTGAGCTTGGGCGAGCGTGAGCGCTTGGTCACGGGTGCGCACGCTGCCATCGATCTGAGCGTCGTAGACAACCGTGAGAAGGGTGCCCATGTGCGGACCGGGCTTGGCGCCCAGTGCGAACAGGTCCCGGCCTTGAAGCAGCGGCGTTTCTGCGTCGTAGCGAAGGCCGAGCTCGGTGGCCCGTGCCAGCGCCGGATGCGTGCCAGGCTCGGTGCCTTGCGCATGAGCTACGGAGAGGGTCAGGAAGGGCTCTGCAAGGGTTGCCAGTCGCCGTAGGTCGCTGTCACTGGCCGAGGGCTTGTGTAGGGCGTCAACGGCCTTCAGGACCGCTTCTCGCAAGCGGTAGCCCTGCCACTTGTGGATGAACAGGACGTCGAGCATGGCCTCGGGGTCTGTTGCCGTGGCCAGCCACCCCGTGAGCATTAGGGCCAGCTTGCGCCCTGGGTGAGGTTCCGCGTCACGGGTCGGGACCATGCGGTCGAGGGTTGTGCCGGAATCGGTGGCGGTGCCCGGGAAGACGCGGTCGAGGAGGTTGGCCCGTCTTGCGACGTCCAGGCCCACGCTGGGGTGATCCGCGAGCAGCAGCTTGAACCACTCTCCTCGGATGCGCTCGGCAGGCAGCTCGTCGACAGTGGCGCGCTGGCACAGGACAATGAGGTCGGGGGTCGGTGCGGCATTGAGCCGTGCGGCAAACTGGACCACGCGCAAGGAACGCAGTGGATCTTCTAGGAATGTCTGCTCATCAACGGCGCGTAGGATGCCGTTGTTGAGATCGTCAACGCCTCCGAACGGGTCGAGCAGCTCGCCTGTCAGCAGGTCGCAGAGGATGGCGTTGAGAGTCAGATCCCGTCGACGGCTCGCTTCGCGAATCCCGAGAAACGGGTCGCCGACAACGTCAATTCCCTTGTGTCCGGGGCCGGCATTGGAATCTTGGCGTGGCAAGGACACGTCGAGGGTGAGTCCTCGTTTGGTGAGCTTGAAGACGGCGAATGCCTTACCCACGGCGTCTACATGGCCGAGTCGCCGGAGCAGGGAGACGAGCTCCACTTCGGGGACCTCGTGAACCTCAATGTCCCAATCGTAGATGGGCCGATTCAGCAGATGGTCGCGCACCACGCCGCCGACGGCGTACGCAGTACCTCCAAGGGCCTTGACGCCCTCTGCAAGGGCGATGACGAGGGCAGGTGGCTTCATGGAGTTCATGGGTGCCTAGTAGACGTCAGCGTCCGCTCTGGCAACCGATGACGACGGACTACTGATCGCCGAAACGAACGCCGCTTGTCTCAACGTCTTCTCCGGCTTCCGTTGTGACCGTGCGACCACCCCGGCGACCATCGAGATCGTAGGTGCCGTTGAGCCAAGCAATGAGCTTTCCTTCGAGCTGTGGGTCACGAGTGAGCATGCGCACACCCTTGGCTTCACCGTCCAAGATCTCGACGTACACGGGTCCAGCGGCCTTGCCTTCCAACACGGTGGCCGAGCGGGCGCTGTAGCTGTCTCCGGCGCTGGCGATCACCAGTGCGGGGCGGGCGCCGTAGGTCTCCATGGCGGTCGGGCTTGCGACGCCTTGCAAGTTCATGCCCGCTGAGAGCAGGGCGATGTCATTAATTTCGGTATCAGCGGCCGCTGAGATCACCGCGAGGTTTGCACCGAACTCTGCTCCGACCAAATGGACTTTCGCAGCGCCATTTGCGCGTAGCCATGCCGTTGCGGCGTCAACATCTGCAACCATCAGCGGGTAAGTCGCCGCAGTCAGCTCAGCCGCCGCTGCAGAGTGGCCGTGACCCCGAAGGTCGACGGCAACAACATGAAATCCGCGGGTGGCGAGTCGCTCGCCGAAGTGGGACCAATCTTCTGCGTCTCGGCCGTTTCCGTGAATGAGGACGACACCGTTGTCGCCGCTTCCGTACGTTGTGGCTCCAATTTGGACGCCGTCTGCCGTGGTCAAGTCAATGGTGCCGGCGAGCGCCGGAACGGACAAGGCTAACGCTAGGGCGGTGAAAAGGGTGCGCATCAAGTAGCTCCAAAGTCTGGCATGTATGGACCCCGCAACAGCGGTTGGGATTCCGTGAAGGGATGTCGATCCATTTGTACGAACAGTGTACAGCGAACTGTAGGTTGCCGTTGAGTGTTGACATCAGGGCACAGGTTCCATAGAAGGCGCGTCGCTTAGGGACGTTGTTCTCTGAATGCTCTTTGACCAAGTGATGAATTTGACTGTACACGAGCAGTACATGCGCCATGCATTGACTCTCGCGGACAACGCTGCAGCGATTGGGGAAGTTCCTGTCGGTGCGGTCGTGGTCTTCGAAGATGAGATCATTGCAGTGGGGCACAACCTTCGAGAGCGTGATCAAGACCCAGCAGCCCATGCTGAGTTTCTGGCCATGCAGAAGGCGGCAGAGATCTTAGGGTCTTGGCGTCTAGAAGGCTGTACTGTTTACGTGACCTTAGAACCCTGCGCCATGTGTGCGGGTTTGATGGTCAACTCCCGCATTGCCGGGTGTGTGTACGGTTGCACTGATCCCAAGGGAGGGTTCCTAGGAACGCTCGCCGATCTGTCGTCCTTCGCTGGACTAAATCACCGGTTTCCGGTGGTGTCTGGCGTGTTGGAAGATGAATCGCGTGAACGTCTTCAGGCCTTCTTTCGGGCTCTACGTCGACGATGATTGAGAGGAGGGGTGGCCGAGTGGTTGAAGGCGCTGGATTCGAAATCCAGTTTGGGGGCAACCTCAACGAGGGTTCGAATCCCTCCTCCTCCGCCATCATTGAAGACAGTCAGTTCGTGAATAAGGAGGGGTGGCCGAGTGGACGAAGGCGCATGATTGGAATTCATGTGTAGGGCAACTTACCCAGGGTTCGAATCCCTGTCCCTCCGCCACGAACTGACTGTCATCGTCGTCACTTAATATGGTCTCCAGCATCGCGATTTCGCGGGTTGGAGGTGAGAGTCGGGTCCACTGGACTGTGTCCGGTGAACCCCGCCAGGTCCGAAAGGAAGCAACGGTAGCCGTTCTTCACGGGGCCAGTGATCGCCCGGCTCTCTCCTCCAATCCGCGCGTGCCAGTGTACGCCCAGAACTTGGCCCTGCGCTTCTAGCGTAGCGAGCTACGCGTCGGCGCTGGTGCCGGCGTTCTGAACGCACCCTGACACGCGCTCTCTTCGTGGCGCCTTTTGCGCTTCGCGCTGGCCTTCGGCCTTTGTGCTTCGCTTTGGCCTACGGTCCGGCCTGCGCTCGCTTTGGCCTGCGGCCTGGCCTACGCTTCTCTTTGGCCTGCGGCCTGGCCTACGCTTCGCTTGGGCCTGCGGCCTGGCTTCGCATGCTTTGAACAGCGCTTCGCTAGCTTTGCGCTTCGCTTTGGCGCTTCACGCCTTGGGCTTTGCTACGGCCCCAGGTCAATTGCGAAGGTGGTCAAGACGTTGTTGAGACCGAAGTCGGTCGTGACGATGAAGTCGGGTGTCGATGAGCCGGCTGGGTAGGGGGCGATGCTTGTGCCTAGGCCTGGGTCGCCGTTGCTGGCTAGCGTCAGGACGACGTCTGCAGGGTGCTCGGCGCTCACTGGGGTGTTCAGTCGGCCTGTGTACAGAACGTGTATGGCGCCGTCGGCGACTGTGGTGCTGCCTGGAGCGGTGATGACTAGCTCCTGGAGCCCGTCTCCGTCGCGGTCGTCGATGCTTGTGATGGCCCATCCGAGACGCGAAGCGGGGTCCAGGCAGTAGGTGTGCCAGGCGCTTGAGATCGGGCGAGACGTCTGCAGCATGTCATCGCTGAAGATGTAGACGCAACCCGTTGTGGGGACGCCTACGACGAGGTCATTGGATCCCACACCGTCGAGCTGTGCTGCGTGCAACACCGGTCCAACAATGGTGCCGTTGGTGTCCATTGTGGTGGCGTCCAAGGTGATTGTTCCGAGGACACGACTGCTAGCGTCGTCGGCCGTGAATGAGGCCGAGGTGTCGACGATGAGCACACCGGCTGGGTCGAATGCGACGTCGCCTGCATGGGCAATGGCGGCTGTTGAGTGTGCGACGTCTAGGTCGAGTTCGGCGATGTCCGCAGGTGAACCGTACCCTTCCTCTAGCACTGTGATGGTCGTGCCATTTGCCGGTGTGTAGGTGCGGTTGTTGACATTGCTGGCGGTGATGAAAGAGACCGCGCCCCCCCCTCCGGTGAAGCGGACGAGTGCCGCGAAAGCCTCTTGGCCTGGCATTGGCACGATCGAACTCAAGTCGCCGTTCACGGCGGGGAACCCCATCTGTTGGCTCAGAATGCGTCGGTCCAATTCTTCCGTTCCCTGCATCACATGGTACAGGTCGAGGAACTCGCCTTGGGGACGGTAGACCACCCAGTTGGCCCCGATGCCTACTAAGGTCGGAACGCTCAAGACATGGATTGCCCCTCCCCCCAGCGGCTTGGAACCTCTGAACACAAGGTTGAGGCCGTCGTGCAGTTCCCACGACGTTTGTAGCGCGGAATTGCCCAATCCGAACGCATACGTCCCGGCCTCAAAATCCACACTACCGATAGCGGAGACAGGTGCGCGGCCCGGGAAGCGGGACTCCTCGTACTGTGACACTTGCCCTGTGATGCAGTCGGTATTGCTACAGTCTTCGTCAACACCGTTGTTGCAAACCTCGATGTTGCCGGGGAAACGACGGTTGTCATTGTCGTCACAGTCTTCGAGCGACGGGCTACCATCACTGTCGTCGTCAACGTCGGTGTCCGCATCTGTATCGGTGTCGACGTCGGTATCGGTATCGGTATCGGTGTCGGTGTCGACATCAACCACCGTGTCCCCGTCGGTGTCGTCGGGGATGAACTCGGGAAGCGGGCATGCAGCCAGAAGGAGGAGCCACAGTCTCATCGTGCACCTCCAACCGTGAAGGCGATGCCGGTGCCGGTCAAGACACCTCCAGCGATGCCAATGCCTAGCCCGGCTTGGGACAGCGTCTTTCCGGTGGCGTAGCGATCATCCCGGACAGCGCCGGTGGTGGGCAAGTTCGGTTCGGCGTTTGATGCGGCCATCGCGTAGCCTCCTGCGGCAAGCCCAATGCCGACTACGGTGAGTAGCCCTCCCGAGATGGCCATGATGGGTCCGGTTGGTGACCGCTTGACGATCGGATCAGAAGGCATGGGTGGGCGGATTTGTGAGGAAACTACTTGCCAATCGACCCGTCCGGTTGTTCCCATCCATACGGTGCCGTCGTGTTGCACCATGGCGCGTTCGCCTTCGCCCAGTGTGACGGCCAGAAGCTCTGTCAGCGCGGGACGCAGGGTCTCGTCGGCCATCCAAGACAGGGCATCGTCTGGGTAGGCTTGAGGAATCACCAAGGTATCTGCGGCATCTAAGAGGGCCACCCAAGCACCGTTGGACCCGAGTGCTACGGCGTGGCGCCCGGTCGTTACCGTTGTGCTGTTCGGCGTACTGCCGTCGAACAGCAAGTCACCGGGTGGGAAGACGGTGAGCTGTGTCTGTTTGAAGGCTGGCTCATAGGCGTCGAATGCCTCTCGGTACCGGGGGGCGAATCGGTCGTCCCAGGCCATTTCGGGAAACATGCCTCGGCCGATGGCGAAGCGTTCAGCCCCCGGTCCGTCTTGATGGACGGCGACGATTCCCCAGATGCGGACCAGGTCGGACAGCTCTGGAGCCGAGAGTTCGGCGCAGGGTGCCCAGGCCATCGCATCGCTTGCGAGTGTCTCTGCGCGGTCCAGCTCGGCGTACAGCAATGCGCTCTGGATGTCGGTGGTGTCGGTGGACGCCTCGCTCCCACATGCCTCGACGGGAAGTCCAGACCGAAGGGCGGGGGGCGCTTGGCGGAGTTCGTCGAACGAGACCAGCTCGGCTCCCTCTGGAAGTGAGTCTGGAGGCGTACCTTCATAGACGAGTGGTGTGGCCGCTACCGAGCGCAGACCGCCTGTTCCGAGAAGTCCCAGCAGAAGGCCAAAGGTCCATCGGCTACTGTGACAACGCGAATTAAGTCGGGGTAGTCTGCGGCTTGTAGCCGTACGGTGTACTGGCCAGAGGGTAGTTCGTCTGTCCACAGTGTGGTTCCCTTGGAAGTCCCATCGATAGTCACCGTTGACCAGGGGATGGACGTAATGGTGACGCCGTAACCGGGCAGCGCCACGGGTACGTCAACTTGGGGTTGTGGCTCGGGCGGTTGCTCCAACACGATTGGAGGTGTGTCGGTCGGGGCGGGGTCTGGAGACGGCGTCGCGAGCACTTGCTCGGTGGGCTGTGGTTGCGCGATGGGCTGTGGCTCTACAACGGGCTGTGGCCGTGGCTGTGCGGCAGGCTCCGGCCGCGTATCTGGCGTGGGAATAGCGATGGGTTCGGGCGTGGGAATAGCGATGGGTTCGGGCGTGGGAAGGCCAGGTTCAGGTTCCGCGATTGAGAGGTCTGGCCCTTCGCTCTCGGACGCGGTGGCGGTGCTGTCCGCCATCGAAGACCAGGCAGCCCATCCTGCGAAAGAGCCGCCGATGACGAGTAGCGTCAGGGTCAGAAATCCGATCACCAAAGCACCCATGCCCCGTGCCATCCAGCCGGATGTTGTGGTGAGGCGCTGGAGGTCTTCACGGCCGGCGAGCGTTGGCGGTGAATCAGGGGCAGGCTGCTGTGTCACCAATTCATGGGAGATGGAGTCATGAGCCGAGGTGTGGTCTTGATCCCACCCGACCAGCGTGTCGTTGGTGGGCGTTCGATTGTCGACGGCTAGCGTACGACCGAGGCGCATTGGTGGGGTGTCGGGCAGCGTCGCAAGTAGGGTATCCAGGTCTGCCAGCAGCTCGGTGGCGCCGTCATGCCGGTCCCGTGGGTGAAAGCGGGTCGCACGTACAATGACCGCGCGTAGTGCGTCGGGTACGCCCTTGAACTGGCCATCATGTGCGTCAGTGGCGTGCAGATCATTAGGAATCTCACCGGTGACGAGCATGAGCAACATGGCACCCACCGCATAGACATCGACGCGCTCGTCAATGGACTGACCTGCACGTTGTTCAGGCGCCATGAAGGCCCACGTGCCGAGCTGTGCACCTGTGCCAGTGAGCCTGCGGTCGGTTGAGACGTGAGCGATTCCAAAGTCGCACAGCCGTGGGTTGCCGTGGGAGTCGATGAGTACGTTCTGCGCCTTGACGTCGCGGTGGATGATGCCGCTTGCGTGAGCTGCCTTGAGCGCGAGGACGACGCCGTGGGTTGCCTTGACCGCGTCATGCGGAGGCAGTGGACCGACATTCAGCAGGTGGTCATCCAGCGAGCCGGCTTGGAACAACGACATGACCAGGTAGACGGTGGCGCCGTCACGCCCAACATCGTGCACTGGCACAATGTTGGGATGCTCAAGCTTGGCCATAACCCGTGCTTCTCGCTCGAATCGCTCCATCAATTTTGCCGAGCGAGCCAGTTCGGGAGACAGAATCTTCACCGCCCGCTCCACATGCAAGCGGGTGTCCGTGGCCTGGTAGACCGTGGCCATTCCTCCGCTTCCGAGTGGTGAGCCTAGGACGTATCGACCGTCTGCCAGCGTCTGTCCCTTCAAGCCCCTTCCTCCGTGCTGCGAAGCATAGCTCACAGGTGCATGGACGGTGTTGCCGACGTTGCCTCATAGATGGGGCAGGCGTTGTTTATCCGGTCAACTCTCGTCGGCTTTGTTGAGTGAGACCTACGGCTCACTGCCGATATGGGGACTTGTGTTGGTGCGGTCGGCCTAGTGAGCCAGCGCCCACAACGCCGCCAAGTCCTCGGGCAGCGGCGACTCGAACGTGTGCTTGGCTCTTGTCTCGGGGTGCTTGAGACTGAGCGTGGCTGCGTGTAGTGCGAGTCGGCCCCATGCGCGTGAAGCGCTTCCGCCGTAGCGTCGGTCGCCGGCTATCGGTGTGCCGTTCATGGCTGCGTGGCGCCGGAGCTGATGCGTGCGTCCGGTGTGTAGCGACATGGACACCGCGGTGAAGCCGTTTGCGCTGTGTAGGACGGTGACGTCGCTGCGTGCGCTCTTGCCGTCGATGGGAGCGTCCCACGTGCCGCTGACAGCGTCTCCGACCAAGATGGCCACGTAGGTTCGCTGGATGCTGTGGGTGCGGAACCCGTCAGCCAGCGACTTGTTGGCGAGGCCACTGCGGCCGAACACGACCAGGCCAGATGCGGGACGGTCGAGGCGATGGTGCAGTGCGAGGGTTGGGTCGTCTGCACGGAGTGCGTCGTACAAGCCCGGCTGGCCGTTCTTGTCGGCTTGAGTGGCGATGCCGGCTGGCTTGTCGACAACGAGCAGGTGGTGGTCACGGAAGATTTCAGTCGCCATCACCCACCACCAACAGCGCGGATGATTTCGATGACCATGCCGTCCGTGAGCACGGTCTGGGCATAGGTGCTTCGAGGGACGACATCTCGGTTGATGGCGGTCGCGATACCGTCTGCGGGCAGTCCGAGCTCGCTCACGAGGGTGTCGAGAGTCATGCCCTGGGCAACCTCGCGCGCCTCTCCGTTCACTGTCACTGAAATCACAGAGATCTCCGGTTTTCAAGAGCCCGGGACAGGCTCACGGCGTCTGCATACTCAATCTCAGTACCCACGGAGATGCCGTGGGCGAGGCGGCTCACGACAACACCGAGTCCGTCGAGAAGGCGTGCCAAATACAAGGCTGTAGCGTCTCCTTCAACGTCTGGGTCGGTGGCAACGATGACCTCTTTGACGGTGCCATCGCGCAGTCGCTCCAGCAAGCGCCGAATGCGTAGGGCGTCTGGACCAATGCCATCTAGCGGTGACAATGAGCCATGAAGCACGTGGAATCGGCCGCGGTACTCAGCAGCCCGTTCGAAGGCGAGCAGGTCTTGCGGAGACTCCACCACACAGATGGTGTCGTCAAAGCGCTTGGTGTCTGCACAAAAGCGACACGGGTCGCTGGCGGTGAGATTGCAGCAGTTGCTGCATTCCTTGACGCTCGCTGCAAGCTCTTCGAGGGCCGCACCCATCTCTTGGGCGGTGCCTTCGGGTGCACGCAGCAACCAATAGACCAGGCGCGTAGCACTCTTCTCACCAATTCCAGGGAACCGGGAGAGCTGCTGGACGGCCTTGCGAATGGGGTCGGGCTGTCTCACAGTCCGGGAATCAGACCGGGAGGAATGGGCAGACCGCCGGCCATGTCCTTCATGCCCTTGCTGGTCTCGTCGCGGGCTTGGCGAAGGGCTTCAGCGAGCGCGGCGCGTACGAGGTCTTCGAGCATCTCACGGTCGTCCATGGCATCTGGGCTGATGGTGACGCCGGCCACATGGTAGTCGCAGGTCACGCTGACCTTGACGAGTCCGCCGCCAGCGACGCCTTCGACAGTCGTATTGGACGCCTTTTCCTTCATATCGGCCATACGTTGTTGCAGGCCGCCGAGCAGGCCGCCCATATTGCCAAGGTCAAACGGGTTCATGAGTCTTCTCCAGTTTCGGTGGGACGTACCTTGATGACGCGTGCGCCAAGGGTGTCGATAATGGTTCGAAGCTGCGGGTTTTCAAGTGCAGACTTGCGCAATGCAGCTTCTTCGGGATCTTTGATGCGCGGGGTCAGAGTGACCTCCAGCGTGGTCTTCGGGCCGTATGCACGTCGGAAGACGTCTTGGAACTCTTCCGTCTGTGCCAGTCTGCGAATGTCCGCCTGAAGCTTGGCATTGGACATGGACAGAACCAGTACGTCCCCGGCGCGCCGTGTCTCTGCCTCCTTCATCCATGCGGTGTTGGGGTGCAGCTCAGCGGCGATGAAGGCCCACGGCTTTTTGGGTAGAGACGCCCGCATCATCGGAGCGCTCCCAGCCGCTGGCGCAGCAACCTTCGCCGCTTCGCTAATCACCGCAGCGTCCGACCAGCTCTGACGAGATGCGCCGCCACGTAGACCTGCTGTGGGGCCAATATGACCCGCTACGCGAAGGTCGCGCTGGATGGTCTGAAGGCGCTCCACCAGGGCACCTACGGGTTGAACCGGGCGGATGGTGGCCAGTCGGGCGACCGCCATCTCGAGGACAAGCCTCGGGCGGCCAGCGCGGGCCAGGTCATCAATGACTGCCATGAGTGCCGAGAACACGCGGGTCAGCACTTCTGGGTTGACGTCTTTGACGATTTCTTCGAGGACCACAGCTTCTTCAGCGGGCAGGTCGATGTGCTGATGAGAGGCAGGCGACAAGCGCAGGAAGGTGGCGTTGCGAACCACTTCCAGCAGCTCGGAGGTGAACTGGCCGAGGTCGTAGCCGTACTCGTAGACGGTGGCGACGACGTCTAGGCACTTGCCAGCATCTCCAGAGACAAGCCCAGCGAGCATGTCGTGCAGGAGTCGCCGGTCTACAAGGCCAAGGATGTCTGCGACTTCTTGGTCCGACACATCCACGCCGGCAAAGCTGATGACCTGGTCCAGCAGCGACTCGGAGTCGCGCATAGAGCCTTCGCCAGACCGGGCAATGAGCCGCAGTCCGTGCTCAGAGATGCCGCTACCTTCGGACTCAGCAATACGTGCGAGGCGCTTGATGACCCCTTGTTCGGGGATGCGCTTGAAGTCGAAGCGCTGGACCCGCGACAGGATGGTGTCCGGAATCTTGTTGGGCTCTGTCGTGGCAAAGATGAACACCACGTGAGGTGGGGGTTCCTCAAGTGTCTTCAGTAGCGCATTGAAGGCGCCCTTTGAGAGCATGTGGACTTCATCGATGAGGTAGATCTTCGAGCCACCGCGCTGCGGCGCGTACTGCACGTTGTCGCACAGGTCCCGGATGTCGTCGACGGAGTTGTTCGAAGCGCCATCGATCTCAATGAGGTCCGGGTTGCGACCCGCGGCAATTTCGACACACGACACACACTCGCCGCACGGCTCAGCGGTGGGTCCGCGCTCACAGTTCAGTGATTTGGCCAGTGCACGCGCGGCAGTGGTCTTTCCAACCCCGCGAGCGCCGGTGAATAGGAAGGCGTGGTGTACGCGTCCCCGAGCAATTGCATTGCGCAATGTGCGGGTAACGTGCTCTTGACCTACGATTTCGTCGAATGTACCAGGGCGGTACTTTCGGGCGATGGCGAGATAGCTCACGCAAGCTCCGGTGTGGGAGCCGAGCTTAACCAGTCACCGCATGCGATTCGCGTCGATCCAGCGCTGCAAGAAGAACAGTGCCCACAAACGCCGTGCTGCACCGGGTTCTTGGCCGACCCGTCTGCGCAGTGACATGAGCGCTCGACGCTCGAACATCTGGTGGCTCGCCTCGGAGACCTCCACCAGGCGCTCCTCTGTGAACAGGCGCCCAGCACCGCTCAGCCACCCATGAAGCAGCGGCAGGCTGCGCTTGGGTCGGTTGAGCAGAGGAGGCGGAAGCACGCCGGTAAGAATGGACCGAAGTGGCCAGCGGGTATGCAGAGATGCGGGTCCACGAGCAATCTTGGCCTTTCCGGGAAGGGCTGTTGCCAGGCTGACAACTTCTCGGTCGAGCAGCGGGTAGCGCGCGTCTAGGCCCGATGCAGCGGTTGTACGTCCGGTTCGCACCAAGGCCCCCTCCATCAGACGACTGCGCAGCCACGCATGGAGAATGGCGTTGATGGGGTCGGTGGGATTGTCCGTATAAAACGGTGCGAGCACGGTGGTGCGGATGTCGTCCCGGGCCAAGCTCTTGTCGGCGAAGAGCGCGCGGCGCTCATGAACTCCGAAGAGGTTGGTTCCGCCGAGTTCTTGCTCTAGACCCCATGCGCTTGGGTCGGACTGCATGCGCTGTCCGCGTTCTGACTTGTCCAGGGTGCTGTGAAGCAGGCGACGGATACCGCTGGGAACCTGGGAGTAGACGTTGGCGGCACTGATGGAGCGCGACAGACCGTCGAGCATGCGTCCACCGAACAACTCCTCGCTGCCGTCTCCGGAGAAGACGACATCTGCCCGAGTCCCTGCAGCGTCCGCGAGCAGCTGGAGCAGGATGGCTGACGCGGCACCGAGGGGCTGGCCCATGGCCATTGCGGACTTGTCGAACGCCTTCGCGACATCACGCGTCTCCACCACGGTCTCGCGGTGGTCCAGGTGCAGTAGCTTTGCAATCCGGCCGGCGAAAGGGGACTCTGGATGGGGGTCGTCAGATAAGGTGACGGTGAAGGACGGCAGGTTGCGTCCCATTGTTCGCGCTGCTGCGGCGATCGCCGTGGAACCAAGACCCCCGGATAGGTACAGAGCGGGTCGAAGTCCAGGTCGCATGCGTCGGGCAACAGCACGCTGGACAGCTTCTTGTAGAGCAGGAACAACCTCTGATGGACGAGGATTCCGCGTGCCTACTGCGGCATAGTGAGGACGCCACCAGCGACGGCTCGTGAGCTCGTCCGCGTCAATGCGCAACCAGTGCGAGGGCTCGACTTGGTAGACGTCTTGAACCAAGGTTCTGGGGGCGTGCACAGTGCCGAATGACAGGTACTCCGACAGGTTTTCGCGAGCGATGACCCGGTCGACCCAGGGAAGCTCCAGCAGTGCTGGGAGCGATGTCGCGAAGGCGAAGGCGTTGTCTGTGCGCGTCCAGAACAGCGGACGCGTTCCCATGCGGTCTCGTGCCAAGATGAGCCGACGCGGTTCGGGCTCCCAGATCGCCACCGAGAACTCGCCATCGAGCCGGTCGAACAGGCCGATTCCCCACTTGCGATAGGCGATTGCGACGGCGTGCGAAGCGCTGTCGACGCCGGTGGTGTGACCCGCACGTCTGACGAGGTCGTCGAGGTCGTCGATCCAACCGTCTAGGACGACCAGCACGTCATTGTTGTACACACAGTTGCCAACGAGACCAACGCCGCCGTTGAACAGCTGGTCTTCGGCCTGGTGCAGTGTGGCCATTGTCTGAATGGCTGGCTTGCTAGGCTTGCGCCCGCGTAGGTGAAAAATTCCGCCGATACCGGACATGTTTACCTACCGCCGCCGCCGCTTATTGGGCGGAGGAGGGCCCTTCTTCGAGCGTGCCTTCTTCTGCGGTGCCACCTGACCCATGGGGGTCTGTTGCTTAGGCAGCTCTAGCTTACGGGGCTCGATGTTGAAAGGCGAGCCAGACACCACCATGTTCCTGCCGAATAACAGTAGGAAGAAGGCGATAACCGCGATGGCCAGGGCTGAGCTGGACGTGGTTGGGTAGATCTGAGCCGACCGTTCGGGGTCGGTCATGATGAAGTTCAGCGAGAAGCGGCTCTTGCGAGTGACGGGCAGGTCGTCTGGTAGAGGTGCGGGTGGATATCCGCGTGCGTTCAAGGTGAACCCGTGGCCACGCACCGCGGAGGTCGGGAGGGTGAGCTTGCGCATGTCCCCCTCTTCGTAGACCCACACTGATGTTCGCGAGCCATCAATGGGCGAGGCGACATTGGTGACAACGCCGTCCCAGCGGGAGAAGAACCCACCAGCCATGAGGAAGACCACCACCGCGATCAGCAGTGAGACCGCGGCGAACAAGCCGAACGAGACCGTATTTGAGCGTGCTTTCATGCGCGCACGGTAACCCAAAGGCACCGTGTGAGGGAGCGGCGTGGTAGGTGATGCGGCATGAGCGCTTCTTCCCTGGTGTCTGGTTCTGTTCGCCCACAGTTTGCTGCGGTGCGCGACGCGTTTGAGTACAACTTTCGCAAGCGTGGCGAAGTTGGGGCGTCGCTGTGCGTCTACCTAGAGGGTGAGCGCGTTGTTGACCTGTGGGGTGGCGTCGCCGACAAAGAGACCGGCGAGCCGTGGAAAGCGGACACGCTTGGCGTGATGTTCAGTGCCACAAAGGGGCTTGCGGCGACCTGTCTTCTGATGCTGCACGACCGTGGTCAGCTCGACTACGACGCCACGGTTGCCAGTTACTGGCCCGAGTTCGCCCAAGCGGGAAAGCAGGACATCACCGTTCGTCAGATGCTCAATCACACAGCGGGTGTGGTGGGCGTAGAGCGGCCGATATCACTTGTAGACCTGGAAGATATCGGGGTCGTTGCCAAGGCGCTGGAAGTCCAGAAACCGCTGTGGGAACCGGGGTCGCGTCAGGGCTACCATGGCGTCACCTATGGACTCTTCGTGGCCGTTCTGTTCCGCAAGATCACCGGCATCTCGATCGGCACCTTCTTGCGGGATGAGGTCGCAAAGCCCCTCGAAGCTGACGTCTTCTTGGGCCTACCAGCATCCGAAGACGGGCGCGTTGCGACCACCTACCCTCAGGGCAAGCGTGGCTTGCTGAAGAACATCCTGCCCCGACTGTTCTTGTCTCGTGGAACGGAAGGTAAGGTCTACCGCTCGGTGGTTTTTGACAAGACCAGCTTCACCGGAGCCGCGTTCCGTAATCCGGCTGATTTGGGTGCCCGGGGCGTTCAGAACTTCAACCGCACCCGCGTGCGTCGTCAGGAGTTGGCCTGGGCGAATGCCATGGGCTCGGCTCGTGGACTGGCGCGTGTCTACCAAGCGCTCGTGAACGGCGGACTGGATGGTGTGCAGCTCGTGCGACCCGAACAGATCGATCTGCTGGTGGAGCGTGACAGCTTTGCGGAGGAAGACTCGGTGTTGAAGCGTCCAATGGGCTTCTCATACGGCTTCGTCAAAGAAGACCCGGGCGTCTTTGGCCCGGAACTCTCCGCATTCGGCCATCCAGGTGCCGGTGGTGCGTTGGGTTGGGCTGACCCGGTCCGCCGCTTGTCGATTGCATACATTCCCAACGCGATGGACTTCCACATTCGTAGTCCGCGTACCATCTCGATCTGTGACGCGATCTACGCCAGCCTAGGCGAGTAGCTCTTTAGGCTGGCGGTCCGAGAATGCGCGACTTCGCGAACGTTCGCATCCAATCGCCAAGGTTTGCGGCGAGTGCGTTTGCGGTGAATGCATCTTGTGAGAGCGTCTGTAGACCGTCTGCCAAGCTGGTTGGGGTCTTGAATGCGTTGAGCAGCTTGTAGGCTGCGTCTGCGAGGACAAGATGCCGGATTTTTCGCTCCGGCCGAAAGAGGACCACGCGGAAGTCGGCAAACTCCATCTCGGGTAGGTCGAGGCCTGACAGTGCTGCACTTCTGGTGCGAAAGACACTCGTGGAGAGCTCGAGCAGGACAACGGGCGGCTGAAGGACGAGCTGGGTCTCTGCTTGCAGCGTGCTGGCGTCGAAGGTTCGCGCATCCGGTGCAGTGAAGGCGTGACTGACGGCAATGTCGAGGCGTGCCATGTCTGTTTGTTCGACCGGTGCATGGATGCTGGCCAAGAATTCCTCGAACTGGTCGGCTACTCGGTCGAGGGTCCAGGTCTGCGATGGGTAGTGCTGCAGATACTGGGCCACGAGTGGCGGCAGGGCGTCACCGAGCAGCGCTTCGAGGCCGCGGAGCTCGTAGATGACAGCCTCTGGAAGGCGCAGTCGGTATTGCTCGGCGTACACCCCGATCTGGTCGGTGGGCGACAACACCGGTCCTCCGCGGAACCACGTGCCATCGAGTGGACGGTTCCCTCGAATCATCTCGACCATCTGTTCACGCCAGTCGGGTGGAAGACTAGACAAGGGCGAGCAACGCGGCGTCGCGGATGGTGCGCGCTTGGTTGGCTTCTTGCTGCAGACGGCTGAACTCGGGGACATCCCCGTCCCATTCGATGAGCGTCGAGACCGAGCCCATGCGCTGGATGACGGCGGCATACAGCTCCCACACTTCGTCGCACACTGGGCCGTCATGCGTGTCGAGGCGGTAGCCATCTTTGATGCTGTGACCGGCGAGATGAATCTGTACGACGCGGTCCAGCGGGATGTTGTTGATGTACTCCATGGGGTCAAAGCCATGATTGACGGAGGAGACGAAGACGTTGTTGACGTCGAGTAAGATGCCGCAGTCGGCGCCCTCAACAACTTGGGTGAGGAACTCCCACTCTGGGACCTCGCTCGCCTTCCAACTCAAGTACGACGACACATTCTCGACGGCGTACAGGGTGCCGACCGCTTCGCTTACCTCGCGGATACGGCCAATGACGTGGTCGCGTACTTCTGGGGTGTACGGCAACGGCAGCAGATCGTGGGCGTTCGCTGTGTGACTACCGGTGAAACACAAGTGGTCGCTGACCCAAGGGGGGCGGACCTCGGCGACAAGAGCAGCGAGTCGGCGCAGATGCCCAGGGTCTCCCTCTCCACCTAGGGAGGTGGCCACGCCGTGCAGCACGAGGGGGTAGCGTTTGGCGAGCTCGCGCAGCCAATGCCGCGGCGAGCCACCATCCACCATGAAGTTCTCAGAGAGAACCTCAAACCAGTCCATCTCGGGTTGTTCTTCCACGACCTGACGGTAGTGAGGAACCCGGTAACCAACCCCAATACCAAGGTCGGGCACGGCGAACCGCGAGACGGCTGGCCGCTTCATCATGAGGTCTTGCAGCCACCCTTGCCGGAACATGGATTCTGTCCCCGACACTCGTTCTGCCCTTCGACACCACAGCCACCTTGGCCGGAGCACTCGTTCATGCCGCGGCACTCGTGAGCAGCAGCAGCGGCCGCTTGTTCGCCGTGTTCCATAGCGCCTTCGACGGCGTCACCAGCAGCGTGTGCCGCACCTTCGACGGCGTCACCAGCAGCGTGTGCCGCACCTTCTGCGGCGTCACCAGCAGTGTGTGCCGCACCTTCAGCGGCAGCGGCAGCTTCTGTGGCCGCTTGAGTCGCCTCATCCGCAGCGCCACAGGCCATCATGGTACCAGCGGTTAGGCCAATTAGAGCGGATTTTAGTAGCATATCTTGTAGGGACATCAGGCCTCCTGGCCGGTTGAGTGCGGCTGGATGGTAAGGATGCGTCGCTTTGGATGTCAAGCGGCGCCGCGGCAGCTGTATGGAAGCGGGCGGCGTGTGGTTACTCGTCGGCGTACTACAACCGAACATCCAACTCGAAGATGACCGTCTCACCGTCTAGACGCGCGGTGATGTTGGCCTGACCGTTGGACACTTCCGTTGCGACGCCCGTGCTGTTGACGCGAACGACCTCTGGGTTGGATGACGTCCAGGTCTGCACCCAAGGTGTCAGGTCGACTTCGGTCCCGTCGGCGTAGGCTCCAATGACACGCAGCTGGTTGTCGCCGGCTTCGAGACGCTGCTGTGCGACGTTGGGGCGCATGGTGCGTTGGCCGTCCACTATGCGCAGCGACCGCCGAGTGCTTGTGCCGTCCGCCTCCACCACAAGCTCCACGGTTCCAGTCCGAATTGCTGTGACCCGGCCCTCTGTGGTGACCGATGCGCGGGTGCTGTCCGAGGTGGACCATGTGGGGCGTTCCGGCGTAGTTGTGGTGCCATCTGGGTAGATGGCGCGGGCGGCAAAGCGGGTGGATTTTCCGACAGGTATTGTGTCGACTTCGGGCTCAACGAGCAGGCCAAGTGGGGCTTGTACGGTGACTTGAACGCCGTTCGACGGTCGCCCGTTGAAGACGGCTGTCAGCGTTGTATTTCCGGGTGATTGGGCAACGAACTCCACGCCGAACTGGCGGAGGACATCGGGATTTCCAACTCGCCACTCCACCAAGGCTGTGACGTCCTGCTTGTCCCCGTTCGCGAGGGACGCGTTGACGACGGGGCGGAAGGCGTCTCCAGGACGCAGTTGGGTGTTGGTCAGGTTCAACGTGACCGCAGATACGCTACCGACAACGACCGTCGCTGGGAAGGTCCGCACGCCCGCGAACTCCGCCCACGCCTGTGCGGTCCCCGAGGCCACGCCGATGAGCTCTCCCGAGGATGTGACTCTAGCTACTTGGGTATCGCTGATCGTCCACTGCAGTCCTTCGCTGACTGCGCGAATGCGGCCGTCAACATACACCGCTTGCACGCCGAGTGTCTGGCGCTGGCCGACGCTCAACAGAACTTCGGCGGTATCGAGACTGAGTCCAACAACGGGCACGTCGACAACTTCAACGGAGACCGGAGCCGATGTGGTCTGCGCGACCTGTGCCGTCACTTGGGTGTTCCCGTCTGCCTGTGCCGTCAGCAAGCCGTCTCCGTTGACGCGAGCGACACCAGGATTGCTCGAGCTCCAGCTCACCCCGTCTTCGAGGGTCTGTGCGGTGTCGTCGCTGTAGACGGCGAGCGCTCGAAGCTGGACCTCTTCACTCGGGTCGAGAATGAGTGTTTCGGGCCGAATCTCAAGGCGAACGAGTGTTGTGAGCTCCTCACTGGTGGGCTCGTCACCTGTTGGCTCGTCGGTTGTTGGGACAGTGAGCGGTGTTTCGGGTGTGGCCTGTTCGCCCACGCGTAAGGTGATGCTGCTGTCGACAAGGAGATTTAGCGGCAGAACATCGGGGACAACGCGGAGTGTGTACGACGACATCTCGCCGCCGTCGACCATCACCATGAAGCGGGGCTGTTCGATGCGCACGTCAGGTTCGTCGCGCGGCAACGCGAGCATTGCCGACCACCGCCCAGGAGGCAGCTGACCAACCTCTACGATGCCACGCTCATTTGTTAGGCCGAAGCGAGTCTTATCACCGTTGGTCAGGGTCAGCGGAGCTCCGACAACGGGAGACTCTCGGCGGTATTCTGGAGGGGCGCCGGCGAGTCTCACCTGCAGTGGGTTGGACAGGCTGTATCGCCAGACTTCAGCCTCTACCTGACCTGCTGAGACCACCCGAATGATGATGTCTTCGAGCTGTTCGCTGCGTTTGTTGGGGCGGACATCCTGAGGCAGATCACCGTCTACAACTTCGCCGGCTGCAAGTGTGGAGCGCACAATGTCCAGGGGCTGAACGGTGTGAGAGAGGCCGTTGAACAAGAAGCGTCCGGTGTCATCGGTCTGTGCGATGTAGTTGCCGAAGCGCATCTGGGCGCCCACAACAGGGGTGTCGTCTGCACGTAGAACGTGGCCCATGACGCGGCCGTCGATGCCGGTGCGTGTAGTCGGGATGCCGAAGGGAACCTCGTACCCAGCGATGGCGGACGCACGTACGTTGTTGAGCCCGGAGCTGAAGTTGGCGTCTGCGTTGATGAGGTGAGACCACGGCAGCCGCCAGGACAGGTGCGCCCGCGCTTGATGCTGTGCGGGTAGGAAGCCTTGGGGGAAGAGGTTGACGCCGTAGGACAGGTCGCTCTGCCAGTCGTCTGCGGAAATGATGCGCACGCCCGCGCTGCTGTAGAAGCGCTCGCGAGCAAGGGTCTGCGCTCCAGTCGCGATGACGTAGCCGGTGGTTGTGTACAGGGTCACTGGTCGACGCGCTGTAGTCGACGCTGTCATGCGGACTTCTTGGCTGTTTCCGCTTCCGTATTGCTCGTCTTCGCCAAATCGAGCGATGCCCGAGACCTGCAACCGACCCGCTGTTCCCTGGGTCAATGCAGACACCGTCACTGTGTTCTGGCTTCGCTGGAAGCCTGGCCCTAGACGGTCGAGCAGGTCACGGTATTGGTAGGACAGAGCCGTGGTCAGCAGCGTGCTTGGGCGCCAAGTTGCAGTGGCTCCGGCGACACGAAACGTTGTGTCGCGTGGCATTGGATCCGCGTCGCGTCCGGCATCGAGTCGGTAGCTTCCATTTCCGGACAGCGTCAGCTTCTGTCCGATTCGTAGGGTTGTACGTGCTGTCGCGAGTGTCTGGCCTGCAAACTCCCCGGTGAAGCTAGACTCGGCGTGACGAGCGGTCGCACTGATGAGGACGGGGCCCACTCGCGTGCTGCCGTCCACATGGCCTGCGCCGCCATCGCCGTACGCGACCTCGTAGCGAACCAAGAACCGTCGGTCGCGCGCGCTCTTGTCGAACTGTCCAAACTGGCTGGCAATGAACGACACGTCATCGCCCTGTTGTTGTCGGACGGCAGAAGCACCGACCGACAGACCCTTTGACAGCTCAAGCGAAGCGCGCGGCCCGATGACCGTTCGGGGGGCGTCTACGAAGCGGTCTCGAACCGCCATTGCGCCAACGGTGAGACGCCCGAGGTCCACATCGACGGCTACACCCCGTTGCCGTCGCGTCCGCACTGTGAACACGGTGTCGTTGTAGCGCTCATCTCCGAGGCGGACATCGACACCCCGGTTGCCATCTTTGTAGGTGTAGCGACCACGGTATTCACTGCGAAGGAAGCCCCCTGCAGTCAGTCCGAGCACGTCAGGGCCCCGCAGGGAGACATCGAGGCGGTGGTCGTTCCCCGGGTCTAGGAATCCGTGTGCCTCGGCGGACAGCTGAGGTCCGACTTGGGTCTCATTGCGCAGGTGGGTCATCCAGGCTGCAGCCTGAACAGACGCTGGCAGAATGACGCGGTCCCTTCGCTTTTCGTCTTGGGCCATGGCGGTGAGACTACTGGTTGATGCGCGCCCGATGATGGCGTCGTCTTGTCTGGCAGCGACCCGCAATGACGTCTCGCCGGTTGCCCCACGCGAGACCACCTGTACGGTAGTGATCAGGCTCTCGCCGGGGGCGATGGGGCCGATTGTCAGGGCTTGCATGGGTGCGAAACCACGTGAGCCACGAAACTCTAAGACGGGCGATATGGTTGTGTTTCCGCTGTTGTACGCGGCGATGTCGACTGGGATTGTGGCGCCGCGAACGACAGCTTCCGGCAAGCCACGAATCGATAGCTGGATGTCGTCACGTCCGGCGACTTCGACTTCGGCAATCGCTTCACCGTCGTCCACAACGTACCGGACGTCGTACGAACCCACGTCTGCATTGATGGCCACGACCACTGTCAGCAACTTCACCAGTGTGTCGGTGGGGCCTACCCCGAACGGGCTCTCAGGTACGAGCAAGCGCCACTGCGGCGGCAAAAGCACTTGTGGGTCGACGCGTGCCGCTGTTCCGTCACCCTGAACGGTGAAGGCGAGAGTGATAGCCTCACCCGGTTCAGCGACAAGACTCTCCACTGGCGGGTCGACAGTCACCGCAGACGCCGTGCTCATCAGCCCACACCACAGGACGAGCGCGCTAGTCCAAGTGAACAGGGTGACGAGCACCGAAGAGTGCACCTGCTCCCCCGTCCGCAATGAGGATGGCTGTGTAGTCGCCAGGTGGAGCCGCCGTCAGGTCAATAGAATAGCGCCAGCTGCTTCCTGGATACAGGGTGGCCTGCTGACTGCGGTAGGTAGCTTGTTTATGGCCCTGCTGGTCGTACAACTCCAGCTTCGGAGCTAGCGGAAGAGCGGTTGTGCCTGTGTTCTCGATGTCTGTGTAGAACAGCGTGCTCTCGCCTTGCCGTTCAAGGCCGCTCGCTGTGAACGTCACCACCCTCGAGCCGCCGTCTACATTGACCAGCACGCGTGTGGCAATGCGCGAGCGCTGCATCAGGGAGAGCCCGTTGGCTGTCGCAACGGTGGGAGTGCTGCCTTCCTCCAACATGAGGATGGTCCAGTAGGTTCCTTCTAGGTCGAGGTCCTCGGGTACCTGAATCTGGTAGGGAATGGAGCGAAGCTGGCCCGGGGGGATGGTCAGTGCATCCTGTTCCATGGACAGCCACGAACCCATGGACCGGTCGGTAGTGCCTGTGTCCATGACGTCTCGGGTATCGGGCGCGCGCGTGGCGAAGTCCCTCAGCGACAGGGATAGTGACTCTGCCTCATCACCGGTGTTACGAACCTCAAGAATGCCTCGCACAATCGAGCCGGGAGCTGCATTGTGCGCGGTTGTCATGTCTGAGACGAGGACGATATTGCCGGCCTGTGCGACCGACAAGAACCCCAGGCTCAAGCCGGCCAGGAAGCACCGCCTCAACTAGAACATCGTGTAGGTAATGGTGGCGATGGCGCCGCTGTTCATAGCGGAGAAGATGCTGGGGTTGGAGATCTCAGCTGAGTATTCGAGACTCGCGCTCTCAGAGCAGGTACCACCGCTGAAGCTAATGATCTGGTTGGAACCCGCGCCGAGGTTCACGAGAGAGTTCCCGAAACCGCAGGTGGCGCTGGTGGAGTCGACTGTCACGCTAATGCCCCAGCTGGTCTCGAAGTCAGTGTCAGACGTTGCTTCGATGCCACCGCTGGCGCCATCCGACGTGTAGTCGAGAGTCACCGAGGTAGAGTTCAAGCCGTCTGGACTGGTCGAGTAGGGCTGGCCAGGCAGTGGCGCATTCCATGCAAAGCTGACGGAGCCGCTAACGGCGACGGACGACGACGACTCAACCTGAAGATCGATCGAGTGGCTGTCCTGAGCAAAGGCGCTCGTTGAAATCATGGTCGCGGCAAGCGCGATTCCGTAGCGAAGCATGTGTCTTCCCCTCTTTGGATGTCCGGGGAATGTAGCATGAGGATTTGTGATTCCGCTACCGTCAGTGAGTGTCACAGCACTGTGTACGTCACCACGGTGTAGTAGTCATGGTGCAGACGCACGCTATCTTCGACGGTTCCTTCGTAGTCCACGGTGATTTGCTCTGCGCAGACGCCCGTACCTGTACGTTCGATCAGGGGCTGTGGGAACGTGGTCAGATCTACGTCTATGGGGTCTCCGCAGTTCGAACCTTGGGCGCGTGCAACGATGGACAAGCCGCCTTCCAGGTAGGGGTCGCGGTCTACCTCGACCATGAGAGCTCGTTGGTCGTCTAGTGTGTACCCAATCGAGGTGGACGCAGTTGCGGTGGTCTCGTCGAGGGCCATTCCAGGCGCTGCAGCAGGGAAACGCAGGGTCTGGGGCGTGGCATCCACCTGAACGCCCATGCTGGGCTCAATGTGGATTTCCAAGCTGTGGCTGTCCGCGGCAAGGCCAACGGTGGGAGCGAGAAGAGCAAGGAAGATGGCGAGACGTCGCATGGTGCACCGGGGGTTCACCAGGTGCATCGGGACGCCGAACGGTGCGGTTTAGGACATTGTGAACCCAGACAGAGCCACGGCGGCGAGAAACACGAGCGAGATGTACCCGTTGAGGTCGAAGAAGGCCTTGTTGATGCGTGACAGGTCCGTTGGGGTCACAATGGCGTGCTCGTAGATGAGCACTCCTGCAATCAGCACCACGCCAACCCAGTAGCTGGGGCCCATAGGCTCTACGAAGGGCAGGGCGGCGAGGCATCCGATGGTCGCCACGTGAAGCAGGGCCGACACAATGAGCGCGCCCTTGACGCCCAGCCGCGCCGGAATGGAGTGCAGGCCGCGTTCACGGTCAAAGTCCGCATCTTGGCAGCTGTAGATGATGTCGAAGCCAGCGACCCAGGTGCCTACGGCGAGGGACAGCAGAAGGGGAGCGACTGCGTATGATTGGGTGAACGAAATCCACACGGCGGTAGGTGCCAAGGCCAGGGCAAGCCCCAATACGATGTGCGCCATGGAGGTGAAGCGCTTGCACAGCGAGTACCCCCACACCACGGCCAGAGCGATAGGCGACAAGTACAGGGTTAGACTGCCGAGAAATCCAGCGCCAACAACAAATATGGCTGCGGAGAGCAGGGTGAAGGCCCAGGCGGCACCGAGGCTGATCTGACCCGATGGAATCTCGCGGGTGACTGTGCGTGGGTTGGCCGCATCAATGTCGCGGTCCACGATTCGGTTGAAGCCCATGGCACTCGACCGTGCGCCGACCATGCACACCACAACCCAGAGCCAGGAGATGGCTGGCACGTCTACATGTCGCCAGGCCAGCCAGCCGCTCGCCAGGGCGAAGGGCAGCGCGAAGATGGTGTGCGAGAGCTTGACCATGCGGCCATAGGTGACGACTGCATTCATGAGAAGACTCCAGCAGAAACGCCGGGTTGCACCAGCCACTCACGTGAAGGCGGTGTGGCGAGGTCGCTTGGTCGTCGAATCCCGTGCAAAAGCAACACGCCGGGAGCCATGCCGGCTCGAAGTCGGCCGTAGGTCGGGAATCCGAGGGCGTCTGCGGCGATGTGTGTGCAGGCCGCGAGGGCCCACGTCAGCGGTAGGAGCGGAGCGGCGTCGTACAACGCTTGGAACTCTCCGAGGATGTCTAGATCTGGCGACGACCCACGACCGTCTGTGCCGAGAACAACGGTGGCACCGGTCTTTAGCAGGGTCTTGATGTCTGCGAACTCTCCGCCGATGTGCAGGGAACTGCGTGGGCAGACGCAGATGGGAGTCCTACTCTCAACGAGCGCTTCCATGTCCGCCATGTCGGTATCCACACAGTGCACGGCGAGGGTCATGGGACCCAACAAATCAAGGGCAGCCAGGTATTGGATAGCCGAGGTGCCGGGCGGTGTGAAGCGGCTGGTGTCGACTCCCCACTTGGCGAGCAGCTTTGCGAAGGGGCCGCTACCATCTAGCAAATAGTCGGATTCGTCGCGATGCTCGGCCACGTGGATGGACGCCGGATGCGGAGAGGGCGCCCTCATGGATGCGGTGAGCACCGCGGGTGCTGTGCTGTGCGGTCCGTGGGCTGTGGGCCGGATGGCCAGCGGGCCTGTTGCGCGGAAGGCGTCAATGAAGCGAAGGGCCTCGCGAACCCGAGTGGGGTCATGGCCGAGAAGCTCGTATTGGATGACCCCGGTGATGTTGGCCGCAGCGAGCGACTCTCCGGTGTCTCCACTGTTCGAGATGTCGCTGACTACGGCGGTTCCAGCGGCATGAAGCTCTGAAGCCCCGGCGTCAGCGTCGCCTTCGGGACCGACCGATGCGTCTACCCAGGCCGCAAGCCCGTTTCCGCCGGCGGCCATGGGACCGGTCCGCTCGATGTGTGTGTGAGCATTGACCAGGCCGGGCACCAGCCAGCCATCTGCTGCGGGGCCGTCGGAGGCAATGGCAGGTCGGACATCGGCAATCACGCCGTCATCACCGACCACGACCGTGTGGTCGGGCAGCAGACCACGTTCCGTCCAGACACCTGTGGCGCGGAGGGTTTTCATGCGTGGGTGTACAGCGTTGATGCGGTGATGGACATGTGTGCTCCGGTCCTTTGAATGCTAGACTGGTGGCCCAACGCGTGCCCACGGCTGCCGGCGGAAAATTGCGGCGCCATCTGTCTTTGCGTCACCGGAGGGCTCGAAGTTCTCGTCGCATGGCACGGCGATCAGACCTGCCTCTCGGATGTGTCGCTCTACGTCGTCTACTTGGTCCTCACTCACCGGAACAATCGCGGCACAGCCCATGCGCAGGCGCGTCTGTAGGACGTCCATGTGGTAGCTGCCGAGGGGGGCTGCGAGCAGCGGAATGTCCAGGAAGAGGCGGGCGACCGCAGTAAAGCGCAGTGCGTCGCTGGCGGTGTGGTCCACGACCGTTGGGCCTGCGATGGGCACAGGGGCCAGGGCAACCGTCTTCGGACATCGAGCCAGCAGGTCCCGCAGGATGACCAAGAGTGATGCCCGGTCGTTCGGCGTGTCCAGTGCGCCTACCGATACATACAGGCATGCCAGGTCACCGCGATAGCTCTGCGCCATCAGGGCTTTTCGCACGTCGGCGTCGCGTAGGTCGGCTGCTTGAATGGTGTCGGGTGCGGTGTCGCTGACAACGTAGCGGACGGTGTTGGACGTGTCGGTCTCGCGTCGCTTGAGGTCGGCTGCGAGTCCGAGAACGGCAACAGGCCCGTGTTCGAGCAGCGTGGTCAGCCCGTCGACATCAACCTCTTCGCCGTCTAGCAATGCCAGGAGCAGTCCGTCGACATCCGCTTTCGCCGGGATGGTCTCGTAGGTCGGACCGAACAGGTTGACGTGGCCGTTGTCGATGAGGCCAGCGCGCTCGGCAAGGGCGGCAAAGCGTCGCAGGCCCATCAGTGCACGGTCGTCGAAGTCGTAACGAATCGCGTTGGTCACGTAGTCGACGTCTTCGGGAATGACGAGGTCGGCGCGTTCGGCAAGGCCGGTAATGGCGGCGTTGCGGAGGTCTTGGCGAACCTGCGGGTCGAGACCGTCGTAGGCGGCCCAGACGGCAAAGACGAACGGAAGCTTGGTCCAGTCTTTCCACAGCTGACCGAGGTCCAGACGAACGGTCAGGCGGTCGGGAAGCTCACGGGCAGCGTCACCGATGACCAGACTGGCGATGGTTCCGCTGGCGGTGTCGCGGGCGGTTCCGGCGGGAATCTCGCGGACCACCAAGTCCTCTCGCAAGCGCTTGCCGAACGGACCGGTGAGCAGGGTGCGGGTGAGCATGGCGCTGGTTCGGCTCTCGCCGTCTAGGCACAGCTCGGTCCACTCTTCGGGCTCGGTCTCAGCCACAAGAAGCACGCTGGTGACGGCACCATCGGCGCCAATGGCTTGTCCTGGAACAATGCGCAGCTCGGGATTTGCGAGCACGGTGGCGACGGGCACCAGGGCAACGTCAACGACTCGGTCTGTGAGCTGCTTGGCAATGTTTGCGGGGACGTCAGCAATGACCTCGTAGCGCTCGCGGTCCAGCTTTGCGGTGAGCGGGATGGCGTTGACATATCCAACGGTGGCGATTTTCTTCATGATTTGGGGTCCGTGGTGTCATGGAGTTCTGGGGCGGTTTGGAGTCGCGTTTCGTAGATTGGCCGTTGCTCGAGTCGCGCTCTGGAGGTTTGCCGTGGTTCGGATGTCAGAGGTCAGAGGTCAGAGGTCAGAACAACCGGCTTGCGCCGGGTGCGCCTTGGGAGATTCAGAGAGTGGTAGCCGAACATTCTGCGTCGTGAGTTGCCAAAACACTGGATGAAACGCCGGGGCCGCTTGCGGTCCCTGCTCTGACATCTGACATCTGACATCTGACATCTCGACCCTCCGAGTTCTCACAGCTCACAACAGGCTGCTCACAGCCTACTGACTGGCTTCTGCGGCCACGTGGTACAGCGTGTCCCGCTCCACAGGTATGCGTCCTGACCGTTCAATCAGCGCAATCAGCTGTGGACGGGTGAGGCCCTGCGGGGTGTCGGCGCCGGCCATGTGGTAGATGCGCTCTTCGCGAACCGTGCCGTCGAGGTCGTTGACGCCGAAGGACAGGCTCATCTGGGCCAAGTCCACACCGAGCATGGGCCAGTAGGCCTTGATGTGCGGGAAGTTGTCGAGCATCAAGCGGCTGATAGCGAGGGTACGCAGGCAGTCAAAGCCAGTTGCTTCCCGCAGGTTGCGCAGCGCGTTGTTGTCTGCGTGGAACTTGAGCGGGATGAACGTCTGAAAGCCGCCGGTCTCGTCTTGTAGCGAGCGTAGGCGAAGCATGTGGTCGAGGCGTTCGTCAATGGTCTCGATAGAGCCGAACAGCATGGTCGCGTTCGTGCGCATGCCTAGACCATGAGCAACGCGGTGAATCTCGATCCAGCCGTCAGCATCCACCTTGTCGTGACACAGCTTGCGACGGGCCCGTGGATGGAAGATCTCGGCGCCACCGCCGGGAAGTGAGTCGAGGCCGGCATCCATCAGCGCAACCAGGACCTCTTCGTACGTCATGCCGTACTTGCCGCTGTAGTAGAAGATCTCTACGGCAGTGAAGCCCTTGATGTGCAGGTCCGGCCGCTCTGTTTTGATGGCTCGCAACAGGTCTGTGTAGTAGCTGAACGGGAGGTCGGGGTTCAGCCCATTGACAATGTGGACTTCGGTCACGAAGCTGTCGCGAAGCTGCTCAATGCGGTGAACGGCCTGCTTCAGAGTCATGGTGTACGCGTTGGGGTCGCCGGTCTTCAAACGACTGAAGCTGCAGAAGATGCATGTGGCTTCGCAGACATTCGTAGCGTTGATGTGCTGGTTGCGGTTGAAGTAGGTCAGGTCTCCGTGCCGTTTTTCGCGGACGAAGTTGGCCAGGGCGCCGACAGCAGCCAAGTCCGCCGTCTGGTAGAGACGCTGGCCGTCGGCCATGGTCAAGCGCTCTCCTTGCAGGACCTTGTGGGCGATGTCGGTCAGGCCGGCACGCTCGATGGCTCGCATCGCAATGGCGGGAAGGGCAGGTTCAATCGTGGCGAGACTCATGTGTTCTCCTTTCGATGAAGCCCAGCCCAGCGCGTCATCAACGTATTGTCGATTCCGAGCTGGTCTAGGATGCGGGCAGTGACGGTGTCCAAGAAGGCAGTCATTCCGTCGGGCTTGCTGTAGAAACTGGGGGATGCGGGCATGACCAAGGCGCCGGCTTCGGCAACGGCAACCATGTTGCGCAGCTGAACCAGGCTGTAGGGACTCTCGCGTAGAACCAGAATGAGCGGGCGTCGCTCCTTGAGCATGACGTCGGCAGCGCGACCTACGAGGTCGGCGCTGACACCATGAGCGATTCTGGCCAGTGAACCCGCACTGCATGGGACGACGGCCATGGCGTCGAAGCGCGCGCTTCCTGAGGCCATGGGAGCGGTGAAGTCTCCCGAGCCAAAGATAGGAAAGCCAAAATCTGCCGGGTCCGTGCCGACTTCTTCGCGCCACACCAGCTTGCCCATCTTTGAGAAGACAACGTGGACGTCGAGGTCAAGCTCCTGCTGGTGGTGCTTCAAGAAGGAGAGTAGGCGCTCGGCATACGGCGCGCCGGAGGCGCCACTCACGCCAATGATGAGTCGCTTGGTCATGTGGCGCGGTCCACCAAGGTGCGTCCAAGCATTGCTAGGGCATCCTTGCCCGGACCGTCCGGGAGGTCGGTGAGCCCCTCGATAGCTTCGTTGACGAGGGTGTCTGCATAGGCGAGCGCTCGGTCGAGTGCGCCCGTCGCACGGATTGCTTCGAGCAGAGCCGGGGTGGCGTCCGCATTGCCAACACCTTCGGCAACTCGGTCGCGAAGGGTGGGGTCAGCCTCAAAGGCGAACAACAGCGGCAAGGTGATCTTGCCTTCTCGGACGTCTGCGCCTGGTACCTTTCCGGTTCCGCTATGGAAGTCGAGAACGTCGTCTGTCACTTGAAAAGCGACACCCGCGCGGCGGCCGAAGCGCGCCAAGGCAGTGGCTGTGCGTTCATCTCCGCTCGCCCATGCAGGTGCGGCGGCGCACCAGGCAATGAGGGCCGCGCTCTTGCGTTCAATGACGTCCAAGTAGCCGTCGAGGTCGGTCGATAGGTCGTGAGCGCGCTGCAGCTGCAGGACCTCACCTTCGGCCATGCGGGTGACGGCATGACCGAGCTCGGTGACAACGCGGTGTCCGCCGGCTTCAGCGGCGAGCAGCACCGAGCGGGCCAGGCAGAAGTCTCCGGAGAGCACGGCGACCGGATTTCCCCAGACGGTGTGCGCTGCCGGGCGTCCGCGGCGTTCGGTACCCCCGTCCACAACGTCGTCGTGTAGGAGTGAGCCAATGTGAAGCATCTCGCCGGCGCACATGAGCGACAGGACGTCGCCGTCGTACCCAATGACGCGCGCTGCAAGGGCGGTGAGCGCGGGACGGAATCGCTTACCGCCAGCGTTGACCAAGTACCCGGCGACGGTAGGCACCGCGGCCACGTCCGAGATGACCAGCTCGCGCAGCATAGCTTCGGCTTGGGTGAGTTCTGGCGAGACCAACTTCATGGCAGCTACCGGTCCGTTGATGACGGACAACGGCGCTCCCGCTGCCAAACCAGCGGGTCGGCGACGTGTTGCCACGCCTCCAGGAAGAGTCAGGGTCTGTGCAGACACGCTCATGTCGGCCTCCGTGTGGCAGGCAGGTATCCATGGAAGGCTTTCATTTCAATCTCTTTTGAAGAAAGTGATGCGAAGCGACATCAGGTGTGTGAAGGGAGGCCGGGAGGTCCTGTGGCAGACACACCTGAACATGCCCGTGCGCGAGCCATTGGTTTGGCTGCGGAGACCATGGGTGAGCTGATCTCGTTTTGGGGATTCAAGGCATCTATGGGCCGTATTTGGACCTTGCTGTACCTTTCACCCGGGCCATTGCCTGCGGACAGAATTGCCGAGTTGACCAGCCTGTCGGCAGGTGCCGTGTCCATGGCGCTCGCCGAGCTGGGGCAGTGGGGTCTCGTCCATCGCGCTGCAAAATTGGATGATCGGAAGCGTCACTACAGCGCGGACACAGATGTGTGGGGAATCGTCCGGCGTATTGTTCGCGAGCGGGAGCTGCGGTTGGTGGGGCGCGCTGTCGAACGGTTCGGCGAAGCGATCGAAGTGCTCGAAGCCGCACGGCGCGAGAACCCAGATGACGAAGAGCTGCTGTTTATGCTGGCTCGTCTGCGTGGACTTCACGACTTGGCGCGTATTGGCTACCGGATGGTCGAGCGTTTTGCAGAGGTCGGTAAGCTGTCGCTACTGCCCATTCGCGGTCGTCTTTCCGCATTTCGTGGCGCCTCGTGAGTCTGTTTGAGGACGGTGGGGCGGTGGACGTTGCCCCGGAAGACGCCGTCGTCGTCGCTCATGCGTTCATGCAGAGACTGCGTGCTTGGGCAGTGGACCGAGAGATTCCGAAACTCACGGAGCGACTGGCTGGCGATGCGACGGTGGCGGACGCTGTGAAGCTTCAGCAGTGGACGACGTGGCGGGACTTTGTGGAGCACGCCATGGCGGAGCTGGAAGATGGAACGCTGGACCACTGGTTTACTAGCGAGCGGTAGTCGCGTTTACAGCGTCAGCGTCATCTTGACCCATTCAATGGGCGGGTCAGACACAGTCCCATCTCTGCGGTACCCGAGGCTGTTGAATAGGCGTAAGGAAGGCTGGTTGTCCGGGTGAATCCCGCACCATGTCTGCTCGATTCGAAGCTCGCTGCGTAGGAGCGGCAGTAGGGCTTGGTAGGCGGCGGTTGCTACTCCCTGGCGCTGAAAGGGCTCAAACACCACGATGCCAGTCTCGCAGGTACGTTGTGGCTCGTGTGTGAAGGCAAAGGCGTTGACGAAGCCAGCGATGTCGTCGCCATACAAGAGCGTCCAAACGCGGAAATGCCCAAAAACTACGGTTCGTTCCCACCACGCAGCGTCCTCGAGCGGCGTGAATACGGTGCGGTGTGGATGCTCGTATTGAACCATCGCCGGTGATTCTCTCGAGCGCCGTAGGTCGAGCCATTCCTGTCTTTCAGTGGTGCGCAGGATGACCTTGGATGGACTGGTTGACATGCCGCGAACTAGCGCAGCCATGATGTGCCGGCCACGCAGCGTGAGGGGACGGTTGAATGCGGTGTGTCGGCTTGCGAAGCGGGTACAAGAGCCCCTCGGTCGTCATCCGCGTCACACGGGCAGCGGATGGACTGCAGACGGCATGACTTGCTCGTTGGTTGCCTTGTGTGCGTTCACGCTGGCCTGCGTACAGACCGCGACCCCTTCGAGCTGTGACGACGAGGATACCGAGTCAGATGAGTCGAAAATCGGAACAATTCCGGTTCGCATAAAGGGACCGGTGGATCTATTCGGACAGGTCATCCAGGAGCCGTTGGATGACGCGTTGCACCGTCTTGTGTGCCTCTTCGACCGTGGCTGCGCCGGTGAAGTCGAGCAGTTCATCGTCGTCCAAACAGGCGAATCGCTGCACCGCGAACGTCATGGCCAGGGACAGCACTCGTCGGTCGGCGACGGGCCAGTGCGTGGCCCACGGAAGAGCGGAGATACTATTGAGATTGTGGGAGACTTCACGTCTGCGTTCGGTTGGAAGTCGCCAGTTGAGCATCCATGCCATGGTGCGCAAACGAATGGTAGGTCTGCTGTTTAGGGCGCGCCGTACAAGGGCATCGACGGCGTTTGCTGCGGCAGCCTTAGCCTTTGCCGCGTCCGGCGTGACCATGGCGCGGACATACCCGCTGACCACGTCATGCCAGGAGTCGAGGGCGGCTTCAAACAGGCCGTCTCGACTTCCAAAGTAGTAGGCCACGGTGCCTACGCTCAAACCCGATGTCTCGCTCACCCGCCGAAACGTGATGGCCTTCGGGCCTTCGTCGTTCAGCAACGTGCGCATTGCGGCCAGAATACGGTCGGTAGGATGGATGGGCATGCCATCGCGTACTCCGTCTGGGAGTTTCTTGCCTAGGCCTGTAGTGGTGCGCAAAGGGGATGGACTCGCCGCTGACTTGGTTTGCGATTTCGTAGAACACTGTTCGAACATCCGAAGAGTCGACAGCATCGTCATCTGAGACGGGATGTTCGGTGGCTTGAATGGGGAGCCAAACGAAAAGGTCGACATAAAACCTAGCCCTCTTCATGTTGCGCCGGCTCGACGTTGAAGCCTTGGTTGCACTGCTGCACTCCGACAACGTCGCATGTCTAGGAGCCCTTATGCGCACCCGTTCCCATCTCGTTTTTGCAGCGGGTCTACTCACCACTGTTGTGTCGCCTCTGGCTGCCCACGCCCAATCTTGTGGTGACGCAGGAGATGGAACGGTCCCTGAGGAAGGCTACCAACAGGCCATCCGTTTTGAATACACCGGAGAGGACCAATCGTTCACCGTTCCGGACGGCACGTTGCGCGCCCGCTTCAGCGTTTGGGGTGCCGGTGGCGGCGGCTTTGCCTGGAGCAATGACTTGATGTCCGGTGGCACCGGTGGCTTTTCGTCGGGTAGTCTGGACGTGGTTGAGGGCGATGTCTTCGCGATTGTGGTTGGCGAGGGTGGCCAGTTCCGACGTGCCGGAAACGGTAGTACGCCGCGGACCTACGGCGGCGGCGGAAAGGGAGACCAGAGCACGAGTGCTGGCCTCGCAGAAGTCGGTGCCGGTGGTGGCTTATCCGGCGTTTTCACTGGGGTGTTTGCCCTCGACCAAAGCCTGATTGTGGCGGGAGGCGGCGGTGGTAGTGGCGATGGTCCCGAGCGCGGCAGCGAAGATGAGTCGGCAGGTGGCAATGGCAACCTACCGGTCACTGACGGCTACCTCCCCCTGATGGGCCAGGACGGCGGTGAGGTCAGCACACGGGGCTACGGCGGCGGCGGTGGCGGCTACGTCGGCGGCGTCTCTGGGGTAGACGTGCACAGCTTCCGTGGCACCTTTGCAGATGCTGGCGAAGGGGGCCATGGCTTCGTGCGCTCCGACATTGCTGACGGCGCGGTGTTGTTCAGCGAGCAGTCCATCAAGGTCCCGCCTATGCAGGACCACCTCGGATATCAGGCCGGAGTCGGCCTTGGCGGTCGGTCGCGCACCGGTGGTAATGGTCTGGTGGTTGTGGAGTTGGAGTGCGAGGTGGAGAACCCGCCAACGCCGCTGGAGCCCGTCAATGACTGGCTCATCCGCGGCTCTTTCCTTCAGATTGGCGCTCCAGCCCCCACAGACGATGCCTCGACTAGCCTTCTCACACTGCCTGATGGGGCGGAGGTGGCCTTTGCGAGCCTGTCGTGGACCTGTGGTGGTGATGCGAATGACACATCCGATGCGTCGGACCGCGTTGAGCTGACCACATCGGGTGTGCAAGAAGTCACGGCTGACGAGGAACTGTTGTTCGCGGCGGGCGAAGACATTCTGCGCAGCTACCGTGCCGACGTCACATCCTTGGTCACCGGCTCCGGAGATGTCTCGGTGTCGGGCGTGCCGTGCGGCACCGACGCCCGAGCTTCCTTTTGGAGCTTGTTGGTTGTGTTTGAGCAACCGGATGAGCCCTTTCGCCGTATTCGTCAGTACGAAGGGCAAGATTACCTATTGAGTGATCAACAGAGTCTGCTGCTTGAAGGGTGGAAGTCCGCGCTTGTACCTGACGCCCGTATTGGCATCGTAGCGGCCCTCGGAGACGCAACAGTCAGCGGTGATGAAGGGCTGTTTGTAGACTGTCCGGAGTGTGGGGACGGTCTAGACGTGTCGGATTGGGTGAGTGGGCCCTACAACATGGGTGGCGAGCTCTTCGACGGCAGCATTGTGTCGTTGGATACCGATGCCGTCACCACACCAGCGTGGCTCGACGTCGACCGAAGCGTAGACATCGATGTCTTCGAGTTGTTTGACGTGCCGTCTGATTCCACCGACTTTGAGATTCGCTATCAAACAGGCCTCAACGGCGTTGTGGTCAACAGCGCCGTCGTAGCGATGGCCATTGAAGCCTCGGATGTGGAGGTCACTCTTCGGTGGGACGCGCTCGATAGCGTCGTCATAGGCGATTCGGCGGTCTACACAGTGGAGGTGCGGAACAACGGCAACGCCGCCGCCACCGACGTCGACGTACTGATCGATGTTCTTGAGGGTCTGAGCGGGACATTCCAGGTTGTCTTGGTCGAAGACTCCAATGGGTCGGAACCTGTGCCGCGTGTGCTCACCAACAGCGCCGATGATGATGGCTTCACCGCACTGTCGGATGTCCAAGGTCAGCTGATGATTGCGTCGCTTGAGCCAGGTGCCGTGTTGACGCTGCAGATCACCCAGGACATTGTCGACTCCATCTCCATCACCGCGGATGCGTCATGGACCGACTCGGTCAGTGGAGAAGACGTGGCTAGTACCCATGTTCTCGATCCCGATGCTGGCGGCCCCCTTCTTCACCCCGTTTGCGACGATGGCGTCATTGAGTTGTTTGAGGCCGACGACGATGACGATGGCATCGCAGACACGTGCGACGTGTGCTTTGGCGACGATAGCCAAGATGCAGACGGTGACGACGTCCCTGATGACTGCGATGTTTGTTTGGGTAACGATGAATCGGGTGACTCCGATGATGACGGCGTGTGCGACGACCGAGACGAGTGTGAAGGTGACGATGCCACCGGCGACCTAGACCTTGACGGCGTGTGCGAGGATATCGACCTGTGCAGCGGCGACGACGCAACCGGCGATATCGACGACGACACGGTGTGCGACGATCAAGACATGTGCGTTGGCGACGACGCGACCGGTGATACCGACAGCGACGGCATTTGCGACGACGACGACCTGTGTGCCGGTGACGACGCCACGGGCGATGCCGACGGTGATGGCGTTTGTGATGATGAAGATCTGTGTCTTGGCGATGACGCAACGGGCGATACCGACAGCGATGCCATTTGCGACGACCAAGACGTGTGTGTTGGCAATGACGCCACGGGTGATTCCGACAATGACGGCGTCTGCGATGACCAAGATCTTTGTGTCGGCGATGACCAGATCGGTGACAGTGATGGCGACGGGATCTGTGGGGATGACGACGAAGTGGTCGCTGGCGGGTCTAGCAGCTGCGGATGTTCATCGAGCTCGAACATGCCGCTTTCGCCACTAGGCATGCTCGCGCTGCTCGGCATCTTGCCGGCTCTGCGTCGCCGCTCTCGCGGATAGGGCTGGGCGGACGGAACCCATTGCGTCTGGTGAAACGCGGCGGTGAGCACAGTGCTCTTCCCCCGCGTTACACCTGGCGCGGATTGAATGGAGACGTCATGACTCGCTCGTTGGTTGCCTTGTGTGCGTTCACGCTGGCCTGCGGAGAGACCGCACCTGCCACACTCGACGGACAGGTGCTCGACATCTGGGGTTCGCAGATTGCAGGGGCGTCGATTCTGATCGACGGCACCAACATTACGGCTGACGACCACGGCTACTTCTCGGTCGAAAATCCGACCTACCCCATGACCCTACGCGTTGGAAAAGACGGTTTCGTTCAAGACGAAGTCGTGGTCACTGCCGCCGAAGATGGCACGGTCGCTCCGCCGAATATTGCGCTGTACCCCCGCCCTGAAGAGCGTGGATTCTACGTGGTCGGTCAGACGGCCTACAAGCAGCTGGATCCCACGCCGGTCCAGGTCATTGGCAATGAGCTGTCCAAGGTCAGCGGCCTACAGGCCATCTCAACAACCGCTGGACGCACGCCGTTTGAGGTCATTTTCCAGACTGAGCTTCGTCTGGAGGAGGTCACTCGTCTGGGCTTGGAGCTGCACAAGCTGACCTACTCGGCCAAGGTTGAGATCGCAGGTCCCTTCGGCACCGAAGAAGCGGATGCCAATCTGTACACGTCTGCCGGAGTCGTTGCGGTTGAGCTGTCGCCTATGCGCAGCCGCGAGGCCTACCTGGTCAAGCCGACCGAAGCGCTTGAGCCGGGCTGGTACGCCTTCCAGGTGCAAGATGTATTGGACCCGAACAATGCCTTAAACCTCGCGTCATTGCCTGCAGCGCAGAAGGTCGCGTGGGCATTTGAGTACAAGCCCTGACACCGCCGCGCGTTGCGCACAGCTAGGCTGACTTCATGAATCTGTTCGTCTCTTTTTCGACCTTCGCCTTTCTGACTCTCGCTGCTCTGCCGGCGCAAGCTCAATGAAGCGGTTGAAGCGATAGCACTCTCCCGGTCGGGAGAACCGATGTCGACGCCCCACTACAGGGCAAACAAGGCGCCATTCAGCTGGGGTTGTGGACGGGTGTAGGTCCGAATCTGGTCGTGGGAATGGCCTCTGTGCGCGGTGAATACTGGGCCACGGGCCGGTGGGGTGTAGACGCAGGATTCGGCGTTCAGCGTCGGTCTGATGGGTCGCTGGACTCCCGCGATGCCACGCTCCATGCGGTGTATCGAGCAGTGGCGAAACCCACGGCTGTCGTGACGGTGCGTGCTGGACTGTCGATTCCAACCGGCGGTGTGGGCAGTGCGTTCACCTTCACGCCGCTCTCTACTGCTTCTGTGGACCCACGCCTGTCTGTTGACGCGGCACTGGGGTCGACGTGGTTGGTGCTTCCGTCCGCCTCAGCTCGGGTTCCCGTGTACCGGGGCTGGGACGGGCGTCTCCAGGGGCCGTTCTTCCGAGCGGACCTACGCGGTGCCCGTCGCTTTGGCGCGGTTGTGCCGTGGCTTGGACTGTCCGTGTCCGAGCAGATGGAGGGCAGTCATCCGATGCTGACCCCTCCCATGCGTGAGCTTGCGGCGACCGGTGGTGCAACGATTGCTGTGGGCAAGAAGTGGGGCCTGAACGCCCAAGTCCGTGCGCCGTTGGCGGTGGGTGGCATGGCGACGAAGGTGTGGTCTGCTGCTGTGTCAGTCCGCTACGTGCTGCGACGAGAGCCGAAGAGCGAACACTAAGCATCGGCGGATGATGTAGCGGTCGAGAGAGTGACCCTCCCGCTATGACCTCCCATGCAGCTGACTCCACACTTCTCCATTCCTGCTCCCCGCCTCGCGGAGCTCACGACTTGGCTCGACCGCCAGACCACGACCGAACGAGTCGTGAACGCGGTCATTGCCGCTGGTTTCACTCTTCACGACGCGCATCAAATGGACGAGTACACCATCGATCTCGTTGTGGAATTGGATGACGGGTTGGTGCTGGTCTACGACACCACCTGAAACGCTGCTGTGACGGCGGTCGCCGTCTGGGACCATGTACCGAGTGTTGATGAGCTGCTAGATGCGCGAGCAGAGCGTGGGTGGGTTCCGATGCCCTCGCTGTTGGTGTCAGGGCCCACGATTATGGGCCTGGCTGCGGGTCGCTGGGGTGTGGACTGACGGCACGTGTTCAGCGGCGCCTCAGTTGCGAATCGCGCGCTTGAAGACCTTGCTGCCGGAGGCGTTGCAGTTCCAGGTCGCTTGGTTGCGCCCGCGGACAGGTACTCGACATTGGGACGGTTGGAGATGCCGTACTTCACGGCGTCTTGCCAGATGTACGTGGGACCGCCATCGACCTCGAAGCCGGTGGTTGTCACCGTGTTCCAGTAACTTTCAGCGGTTTCGATGTCTATTGACCACTCCGATTCGGTGCTGGAGACGACATCATGGGCGTTGGCGTGAAAGTTTGCGCTGGTGGCCCACTACAGCACTGCCCACGGCCCGCCGGGGGTGTCCATGTCGCAGCACACTCGCGTGGGGAACTAGACACTGCGGACGAACGACGTCGTCCAGGACGCACAACGTGGCGCGCGGCTAGAGCGCCAGTCAGGTAACTTGCGAGGTCGGACCGAGGGTGGCCAGCCAAGCCGCGGCGTGGGCTAGGAGCCAGGAGGGAGCTTGGCTTGCCCCGTGACCGACGTAGGACGACGCCCCCGTCGTGGACCGGCGGCCAGCCGATGGGAGACTACCTGATTGGCGCTCTAGGGAACCGCGCGCAGGGTCATTGACCCGCCACAACAAAAACACCGCCACCCATCCACCGCGAACACACGCCACAACAGCTCCGCCCGGGTCAGGTAGCTGGCATTGTGAACGGGCGTCGCCTTCTTCGACAGCGCTGGTCGCTGCGGTGCGGACGCAGGTGGAGCCGGAACAACCTCACGGCGCCAGGCGGAGCGCCCTGCGAGCACGCCGTGGGTTTGCACGAGGTGAGCCCGCGGCGGAGGAACCAGCCCCGCCAGACGCTCCACGAACTCGAGCGGTGTGAACGTGACGCCTGCAGTGCCATC
>CAJXTB010000018.1 GCA_913061235.1 uncultured Pseudomonadota bacterium | reverse complement strand
TGCTGAGAGTCCGTGATTTAGGGCACTTGCGCGTTGCGCGCGCCGCCACTTTCCGCCCAGCCGAACCTGAGAGAGAAGTCCTGTGAAGACGTTCACGACCCTGTGCCTGGCCAGTGTGTGGCGGCTTCAGCGATGGACTGGCCCGCGATCGTTGCTCGCCCACGCGATTTGTGTTTCAGGTATACAAGGGGGCTCGACTCGCGTTGGTACGAGCATTTGCGTAAAGGTCAGAGTAGGACCTGGGCGGAAAGAGGCCAAAGATATGGGGAGACGGGCCACTGCAGCCGGTTAGGTCCGGACCATCAGGAGGCAGCATGCCAGAAGAGGGGCTCACCCCGGTACAACAGGCCCTTCGATTGCATTCGATTTTTGCCGCTGATCAGCTCGCCGGCGGGGCGAGTCCTGTCCATATCATCGAGCAATTGGTGGTTCGGGGCATGTCACGGACCGATGCGGCTGATGTAGTCAATAGAGTTCGGCAGGCGCTTGAGAAGGATGAAGCGGGGAAGGATAAACTGGCCAGCCTCATTCAACGACTGTTAGTTTCGCTTGCGTTTCTGGCAGTGGGACTGTGGGTGCTTCTGGGCGCAGATGGTGATGAGGACCGTTTCTTCGCAGGGCTCGGCTTGGTCGCTCTTGCGCTGTTCGCGGTGTTTTATCGTCTGCTTCGACTCTTCTTTCGGTAAGCTTTTTCTGCCGACGCTGAGCGGGGAGGAATCGCTTTCTGCATGGCGATAGACTGCTTTCCGCTCATACGCTCCTGCCACTTCAGGGCCTACGGTTCGGTGCGCCAATTGCAGTGAGTGTGGTAGCGGTTTTTCGAGCCGCGATGGTTCGCGCGTTCAGCGGCTTCACGGCTCATGTTGGCCTTTCTGGCCAGGTTCGGGCAATCTTCCCACCGTTCACCTCAAACAAAGTCCCTACAGTCGCCGCCGAGGTCGGCCCGCTTTAGTCTAACGATGACACCGCCACCGGACCGTCTCGGCCTGTGTTGTTGCCATCTTCGCGGCGGTATTCGGCTTTTGGGATTGGCAAACGCCGGTTGGTTTCAGCAGTTTGGTGGCCACGTTCTTTGCTGAGAGCCTGTTAGATAGCGCATCTCTTTGGTCTTCGTTTCGTGTTGGAGCGCTGCCAGACAGCCCTAGCCACGCCGATGAGGTCGACTCGGAACCTCACGCCGGGTTTGTTCTTAGCGTTGAGCCCGAGCGGAGCTTGCGGAGGGAGGCGAAACACTTGAACAAACCCAGAGTGTGGTGGAGAGGAGGCCGGACCTTCGGACCGGTTCGATTGGCGGGATGCCGAGGTCAGGTCTGGGAAGTGGAGGGGCCTTCGTTCAGTCCGGATGAGTGCGCCTGACCGGCGGATAAGCAGCACGGCGGACCATGGTAGTCAGCTTGCGTTGGCCAATGGAGCAACTTCTCGTTCGGGACGTGCTTTCTCAAGGTCATGTGCGTTCTGAAGGTTCAGCCAGAATTCGGGTGAGGTTCCTAGGGGCTTGGCCAAACAGCCATGCGGCGATTTGGAGAGACTTCGCTTTGACGATGATGTGATTGGGCTGATTCTTGGATGAGTTCTGGATGGACGAGGCAGCATGTGCCTAGTGCGGACGATTCGTAAATGTGGGCTGATGGCGATGATTGGCGTCTGATGCTGTTAGGATTTACGCAGACGGGAGGAACAGCGATGAAATGGGAATCGGTACCGCGTATCGTCATGGTCCTGGCTTTCATGTTTTCGGCAGTTCGGACGGCACCAGCGTGCGGGCAGGAGCAGAACGTGGCGTCCCCAATGGTCGAAGCTCGTCTATTCGGAGATGATGGTGAGCCGTTGCAGGGCGAACATCAAGTTCGCATGTCGCTATATGATGCTGTTGATGCGGTGGAATTCCTGTCTTCGAAGGAGGTCGCCGCAGCGTTTGACGATGGTGTGTTTGTCGGAGAAGCTGGTCCAGTGGACTTGCGACTGTTCCGCGATGCGATGTGGATTGGCTTGTCGGTAGACGGTGCGGCAGAGCAAATTCGGTTTCGGGGCCCGACCGCACTTCTACGACAAGAGACGGTCGACGTTGAGGCGCGTGCGATTCGGATTGGTCGAACGTTTCATGTCGTTGAGAGTGTTGAGTTTGGTGAGGTCGAGCGCATTGAGCTTGTGTGTCGGCGCCATGAAAACCGAGTCGAAATCGTTTTTTCCGATGCCGTCCGCCTCGAATTACGCCGCGGTGTAGGCCTTCTCGAATTCGCTACGCAGGTTGCGCAACAGATCGGCGTACCGCTGAAGTTGTCGGATGAAATCGCGGCAACCGATGCTTTTTTAGCTGAACTTGCGCTCGCCCGAGGTCGGGTTGCGGAGGAACTGCCCGGTCCAGCTCATGCGGTCGAGTGCCAGTCGCAAGACTGAAACCAAAGCAGCATTGGTTGCGAACTATGTATGCCAGTTTGGGCCGTTTGTGGCCGCGCGCCTGTTTGTATATGGTGCCGTGGGAAGGCGTCACGACTGAGGCATGGCTCGTCCAAACGTGAATTTGTTTTGGAGAGAATCCAGTTTGGGTTGGTTGGCTGAGTAGCCAATTCCTATCGAAAGTTCGTATATGTTTTCGGATTGTCATGAGCTATGATTGTAATTGATGGTTATAAGTGGGGTATATTTGATGAGTATGGCTGTGGCTTACGTTGTGAGTGGACGTGTGATTTGGTTGTGCTGGTGTCGCATGTTGTGGTTGCGAGGTTTTTACGGTTTTGGCCTGATGGGTTTCCGTATTAGTGCAGATTCTCTGGTGGAAATCGCCTAATGTCGATAACACCTATTCTCTCGTTCTCTCTAACCCCAACGCCCGCGCTCCAGCATCACCCATTCCATCGACCATCTTGTCCAGTGGGCTTCGCACGCCTTGAGCGCCTCGGTCCAGAACGTGGGTGTAGATCATGGTGGTGCGAAGGTCTTTGTGGCCTAGGAGTTCTTGGATGGTCCGGATGTCGTAGCCGTCTTCCAGGAGGTGGGTCGCGAAGGAGTGGCGCAGGCTATGACACGAGGCTGGCTTGGTAATGCCCGACAGCTTGACTGCACGGTGGACGGCTCTTTGAAGGCCGGTGTGGTGGAGGAAGTGGCGTGTCAACTTGCCCGTCTTGGGGGCGCGGTAGCGTCTGGTGGCGGGGAAGAGCCAGAACCATGGCCAGAGGCTGCCGGCGTTTGGATATTTGACTGATAAGGCCGTAGGGATGGTGACACTTGCACCCCCTTTTTGCTCGTCTTTGTCGAACACGAGCCTTGCGGCGTTGAGTTGGTGCCGGATGCTAGACTGCAGGCTGCGTGGAAAGACGGTGACGCGGTCGTGGTTTCCCTTGCCGCGACGGACCATGATTTCGCTACGGTCTACGTCGATGTCTTGTATACGTAGGGCGCAACACTCGGATAGCCGTAGGCCACATCCGTATAGTAGTGTGGCCTGAAGGCGACGGACCTTGTGCAGCTGGCACAATACCCTGCGTACTTCACTGCGTGACAGGACGACGGGAAGGTGTCGGGGCCGCTTTGCCCTGGCGAAATCGTCCATCCACTGCATCTCAATTTGCAGCACGTGTCGGTATAGGAACAAGATGGCTGCGAGGGCTTGGTTTTGTGTAGATGCGGCTACGCCTTGGTTCTTTGCGAGATGCGTGAGGTAGGCGCTGACGGCAGTTTCTCCGAGCTCCCTGGGGTGTTGTTTGTTGTGGAAGAGAATGAACTGGCGGCACCAACGGACGTAGGCGTGTTCTGTGCGTGGACTGTAGCCGCGACGGGTGATTTCATCGGCGAGTTGCTCGAGGAGCTTTCGTTTGGGTGCGGGATTGTTTGGATGAAGAAGGGGGTAGTCTCGAGCGTGCATGGCGAACCTAGACGGAAGTGATGTGCGGCAAGAGGGATCGATGTGGGGCACCGCACAAGTGGAGAGAAGGGGTAGCGGGACATGCAGCCAAAAAATGTCCGATATGGCGATTTATTGGATTTTTAAGGTTCGTTCGCCTTGTGTTTTTCCACCACTATGGGGGAAAGTGATGTTTTTAGGACGTAAATGGTGGGGCGCTCGTCTCAGCTTGGTGAGGACGCCTCACGGTCCAAAAGGCTGCCGCTTCGCACGAGCTCTGTCGGGCTTAAAGGGGCTCGAAGACCTGTCGCACTCTGATCTGGTGGCCGGCTGGCTTGGGAGTGGATGTCTTCGCCGTGGCCTCTCACACCGTCGCTCGAACAGAGCGCAGGGCGATTGGTGCGGGACAGAGCGAGGCGGGTGGCGAAGGGAGGTTCGTGCATGAGCGGCACAAACCAACTCAACCTGGAGCGGCACCGTTGTAGGGGTGTTGCCAATCGCGGGAGCGAGCGCGCAGGCTTCGCGGTCAATGCGATTGGCCTTGGCTGTACGCCACACCATTCGCGTGTCCACGGTGCACACGACACCGTCTACCTGCTTGACCCTCACCATGGGGACTCCCGCCTTCCTCTGGCTATGGGTGAAGAACTCGACTTTACATCGAGATAGTTAGCGTCTCAGAGTGGGGGCTTAGGCTGGGTATCTTGGCTGATTACCTGACTTACGCTGTCCGAGAACTCGTCGAGTAGACCTTGGAAGGACTGGGCTCGCCTTGCTGCTTCGTGATGTAATTGCCTAGACACAGGCTGCTAAACCGGTCTTCCGGTGTTTCCCGAACAGGTTGACCTGCGGGTTGCGTGGTTCGAGTGCGGGCGTGAGCGGCTCAGACTGGGGCAACAGTGGGAATGTGCTGCAGTAGATATTCTGCCTCAGCGCGTTGTTTTTGGCGAGCCTTCGGTTGTGTGACGAGCAGTCTGAATCGAACGACGGGTCGTGGCTTTACTCCCCGACGGATTACCTCACATCACGTGTGGTTGATAAACAGGAGTCTACGAGAGGGGGCGACAGTTTGCATGGGCGGCACCAACCCGAAGTACTGGGGGTCTGGCGGTGACCTTGAGCGTGCCACACCCGTCAAAGCAATTCGGCTGCGATGCACGCAAAGGGTTGCTGGTACCACCGTTGGCCTTGATGGTGGGACAGGCTGGACGGGTAGTCGACTCCGTTGAGCGTCCATGTGACTTGAACAACGGGGGATGCTGCTAGGGCGTCGATGACCTGTCTTGGCAAGCGGACATGTGTTCTTGCCCGAACCATGCCTTCTTGGGCACTCCCTACCTCTAGTCCAACGTCGACAAACTCGATGGCCGTCTCGTTGGCAAGCAATAGAGTGATACCGACCGCTTCATTGTCGACGGTGTCTTCATCGAGCTGTGCAAGTTGCTGAGCCATCGGTGTGACCCAGGTGGGTGTCGACAGCGGGTGCAATAGCGTCATGGACACGGTGGGCTGGCCTGGGTGGCGTCGAATGAGGTACTGGCCACCGGTTTCAGGGGCAGCGACCTCGTCGGGCGACAGGCGACAACGTGGGAAGTGAGACGTTTGTTCTCGGTTGGAAGAACGAACAGTGACGCTTGCGTCGGATGGAAGCGGTGGGGACACGGTGACCGCTGAGAGTCTGTGCGTGCTGATATCGCTCGGTTCGGCCGCCGCTGCAGAGGCAAAGGTCGTGGCGGCAACAACAACTACGAGAAAGCGAGACATGGTTCACCCCATCGAGTAGCCCGAGCAGGGTGATGGGCGCCGGGGCTCTCATAGCTGGGGAAAGCAAGAGCTATGCCAAGCGATTTTGGGCGTTTGGTGGTGCTGTGGGCTGGACCTGCCGTGTTTCCGCCGACAACTGTCAGCGAAGACTGACGGCTACATGTCTTCGTATTGTGCGACAACGAACTCGGCGGCGCGTCGAACGTCGGTGCTGCCGTGCTGGAGTAGGGCTCGGGCTCGGGCCAGTACTTCGGGTGATCCAGACTGGACGACCATAGCGAGTGCAGCACAGATGTCATCTGCCTCAGGCGAACGTTCCCAGAACTTCCAGCTTGGCGACAGTGCTTTGTCCAGTACGGGCAGGAAAGGCTCGTCCGGGCGGTATCCGCTGGCGATGACGAGGTCCTGAATCTCTCCGATTCGTTTGGACCATCCGTTATTCTTGACGATGTCGCGCATGCGTTGCTCTGCGATAGCTGGCGTGATGGCGGCGTCAAGGTCTGGGATGTCTGGCTGCTGCTCCTCTAAGAAGGAGGCTTCTCGCCACTGCGCATGGTGTGACGGAGGCACCAATTCGCGGTCTGCGTACTGCGGTGCGACCACGTCTTCCGCGAATCTGGCGAGGTCTGCGCCGAATCCTGCGTGCTTAATAATGTCCGAGAGTTCACTGACGACCTCGCGGTGGGTAGGGCGCTTCGTCGGCTGGAACGAAATCATACGTCGAACGAGAGTAATGACGCGTTGCGCTAGGTCTGCTGGGAGGTCGCCAATCACCAGGTTGTCAAGGTGAGATGCAGCATCTCGTTCATGGCTCTCTTCGACACCGATGAGGTTCATGCGAGTGCCCGTCAGCAAGTGGTGCAGGACATGCCCGAGGCTGTAGACATCGACTTCTTCGGTCGCCCGAGCACTGTTCTCTGCCAGCTCCGGCGCAGGGTAGCCGCGCGCTGTGGCGGGGGCGACGAAGCTGATGGCCATGCGGTCGGTGAAGGACCCTTTTGCCATGATGAAGTCGATGAGCTTCACCGCTCCACCAACGGTGACCAAGATGTTTGGCAGGCTTACGTTGCGGTGGACGATGCGCATGGGTTGGTCGCTCGGCCCTACGGGACGATTGTAGGCGGCGTCCAGTGCTCCAGAGACCCCGCGAGCGACTTTGATGGCAACCTCTGCTGGCAGCCCGTTGGGGTGGGTAGAGATCAGCTCTGCGCTTGACAAGCCGCGCAAGAACTCCATCTCTAAGACCGGCCTGCCACGGTAGCTGTGCAAGTTGAACAGATGGACCATGCTTGGGTGGCGGAGACGAGAGAGCACTCGTGCTTCGTCACGCATGCGGCTCACCATGTCTGGCGTCAGCTGGCCGTCCTTCAGCACCTTCAGGCTTGTCCGACGGCCAGCCAGTGCACCCCTGTCGCGCGCGTTCACGGTGAAGCTGTAGTCGTCAGATGTCGTAAATTCGAGGAGCTCGAACAGTCCACTCATGAGTGACGGGTATCCTTGGAGGAATTGGAGAGTACCGGAGTTTGCCCGTCGGATCATCTACCTGCTGGACATAGGTTCATTTCCCAGCGTTCGTCCGAGTCTCCCCAGGGATTGTTTCGGCATGATTCCAACGGTGGTCGGACGCGACGTGTCGCGCTATCGGGCGCGTCCTCGGTCTTGGAGCGAACGATGATTACTGTCAGTGATGTCACCAAGGGGTACGGTGGGCGCGTCTTGTTTGAAGATGTGAACGTCGCGTTTTCCCCTGGAAATAACTACGGTCTGACTGGTCCTAATGGTGCCGGTAAGTCAACGTTTATGAAGCTGCTGATTGGCGCGGAAGAGACCGACAAAGGTCACGTATCGCTGCCGGAACGCACCGCTTGGCTCCGTCAGGACCACTTCGCTTACGACGACCATCGTGTCATCGACGTGGCCATTATGGGCAACAAACGCCTGTGGGCAGCGTTGGATGAGCGTGAGCGCTTGTACGCCAAGGAGGAGCTGACCGACTCGGACGGCGAGCGCCTTGGTGAGCTCGAAATGGTGGTCATGGAAGAGGACGGCTACACAGCTGAGCCTGAAGCTGCGCAGCTTCTAGATGGTCTGGGTGTAGAGGAGTCGCTGCATGAAAAACGCCTAGGCGACCTCACTCCAGGCTTGAAGGTCCGGGCCATGGTGGCGCAGGCGCTGTTCGGCAAGCCCGATGCGCTGTTGCTCGATGAACCGACCAACCACTTGGACCTTGAGTCCATTCGATGGTTGGAGGACTTTCTGTTGTCCTACCGCGGCGTGTTGGTGGTCATCAGTCATGACCGTCGCTTCCTCAATGCCGTGTGCGACCAAATCGCAGATATCGACTACCACACTATCATCACGTATCCCGGCAACTACGATGAGATGGTGCGGCAAAAGGCCCAGATTCACACGCGGCAAGAGAAGCAGTCGGGCGACCGCGCGAAGAAAATCGAACAACTCCAGGGCTTCATTCAGCGGTTTGGTGCGGGTAGCCGTGCATCACAGACGCGTTCACGTCAGAAGCAAATTGAGAAGCTACGGCCTGACGAAATCAAGCGCAGCAACATCTCGCGTCCTTTCATAAATTTTGAAGTTGGCGAGCCCTCAGGCCGCGATGTGTTGAGCGTTGAGCCCATCTCGAAGTCCTTTGGTGACCAAGTCATTTTTGAAAACTTCGGCACGCACTTGTACCGCGGAGACAAGGTCGCAGTCATCGGGCGTAACGGTGTTGGCAAGACCACTCTCGTAAAGACCGTACTCGAAGCGGTCGACCAGCATGACGGGCCGATTCGCTGGGGACACAACACGTCCATCGGCTACTTCGGCCACGACCATCGGGACCAGATTGGCGCCGGCTCCACGGTGTATGAGTGGCTGTTCAGCCAGCGTCCGGAAGTAGGCGAACAGCAGGTCCGTGCAGTTCTCGGTCGGATGCTGTTCAGCGGCACCGACGGAGGCAAGCCTACCGGTACGTTGTCCGGTGGCGAAGGGGCGCGGTTGGTGCTCTGCAAGCTGATTCTCATGGAATACAACACGCTGATTTTGGATGAACCGACTGACCATCTGGACTTGGAGAGTATTAGCGCTCTGGCCGATTCCATTGACCGGTACCAGGGAACGCTCATCTACGTCACGCACGACCGTGAGCTTGCGAGTCGGGCAAACCGTGTCTGGGCTTACCCGAATCCCGGGACCTTGATCGACTACGGCGGAACCATCGACGAGTATCTTCAGTGGTTCGACCGCGAAAAGAAGGGCAAGTCTGCCGGGTAGCGGTTGTCCAAGTCCCTCCATCCCCAGCTTGTCATGGACTGTGACATGCGGGTTAGAGTTGGGGCGGCGGGGGAGCCGAATGAACAAGTCGATCATAGCGTCGCTCTGTGTTGGCCTAGCAGGGTGCGCGTTTGATGCTGTTGAGCATGCGAGTCACGTAGAAGCGGGTGGCTTACTTGGTGTCACGCTGCGCCTGAGTGGCGGCGGCACGGTGAGTGGGGCAGCGGCTGTCTGTGCTGGGTTGCCTGCTGGATGGAGTGTCGAAGGGGCCAGCTACACGGGCTCCGCATCTGGAGCGGATGACCTCTCCGGTACTGCACTCGAAGACCCACAAGCGGCGATTCAGTTCGGTGTTCGGCCGGACATTGTGTGGTCTTGTTGGACGCACGCGGGGGCTGAAGACTGGGGAGACGCCTCGGCAGGCGTAGTGAGCATGGACATTCGCGTGCCGCTGGATGCTTCGGGTCCTCAGGCGCTGCTGTGGAGTCTTGGAACCACTGGGCTGACCGGCGAGCTACTCTCGGCTACTGCAACATCGACTGTGTACGTGGATTCGCCGGGGCATCCACTCGATGCTGCCTCCCAGACTGCATCGTGGACCGAAGGGGGAGCTGTCATTGGCACGCCAACGGGCTTCTTGTCGGTGGGTGAGCTGGGTCTCTCATCGTCCACGGATGGCGTTTCTTGGTCGGTGACAGGCGAAGGCTTGGTAGGACTGACAGGGGCTTCGTACGGCGGCGACACCTTGTGGGCGTGGACGGATGACGCCTTGTCGTGTTGGACGCCGCTGGATGCGTGGCAACTCGTTGATGTTGCGTGGTCCACGAGCAATGTGCATGCGGTTGCGCTGGACAGCGGTCTGTTGGTTGTGGACGACGAAACCGCAACGCTTGAGCAGGTTGACCAGGTCGGGGTCTATGACCGGGTCGTGCCGAGCGGTGCAGAGCCCGAGGGATTGGCAGCGTCCGGCACGCATGCGGTTTGGCGCTTGTGGAACGCCACGCTGCGTCAGCCCGAGCTCGGCTTCAGCAGCGATTCGGGTGTGTCTTGGACGACCGTTCCAGCCCCTGCCATTCCCCAGGCTGTCGGGCAGCACGACCGTGTTGGCGTTTCTGCAGACGGCGGTTTTCTGTGGGCGAATGTGGCCTCTACGTCGACCGGTGCGCATGTGTCATTGTGGCGGGGAAGAGCCGCCGGCGGCTGGCAGGCCCTTGGGGTGTGGCCTGTTGGCGAGCTGGCACCCACGACAACACCGGTTGCGTGCGGCGAACGATGGTTAGTGGGTCTGCCATGGGGCGCATGGCTAGCTGTAGACGGGAACGGAACGGTCAGCCGTCATGCATTGGGGCGTTCGGCAGACGCTATTGAGTACCTGTGTTCGGGCGACGTCATGACTGTCGTGCAGTCTGGACGTGTCACAGGGGGTGCGGCTTGGGTCGACGCCCCTGACTTGAGCGCGCTTGCACTTCCGGTTGGGGTTGTTGGAGACGCGTACAGTGCTCCGGTAGGGCAGTCGGAATGGACGACGACCATGGACGGACTGCCGAGTGGACTGTCACTTGTGGCGGGACAGCTATCCGGGATACCCGACCAGGCCGGTGAGTTTGACGTGCGCGTCCAGGCGACGGATGAGTGGTCTCGAACAGATGTCGTACAGTTGTCCTTGTTGGTCGAACAAGCGGATGTGGACGACCTCGATACGGACGACGCGGACACGGAACCAGGGACGGATAGTATCTTGGAGGATGAAGGCACCTTCGATATTGACCCCGGTGATGCAGATGACACCGCATCGTTGGACATCCAACCGACAGGTGGATGCAGCACCGTTCCAGCACCGCTGTTCCTCTCTTGGCCAGCGCTTTTCCTCATCTTTGGTCGCCGTCGCCGCCGCTGAAGGCAGCTTGAATGGTCGAGAGCGGCGCACAAAAAAAGAGCCGAGCTCCTAGTGGAACTCGGCTCTCATGAAGGCCTTGGCCCTACGCGCTTAGTAGCGGTAGTGCTCTGGCTTGTACGGGCCAGCCGGCGTGACGCCGATGTACTTGGCCTGTTCGTCCGACAGGACAGTGAGCTTGGCTCCGAACTTGTCGAGGTGAAGGCGGGCAACCTTCTCGTCGAGGTGCTTGGGAAGCGTAGTCACGGTCTTGCCGTAGGACTCTGCGTCCTTGTGCAGCTCGATCTGCGCGATGACTTGGTTGGTGAAGCTTGCGCTCATGACCAGGCTCGGGTGACCGGTGGCGCAACCGAGGTTGACCAAGCGGCCTTCGGCCAACACGATGATGCTGTGTCCGCCGCCCTTGGGTCCGTGGGTGGTGTTCTTGAACTTCCACTCGTGGACCTGTGGCTTGATTTCAATCTTCTCAACATCGCCGCTCTTGACCATGTCTTCGAGGACTGCCATTTCGATTTCGTTGTCGAAGTGGCCGATGTTGCAGACGATAGCGTTGTGCTTCATCTGCAGCATGTGCTCGACTTTGATGATGTTGAAGTTGCCCGTTGCGGTGCAGAAGATGTCGATGTCGGCAACGACGTCTTCAATGCGCACAACGTCGAGGCCCATCATGCAGGCTTGCAGCGCGCAGATTGGGTCAACTTCGGCAATAGCAACGCGGGCGTACTGTCCACGGAGGGAGTCGACCGAGCCCTTGCCAACGTCGCCGAAGCCGACGACGAGCGCCTTCTTGCCAGAGACGAGGGTGTCGGTTGCGCGGTTGACGGCGTCAACGAGGGAGTGGCGGCAGCCGTACACGTTGTCGAACTTGGACTTGGTGACGCTGTCGTTGACGTTGATGCCTGGGAAGCGAAGGGTGCCAGCAGCGGCACGCTCGACGAGGCGGTGAACACCAGTGGTGGTCTCTTCCGAGACGCCGCGGATTTGAGCGGCGAGGGGACGCCAGAAGTTGTCTCCCTTTTCGGCGCGGACAGCCACGAGGGTCTCAAGGATGACGCGGTGCTCGTCGCTAGTTGCGTCGTCTGGGTTGGCGTTCTTGCCGGCTTCTTCGAGCTCTGCGCCGAGGTGGACGAGCAGGGTAGCGTCGCCGCCATCATCGAGGATGAGGTTCTGGCCCTTTTCGGCGTTTGGCCAGGTCAGAGCTTGGAGCGTACACCACCAGTACTCGGCGAGGCTCTCACCCTTCCAGGCGTAGACAGAGACACCGGCTGGACGGTCGAAGGTTCCTTCTGGGCCGACGACGGTCGCTGCGGCAGCGTGGTCCTGGGTCGAGAAGATGTTGCAGGAGACCCAACGGACTTCGGCGCCGAGCTCGACGAGAGTCTCAATGAGCACTGCGGTCTGAATAGTCATGTGCAGCGAGCCCATGATGCGTGCGCCAGCGAGTGGCTGCGAGTCGCCAAACTCTTCGCGTAGAGCGAGCAGGCCTGGCATTTCGTGAAGGGCCAGTTCCATTTCCTTGCGACCGAATGCGACGGTGGCGGGGGAGAGGTCGGCAACCTTGTGGGGGAGGTCGGCGAAGAGTGGCAAATTGGTGTCGAGGAAGTGAGCACTTTGGCTGAGCGTTGCAGACATGAGAACCTCTGGGGGTAAGTGTTTCATCCGTTTATCGGATGGATGGATGATTAGGCTAAGCGTGTAACGCGAAACAAAGAACTCGCCAACCCCTGCTCGTGCGGCGCAGCACTTTGCTACGGTTGCGTCGATGGAGGTGTGGATGGTGAGTACGTCTCGTCGAGACCCGCTGTGGCTTCGACTGGGTTGTCTTGGATTTGTGCTCGGCGCTTTCGGCTTTGGTGCCTTCTGCACAGGGCTCGAGAGCCTGGCGATGGTGATGATGCAGCCTGGCCACACTGTCTTCGCATTCCTACTCGCGACCTTCTTCACGCTGCCCTACGCGGTGGTGCTCAAGCTCGTCGACCGCAATGAGCCCGAGCCGCTGTGGTTGTTGGTGGCGACCTTCTTGTGGGGGGCTTTGGTCGCGACCAGCATATCCATCATCTTCAATACTGCGGCGGGGTCCGTGTTTGGAGCGGTGATTCCGGTGCTTGCCGACCAGCTCACCGCATCGTTGGCGGCTCCACCGGTTGAAGAGACGACCAAAGCGGCCGCGCTGTTGGTCATAGTGATTGCCTTCCGACATCACTTCGACAATGTGCTGGACGGCATCTTGTACGGCGCCATTGTTGGACTTGGGTTCGCCTGGTTCGAGAACGTCTCCTACTACGTGGGCGTGGGCATGGAAGAGGGGCCGCTGGGAATGCTGAAGCTCGCCTATGTACGCGGGCTTCTCAATGGCATTGCGAGTCATGCCGCGTACACGGGCTTGACGGGGCTCGGATTCGGTCTGTGGCGGGTCATGCGTCGAGGCGTCATGCGCTGGTTCATGCCGCCGCTATTCCTGTGCCTCGCCATCTTCGCGCACTTTGCCTGGAACAGCTTCGCCGGTATTGTCATTGGACTGAGCACCAGCACTGAGCTCGCTTCCTTTGTGGTGGGCGTGCCGCTGGCAGTGGGGCTGCTCCAGGTACCGTTTCTCATCTTGTTGGGCGGCGTGGTGTTGATTGCGCTTCGTCATGAGGACGTCCTCATTCACGACTTCTTGGACTCGGAAGGCGAAGACGTCATGCCAGAGGCACTTCGTGGGGAGATTGCACCGGCTCGGCGTCGGATGGTCAATGGTGCCGTGCGGGTCTTCCGTGGTGGCCCGTCGCTGTGGTGGCGACGTCGGCAACAAGAGCGGCTTCTGATTGAACTGGCCTTCGCCAAGTGGCACCACACGCGTGGTGCCTTTGCCTGGCCGCTCCATGAAGACGACGATGTGGTGCGGTTGCGTGGGCTCTTGCGTAAGCTGCGACGCTAGTCTGGTGTAGGCGGCTGCCAGTCGCGGTTGGGAACGCCGACGAGGGGGCGCATTTGTACGGCGCACTGTCCGGCATTGCACACAGCCACTGGGGTCTCGTCAGGTGGCATGCAGCTAGCGATGGGGCAACGCGCTCCAGGACACGAGGCCGCGTGCTGGGCTTCGAGCGTCTCTAAGAAGGCGACGTTGTACACATTGGAGCATCCGCACAGCTGGCCGCAGCACGACCCATCATTGATACAGCTGATTGCGCAGTCATCGGCCGTTTCGCACGACGTCGCGGTCAGACCGGCGCTGGCGGCGAGAGCGGTAATGCTTCCATCGGGGCCGGGAATTTCGGCTTCTACCGCTGCGGTTTCCCGCGCCATATCGACCGTTTGTTCGATATCGCTTGGTGGAGCATCGACTGGAGCGCTGCTCTTGGTGCAGGCGGGCATCAAGAAGGGAAGAAGGAGCAGGACGGCAATGGAGTGGCGCATGGTTTTCTCGCGTTGAGCCCGACATGTGTGGGCCCGTCCTGCGTAACCTGCTCGCTCGCTACAACCGCTAAGCCGCGCCCTCTAGGGGCGTATCGCCTAAGCGCAGTGCCCTGATAATGACCTCCGGCGGGGTGTTGCACCGTTGCTCTCCTAGAGTCACCAATCGGTCGATGTCGTCGTCACTCGGCTCTTCTCCGAGGGCTGCGACCAGGGCGACAGGAGCGGAGCAGGTCTCAGGGGAGTGGTGGGCACCGATGAGCTCGGTCAGCTCCACGGGGAGCTTCCACGCCTTGCACAGCCACTCGCCTACGTTGGAGTGGTCCCAACCGAAGGTGTCCCGTTCCCGTTCGGACAGGTCGCCACCGTCTGAGTGCCAGCGCTGTAGGACCGGGGCGTAGTGGTCGCGCTGGCGGTGAACCAACAGAGGGACCGCGATGTCCTGCAGGAGTGACGCTGTGGACGCGACCATGGCGTTTCCGGGGTCTAGGATGCTCGCGAGCTCCCGCGCAATGTTGCTTCGACGAGACGCAGCCGCCCAGAAACGCTGTGGTTGGTAGCCTGGTGCAGACTGTGTGGGTACGGCGTCGCGCACCATCTCAGTGACCACAATACTCTCGAGGGTTGCACGTCCTAGGAGCGACACAGCGTGCTGCACGTTGGGGACGGCGCGACGTAGTCCGGCGGCGGGACTGTTGGCCTGCCGCAGCACAGCCACCGACAGGGCTGCGTCTTGGCTGACGGCTTTGGCGATTTCGGGCATGCCCTGCTCGGGGTCGCGTAGCAGCGTGAGTACGGCCATTGCCGAGTGTCGAAGAATTGGGATTGGGGCCTCTCCCAAGACCCGCATGAGTCGTTGTTCAGGCGTACCGGCGAACCAGTTCTTCACGGTCGCAAACATCAAGACCTCCGGGCAACAGTTGAGGAGAACATCGCCAGTAGGCCGCCGAGCATGACGTAGCCGAGCACGGTCTCGACCATCACTGCGATCTGTCCTGCCATTGTGGTCGGCAGAATGTCGCCGTACCCGAGCGTTGTGAGGGTGACGACGCTGAAATACAGGGGACTTAGTACCGTCTCGTTCGCGCCGAAGTCGACACCAACCACCCGGTACAGTCCGGCGAAACACACGGCCAACAACGCCGTGATGAGTCCCCATCGGGTGAAGCTGCGACCACAGTCGGACGTGACCCACCACAGAGCGTAGAGCGCCTCGGAGGTACGGCTTCGACGTCTGAACTCCCACAGAAAGTTCTGGTCGGAGGCATGGCGTGCGAGGAGCTGGGCGGACGACAGGTCGGCGGTGCGGAGGTCAGCGTGGACCCAGGTCGAGCTTCCAAAGTTGCGCAGGCCGCGAATCTTGGCATTGTCGAATGCACTGTCGCGAAAGCTCGCCCGGTGAATGTCGCAGTTGAGTAGGGTGCTGCCAACGAACGAAGCGGTGTTGAACGACCCTTCGCACAGGTTTGCGTCCATTAGGCGGGCGCCATCAAAGCAGGCCAGGTCCGCATCGATTCCTCGTAAGGACGCTTTGGTCAGCGAGGCTTCGGTGAAATTCGCTTGGGTGCATTGCGCACCATCCAGAGTGGTCATTGCCAGTCCCGTTCGGACGAGTGTGGCATCTCGAAGGTCGGCTCCCGTCAGGTCGGCTCCCATCAGCTCAGCGCCGGACAGGTCACACGCACAAAGCTTGGCTCCGCGCAGGTTTACACCCGATAGATCCCGGCCGCGTAGGCTCTGGCCGGACAGGTCCCGACCGGCCAGGTTGGCTCCGGGAAAGAGGCCATCCGACGGGACGGGGGCAGGGTTTGCATGGGCGAGGGGTGCGGTCACAGGACCTCCGGGGGGCCCATCGGTGCCTTCGCTGCTCTGCTTTAGGTTTGGAGTGGTATACTCGGTTCCTCTATACGGAGTTTTGTATGTCCCAATCGAAAGCCCGCGACCTTGAGGGCGGTTTGGTTATCCACAATATTGAGCCGGCAACAGCGAGAATGGCTCGGTGGAAAAAGGAAATCGGTGAGATGACGGAAGTCGAGTTGGTGTTGGCAGCCGCCTTGATCAAGGTCCGGGCAGCCGAGTTGCGCTCACGCGAAGGGTAGCGTCTGGGGCCTCTGTACTGACGACAGTTTTTTTGGACGTCTAGTAAAGTTCAGCGACCTGGAGACGATTGGCAGTTCAGTGCGGGCATCTACAGTCCCGCGGAGGCTGACCATGTCACGCGACTCCAGGATTGATGATGGGTTTGCGACGGTTCTTGCGATGAGCGAGTCCGGAACGAGTATTCTTGAACCCGACGATATGGAAACGCGCTTGTTCGGCGACGGTGTGAGCTACGGATCCATCCCGTCGTTTGTCCAAGCGTCCGCCGAAGTACGACATGTGGTTCCTGTTGGAGAGGACGAGAGCCCCATCCCCGACGACCCGTCCTTCCGCTATGAAGATTTGGGTCTGATTGGGCGAGGCATGATGGGCGAGGTGCGGCGCGTTCGCGACCGTGACCTCAATCGGACTGTAGCGATGAAGGTTGTGCGCGGGTCTCTGACCAGCAACCGTCGCTTGCTGGCCCGGTTCATCGCGGAAGCACAGGCAGCAGCCCAGCTCACCCATCCGAGTATCATTCCCATCCATGAGCTGGGAGTTCTGCCAGATAGGCGCTTCTTCTTTACGATGAAGGAAGTTCGCGGCGACACGCTACGCGACGTGCTGCGTGCCTTCCACAAGGGTGATGACGCCTACTCACTGCCGCATGTCGTTGGCTTGTTTCGCAAGGCTGCAGAAGCAGTGGCGTATGCACACTCTCGAGGTGTGCTGCACCGAGACCTAAAGCCTGACAATGTAATGGTCGGTAGCTTTGGTGAGGTCTTGGTCCTGGACTGGGGACTGGCGAAGGTCATGGCGGATGAGGAGCGCGAAGACCCCGAACCGATTGTCACCAACCGCTCTATGGATGCCGGCTTGAAGACGCAGCTGGGTACAGTAGCGGGTACGCCTTGCTACATGCCTCCGGAACAGGCCGCTGGGAAGTTCTCGGATGTGGGCCCTGAAGCTGATGTATACGCCCTGGGCGCTATGCTGTACGAGATTCTCATTGGTCGCCCACCGTATTCGCCCAGTGAAGCCCGTCGCATCTTGGGAGGTGAGGACACCGAATCGTGTCCACCTATTTCCGCGCCGCCTGGGTTGGCCGACATTGCTCAGCGTGCACTGCAGCCGCTGCCAGAAGACCGCTATTCGGATGCCGGGGAGTTCATCATTGACCTCGCCGAGTGGCTCAGTGGCGAACAGGTTCGTGAACGCGCGGAAGTCGCTGTGGCCCACGCCACTGAGCTATTTGGGGTAGCCGAGGTCTCGCGGACCCGGCTCCACCATGTGCGCTCCCAGCGCGCGGCCCTCGTCGTCCAATCGGGGTGCACGGATGTGGATGCCCTCAACCGACTGTCCGATGATGCGGAACAATTGGTGCACAGTATCGATTCGCTGGAGCAGGAGGCCGTGGCGCTGGTGCGTGGTGCAATCGCACAAGTTCCCGACTTGGCCGGAGGCCATGCAGCGCTAGCTGAGTTTTATCGCAAGGCACATGAGCGGGCCGTTCGTCGTCATGACCGGCGCGCTGACAAGCTTCTTGAGTCCTTGAAGACACACGACCGTGGTGAACAAGCCGGGTATCTGGCGGGTACTGGATACTTGTCTGTTGTGTGTCGTCCGTCTCCCACAGGTGTCTTTCTTGCTCGGATGGATGTGGACGGCCGCGACGGACGAATAGGGGAAGAGCGTGCTCTAGGAGCCGGCAATCACCTTGCCGTTGAGCTGGACGTTGGCAGCTGGCTTGTGCGTGTCCAGGCCGGTGGGCGGGAGGCGTTGTTACCCGTGCGCATTGACCGCCTTGGATTTTGGGATGGACGCGGACCGGATGGACGGTCTGCTCCTCCGATTGATGTCACGCTGGACTGTCGCGGCGGCGTGTACGTTGCTCCCGGACCCTTCCGAGCGGGGGCGGACTCACAGACCGGAGCGGGTACGCGTGACGTCTGGGTAGACGGATTTGTGGTGCAGCCTGATGTGGTCACCTTGACGCAGTTTGCGGTGTTCTTGTCGTCTATGGTGGAGTCGGGACGCGAAATGGATGCTGTGCGGTGGGCGAGTGAGCTGACCCGGGGCAGTCGCGCGGCACTGGCTCGCGGGGTCCATGGATTCAACGTGCAAGATTCCGAGATGGAAGACCTGCCCGTGACGCGGGTATCGTTCATCGCTGCCCAGGCCTATGCAAGCTGGGTTGCAGAGAGGACCGGAGCGCCGTGGCGATTGCCGCGTGAGCTCGAGTGGGAAAAGGCGGCACGAGGAGTAGACGGTCGCGCTTACCCTTGGGGACGACTTCCAGCTTGGGGGGCGGCAGCAACCATGGATGTTGCCCACGAACCCGTTGGGATTGACACCTTTGCGCTTGATGTGAGCCCGTATGGGGTTCGCGGCTGCGCTGGAAACGTCTCTGAATGGTGTGATGATGTATGGGTCAGTGACCCTGCTTCTGTCGGCGGGTACGTTGCGGGTTCCGCGGACGATGCTCCGGTGCGGCGGGTCGTTCGTGGTGGCTCGTTCCGCGATGAAGCCAAAGATGCGCGTGTGGGCTCACGGCGAGCACTTCGTCAAGAACAAGCAGATGCGGCAGTTGGTTTCCGCTTGGTGCGCAGCCTTCCGTAGAACGTCCTTACATTCTCCGCGCGGAGGACCGTTGAACCGGTAGTACCGGAGTTCCAATGCGCCGCACACTGCTGATTACACTGTTTGCCCCTGGCTTAGCGCTTGCAGTGCCTCGGGATTCAATCAACCCCCGTGGTCAAAGTGGTGTATCTGCGAGCTCGGATGGGTCGTCTTCGGCGTCTGTTTCGGTGCGCCTATCGGCAACCGTTGTGGGCACGACCTCGATTCGCATCTCTGGCGTGGGTGACACGCACATGACGCCGGGGCGCCGCGGAACGGGATTCGTGAATCTGGGACCGGTGAACTCTGAAGGCCGTCGGCCACTCACAGGCCGCGTCATCGAGCGCGCAGATGATGGCGGTGCGTTCTATGTTGCCGACCTTCACGCGCAGACGCGATTCTCTGGCGGGGTCGGCGGAGAGCTTCACATCTCCTCGTCCGGTACTGTTTCAGACGACGTCACCTTCGGTTTTTCGTGTTCAAGGCTGTCGGACGGTGTGTTTCGACGGTCCCAGTCGGCGGTTGCGACAGGGGCGTTTGCCTTGGAGCGGACGTCCACTAGCTGCGACGGCGGCGAGCAGACCCCCGTTTCACTGGTGCTTCACGTGCCAGACCAAGCCCAGCAGGGACGTGTCTCCGCTACCTACGTTCTCACTGCTGCTCCGGAGTTGTTGTGATGTCATTCCTTCTTCTGTTGACCAGCTTGGTCGCTCAGGCCGATGAACTGTCGGTGTCGCCGGCGTGGCTTGATGTGGCTGCGACGCCGGGAACCACGGTGACTCAGATGCTCACCATTGGAATGTCTGGACGCGGAGCGCGGCAAGTCCGGGTGTACACGGGTGACTGGACCTGGGTCGACGGAAAATCAGCATTCTCTGAGACGGGTACGTCGGAGCGCTCGGCGGAGCTGATGGTGGATGCGGAGACCGTCTGGGTCGATGCGTCAGAGCCAAGTCGCGTTCCAGTCCAGATCCACGTTCCACAGACGGGTGAGGGGGCCAGCTACGGTGTGGTCTTCATCGAAGAGGTCATTCCAGACCTCATCAACGACGGTAGCTTGGTCACAACCTCGCGCATTGCAGTGCCAGTGTTGGTCGCTAACGGGCAGCCGACTGTCGACATCAATCGCGTCGATTCCTTCGTCAGTGATGAGGACTCGACTCTTCGCGTAGACTTGAGTCTTGCGAACACGGGTGCCTCCCATGCGCAGGCCGTCTTTAGCGGTGCCGTTCGCAGCCAAGACGGCTCGGTGGCAACCTTCACCGACACGGACCGTCGCTTCCTCATGCCGGGGCAAGAGCGCGTCATGCATGTCGAGGGGCCCGGCGACCTAGCACCCGGCCGCTACGAGCTGTTGGGTGCGTTGATCATCAACGGCGACACATCCATTCCCGTCCACGAGTTCTTCGTTGCCCATGACCCCCTCGATGCCGTCAGTTTAGCCCTTCCATAGTCTGGAGTTCCCATGGCACGCCCTTCTCGCACCCGCTCCTTTTGGCTCTGGTTGTGCACTATTCTCGTTCCTGTCGCTCCAGCATTCGGTGCGCCGGATGACGTTCGCGCGGTTGTCCGTGACATCGCCACTGAGCTGCCGTCGTCCATCTCTATGCGCCGTGGAGAAGCGATTCATCTCGGGGTAGACGACCTGGTCTTCGAAGGGGCGGCTGCCGACTTTCTCAGCATTGAGTACGGCGGGACGCTCGTTGCTGTCAGCGAAGGCATGGGCACGGTTCGACCTGTGCGCGATGGGGTCTCTGGCTCTCCGATCCGGGTGGAGGTGACAGGAAGCCCGGTTGGCTCCATGCGCGTAGATGGTGCGCCAGTTCACATGTCAGCTGGGGATGCGGTCCGAATGCGGGCTGTGGCCTACCGACTCGATTTTAGCGTGGATGACGTCACGCAGACCGCCGTGTGGACGTCGTCAGACCCCGAAGTGCTTCGAGTCGACGAAGCAGGACGCGTGGTTGGTGTATCCGCGGGTGTCGCCGTCATCGATGCCTGGACCGACGGACGCGTTGGACGGAGCGGAATGATTCGGGTGGAGTAGAACGCCGCTGCGACGCATCACTCTAGGTGAACGTAGTGGGCTCTGAGGCGTCCGCTTCGTTTCCGAGACTCTCTGCGCGCCAGAGCTGTAGAACCAAAGACAGAGCAGCCCGAGCTGGCGGCGTCATGTGCGGAACCGAGCCTGCGACCTGTCGCAGAAGAGCCATGCCCTCCGCGTCTACGTGGCCAGCAATCGTGTCAAGCCCGCCCACTTGCTCGCCCGGCTGCCACAGAATCAACTCGGCCCGTACGCCCAAGACGCGTGCCCAGGGCCCAAGTTGCTCAATCGACAAGCCGCGTTTGCCACTCTCGATACGGGAGACTTGCGACGCCGATAGGTCGAGGGCCGAGCCAATCTGCGCTTGGCTCATTCCGCGGTCTATGCGAAGGTCACGCAACTTGCGTGCGATGTCTCGTGCATTCATGTTGTGGCGCGTATCCGCCTACCGCTTGGCGACGCAACCGACATAATAGAATTGTTCTGCGAAGATTGTGCTTTGGAGTTCGCGATTCGATCCGATGAGAGGGGTACTCACGCTGGGAGTCCCCGTGCCAGATACCCCGAAATCTGACGAAAACCGTCCGCAACCCATTGCTTCTGAAGTGCAATGGTCCCTTGGCTCCGCTGGTCCTCTGCTCGGAGGAGTTGTCTTCGGCATTGGCTTAGCGATTCTGCCCGTGGCTCTAGACCGAGCAGAACTGCCGACTCCGATTCCAAATTCGTTGTCCTGGCACCATCCTGACCGGACGGCAGAAATCCGAATTGGCGAGTACGCACAGCGGCAATATATCGACCTCGAAGTTTCGTTAGTCGACGACTTGCTTCACGGTCGATTCGATGAAGAGGCGCGAGCGGACGCTCTGTCGTATCTGCGACAACGTGGTTCAGTTGAGGGCATTCGCCAGTGGGCTGGAGCGCAAGAGCCCTGGAGAGAAGAAGCGAATGCGCTTGCAGCGGCCTTCGTGGTGGCTCCGATCTCTTGGGAGATGGAACCCGGCGAGAGTATCGACACTTCGTATGACGAATTGGCAAGTGTGGCCGACGCAGAGGCTGTGTCGGAGGTCCCATCCCTTTGGTTGGGGGTGCCGGAACCGAACCTTCCAGCCCTTGAACCGCCCGCTATTGAGCCGGAGCCATCGCCTGCGGTCGAATCCGTTGTGGCGGTTGATGAGCCCACGGAGGACGTTCAGGCGCCTACTCCAGTCCTGGTGTCGGCAGTCCTACACACGGCACCCATGCCGGCAGCTCCGACACCGAGTGTGGCGAGTATAGACATGGGACTTCGTGAGCCTGCGGTCGCACAAAATCGCGTCTATGTCGAGTTGAGTGAGGGAGACCCCGAAACGGTCGGGCCTGCCGTCACTGGGCGACTTAGCCAGCTCGTACAGTGCTACGAAAACGCCCTTGAATTCGACGCAGATTCGGGGGGGAACGTAGAGTTTGAGTGGAATATTCACCTCGGACGCGTCAACTCCTTGGCCGTAGGTGATGACACGCTCGGCGACGAAATCGCGGTGCGCTGCATGTCCGAGCGAATCCGTCGCTGGCGCTTTGCCCCCGATGTGTCGGGCTTGGTTTCGTGGCGATTCGCGTTTGAGTCTAACCCGGGTTGATCCCCAATTCCCTAGGTTAGCGCTATGTGGTTCCTCCCCTTTGCCACAGCCGCCGCCGCCACGCTCACCGTTGGGCCGAGCGGCGAGCATTCAACTGTTCAAGCCGCTGTACTTGCAGCGAGTGACGGCGACCGCATTGAGGTTGCCGCCGGTACCTATGCGGAGGCCATTCGGCCGCTTGGAAAGAGCCTTGAGTTTGTCGGAATGGCTGGCGCAACGCTAACCATTCTTGAGCCTCCGACATCACAGACAGCCCTTCAAGCGACCCTTGGTGAGTCCATCTTGATGGAGGGCTTCACCATCCGGCCGACACAGGCTCGAGCTGCCGATATTGTGACAGGTACTCTCGAGCTGCGAGACGTCCGCATCGAAGACAGCGGTGTTGCAGGCACCATGGACGGCGGTGCCGTTCGCGTGCGCGGCGGCGTCGCAACACTACAGTCGGTGGTGATCTCCGGCAGCGCTGGGCGCCGTGGCGGTGCCTTGTACGCCTACGAAGGTTCATGGCTCGAGCTGTCGAACGTAGACATCTTTGGTGCTGATGGCGCCTTTGGCGGCGGCATCATGGTGTATGACGCCGACATTACCGTGGATGATGTACAGCTTCTCCAGACCACTGCCTCAAACGCGGGCGGTGGCATTCACGTGTCGGGAGGCACCCTTGACGGTTCGGGCCTCGTCATCCGCGACACCGTAGGCGACCGCACGCCTGGCGCGGCCCTCTTGCTCACGCGTGACGCGACGGTCGACTTGGTGGGCGGCGAGTTGGTTGGCAACTCGACTGGCTCGGGTCTGGGCTTGACAGGAGGGGGTGCAATCTTCGCGGAAGGAGCCTCCCTCGTTCGCCTCGCAGGGACCGCCATTCGCGACAACACGGCTGGCATGGGAGCAGGCATCGCGCTCACTGGAACCAGTCGCGCCGAGCTCACGGATGTCACGCTTGAGAGCAATGTGACCACAGGCGTCGGCGGTGGGCTGGCCCTGTCTGGCGCTACCCGGGCTGTTCTCACTGGCACATCACTGGACGACAACCGGTCGTCGGACGGCGGCGGGGTCCATATGACTGGCACGTCGGCCTTGGTTGTCGACGGCGGAACGTGGTCCAACAACGTGTCGAGCTCCGACGGTGGCGCCGTGCACGCGGTTCAAGGCATGGTGGTCGACCTCCGCAACGTCTCCTTCTTGGCCAACCGAGCAACGGGAGCCGGAGGCGCGCTCGCTCTGTTTCGGATTGACAGCACTATCGTCATTCAAGGCAGCACCTTTGATGGCAACGAGGCGACCACGAGCGATGGTGGCGCCATGGTTATTGGCGCCGGAACGACGGCAACGCTCACCAACGGTGTGTTGCGACGAAACCGTGCCCGTGCAGGCGGCGGTGGGGGTCTGGCCTGGCTGCCGACTGGAACACAAGGCTCACTGACCATTGTTGGCAGCCTCTTCGACGACAATACGGCCGGAGCGGATGGCGGAGGCCTTCTGGTGCGTCGGTCAGGAGCGTTGGTTGTCACAGACTCCGAGCTGACCACAAACCGCGCAACGGCAGACGGTGGTGGGGCGTACATCGAAGATGCCGAGAGTGTGCAGACGGTCCGCATGACCCTGTCTACGAACGAAGCCGGCGGAACCGGCGGCGGTTGGCGGGAACGCTTGACCGTCAATGGCTGTGCACACCGGAACACTGTGGTTCAAGAGAACACGGGTCACAACGGTGGCGGTATGGCCTTTGACACAACGCCGCTGTGTGATGTCATCAACACCACCTTCATTGGAAATGGAGCGGCGGTTGACGGCGGGCATGTTCACGTCACAAACGCACCGATTCGCCTGATAAACGGCCTGTTTGCGCATGCCGCAGACGGTGGCGGGCTGTATGCCGATGCCCTTGCTGTGTTGGGGGCCGACCGCTTCTACAACGATGTCTGGGACAACGCTGGCGGTGATTGGGTGGGCTCTTGGAGCGAGCCTGGCGCTATCTCTGGCAACCTCACCGTGGACCCACAGCTACGTCAGCTGACCTTGGACGGCGACACCGGTGATGATGACCTGCACCTGCGCATCGGCAGCCCACTTTTGGATTCTGGCGCACCAGGAATCCTAGATGTGGATGGAAGCATCAGCGATATCGGAGCCTATGGTGGCCCCGATGCCGCGGTTGTCGACCTTGACGGCGACGGCTTCTTCGACCACATCGACTGCGACGATACCGACCGGTCCATTGCTCCGGGTGCCACCGAGATTCCGTACGACGGCATCGACCAAGACTGCGACGGCGAGGACCTCATTGACCGCGACGGCGACGGGTTCAACGCCATTGATGTGGGCGGACCCGACTGCAATGACAACGCCGACACCATCAACCCAGACGCCGTGGACCTCTGGTACGACGGCATCGACAGCAACTGTGACCTGCGCTCCGACTTTGACCAAGACCTCGATGGCTTTGACTGGGATGCCTTTGGTGGTGCCGACTGTGACGACCTCGACCCAGGAATCCGCCCGGGGGCCACGGACGCCCCCTACGACGGTGTCGACTCGGACTGTGATGGCTGGAGCGACGGCGACGCGGACCGCGATGGCTTTGATGCGATGGATGCCGGAGGGTCGGACTGCAATGACTACGACGCGACCGTGCATCCGTTGTCCATTGAAGTACCGTATGACGGCATTGACCAAGACTGCACCGGAAGCGACGTTGTTGACGTGGATGGCGACGGATTTGTAGCGAGCCAAGTGGGGGGCCTGGACTGCGACGATGCCACGGCTAGTGTCTTCCCAGGTGCGCCGGATACGCCGTATGATGGCCTCGATAGCAACTGCGACGGCCTGTCTGACTTTGACGTGGACCGCGACGGATTCGATGTTGTGAGTGCCGGAGGACGTGACTGCAACGACGACGACGCCACCATCAACCCGGCTGCCCGCGATGAGCCCTACGATGGCCTGGACAGCAACTGCAATGGGTGGAGTGACTACGACGCCGACTTTGATGGCTACGACGCTGTGGCCTTTGGTGGTGATGACTGCGACGACACCCGCGCACGTGTCCACCCGAATGCTCGCGAGCAGATCAACGGCCGCGATGACGACTGTGACGGATTTGCCGAGGACATCGACCCCGATGCCGATGGGCTGATGGACTACGAGGAATGGCGTCTGGGCACCGACCCGCGCAACCCCGACTCGGATGGCGATGGCCAGCCAGATGGCAAAGAGAACGAGAACTACCGCGACCGCCTAGACACAGATGGTGACGGCGTCGTCGACGCTCTGGACACGGATGATGACGATGACGGAATCCCGTCGCTCAACGAGTGGACCGTTGACCCGGATGGGGACGGCGTGCCGGAGACCGACATTGATGGTGACCGCGTGCCCAATGCACTCGACACCGACTCCGACGGGGATGGCTTCTTGGACGCCGACGAAGGCGAACGGGACCTGGACTTCGATGGCGTCGAAGACTACGCCTGGTACCACGGTGACTTTGGCGGTGGTGGTTGTGGGTCGAGTGGAAACCGCTCGGCTGCCTTCTTGCTGCCACTCGTCGGATTGCTCCTGGGACGGCGGCGCTGGTTGGCTGGCTTCTTGCTGGGAGCTCCGGCAGCCCTTGCCGCGGACGGACTAGATAGCCACGGCATGACCGTGCACCGCGCGGATGGCCAGGGCTTGCGTGTTGAGCCGATTGAGCCGTCCGATGCAGGGACCTGGTCGGCAGCCCTCATCACAGACTGCGCGAGCCAGCCGTTGGTTGAGCGCCGCCCGGATGGCGACTCACCTGTGATTAGTGGCCTATTGACCACTGATCTGATGGTGTCCTTGGCCGTGTCGGATGCGATTCGCTTCGACGCGGAGCTACCGCTGCACCCAGTCTTGTCGGACCGACGTGGCATGACTCCTGCGATGGGAGACCTACGCCTTGGAGCTCGCTTTGGGGTGTGGCGCGCACGTGGTGGCCGTCCTGGCTTGGCGGTCGTGCCAAGTCTGTGGATTCCGACGGGTACCTCCAAGCGCTACGTTGGAGCGCCGACCGCGGCAGGCGGCTTGATGGCGGTCACTGGATGGTCCGTTGGGCCTGTCTCCGTCTCTGCGAATGCCGGACTTCGCGTTGCGCCGCGTCGGACAGAGCGAAACTTGAATGTGGGTGTCTCACCTGTGTTTGGTGTCTCCACACGACTCGACATCACCTCGGCCTTTGCGCTGCAAGGGGAGCTGGTGAGCCAGGGCAGTACCGGTGTCGTTGAGCTGCCGGTGGAAGCGACCGCTGCTGTTCGTATGCGTACCAAGACGGGATGGTGGGTCTCGGTCGGTGCAGGTGCCGGGCTGTCGGATGCTCCAGGTGCCTCCGCCTGGCGGGGATTTGTTGCCGTCGGACGTGTCAATCGCCGTCCTGAGTCGGTCGTGTTGCCGCCGCCGCCACTTCCCGAGCTGCCGGTATGTGACCTGACCTGTCCAGAGCCCGAGCCCGTTGAGGTTGAGCCCGTTCTGGCGACTCTGGAGCGCGACAGAATCGTGGTCCACGAGAGCATCTTCTTCTATGAGAACTCCGACCAGATTCGCCTGGATTCAAGCTCTGCGGTGTTGTCTGCGGTCGCGGACATTCTGCACGAGCATCCTGAGGTGGAGCACCTGCTCATTGAAGGACACACCAACGACAACGGACCTCGTGGCTACAACGCGCGCTTGTCCCAGCGACGGGCAGAGTCCGTCATGGACTGGCTGTCGAGTGCTGGTATTGACGAGTACCGACTGATTGCCAAGGGCTACGGCTTCGACCGGCCGCTTCTCCCACACGAAGACCCGTTGTCCGACCGTGCGAACCGTCGTGTGGAGTTCACCGTACTTCGGTCGGATGAAGAGCCAGAAGACTCGCGTGTTCCAGAGCAGGCCGAGCTGCCGAGTCAGTAGCCACGCAAGTACTAGAAAACGCTTCATGAACGGCCTCTTCCAACCGATAGAAGGGGCGGAGGCCCGAACGATGACGTCCAATATGCCGGTTACTCATCTGCCAAAGCAGCCCATCCGGGCCCATTGGACGGGTTTCCTGAGGGACATTGCCAGTCGGGGTGTGCAGGTTGGTGAGCTGGCCTTGATCAACTCTGGGCCTGCACTCACGTGTCGGGCCGTTGGCTCGACCGTCGTTGTGTGCTTTCACGTTCCGGGTCTGTCGATCTCGGGGCTTCTGCACGTCGCCTATCCAGCGGCACGTCATCACCTAGCCCTTGGCCAGACCATGCCGTTTGCGTTCGCAGACCGCGGGATTGCCGAGCTGGTTCGGGTCCTTGGCGAGCTTAATGTCGCGCCTGCAGATGTTCAGGTTCAGCTAGTTGGTGGCAGTAGCTTGATGAGCAACCATCCAACCTACGACGGCCCATTGCGCCTCGTTCGGGCGGTCGAAGTAATGTTGACGGCCAATGGTCTTGTGGTTCGGTCCCGCCATCTTGGCGGGTCAAGAGCCCGACATGTACATCAAGCGATGCACGGGCAGTTGTTGGTAGTGATGAGTGGAGGTCAGCCATGATTGGTGCCCAGGATGTTGTTGATGCCCTCGAAGATGGTGTCGAGCTCCCGTCGATTCCGAGGGCCGTCCTTCGACTACTCGCGGCCATTGCCGACCCCAACCACTCACGCCGGCAGGTCTCAGAGATTGTCCGCTCGGAGCCGGGTTTGGTGGCTGATGCTCTACGAATGGCCAACTCTGGCATGGTTCGGCAGCGCAGTGCGCCGGTTGAGACCGCTGACGAGGCACTGTCGATTCTGGGCGAAGCATGGCTGCTTCGTGCCGTCACCGCTCGCGGAATGCGCACGATTAGCCTAGAGCGTCTAGACGGCTACGGCATGGACGTTGATGCCCTCTGGGACCACAGCATTCGTGTTGGCTTGTTGGCGGAAGCCTTGGCTGTACGCGCGAAGGTCTCAGCCCCTATGGCCTACACGGCAGGACTTTGGGTAGACGTAGGAAAGCTGGTTGCGAGCGGGGCTCTGATGAGTCTTGGCCGGCGGCTAAACGACACGCTGGAGTCCCGCCAGGACCTTAGTTTTGACGCCATTGAGCGGCTGTTACTGGGGATTGACCATGCGGAGCTTGGCGCGCGCGTTGCAGAGGCTTGGGGCCTTCCGTCGTCTTTGGTGGACGCCATTCGGTTCCACCATCGGCCCGACGATGCTCGTTCGAATTCTGCCTTGGTCCAGGTCATTCACGCCGCCGATACGTTGGCCTACCTGACGGGTCGCGGCCTCGGTGTGGACGGCATGCTCTACCGCATGACAAATCAGCCGCTGCCGTCTTTGGTTCTCGACCGCAGTGACGTCGACAAGTTGCTGCTCAGCGTAGAATCGAAGGTCCAACAGATCGAAGGATTGCTCGCAGGCTAGCGCTCTAGCGTGTGTCTTTGCTCGGCAGAAGCAGCTCGGCATCGAGCCACTGCTGAAGTGTGGCATCGTCGATGGTCAGGCCAATCTCCTGTAGACGGTGGCGAACCAATGGCAGAGGCGCGCCATCGAACAGGTTCAGCGCGTCGCTCTGCTCGGTGCTGAGAACCAATGAGTCGTAGGTAGAGTACCCGCTGACCAGTGTTTTCCCGTCGGTATGCTCGTGTCGGGTGAGCTTCCCTTGGACCGGTGCTGTGGGTAGCGGCCGGGGGCGTAGTGCACGGATGGCTTCTGTGACGGCTGCAAGTGGGGCGTCGAGTGTTCGCCCAACGATGCGTCGGATGTCGTCCCAGCTGTAGCCGTCAACGAGCTGTGCGCATGCTTCGTAGAATGCTGTCTCGCGACCGTACCAACGACCCCACACCGCCTTGCGGTCTGCAATTTTTGGTGGGCCCCGGTGACCATCAACAAGGTCGTAGCCGCGAAGCAAGCCTGCCCGAGGCACAAGGCGTTCGCGACGCTCCTCAGAGATTCCTAGAGCGTCGAGTGCGTGCCAGGCGAGCTGGCCGTCGACTGTACCCAAGAGGTCACGAATCGCCATCCACACCCGCCGGCCGGCCTCTCCGCGGTCGTGTTTGCAGAACCATGTGGCGCAGGTCGCGTTGCGGTCGCGCCAGATTCCGCAGCGTCCGCCTTGTTCTGTCGTGACGAAGTGGGGGCAGCGCAGGCCCTCATGTCGCCCAAAGTGTGCTTGCGAGTCTTTGTACAGCTCGCCCTGTGCATGTGGCCAGCCCAGCCCGACTGGGGTCACGGCGTCGTGGCGGCCGATGCGTGCTACAACTGAGCTGCGACCTCCAAGGGAGTCGTCGCCCAATAAGATACGTCCAACTGCGATATTCGACAGAGTGGGGATATACGTGCAGCACGTGACCGACGGTGAGAATGCAGCAACGGCCCGTGGCGGTGATGTTGGACCGTCGCACATGGCGCATGCACTGCAAGTAGCTCGAGCCTCAGTGGACGGTACAGCCTCGTCTAGGGCTTGGCGCATCCACTCGGTGTACAGGGGCGGTAGTGGAGATGTCAGCGGGACCTCGCCCGCTGAGTCTACTTGTCGAAGACGCTCGTCAGTGCTTCTTCAAGGATTCGCCATGGAAGACGCCGTAGTTCGGTGGCTTCGCTGACGATTCCTTCGCGAAGTGCGAACGCTCCGGCAGGGCTTGCGACGGCCGTTTCGGGGTCCTCGACCAAGATTCGCCCGCCATTCTCGGCCACGATCTGTAGACCGCGTGCTGCTCCCTCATCATGGCTACCCAGAAGTACGCCAAGTGCGCTCGAACGCGCGTTGGCGCCGATGGAGCGGAGGAACGCTTCTGGTGACGGCGGCGCGGTGAGGCGTTCGCCCACTTGCAGGATGAACTGTCCGTCTGCGCTGCGTGCCACGGTGACCTGGCGGTCGGTGGGTGTCAGGCACACTGTGCCAGGACGCAGCATGTCTCCATCCGCACCGACTGTGACGTCGAGCACACCTACGCGGTCCAGGCGAGCAGCGAGTGCATCGAGCCAAGACGGATGGATGTCGAGCATTGCCACGATTCCTGGTACAGAAGGTGGCAAGTGGGCGATGAGTGACTCAAGACCCGCAGCGCCACCCACTCCGCCGACAATGGCGATGGTCCGCTGCTCGGCACGTGCGAAAGGGAGGTCAGGCAGAGTGTGCAGGGAGGTTGGCGGACGGTAGACGGCCCGACTGGTCAACGACAGTGCGACGGCTTTGCGCAGTTGGTCTGCGTTTGGCGCGCCAAGGTCGTCTGAGTCGGGTGCTGGGGTCGCGATGATGGCGCCAGCACTCAGAGCTTCGATGGCCATTGCCGGAGTCTGCGAGGCCACAATGACCGCAACAGGGTCCTGCCGAGTCCACGCTCGGATGGTGTCGGAGCACCTGTCTTGTAGCGCGTACGGGTCGACCACAATGGCGCTCACCGAGTTGTTCTTTAGGTAGGTGAACACCGTCTCTGGCGTCGCGGCTTCACAGACCACGATGGCGTGACCATCCGCCTCAAGAATGCGGGTGGCACGGTCACGCCATTGCGCATTGAAAGACAACACAATGGTCTTCGCGGCGTCGGGCAGGACATCGTGGGTTGTGGCGTGGGCGTGCATGGTGACTCCAGGGAGGGGCGTCGGCTATTGCTTGTTGTTCGGACGGAGTAGGGGACGAGTAAAGTGGTTTTTTGCGAGGGACCCGGTGAACTACGACTCTGTGGGAAGGCACAGGCGGATGTGAGTCCCGTGTCCGGCCCATGTTCGAGCTTCGGCATGGCCGCCCAAGCGTTCGAGAATGTTCTGGATGGTGGTCAACCCAACGCCTCGCCCGGCGTACGAACGGACATCGTCACCAGCGGTGGAGAAGCCGGGTGCGGCAATGGCCTGCCAGAGCTGGCTTGGTGTTGCCGCTTGCGGGGCTCGTGCGGCATCGACATCAATGCCCCGTCCATCATCCTTGACGTGTAGAACGGCGAGCGTTCCTTCGGTTCGGACCGCCATGTTGATGACGGCTGCTGCCGGCTTGCCGGATGCCCGTCGGTCCAGAGTGTCTTCGATACCGTGGACCACAGCGTTTCGAGCAAGCTGTAGCGCCATGCGATGAAATACCGGGAGCAGGAGAGATGGAACTGTCACCGGGCTTTGGTCGACGCGAACGCGAATGAGTCGTCCGAGGCGGCGTGCCATGTCCATGGCCGCTCGTGCACCGTTTTCGAGCAGTAGGGCCGAGTCTGCTTGATGACTGTCACCCTCAACCAGCGGTGGCGGGACCCATTCGCTGGACTGTGAGACCGTCATGGCCACGTCACGCGTGATGCGGTCCAGGGCGTTGCCGATGGCGAAGACGCGGCGTCCGTACTCCGCGCCACTTCCAGGATGGATGCGGTCTGGGTCCAACAGATGGCAGACCGTCTGTAGGACCTCACAGACTCCCCAGAGTTTGAGGGCTTCTGCGCGACAGACCAGCCGTCTGTACGACTCATGTGCTTCGCGACGTTGCTGAATGGGGGGGTAGGCATCTTCGTTGGCAAGGATGATGGCCTGCAGCTGGCGTCGAGCGATGGCCAGCTCAACGGCAAAGTCTTGAAAGCCGTCCACCCGCCACAGACGGTCGAGTAGAGCGGTCATGCAGTCGCCACCGCATGCAGGTGGCCAATGCCGAATTCCCCAAAGTCAACGCGTAGGATGCGGTGTTCTAGCAGCGTGTGCATGTCGTTCATCAGTGTTTGAGGAGGGTTGTCTGGAGCAATCCACACGTGGTCGAGGACCACCCGCGGTGCTTCTGGGGCCGCGAAGAACCGGCAACAGATGTTGGCGATTTCACGAAAGTTGTTGTGCCAATCTCTGGGGAGGAACCGGTCCTCTTCCACGCGCTTCATGGCCTGGTCTGGCTCCATGAGGGAGAGGCTACATGTGGTCGCCAGCGCAAACACAGGGTCCACCCACAGAGCGCCAGCGAGTCCATTGTTGGCGTATCGGTAGCAGGCAATGGCGCCTGCGGGCCCGCCCACACCGTCCACCTGCTTTACGTGTAGGTCGCGGTCGAACAACGTAGCGAGTAGCTCGCTGATCTCCGAGAGGGACTGAAGGCGTTTACTCATGCGGAGGTGAGCGGCACAATGGCGGCGTTGAAAGCAGATTGGCTGAAGGGCTTGTTGAGTAGGAACTCAGCACCTGCGTCACGTGCCGCATCGGAGGACGCGTTTGAGACCTCCACGGAGATGAACCCGAATGGAGTCTTTACGCCGGAGCGTCGAAGTCGCTTGAGGAGTTCCAAGCCGGTCATCTGTGGCATGTTCCAGTCCGACAGGACCAAGTCAAAGGCAGTTGTCCGCATCAGTCGCCATGCATGCATGGGGTCTGTGGCTTCGGTCACACAGATAGCGGTGACGTCCATGCGGCGAAGTGCTCTACGGATGTAGAGGCGCATGGCGCGGCTGTCATCGACAATGAGAACGTGCATAGACTGATGTGGCTCCACCCAGTCTGTCGGTGGACATGCGGGATTTCTTAAGTCCCAGTCTGCGATTCCGATGGTCCATCATCGGAGTTGTCATGAAAGACGTTGTGGCGCGCATTGCCCGCCTTCGGGCTCTACAAGCGAAACTCGCTCTGGCTGAGCGTGCCAAGGTTCAGACCGAGCGAAATGCCGCGGCTGACCTTGAACAGGAGTGGGCATCGCGTGTCCGTGATGCCTACACCGGACACTCTCGGACTGGCGAAGAAGCGGTTGGACGAGGAGCCTTTGTCTTGAACGGCGAGATGAAACGTCGGGCTGTGGCCATGGATGTTCAGCGCTTGGACAAACAAGTAGAAGAACACGACGCGCTGTGTCGCCAGCGAGAGACCGAACAGAAGGTTGCCGAGCGCTTGTTTGAGCGACGCCAAGAGAGACGACGGGCCGAAGCCATGAAAAAGGAGCAGTCTGAGCTCGACGAGATGGCCCGAACTGGCTGGCTGAGAGGTGAGTCATGAGCCGTTTTCGCCGCTGGGGCCGGCTAGCGGTCGTGCTTGCCATTGTTGTGGTGAGCGGCGCTGCCTTTGGTGGACCGAATGCATCCGGCACTGGTCCCTCTGCGACACGGTCTGAAGTCCCATGGGGAACCGCGCGAGAGCTGACCGAGCTTGCCGAGCAGCTGGAACAGAGGTCCCGTGAGCTCGACCGTCGGGAACGGGGAATCGTAGAGCAAGAGAGTGCGTTGACGGGTGTGCAGTCCGACTTGGAATCTCGCCTTGAGCGACTTGAATCGCTGCGGACCGAGATCTCCGGACTCTTGGATGGAATGGATGAAGCACGAGAAGCCCGTGTTGTAGACCTCGTTCGACGGGTCGAGTCTATGAGGGACGCTCAGGCCGCACCGCTGCTCTCGGAGACGAGTCCCGAGCTTGCTGTGGAGGTTCTGCGACGAATGTCTCCAGCAAAAGCGGGAAAAGCACTGGCCAAGATGGACCCTTCAAAGGCAGCAGACCTCGCAGAGCTTCTAGCGGCTCCCATTGACCGCCCGGAGGGCTTGTGACAGTTGCGTTGGCATTGAGTGCCCACTTCACCGACCTGCCCAAAGGGGTCGGGGAGTCCGCACCGTCTGCACCCTCCACTGCGCCGACTGCGTTCGCGTCGTTTGACGGACTCCTGGCCGAAGTCTCACAAGAGCTTCTGGCAGAGAACCCGGATTTGAATGCTTCCATTACCAAGGAGTCGCAAAGGTTTTTGCCGGAAAAGCCAACGGTAGTTGGTGAGCCAACCGTCGTCGCAGCGGACGCTGTAGAACACCTTACGTCTAGTGAGTCGACCGGTTCCGCCGGAATGGTTGGCGACTTCACACGTCAGAACGAGCCGGTGGCGACGTTGGAGCAAGCCGATTCACGGCCTTCGGAGACCGTCTTCTCGCCCGACACCGCAGCGCTGGTCGAGCTGGATGATGCCCGTCATGTCTTCATGGCCTCCATTCAGTGGACTCCGCCTCCACGAACCAGCGTTCAGCCAGCCGCGGCTGCTGACGCGCCGAAAGACGACGCCCGCGAGCAGATATCCAGTGCGGCTCCGCAGTTCTCCCTGGACCCAGCACTCACCCGCGTGACGGAATCGATGTACGTTCCACCCGTTGAGCTCAGTGCCCAGGGCGTACCTAGTTCAGCGGATGCGTCGGGTGCCGCGACTACAATCGCATCAGATGCCGAGACCTTTGACGTACGCGTGGCTGGTTTCGCTGCCGTCGAGCCAGTTCGTTCGTCTCGAATTGTTCAGGTTTCGCAAGCGTTAGTCCCCACTTCAGTCGAAGAATCGATGGCCCACGACGTCGCCTTCGATGACTTGGAGAGTGACGGCTCCGTTGAGGTACAGCACGACCTCGACGCGCCCGTACCACTCAAGCGCGTAGACCCCATTCAGCAGCGCACACTCGATGCGATGCCGCTCGCTGAGCCGGTTCTTGTCTCGGTAGACACGCTAGAAAGCATGGATACCAACACATCCGTAGACACCAGCATACCTGTCGACACCCCAGAACTACCGGTGGCTGCGCTGGACCTAGACGTGGTCCGAGTCGACATTGACGACGACCTGGCTGTCGAAGTCCGGACCGTAGATGGCGAAGTGGATGTTGCCCTGCTCGGCGCGGATGCCGTCAAGCCCGTGATGAAGGGTGTCCAGGCCGAACTGCGCGAGTCCCTGAAGCGCGGTGGCTACGACTTAGGCCAGTTTGAACGATCAGAACAAGACCAAGCGGAGCGCCGTCATCGACGGCGTCAGCACAAGCACCAAGAGCGTCGCGACTCTCGTCGCGGCGCGCTGCTCTAACTCTCTCGGAGATTTCTCATGGACCCCATCGCCGGACCCTCTTCCGCCCTGTTCGCGTCTGACGCCCCAGCCACGCCAGCTGGAGGAGACACTGAGCTTGGTCAAGATGCCTTTCTCAGCCTGTTGACCACTCAATTACAGAATCAGGACCCCGCCAATCCCATGTCCAATGAGGACTTCATTGCTCAGCTCGCACAGTTCACAAGTGTGGAGCAGCTGATGGGAATGCGTGACCTGATGCAAGAACAGACGTACGGCATTGCCGCCCTCAACAGTTCCTCCATGGCCAACTTGCTCGGCACCGAAGTGACCGCCGCGAGCGATCGATTCTCGTACAGTGGCGAGGGAGACCAAGCGCTTCACTATGACGCCAAAGCTGCTGCGGGTGCCGTCACCGTTCGCGTCATGGACGAGACTGGAAACGTGGTCGACACCATTGAGGTCGGAAACATCGCAGCCGGTGAGGGCACGGTGAACTGGGATGGTCGTGGCATTGATGGCGACCGTCTGCCGGAAGGCGAGTACAGCTTCTCGGTGACGGGTACAGATGTCGACGGCAACGAGGTGTACATCGAAGAGCGCTTGGTCGGTGTTGTCGACGAGATGGACTACACATCGGGCAATCCGCGTCCGTCCGTCAACGGTATTCCCGTCGAATTGAGCGACATCTTGCGTCTACAGACTGGCGGCGACAACTAGCGTACGTCTGATGGACCGTGCAGATCGCTGAGTGCCCCAGCAGTTTGGGGTACACTGCGGCATGCCCGCTCCCAATCGCCGTACGGCCACCACGAAAGATGACTTTGCTCCTGCCTACGTAGTGTGGGAGCTCACGCTGAAATGCGACCTTGCCTGCTCCCACTGTGGGTCGCGTGCGGGGCGTCCTCGGCACGAAGAACTGTCCATGGACGAGATGCGCGACGTCGCCCAGCAGCTGGCGGACATGGGCACGCGGGAGGTCGTCTTCATTGGCGGCGAGGCGTATCTGCATCCGGACTGGCTCGACATCATCTCAATGGTCGCGGCCCACGGCATTCACTGCGGCATGACCACCGGTGGTCGAGGTGTGACCGCTGCGATGGCTCGACGTGCCGCGGATGCCGGTCTGTCGCAGATGAGCCTGTCCATCGACGGTCTTGAGGCGACCCACGACCTGCTGCGCAACATGCGCGGGTCGTACAAGGCGGCCATGAATGCCATTGCTCACGGGCGTGAAGCGGGGATGACCATATCTGCCAATACGCAGTTCAATCGTCTCAATATGCCCGAGATTGAGCCGCTCGCTGAGGCTCTCTTCGACGCAGGAGTTGCCGCTTGGCAGGTCCAGATCACCGGTCCGATGGGACGTGCAGCGGACATGCCGGAGCGCTTGCTTCAACCCTACGACATGCTGGAGCTTGTTCCGCGGCTCGCGGCAATGGCGAAGATTGGCCGTGAGCGCGGTGTGTCGGTGACAGCGGCGAACAACCTCGGCTACTTCGGCCCCCACGAAGCGGACCTTCGCGGCGGCCACTTCTTTCAAGGGTGCGTCGCCGGACGCTACTCGCTGGGCATTGAGAGCAACGGCGACATCAAGGGCTGTCCGTCGCTACCGAGCGCCCCGTACGTCGGAGGCAACGTCCGCGAGCGTTCCCTGAAGGACCTGTGGGACAACACCGCTGAGCTTCGCTTCGCGCGCGACCGGACCACGGATGAGCTGTGGGGACACTGTAAGACCTGCTACTACGCCGATGTCTGCCGTGGCGGCTGCTCTTGGACTGCGCACACGCTTCTGGGCAAGCGCGGCAACATGCCCTACTGCTTTCACCGCGCCGACCTACTGCGTGACCAGGGCATTCGTGAGGTTGTTGAGCGCGTGGAGAAGGGGCCCGGCCAGCCGTTCGACTTCGGCAAGTTCAGGTTGCTAGAGGAGCCCATCCAAGAGTGATTTCACTCGCTTACGCGGGGCTGCGGCTGCGGGGCACGCTAGCGTACAGTGCCCTTGGGCACCGTCGGAGACGTCATGAAACCTTGTTCGAAATGCCAACGTCCACTCTTGGCTGTTGCACGCTCTTGCCCTTTTTGTGGGGTGAGGCTGACCGCCGGCTGGCTGACGGTCGCCGCGGGGGCTGTTGTGGCTCCGTTCGTCCTGTCCGCCTGCTACGGCCTTCCGCCTTGTGAGACCGTTGACCGCGACGGAGATGGGTTCCGTACCTGCGAAGATGGCTTTGGTGGTGGGTGGAATGACGACTGCGATGACACGGACCCGAACATCAACCCGGGCCAGGAAGAGGTCTGCGACGACGGCATCGACAACAACTGTGATGGCATCTCCTCGAGTACCGACCAGCCCGAGGTCTGCGGCAATGGCCTTGATGACGACTGCGATGGGGAGGTCGACGAGCTTGCCGCGGAGCCTGGAGTCGAGGTTGAGTGCGGCGATGGCTTCGATGACGACTGCGACGGCCTTATTGACTTTGACGACCCCGACTGCGATGCCGATGTCGACACGGAGATGGACTCAGACTCGGACAGCGTCGGAGCCGATGCTGGCGACATTGCGCTAGCGGTTCACTTTGACGGCCTGGACTCTGGCGTGGACTGCGCCACAGCGGGCGTGACCACCCTTCAGGTTTCTGTAGACGGGCCAGAGCCTGTCAGCGCGTTTGATGTGGCCTGTACGGATGCAGATGTGGTTGTGGCCCAGCTGCGGAGTGGGGCGTGGACTGTCGCGGTTCAAGCGCAATCCACGGACGGCGCACGCACATGGGGGGCACAGCCGGTGGCCGTAGACGTCCAGAATGCACAGACGGCGAGCGCATTGGTCGTCCTTACGTGTACACAATCGGGAACTGACGACCCCTGCGACTAGTGACGCCGTCGGCGGGGGCGTCAGCACAGCGCATGCTTGGGGCGGTTCACCCCGACAGTGTTGTGGCCTACGCAAGACTGGTGTAGGCTGAAAGCCATACATTGAGGGTTGCTATGAAGTCCTGTTCGTCCTGTAAACGTCCGCTATTACCCATTGCCAACGCCTGCCCATTCTGCGGCGTGCGCTTGTCTGCAAAGTGGATTGCTCTTGCGGGAGCGACCGTCGCAACTCCGTTTGTATTGTCTGCTTGCTACGGTCAGCCGCCGTGCAGCGGGGATGACCTGAACGACGACGACAGCGACGGATTCACCGAGTGCTTTGACAGCACCGGCTACGACTGCGACGACACCAACCCGGCCATCAACGAGGGAGCGATTGAGCTGTGCGACGACGGCGTCGACAACGACTGTGATGGCGCCATTGACGCTGAGGACGTCGACTGCGACTCGGACGCTGACAGTGGGACAGATGCGGACTCGGACTCGGAAACAGACTCGGACAGCAGCTCAGCTCGGTAGCGTTGGCTTTCTGGACGGGGGCTGACTGTTGGTTGTGCCTAGATTCTCGGTAGTTCGGGAAGTCAGAGGTCAGCTATCAGAGGTCAGAGCGGACGCCTTCGGCGACAGCGAGGGGGCGTCTGCGGTTTGGCATCGTCTTTGGGACAGCGGAACCCCTCGGACGGGGCTGTTTGAGGTGAGTGGTGGCCAGTGACTCGGGCGAACTACAGCCCAAGCCCCTTTCCAATAATCTCGTTCATGACCTCGCTTGTGCCGCCACCGATCGGCAGCAGGCGGGCGTCACGAGAGAGGCGCTCGACTCGGGTCTCTCGCATGTATCCGGCACCGCCGAGAATCTGAACGGCGTCGTAGCTCACGGTCATGGCAATGTCGGCGGCCGTGTTCTTGGCCATGGCGGCTTCGACCGGGCAGGCGATTCCTTGGCGCATCTGCTCGGCAACCGCGTAGGTCAGAGCCTTGGCGGTCACCACTCGTGTCGCCATGGTCGCGAGCTTGTGGCGTGTGACCTGAAACCCCGTCAGTGTCTTCCCGAATGCCGTACGCTGGCGGGCGTAAGACAGGGCATCTTCGTAGCAGATCTGGGCAATCGCACAGCCTTGTGCGGCCAACGCCAAACGCTCGCCCTCAAACGTACGCATGAGCTGAACGAAGCCGGTGCCTTCTGCGCCAATGCGGTTGGCGACGGGAACACGCACGTCATCGAAGGACAGCTCTGCGGTGTCTGACGCGCGCCAGCCGGTCTTCTTGAGCGCCTTGCTGACCGAAAAGCCTGGGCTGTCGGTCTGTACTACAAAGAAGGTCAGGCCACCGTGACGGTCGTCACTTGTGCGGGCAAGCACGGTGACTTGGTCGGCGTGAATCCCGGATGTGATGAAGGTCTTGCTGCCGTTGATGACGTAGTCGTCGCCCTCTCGCACCGCGCGTGTTCGCAAGCCGGCGACGTCGCTTCCAGCAGACGGCTCGGTAATGCCGAGTGCTGCAACCCGCTGGCCGCTCGTGACGGGGCGTACCCAGCGCTCTTGTTGCTCCGGCGTTCCCAGGTGAACAATGGCGGGAAGGGCAATCTCCAGGGAGCCCAAGCCGCTCAGCAGGCCGCCGCTGCCACAGCGCATGACCTCTTCCGTCCACACCAGCGCATGCAACGCGTCGCCGCCACCGCCGCCGAGCTCGGCTGGAAGCGTGGGGCCGAGCATGCCGGCATCGCCTGCTTGCCTCCAGATGTCCTTGGGAGTGAACTCGTCCTCCTCCCACTGCTGGATACCGGGAATGAGCACAGACTCGGTGAAGCGACGGCACATGGCACGGAAGGCATCGTGTTCGTCGGTCAAGTAGCGAGCGGTCAGCGAGGTGAGTGGGCTGGTCATCACGGTCTCCGAGGCAGGTGAGCACGTATCGCGACGGGTACGCGGCCGAACAAGATGAAGCTTGTGCAGGGGGCGCTGCACGGCGAACGCACAAAAACCCAGGTGCGTTTCCGCAGCGCCTCAACAATGCGGCCCCACAAACAACAACGCGCCGCTCTCAAGCAGAGAGCGACGCGTCAGAGCGGTGTAGCCGAGCTACGCGTCTGGATTCTCGAACACAGCCGCGGCACCCATGCCGCCACCAATGCACATGGAGACCACGCCGTACTTGACGTTCTGGCGCTTCATTTCGTACAGCAGTGTTGTGGTGAGCTTAGCGCCTGTGCAGCCGAGTGGGTGACCCAGGGCGATAGCGCCGCCGTTCGGGTTGACCTTGGCCAGGTCCAGGCCCAGCTCGCGGGCGCAGTAGACAGCCTGGCTTGCGAAGGCTTCATTGATCTCGAACAAGCCAATGTCCTCGATGGTCAAACCGCAGGCTTCAACAGCCTTTGGAATGGCGTAACGAGGTCCAACACCCATGATCTCTGGGTCAACACCCACGACCTGGTAGGACTTGAGAATGCCGAGAACAGGGAGGTTGTTCTCCTTGGCGTAGTCCGCGTCAGCGATGACGACTGCCGCAGCACCGTCACTCATCTGCGAGCTGTTGCCAGCGGTGACCGAGCCACCTGCCTTGAAGACAGCGCGAAGCTTGCCAAGACCTTCCATGGTCGAGCTGGCACGGGGGCCCTCATCGGTGTCCATGGTGATGTCATGCCAGGTCCCGTCTTTGTAGACGCGAGTTTCCACTGGGAAAATCTCGTCCTTAAAGGTGCCGGCGGCGATTGCCTTGGCGGCGCGCAGGTTGGACTCAAGCGCAAATGCGTCTTGGGCCTCGCGGGAGACGTCCAAGCGGTCAGCCACGTTTTCTGCGGTGATACCCATGGGGGTGTACGCGGCAGGGCGGCGTGCCATGAGCTCGGGGTTCGGCGAAGGCTTCTGACCGCCCATGGCAATCTGAGTCATAGACTCAACGCCACCGGCAACCACGACCTTCTGCCAACCGGCCATGATGCTTGCTGCACCTTGGGCGATGGACTGCAAGCCTGAGCTACAGAAACGGTTGATGGTCAGGCCGGGCACGGAGTCGGGAAGACCCGCGTACATGCCGGCGATGCGAGCGATATTCATGCCCTGTTCGGCTTCCGGCGTAGCGGTACCGATAATCAGGTCATCAATGTCTTCTGGGTTGACACCACTGCGCTCGACCGCTTCTTTGACGGCGAGACCAATGAGGGTGTCCGGGCGAGTATCCTTGAAGCTTCCGCGCTTGGCCTTGCCAATGGCAGTACGCGCGGCGCTGACGATTACGACGTCACTCATGATGGATTCCTGGTTCTAGAAAATTTGAAATCGTGGAGAGAGGCCGGCAGAAGTGCCTGGCCTCCGTGCGTTGCGAACTAGTTGCGGAGGGGACGGCCCTTCTGGAGCATATGCGTCATCCGTGCTTGGCTCTTGGCTTCACCGGCGAGCGAGAGGAAGGCCTCACGTTCGACGTCGAGCAGCTGTTGCTCGGTCACCCAGGAGTTGCTTGGAATGTCGCCACCGGTCAGGACGTATGCCAGCTTTGAGCCAACAGTTACGTCGTGGTCGGTTGCGTAGCCACCACTGTGCATCTGGTCGAGGAAGGCCTCGATAGCTGCAGCGCCACTCTTGCCGGGCAGCTTCACGGTGCGCTTGGCCGGAGCTTTGTATCCACCAGCGACGAGGCCGATAGCGGTCTGCTTGGCGTCGTGGATGAGTGCGTCGATGTCCAGGGACAGGACGTCTGTTGGGCGCAAGAAGCCCATCTGACGCGCTTCTTCAGCACTGGTGGCAATCTTTGCCATGCCAATGTGCTCAAAGACCTTCTGAACGTAGGGATTCGGGTCGTAAGCGACGCCCTTAGGAATGTCTCCTAGGTAGCGAACGACCATTTCCTTACAGCCACCGGCTCCAGGAATGAGGCCGACACCGGCTTCAACGAGGCCCATGTAGAGTTCGCCGTTGGCACGGGTAGCGGCCGAGTGCATGGCAATCTCGGCACCGCCGCCCAGAGTCAAGCCGTAGGGGGCTGTAACGACGGGAGCGTTGCTGTACTTGGCGCGCTGCATGAGGTTCTGCAGACGAGCAACCTGTGCTTCCATCGCATCCCACTCGCCTTGCATGGCGCCCATGAGAATCATCAGGACATTGGCGCCGGCACAGAAGGCCTTGCCGTCCTGGTTGCCGACTACGAGGCCCGCGAACTCGCCAGCATCGAGCTGGTCGAGTGCGTACTCGTAGGTGTCGATGATTTGCTCATCAATGGCGTTCATCTTGCTGTGGAACTCGAGCAGCAGGATGTCGTCGCCAATGTCGTGCAGGCTGGCAGACGGGTTGGTCTTGAGCGGTGACTTGGCTGCGCGAGCGTCGTCCACGATGAAGTGGTCGGCTGGGCGGGGGACGGTGACAATCTTGCCGTCGCGTCCGTAGTAGGTCATCGCGCCAGCGTCGTTGCGGGCGTAGAAAGACTCACGGCCACTTGCGACCATGTCCTTGACCCAGCTCGGAACTGTGCGGCCTTCGGCTTCCATCTTCTCAATGGACTTGGCAACGCCGATTGCGTCCCAGGTCTCGAAGGGACCGAGGTCCCAGCCGAAGCCCCACTTCATTCCACGGTCGAGGTTGACGATGTCGTCAGCAATCTCGGGAATGCGGTTGGCGCTGTAGATGAGGGTGTCAACGGTGACCTTCCAGGCGATTTGGCTCGCCTTGTCGTCTCCGTAGACAATGGCCTCAATCTTCTCAGCCGAGGTGTCCTTGCCGCGAGCCTTGCCGATGCTCGGGAAACGGGTCTTCTCTTGGGCTTCGTACTCGCCAGTGGCGGGATTGAGGGCCTTGATGACACGCTTGCCGTCGACCTTGGTCTTCTTGTAGAAGCCAACGCCGGCCTTTTCACCCGTAGCGCCGGACTCGACGAGCTTCTTGATGTAGGCGGGGGGCACGAAACGGTCGCGCTCTTCGTCGTCTAGTGCGCCGTCGTACACGTTCTCGAAGGTGTGAACGAGTGTGTCGATGCCGACAACATCGCCTGTGCGGAACACGGCGGACTTGGCGCGGCCCATTGCGGCGCCGAAGATGGAGTCGACCTCGGTGATGTTGAGTCCGACGTCATCCATGTGGTGGAGCACGCTGGAGATGCCGTACAGGCCAATGCGATTGGCGACGAAGTTCGGCGTGTCCTTGCCCCAAACAATGCCCTTGCCCAGAGCCTTAGCGCCGAACTCAGCGACGGCATTTGCGGCGTCCTGGCTGGTTGTTGGGCCCGTCACCAACTCCAGAAGACGCATGTAGCGCACTGGGTTGAAGAAGTGGGTGATGAGGAAGCGGGACTTCATGTCGTCAGACATGTCGCTCGTCAGGTCGGACAGCGGAATGCCGGACGTGTTGGACGACAGGATGGCGTGCGCGGGTGCGTGGTCCGCGACCCACTTGTACATCTTGTGCTTGATGTCCAAGCGCTCAACCACCACTTCGATGACCCAGTCGCAGTCTGCGAGCAGGTCTGCGTGGTCTTCGTAGTTGGCCGGCGTGATCCGGGAGGCAGCAGCGGTGTCGAAGAAGCTCGCGGGCTTGCTCTTCGTTGCAGCTGCAATGGCGTCAATTGCGTACTTGGTACGGGCCTTGGAGTCGCCAGCAGGCGCGTCCTTCGGCACAATGTCGTACAAGACGCTGTCAATACCAGCGTTTGCGAGGTGGGCGGCAATGCCAGTGCCCATGATGCCTGCGCCAAGAACTGCAACGCGGCGAATCGGTCGGGACATAGTCCATTCTCCGGGGGTGCGCGCGCTCGCGAGAACGCGCTGGATAACAAGGCCCGAGCGGTATCCCAACGACTGCTCTGCGTCACTGAATGAAGATTCATTCATTGTCACAACGTCGGTGACGTCGCTGTGTTCGTGGGGGGCACGAAGACCGCAGTCGTGTTCTCGTGCGTTCCTCTGGCGAACGGTGAGCGCCAAGCTGAACTGCGCTTGGGCGCCGCTTGAGGAGGTCTATCCAGCTGCTCACCGCGTGTTCGTGCGGGAGACTGCTAGTGTTCACTTGACCAAGTTGAACAGCTAGATACCTGCACAACTGCGTAGGAGTCACGGATGCGGTTGTGGTTGTCGTTGTGTTTGTTCGGTCTCGGTAGCTGTACATTCTTTCAAGACGCGGTTCCCGGTGGCGTTTGCTCTTGGGTGGAGCGTGATTCGGCTCGTGAGAACTGCGCGGAGTCGACTGTAACGATTGAATCGTCTACTTCGGCCAACGACTACGACACGCGTACCGAGTTTGGCGCGTTCGGTTTGTTGTCGTTTCGTGAGATTACCGGTCGGGCTGCTCTGGGGGGAGTCTTTGAGCTGGAGCGGGATGACCGAGGCCGAATTGTTGAGCTCTCTCGGCCGTCTGGTGAGTTCCAGACACGTGTCTGGGACGGGTGCTTTGCGGGGACGTTTTCGGTTCAACCCGAAGGTGGGCTTCGCCGAGACGGAAGCTTCACTTTCAGAGATGGAGAGTTTGAAAGCTACGTGCTGACGGACCCTGCTGCTGTCAGTTACGCCGTCCAAGAGTATGACACGGTGTACAATGGCAGTGACTTGGTCCGCATTGACGTGCGTAACGACGGAGAACTCCAACAACGAACGGAGTTCACGTACTCTGAAGTTGGCGGAAACACCCAAGTGCAAGAGGTGCTGGAATACCCGGACGGTTCCCAGTTTTCCCGGACGGTGACCGTCTATGATGACGATGAGCGCGTTATCCGCCTTGAAGAGTACGATAGAGAGGACGAGCTGGATTCGTTCTCCACGGCTGTGTACACCGAAACGAGCATTGCCATTGAGGTTGACGAAGATGGCGATGGGCAGCTCGACTACACAGATGACGTCACCCTGGATGACGAGGGGCGCCGCACCCGAACGGAACGGGTCAGCGTTGAGGAAGACGGCGACTTCGACTTTGTACGTACTCACACCTGGGTGTGCGAATAGGCGTATCAATCGCTGGAACTTGACCAACGTGCGGTTGGCTTGCTCCTGTCAACCTGGTAGGTAGTCTCCTTTGCCATGCCAGAGGTGCCTGTGACGCTACGACGTTTTTCTCCGTTTGTAATCGCTGCGTTCTCTCTCAGTTGCAACGCCGTTCAGGACGCTTTGCCCGGCGGTATCTGCGCATATGTTGAGCCGCTTCGTGAATATTCGAACTGTACCTATGTCCTTGAGACTGTCTTGGCGGTCGACGAGCGAGACCAGTATGCGGAGTCGGGTGAGTACAACGAGTGGGGCTTGTTGACGTCGCAGCAGTTCAACGGTGTGGAGTCGTATTGGGCCGAATACGATGAGCGCGCGCGAAACACAGCGTGGCGCAATGACGGGGGAGAAGCAACGGCCACTTGGGACGGATGTTCAGCGTTTGAGGCGTCGTTTGACACGGACTTCGATGGCACTGTGGACGCTGTTCGTTCGTACGAGATGAGACGGGGCCGCGTTGAGTCATCCGTAACGAGCTGGACGTCTGGTCAGCCTTTCCGGGTCTCGGAACTTCAGACGGAGTGGACTGGAAAATACCGGGACCTCGCTGTGTACACCAATGATGGCGCTGTGAGCTCGCGCATTGAGCATGAGCACAGTGATGAAGATGGCCTTCACCGCGAGGTCAAGCGCTCTTTGGATGGAGACGGCGCGCTTGTCACGCGAGAGGTGCTGTTCACAGACGGTACTTTGGAGCCAAACCGCAACGAACGCGTGGTGGCGTACCAAGAGTACGACTCGACAGATACATTGGTGTTCGCCGAACAGCTACAGGTTGGCGACTTGAGTCAGACTCATTCATTCGACCTGAACGGCAACGGCGAGTGGGACATCGTCGACTTGAACGACCTGGACTCCGAAGGACGCCTGATACGCAGGCGACGTGAGTACACAAATTTCGAGCGGTCAAGTGAGATTGTGCTGACCTGGACATGTGAGTAGCGCCTGCTGCGCTCGGTCATCTTGACTACGTTCTACGATGACAGTCAGCTAGGCAGGGTTTTCCGGCTGTAATGGCCTGTTGAGCTTGGTATGCGCAGTTTTGCACTGGCGGCAAGATTGGCTGCTGGTTGTGCTTCAGCACCGGATGAGCTGGGCGTAAGCGTGTGTCTCGACCTCGGTCGGTTGGCCCAGGTCGAATTTCGCTGGGTGGAGTCCAACCGAGGTCTTGTGATCTACACGTACGAATGGGCCTGCCAGTAGGTCGACCCACAAGAACCGCGCCGGCCTAGTCGAAGATCTGGAACCGGGTCCGAACGGCAGGGTGGCTCATGAAGCCAAAGGTTCCCGTTGGCAGGTTTGTGTGGGAGCCGTACTGGGGACAGTTGGAGTGCCCATAGGTGAAAATCCAACCCCAACCCCAAGGCTCGGCAATTGTTGCTTTGCTGCCGTTTCCGCTAATCCAGCTGTGGTCGCCGCCGCCGCCCTGCCGAGTCCAACCGTAGCGCCCGTTGCTCGACCGGTTGCCGTACGTGCTGGAGTTCTCCATGTAGATGTGCTCGTCGATGACCCGGACCATGTCGCTCCCGTCGGTCTTGTGGTCCATAATCATCCGAATTGTGCACCCATCGGCGTCGCCGCAGGCTGCGCTGACGTTGTAGGTTGAGCAGCGGTACTGCGACGTCTGGGACTCGTTGTTGACGTCGATAGTCGCTACCAAAACGCTTCCCGAAGGACCTTGCGGACCCGTTGCACCGCGCGCTCCTGTTGCCCCAGTGGGTCCACGCGCTCCGTTTGAGCCTGCTGCACCCGTAGCGCCAGTGGGTCCTCGTGCTCCGTTTGAGCCTGCTGCGCCGGTAGCGCCAGTGGGTCCACGCGCTCCGTTTGGGCCTGCTGCACCGGTAGCGCCAGTGGGTCCACGCGCTCCGTTTGAGCCTGCTGCACCGGTAGCGCCTGTGGGGCCTCGCGCTCCGTTTGAGCCTGCTGCACCGGTAGCGCCAGTGGGTCCTCGTGCTCCGGTTGAGCCTGCTGCACCGGTAGCGCCAGTGGGTCCTCGTGAGCCCGTCGCACCGGCAGGTCCTCGGTCACCGGTTGAGCCTGCTGCACCCGCAGCGCCAGTCGGGCCTCGTGCGCCAGTTTCCCCTTGGGAGCCTGCTAGGCCCCGTGCGCCAGTGTCACCCTGCAGGCCAATAGGGCCTTGTGGGCCGACGAGTCCGGTTGGGGAGCCAATCCAGTTGCCATCTTCGTTGATGACTGTTCCCGCACCGTTGATAGCCAAGGCGCCCACTTCCAGCTCGCGGGTGCGCACGTGGTCCATCACTGCGGTGACAGCGTCGATGGTGAGGGTAGACGCTGTCTTGCCGCCAACACTTGCGGAGTCGGTGGCGTACAAAGCGTAAGGGACGGTGCCTAGGCGGGAGCGAGGGGACATCTCGTCTTCGCCGGCGATTCGCATGCCGAGCCAGCGGTCGCCGTCTCCGAGCGTTGCGTTGTCGAGGTCCGACAGGGCTCCAAGGGAAACCGCGAAGGTGCCTCGGGCTAGCTGGACTCTGTGGGTCTCGGTCCACAGGGCGTTGTTGGCGTCCGCTGAGGCGTAGATAGAGAACACCATGGAGTGTTCGCCTTCAACCGCGCCACCGGAGTTGTCGAGTAGTCGACCCTGGAACGTGATGAGGTCGGGCGCCTGAGCCAGTGCAGCAGCAGGCATGGAGAGTAGACAGGCCATCATCAGTCGAAGCATCGTGATTCCCCTAGAGGCCGAAGTGTAGCGCAAGGAGAGGCTCTGTTGCGAACAATCGTGCGTAGTAGGAAGGCCCCCAGTGATGACGACCTACCTTCGGAAGCGCCGTGGCCTGTGGAGGTCTGGCGTGCCGTGGAGCCGGCTCAGTCCGCTGTCGATGACCCAGGGGTGCTTAAGTATGGCGCAGCGCGTCGATGGGTTCCAAGCGGGCCGCCCGTCGCGCTGGCCACCAGCCAAAACCCACGCCCATGAGTGCTGAGAACAGTAGAGCGAGTCCGATAATCAGAGGTTCGATTACGAAGGGGACGTCGAGAGCCCATGAGCCTACAGCGGTCAGGCCGAGGCCCAAGATCACGCCAGAAACGCCGCCTAGAAGCGACAGCACGACCGCTTCCACTAAGAACTGAAGCATCACATCGCCTTCCAGCGCGCCAATCGACATGCGAATGCCAATCTCCCGCGTTCGCTCAGTGACGGACACAAGCATGATGTTCATGATGCCAATACCGCCCACAAGAAGGCTTACTCCGGCTACAGCAGCGAGGAAAGCCGTTAGTAGATTGGTGATTCCTCCTACCATACTGGCCATCTCACGCGTATCGCGCACCTCGAAGTTGACCGTGTCGTCGCTGATGATGTGTCGGCGGTCGCGAAGCAACAGGTCTAGGGCATCGTGGGCAGCGCTCATATGGGACACCTCATCTACTGAGACCATGATGACAGCGATGTCTGCGCTGCCCGAGATGCGGCGCTGAAGGAAGGTGATGGGCACGTAGATCAGGTCGTCTTGGTCGCCGCCCATCGTGTTCTCGCCCTTGGCATCGAGCAGGCCGATGATGGTGCAGCTGACCGCGCCGAGTCGAATCTCCTCGCCCATGAAGTCTTGGCCGTCGAACAGCTCATCGCGAATGGTGTCGCCAATCACACACACTGCAGCACCAGCACGCTCTTCCCCTTCGGTGAAGCCGCGCCCTTGGGCTATGTCCCAGTCGCCAACTGATAGATAGCCAATCGTGGAGCCGGTGATGTTGGTCTGCCACTCCACACCGGCGCTGACTGCGGTTGTCGACGCATTTACGGTGGGAGCAATGGCGACGACGTAGGGGACTTGCTGCTCAATGGCACGAGCATCGTTCATGTCGAAAGCGGGTGCCGCGACGCGTGCGTGTGGACCTCCGCCGGTTCCGGACGTGACCATGAGCAAGTTGGTGCCCATCGACGCAAGGTCGTCTTCAATGGACTGGGTCGCCCCTCGTCCAATACCGACCATGGCGATGACCGCAGCCACTCCAATGAGGACGCCCAGAGAGGTCAGGGCGCTGCGGCTCCAGTTGCGGCTCAACTCGGTCACCGCCAGGGCTAAGGCATTGAGAAAGCGAGCCACTATGCACCTGCTCTTCGTTCGTCGTTCTCGACCTTTCCGTCACGAAAGTGAAGGATGCGCCGTGTGTAGGCTGCCATGTCTTCCTCGTGGGTCACCATGAGAATGGTCTGGCCCTCGGCGTTGAGCTTGGTCAGCAGTTCCATGATGGCCAGGCTTCTGGCCGTATCGAGGTTTCCCGTAGGTTCATCGGCCAGAAGTACCTCTGGATTGGTCACGAGGGCACGTGCGATAGCCACTCGTTGTTGCTGGCCACCCGACAGCTTGGACGGAGGATGTGTGGCGCGGTGGCTGAGCCCGACGAGCTCCAGCGCCGCCATCGCTCGTTTGTAGCGTGCAGCCCGGCCGATGCCTCGGTAGACCAACGGGAGTTCCACATTTTCAAGTGCCGAGCTTCGCTTGAGAAGGTTGTAGCCCTGGAAGACAAAGCCAATCCATTCCCGCCGCAGTCGCGCACGTTGCTTTCGGTTGAGGGTTGTCGTCTCAATACCCTTGAACCAGTACTTGCCGCCGGTCGGAACATCGAGGCAGCCCATGACGTTGAGGGCCGTCGACTTTCCACTTCCTGACGGGCCCATCAGCGACACAAAATCCCCCGCATTGATGTCGACGTCAATGCGGTCCAAGGCCTTCACCAGTGCTTCACCCTGTCCGTAGTGACGCGACACGCCGCGAAGGCGAATCAGGCTCATTGGCCACCTCCAATGACCACCATGGCGCCTATGGGTAGGTCTCCGTAGACCGCCGAGGTCGCTCCATCCGTACCGCCAACACGCACTTCAACGGGGGAGAGCTTGTCGTCGGTCAGCGTCCAGACGTGGTCGGTGGTGGGGCTCTCTTGACTCTCGGGGCGGTAGCGCAGGGCGAGAGTTGGCACGAGCAGGGCGTCAGCGACTTCGCTCACGAGAATTTCAGCGGTCACGGTCATTCCCGGCCGCAATAGGCCTTCATGATTGTCAACCCGCAGCTCGGTTCCGTAGACCACGACTGTCGAGCTAGAGTCAGCTGCTAGGTCGACGGACGTGACCGTTGCCTCAAACGACATCTCTGGCCACGCAGACACCGTAAAGGTCGCGGACTGCCCGGCGTGAACAACGCCGACGTCGGCTTCGTCAACATCGACTTCCACCTTTAGGTCGGCCAAGTCCGAGGCGACCTCAAAGAGTGATGTCGCAGACATGGCGCTGACCACCGTCTGCCCTGTGTCGACCTCGCGTCGAATCACAACACCGTCAATAGGTGAGGTGATGACGGTGTCTGCCAAGTTCATTTTGGTTTGTTTTAAGGTGGCCCTCGCTTGGTCCCGCGTCGAGATGGCCGAGCTGAGCATGGCTTGAGCAGACTGGACGGCAAGGCGCGCTTCATCTCGCGTGGCACGCGCCAGTGCGCCTCGTTCAAACAGGGTCTCCGACCGGGTCTGTTCCTGCTGGGCTCGCTCCAGGTCGACCTGGGCCTTTCGAATACCGGCATTGCCACTGGCGACGGCCGCTCGCGATTGAACCACCGTATTCTCAAACGGCCCTGGGTCTAGGCGAGCGAGAACGTCTCCGGCACGAACGACATCGTTCTCGTCAACAAGAACCTCGGCGACTTGGCCGGTCAGATCTGAGCCAATGTCTACGCTCTCGAGCGGTTCGAGCTGACCGACTGCAGTCACTCGCTGTTCCAGCGTGCCTCGCTCAACGCTCGCGGTCTCATAGGTTGAGATGCTGGAGCCACTGAGTGCCCAAGCACCGCACAATACCGAGCCTATCGCTACGACACCAGCGCCTGCCCAGAGCCACTTACGCCCTCTGGGCGGTGCGATGACCGCGAGGTCTTCAGCCGTCGGAGTATCAGGTGTATCAGCCACAATCGTTTCCTCCGCCCATCCCATGTAGGGACCGACTGTTGAGAAAGTGTGGAGATGAGCGACGCGCTTACGTTGAGCACCTTCTCAACATCTGTGGTGAATGGCATACCCACCACAGTGCGCTGTGTCACCCCGATTTCACCACCAACTTGAGCGCTTGTTTGGTGGGGTGAGCCGCAGTGTCTCCGTATGAGCTGTTGTCGCGGGCGGGGCCGAGCTGTGCGGTTCACCGTGCAAAGCGGATTCGGGTCAGACTACGCGCCGAATCTGTCTGCGAAAGTCGCGAGCAAGAAGCAGGACAGCACAGAGGGGCACCGGTCTTCGTATGGAGGTGGTGGGTAGGAAAGCGAAGCTGAAATGCCTCTTATTTAGATTTCCCGTGTGCGATGTGCCGGGGCGTCTGCGCTGCGTCGGTGCAGGGCAGGGCGGTCTTCAGGTCGTCCACAATGGCGCCGCGCAATCTTGGGGATATGCCGCCGATATTGGAGGCTTCATGAAGGTTGCGCGCATCGTCGCTGGTTCTGTCGGAATTGCCATGATTGGCTGGGCGTGTGCCAAGGTTCCGTACACCGGGCGCAAGCAGTACAACTTGGTGCCGGAAGGCATCATGAACAACATGGGCAAGTCCAGCTACACCCAACAGCTTCAGGGAGCTTCGGTCCAGCGCGACAGCACGGACGCGAACATGTTGTCGCAGGTCGGTCGGCGCATCTCAAGCGTTGCGAATGAGCCCGGCTATGACTGGAGCTACGCCCTCATTGAAGACGAGGCCATCAACGCTTGGTGCCTGCCCGGCGGGTACATCGGCTTTTACACAGCCATCCTGCCTGTCCTTGAAAACGAGGCTGGAATGGCTTTCGTCATGGGCCACGAGGTCGGTCATGCGACGGCAAAGCATGGCAGTGAGCGTATGACCCAGCAACTCACACTGATTGGCGGTCTGGGCGCGCTGACCGCGTACCTGCAGGGCGGAACGGACCTAAACACGGCGCAGAAGGCAGCGATTGTTGGCGCGATTGGTCTGGGCGCAGAGGTCGGCGTGATCTTGCCCTTCAGCCGCAAGCATGAGTCCGAAGCGGACATCATTGGCATGATGTACGCGTCCGGTGCCGGCTATCCGCCGGGTGAAGGCATTGAGATCTGGGACCGCATGGAAGAAGCGAGCGGACCGAGCGCGATGCCTGCGTTCTTGTCGACTCACCCGGCAAACGCCCGCCGTCAGGCCGTCATGCGTGAGTGGATGCCCCAGGCCGAGAAGCGGTACGAACGCAATCGCCTGCCACACAACACCGAACAGACCCTGTGGGACGGCCCAATTCGTCCGGTCACGGCACCGACGCAAAACGAGGCTCCGCCAACGCCAACCCGCGAGTCGGGAAGCGGCTCTAGCGACGGTGGGATGACCCGCCCCGACCGTTAGAGTCACAGCGCAGCAAAGCGAGGCGGCTGCGGCTCACAATCGGTTAGTTGCGGCGGATGCAAATCCTTCCATTGTTGTTCGCCGCCCTGTCTCCCGCTCACGCCCAGTCGCAAGATGGATGGGAGGCGACACTTGACGAGGTTGTTCCTGCGATTGTCGCCATTCGTGTGACAGGAACGCGGGACTTCGACACCGAGAATGCGCGCAGCAGTGTCGGAACGGGCTTCGTGGTAGATGCAGAGCGCGGTATCTTGCTCACCAACAGGCATATGGTCCATGCGGGCCCGGTGATTGCGGACGCTCTGTTTATTGACGAAACGGAAGTGGACTTGCACCCCATCTACCGAGACCCCGTTCATGACTTCGGGTTTTATCGGTTTGACCCGGATGAACTACGCTACCTGGCGCACCGCGAAATCTCACTGGCACCCGAGTCGGCGCGGGTTGGACTGAACATCCGCGTTGTGGGCAACGACGCGGGCGAGAAGATCAGCATCTTGGACGGAACGCTGTCCCGCCTCGACCGTCCGGCTCCGTCCTACGGACGAGACACCTACAACGACTTCAATACCTTCTACATGCAGGCAGCTAGCGGCACCTCTGGGGGTTCGAGTGGCTCGCCGGTCATCGACATCAATGGGCATGCGGTGGCACTCAATGCGGGCGGAAGTCGCCAGGCCGCGTCCAGCTTCTACCTTCCTTTAGACCGCGTAGTGCGCGCACTTGAGCTGATTCAAGCTGGCGAACCGGTGACGCGTGGAACACTTCAGACCACTCTAGAGTACACGTCCTTTCCAGAGCTCGAGCGCCTCGGCCTGTCGCAGCAGACACAGGACACGTTCCGGGACGAGTTCCCTGGAAGTACGGGAATGTTGGTCGTTGGCAACACCGTTCCTGACGGCCCCGCTCATGGCCTACTCCAGCCAGGCGACATTGTGGTGTCCATCGGCGGTGAGAGGGTTCAGACCTTTGTCCCGTGGGAAGCCACCTTGGATGACAGCGTAGGGGAGACACTGGACATTGTAGTGGAGCGCCGCGGTACACGCGTTCCGGTCCAAGTGACGGTACAGGACCTACACAGCATCACCCCGGACGAGTACCTGGAGTTCGGTCGCTCCGTGGTTCACGAGCTGTCCTACCAGCAGGCGCGCAACTTCTCGACACCTGTGCAGGGCGTATACGTGGTGCAGTCGGGCTACTTGCTCGGTCGCGCAGGCATTCCAGAGACCGCGATGATTGACGCGATTGATGGCGAGGCCGTGACCGACCTGGACGACGTTGAACGGCTACTCGCGAGCAAGCCTCAAGGCGCGCGAGTGTCTGTTCGGTTCCACCCGTTGTCAGACCCCAATCGCCAGTTTGTTCAGGTCGTGGTGATGGACCGCACCTGGTACACCATGCAGCGCTGCGAGCGTGACGACACCAGCGGCTACTGGCCGTGTACGCCGAGCCCAGAGGCTCCTGCGGCATCAGAAGAGCGTCGTGGAAGCGCCTTCCCGTACGCATCGGACTCCAAGGTGGGCGACCGCTTGGCGCCATCTCTGGTGATGGTCGACGTCGACATCCCGCACCCCGTCAGCGGTGTGAAAGACTTCAACTACCAGGGTGCTGGAGTGGTTGTAGACGCTGAACGCGGCTGGGTATTGGTCGACCGGGACACGGTGCCCGTGAACCTTGCGGACATCGAGATTACGTTTGCGGGGACCGTGCGCGTCCCAGGCCGAGTGGTCTACCTACATCCGATTCACAACATGGCCATCATCAGCTACGACCCGTCGTTGGTGACAGATGTGCCCATTCAAGCCGCGACCTTGTTGGACGAGCCGCTTCACGAAGGCCAAGACGTGTGGCAGGTCGGTCTGGCGCCGGACCAGCGCGTCTTGGCGACGCGTACCTCGGTCAGCAAGGTCGATAGCTTGTACGTAGGCGCGTCTGGCTCGCCGCGGTTCCGCGACATCAATGTAGAGATTGTCGACATTACGGAAGGCGGAGGTACCCTTGGTGGTGTGCTTGCGGACAAGAAGGGCCGCGTGTACGCGCAGTGGTCGAGCTTTTATGACCCGGCTGGAGACGACCGTGGCTTTTACGGCATGCCGACTGTGTTCTGGCCCGACTGGCTGCTAGAAGGTGGCGAGCCGGAGCCGTACTGCTTCATTGGCGTGGAGTTCGGAGGCATCAGCCTCGCAGATGCCGTTGATACCGGGCTGTCCGATGCGGCTGCCATGTCGGTGTTGCGGGCTTCTCCAATCGACCGAGTGTTGCTCAAGGTGAACCGCGTGACCGGTGGCTCGCCGGCCCAAGCCGCCGGACTTCGCAGCGGTGACGTCATCTCCCATGTTCGCGGAGCGGGTATCGACGATGCGTTGACCCGAATGACCCAGGTCGAGCGCTTGTCCACGGCGTCGTGCAGCGAAGACATCACCTTCACCGTTCTGCGTGACCGTGCCGAGCAAGACCTCACCATTCGCGGCATGGAGCTGCCTGTTGACGGTGTCGACCGCGTGGTGAGCTTCGCCGGACTGGTGGCTCATGACCCGCACGTAGACGTCGCCATTCAAGAGCAAGAGGTGCCGCGCGGCGTGTACCTGACGTGGCTGTGGTACGGCTCGCCCGCATACCGCTACGGCCTGCGCCCGACCCGGCAGGTGTTGTCCATTGATGGTGTTCCAACGCCAACCCTAGACGCATTCTTGATGGCGGTTCGAGACCTGCAAGACCACGACAGCGTTCAGCTGTTGTTGCTCAATCGTCAGGGACGTGAATCCGTCGAGACCCTTCGTGTAGACCTTCACTACTGGCCTACCCAGCTGTTGGAGCGTGACGCGAGCGGCACCTGGACGCGCTCGGCCGTGGAGCCCACACCATGAGTGAGATGCCCACATCCCCAGAGCCCGCTGAACGCCAAGGTCTTGGAACGTTCCTCGGTGTCTTTACGCCCACCATTCTCACCATTCTTGGGGTCATTATGTACCTCAAGCTGGGCTGGGTGGTCGGTACGGCTGGACTGCTCGGTGCCCTTGGCATTGTGGTGTTCAGTCACCTCATCACGCTCGTGACGTCGCTGTCTTTGTCTGCTCTGGCCACGAATATGCGCGTGGGTGTGGGCGGTGCGTACTACCTCATTTCCCGTACCCTCGGCCTTGAGGTTGGCGGCGCCATTGGCATTCCGCTGTACTTGTCCCAAGCGCTCTCGGTGACTCTGTACTGCTACGGCCTGGCGGTTGTGCTGTTCGGTTGGTGGGACAACGCGCCCATTCCGCTCATCGCTGCCGTGCTGGTGGTGATTGTCGGCTTGGTCGCTGCCAAGAGCACCGAGCTGACTCTCAAGCTGCAGCTTCCCATGCTCGGCCTGATCATTGCGTCCATCGTCTCCATGCTTCTGGGCGTGGAGTGGGGCGGCGAAATCCAGGTCGACAACCTCGGTCCGTGGCGTGACCTCGAGGGCAAGCAGACCGTTGGCATGATTTTCGCGGTGTTCTTCCCGGCGGTCACTGGCATCTTGGCGGGTGTGAGCCTGTCAGGAGACCTCAAGGACCCTGGCAAGTCCATTCCGCGCGGCGTGTTGTCTGCGGTAGGTGTGGGCTTTGTGGTCTACATGATTATTCCGTTTGCTCTTGCCTACTCGTCTCCAGAGCTGCTTCAGGGTGACTCGGAGAAGGTTTGGACAAGCATTGCTGCGGTTCCGTTGCTCGTCATTCCGGGCATGTGTGGCGCGATTTTGTCGAGTGCGTTTGGGTCGATTCTGGGGGCCCCACGGACCCTTCAGGCACTTGCTCAAGACCGCTTGGCGCCGCAGATTTTTGGCGAAGTGGATGAAGAGTCCGGGGAGCCTATCTGGGCCCTGCGCGTGTCGATTGCGGTGGCTCTCGGTGCGGTTCTGCTTGGCGACCTGGAGACCGTCGCCACGGTTCTGACCATGTTCTTCCTGACGACGTACGGCACCCTCAATCTTGTCGCTGGACTCGAAGAGCTCGTCGGGGACCCCAGCTTCCGCCCTCGAATTCGTGTGCCGTGGTGGGCGTCCTTCTTGGCGGGGCTGGGCTGTATCATCGCAATGTTCGCCATCAGCGCTCTCGGTGCGGCTGTCGCGCTGGTCATTGTGGCGCTCATCTACGTGGTGTTGTCACGTCGAACCCTAGAGGCCACGTGGGGCGATGTGCGCGGCGGAATGCTGCTGACTGCTGCCCGCTTCGCATTGATTCGCTTGCGCGATACTCGCCTTGAACCCCGCAACTGGCGGCCGCATATCCTTGTTTTCACAACGGATATTGAAGAACGCATTGCCTCCGTGCGCCTCGCGCAAGCCTTTGGCCAGCACCGTGGCATCACCACCGTGATGACCTTGCTGGTGGGGGATGCCGATGAACACGCGCCGTCGCACACGCTTGCCCGCGAGCATCAGGAACTGCTGGATGACAACGGCGTGATGGCGTTCTGTGAAGTGGCGACGGTTCCCGACCTACATGCGGGTGTCATTACGTGCGCCCAGGCCAACGGGTTTGCTGGGCTTGAGTCCAATACGGCCATGTTTGGCTGGCCGGCTGGAGATGATGCGGCGTCACTCGCACGCATGCTGACCTTGGTTCGCAAGCTCGATGCGCTCGGCAAGTGTGCGCTCATTCACCGAACGGCTCCCATCGCAGAAGATGCCAAGCGGGAGATTGTGGTGTGGTGGGCCGGTAAGGAACACAACGGCGACTTGATGCTGCTGCTCGCTCACTTGTTGAGCGGGAGCCGAGAGAATCGCGACCTGAAGATTGTATTGAAGTCCATTGCCGACAGCGCTGAAGACGCTGTCATTCGTCAGCGCGAGCTCGCAGCTATGCTCGACGACATCCGCATTGCGGCCCGTTTTGAGGTGGTACTGCGTGAAGAAGGCCAGAGCCTACGTGATGTCATTCGTCAGTACAGTGCGGATGCATCGATTGTCTTCTTGGGCATGACGCTCCCCGACGCTGGCAGTGAGCGTAGCTACGCGAATCGCATGATTGAGATGACTGAAGGTCTGCCACCAACCATCTTGGTTCGCAATGGTGGACCGTTCCGTGGCAGGTTGGTGTGATGAGCTGGGGAGAACCATGTACCGACTGATCATCATGCGTCATGCGAAGAGTTCTTGGGACTCGGACGCGCTGGACGACCACAGTCGTCCGCTGAATGCCCGTGGGCGTGCGGACGCTCCGCGTATGGGAGCGCGTCTTGTCGAGCTGGGCTGGCAGCCGGACACGGTTTTGTCCAGTGACTCCATGCGCACCACAGAGACGTATGAACGGCTGTCTGTCGCCTTTGACACGCCGCCTACGGTTCGTTTCACTCGAGCGCTGTACCACGCCGGCATTCGGCAGCTGCAGCCCGTGCTGGCGGAGCTGGGCGACGAGTCGACGACTGTGATGGTCCTCGGTCACAACCCTGGGTGGTCCGCCGCCGCCAGCTGGTTCTCGGGCACCCCGATTGAGATGACCACCGCCAACGCGGTCCTGCTCACGTCTACCGCTGCCACGTGGAGTGAAGCGGTGATGGGCGAGTGGACGCTACGCGAGTGGATTCAGCCAAGGGCCCTGTAGAGGACCGCCGCTGGGTCTACCAGAAAGCAACCTCGACAAAGCCTGTCAGAGGGTCGATCTTGGCGACCAAGTCACTGCCAGACACGGGAACCAACACGTACGGCTGGTCGACAACGGGCTGCCACAGGTTGTCCGTGAGGGTCTTGACTTCGCGGTAGGCCATGGGGTCGCCCGGAAGGCTGAACGACACATCGCGGGTGCCGTCGCCAGTGCTGTCACCGGTCACTCCGAGAAGGCCACTGTTCACGCCGAACTGGAACTGCCAGCCGTCTTCGGACGGGCGAATACCAGACTGGATAACGAAGCTGACCGCGCCGTTGTCGGAGACGTAGCGGCGGTCTTCATAGGCGAGCGAGTCTTGAACCCCGCTGACGGTGCCCTCAACAATCCAGCCGGTTTGGTTGGCGTCGTAGCGGAGGTTCCACGTCTCGTTGATGGCAATACCGCCACAGCGATTGACCACAACACTCCGAGTGTTGGTGGAGTTTGGCTGTAGCTCTGGGCCACCATCAATGTCGCCGGGAGCAAACGAATAGTCGAGGCCTGCGGTCAGTGTTGTGCTTGCACTCGTGCGTGGGCCTAGACCGTCACGGATGAGGCAGCCGGTGTCTTCACCCAAGAAGACCATGGCACCGCGATGCAGGCTGATAGCGACTGCACGGCCGCGCAAGCCAACTTGGTCGTCGTTGACTTCGGGCCACAAGAAGGGCTGCTCAATGCTGCCGAGTCCACGAATGAGGGAGTGCATCTCTAGGCCGTTTACGCCGGCTTCGAGAGAATTGAGGTCGCGAAGGGCGCCCGCATCCATGTCGTACACCCACACACTGGTACCGCTGAGTGGCGCCACGGTGACGGTGTTGGAGTCGGGGCCAAGCAATGGGGCAATGTCGGACACCGGCCACGGCAATACATGCTCAATGACGGTGTCGTCTTCACCGGGGACAATCTCCCAGAAGCTGGACCGTGAGCCGTCAGCAACGAACAAGCGGCCGTCGCCCGACCAGGTCATGCGGACGGGGGTTGCATCTGCCGGGAGGACGACGTCCTTGTCCACCTGGCCCGTCATAGGGTCGAGCCACACGAGAACAGCCGGGTCATCCGCGCGCGACAGAATCATGGCGATTGTGCTTTGGTCGGGAGAGGTGGCCAGGTGCAGTGGCACGCCGCCGACATCAATCTCGGTGGAGCCATTGTCGGTGGACATCGTGAAGTGGTCACCGGTCGTCGCAGTACCAGCCACGGTGAAGGACAGCCCACCGTCGGTGTCGTAGAACTCGCCGTCTTCGTCGGTGCGGGCTTCTGTGCGTCCTGAACGCGACCCCACGGCGAACCACTCGTTTCCGTCGTACTCAACGGTCCAGTCCTCGGTGGCAGCGAAGCCAGTCAACGCTCGGAGCTCGGTCAGACGTGGGGCGTCTCCCGAGCCGTCGGCATCTACGAACTCGGGCTCGGTGATGGTGGTCTCGGTGCGCTCGGGGATGCCGCTCTCTGACACCGCGACCACATGCGGAAGGCGAACGAGTGTACTGAATGCGCGGTCGGCTGCGTAGACAGTGATGGTTCCGTCACCTGGAGTTACCGCAGCGATTGAACCCAGTACCCGTGAGTTTCCAGCCGCGAGGGGTGAGGCTCGAACAATGCTGGACGTTGGCGAGTCCGCTAGGAAGCGGCCTTCGCGCAGGTTCATGATGGCAATGCGTCCACCGTGAAGACTCGCGGCGTAGCCGATTGGCTCCTTGAACGGGCTGGCGTCTGACACCGGCACAACGTCCAGCGCTTGTGGAACGTCGAAGGTGCCATCCCACTCGTTGGGATTTGGACATCCCATCAAGGCCAGGACCAACAGGCTCAACGGTTGACGAGCCATGTGACGACCTCCAGGTACTGGGCACTTTCGGGGTCGAGATCAATCACCGCTAGGGTGCTGCTGACGCGTGTTTCGTCAATCTCGCCAAGGTAATTGGCCACTACGGCGTAGCGGCCGTCGGGGCTAACCACAATCTTGTGTGGGTTCTCTCCAACGTTCGGGATGCGTCGAATTTCTTCGCCCCAAGCGCCGAGAGAGGTGTCGATGACCACAATGCTGTTGTCACGGAAGTGGGCGACAAGCAGGGTCTTTCCGTCTTGGGCCAGGGCTAGGCCGGCGCCAGCAATGGCGGCACCCGTGTCCGCTCCGGCGTCTTCGTCTGCAAAGGGGCGGCCGGGGTCAGCGGTACCAATGCGGAGCAGCGGAATCGATGCGTTGAGGGCGTCATGGACCACGTCTTTGATGTTGTCATCCACCACGCTCGACAGGTCGATGGCCAGAACGGCGTCTGGATTTTCGGCTGCCGCGTACATGCGGTTGGTGCCGGGAACCACAACAACATCGCGCAGGCCAGCTGCGGGGATGTTGCGGTCGAGCACCAGAACGCTCTCTAGGTCGAAGGCGTTGGTGTCGAGGAATGCACCTTCGGAGTCGTCGCGTACATCGAACACTTGGATGTACGGCTGCTGGTTCGCGTTGCGCCGCTGTGTCACATACAAAAAGCCGCGGTCGTTGTCGAAGGTCATGTTCGACACGCCCAAGCCTGTGGCGGTGAACCCGTCGATGGCTTGGTTGAGGCGGATGACGTCTGCGTCTGCACCGCCGGCTACCGTGCTGAACACGATGTTGTCGCCGGGGGTGGGCACGGTCTGAATCGGGAACCAGGTCGTGGCATCTCCGCGTGCCTCGCCAATGCGCTGCCGCTCGCCGTCAAATCCGCTGTAGAAGACGTGGACATTGCTGCCGTCGACTGTCACGACTGGATTGGAGACCGCACGCGCCGAGAAGGTCCGACCTAGGCGGAAGAGCAGGGCGATGGACTCGTCGTCTCGTGTCCACGCAACTGAGCCCTCTGGGCGTTGTGCGTGGAGGATTTCTTGCTGTGAGGCGTTGGCATCGCCGGTGTACCAGAGGTGCTCGATGCCATCGATGACCGCAGTGACGGGGTCCTCGACGCCGGCATCGTCTAGGTCGCCTGGACTACCAAGACCAAGCTGGAAGTCGTCGCCGTCTCCCGGAACATGAGTGAACGTGACGCCGTCCACTGTGTCTGCGGCGCCAATACGCCTACGTGAGCCGTCGTATCCGGTGTACCAAACTCGCCAGCCGCCGTCCGGCAGTGGGCTTGCGTGGTGTGGGGCAATGCCGTTCTGGTTGAACGGGAACCGCGGCGGACCGTCGGTTGTCTCTTCGGTGAATGACAGGCCGTCTGACGAGGTTGCGGTTGAAAGAACCGAGTTGCCGGCAGCTCCAACGGTTGTGTAGAACGCTCGGTAGCTGCTGCCGTCTTGCACTACGACCATCGACGGCTCTTCAACCGCGCCCACCAAGTCTGTTGCGATGGGCAGCCAGCGGTCGCCCGTCTGCTCAAGGGCCAAGGTGAAGAACTCGCCATCGACAGACTGTGCAGTCGCGTACATGCGCTCAACGCCATCAACGGTCAGCACGCTGCCCGGCTCGATGTTTGCGATGTCGTCGTCAATGTCGCTGGGTGCGATGAGGTGGCCGTTGCTGACGCGCAAGGTCAGACCGCGAGTCAAGGACAGTGCATCCGGGAGGAACTGGCTACCGGCAACGGCAATGTCCGTGAGCGCACCTGTCGAATCGCCCTCCAAGCGCCAACCACCCGTGGTCTGCGCCTGCAGAGCCGTGCGAGCGGGGGTGTCGGTGACTCGGCTCGCGGCGATGACGGCTGGCGTGGACCATGTGACGCCGTCGATGGAGTTGCTGCTCGCGGGAACGTAGCCGTCATCCGTCTGAAGCGAACCAATCATGCGAAAGCGGCCGTTCTGGTAGCGAACGGTCGGGGCACTTAGGCCGGCATCCAGCACCGTCTGCGGTGTGGTCCAGGTGATTCCATCATCACTCTCGGACACCGCAACGACCAGGTTGGTGCCTGTGTCTGCGGTCATCCACATGCGGTAGTTGCGAGTGAAGGGGTCCGCGACGACCCATGGCTGACTGACGCCGACGAAGTCTCCGAGGGGGACGACGGGGTCGATGCTTGGCTGCCAGGTACCCACGCTGTCGCGGACTGCGAGTCCGATGTTGGCCGGGCCCTCTGCGGTCTCCCGGCCATCGAAGAACAGGCCGGCTACACCCTCGGGTAGGTCTGCGCGAGAGGGGCCTCCAACAATGGCGTCCCAAGCGTCTGCGTCTCCGCCGCTGAGCTTGAAGTTGGGATTCGACCAGAGTGCGCCAACGTCGATGAGGTTGGAGGACCACAGTCCAGCGTCATCGGCAAACCACAGCTCGGCACTGTTGACGCTGCTGAAGGCTGGGTCTTGTATTGTTGTGTTGGCGAACTGGGCTTCGTTCGCGTCCAGCTCAATCTCGATTCCGCTCTGGATGAAGGTCAAGCCTCCACCCACCCAGCGAATGAGGCCGTCGTCTTCAGGGAAGAACAGGCGGCTCGTGCCGTTGACCCAGTTGAGTGTCCAACGTTCGTCCGGCACCAGCTCGCCGTTGAGGACGATGCTGGTGACGCGTGCAGTCGTGCCGCTCTGGTCGACGTCGAACAGGCGGGAGCGGGTGACGCTCGCTTGGCTGCCGAGGTCCAGCGATACAATGGGGGATGCGTTGGTATCGAGGACGGAGATGGAGCGGTCGGTGAGGTTTGCGACGAACGCGATTCCAGCTTCGGGGTCCATGGCGATGGAGCTGGGGTCTTCGCGCAGTTCGACTTCACCACCGAGAGACCACGGAGCGATGGCGCTCGGGTCGGTGATGTCGATGACGAGGGCGCGGTCGTCTTCGGCTTGGGTGATGGTGCCTTCGGAGAGGCGGTCGGAGACGAGCAGCAGCCGGGCGTCATCTCGCTCAATGAGGCCCATGTCTGCGACCAGAGCATCTGTTGCGGTCGCGTGGGCCGTCAGGTCACCCATCTGATTGCGACGAACCGACGTGTCGATACTGGCCCAGTCAATGACGACAACGCTTCCGGTTGAGAAGTTCTCGTTCGGATTGGCGTTGGCGACAGCAAGCCAAGTAGTGCCGTCTGCTTCGAAAAACTCCATGTCCACCGGACCGGCTAAACAGGTCCCAATGCCGATCTCCCCGTAGCTTTGACCGGGTTGTGCGTCCTCTGCGCACGAGCCCAAATCAGGTGAGGAGGAGTCAAGAAGGCAAGCCGAAGCTAGGATAAGCGGCGACAGACGCAGAATGGAAGAGATTCGCATGCGCCCAGGCTATCCCTAGAACCTAGGACTGGCACGGCATCTATGCGGTTGACTGCGGTTGGATGCTCTTTGCAAGCTCAGCTTGCTTGATGGCTTCATCCGCATGTGGCCCCGCAACGCCTTCGTCACGCTCGACAGCAGCAATGCGTTTAAGCGCGGTCTGAACGACCGGCAGGTCCAAGGTTCGCACGCCTAGTCGGATGGACTCACGCCACTGAGTGATGGCCTGGTCGCGCTGCCCTTGAAGGGCCTTCGCATCTCCGAGAATCCGGTAGCTGACACACAATCCATGCATCGAGCCCGTCCAGCGCCAGCGCTCACCAGCACGCTCTGCGCACTGCATGGCCAAGTCGGCATTGCCCACCCTTAGGGCGATTTCGCCTCGCAAGGTCTCGCAGACTGCGCGGAGAAGTGGATGGCCGCGTACTTCGAGCTGTGTCTTTTTGATGCGTTCGTCGACCCCATCCAGATTGCCCGCGTCAATGGCGGCCATCGCTGCGCTCAGTGCGATGATGGCATCTACGGAAAACCGTGGCTGCATACCGAGAAGGCTCCGTTGTGCAGATGCGTAGGCTTGTTGCGCAGCCCCATGGTCTCCGCCGGCAAGCGCGATGTCTCCAGTGATACGAATGGCATCGGCCTTTGCAGAGCGGTCAGCATGACCGTCACGGACGGCGTTCACAGCGTCCATCCACGGCTCCAGAAGCGTCATGTTTCCACGAGCGATGAGTCGGGTGACCACGGCGCGTGCGAGGGCGCCAGCGACGTCGGAGCGGTTTGCGGCTTGGAGTGCGCGTTCGGCGTCCTTCCAGGCTGCTTGTGCTTCAACTTCTGAGCCTAGAGCCATGTGTGCGTCACCCTGCACCCAGCGCAGAAGCCCCTTTGCGGTGGGAGGAAGCCGAATAGCGAGCAAGACCTGGGTCAGCGCTAGGGCATCGGGCGCCTGGAACATGCGAATCATCATCCGACTCGCGGCGGCACCAGCCAGCGCGCGCAGGTCGGGCTCTTGAATCTGTTCGGCAGCGGTTCGCAGAAGCACAATGTCTTCGTGGGACAGGAAGGGGTCGACGTCTGCTGCGATGCGGTGAAGCTCCGGCAGTCGGTCTTGGACCACCTCGCGCAGCGTCTCTGCGGATGGGCGGTGCGATGCCCCGAGGGTCTCCCGAACAGCACGACGGAACACCAACCGTCCGTGGACTGGAAGCAGGTACGGACGCAGCTCGACAGGGGACTCCATGCCCTCGTCATCGAGGCCCATAGGGACGTCGGCCAGCAGCTCAGATCCTGCGGGAAGGTTCTGCATTGTGGACCACGGGTCGACGGGGTCGGTCGGCGGTGGCAGGACGGCGAGCAGTGGCAGGCCGCGAACGTCGCTAGGGAGCACTCCCTGGCGGAGAATGGGGGCCATCAAGCTGTCGTGTACAGGGTCCACATAGATTGTGGTTCCGAGAACCGTCTCACGTCCGGTGACGATGACCAGCGAAGGGCCGGTGATGGCCAAGATCTGATTGGTAGCCTCGGAAGCTAGATCGCCATCGTCGATGAGGATGCCAACGCGCGTTCCTTCGCGAAGTCGCGTTCGCACGGTGCTTGGGTCGCCCGGCATGGGCAGGCCGAGAGAGATGCCGAGCTCGCGGATGAGGTCTGACACATTGGTGCATCCGTCCACGCGCACAGCGATGGTCTCAGCAACGATACCAAGTTCTGACGCCGCGAATAGGACGGCTCCGCCTACGGTTGTCGAACCCGCACCAGGGGGGCCGACAAGTGTGATGTGCCCGCTCTTTAGCGCCTCTAGGGCTTGCTGAACGACGGGATCACGGCCAACAAAGGGAGTGGGGACTCGGCACCACTTTGGCAGGTTGAGCACGGCGAACACCTCGTTTGTTTCCGTTCGTGACGGATGTTACCCGCTCGGCCGCTCAAACACAGGCAGGAGGGACGAATGGACGTAATCGGCGTGGTTGGTGCTGGACAGATGGGCAATGGGATTGCGCACGTCGCGGCAGCAGCCGGATTCAAAGTGGTGCTTCAGGACGTCTCCGCAGACGCTCTGACAGCTGCTCTCGCGACCATCGGCAAGAACCTGGCTCGTCAGGTCAAGAAGGAGCGGATGACCCAGGCGCAGGCCGACGCGGTCTTGGCGCAGATTGTCACAACGACAGAGACGGCGGGCTTGTCGGATGCCGACCTCATCGTTGAAGCGGCGACCGAGAATGTTGAGCTGAAGTACCGCATCTTCGAAGGGCTAGATGCCGTCGCAAAGCCTGGCGCGATTCTGGCCACGAACACATCCTCGATCAGCGTGACAGCCATCGCGGCACGAACCAGTCGCCCTGACCATGTGGTCGGCATGCACTTCATGAACCCAGTGCCGGTCATGAAGCTGGTGGAGCTTATTCCAGGTCTGGCTACGTCAGACGACGTCTTGCAGACTGTGAAGTCAGCTGCCGAAAAGATGGGTAAGACCACGGTTGTGTCGCGTGACATTCCCGGTTTCATCGTCAATCGGGTGCTGATGCCGTACATCAATGAGGCGGTCTTCGCCGTGTACGAAGGAATCGCCTCTGTCGAAGACATCGACACGGCCATGAAGCTCGGTACCAACGTGCCCATGGGCCCGTTGACCCTGGCAGACTTCATTGGCCTAGACACGTGTCTGGCCATCATGAAGGTGCTGCACGACGGTATGGGCGGTGACTCGAAGTACCGTCCGTGTCCGCTGCTGACCAAGTACGTGGAAGCGGGCTGGTTGGGTAAGAAGTCAGGTCGTGGCTTCTACCAGTACTGATGGTGCCAAAAGCGTGGCAGGCCGGACGTCAGATGTCAGAAGACAGATGTCAGAACGGCCGGCTTGCGCCGGGCACATTTCTCACAACTCTACGTACGCTGACGCGGGAGTCGCTGGCGACTTCTGCTCTGACCTTTGATGTCTGACCTCTGACATCCGCACAACGACGTTCTGTCGCATATTTTTCTGGAGTTCCCATGTCTGATGTCATCCTTCGTGAGCGCCGCGACGCCATTGAAATCCTCACCGTCAACCGGCCCAAGGCCCTCAATGCCCTCAACCAAGAGGTCATGGACACCTTGCACGAGATCGTTGGTGAGCTGTCCATGGACACCGAGCTTCGCGCCGTGGTTCTGACCGGTAGCGGCAAAGCGTTTGTCGCCGGTGCAGACATTGCCTCGATGCAGGAACTGCACCCTCTAGAGGCCGAAGCCTTCGCCGGTTCGGGACAAGACATGGGTGAAGCCATGAACCGTCTGCAGGTGCCCATCATTGCTGCGGTCAACGGATTTGCACTGGGTGGTGGCTGTGAGCTCGCCATGTGCTGTGACATCGTCTTGGCGGGAGAGCGCGCTCTGTTTGGCCAGCCTGAAGTCAAGCTCGGCGTCATCCCTGGATTCGGTGGCACGCAGCGACTCATTCGCCGGGTGGGAATGGCCAAGGCCATGGACCTCTGCCTGACAGGCCGCATGGTCAAGGCCGCTGAAGCGGTCCAGATGGGCATCGCCTCCCGTCTAGTCGAAGGCGACGTTCTTGAGGCTGCGATTGAGACAGCAGAGACCATCGCGAAGAACGGTCCGGTGGCTGTGCGCTTGGCTAAGCGTGCTCTCATCGAGAACGAAGACGTCAGTCTGGAAGCGGGACTCAAGGCAGAGCGAAGCTTGTTCGCACTGTGCTTCAGCACCGCCGACCAACGCGAAGGCATGGCCGCGTTCCTTGGAAAGCGCGCTGCCGACTTTACCGGGCAGTAGCTTGGAGCCGTCGTCCCGCTGACGTTGGCGGGCCGACGGTTTTGGCCATTCGGGTAGTCACCAGTCGGCCATCAGGGCTCGCAACGCTCTCGTTTCGGGAGTTCGTTACGGCGCGGAGACCTTCTCCGGCTGTCCGAACTCGGGTCGCTTGCGGTGCGCGCTGTGATGGCTGTGAGCCGCAAGCTGACCGCCCGCATGTCCACGAATATCGGTGCGGAACGCGGCGAACCGCAATGGGATTTGACGGGCTCACTTCACCCCATTTGGGGGTGCCGCGAATTGTGCGATTTCAGCGCTCGGGTAAGGACGTTACACAGGCCGCCAGAACCCTATGGAGTCCACTATGTTCACGCTTTCCGACGAACACCAGCAGATTCGCGAGCTCGCACGTGACTTTGCCCGCAACGAGATCATGCCAGGTGCAACCGCACGCGACCAAAGCCACCAATTCCCGGCCGACCTCGTCGCGCAGCTGGGCGAGATGGGCTTCATGGGCATGTTCATTCCCGAGGAGTACGGCGGTGCTGGAATGGACATCTTCAGCTACATCTTGGCGCTCGAAGAAGTTTGTTACGCAGATGCAGGTGTCGGCGTCATCATGAGCTGCCAGAACAGCTTGGTGTCTTGGCCCATCCTTGCCTTTGGCACTCACGCCCAGAAGCTCAAGTACTTGCCGCCTTTGGCGTCGGCCGAGAAGATGGGCTGCTACGCACTCACCGAGCCCGAAGCGGGAAGTGACGCGGGGGCACAGAAGACCAAGATCACCCGTGATGGTGATGACTACGTGCTCGACGGTACCAAGATGTGGATCACGAACGGTCCGCAGGCTGACACCATTGTCACCTATGCGTCGTCTGACCCGTCCAAGCGGCACAAGGCTGTCTCGGCCTTCATCCTCGAGAGCAACTACGAAGGCTACTCGGTCGGTAAGGTCGAAGAGAAGATGGGCATCAAGTGCTCGCACACTTCCGCACTCAACTTCGACGGTGTTCACGTTCCGTCTGAGAACCTACTGCACACCGAAGACCAGGGCTTCACCGTGGCCATGGCTACGCTGGACGGCGGTCGCATTGGTATCGCGGCTCAAGGTGTCGGCATTGCTCAGCGCGCTCTCGACCTCGCGGTTGACTACGCCAAGCAGCGTGAGACCTTCGGCAAGCCCATTGCTCGTCACCAGGCGATTCAGTGGAAGATTGCCGACATGGCTACGCGTATTGAGCAAGCCCGTCTGTTGACGTGGAAGGCAGCGCACCTCAAGGACCAAGGCGCCAGCAAGGAAGCCAGTCACTACTGCTCCATGGCCAAGCTCGCAGCGACAGAGACCGCGAACTTCTGTGCGTACGAGGCCATCCAGATCTTCGGTGGCTACGGCTTCAGCAAGGAATACGAAGTGGAGCGCTTGTACAGAGACGCCCGCATCACCACTTTGTACGAAGGCACTTCCGAGATTCAGCGCATTGTTATCGCCAAGGGTGTCTTGGGATGAGCCGTGTAGACCGCATTCGAGTCCTGGTGGCAAAACCAGGCCTGGATGGACATGACCGGGGTGCAAAGGTCGTGGCTCGCGGGCTGCGTGATGCTGGCATGGAGGTCGTGTACTCGGGCCTGCACCGAACGCCCGAACAGATTGTCCGGACCGCTCTGGACGAGGACGTGCATGTCGTTGGGCTCTCGATTCTATCGGGCGCCCACAACCGGCTTCTACCGCTGATTGTCGAAGGGCTGAAGCGCGAAGGCTTGGGAGATGTGTTGGTCGTGGCTGGCGGAATCATTCCGCGTGCAGACGCCGAAGCATTGCGTGCCACTGGTATTGGCGAAGTGTTCTCGCCGGGTACGCCCATCGAGACCATCGTGGCCTTCATCAACGACAACGCACCGAATCGGTTCGGCTAGACGCTCACGATGTCCGCCGGGTCCGTGTCTGTAGGGGCGTTCCCTTGCAGTCGGATACGGCGGTGGACTTCTTCGGCAACTCGCTGATACGTCCAGGGATTGAGCGACAGCAGCCCGTATCCAAAAGCCGGGTCGACACCTAGGTCTGCCACATGTGCGCGAACGAATCGTTTGCGACTCCGTCCCTCAGGAAAGCGCAGTCCAACGAGAACCGTGGACCCTGGTGAGCGCTCGGAGATCAGCGGATAGACCGAGCCTCCGCGTGGGTCCTGAATCAGAACCGTGCGCAACCCTGCGGCTTCGCGCACGTCCAATAGGTCGCGCAGCGCATCCACCGCTGCGGGGCGGTGCGACAGCCACACGGGGCCGTCCAAGATGAGGGCGGGTGTCGTAGAGAGGCGGGTTGACCAGCTACCCCGGCGGACATGAGCCACGAGAGCGTTCTGCGTTCCGTGCTTGTCGAGGTACAGCGCTTCAGGGCCGGCGATGAACCAGGCGACGGTCGTCTTTCCGCAGCCAGGTGGACCGAGGAGTACAACATTGGGGCGCCCGCACAGAACACCTGGCAGCGGACGACGCCCTAAGTATTCAGCGCTCGTCCCGGTGAGGAACGCAGGACGCGAGCACGAGTACGACCGTCTCGTCATCTGCAAGCGACCCCGAACAGCGAGAAGAAAAACAGCCCACAACTGGGCAGCGAGATGGTTCTTCTAGGAGATTGCTGACCGCCCGTCAACCACAGGGATCACTTGCTGCGTTGCAGCGGTTCGCTGGGCACGACGCCTGATCGCACTGAAAGATTTCCACACCCAATCGGCATATTTTCGTGTACGGGCGAATACCTGTGGACCGCCTGTGGGTACTACAGTCCGCCTCCCACGTATCCGAGGGCCTCAAGCAGAGCTTGGTCGGCGCTACTTGGGTCGGACAGCGCGTTCATTCTCTCTGCCTCGCTCGGTGGCGGCAAGATGACAGTGCCTGGATCAATGCGCACCACACTTGTGGGTCCACGAGCACGCCAACCTGTTGTGCCTTCATAGGTTGTCAGAAGGGTCTGCCCCCGACGCCCAATGCCGCCAGCCGGCACACTGCCAGCGAAGCGCACCGCCACAATTCCTTCGCCGTAGTGGCCGGGAACGAGGGTGAGCGTCTTGCCGTCGTCTGACAGGCTGACAACGCCAACATCGCTCGCTTGGATTGATGGGGTTTCCCCCCAGACTTGGTTAGCTCGGGAGGTGCGTCCTGCTTCGGGGTCAATCACAAAGGCGTCGAGAGCCGCTGCCGGCAACTCCCACACTAGTGGCTCGTTTCCGGACAGCTCGACCGCCATACGCCACCCGGGGCCGACGTCCGTTCTGTGAGCGTCGGCGAGTGCTGTGCGAAAGCTCGATAGTTCGGACGTTGGGGCAATATCGGTCAGTTCACCTGGGTCCGTGACGAGGTTGTACAGCCTCTCTTCACCAGATGTGGTGTGCAAGATGTACTTGTGCCCCGCGTAGACCACGCCCCATTGCTCGACGTCGTACATCAAGTGGGCCACTGGCAGGGCGCGCTGCCAGCCACCGGCGTCGGCGTCGGTCATTAGGGGAAGCAGAGAACGACCGTCCACGGCCGGGCCACTGAGGCCAGCAATATCGAGCAACGTAGGGCCGATATCCATGTTCGCGACGGGCTCTGACAGGCGGCGAGCGTCCACTGTCAGCGATGGCGGTGGGCGCACCCACAGTGCTGTACGCACCACCTCATCCCACAGCGCGTGGTTGTGTTCGAACCCACCGTGTTCCCAGAACTCTTCTCCGTGGTCGGTATGGAACACCACGGTTGTGTTGGGGCCCAGCGCCTCTAGGCTCTCCAAGAGTCGTCCGACCTGGGAACTCGTGTAGGCAATCTCGCCGTCGTACAGCGCCTGGATGTGGGCCTTTCGAACCTCTGTCAGGCTTCCGTCTGCGACCCAGTCCAGCGCCTTCCACCGATTGAAGCGAACCGGCAAGGTTGGGTCTACAACCTCGTCAAACAGGGCGTCGTACGGCTCGGGCGGGTTGTAGAAGAGGTGCGGGTCCATCAGGTGTAGGAACAAGAAGCTGTCTTCGTGTTCATGCTCGGTCAGCCAGGCCAAGGCGGCATCGACCTGGGGCGCGGCATCCGTGGACGATGACAGCGCCCAGTGGTCAAAGCCGGCGTTGAAGCCGAAGCGCGGAGATAGGTGAATGTTGGCGACGATGCCACCGGTTGCGAAGCCCGCTGCCTGAAAGGCTTCAGCGGTGTTGGCAGCGCCGACGGCCTCCAGGGCGCCGCGTCCGGTGAAGGCGGAGCGGAACGACGGGCGGGTTCGTGGAGCTGGTGCCCATGCGTGGTCAAAGACCACCGACTGCTCCGCGAGAGCGTCGAGCTCGGGGGAGGTGGCGCGGGGGTAGCCGTAGGAGCCTAGATGGTCGGGGCGGAGGGTATCGACAGCAATAACAATGACGCGTCGGGGGGCGCTCTCAGGCTGCCCAGAGACGGTGGGCGAGCCAATGAAGACGTAGTCCTGGTAGGGATTTCCTCCGGGGTCAGTGCGAAGGGTCAGCTCGACATCTTGGCCGGCCCACGGCGACAGGTCGGCTGTCCATGGGCGGGTCTCGTCAACGGTGGCGGACCACCAACGCTGTGGAGCGCCAAGCGCTCGGGTTGCGACTGTCGCGGTGTTTCCATTCGCGGTGACCTCAAGGGTCACCGTTGCGCCGTCGCTTCCGTCCCCCGTGTCTGCAAAGCTCAGCCGAGAGGGTTCGGCGCGAAAGCGTCCTCCAGCAGGCACGTGTATGGACCAGGTGGCGGTGGACGGAGCGGGGAGCAGCACACCCGGTGTGGTGACGTCTTCAAAGGTGCGTTCATAGGTCGCGTAGTCGACATCGGATAGGCCGCTGACGCCCGCGTTGAGTCGTGTCCGCGCCGTGTGAAGGCTGGAGTAGTCGACCGAGATGGTGAGGGTCTCATGTGGCTCCGAGAGCACGATGAGGATGCCGTCGTCCTTGACTCGCCAGCCCGTGTGTCCGGGAGCGAGTGGGGACATATCGAAGGGCTGTTCATTGCCGTCAATGAAGACGGTCATACCCGCCGGACGAAAGCGTGTATCGACAGACCCAATGCCAAAGGGCAGGGGAAACAGCCAGTCCGAGCGGTCGGAGCCTTCGCCAAGCGCTTGGTTGGGGGCCAGTGGGCCGAGAGTCCAGCTGGACTGCAAGGGGCTATCGGACGGAATGTTGCTCTGGGCCAGCGTGAGCTGAGCTGTACTCGCCGTCAGGTGTAGGGTGCCTGGCCCGCTCGCTTCAGTGAACGCTCTCACGGGGGCTTGCGGCACCGTCAGGTCGGGAACGCCAGACGACGTACAGCCAATGAGTGCGAGCAGTAGCGGGAGACGATTCATGCGTCCGGCTATAATCGTTCAAACCGGATGGAGAACCCCGTGCAGCCCCAAGCGACCTCACAAGACAGCCCCGCTCATCTCACCTTTGCGACCTGGGTCGTAGCCCTGCATGCAGCCGGCGTTGCTTGCTCAGACGAGGCAATAGCCGTGTCCTGCACCGAATTGATGTCTGGCGAGGGGGACGCAAGTGTGCTGGTAGGCGCCATTGCGGACCGTTTTCCTGAAGGAACGGAACCAGACGCCGTGGTTGCCGTGGCTACGTCCCTGTACCCAGGGGCCACTCACACCGATCTGGGTGAGGGTGACCGCTCCGAGCGACTCAAACACATTCGCTCACGTCAGTTCGGACGACCGCTGCCGTGGCTTGCCCGCATTGTTGAGCGCAACCTCAACGGGCAGGTTGGTCCGGTTTGGCTGCTTGTCGAGACCGTCACTAGCGTGGTTGTCACCATGGACCCCAACCCGTGGAATGACATCGATGAGGCCCGCCAGATTCCCTTGACGGATTTTCAGGTGCTGTGGGAACTAGACGCCTGCACCAGCGTTTCGGTGCGCTAGGGCGTGCTGCGTTTCACCGCGAACGGCGCCGTAGAGGCCCCTGGTGTGCTCCAAGTGCGCATCACCGAGCGTTTTGACGGACGAATTGGAGCTGGTGCACCGCACCCCACAGCGTCAATGTCCGCAGAGGCGTTGGCCAGTAATCTTGCCTTCTTCAGCACGGAACGGGCGGGGCGAGAGCGCCGCTGCACGGCCTTAGTGGTCAGCGGCGCTGGCGTGTCGGCTGACCCAAGTCTCATGGCCAGCTTGTGTGCCGCGCCACAGATGGGGTTTGACCGCATCACCCGTCACCTCGCTCCTGGTGAGGCGCAGGCATTCCTTCGCAGTCCCATTGCGGGCATCGTGACGTCGGTAGCCATTCCGGTGCGTGCGAGCTCGGAAACGGCGGCAGTACAGGCCTTAGCGACGAGTCATTCGGCTCACGTCACTGCAGTCGTTCCCTTGGATGAAGCCGGCGTGAGGCGCTGTGTTGAGCTCGCCGAGGCCCTCGTGGAGGTTCGTCCGGACCGTGTGGTGTTTACTTGGCCGCTGACAGGAGCCCCCCCTCCGCCTGCTGAACTGGCGGCACGTGTTGCCGAGGAGGCTTGTGAGACCCTTGCAGCCGCTGGCATCGCTGCAGGCATCAAGGGACTGCCTGCGTGTCGCCTTGAACAACCGAACCGACTGTGGCGAAGTGCGAACCGCTGGTACGTTGATGTCGATCACCAGCGCGAGAATGCACTGCTGTTCTTTCCCAACGTGGTGCGGTTCGTCAAAGGTGATGCCTGCCGGTTTTGCGCCGCAGATGGGCGATGTGACGGAGCGCCCGCAGCGTGGGTTGAGGCCGGACTAGCAGGGCCGTTCGAACCGCAGTCTCTGTGACTCGTTCCTGACCGGCAAGTCGCAAGACAGTCCGATAGTGCGTTCGCCCGTTCGGAGAACGTATGGATACGCTTCAGCAGATTGAGGAAATGGGCCACGAGCAGGTTGTGTTTTGCCACGACCCAACGAGCGGCTTGAAGGCCATCATCGCCATCCACGACACGACTCTCGGCCCGTCACTTGGTGGTTGCCGCGTGCGTCCATACGCGAGCACGGATGAGGCGCTCCAAGACGTGCTCCGCCTGTCGCGTGCCATGACGTGGAAGTCGGCACTGGCGGGCCTGGATCTCGGCGGCGGCAAGTGCGTCATTATTGGCGACCGCAGCGATAACAGTGAAGCCCGGTTTCGTGCTTTAGGGCGTCATATTCAAGGTCTTGGCGGTCGCTACATCACCGCTGAAGACATGAACACCACGACCGTAGAGATGGAGTGGGTGCGCAAGGAGACGGCCTTTGTTTCAGGGCTACACCCCCTAGACGGCGGCACAGGAGACCCCGGTCCGGTCACCGCTTATGGAACCTACTTTGGTGTGCGCGCCTGTCTGCAGCACACCTTCGGTAGCGCTGATCCGAAGGGTCGGCGCGTTGCAATTCAGGGCGTGGGCAGCGTTGGAATGGGGCTTGCTCGCCACCTCGCTGATGCCGGCGCTGAGTTGGTCTTGTCGGATATCAACATGGACCGTGCGCGCTCTGCAGCCGCAGAGTTTGGTGCCAAGGCCGTTGAGCCCGACGCATTTTACAGCGCTGACGTGGACGTCTTGGCTCCGTGCGCCATTGGTGGCGTCATCAATCCCAAGACAATCCCGCTGTTGAAGGCGCCGATTGTGTGTGGTGCAGCCAACAACATCTTGGGCGATGATGAGCGGGATGGCCTGGACCTAATGGGCCGAAACATCCTGTTTGCACCTGATTTTTGTGTGAACGCTGGAGGCATCATCAGCGTGTTCGGTGAGGTGCGTCGCTACGGTCAGCAATCGGCCATGGTTCGCGCCGAGCGCATTGAGCAGACCACCCTGGACGTGTTTGCCCATGCCACGTCGGACGGTGTTCCACCCGTACGCGCCGCAATCGCTATCGCTCAACATCGCATTGACTCTGTTCGGGCGTTGCGTCGCATCTGACGGGGGTTGAGCCGCTGCAATGCGGCCCCCCGTGTGATAGTTGAGCCACAAGTACTGTGAAGGAGCGCATCATGAAAGTCATCGTGGCCTTGGGGCCGTCGAAATGTTCCCGGAATGCCTCTGAGATTGCTATCGATCTAGCGTCTCGTCGACCGGGTGTGGAGCTGACGGCTGTGCATGTCGTCAACGTCGTCAAGCCCTCCGGCAACTTGCTGAAGGACCTGCCGGGCCGCCTAGGCTTTGAGCCGGCTGTGGTCTCAGAAGCCTTGGGCGAACAACACGACGAAGTAGGCCGATTGTTGCTGGCAGATGTGAAGGCACGCGGGACGGCGGCCGGAGTCGAAGTCCGCACGGTTCTCGACCACGGTGCCGTGCAAGAGCGCTTGGAACATCACGCCAGCCATGCCGACTTGCTTGTGTTGGGTCAGACCGGTGAGACGGAAGAGCGCTTCCCTGGACAGGGTGGGGCTACCGCACACAACGTAGTTGCAGGAGTTTCGGGTACTGCTCTGCTCGTTCGCCCCGGCGGACAGCTCGTTCGGAACGTTCTGGTTGGGTACGATGGGTCGGAGGCGGCTGCCCATACCTTGGCATTGGTTCGGCGCCTCGGGCCTGAAGCGATTGAGTCCGTGCACGCGGTGTACGTGGGGGATGTCTCTGGCGACACATCACCGCTAGACGGAGTTGAGGTGCATTTGCCCGGTTTCGTGGTGAAGAAGGCGCTTCTACAAGGCGAGTCCGTCTCGCAGGCCATCTCGCAGTACGGCAAAGAGCAGGGCGTTGATACAGTTGCCATCGGCTTCTCGGGAAACAGCCCATTGCGCGACTTTTTGTTCGGACGGGGCTACGAGAACCTCCTGTCCAACCACGACTTCAACCTGTTGATCACGCACTGAGGCTCCGGTGACCGCATCCTGGACCATTCATACCGAGGTCTTTGACGGCCCGCTCGACCTGTTGCTGTACTTGGTCAAGCGGGACGGCGTAGACATTCGCACGGTCCCAATGGCCAAGATTGCGGATGCATATCTTGAGTTCCTTGAGCAGATGAAGGACCTCAATCTGTCTGTCGCCAGTGACTACTTGGTGATGGCAGCGACCCTCACGCACCTCAAGAGCCTCGAACTTCTACCGCGGTTGCCAACGCTGCTCGCTGACGAAGACCAAGAGGACCCGCGGGAGTCGTTGGCCAAGCAGCTGCAGGAGTACGAGCGCTTCAAGTTGGCCGCGACCGACCTGGACCAGCACATCTTGGAAGGCCGAGACGTCTTTGTGCGCAACCCGGAGCCTGTCGCATCTGTCGACCGCCCGGTGTTCAGCCCGATCGACGCCTTTGGCCTGCTCGACTTGTTCTATGACCTGCTCGCGAAGCAGAACGAAGAGCCGGATGACCAACACGTCATTCCGGACAGCGGAACGGACGTCATCACCTGTTGTCGTGAGGTGCTGCTTCAGCTCGGCGGCATTGGCGGACAGATGGACCTTCGGGACATCATGGGGCAGCTGACCCGTGCGGACCATCGCGTGGTCACGTTCATTGGCGTGCTCGAGATGGCACGTCTTCAGTGGGTCACTGTGCATCAGACCGAGCACTTGGGCCGCATTTCGGTCATCGCCCTAGTCGCCCCAGACGCCGATCTGTCGCAAGTCTCCGGTGAAGTGGCCCAGGAAGCGGTGGGTTGATGTCGAAGGATGGTGGCGATGTCGTCCCATTTCCAGGACTCGCACCTTGGGCAGACACGCCCGAAGACGATCAGGATGACGGCGAACACCTCATCAGTGCGGTTGAAGCTCTGCTGTTCGCTGCCGATGAACCGGTGGGCTCCGGCACGCTAGCGACGGCACTCGACCACCCGGATCCCATGTCGATTGAGCGGGCCATCCACGAGCTGGCGGGTCGCTGTGCATCGGAGTCACGTGGCGTCGAAGTGGTCCGCTTGGCTGGTGGATGGCGCATGCGAACGGGGCCTGCGCACGCGGATGCCGTTCGGCGTCTGAAGGGGGGCACGCCGCTGCGCTTGTCCAAGGCTGCGCTGGAGACCCTTGCGGTGGTCGCCTACCGCCAACCTGTCACCCGTGCAGAGATTGATGGCGTGCGTGGTGTGGGGTCAGGCGGTGTGCTGAAAGGGCTGATTGAACGTAGCTTGGTTCGCGTAGCGGGACGTCGAGATGAACCTGGTCAGCCGCTGCAATACGCGACTACACGCACTTTCTTAGAGACGTTTTCACTCACAGGGCTAGGAGACCTCCCGACATTGGCCGAGCGAGAAGAGCTCGACGCGGAGTAAGAGACGTGACAGACAAACCCGACAACTCGCGCAGCGTGCGCGTTGCGAAGCTCATCGCCGAACGGGGCATGACATCCCGCAGAGACGCGGAAGCCTGGATCAAAGACGGCCGTGTTGCGGTGAACGGCACCGTGCTGGACTCGCCTGCAGTGGTGGTTAATCCTGCCTTTGATACCGTTACAGTCGACCGAAAGCCACTTCCACCTAGACCGGACGTTGTCTACTACTTGATGTACAAGCCGCGCGGCGTCATCGTCACCCGAAGTGACCCCCAAGGCCGCAAGAGCGTCTTCGATTTAGTCAACGTCAACGAGCGCGTCGAGAGCGTCGGCCGTCTCGACTTTGACACGGAAGGGGCGCTTCTTCTGACGAACGATGGCGACATGGCTCACGCCCTGACACACCCATCCCGCGAAGTCCCAAAGCGCTACATGGTCAAGGTCTACCGGACCCCTGATCAGCGCGACATCAAGGCCATCCAAGATGGTGTCTTCTTAGACGATGGACGCACGAAGCCAGCAAAGGTTCGGGTCTTGGACTCCACCGACAAGGCGAATGCCTGGGTTGAGATCACCGTCACGGAAGGCCGAAACCGCCTGATCCGTCGGCTGTTTGCCCAGCTCGGTCACCCGGTCAGTAAGCTGCGTCGTGAGACCTTCGCCACGTTGACCATTCGTGGAATGGAGCGCGGCCAAGTTCGCCGGCTGACCCATGCGGAAGTGAAGCGCTTGAAGGATCTGGCGGAAGGGCGCAAGCCTAGCCGCGCGGGCAAGAAGAAGTCTGGAAAGGGGTTTGCGAAGGCCAAGCCGAAGCCGAACGCACGTGTTCGCAAGAATTCGCCTAAGGCTCGCAAGCCGAACAAGCACTGACAAGATCGCATTATCGACCTAGAGGTTGACGCTGTGGTCTCATCGATTAAGGTTTCTACATCACCGCGGGGCTGAGCGAAATGGTCGCTTGCCAGGCTCACACGCCTAAGCCCACAGGTTCGAATCCTGTCTCCGCAACCACCTTTTTGAAACCCAGCTCTCCTTTGAGAGCTGGGTTTCTTCGTTGGATGAATCGTACGCAGGACGGCCGCGACAGCGCACCCCGGTAGTGTCGACTAGTCCGCGACCTCGACCGCGTTGAGGTTCCATGTGTTGGCACCATGGTTGTGCAGGTGCAGCACAGCGATGTCTCCGGCGGAGAGGTCTTGCTCCAAGACAATCGTTTCGTCGATCACGTTGGCATCCGACGGGATGTCTGGCGTCCAATCAAGGAGCGTCTGTCCTCCGACCGTCACGAGCAAATGGCCTGTCCCTGGTTCTGCGGCGATGAGGTCGTTGTGCCATGCCAGCACGCTGATGGCACGACCGGCACGAACGTCAGTCAATACGGGCTGCGACATCACCGCATACGGGCACTCACCGGTCTCAATCTCGATGCCGCCGAGCTCTTGTTCCACGCCGAGTGCCAAGCAAGGTGCATCGGTCTGACGGTGGCCGGGCAGGGGGTCCGCTGCCAAGTCCTCGGTCCAAGCAGAGGGATCGAGTACAGCTGTGCCGGGGGCTGCGCCGCATGCAGCGTGACCAAGGCACAGCAAGACGGAGAAGCTATGCCTCATTCGGCTGTAGCTCATCTCGTAGCTGGTCAATGAACTGGTGTAGGAACGTGGTTCGTTCGCTAGCCATTCGGCGTCCTTCGGCGGTGTTCAGCTTAGCCTCGATGTGCAGCAGCTTGCGAAAGAAATGGTCCAAGGCGTTGTCGCGGTCATTTGGTGCTCGTGTCGCGCAGAAGGGGTCGTTGTCGTTGTACAGTCGTCGGCCCAGCTCACCGCTCGTGGCCATGCACCGGGCCACACCAATGGCGCCAATGGCGTCTAGGCGGTCGGCATCTTGCAGAACGGCGACCTCTAGAGTGGTTGGGGCCGCACCCTTTGACCACGAGTGGTCCCGAATGCACAGGCAAACTGTATCTACACGGGGGGCTGGCCAGCCCAGTCCGGTGAGCACCTCTCGTGCAGCGTGCGCACACAAGTCGCCCGACTCGGATGAGCGGGGATGGTCCTTTGGTAGGTTGACCAGCTCATGGAGAATGGCTGCTGCCGTGACCACATGTAGGTCTGCGCCTTCGGCTCTCGCGATGCGTTTTGCGTTCGTTGTGACTCGCTGAACATGCAGAAAGTCGTGTGCGGGCTTGGCGCCGATGAGCGCCGTATGCGCCGCGTCCCAGAGAGGTTGAAGATCAGTCATGCGCGTCTCCTATCGCGGACCGGATACACGGCGCGGCCAAGGAGGCTTCATGCACGTTCTCGTCCTCAACTGCGGCAGCAGCTCGCTGAAGGCGGCACTGATTCACTCGGTCAGCGGTAAACGGGTTCGCCACGCACAGGTGGAACGCATTGGGGACGGTGCAACGCTGTCTGTGGACGCTCTGGAGTCCACCAAAGTGGATGCGACGGACCACTCAAGCGCTCTTACGTTGGTGTTGGCGTTGTTTGCTGCCGACTCGGTACAGGCCGTTGGTCATCGGGTTGTCCATGGTGGAGCCGCATTTACTAGGCCCACAGCGATCGATGACGACGTTGAACAGGGCATTGAGGCCGTGTCCGGCTTGGCGCCTCTCCACAACCCCGCCAATCTCGCCGGAATTCGCGCTGCGCGTGCCGCATTGCCAAATGTGCCGCATGTTGCGGTGTTTGACACCGCTTTTCACGCGACGCTTCCCCGCCGAGCGCGCACCTACGCGCTACCGTTCGCTCTGGCCGAGTCGGACGCCTTCCGGCGCTATGGGTTCCACGGACCGAGTCATTCGTTCGTCGCAAAGCGTGCTGCAGAGTCCCTCGAAGAAGACATTCGAGACCTGCGCATCATCAGCTGTCACCTTGGAAATGGCGCGAGTGCCTGTGCCGTTGAGTACGGGCGTAGTGTTGATGTCAGCATGGGGCTGACCCCGTTGGAAGGCCTGGTGATGGGCACACGCAGTGGGGACATGGACCCAGGCCTGGTCCTGCAGCTGGTCCGTGAGTACGGTGTGGACCGTGTGGACACTCTGCTCAACCGGGAGAGCGGCCTTGCTGGCTTGTCCGGGGTTGGGGGAGACCTGCGCGACGTTGAAGCGGCGGCGGAAAACGGCGATGACCGGGCGGGACTGGCCATTGCCGTCGCAGCGCATCGACTTCGCAAGTACATCGCCAGCTTTGCTGCGGTGATGGGCGGTGTGGACGTCGTGGTTTTCACCGGTGGTATTGGTGAAAACAGCGGAGCCATGCGCCACCGGGCGCTTCAACGCATGGAGTTCATGGGCATACGCCTCGATGAGACGGCCAACCGGACCGCGCGAGCCTCCGCAGGTGAGCCCGTCGTCTCCCTCCACCGGATGAACAGTCGCGTTCGGGTGCTCGCCGTGCACACGGATGAAGAACAAGCGATTGCTCAGGCCGCGTTGCGAGTGATGAACAGAGCTGACCAGGCCGAAGGGGAGACCATCCCAGTGGCCATTAGTGCTCGTCATGTTCACTTGAGCCAAGCCCATGTCGAAGCGCTATTTGGCGTCGGTTCTACGCTGACCCCGGAGGTAGAGCTGACCCAACCAGGGCAGTTTGCCTGCAAGGAGCGCGTGTCACTTGTCGGGTCACGCGGACGAATCGACAAGGTTCGCGTCATTGGTCCGGCGCGCGGTCGAACCCAGGTAGAGGTCGCGCGAACAGACGAGTTCAAGCTCGGTGTTGACGCGCCTGTACGCATGAGTGGCGACCTCGACAATACGCCGGGTCTGACCTTGGAAGGCCCGGAAGGTTCGGTAGACTTGGAGTCCGGTGTCATCTGTTCGCAGCGACACATCCACATGACTCCGGCGGATGCCGAACGGTTTGGTGTCTCGCACAAAGATGTTGTTGAGGTCGCGCTGGATACAGACGGGCGTGACCTGGTGTTTGGTGACGTTGTCGTACGGGTCAAAGACAGCTACGCCCTCGAAATGCACGTGGACACTGATGAAGGCAACGCCGCTGAGCTGGTCCGCGGCGTTCATGGTGTGCTGTCTACGACTGGAAGGGTGGCGAGTATTCGCCGCCGTGATGACCGCTTTGACCCTACGGAGTCCCCCTCATGAGTGCCCTATTGATTGCCAAAGCCGTTGAACGTACCTGGGGTGGGCGTTGGGTCCTGCGTGGTTGTGACCTGACCGTCAACGACGGCGACCGCATTGGACTTATTGGCGCGAATGGCTGCGGGAAGTCGACTTTTTTGTCCATCTTGGGCGGCGAAGTTGAAGCTGACCACGGTGATGTCTTCACGGCTGGGCAGATTGCGTATCTGTCACAAGAGCCAGAGCTGATGGGCAACACTGTTGCGGATGCCTTGACCGAAGCTACGGCCTGGCATGACAAGTTACTCTCTGACTATAGCGCTCAGCTTGAGGCCGGCGACCATGACGCGGCTGCCGCCATCCAGGACCGCTTCGACCAAGTCGGCTGGACCATTGACCACAAGGTAGATGCAGTCTGCGAACGACTGAGTGTTGCGAGTCGCAGTGCGCTACTGACACGGTTGTCTGGCGGTGAGCGTCGCAGGCTGGCCCTCGCCATCGCGCTGTTGTCCGACGGCAAGGTTCTGTTGCTGGATGAGCCCACAAACCATCTCGACGCAGACACCGTCAGCTGGCTGGAGTCGTTCCTGACGGGCTACCGCGGTGCCGTTGTTATGGTGACACATGACCGGTACTTGTTGGAGTCCGTGGCAAATCGCATGGTTGAAATCGAAGACGGCCGCTGTGTGGTCTACGATGACTCTTCGTACTCTGACTATCTCCTCGCCCGTGCTGAGCGGCGTGCTCGCATGGAGGGCACAGAGGCACGCACATTGTCTCTGCTTGCACGAGAAGCAGAGTGGGCGTCTCGGTCACCGGCTGCGCGTTCGACCAAACAGAAAGGGCGTCTGAAGCGCCTTGAAGCGTTGAAGGCACAACCCAAGCTCTCGGCCGTGCGTGAGTTCAGCTTTTTCGCCCTTGAGAGTCGCACTCGCGGTGGGTCGACAGCCATCGAAATGCACGACGTTCGCAAAGCGTACGGCGACCGGACTCTGTTCGAGAACGTGAACATGACCATTCGTCCCGGTGACCGTATGGGCATCGTGGGGCCGAATGGTGCCGGAAAGACCACTCTTCTTCGGCTTATTCGCGGCCTAGAGACCGCAGATGCTGGTGAAGTAGTGCGGGGTTCGCGCATCAAGATTGGTGTTCTCGACCAAGCGCGAACCGGGCTTGAGGAAGACGACACGCTGTTCGATGCTGTGGGTGGGGGCAATGACCGCGTAGTGATGGGCGACAACACGCTTCACGTGGCCACCTTTCTCGAACGCTTCCTGTTTCCCCGGGAGATGCATCAGCAGAAGGTGAGTGGGATGTCGGGCGGCGAGCGTGCGCGCTTGCTCTTGGCCAAGCTCATGCTGCAAGGCGCCAATCTGCTTCTGCTGGATGAGCCCACCAATGACCTGGACCTGCTCACTCTTCGGGTCTTAGAAGAGGCATTGTTGGAGTACGATGGCACGGTAGTTGTCGTGACACATGACCGCGCCTTCTTGGACCGCGTCTGCACCGGCGTATTGGGCTTGGATGGTTTCGGGGACGCAACGGTCTTCGCGGACCGTCAGCAATTCGAAGCCTACCAACGGGAGCAGGAAGCGTTGCGGGCGACGGCCCCGCCCGAGACTGCGCCGAAAATCGTGCAGAAAGACGCCCCGGCTACGCTTTCCTACAAAGAACGCAAAGAGCTCGATGCTCTGCCCGAACGCATAGCAGCTGTGGAGGCAGAGATTGCCGCGGTCGACGCCGAGCTGGCGGACCCGGCGACCTACCATGCCGGAGGAGACCGGGCGGCAGAGCTTGGTTTGACCCAAAAAGAAAAGCAGGCCACATTAGAAGGCCTGTTTGATCGATGGGAGTCATTGGAGTCGCGCAGTTGAGAGCGTCTTGCGTTTCGAGCTGGAGCGTAGCGGGCTTCGTTGGCCTCGCGCTAGCTGCCACCGCCCGTTGAGGTCACTGCGGTGGTGATGGTGTCGTACTTGGCACCGTTGGCATTCGCGAACAACACCATACCCGAGATGGCCAACAGAGCGATACTGGCGGCAATCAGGGCATACTCAATCGCCGTGGCGCCATCTTCGCATTGCCAAAAATTTTGGATTGTTGTCGCCACCTAGACCTCGCTGAAAAAATTCTAACACACACTCGACCGTATCGCCGAAAACTTTCCTGGAACCTGCTGGGAGTCCGCTTTCAGTGGTATGGTGCGGCCCTCAACGTCCTCTCTCGGAGATCCGATGCGCGTCTTGAATTCCCACACTACTGGGGCCGCCCTTTTGGTGACCTTGGCTCTGTCCGTAGCGACGTCTGCTTCGGCGGCCACCTTCACAGTGACTGGCGCAACAGATGCAGCCAACTCTGAGTACGCCAGCCTGCGCCTAGCCTTTGAAGCGGCCAACAGTGCCGGCTTTGATGGCGCTGCGCATGTGATTACGGTTGTGTCGGACAGCTATGATCCTGCGAACGGTGATGTCTTCAACGCGGATGATTGCAACGCTCAGAGTCCACTGCCGGTTCTGTTCGTTCCGGTTGAGCTGTCGAGCACCGGCGGAGCGGATGCCACCGCGGGGATTCCGGCCATCACCTCCCGTGATTCGCTGACCATCGAAGGGCTGTCCATCGTCGGTTCACAGAGCTGGCGAATCTACCCACAGGGCGGACAGAACTCCCGGTGCACGGGGCCTTCTATTGTTGTTGGTGGTGGCGAACTCACCATGACGAACTCGAAGTTGCTCGGCTCGAACAACGGGAGTTCCGCGCCTGCTATCTTTGTCGAAGACTCGAACGTGTCTTTGGTCGGTGTCGAAATCTCGGACTTCTCCAATGGCGTGTTTGCTGAACGCAACGTGTCGGAAGACGTCCTCACTCTCGAAATTGCGGGCTCCACGTTTACGGGCGGAGACAATGGCGAGGGACCATCGGGCGAAGGAATCTACGCATTTGCCTACGATTCTGGAAGCGTGACCGACACTGCAGTGAACGGCTGGATGCAGGGCGGTGGCAATTTCTTCTTGGGCGACTGGGTGATCACGGGGGGCTCATTCAACGCCAACGGTATCGGTCTCGCGGCGCTTGACGCCAACCTCGACATCGCCGGGACCACCTTCGAGGACAACGAGCAACAAGCCATCTATGCCTCCACCTACTCTGGCCAGTTCGATGCTGGCTCGAACGTCGCTATCGACGGAGCCACGTTCACTAGCAACGGCTCGTCAGACGACAGCCTTGCAGGTGCGATTAGCTATGAGAACCCAAGGGGGCCGGGCAGTCTCGTCATCTCGGATACGTCCTTTGTGGACAACGTCGGTGAGTCGTTTGAACTTGATTTCGACGGCGTTGAGGGAGGAGCCGGCGCCATCTATGCAGTAGGGCGCGTGGACATCTCGAACGTGACCGCATCCAACAATACTGGGCGAACCCCCGCGCATGGCGGCTTCCTTCAATTGATTGGTGATGGGTCGATTGTGGACTCTACGTTTACCGACCTACAGGCGTATAGCGGCGGTGCCATCTACCACAGCACCGACACTGACAGTGACGTTGGCTGGGATGCCTTCCTAGATATCGTCAACACATCGTTTGACGGAATGACCGCAACCTATGGTGGGGCCCTTCACACCTTGGACGGCGCGACCACTACGCTCACTCACGTCACCGCGACCGACATGATGGCCGAGTCATCTGGTGGATTTGCCCATTTGAATGCCAGCCAAGAGGGATTCAATTTCCCCCAGCTTGAACGGGAAGAGGTTGCGCGCGCAGCGGCCGTAGGGCAGCTTAATGGCAGTCGACCCGGAAACCTCATCATCAACGACCTCACGGTCACGGATGCTCTAGCAACGTCTGGCGGCGTGTTCGGCGCTTCTTACGATGCCAACACCATCATGGGCGAGAACATCGTCGTCACAAACGCTCGTGCGGAGTCTCAACTCCGAGACGAGCGTCGAGGCATCCCATTCGAGGTGCTCACGACTGGAAGCGGTGGCTTCCTCGCTTTGAATGATGGTTCTTACGTTGATATCAAGAACCTGACGGTTGAGAACGCGACTGCTTCCGAGTTTGGCGGACTTATCTTCTCGGGGCCGACCGAGGTGGAGTCTAACTTCCTCGATGCCCTAGGGTTCAACACCAACTGCACGCCTCCGTACACCGAACTGTTGAGCTTCGGACGCCGGAACACACGCATTGGCAATACCATCCGTATCAATGGCGTACTCGGCAGTGAGCTGGGCGCTGGAGTAGACGCTGGCATTGCGCTGTTCAGCGACAGTGATGTTGTCGAGATTCACGCGGGTGACTTCTCTAGCATCGAGACCGGCGGCGGCGAGCAAATCCCAACCTTCCGCGGCGAAATCAGCGGCTTGGACTCTGGTCACATCGTCACGCAGAACGTGTCGAGCTTCGACATGACCTGTACTGAAATTTGTGATGACAGCACAGTCGGCGCGGCGGTTCATCACTACGAATCGCCTCTGTTCAGCACCAACAGCACCCGTCGTCCCTCGCTTCGCCACGAGAACAATGTGTTCTCGGGTATCGCAGCCTCGAATGCGGTCGTGAACTTGGATGTCTGCGAAGCTGTCTTGGAGAACGACTTTGGCTTCGAGATGTCTGCCGAGGGAACAGGAGATTCGGGTGGAACGGGCTCGAATAACCCCCAAGATACGGACTGGTTCGACACCGACTACCCGGACACGGCTGTCACGAGTGTCGGTCCCCGTGGCCGTCTCAGCGTGGACTTCACCACCTTCCTCGGCTCGCCGGAATCGGTGGCAATTGGCGGTGTTGGCGAGAACCTGCCGGTTCGTGTCGCTCACTCCATCTTTAGCGACGTCGACCTTGCCATCGCGCTCTTCGGAACGTCGTTCATCGCGGGTGGCTACAACTTGTACGACGGTGTCGCAACCGTGCCCCAGGGTGACGCCGCTCCGGTATTCCCAGCACCGACCGACATCACCAGCGCAGACGTTGGGCCGGCTGTCTTCACGGACTCCGAAGCGGAGTGTGGCTCGCTTGAGCTTTGGCTACAAGACGATTCACCGGGCCAAGACGATGGCAACCCAGCCATTCTGGATTGGTGGAACGACACCGTGGCAGACATGGGCGCCTACGGTGGCCCCAACGCTTGCTTCCCAGATGAAGACAAGGATGGATTCATCGTCGTTCTGGACTGCAACGACCTAGACCTTGAGATTCGTCCAGGCGCCAATGAGACCCCCTACGACGAAATCGACCAGGATTGCGATGGCGCGGACCTGTGCGACGTCGACTTGGATGGATTCCTCTCGGACGCTCTGGCATGTGGCGGCGACGACTGTGACGACGCTCGTCCGGACATCAACCCAGAAGCAGACGAGATTTGGTACGACGGTATCGACCAAGACTGTTCCGGCAACGACTGCGACCAAGATGGCGACGGCTACACGTCGGACTCGGAAGAGTGCGGCGGCGTGGACTGCGACGACGAGAATGCAGACATCTACCCAGGCGCTCCTGAGACGGATGGCGACGGCGTCGACAGCGACTGTAACGACGAAGACAACGTCCCCGTTGGCTGTGATGTTGACGAAGATGGCTACATCTCGGACTCGGAAGAGTGCGGCGGTGTGGACTGTGACGACAACAACGCAGACATCTACCCAGGTGCTCCTGAGACGGATGGCGACAGCATCGACAGCGACTGCAACGGTGAAGACGACATCCCGGCCGGCTGTGACGTCGACGAAGATGGTGTCATCTCCGACTCCATCGAGTGTGGCGGCATCGACTGCAACGACGCAGACGCGACCATCTACCCAGGCGCTCCTGAGACCGAAGGCGACGGCATCGACAGTGACTGTAACGGTGACGATGACCCACCCGCTCTTGCCGACGACCGCTGCGACGAAGATGGCGATGGTGTGCTGTCCGACTCCGCCGAGTGTGGCGGCATCGACTGCGACGACACTGACGCGACCATCTACCCAGGTGCCGAAGACGTGCCTTACGATGGCATCGACCAGGACTGTAGCGGCGAAGACAACTGCGACGCAGACTTCGATGGCTTCGCGGCGATTGACGGCGACTGCGGTGGCGATGACTGCGACGACACCGATGCCACCATCTTCCCAGGTGCAGGTGAGGTTCCGGATGACGGAATCGACCAAGATTGTGACTCGGAAGACGGCGTGCTGTTTGTTCAGGGCGGCCCAGCCGGCTGTGACTGCTCGACCACTGGTGGTTCGGCTCCAGTCGGCCTGCTCTGGCTCGGTGCTCTGGCCCTCGTCGGCGTTCGCCGCCGTCGTTCATAGTCGCTAGCGCTTCTTAGACGCTTCGAGGCGGGCACCATCATGGTGCCCGCCTCTTTCGTTTTCGCTACCGTTCGAGCAGAGTCACAGCGGCCAGGGCTTCATCCAGTCCGATAGCGCCGCCAGCATTGTGGACGGCTCCGAAGCGAGCGCCTTCGACTTGGCGAGCTCCAGCTTCGTTGCGCAGCTGGCAGACGATTTCACCCACCTGCCCAAGGCCCGTAGCGGCGAGGGGATGCCCCTTGGACTCCAGGCCGCCGCTGGTGTTCACAGGTAGCGAGCCACCCAATGCGGTCGCTCCAGCAGCTGCCATCGCGCCCGCTTGGCCGGGCTTGGCGAACCCAAGCTCCTCCAAATGCAGGACCTCACAGAAGGCAGTGGCATCATGGACCTCAACAACGTCCATCTGCTCCGGGCGTAGTCCGCTCTTTGCCCACGCCCGCTGACCCACAGCGTGGCTGACGCTCGGACCGTCAATGTCTCGGTAGGCACCGCCAGCGGTGTACACACCATGGATGCGAACAGCTCGTGCGCGCACGTCTGCGGGAAGGCCAGAGAGTACGTCCTGACTGACCAGAGTCACCGCCGCGGCGCCATCGGACAGCGGTGCACACATGGCACGGGTGAGGGGGGCCACGATGGAGCGGTCGGCGAGGACTGCGTCTACGTCGATCTCGAAGCGGTACTGGGCCCGTTCGTTGAGGGAGCCGTGGTGGTGATTTTTCGAGGCGACCGCGGCGAGCTGGGCAACGGTCAGCCCAAAGCGCTTCATGTGTCGGCGTGCCAACAGGGCGTGTAGGTCGAGAAAGAGTACGCGCATTGGGTGTGGGGCAAAGACCTCGCCAACCGACTCGGCTTGCGCGGCGAAGTACGCCTTCCATTCCTCTGGATGTTGGGTGTCGATTCCGTCACCGAACAAGGCCAGCATGCAGGCGGGGTCCTCTGGGACCACTGTCTTTTCAACCCCAACGGCCATCGCGGCACCCACGTCGCCGCTCGCAACGGCGCGGAATGCGCTCTGCAGAGCGACTGAGCCTGTCGCACAGCCGGCTTCCACGTTCACGACGGGCACGCGCCGGTTGAGCACGCCTCCAGCCATGAGCGGCTCTAGAGTTACCTGCCCACGAAGGTTGTTTTGTCCCATCCGGCCCATGGCGCAGTTGCCGAAGCTCACGTGCTCAATGTCTGTTCCAACGAAGCCGCTGTCATCGATGCAGTTTGAGACCGCCTCCTTGGCGAGGTCTCTGAACGACCGCTCAGGCCACTTCTTGAAGTCCGTTGACCCAACACCCACGACAAACACGCCAGACATGCACCCTCCGATTGATGGAGGAGGTCGTATCGCACCGTTGGGCTGCTGCTATGCGGCCATTGTCGACACGTCGAAGTTCTCGATATAGCTCTGATATCGGCCGCGAATTCGGCTCGCGTCGAGCCCATAGTGGTCCGGGTCGTACTGGTGTTTGCCGCGCGCGTCCGCCCGCTTGTTGTTGAGCCATGCGTCCATTCCGGCTTGCGTCAGCGCGTCATTAGGCAGGTCGAACTTGGTCAGAATTCGAGAGGCCATGGCAGCTGGGTCCTTGATGAGCTCGCTGAAGCGAACGTCGAAGAACCGGTTTGGATTGGCCCGCGACCGTGCCTCCATTGCTGCTTCAACGCCTTGGTGGAACCGCTTGGTGATGTGTGAGCCAAGGCCCTTCGCATCAATGGTGCCGTAGAGCGTACGCCACTGTAGGCTGATGAGGCTGCAGTACGACGCAATGGTCTTGTACGGGTCACGATGCGACCAGACAATGCTCGCGTCTGGGAAGGTCTCGAGCAGTTCATCGAGAAACCACAGGTGCTCAGGGCACTTGAGCACCAAGTTTTGCGTAGGCCGCTGGTGAAGCAGCACTTGCAGGTACTGTTTGTACTCGCCGTACGCCCACTTCATGTCCCAGTCGTTGCTTAGGAAGTCGCCCCACTCGGAGATGCCAGTCTGTAGGTCCCAGTTCATCACGCTGAAGCTGTTGGCGAACAGCGGCCAGCACTCTTCAATGGTGTGAGCGTCAATCCAGTGCACGACCTCCATCTCGGGTGCAACACGGTAGGCGATGTCGAGGTCTCGCTTGGTCATGCGCACCCGCTTCTTGTCGTCAGCGGTCGAGTTGTGTGACCCGAGGGGCAGTGGGTTGCAGATTTCCCAGAACTCCAGTCCACGCCGGCGTGGGTCACTTGCAAGCAGGTTCTGCAGAACGGTGGTGCCAGTACGTGGGAAGCCTAGGACGAATACCGGGCGTTCCACCTTGATGTCATGCACTTCGGGATGGGCCTTTTGGTAGGCGACTAGGCGAAGTCGGTTGGAGGCGGCCTGCGTCATGGCGTGGTTGAAGGTGACGCTTGCGATGTTGGTCAGCCCCTTGCGCTTTGCAATCATGCCAAGAATGCGGCGCATGGGAATGCGAAAGCGGGAATCTCCGAAGTCTGTCAGGCCGGTCTCGCGCATGGCACGGCCCAGAATCGCATCCTCTGTCAGCCGGGTCCGCTCCATTCCGAACGCCTTGAGGGCTCCAACCCCAACGTCTAGTGCTTTGACGAATGGGCCGATGCTGTCTCGCGAAACGGTGCGTTCTTTGTCCATGGTGACTCCATACCCAGTCAATAACGGATGACGCACTGATCCATTCCGGTCGTTGATTACACACGCTGTCACCAGTCCGAGAACAACTCGAGTGGACTTGCTGCTTCAGGGCTGTACGGATCATCATTGAGCTGGGGAGCCCTAATGATACGAAGGGTGAACAGGTGAGTGGCGAGCGTGCGGTCCACGGAGAAGCCAGTTGCCGCGAAGCAGCACTGTGCAGCGTCTTGCCAGGTCATCGTGCCGTCTAGGTGCGACAGGAAGGAGAAGATGTGTGGCGAGAGTGTGGTCCCGTCGTACGGAGAATAGCCTGTCAGGCGGATTTGTTCGCCGTCTGGAAAAACAGAGCCAACACTCGGAACCACGACATCGGGCAGAGCAGTCGCGTTTACCGCTCGGCGTTGGTCGGCTGCTCTGTCAATGAGCATGTTGAGTCGGTCAGAGCGGAGAATGGGGGCCGCCACCGGTGAGATGTCATCGACAACGGTGGCACAGCGCACGAACCACGCTTGCCAGACTGCAGACGTGTCCGCTTCTGATGGTGGACTGACTTTGGCAGCACAGTGGTTCGCGAGGTCCAGTTCAACTCGGGCTAGGACGTCACGGACTGCGGTCCAGGAGAGTTTCTGGGGGAGTCCTTTTGACGACTTGCAGAACCACGTCCGGCACGTGCTGTTGCGGTCTTGCCAGATGCTGCAGGACAGTGGGGCCTGACTACGAAACGGGCAGATGAGAGCGTCGTCACGGCCGAAACCAGACGCCCGGGTTGCCTCGTACCGGGTCTGGTAGGACGTTGGTGGTTGCAATCCAAGTCGTGTTCGGCCCTCTGGGTTCTTCATGCGCTCGCGGATGCGCTCGGAACCGGCATCGTTTCGCCGCAATGCACGGCCCACAAGGTAATTGGCCAGCTGCGGATGGTGCGTGCAGCACTTGGTTCGCTCGTTGAAGTGCCACGGCCGTTCAGCCTCACCAGCGCGCGGTCGCATGGCGCAGCGAGCACAGTCGGCGAGGGTCTCTTCGGGCAGGTCCCAACTCTCGAGCTCGGGGAGCATCGCGTAGACGATGTCTGGCAAGCCTTGGAGCTGGGAATGCATCCGTCTATTGTCTCTTGAACGGAGGTCGTGGGGGGGCGATGCTGGATTGGATGCGCGGTGCACGGCGCAGCTTGGGCGGGCCTGGGTCCGAAACGGCGTGTGCCGGACGTGGCAATCCGAGGGCTCGTACAAGCAGCTCTTGGAGCCCATAAGGTAGGAATTCCCGTAGCTTCCCGTTCAGCGTCAACACCCAGGTATCGGTGACGTCGAGGTCCAGTCTGTCCGCTGCTGTACCGGTTCCCACCACTGCAATGCTTGGGCCATCGCTGCGACCGTCGAGTGATACGACTCGGTCGCGGTAGCTGAACACCACACCAGCATCTGTGCGCTCGGCACGCAGCGCATCGACTTGCTCGGCGAAGGTGATGAGGGCGCCGAAGAGAGTGTCTTTGGCTTGCTGAATGCGCGCGGCATCGCTCAGCCGTTGCTCGCGTAGCCGCGCGCGAGCGTCAGCGTCCTCGGTTGCGTCACTGTGGGCGTCGGAGTCTTCTCTCTCAACTGCAGTGTTGAAGGCATTGGCAAGGGAGTTCAGGTCGTTAGGCATTGGGTTCCTCTGGATGAAGCATACCGCAATTCAGCCGGAGCGACTGTCCTTGAAGAACTGCTCAGTAGACGCAAGAACACTGCGAGCTGGGCCTTGAGCGCGTCTAGCCGGTGGCAAGGCGTACAGGATGACGCGGCCGTAGCGCCGACTGGCAATACGTCGGTCCAGGAGCAACACGACGCCGCGGTCGCTCCTGTGACGAATGAGTCGCCCGAACCCTTGGCGCAGCTTGATAATGGCCTCTGGTAGGGTGAATGCACGGAACGGGTCGCCGCCGCGTTGTGCAATGCGCTCTTGTCGCGCCGCCAGCAGAGGGTCGGAGGGCATACGGAATGGCAGACGTGGGATGATGACCAGCCGCAAGGCATCACCCTGCACATCTACGCCCTCCCAAAAGCTATCCGTCCCCACCAGAACGGCGTTTCGGGCTTCGCGGAAGCGACTCAGCAGCTGAAGTCGACCAGTTCCTTCCTGGGAGAGCACGGGCATGTGGCCGGGAAGGGACCGACGCAGCACGCCGGTGTAAAAACGTACCGCTGCATACGATGTGCACAGGACGAACGCTCCGCCGCCAGAGGTGCGGATGGCATCGACGATGAGCCTTGCGGTGTCGTCCAGAAAGCGGGGGTCATTGGGCTCGGGAAGGTCTCGTGGTAATCCGAGCAGCGCTTGGGACTTGTAGTCGAAGGGCGACGCATGCACGCCTGTCGTTGGGTCCTGCAAGCCAACGCGAGTAAGCCAGTGGTCGAAACGCCCGCCAACGGTCAGGGTGGCCGATGTGGCAACCGAGCCGGGAACCGCGTCCCACAGCAGGCGCCTTAGGGGCTCCGCGACCTCGATGGGGGCTAGGTTTAGCGCCGCGGTCATGTCGCGCTTGCTGCCACGGTCAACCCAGCGGCACGAGTCTCGGTCTTCGTTGATGAACTCTCTGGCGACCAGCGCCTTTTCAGACAGTCGACGCAAACCGCGGCGAACATCTAAGACCGACTGGGCCCTAGATTGCGGCAGCATGCGCTCTTCGAAGGGGACCAAGGTCTGGGTGAGGGCACCAACCGCCTCTTCCAACAACTGCTGCACGCGGGTCGCTGGGGGTTCCACCTGTTCTGACCACAGTGGCTTGCCACGGTCTTCATGCCGAATTCGAACCGGAGTGCCCGTGTTGTCCAGAACGTCTGCGGACAACGCTTCAAGCACGGCCGGCAGCTCATCGGTCAGCGCCAGGATGCGATCATGGGCTTCGTGGACCGCCGCTTCAAGGGCTGGCTGTTCGTGAGGCTCTAGAGCGCCTCCCACGGTGGCGTGGTCCTGAACGAGTCGAGCGAGCGCACCCGGCCGCTTGGGCGACGGCAACAACGGAGTCGTCGCACGACGTACGGCAGCGTTGGTGAGCCTCGCTCCGATAGCACCCGTCGCGGCGTTCTCGAGGTGGTGGGCTTCGTCCAAGATCAGTCGGCGGTACTTGGGCAGCACTCCGGGGCCGCCGGAGTCTCGGTTGGCACGGTCTGCAATGAGCAGTGCGTGATTGACCACGACCAAGTGTGCGGCTGCTGCTCGACGCCGTGCCATGTAGTAGTGGCACGTGTCGTAGTGCTGACACTTGAGCCGCAAGGTCAGGTCGGAATCGGACTCGATGCGCTCCCACACCGGGTAGGGAACGTCGATGGTCAGGTCGAGTCGTGTGCCGTCTGCCGTGGAACCGTCCCAGGCGAGAACGTCGTCATACATTGCCTTGTCGGCATCCTCTGCCTCACCCGCTGCGATACGTAGGCGTCGCTTGCACACGTAGTTGTTGCGGCCCATAAGCAAGGCAGCTTGGGCTGGAATGTCAGCGCGTTGAAGCAGAGGCAAGTCCTTGACGAGCAGTTGGGACTGGAGCGCCTTGGTGTAGGTAGACAGCACCACTTTGCTGTCGTTTCGCAGCGCCCACAGGGCAGACGGAATCAGGTAGGCCAGCGATTTTCCGGTTCCGGTTCCGGCCTCCACCGCGTAGGGCTCATTCTCCGACAGGCTGTGGGCCACGGCGATGGCCATGTGCAGCTGTGCGTCGCGGGCTTCGAACCCTGGAACAGCGCGAGGGAGCGCGTGCATGAACACTTCGCGGACGTCGTCTTCGGTGACCGGAACGTTCTTCTCGACATGGGGCTCCACCACCCATGTCGACCGAGAGACCGTGCTGTCTACAATGACGAAGCCCACTCCTTCTTCGGAGTAGCGTCCCGCCAGCTGTATGTCGGCGTCAGAGGCGATGAGCACCCCACTAGGGTGGTTGTGGATGACCACCTGGCCTGCGCGTGGCCGACCGAGGATAGCGAGCACGCGGTCGTACTGTCCGCGACAGGTCACGGTGACGGCGCTGACTTCACCCTCAACCACGTCGCCGATTGCAAAGACCTCCACGCCTTCTGCCTGTTGAATGGCAGCGCGTAGGGTCCGGGCGGCTGTCTCGTGAAAGCGGGACCCGGGGGCTGTCATTCCTCTTCGGGTCCGTTCATGAGATCGTCCCAGCCTTCCATCAAGAACCACGCAATGCCAAGTACCATCTGGTTGTCGATGAAGGCGCGCTTTACATCCCGTTCACGGGTTGGCGTGTTGTCTGCGCGAATGGATGGATGAATCGCCACAGTCTGGAAGTACTGGTGTGCCACTAAGGGACCTTCCACAACCCCTTCGTGGTAGCTGACCGACTCTGCTTGGTATGCCGCTTCAATCTGAAGTTGTTCGATCTGGTCGCGCACTTTGGGCAGAGTGGACCGAACATCGATGATCACGTCTTCTACGTAGATGAGGGCATGTTGCTTGTACAGCGCCCAGACAGCGCCGTGCTGGCGAGCAGCTGGCTTGGCAAGTCCGCGCAAGAACTTCGCGTACTTGCTGTCGCCAATGAAGATGGTTCGAGAACCAGGGCCTCGGTTTACCCGGCTTTCAAACTCGGTATCAAAGCACCACTCGACCGGCTGGTATGTGGACGCAGCGCGCACGAGGTTGCGGGCATGCGAGCGCATTTCGCGTTCGCATACAACCAAGACTTGTCGTGGGAATGGGGCTGATGACATCGCTATACACACACAGGCCGAGGAGTTAACCCGCGCATCGCTCACCGGGGAAGCCATGCCCATCGACTTGTCTCTGCATCTGCCGCGAAACGCATTCAACCCCCGCGACTCTGCACGCGCCGGCGACATCTGGCGCTGCTGCCAAGACGTTGCGGTTCGAGGGGCCAGCGCTTTGGGGTGGGACCCGACCCGGTTTCGGGCTGTGGAGTCCGCCTTTGTTGTCCGTGAGATGACCACAGTGCATCACTCGGAAGCTACGTATGGCGACGAAGTCATCGGGCGAACATGGATAAATAGCTTTCGCCGAGGGCTTCTCTGTACGCGACAGATCCGCCTTACCGTTGGTGAGCGACCCTTGGCGAGCAGCACGCAAGAGTGGGCGCATGTGAGCACCAAGGGTGGCGTCATGCGCGCTGCCCGGGCCAACGCGGAGCTGGTAGCGGCATTTCCAATCGAAGGTCCGGATGAGAACGTACGTCTGCCTGACTACACCGAGGACATTGGCAGTGAGCATGTCTTCGTGTTTCAGGTGTGGCACACATGGATGGACCCGCTCGCTCATGCGAACCACCCTGTCTACGTGGACTGGGCGGAAGAAGCCTTGGCTCGCCTGCTACACGCGGACGGCACCAATCCGGCGTTGGTCCAGCCGGTTGCCGAATACGCGAAATGGCGTGTGGGTGCCATGGCTCCTGACACCGTCACAGTGACGACTCAGAGGCTTGGACGCACAGAAGATGGGGCGGTGGTGTGCCGCCATACGATACATGCGGAGCAGAGCGGTCCTGCCGCAACCGTCACCACAGTGCGCCGACTGGTGGACGGAGATAGCGACCGCCTCGCGAGGGCTGTGCAATGAGTAACGACGACCGCATGATGAATCTTGAAATCAAGCTCGCCTTCGTTGAGAAGCTGGTGGGTGACCTAGATGACGTCATCCGTGAGATGAGCGGGCACCTGGAAGAGGTTCGGGGTGAGCTGAAGACCCTGCGCGAGCGGGTCAACGATGAGGGCAACCAAACGGCAAGTCCGACCGACATTGAGTTGCCGCCCCACTACTAGGGACGGCAGACCGTGTTGGGCAGGAATTTCCCGGCCTTATCGGCGCGCTTTCAGACGTTCTAGGCGTTCTTCATCTTCTGCGAGCTCACGCGTAGACCGGCGGTAGTCGCGGCGTGCAGAGCGCACCAAGTCGCGCAGCAGGTCGCTCTTTTGGGCGTGAACCCGTGGACCTGCTGTTCCGGCCTCGTAGCGGCGCTGAACTTCGCGCAGTTGCTCTGCGAGCTCTCTGGTGTTGCGGGCATCTTCACGCTCGGCTTCGAAGTCCGAGCGCGCGTCTGCTTGGCGTGCGTTGTCTTGTGGGCCACGGTCTACCGCACGACCCCGACGGTTTTGGGTTGGGGTGGGGGTGACCTCGGCGCCGGTGGACTCGAGCTCAGCGCGGGCCCGTGCACGGTCCTGGCGGTTCTCAGACAGCTCCTCACGTAGCCACTCCATCAGGTCTTCGTCTATCCGGGCCATCTTGTCGGTATTGCCGGAGTCGCGAGCAGCGTGCCACTTGTCGGAGAGCTTGTCGATGCTCTTTAGGTCCTTCTTATCGTCCTTCAGAAGCTTCTTGGACTCCTTCATGTCATGTTTGGCGCTGGAGATTCGCGCCTTGAGTTGGCCGTTCACGGCATCGGCTACGTTGGGCACGCTGAGGGTACCCAGCAGAGCAAGGGTAATGGCGAAGGGAAAGAATCGGGCGGTCAAGCGCATGGCGGCTCCTGGGTCAATGTGGCGGGCAGTAGCCCACACTTGTCTAGGTAAACGCGCTCAACGCGTTGTCATTCGGTCACAAACGGTCCCGCAGTGGGCTACGAACAGCCGCCTATACCCACGGAGACCCGCATGATCACGACACCTTCAGCAATTGTGGCTGCGTCTGCAGACGCTGCTTTTGACTCCGCCGTCGAACAGCTCGAAGAGTACTTGCGGTACCCGGCAATTTCCTGTTTGGAGAAGCATTTCGACGATGTCCGCGCGCTTGCCGCGCGGATTCGAGACGACCTGGAATCTCTCGGCATGGACAACAGTCGTGTGCTTACCCTAGACAACGCTCTGCCATGTGTTGCGGCCGAGTGGCTCCACGCCGGCCCTGATGCTCCAACAGTACTCATCTACGGCCACTTCGACCTGCAGCCCGTGGTCCTGAAGAACTGGCATAGCGACCCGCATGAGCCCGAGACTCGCGACGGTCGCATGTATGCGCGAGGCTCTGCGGATGACATGGGAGGTTGGATGAGCCACTTTGCCGCTATTCGGGCATGGATGGAAGCGGGAGGGCTGCCGTGCAACATCCGCCTGCTTGTGGAGGGGGAAGAGGAGATTGGCTCCCCGAACCTTGAGCGGTTCATGGACGCCTACCCAGACGCATTCAGCGCCGATGTCATGGTGCTGACCGACTGCGAGAATCCGTCAACCACCATCCCGGGACTGACAGTGTCTCTGCGTGGACTGCTCGAAGTGGAGCTCACCTGCGAAGCACTCGATGCCGACGGTCACAGTGGACTGTGGGGAGGCATGGTGCCGGATGTCAGCATTGCGCTGTGTAAGCTCATTGCTCGGCTGACAGATGACGATGGTCGCATGGCCGTGGGCCGAGTTGACGTGCCCGACGCGTGGCGCGAGGGGGCTTGGGATGTACCTCTGGATACGCCGACCATTCGCGAAGGCGCTCATCTCAAGAATGGCGTCGACCCGATTCCAGACCGTGGTGTTCCCCCAGCCGAGTGGATGTGGCGCCAGCCAGCGCTGACCGTTGTGGCCACCACGCTTCCGCGGCCAGAAGAGAAGAAGAATGCTCTGCGAACCTCGGCATCCGCCACACTCTCCATCCGCCTGGCACCGGGTCAGACTGCCGAAGACATGCTCGACCAAGTTCTCGCGGCGCTGCTCACCAATCCCCCTGGTGGTGTCCATGTCACTGTTGAACAGATCGGGTCCGCCAGTGAAGGCTGGCTGTACGAACCCAAGGGCGTGGCCTTTGATGCGGTTGACCGTGCGTATGAACAGTCATGGGGCTGCAAGCCCGTTCAGGTGGGGGTTGGAGGGAGCATCCCGTTCGTAGCGCTGTTTGGCCGACGTTTCAGCGACCTCCCGCTCATCCTGAACGGCGTGATGGACCCGCGAACGACCGCTCATGGGCCCAATGAATCCATGGACCTAGGTGTGTTCCGAAAGGCGATTGCTGCCAACGTCTACCTGTACGACGAGCTTGCCAAGGCGCTTCACAAGTAGGAACAATTCCCCCTGGCGTCGTTGCCCCGGGGTCAGGTCCCGTCGTCACGTTCTTGGATACGTACAGCTACACCCACGGATACTCGGCCAGCGGAACGGCCGCGGTTCGCAATGCGACTGCCTACGCTATCGAGCAGTAGGGACTACATCCGCTCGAGCGGCGTGAGTCCCAGCAGGCGGAGGCCGGCAGTCAGTGCTTCTGCGGTGACGTTGCAGAGGGCCAAGCGCGATGCGCGAAGGTCAGCATCGTCGACAATCACCGGGCATTGTCCGTAGAAGCTCGCGAAGGTGTTGGCCACTTGGAACAGATGCTCTGCCAGGAAGTTGGGGCGGAAGTTCTCGCAGGCCTGCCCAATCACCACGGGAGTGCGACGGACCAAGATGGCGAGCTCTCGTTCCACCGGGTCGGTGAACTGAATGGGGCCGGGGGCCACAGTGACTCCCACTTTGCGGAAGATGCTGCGAATCCGGGCCAATGCGTACATCAGGTAGGGCGCGGTGTTGCCTTCGAGGGCCAACATCTTGTCCCACTCGAAGGTGATGTCGGTCTGTGGATTCTGCGACAGGTCGGTGTACAGAATGGCGCCAATACCGACCGCTTCTGCAATTGCTGCGCGCTCGTCTTCCGGGAGGTCGCCCGACTTGCCGTCCACGACCGTGCGTGCGTGAGCCACGGCCGTGTCGAGGACGCTGGATAGGGTCTCACCGACACCACTGCGCGTCGCAGCTACCTCGCCACCAGGGAGACGCAGCATGCCGAACCACACGTGCTGAAAGTCGTTGTCCCAGCCAATCTTCTTGGCAGCAGCGAACAGCTGGCGGAAGTGAAGCTGCTGCCGCACGTCTGTTACGTACAGGACGCGGTCAGGACCCCAAGTCTTCTGGCGGTAGTCAATGGTTGCCAGGTCGGTGGTTCCGTACAGGGACGCGCCGTCGGACTTGCGGATGAGCAGGGGGTTCTTGCCGAGTCCCTTGCCATCGTCATTGGTGAAGCGAACGATGACTGCGCCGTCGTCTACTTCTGCGATGCCGCGCTCCAGCAGTCCAGACACCAACTCTGCAAGGACGGGATTGTAGAATGACTCACCCAAGGTCACGTCAAAGGTGACACCCAGCCGGTCGTACATGCGGCCGTATTCGTCCAACGAAACGCGAACGAACTCTTCCCACAGCGCACGGCTAGCGGGGTCTCCGGCTTGCAGCTTGGCCGTCTCGGCACGAGCGATGTCGAGCAGCTCAGAGTCGTCGGCAATGCGCTTCTTGTAGTCCTGGTACAGACGCTGCAGCTCTGCAACAGGGTCCGCAGCGTAGGCATCATCGTTGCGGTCCGTTCCCCACGCGGCGATGAGCATGCCGAACTGGGTGCCCCAGTCGCCGATGTGGTTGTCGGAGACGACGGTGTAGCCACAGAAGCGGTGAAGGCGGGCCAGGGCGTTGCCAATGACGGTGCTGCGCAGATGACCGACATGCATGCGCTTGGCGACATTCGGCGAGCTGAAGTCGATGACCACTGTCTTGTCGGCACCGATCTGGGGCGTTGCGGCCGCGACGTCGGAGTTCTCTAGGACGTTTTGGGCAAGCCAAGCGTCTGCCAAGGTCAAGTTCACGAAGCCCGGTCCAGCGACCTCAGCCTTGGCAATAATGTCGTTTTCTGGGATGTGAGCGACGATGCTCTCGGCCACAGCTCGCGGGTTGGTGCGCAGCGCTTTGCCTAGGCGGAAGGCGAAGTTTGACTGGTAGTCACCATGCCGGGAGTCGTTTGTAGGGACACACGGGTCGAGCGGAACGGGGGCGTCGGCGTGGCCCGCAGCAGTTGCAGCGGCACGGATGAGGTCGGTCAGGACGGCGGATAGCGTAGACATCGGGGCTCCAGAACTCGGCCGGCCGAGTAACCCGCGCTGCGGTCCACGCTGGACACCACCTGCCAAATTCGCGACCAAGACACTGCGGCTATCGGTCAGTTCGAGGCGCAGATGCCCCAACACGTGAGGCTGTGCCCGCCATAGCCATACTGGGTGTACAGCTGTGCCCGGAGAGCACCGCCGTTGTTGATGCATTCTGCGTACCAGTGCGTCGTCTGGCCCCAGAACTGAATCTCTCGCTCAGTTCCCCAGTTGATAAGCGTGGTATTGGCTGGGCAGGACGTGTTGCCATAAACGGTGCTCGGATTGTTCCCAAGGTTGTGTGATGAGCCGGCGATGGTCGCTTTCGCCGTGATTCGAGTCAGCTGCCCGATGACACTCGGTGTAGCGCTGACCGCCTGGCCTCCGATAGTCAGAGAGTCTGCGCTGATGGCGGTCGCATCGATGTCGCCGACAGTGAGGTCACGGTTGGCGTCCAGAACAGTGACCCCGTTGACCTTCACTTCTGTGACGTCAGCAATACCGCCGATCACGCTGTCTGCGACGGCGGCGAGGGGAACAAAGCCGACAGGTGAGCGACCGAGAGACTGTGTTCCAACAACGACCTCAAGCCACAATCCAGTCGTTCCGATCTCGCTTGCGTCCAAGTCGCCTGTAGTGCCTAGGGTCACGGCGTAGAAGCCATCACTCGCGACCACCTGAATGGCTTCGCTGTGAATGCTCGCCCCTCCACTGTCCGCATCCCACAGGTGGAACTGAAGGTTGGCCTGACCTTGAATCGGCGTGCCTGCTTGATCGAGCAAGCGTCCGCTGTGATTGAGCGTGACCGGGGCGGCCAGGGCGCTGCTGCCGGTGAGCGCGGACAGGAGAAGTAGGCGGCGTAGTGGCATTCGTTCTCCAGTGGCGTCCTACGGTACCTGAAAACGACGCTCTGGTGTGAATCGAAAGTGTGGAACCAACAGCGCTGGGTGGGGTCTCTTGTCAAGAGTAGGTCGTCTCGGCCCTTCAATGGGATTATCGCCATGACTCGGAGGCGTCCGTCATCCTCTAATGCAAAGCACCCCCCAGCCAGCACCACCAGCCGCTCTTGAGCGTTTGGGGCGCTATAGAATCGTTAGACCGCTTTCGAAGGGCGGTATGGCGTTGGTCTATGAGGCGCGTCGGGAGTCGCTTGCAGGGGTGTCACCTCGGGTAGCCATCAAGCTGATCCTCCCCGAATTCACGGACTCGGACACGTTTCAAGAGTTGTTCATCAATGAAGCGCGTCTGGGCTCGTCGATGCACCACCAAAATCTGGTGCAGATCCAGGACTTCGACCAAGACGGTGACCGCTTCTTCCTGGTCATGGAGTACGTCGAAGGCATCACGCTTCGTCGGGCCATTTCCCTGTGTCGTCGAAATCGAGTTCACGTCCCCGTTGGGGTGATTGCCGAGGTCGGCCGTCAAGCCTGTGATGGGCTTGCATACGCCCACTCAGCGGCGGACGAGTCGGGTGAACATCTCGGTCTGGTTCATCGGGACGTCAAGCCCAGCAACTTGATTCTCAACCCGCAGGGTGTCATCAAGATTGTTGACTTCGGGATTAGCAAGGGCTTTCGTCTGGTTGAGAAGCGCGGAACCGTCAAGGGCACCTGGGGCTACATGGCCCCTGAACAAGCCAACGGTCAGGGTGTCGGGCCGGCAACAGATGTCTTCGGTTTGGGGACTGTGCTGTACGAGATGGCGTCTAAGCAGCCGCTGTTCCCAGACAAGAATCCGGACACCGTCAAACGGTTGCTTGCAGACGACTACCCAGTGCGGATGGTTGCCCAGCTGGACCCGTCGTACAGGGTGCTCGTAGAGCCTCTGACGCGCGCTCTGGAGCGTAGTGCTCGGAATCGCTACCCAGATGCAGCAGAGTTTGCTCGCGCGCTCTCTGCGCTTCTGCCAGACCCCATTAGCGCTCGCGATGAGGTCGTGCGCTTCTACGGTGGCGTAGATGCGTTGCACAAGGGGTTGCCCGTTCCTGAGGGCACGCTTGCAAACGAGAGCTCCATTGGATCTTTGGCTGATACCAACGCGTCGAGCATCCAGGGCGTTGCTCGGCCGGACTCTGACGACGACTCTGCTCCGCTTTTGTGGATGTTTGCTGTCTTGGGTGGGGTCACCTTGTTGGGCGCCGTGGCTGCTGTAGCGGCGATGCTGTGGTTCTTGCCGCCGACAGGTGTTCCCACCGTACCGGTCCAAGTTGCGCCTCCATCGCTCGGGGATGTCGTCGTGACGCCACCGCCGGCTCCGGAACCCATCCGCGCAGTCGATGAGCCTGCTGGCCCGGCCGGGGTGGGGGCTCCTGGTGAGCAGTTGCCGCCGCCTATCGCAGAGCGAACCGCACCCGAACGTCTCCCACCACCCACCAGCATTCCGGTGCGTGCAGAGACGGTACCGTCGCCGCCATCCGTCCCGATTCGGGTTGGGCCAAGCCCGGAGCCGTCTGTTGTTGCCGAGCCGTCTGTTGTTGCCGAGCCGCCGGTCGAGCGAGTGGTGGTTGTGCGCCGAGCTCCCGAACCGGAGCCTGTGGTGGAAGCTGTAGAGCCCACCGTGGAAGCGACAGTCGTCGACACGCCTGAGCCTGTAGCTACCGGTCCGGGCTTCCTGACCATTGGTGCGCGGCAGCCAGCCGAAGTCTACATTGATGGCCGCTACATCCGGCAGGTGCCCTTGGTTCGTCGCGAGCTGACCTCCGGTAGCCACCTCATCACTATTCAGGCGCTGGATGGCCGCAAGAAGGTCTTCGAGGTCGACTTGGACGCCGGGGAGGAACTCCGCAAGGTGTGGGACTTCGACAGAAGCGAGTGGCGTCCATGAGTGACCGAAGCGGCATCTTGTTTGTCGATGACGAACGTGAAAATGTACAAGGCATCGCTGATATTCTGCGCGAGGCCCTCGAAGAGAAGGTCGTGGTGGTCTCTACGGTGGAAGAGGCTGTGGAGTGTCTGCTCGGACATCGCTGGTCCTTGGTCGTCATGGACTTGTTCATCCCACTCGGCCTGCATCCCGAACGGGTCTTGGGGCCACGCGCGACCCGGTACCAAGAACAAGTCGACCATCTCGGCGGCCTAGTGCTGCTCGAGGAGATCGAGCGTATGGTTGACCCGCCACCCGTGGTGTCGCATACGGCCTGTACAGACCATGTGTTGCTGGAGTTGTTCGGTGACCATGTGGTCAGGCGCATTCCCAAGCCCGCTCCTATGGACACGGTGCTCTCCAACATCATGGACATTCTGCGCCCACGGACCTTCTAGGGCGACTCGAAGAACTACTCTTTGGGAAGACGCGCAATGAAGGCGTCTACACAGCGCTTGATCTCGTCACGTGCGGAACGAAAGCGGCCTCGGCCTTTTCCGATCGGGTCGGCGATCTCGAGTGCGCCGCCGAGGGTTCCCAACAGCAGGACCTTGTGGTCGGCTTGCGGAAACTCGTCACGTACAGCACCGGCATGGTGAAGGGCCATCACTAAGATGTAGTCGGCCCACTCGACGTCCTCTGCGAGCACCGGCCTCGACTTGTGAGGCGCAATGTCCACGTTGAGTTCCTGACAAACAGCAACAGCGTGGGGGTCTGCGGGGCGGTCGACAAGGCCAAGTGTGCTCGCGGAACGCGCTTCGACGTCGAGGCGTGCGGCTTTCCCCGCAGCGATGGCCAACCCCTCTGCCATAGGGGATCGGCAGATATTGCCGGTACAAACAAAGAGAAGGTGATGTGTCTTGCCCAACGGTGGTCATCCTTGTGCAGGCTGTCTAAGTTGTCTGGCCTCTGGGGGAGGCACAACGCCTCCTATTGCGATAATTCCGGCCACCTCGACACGGAGACCTTTTCATGGCAAACCCCATCGCGACCTTTGACACGACTGCTGGAAGCTTCAAGGCTGAGATCTTTAAGGAGCAGATGCCCCGAACCGCCCAGAACTTCATTGATCTGGCGAACTCGGGCTTCTACAACGGCCTTCACTTCCATCGCGTCATCAACAACTTTATGATCCAGTTCGGCTGTCCCCACAGCAAGGATGCCAAGAGCCCCAAGGCTGGCACCGGCGGTCCCCCGCACGGCACCATCCAAGACGAGTTCCTGGACACCGCTAAGATCACGAACGAGCCGGGTACCTTGGCCATGGCCAACACGGGCTCTCCGAACAGCGGCGGCAGCCAGTTCTTCATCAACACCGTGCACAACCGCTACTTGGACTGGTTCGACAAGTCGACCCAGAGCAAGCACCCTGTGTTCGGCAAGATTGTGGACGGCATGGACATCATCCGCAACATCGAACGTACTCAGACTGACCCGCGGGACCGTCCGTTCACACCCATCATGGTGAACTCGGTCACGATCGAAGAAGCATAGTCGCTTTCTCTCGCGTGTGACGCCGTCGCTGACTTCGTGTCAGCGGCGGCGTTGTTCGTTGGTGGAGGGGATATCTGCCGTTGCCCGCCACCGTGCCAGGCCATCGCGATGCGCCGTCGCTAAGTGACTGCCATCAGGGCTCCAGGCAATCTGGTGCACCCCCTGTCCGCCTTGGTGGGTGAGCATGCCTTGGTCGTCGAAGAGCGCCAGAGCGTCTTCTGGGCCGAGAGCAACTGCAACACGAGCGCCAGTCGGACTCCACGCAACGGCACCGCTGTGGCTACCGTCTCCGCGAATGCTGTACACACCGATTCCGTCGACACCTACAAACGCGAGGCTGAGACCTGTGGCTGGACCGCAGGCCACAGCCCACGTCTGACCGTCCGGCGACAGCGTCGCACCCCGAGCATCTCCGTTGCAGGTAGACGCGACGGCAGGGACCTCGGGCTCCATCATGAAGACCACGTCTCCTGCGGCGGTGATGGCAGTGGTACCGTCTGGCGACAGGCCGACAAGTCCTGTTGTGTGACGCCTCACTCGGCCATCGGGCGTGCGGACGGGACCGTTCGCATCGCTGATCCACGGGCCGGCATCGGTAGCGGACAGGGCGATCACTCGCTGTCCACCTACGGTTCGCGCGTGACCCGTGCGGGTATCCATGGTCACGACTCGGTCCGGGATGCTGACGGTCAGTGTTTGGCCGGAAGCCGACAGCGCAGTCTTCCAGCGGCCGAACCAGCCGGTCTCGGTCTGGGCCAGCGTGTCGATGTCTGGCAGGTCCATGGTGTCCAGCTGGGTCTGCGTGTACGGATCAACGCGGGCAACGGTCTTGTAGGTACCGTCTACGTCCAACACAGCCAGCAACACGGTGTCCGTCATGGGCTCAACCGCAAGTCCAATGACCGCTTCGCCTAGGACCAACACACCGGACTCCTCTTGGAATGTTGGCGTCCACACGGGCCGAGAGCGTCGGCGAGACGAGGCTTCGGTTGTGGATAGACGTAGTGGACTGTCTTCCGCCAGGTCGTTGTAGACTATCTGCCAGCGCCGGTCTCGCCATACGACCCGCCAGGTGTCCACTTGCGAGTCGACCAATGCGATGGTGAACAGGGACTCGTCGACATGTTGAACCGAAGCACCGTCGAGTAGGTGGGCCAGGTGTTTGCCTCCGCGGTGTCGCATCCACGCAGACACCCAGCGTGTGTCTTCGTTCCCCGGCACGTTCTGAAGGCGCGTCCCCACGGCAAGCTCCACACCCGGCATCAGTCTGAGGGTGCCGCCTCGGTGTTGAACATCCCACAACAAATCGCGAACAAACCGCTCTGGTTCAGCACAACTGCCGCACGTCGTCACACTCAGCGAGTCGATCTGCGGACCGTGATCTGCACTGCGAACCACCACGGATATGCGAGGTTCAGTGTCGAACACCACGCGAACGTAGTCCGGGCCGGTGGCTACGGTATTGACGACGGGACGCGTACGTAGGAGTTGACCAAGCGCTGTCTGGGGAGCGAGGGCCGTCTCCCACGTAGCGAGCCCAACCTCTGTGAGCGGCCCGGGCAGAGCAACGGGATCAACGTTTTCAGCAAGCCAGTCGCGTGGGATGTGCTCGCCGTCAAGCTGGCGGCACAGTTCTTCTGCGAGCGCCGTGGCATCGCTTTCATTGGGCACAGCTAAACGCGATGGGGCCGCGTCATCTGCCCAAGCAGAAGACGCGGCCCACATCCATGCGCTACACGCGGCGAGTCTTACTCGCAGATGCCAGCCACTGGGTACTCAATGCGTACTTCAGCACTTGGACCGGGGATGGAGTCGCCGTAGAACACAACGGAGTTGTTCTGACTGACGAACCACCAGCCGTCACCGCGGAAGGGGTCGGGGCTGACCTGAACGCCGTTGACGTACACGCTCATACCGGCCGAGCCGCTGAGGGGCACATCCGACAGCGGGAACTCGGCAAGCAAGCCTGCTGCTGAGTACGACAGCCAGCGAAGCACTTGGTCGAAGTCGAGGCCACAGATGCTGGTACGAATACCTTGTGTCTGGTCGACGACGTCTTCAAGCTTTGGTGAGCCGAGGCCTCCGCAGTTCGGGTCAAACAGCGATGTGTTCTGCTGCAAGATGCCCGAGACCGTGGTCTTACCCGGGTCTGCCTTGAGGCCTTCAAACCAGCCAACAAAGGCGCCAGCGGACAGGGACGAACCATCGTCCTCGTCGCCAACAACAATAATTGCGAGGTTGGCTTCGGGGCGAATCAGTCCAGCGAGCTGAGCGGGGCCGCCGACTGACAGAGCCGTTTGTGCAGCAAGAAGGGCTTTCTCACTGCCCGAGCCCATGGAACTTGGCTCGACGGCGGCGTCGAACGCTTCTTGCACGGTCAGGCCAGCGTCTGCGGCAGTCTGCGGGGAGATGACGGGCACCGGGCCGAGCAGATTGCCAGACTCGGCTGGATTGTCCATGTCCGTGGTGGTCACGGCGAGCTGGTAGTCCAGCCCGAGAGTCGTGAAGCTAGCGATGAACGAGTCGAACTCGGTCTCGAGGTCCGTCAAGTAGCTGGACATCGAGCAGCTGTTGTCCAGCACCCACAGCACGTCCACGCCTTCGGGCTCGGCTTGGAAGAACAGATCTTCGTTGGTGGCAGAGTCCCCGCCCGCGCCTTCAACACCGGCACTGGCGTTCGGCTCATCGGGGTCGTTGGACGCGACTTCGAGCGTGCCGTTGTACTCCACAGTCCCTGCAGCTTCGAAGACGATGGGTACTTCGACTTCGTCGCCGGGAGCCAGGGTCAGGTCTCCGTTGGCAAAGTCGTGAATGGTGGTCATGTCGAAGACACCGTTGCCGCCATCAAGATCAATGTCATTGATGTTCAGGTCAGCGTCACCGATGTTCCGGATGGTGATGAAGCTGGGCTCTGTCGGACAGTCCGGAAGCTTCGTTCCAAAGGACAAGGCCTCTGGAAGCAGCTGGATGTTGGGGGCAGGGCCGTCATCGACGAGGTTCTCGGTGTCATCATCGACCCCAGAATCACTGGGACCTTGTGGGCCAAGGCGGGTCTCATTCTTGCAGCTGACCGTCGCAAGCGCGAGTAGTGCAATCCAACCTACGTTTTTCATAAAGTGCTCCTGTTCCCCGTGCCCTGAGGAGAGTTCTAGGGGCAAGTACTTACCACGCACTTTCCCCGGTTGACACCACTTTGGCAGTCAATTGACCGGCCAAGGTGGATTTAAACGATTGTTTGGGACGAATCTAGCCTACAGCTTGCACCCAGCGACAATGGCCTCGACCACACTCGGGTCTGCCAGAGTGCTGATGTCACCCAGCTTCTCAGGCTCACCCTCTGCGACCTTGCGCAAGATTCGACGCATGACCTTACCGCTTCGGGTCTTGGGTAGCCCTGGAACGAACTGGTACAGGTCGACTCTGGCGTGAGCACCGATCAAGCGCCGCAATGTCAGGTTCAGCTCTTTGGCCAGCGCTTCGGAGCCGGTCACACCGGGCTGTAGAACAATGTACGCGTACACGCCCTGACCCTTGATGGGGTGAGGGTAGCCAACCACGCCGGCTTCGGCGACGCTCTCGTCGCTCACCAGGGCACTCTCGAACTCTGCCGTGCCCATGCGGTGCCCGCTGACGTTGATGACGTCGTCCACTCGCCCGGTGATCCAGTAGTAGCCGTCGGCATCTCGACGACAGCCGTCGCCAGTGAAGTAGTAGCCGCGGAAGGTGGTGAAGTAGACGGCGCCGTAGCGGTCGTGGTCTCCCCACACTGTGCGGGCCAAGCCAGGCCACGGGTGGTCGATACACAAGCGACCCTCGCCCGGCCCGGTGATGCGCTCGCCGTCGGTGTCGAGGAGAACTGGCAGGATTCCGGGCATTGGCAGTGTGGCCGAGCCTGGTTTGGTGGGTGTGGCAGGAGCAATCGGCGCAATCGCGATGCCTCCGGTCTCGGTCTGCCACCAGGTGTCCACAATGTTGCAGCGCCGCTCGCCAACCACGTTGTAATACCACTCCCAAGCGTCGGGATTGATAGGTTCACCTACGGTTCCGAGCACCCGGAGTGACGACCGATCGTACTTGGTGACGAACGCGTCCCCTTGGGCTGCCAAGGCACGAATCGCGGTCGGTGCGGTGTAGAAAATGGTGACCTTGTGCCGTTCGACCAAGTCCCAGTAGCGACCGGCGTCGGGGAAGGTTGGGACGGACTCGAACATCACCGTCGTCGCGCCATTTGCGAGTGGGCCGTACACAATGTAGCTGTGTCCGGTAATCCAGCCGACGTCGGCTACACACGCATACACGTCGTCATCACGCAGGTCGAAGACCGTTCGGTGCGTGTACTGGGTGTAGGTGATGTACCCTCCACAGGTGTGTACCAGCCCCTTGGGTTTCCCGGTAGAACCAGACGTATACAGGATGAACAGCGGGTCTTCTGCTGCGCACTCCACAGCGGTGTGTTCGGTCGATGCGTTGCCAACGGCGTCGTGCCACCACACATCCCGTCCGTCTACCCAGGTCACGTCACCACCGGTTCGTTGGACCACCAAGACTTGCTTGACGCTCGACTCACCCTGTAGCGCCTGGTCTGCGATGTTCTTGAGCGGAATCGCCTTGGTACCGCGCAGCCCTTGGTCTTGGGTGATGACGATTTCGGCACCACAATCGCGAACTCGGTCGCGGATAGCCTCGGCTGAGAAGCCGCCAAAGACCACGCTATGTACCGCTCCGATACGCGCACAGGCGAGCATTGCAATGGCGGCTTCTGGCACCATCCCCATGTAGATGATGGCGCGTTCGCCCTTCTTCAGGCCCATACCCGACAGTGCGTTGGCGGCTTGGCACACCTGTTGGTGCAGCTCTTTGTAAGTGATGTTGTAGCCTTCGCCCGGCGTGTCCGACTCCCAGACGATGGCTACTTTGTTGGGGTGTTCCGCGGCGTGTCGGTCTACGCAGGACTCGGTGATGTTGAGCGTTCCATCGGCAAACCATGTGATGGGTGAATCCACAATATTGCGGAAGTTTCCGCTCACACCCAGGGTGGGGGGCGTCCGCCAGACAACGTTCCGCCGCGTCTCGTCCAGCCAGAACTGATCGGGGTCGTTCTGCGCGTGCGCCGCTGCCGAGCGGTAGGTGTCCATGCTCGTAATCGGATTGTTGGTGCCAATTCGAACGCGGTCGGGGACGGGGTACACGTCGGACATTCAAGCTCCATGGGAATTTGCCGGGGCCAGAAGACTACCAAAGGTTGAGCCTGACGCGAGCAGGCAACCACTTCATGTGCCATCATCCGCGCTCGGAGGAGACATTGCGACTCGGACATGTTTTGGCGGCGATGGTGTGCATGGGGGCGTGTGCACCACCCGACCCCATCCAAGAAATCGACATCCTGTTTCCAACACCGGAGGATGATTTTTTGTTCTTCGACGACGAGGGCATCGGCTCGACCCTATTGGTCGTTGATATCGATGGGTTTACCTTGTTGCCCGAAGGAGATGCCGACCCGTCGCTCGAGACGGAAGGGCACTGGCACTTGTTCGTCAATGGCGTCTACCAGCGGGCTATCAGCGACGGCTTCACCACCTTGGTTGAGGTGCGAGGCCTGACGGAGGGCCAAGAGCTCAGCATCTCCGTTGCACTCGCTCGGGACGACCATCAAGAGCTGCGCGATGAGGAGGGCAATCCCATCCAGAGCACGATTGAACTCACCGCAGCCCCAGTGACTGCCGGTGAGTGAGAAGGAGCCAGACCAGCGCGATTCCTTAGGGGGACGCCGTCGATTCATTCTTCAGCGGCGCGTGGGTGCGGGTGCGTTTGGCGAGGTTTACCTAGCCGAACAAGACAGCGGTGCGGGGTTTACCCGGCCCGTCGCGCTGAAGATGCTGAATGCGGACGTCGCTGGCAGTCGTGAAGCGGCGCGACGAATGCGTGACGAAGCACGCATCTTGGGGCGTCTGTCGCACCGAAACATCGTCAGTGTGCTGGACCTCGTCAACTTTGGTGACCGCTGGGGCGTGGTCATGGACTACGTTCCAGGGGCAGACTTGGAAGAGGTGTTGGTTGGACTGGACGACGCCGACGAGCGCTTCCCATCCCCCGCAGCGTTTGAGGTCGGCAGTTCCATTTGTCGTGCATTGCATGCGGCATACCATGCCAGCGATGGGCGCGGTGGACAGCTTCGGGTTGTGCATCGCGACATCAAACCGTCGAATGTTCGGCTCACGGACGACGGCGAAGTGAAGGTGCTCGACTTCGGCGTGGCTCGGGTGGACCTCGACACACGCGAATCGGCCACCAAGGCCCAAGGTTGGATTGGAACCGAACGGTTCATGGCGCCCGAGCGCATCCTCATGGAAGGCGACACACCGGCCGGTGATGTGTACGCAGCAGCAGTCAGCTTGGTCGAGCTGTTGTTGAAGAATCCTCTTGGACGAACGCCTGTTCTTCCGGACCGCCACACACCGTTCATCGAAGAGGCACTCGATGACATTCGGCCTTGGCTGAAGGGAACGGATGAGGCCGTTGAGGACGCCATTTCGCTCCTGCGCGCCTGTCTCGCTGCCAACCCGACGGACCGACCCACAGCGGTCGAGGCGAGCCGGCGAATGGCATCTGTTGCGCGTGAATTGGAGGGTGAGGGGGTGGCCCAGTTTGCGACTCGCTTTGTCCCGGCAATTGCGGCAAGGACCGAAGCGAATAGTGAGAAGGTAGACGGCGTCCTGTCCGAGAACACCGGCCCCAGTGAGTCCCTCCTTGAAGCGGGCGAAATGGATGCCGGAACGACCTACTTAGCCCCACAGACGGTTCTGCCGGAGGAACCCGAGAAACGCAGTTCCTTGCTCTGGGTCGGTCTTGCTGCCATTGCAGCGGTAGCGCTCCTGACTCTGGTCTTGGGGGCTGGCGCAACCTGGGTTGTTGTCCAGAATTCGGGTGAGGATGCGCTCGCTGTTGTTGACCCAGCAAGCACTCCGGCTCTTCCTGTCGAGGCTCCAACACCGGAGCCTGTGGCGGATAGTGGCCCTGTGGTTCCCACACCAGTGATTGAGCCTGCGCCTGTTGTCGTTGAGCCTGCGCCTGTCGTCGTTGAGCCTGCGCCTGTCGTCGTTGAGCCTGCACCGCCTGTCCGCGCACAACCCGTTGTGGTTCCACGGGCCGCCCCAGAGCCTGCCATCGTCCCAGAGCCCACCATCGCCGCTGACGCTCCTCGAATTTCCCGCGCACTCGTGGTGATGTCGGATGCCTCAGCTATTGATGTGTCCTGTGGCGACCGCCGTGCTTCGGGCACAGGCAGTGCCCGCATCGTTGATTTCCCAGCCGGTCGTTGTACTGTTCGTGCCAACTACTTGGGCTCCTCCCTGACCGGCAGCGTCGACATCTCACGCGCCGCAACGATTACTTGTACTCCGACTGATCAAGGGCTCTCATGCTCCGCTTCTTAGCTGTTTCTCTCGTATTCTTGGCGACCGCCTCGCACAGCGACGCCACGGAAGTGGTGTGGTCCGGTCAGCCGACTCCTGCTGAGTGGGCCGCAGTGTCTGCTGCGTCTGGCGCCCAACAAGGGCCGATGTCCCTGTTTGACCTCACAACGGCCGCCACGCGCATCTCCTCGAGCGATCTGGAGGCGATGGACGCCCTGAGTGCCGCTATCGAAGACGTTCGCATGTATGAGACCCGGCTGGACGGTGAGCTCGTCATCATGCGCGATCTACAACGTCCGGTTGACGGCATTCGAATTCTGCAAGACCAGGCGGACCGCGACCGACTGTTCAAGGCGCTGACCTACCAAGGGTTCGCCGTCGACCGGTTCTTCATGGATGGCCTCGCTACGCAAGACGATGCAGCTCCGTTCCGTGAGACCGTGTCCGGCTTGTCCGTTGAGAGACCGTGGGTGGATGCCGTCGCCCTAGAGCCAGACCGAGACATCTCCCCTTACGAAATTGCTGAAGCTCCTCAGCGCGTTGCCTACACCGCTGTGCGTGACGAGATCTCGCGGGCCTTACCAGCCACCCTTGTACCCGTGGATTTTCCCGCCGAGGCCACACTGTTTGTTGATGGTCGGGCTGTGACGCTCAGCCCCACAGGCGGTGTGCGGGTTCCGATGGGGCGGCACCTGATGCACGTGCTGATCGATGATGTGGTTGTTCAACGCTGGGACATGCGGGTATTGGCTGGAGAGGAGCGCGCGCTCTCTTTGGACCTGCCAACCGCAGACGCCCAAACATGGATGGCAGCGCTGTGGAACGGCGAAGACCCGGCGCTTCCAGAGAGCCTAGCCCCACATATCGACGCGCTTGGCGGGGACGTCTGGTTCGCTCGGCAAGGGCGGCGTGGCGTGGATGTCATTCGGGTAGGCCCGGACGGTGTTGAGCGGACGCAGGTCGAGACCGGCGAGGCGTCACAGACCAAGGAAGACCCGCCATTCTCATTGTTCGGCGCGGTAAATGCCGGATGGTTGTCGAGTGGGAATTTCTCGTTGGACGCGCCCGACGGAGCCTTTACCGTTGGTGAGGTCAACTCGGCGAACTTCGGCCTGACTGTCGGCGGCTCCTATTCTCGCGGGCTCATTCGTATTGGAGCGGGGTTCCAGCTTGCCTACACGCCCGGTGAAGCCCACGTGGCTCGGGTAGGTTCCTCCAAGACGCCATTTCGGGCTTATCCGTACTTGGCCGCAGGGATAAAGCCGCTTCAGGCTACATTCGGGTACGCCCTGCCGCACCATCCGACGGCCGGGTTGCGCAGTGAGATTGCCCTGACCAAGGGAATCGAGCTGCAAGGAACGGTGTGGTACGGCTTGGCCACCACACGGTCCAGGGGCTCGGACGACTACCAATCGCTTCCGCTGTATGCAGCCACTGTTGGCGTGGGCTACCGCTTCGGATTGTAGGTCTTAGAGCCTGACCTCATGACGCCTCGGCCTCGCTAGGTGGCGCATCCATTGTGAGGCAGGCCCTTAGATTAGCCAGCCGTCGGACCGATGCGTCCAAGCACATGGCACGCATTCCCATCAGCAACACAGTCCGTATTCGCACCATGGTGGTGGCGAGTATCGCTGTGGGCGTGTGTTTGTGGCTCGCCCCGCCATCAAACGTCCAGCTAGGCGTGGTTCCGGCGGTGTGTGTTGCCGTGGTCTTGCTCACGTCTTGGAGCCTGGCCGAGCGCCTTGCGGGGGTCGCCTCGGGCATGCTGACAGCGGCCCTCGCGACCGTATGCTTGCTCGTTCTGATGCAGGCCGGACCCTCGGGTACGTTGTGGTCCCCGGTGATTCTTGTGCCGGTTCTCGTCGCACGATTCACATCGGGGCATCGGATGGCGCTGTGGTCTTCGTTTGGCGTCGCCACAATGTTCTGCCTTGGACTGTATCTGTCGACCGGCCTCGAAGAGGCGCTCCGGGTTGGGTCCGCCGGTGTTCTGTGGCTCACTTTAAACGTGCTGACAGCCGCCCCTGGACGCGTGGACCCCATGACCTCGTCTGACGTTCTGACCGGCATTGAAGCTCCAGCCGAGACGCCATCAGAGAATACAAAGACGGCGGCCGAAACTGACGATGCCTCCGCGGAAGAAGGGGGGGTGACCAGGGCTACACTTCAGCAGGCAGCCCGTGCGATTCATCAGTTGATCGGTAGTATGCTGACGAGTGTCGACCTAATCATGGATGAAGTGTCCGAGCATGGTGAGGCTAGCCAAGATCTACACGAACTTCGGCGTTCTGCCCACCGGGCGAGCGAGCTTGCAGTGCGGTTGATGGTTGTGGCGCGTAATCAGTCACCGGACCCCGGAGAGGTGGACCTGGGCGCACACCTACGTGCTCTCCTTCCTGAGATCTCGGCGTTGCTTGGACCTCATGTAGAACTTGAGCTAAAGCTGATTCCTGGACTTTTATCGGTGCATATGGACGAGCGTCAGCTGAACGATGCGCTGTCGGAAATTGTTCGAAATGCGTCCGATGCCATGGGCCCCAGAGGGGTGGTTCGGATCAGTGCGTTTGTCGATGCGTCGGTCCCTGCGGGCTGCGTTCGACTTGTGGTGGAAGATACTGGACCCGGCATGTCCGACACCGTCCTGGACCGTGCCTTTCAGCCCTTCTTCAGCACGCGTGGTCGGGGTGAGTCTTCTGGGTTGGGGCTGACCGTGGTTCACGCCATTCTTGCGCAGGCTGGCGGCGTAGTCATGCTGGAGTCCGAACGCGGGTCCGGGACCCGTGTCGTCATGGACTTACCTAGGATGGCCGAGCCACATCTTGACGGCAACGGACTCGCCGGAAGTGTGATTGTGGTGGGCTCAGACCACAGTGAGGCTGCGGTCGTCGCCCAGCTGCTCCGCGACCGAGGTCACTTGGTTCGGTTCACGACGGATGCTTCAGGCGGCCTACAGGCCCTATCGGTGACGAGTGGTCAGACCGAGTTTGTCATCGTCGAAGCGTCAGACGCCAACCTTCAGTTCGTACGCTTGATCGCATGTGACTGGGCACATCTGGACGTCGTGTGGCTGGGACACGCCGACCCTCGGTTGCCGCCAGAAGTCACCGTTCTCGACAACATCCCAGTGTACTGCGTTGTCGATGAGCTCACTAAGCTTGCGGCTGCGTGACGGGCCTTGACACGAATTACGCGGTGCAAGCGAAGCCAATCACATCTACCGGCGTCCTACTGCTGACCGGGTAGTCCGGTCAGCAGGCGTGCTCCACGCCGTGCCAAGTTGTTGGGGCACGCCTGTACCCTTCCGTCCAGACTCTAGTAGCTAGCGCCGCCGGTGATGTCGGCACCGCTACTCATCCAGACGGTCTTGATCTCTGCCAGCTTCTGAAGCTCATGGGGAGTTGCCGGCTTGGTCGCGGGACCCCGCCACCAGATGCGACGCAGCACACTGGCCCCTTGAATCTCAACAGCCACGGCCTCTTCCTTGGCGAGCAGGCCAGCGGCACACACAATCGCGTCCAAGTCGTCCATGATGTTGGCCACAGCCACAAGAGACGCCACGTCGCCGGTGAGGATGTTCACCACACCGCCTGGCACGTCACTTGTGTGGAGGGCTTCGGCCAAGGCAAGACCGAGCTCGGCGCGCTCAACTGGCACGACCAAGATCAGGCTATTGCCCATCACCAGCGCGCTGCACACGGCCTCGACCATGCCCAGCAGCCCGTCTTTCGGGTCAGGGACGCAGAACACGATGCCCAGTGGTCGAACCATTGAGTAGTTCACGTAGGCCTGCTGCACCGGGTTGAGCGTACTCAACAAAGCCGAGACCTTGTCGCACCAGCCCGCGTGGTACACGGCGCGGTCGATGGACGCAATCACGTCGTCTTCAGATGTCGGGAATGCAGTGATGCGGTCATCGAGCATCTCTGCCAGACGGTAGAGGATCTGGCCGCGGTTGAATCCACTGCGAGCTCCCCAAGCGCCTGCGGCGGAACGTGCAATGCGCACGGTGTTTCTCAGGTCCTTGCGGCTGCCTTGGCACACGTGCATGGCCTCTCCACGGGATGAGGTGGCGGGGAGGGTGCGTCCGCTCTCGGAACGCACGAACTTGCCGCCGATGTACTGCTTGATGGTCTTTTGGATACGAAGGCGGCTCATGGCAGACCTCCCATGTAGGCCCACAGCCCATGCAATCCGCCCTCACGGCCGAAGCCACTGTGGCGAACCCCACCAAAGGGACTGGCGGGGTCGAATAGATTGTAGCCATTGGCCCAGACGATGCCGGCGTTGAGCCTGTGAGCAACGTCGAACAAGCGGCTAGTCTTTTCACTCCACACGCCAGCGGCAAGGCCGTATTCGCTGTCGTTGGCCTTCTTGACCGCTTCATCCGGAGTGCGGAACGTGAGGACGGACAGGACCGGTCCGAAAATCTCTTCACGGACCACTGTGTCGGTCTGTTGAACGTTGGTCAGAATGGTTGGAGGTACCCAGAACCCACCGTTGCTCGGCACCGGACAGGCACCGCCTTGCCAGACGTCTGCGCCATCGTCGCGGGCAATCTGGAGGTACTTGTTCACGATCTGCAGCTGCTCTTTGCTGTTGATAGCGCCAACGTCGGTGTTCTTGTCCATGGGATTGCCGACCACGAGCACGTCAATGCGTCGCTTGAGGCGTTCCACAAACTCGTCGGCAATGGACTCTTCGACCAGTAGGCGGGAGCCAGCACAGCAGACGTGCCCTTGGTTGTAGAAGATGCCGTTGATGACGCCTTCGACGGCTTGGTCCAGAGCGGCATCAGCGAACACGATGTGTGCGCCCTTACCGCCGAGCTCCATGGTCGCTTTCTTGCCGCTTCCAGCAATGCTTCGCAGGATGGTCTGACCAATGTGTGTAGAGCCAGTGAACGCGACCTTGTTGACATCTTGGTGGCTGACCAAGGCGGCACCGGTGCTGCCAGCGCCATTGACGACATTGACGGTTCCGGGTGGCAGGCCAACTTCTTCGAGAATCTCGGTCAGCAGCATCACCGACAGGGGGGTCTGTTCAGCGGGCTTGAGCACCGTTGTGCAGCCTGTTGCAAGCGCGGGAGCGAGCTTCCATGCGGCCATCAGCAGTGGGAAGTTCCACGGGATGACTTGTGCGCACACGCCGACAGCCTTCGGCGTACCGCCTGGAATGGCGTACTCCAGCTTGTCAGCCCAGCCGGCGTAGTACATGAAGTGGGCGGCAGCGAGGGGCACATCGATGTCGCGTGTCTCGCGAATCGGCTTGCCATTGTCGCGCGTCTCAATGACGGCGAACTCACGCGCACGCTCCTGCATACGACGAGCAATGCGGTACAGGTACTTCCCGCGCTCTTTTCCTGGGAGCTTGCCCCAGGTCTTGTCGTGGGCCTTACGGGCCGCTTTGACCGCCTTGTCGACGTCTTGTTCAGAGCCCGTTGCAATACTGGCCAACGTCTCGCCAGTGGCGGGATTGATGGTGTCGAACTCGGTTCCGCTGTCGCCGGCGACGTGCTTGCCGCCGATGTAGTGACCGTATCGCTCGTTGATAGTGACGCTGTAGCTCTCCGGAGCAGGCGATAGTTCGAGCGCTCCCTTGATCTTGAGCGTTGGGGTGTCCGTTGATGTGGGGTTCATCAAATACTCCTAGTCGACGCTGTAGCGGCGAGGGGACGGGTAGGTGCCGGTCTCGCGACGCGTCAGTTGATGGAGGAGGTCATTGACCACCGAGCTGGCTCCAAACCGGAACCACTTGGGGTCGAGCCAGTCACTGCCGAGGGTCTCTGCGACGAGAACCAGGTAGTGAATAGCGAGCTTGGCGGTTCGGATGCCACCGGCTGGCTTCATCCCGATCTGCACGCCAGTCGCCAAGTAGTGCTCGCGAATCGCTTCGAGCATCACCAGGGTCACGTCCAAGGTGGCAGCGGGCTTGACCTTACCGGTGGACGTCTTGATGAAGTCGGCGCCAGCTGCGATGGCTAGGCGTGATGCAGCCGCCACGTTGTCCAGAGTTCCGAGCTCTCCAGTCTCTAGAATCACCTTGAGGCGAGCGGCTCCGCAGGCAGCTTTGACGGCGATAATTTCGTTGTAGACTTTCTCATCATCACCGGCCAAGAACGCGCCACGGTCAATGACCATGTCGATCTCGTCAGCACCGGAGGCAATCGCTTGCTCCACTTCTTTAAGCTTGAGAGCGAGCGGAATCAGACCGCTCGGGAAGCCGGTCGCTACCGAAGCAATCTTCACTGGACTGTTCGGACCCAGCGCCTGTCGAGCGACGGGCACCATGTTTGGGTACACGCAGACCGCTGCAGTGTGCGGCAGGTCAGGCTGCTCGACCATTGGGCGTCGTGCTTTGCGGCACAAGGCCCGCACCTTCTCGGGGGTGTCTTGGCCCTCCAGAGTGGTGAGGTCGACCATAGAAAGGGCCAGCTTGAGCAGCCGGAGCTTGGTGTCCGCCTTGATACTGCGCTTGGTGACGCGAGATGTGCGCGCAGCGATCATGGCGTTGTCGACGCGCACACGACGCCATTCGGCTGACAGTGCAGGGGTGTACGGTTGCGGCACAGAGCCTCCAGATTCAGGGCGGCGACGGTATCACGGCCGCAGGCTGCGGCGCCCGTTGACCAAGAATGGGCGCAACCCGACAATCGGATAGACCCGCCCGCTATGGCTTCCACCAAGTTCAAAAACCTCGGCGACGAACAACGTGCGTTGCATGATTCGTGGGACGATATTGCGCGCGTCGTCCTGTTGGTGGCCGCCCTCTCCGTCGCGGTCTGGGCCGCATGCGCGTCTCTCCGCTACGCCGCCCATGAAGTCTCAGAGGCGCTGTTTCACACGTCCACCCACAACGGGACGGCGGGGTTCATCGCCTTGTTTGCAGCCCTCATTGGTGGCGGCATCCTACGAAGCTGGCTGATTGCGCGTCCAGGCTGGAAAGATGCCGCTGGCGACGGCATGAGCGTGGCCTTGTCCAACTACCATGTCACCTACGACGACGACAAAGACGACCCCACACCACGCTACATCCGCCCTGCCTTTGGTCTGGCGGCCCGGAAGTGGCTCACCACCTTCATCACTCTGGCTAGCGGCGGCTCGGGGGGGCTTGAAGCCCCTGTCGTCACGATTAGTGAAGCCATGGGAGCCGGTTGGGCGCGGGTCATGCGGTCTGTCTCGGAGCACGAGCTGCGCACCTACCAGCTGGCTGGCATTGCCGCGGGTGTGAGTACCTTGCTGGGCGCGCCGTTCACCGCTGCTTTGTTTGCAACGGAAATCGCGTACAATGACCGGATCGTCTACCGAAAGTTCGTCTACGCACTGTTCGCCGCTGTCATTACCTACGTGCTGAACAACCGTGTGTTTGGCTTTCAGCCGCTGTTCGTCGCAACCCCGCATGCAGAGATCTACTCACTCACCGAGTACGCAGTCACTGCAGTGACCGCGGTCTTGGTCAGTGCGCCGGTCGCTCTTGGGTTTGGTCTCGTCATGGCGCAGAGCAAGGCGCTCGTCGAACGTGTTCAACCGGTCTGGCATGGAGCTGCCGGCGGACTCGGCGTGGCCCTCGTCGTCGCGGCGCTCTGGTTCGGTCTGGGCATCAGCCCCGAGCACGTTCTGGGAATGGGCGAGCACACCATCGCTGAGCTTCTTGCCGGAGACGAGCACATCACCGTTTGGTGGGTGTTGCTAGCCATCTTGGCTGGCAAGATGCTGACGACTGGCCTGACCATTCAGAGCGGCGGCAGTGCGGGTATCCTCATCCCCTCCATGGTCTTTGGGGGCGTCTCTGGCGGTCTTGTCGCCACCTTGCTGAACATGACCGGTGTGCTCGGCCAGCTCGACACATCTGTGTTTGTCGTCGCCGGTATCGCCTCAGCGCTCGTCGCCGTCATCGGTGTGCCACTTGCAGCCATTGCCTTGGTCCTCGAAGTCTTTGGGTCGCCCTACGGACCGCCAGCTATCCTTGCCTGCGGGGTGACTTACGTGCTCACCTTGCGCATGACCGTGTACCGCGAAAACCAATCGGATTGATCTATGCATATCGACGACATTCTTCTGACTATGCGCGATGGCAAACCTCAATCAGATGAGGCCATTCGAGCCTTTATCGACGGGCTGGGCGACGGCTCCGTGAGTCGACCGCAGGCCGCAGCGTGGCTCGCGTTCGCCTACGTCCACACACTCTCTGCCTCGGAGACAACGGCCCTCACCAGAGCCATGACCCACAGTGGTGATGTCCTGCATTGGGTAGACGGTCCACCGCTCACCGACAAGCACTCTACCGGCGGCGTTGGCGACAAGGTGTCGCTGATCTTGGCTCCTCTGTGGGCAGAGCTCGGCTTTCGCGTGCCGATGATCAGTGGCAGAGGGCTTGGACACACCGGCGGCACCCTGGACAAGCTCGAGAGCATCCCAGGCTACCGCTGCGACCGCGACGTCGCCGCGCTGCAGGACCAACTGGCCGATGTTGGCGTGTTCATCACTGGACAGACCGGTCAGCTCGCACCGGCGGACCAAGTGCTCTACGGTCTTCGAAATGAGACCTGCACGGTCCCCAGCATTCCACTCATTACTGGGTCCATCCTGTCGAAGAAGCTCGCCTCTGGCGTCAGCCGGCTCGTGTTGGACGTCAAGACGGGCTCTGGTGCCTTCATGAAGCAGACAGACCAGGCTGTGGCGCTTGCCCGCACGATGGTCGACGTCGCCAAAGCCGCTGGACTTGACTGTTCCGCACTCATCACCGCCATGGACCGCCCGCTCGGACGAGCCATCGGCAATGCCATTGAAGTGGAAGAGTCGATTGCGGTCCTCAAGGGTGAGGGGCCTGCCGACCTGCAGACGCTGGTGGTGGAGCTCGCGAATCATCCGCAAGCAGCCAGCGTCTTGGCTTCGGGGGCGGCGTATGAGCGGTTCGCCCGAATGGTCCGTGCCCAAGGTGGCTCCATGGACGTGCCTTTGCTGGGCAGCGGCGTGACCGAGCAGGTCCTCGTCGCAGAGCGCGACGGTGTGGTCTCCTGCATCGACGCTCTGGACATTGGCAAGGCGGGCTTCTTGCTCGGTGCCGGTCGTCGTCGGTCGGAAGACGCCATCGACTTTGGCGTGGGGTTGTGGCTCGACGTTGAGGTCGGAGACGTCGTCGTCGCCGGACAGCCACTGGTTCGTATTCTGCACCGAGACACTGGCTTAGACGAGGCCGTCGCCTGCGTCCGCAGCGGCATTCGAGTGGGTGAGACGGTGGACGAGCACCTACCGCTCATTGTGGACCGCGTTGGGTAGTTCTCCCGTGGGTTGTCACCAACCGTCGCGCTTGGGCCAAACTCGCGTTACGCGCGCCGACCCCCGGAGGCCCGAATGTGGTTGTGGCTCGTCTCAAATGCCCTTGCTGCCGAGCCCGCGCTCAGGCCCTATGACACCGGAATTATCGACCGATTGACGTCGTTCGTCGGTATCTTCATCCTGGTGGGAATCGCGTGGCTCATGTCCGAGAACCGTCGCAAGGTCGACTGGAAGCTCGTAGGCTGGGGTGTTGGGCTCCAGCTGCTCTTCGGCCTCGTCATCATGTCCCCGTTCGTCAGCGGCATCTTCTACGTAGTGGTCAACGGAGGCGTCGATAAGCTGCTCTCCTTCGCCGGGGATGGCGCAAACTTCGTCTTCCAGCCGGTCCAGCCGCACATGGTGGAGGCAATGGACTCCGGCGGACAGATGACCAACCAGTTCTACGTCGGAACGGTCAACGGCATGTCGCCGCCACTCAAGACCTTCGCGTTCTGGATTCTGCCGACCATCATCTTCTTCTCGGCGTTGATGAGCGCGCTGTACCACCTAGGGGTGATGCAGTTCCTCGTGAAGGGCATCGCCTGGGTGATGGTCCGTACGCTCGGTACATCGGGTGCAGAGAGCCTGTCTGCGGCAGGCAACATCTTCGTCGGCCAAACCGAAGCACCACTTCTCATTCGCCCGTTCGTCGGCGCCATGACTCGCTCTGAGCTCATGGCCGTCATGACCGGCGGGTTTGCGACGGTCGCCGGTGGTGTTCTTGGTGCGTACGTCGGCTTCTTCTCGGACGGGCAGGGCGGCTACATCATCCCGAACCTGCCGGGTCACTTGGTCGTGGCATCCATCATCTCGGCACCGGCAGCCCTGGCCATTGCCAAGGTGATGGTCCCCGAAATCGGCGTGCCTGCGACGCGTGGCACCGTTGAGATGCCCAAGGATGTCCGCAAGTCCAACGTAATGGAGGCCATTGCGGGTGGCGCGTCCGAGGGGATGAAGCTGGCTTTGAACGTCGCGGCCATGCTCATTGCAATCATCGCCATTGTCTCGATGTTTGACTGGGCCGTTAGCCTTGTCCCCATGACTATCTGCGACTCTGGACCCATGTTCCAGTCGTTCGTCGAGGGCGCAGCAACGTGTGGAACGAACACAGTTGCAGGCGCAGACGGCGTGATTGAAGAGGCCGTCTCCGGTGAGCCGCTGTCCATGTCGCTACTGCTCGGCTGGATGTTCGCGCCCATCGCCTTCATCATGGGTGTGCCGTGGGCCGAGTGCGTTCCAATCGGGCGTCTGTTGGGTGAGAAGGTGGTCCTCACCGAGATTATTGCCTACCTCAATCTTGCCGGTCTGATGACTGCCGAGAACCCCGTGATCAGTGAACGTGGTGCAGTCATTGCCAGCTACGCGCTGTGCGGCTTTGCGAACTTCGGCAGTATCGGCATTCAGATTGCCGGTATTGGCGGCATCGCCGAGAACAAGATGCCTGAGCTGGCATCGCTTGGCTTTCGTGCCATGACCGCGGGCGTCATCGCAGCGTGCATGACCGGAGCGGTTGCCGGCGTGATGTTGTAGGTGTGACGGGCTGTCACCGGCCCTGGCACAGAAAAGGGGAAGCCACAGTTGGCTTCCCCCTTTTTGTCTGCCCGGTTGGCTGACTACTTCTTCTTGGACTTCTTACGCTTCTTGGTCTGCGCCTTGCTTCCCTTGTTGGGCTTTTCGCGGAAGCCAGCGCGCAGTGGGTTGCTCTTCGCGTCGCGAAGCGCGTCAGGCGGACGTACTGTCTCGCTGGATAGTGCTTCCTTTTCGACCGCTTCGGTCTTCGCAGCGTCGGTCTTGGGGTCGGCGGTAGTAGATTCGTCGGACATGGTGCCTCCAGAGTTTGGTCGGCGCTGTAATACGAACGGCTACCAGACGGGGCGTCCTGCGTTGCGGTCTTCGATCATTCGCGGCAGGAAGAAGATGTCGATGATTTGGCCAACACCACATAATCCGCCCGTGAGTAGCCAGATTACGCCGCTGATCACGCGACCTGAGTACAGACGGTGCAGCCCGCAGAACCCGAACAGTCCGAGAGCAAGAAGCGCGTAGCCGACGGGCACAGAGCGGTCTGACACTACCAATTGGTTTGCCATGATGAGTCTCCTGAATGCCTGCTCTACGTCAGAGCGACAGAGACTATTGCACCTTGGTGGGGGGGCTCCACAGCTCGGACTCGTCGGGGTCGTGTGCATCGTCAGAGTTGCGACGTCGACGGTCCAGCCAGCTCAACACCATCCGGCCTACGCGTCTCGATGCCACTGGAACGACGCCACGCGGACGTAGTGTGGTTCCGAAAGCGAGCGTTGCAGCTAGGACGGCGTGGCGCATGAAGTTTCCCCAGGGATGAACGACGCCGCGTACAGCGTCATGACGGGCGAACCGTGTACGGTTACGGCCCATCGGTTCCGTGGGCGGAGGGTCTCGTACGACAATTGCGCCCGCAAGTGCGAAATGTTCTACGCACCCAAAATCTAAATCGGTTCATTCGCTGATTCATTGAGGCCGTCAGTCACGGGCTCTGCGAGGCTTTCATGTTGCAAACCTATGAACGACACACTCCGAACATTGATGCAACCGCGTTTGTTCACGACGGCGCTTGGGTGATTGGCCAGGTTGAGGTCGGCCCCCAGTCCAGCGTCTGGCCCACAGCGGTGTTGCGCGGAGACGTGGGCCCAATTCGAATTGGCGCGCGGTCCAACATTCAGGACGGCGTCATCTGCCATGACACAACCTCCATCTCGGCGGTGTGGGTTGGCGACGAGGTCACCGTCGGGCACCGCGCCATCCTTCACGGCTGTCGCGTTGAGGACCGCTGCTTGATCGGCATGGGCGCGATCGTTCTCGACAATGCGGTGGTCGGAGAGGGCTCGGTTATCGGCGCTGGAGCCGTGGTTGTGGCTGGAACGATCATCCCACCGAACAGCGTTGTCTTCGGTACACCCGGCAAAGTCGTCCGCTCAACGAGCGAATCGCACCAGCGCATGATCGAAGCTGGATGGGCCGCATACGTAGAAGAGACCCGGCGATGGCTCGCGCAATAGGGCCGTAGCAGCGCCCGATCATGGCGCGACACGGTCCATCCAGGCTACTCTCGCCCCGTTACCGACAGCGCCTTGTGCATGGCCCCCTCCCGGGTTCTCACCGCACACTCCGGCGCACCTCTCGGTTTCACTTCAACGCCCCGATCCTCCAGCCCAAGATCTGCCATGCGCATCCGCAAGCTCGAACTGCACGGCTTTAAGTCGTTCCCTGACCGTACGATTGTTGAGTTCGGTGAGGGGATCTGCTGCGTTGTCGGCCCGAACGGCTGCGGTAAGTCGAACATCATGGACGCCATTCGGTGGTGTATCGGCGAGCAGTCGGCCAAGAGCCTGCGTGGCTCGGAGATGATGGACGTCATCTTTGCGGGATCCGAAAAGCGTGCCCCGGTTGGCTTCGCCGAAGTGACCATCGTGTTCACAGCGGACGGTAGCGAGCCCTTCCCCGGCGAGTACGCACGCTTTACAGAGCTGTCGGTCGGCCGGCGACTGCACCGCAGTGGCGCCTCCGAGTACTTCATGAACCGTGAGCGGTGTCGTCGCAAAGACGTCGTTGACCTGTTCTTGGACACAGGTATTGGCAACAACCTGTACAGCTTCATTGAGCAGGGAAGCATCGGCAAGATTGTGCAGGCGTCGCCTCAAGAGCGCCGCGGCATGATTGAGGAAGCGGCTGGCATTGCCAAGTACCGAGCCCGTCGTCATGAAGCGCAGCAGAAGCTTGAGGCCACAGCCACGCAGCTCGACCGAGCGGCGGATGTTGAAGAGGAGCTTCGCACTCGGCTCATTGGCGTTGAGAAACAGGTCTTTAAGGCCGCTAAGTACCGTCGCATCAGAGCCCGGGTGAAACAGGGCGAGGTCCTCCTCGGCCTTGCTCGCTACGCGGACCTGACCGAAGAGCGCAAGGCTCTTGGGCAGGCCGTGCGGGACGGGACCGCTGGGCAACAGAGCGTGATCAGCAAACTCCAGCTTCACGAAGCCACGGTTGAGGAGCGGCGCGAGGCTGGTCTGATTCAGGAAGCGGTCGTGGCCTCCCACCGTGATGACGCCGCTGAGCAGGACGCGCGTCACCGCGAGCTCGATGGTGCACGTGGATTCCGTGAGCGTCGCCGCGAGGAACTCAATGCCGAGACCGCGCGGCTTAACGAAGACCAACAACGTGTTGAGAGCACCCGGGATGCGGCCAAGGGTGAGATTGAAATCGCGACGGCGGACGTCGAGAGTCTGATTGCATCGGTTGCTGTCGCTGTTCGCGACCGCTCTGCGCGAGAAGAGGTGCTTCGGGATGCCCAGGAGCGGCGCCGGGATGCTCAGCAGCGACTGCGCGAAGTGGAACGCCAAGCTGCCGCCGCCGAGGTCCGTGCTTCAGAGGCACGAGGGCGATTGGACGACTTGCAGCGTCGGTGGACCTCGGCCACACAAGCTCACGCGACCAACCGGGCTGAACGGTCCGGTCTAGCGGAGAGTGTCGACACCCTCCGCGACCGGGTGGCGACTGCGAAGGCCGAAGCCCAATCGGCAGCAGATGTGGCTCGCGAGGCAGAACAGCAGGGTGCGCAGTGCCAAGTCGTCGCCGACGAAGCCGCGGGCGTCATGCGCGAAGCACAGCAGCGCGTCTCAGCAGCACGCTCTACGGTCGAACGCCTGCAGCGAGAAGCAGCGAGTGCTGCAGAAGCCGGTGCCCAAGCGCTGTTGCGTCTGGACCGAACAGCTCGTACCGAGGAACGAGATCGTCGTCAGGCAGCAGACAAGCGGATCCGCAGGGCCGAGCAAGAGGGTCGTGAAGCAATCTCTTCCGTTGCGCGAGATGCGGACCGGGCCATCTCGGAGGCCGAGCGTGCACATCGCGAAGGGGTACGCACCGCCGAACAGGCACGGTCACGAGCTCTTGGTGCTGCTCGAGACGCGGCCAAGTCTGCAGAACGGGTTTGCTCGGACGAGTGGTCTACGCGTCTGCAGCGCACACAGCTCGACGCAGATGCGCGTCGAAAGACCGTCGAGTCCAACGCCGACACTGCACGGTCCGCCCACATTGCTTCAGTTCGGCAGTCTCGCGATGTCGCGCAGCTGACCTTCAAGGAAGCGACCACCGCGCAAGACTCGGCCAACACGGATGTACAGACGTACCGGTCAGAACTCGCAGGTCTTGTGGCCCGTGAAGAGTCTCTGACCGAACGCATTGACGCTGAACAACGCCGCGCTGTGGGGGCCGAGAGCGTCGCGGAACGGTTCTCCGCCAATGCGCGTCTAGCGGACCGCAGCGATGTGCCGGACTGGGCATCCAACGCCCTCGGCCGCCGACTAGGTCTACCCGTCGTCACCTCGAAACAAGACGTGCTCTCAGCCCGTGCTGCCCTGACCGAGGGCACCGCGTCCGTTTGGTGGTGGGGTGACAAGCCTGTGAGCTGGGACGCTTCCACGCGTTCGGTCGAGCAGTGTGCGGACCTCGATGCGGCGCTGACCCATCACATCTCCACCGGTGGCGCTGCCGTCAGCATCTCTACCGGAGATCGTATTGACGCCGACGGCGTGATCACGCTGGGCCACGACGACGGCGGTGCAGGTCAGATGCTCGCTCTGGGTGAAGAGCTGGCTCTGGTTCAAGCTCGTCGCACAGAAGTCAGTCAGGCCCTTGAAGAAGCAACGGCAATGCTGGCCACGGCACGGCAGTCGGTCGAAGCCGCCCGTGTCCTGTTAGACGCGGCTGAGACCTCGCTGGAAACCGCTACCGAAGATGCCAATACCGTCTGGCGTCAAACTGTAGACGCGGTTCGGGCGAGCAATGAACAGCAGTTGGCGGAGCTTCGAGAGCAACGCGACAGTGCACTGATCGATGTTCGCGAAGCAGCTGGCGTGGTGTTGGCCAGCGCAACAGAAGCCGCTGATGTCGCGCTGGCGGCGGCCCGTGAGGCAACACGAGGCGCCATCGACACCGCTCGCAGTTCCCGAGAAGCGAAGCTCGATGCTGCGCGGACAGCGTCTATCGAGAAGGTCACCGAACTTCGTGCGCAACTTGAACGTGAGTCCGAGGCCTTCGCGGCAGAGCTCGAAGCACGGCGTGAGGTCGCACAGAAGGACGTGGCTGAAGCACGTGCCGAGGCTCAGGACATTCGGCAACGCGCCGAAGCCGAGCTCAAACAACAGCGCGATGCCTTTGCAGACGTCGAGACTCAAGCCCGCCAAGCGGAGCGCACCCGCAGTCAGGCCGAGGCGCGCCGCCGCGACGCGGAAATGGCCGTGGTCCGAGCGACTGCAACTGCCGAGCGCGCCGAGAGTGAACTGCGAGAGGTCGCCACACGCATCGACAACCTCGACCTGTCGGTTCAAGGGCTTGACCGAACTGTGCAGTCGTTGACCACACAGCGCGACGATGCGCAGACCTTGGTCACGGATGCTGAATCGGGTGCGTCCGCTCCACGTGAAGCCGTCGACCAGGCCCACGCCACCTTGTCTGAGCTGGAGACGAAGGAGGAACACCTCCGCAAGGTCGTCACCGTCGCGGACATCGAGATTGCTTCACTCAAGGAACGAGCAGACGGCCGACGTAGTGCCAAAGAAACGGCTCAGCTGCGTGTCCTAGAGGCCGCAGACGACCTGCTCCGCCTCGATCAGCAGCGCGAGACGCTCAATGAGACCACCGCAACCAACGCGAAGGAACTGGCAGATGCTGTCGAAGAACTGGAGCTTGTTGCTGAAGAGCGCGCTGTGGCGTGGGACCGTCTACAAGAGGAGCGAGAACGCCTAGACGGACTGCGGCAAGCGCTCAAAGACCTCGACGAAAAGGGCCGCAAGCTCACCGAGCACCGCGATGCCGTCGCCAAACAGTTGGCTGCAGACGAGATTCGCTCCCACGAGACGCAGATGGAGATCGAAACCCTCGAGAAGCGTATCGACGAGCGCTACCTGCTGTCTCTACCGGGTCTGCTCGACAAGATGGACGCCAGCGGCAGGGTGGAAGTGGCTCCAGAGCCGGATGTTCAGCTCCCGTTCGAAGTCGCCGGCCGCCAGCTAGATGGTGTACCTGTATTCACCATCCGACCCGACACACTGCAGGACTATGAACGCATTGAGGCCATGGTCGAAGAGGTGGATAGCCTTCGCCGTAAGCTGCAGAACCTCGGTGAGGTAAATCTCGCAGCACTAGAAGAGTACGACGAGGTCAAGGAGCGGCACGACAACTTGGCGGCCCAACGAGATGACCTGGAACGAGCTGTCGCAGCGATTCGGGCCTCAATCGCCAAGATGAACCGCCACTGTCGTGAGCGCTTCCGCGAGACCTTCGACCGCGTCAACGAGAACTTCACGGTTGCCTACCCGCGGTTGGTCGGCGGCGGCATGGCTAAGCTGATCTTGACGGACGAAGAGGACATGCTCGCGACCGGTGTGGATGTCATGGTTCAACCACCTGGAAAGCGCGTTCAGAACCTGTCGCTGTTGTCCGGCGGAGAAAAGGCCATGTGTGCACTGGCCATGATCATGTCGCTCTTCCAAGTGAAGCCGTCTCCCTTCTGTCTGCTCGACGAAGTGGACGCTCCACTCGACGAAGCCAATGGCACCCGGTTCAACGAGATGTTGCGTGAAATGAGCAAACTAGCCCAGTTCATCGTGATTACTCACAACCGCAAGACCATGGAAGTTGGCGATACATTGTATGGAATTACCATGGGACAGCCTGGTGTTTCCCGTTTGGTCTCGGTACAGATGCCGGCTTTGGGCTGAACCGAGATAGGGGCCGAGCGGAGGCTCCATGGACCCAACACTGACTGTGCCCGTGAACGACGCCGCGACCCTTGCTGCGGCCTGGGTGCCGTACGCTGTGGGCGGTGGCATTGCTGTCGCAGTGCTCATTGTGTTCGTGTTTGTTGTGTTGTCGCGCCGGCGTGGTTCCAAGGCCATCGTCGACAGTCAGGCGCCGCCAAAGGGCCAGGGCGGTCTCTTCGATGCACTGTCTCGAACACGCGCTGCCTTGTCTGGTCGTCTTGACTCAGTCTTTGGGCGTAGCAAGGTCGACGATGAACTGTTCGAAGAGCTTGAAGAGGCTCTCTTGATTGCAGATGTCGGGCTTCCCACGACCGACAGGTTGCTCGCACCTCTGCGCGAGAGAGCACGAACTGAGACACTTGTCGCCTCCGACCTGCGCCAGGCACTCGTGAGCGAGGTCCACAGCCTGCTTGTGGGCCAGGACCCGACTCTCACCAAGCCAGAGTCCGGTCCGTGGGTGGTCATCGTTGTAGGCGTAAATGGGTCGGGAAAAACCACGACCATCGGCAAACTTGCAGCGCGACTCGTCAAGCAGGGCCAAAAGGTCATGCTGGCCGCCGGAGATACCTACCGAGCTGCCGCCGCCGAACAGCTCGAGGTGTGGGCAGAGCGTAGCGGAGCCGACCTGATCCGTGGAGATGAGGGCGCCGATCCCGGTGCAGTCATCTACTCCGCACTGGAATCGGCTCTAGCCAAGGGCCACGACGCTGTGATCATCGACACTGCAGGGCGACTACAGACACGAAAGCCCCTCATGGACCAGCTGTCCAAGATTCGTCGGGTCATTGAGCGGTTGGTTCCAGGCGCCCCGCACGAAACTCTGCTCGTGCTCGATGGCACCATGGGACAGAACGGGCTTTCGCAAGCACGGTTGTTCCATGAGGCGACACCGCTCACCGGAGCGGTGGTCACCAAGCTTGACGGTACTGCCAAGGGAGGAATGATCCTCGCCCTCGCCGCTGAGATGGCACTGCCAGTGAAGCTGGTAGGCGTCGGAGAGGGCATTGACGACCTCCAAGACTTCGAACCGGTCGCATACGCGGACGCATTGACGTAGGGTGCGTCAAGACAGGAGAACACCGTGAAGGTTCAGATCGCGGTCCGTGGCCGAAAGTACACCGTCAAGAGCGATGAAGACGGCGTCGATATCCAACGTATTGCCGACTATGTCGACCAACGAATGGCGGAAGTATCGTCTCGTGCTGTCGGTGTTGACGAGTACACCGTTGCCATGCTTGCTGCGCTCAACATCGCGTCGGACTTTGAGCGTTTCCGGCAGCAGGTCGATGACGAGATGGCTTCAATGGATCGTGAGCTCGCGTCGACTCTCGTCCTACTAGAGTCCGTTCTTCCAGAGGAGGAGGGGACAATGGACGAGGACCTAGGTGAGGACGGCTCGAAGTCCTGACTGATCCGCTGTCTGACGCATTGACAGAGGGCCGCGGCACGCTATTAGCGCTTCATCGTTGGGGGCGAACAGAGTGTCGCCGCCACCGACGCCAACCAGAACTTCTGGTTGGCAAGCCTTCCTGGGTAGGTTACTTCGGGGGGCGCTGAAAGAGTCGACACACTGACTCTTACGGCATCGAGCAAGAACTTCTTGCTTGACACCATCG
>CAJXTB010000017.1 GCA_913061235.1 uncultured Pseudomonadota bacterium | reverse complement strand
CCTTACCCCTGCCCCACCCCGCCCGAGCGGCCTCCGTTCGCGTGAGCGTCGCCATCTACAGTCCGGAACGCTCGTACTACTCGACGTAGACGCGCCAGACATGGACGCCGTGCTCGACCACGTCATGGAGGCGGTGAACGATGAAGTCTCCCTGGACGGTCCTCGTCTGGAAGAGGTTCGAGACGTCCTAGACCACTTCGCGGACCTCGGTCCGAGCGAGATCACGCACAGCACCGCCATCTGCGTCAAGCGACTCAAGACGCCCGGCCCCCCGGTTGAGGTGCTGATTCGCCTGACCAACCCGCTTCACATGGAGGACGACCAAGGCCATCCTGTCCGCTTCATGTGGGTGCTGCTGTCCGATCAGAAGATTCATCCGCACATGGACATTGCGGCCGAGTTCGCCCACCTACTGGCCGACGAAGACATCCTCGCCACCTTCCTCGCCGCCAACACAACGGAGGAGCTTGAGGCCGCCTACACCGCCGCCCGCGACGACGAAGTCGCCATGCGTGCGCACATCCCCGAAGCCCTGCGCCCAAGCGGACGCTTCTTCGGACTGTTCATAGATGACGTTCGCCGTCGACTACCTCACTACATCAGCGACTGGACTGATGGGTTGAACACCAAGTCCCTCGCCTCGACCGTGTTCTTGTTCTTCGCCTGCCTGGCGCCTTCCGTGGCTTTCGGGGGTCTGCTCGCACTGATGACCGACGGCAACATCGGCGTTGTCGAGACGTTGGTCGCAACGTCCATCACCGGCATCCTGTACGCCATCTTCTCGGGCCAACCCTTGTCCATCTTGGGCAGCACCGGTCCCATCACCGTGTTCATCGGCATCTTGTACGGACTGTCGCAAGCGCTAGGCGTCGACTACCTTCCGGCACTCGCTTGGGTCGGACTGTGGACATCGTTCTTCCTGTTCATCTTGGTCGCCATCGACGGTGCGGCGTGGATTCGCTTCTTTACGCGGTTTACCGACGACACCTTCGCCGCACTCATCTCGCTTATCTTCGTCTACGAAGCGCTCAATGACGTCATTGGCGCGTTCCGCGATGGTGTGACCCCACCGGCATCTGCCCTGTTCGGCATGGTGCTGGCTGTCGGCACGTTTGTTGTTGCCAGTCAGCTGTCGGCCATCCGTCGAAGCGCGTTCCTACGGCGCGGTCTACGCGAGTTCTTGGCTGACTTCGGCCCGACCATCGCGATTCTGACGCTGTCCGCCGCAGCCTTGCTTCTGCCAAGCGTCGCTGTGGAGTCCCTGGCGGCACCGGACACTTTCGGTACTACGTCCGGCCGCGCCTGGTTCGTCAATCCCTTCGACGCCCCCAAGTGGGTGTGGGGTGCAGCGGCAATTCCCGCAATGCTGGGCGCTATCCTGGTCTACCTGGACCAGAACATCACGGTCCGATTGGTCAACAGCCCCGGCAATCAACTCAAGAAAGGTTCGGGCTACCACCTGGACATGAGCATCGTTGCCCTGCTCATTGCCGGCTTCAGTCTTGTTGGCTTGCCCTGGACCGTTGCCGCCACCGTGCGCTCGCTCAATCATGTTCGTAGCCTGGCCACAACGGACGAGCGCGACAACATCACGTCTGTGATTGAGACCCGCACCACCGGCTTTTCGATTCACGTACTGATGGGCGCCTCCCTGCTGCTCTTGCCCACGCTCAAGCTGATTCCCATGCCGGTATTGTTCGGCTTGTTCCTGTTCATGGGCATTGCCTCCATGCGCGGAAACCAGTTCTTCGAGCGGGTGCGGCTGTTCCTCATCGATCCCGAACAGTACCCAACGACCCACTATCTACGCGCCATTCCGCCGAGAGTGATTGCGACCTTCACCATCATCCAGGCCACCGGCCTCGCCGTGTTGTGGGCGGTCAAGGCAAGTCCATTCGCAGTCCTCTTCCCGCTCTTCATCGCTCTGCTGGTGCCGATCCGCCTCGCAATGACCAAGCTGTACAAGCCTGAGCATCTGGCCTTGCTAGATGCAGAAGAGCTGCCTAATGAAGAGGCCTTCAGGGAGACGGACTGACTATGCTCGCCACGGGCACGTCGATTCAAGACCGCTACGTCGTCGAACGCATGCTTGCGCGTGGCGGAATGGCTACGGTGTACATTGTTCGGCACACCACGCTGGACACCCAATATGCCCTGAAGGTCCTGGACATTCAGACAGCGGAGATCCGTGCACGCCTCCTGCAAGAGGGCCGAATCCAGGCGTCTCTGAAGCACCCGAACATTGTGGCGGTGACCGACTCCATCGAGATCGAAAACCACCCCGCACTGGTCATGGAGTACGTAGACGGCCCCACACTGGCCGAGGCCATGGCAGAGGGAGTCAGCCGCGAACAAGGTGAGTTGTGGTTCCGCCAGATTGTCAGCGCTGTGTCCTACGCGCACGCACGCGGGCTGGTTCACCGAGATCTGAAGCCAGAGAACGTGCTGATGGCACCGATGATAGGCGGCTATCTACCGAAGGTCGCAGACTTTGGAATTGCCAAGGTGGTCCAAGACTACTTGGTGAACCGGGATGGTACCGACGGCCCCCGTACAAAGACGGGCATCGGCATGGGCACGCCCGCCTACATGCCCCCCGAACAGGTTCAGAGCGCCGGAGACGTCGACCACCGCGCCGATGTCTTTGCCCTGGGCTGCATTCTGTACGAGTTGATGTGCGGCGAACGAGCCTTTCCAGGCGACAACCTCCTGTCTATCCTCAACGCAATTGCAGACGGCGACTACACACCGCCCTGGCAACATCGCGACGACCTCGACAAGCGCATTGTTGCCGCTATCGACGGCGCTCTGGAGCCAAACACAGACCTGCGCATTCAGAGCTGTGACGTTCTTCTAGAGGTGCTCAGCGGCAAGCTACAGCGGGAGACCAAGACTCCTGCACCCGTTGGCGTGCGCACCTCCTCACGCCGTCCGCTCACAACCTCGTCCATCCCCTTTGAAGACGACGAGTCGGACTCGCGTGGTTCAATGGGCCTCATCATTGCAGGGATTGTCGCCCTCTTGGTCGGCATCGGGTTGGTCGTCGGACTTGTGCTGGTCGGCGGACTCACAGGGGCGGCCTTCTGGATGCAGCCGGAGAGTGGGGACCCGAAAGCGGGCATGGCGGGAACGGAGCCGCAAGGCGTCACCATCTTTGGCAGCGAGAGCGGCGAACCCACCGTGATTCACGGCCCCATCACCATTCCCGGGCCCACGTCGGTCGCTCCAGAGCCAGTGACGCCAACGCCCGTCACACCCACGCCTGCGCCCGTCACACCCACTCCAACGCCCATCGTTGAGCGCGGTCCAAGCCCCACTCCACAGCCCAGCGGTCTCGCACCCAAGAACGACCAGCCGGTTCCCGTCGCTCTGCCCGCTCCGGTGCCCGTCCCCAACACGGCAGACAAGACAATTGACGGGCCCTTCGAGGTCAGCGTCAGCGGCTGGCGCGAGGCATCGGTCGTATCCACTGCCCCCAACCTGACCCTGGAGCCCGAAGAACAAGGCTTCGGACTGTACCTTGTGGATGCCAGCCTCACCCGGAACGACACCACTCACGACGCCAACACCTTCCCGTGGGCACTCGTCGGACCCGATGGCCAAGAGTACCGCGCCAACTTCCAGTGCTACATGATGACCGGCTCGTCGCTCAATCCCATGGAGACCTACGACGCTGGAGATTCCGCCAGTGGACAGCTTTGTTTCGTTGCCCCACCGGGCCTGCAAGGTGCGCGGGTTCGCTTCTCGGGGATATCCTTCGGCGGATTGCCCCAATTCTTCCCACTAAACTAGCGTATCGTCCGGGACGACTACGCCGCGCCCTCGCTTAGCCCCTCGGCAAGCCAGTCGAACACCAAGCGAATGCGTCGACTCGTGCGCAGCTCACGGTGTGAGACCAGCCAAATAGGCAGGCCAACAGACGGAAGGTCTTCAAAGACACGGACAACGGCCGGCTCATGCGCGCCGACATCGTCCATCATCATGCACACCCCAGCCCCTTGCTTGCACAGCGCCCATTGAACCAGGTGATTGGCGGTGGTGATGGGGAACTGGCTTCGCTGGACGTGCAGACCCAACGCCTTCAGGCCGTCGACCATCATGTCGGTTCGGTCAAAGGCGAACAACTCGGCGCGGGCAAGGTCTTCGGCGGTGTCTAGCCCGCCCATGCGCTCCACATACGAGGGCGATGCGTAGAAGTGGGCGGTGATGTCTCGGACCTTGCGCGCAATGAGGTCTGCCTGCGGAGTACGAAAGTTCCGAACGGCAATATCTGCTTCGCGACGGTGCAGGTCACGGGGCTCATTCGACACCACCAAATCCAGCTCAATCCCGGGATGCGCAAGACGCAGACTCTGTAGGATGGGCGGAAGCAAGTAGGCGGCAATGGCCTCACTCGCCGTGATGGAGACCGTGCCTTCGATAGACTCCGCCTGGCCCGTTGCCGCCAACGACAGCCGGATGGCGGCCTCTCCCATGGCACGTCCATGTTCCAGCAGGCCGACTCCCGCATCCGTCAGTTCCAGACCGCCTGCGACCCTCTCAAACAGCGTCACACCGAGTTCAGCCTCCAGGGCCGCTACCTGGCGACTAACCGTGGGTTGCGTCGAGCCAAGCACACGCGCAGCGCCAGAGAAGGACCGCTCATCGGCGCTCACTAAGAACGCTCGAGCTCGGTTCCAGTCGAAGTTGAGGGCAGTCCAGTCCATGCAATAGCGTATACCATGCATGCAATCTATTCCACCCATCATCGAAATTTGCATGGATATACAGACGGCGTACCCCCGCCTGGAGTTGTCTGATGCGCGTCGCCACAACCGTTTCCTTTGGTCCCCCCTCCGTCCTGAAACTGGCCGAGTCCCCTGCACCGGAAATTGGTGCCCACGACCTCCGCGTTCGCGTTGTCGCAGCATCCGTCACTGCCGCAGACCGCCGCCTTCGAACGGCAGATTACCCAGGAATATCAGCAATATTCGGCCGACTATTGTTCGGAATCACCTCGCCCCGCTACCCCGTTCAGGGCACCAACTTTTCTGGACGAGTCGTGGAGGTCGGGAGCAACGTCACCCAATACTCAGTCGGAGATGATGTGTTCGGAGGGACGAACCACGGCGCCTACGCCGAGTTCCTGGCGGTCGCTGAAGACGGCCCCATGGCCAAGATTCCACAAGGAATCTCGCACGAGGACGCCACCACTCTGCCGTATGGCGCGGGTACAGCAGTGAATTTCCTTCGCGATATTGCCGCCGTTAAGCCGGGTGAATCCGTTCTTATTCTTGGAGCATCCGGGGGCGTTGGCCGGTACGCCGTCCAGTACGCCAAGCACCTGGGCGCACAAGTCACGGCCGTGTGCAGTCGGGCTCAGTTCGACCTGATGAGCGAGCTTGGCGCAGACCATGTCATTGACCACCGCAGCGAAGACTTCACCGCCAACGGCAAGCAGTACGACGTCATCTTCGACATTGCAGATGCCTCAAGCTTCCGCCACAGCCGTGGCTCACTCACCGATTCTGGCCGCTACGTCACCCTGTACATCAGCATCCGAGTGCTCATGCAGATGGCGTGGACCAAGCTTGTGGGTGGAAAACGTGCCCTGTTCAGCGTTGCTGTTGGCAGCCCGAAGTCCGCTTCGGAGCTTGCACACATGCTCACCGACGGCGCGTTCAGGCCCGTAGTGACCGACCGCTTCTCATTGTCCGAAGTGGCCGAGGCACACCGTTTGTCAGAGCGCGGTGTTCATGGTGACGTGATTGTGGAGGTTAGCAAGGCATCGTAGAGAGTATTCGGATTGAAAATTAGTGCTCAAGGTCGGCACCCAGGGTCCGACCCGGCCGTATGTCCACCCATCACTCCGAAGCCATTCGGCCGCATTGGCTCGATCGTTTCCTGCCAACATCGGCTCTAGACGCGGGAGAAGTGGGCACGGTGTTGAAGCTGAGGCTCGCCGTCCGAGTCGCTCTCGCCATGGCGGTCGTCGGATCCGTCTTTATGGTGCTGGACATCGTGCTCAGGGAGTGGTGGACCGGCGTCTTGCCCTGCGCCGCCTCCGTAGTCCTGGCGGCGTCCGTTCCGTTCCGCATTCGGCGGGGAGCTTCGGCCCAACGATGCACCTGGCAGATGCTCGCAGGACTCGTGGTGGTCATCACCACCATCTCCGTCGGGCTCGGTGGGGCTTACTCCCCAACAATCACCTGGCTCGCGATCTTCCCGTACCTCGGGCACGCGCTCGCGGGACGTCGAACCGGTCTGACGATTGGGCTGCTTGCGATGGCCAGCGTCTTGTTGTTGGTCTTGGGCAGTGCGGCAGACCTCTTTCCAGAAGGCCCGGACCTAAGCACGGCGCCGCTGTTCATGATTGTGGTCAACCCCATCTCCATGGGGCTCATCTTGGCGATTGTGTCATGGACCAGTAGCGGCATTCAGCAGGCAATCGAACGCGACCTGCAACAGGCCAACGCCGGTCTCTCACTGGAAATTGGTGAGCACGAACGCACACAGAATCGGCTGGAGACAGCGCATCGAGAGTTCGTAGACGTTGCCCAAATCGCCGGAGCTGCGGAGGTGGCGATAGGGATTCTGCACAACTTGGGCAACGCACTCAACGCTGTCAGCGTGTCCACGGGCATGGCAGATGCAGAGGCCGCAGGCATGCGGGTCGAACAGTTCGACCAGGTCGCCGTGCTACTGGAGTCCCAGGGACGTGAGAAGGAGGCGCGCTACATCAGCGCTCTGGCGAAGGACTTGCGCGGGCGTCGAGCACGTCTGCGGGGGGAGCTCAGCGCGCTACGTGAGTCTGTCGACCATGCATCCGCCATCGTGGCCACTCAGCAACGGAACGCCGTGCGCACGTCCGTCGACGAGCGGGTCAACGTGAAGAAGCTGCTGCTAGACGCGCGTGCCCTGTCTCGAACGTCGTCGTCGACGACCGCTGAGATTGCTGTGGTGGCTCAAGTCCCCGACGTGCTTGTCGACCGGCACCGCCTGGTCCAGATCGTCACCAACCTGCTCTCCAATGCACAAGATGCACTGGAGGACACACAAGGCGGCACGGTCTGTGTCACAGCAGCTCTTCATGAGACACGGCTACAGATCCGGGTGTCGGACACTGGCGTTGGCATCGAGTCCTGCAACCTGGACAAGGTCTTCGCACACGGCTTCACCACCAAGGCCACAGGCCACGGGTTTGGGCTTCATGCCAGCTCACTCGCAGCCAAAGAGCTGGGAGGCTCCCTTCACGTACACAGCGCGGGCCTGGGACAGGGGACGACCTTCGTGCTGGAAGTTCCCGTGCACATCGTCACGCCGTCTGGCATCGAGCCACGAGCCACCGAACAGCACGGCCAACGACTCGCAGGCGGCAAGTCGAGCAGCTAGCACGATTGGCGGAACCGCTCAGCCGAACCAGCGCTGCCACCACGGAGCCCGCTTTGCAGGCGTGTACTCGCGGTCGAGTCGTGCCTTGAGACGCAGTGAGATGGCGTCTGTTGGGTCGAGCTTCATAGACCGCTGCAGCGCATCACTCGCCTGTGGGAACTGTTGTAGCTCCAGGTGTACGGCTGCCAAATTGCCCCACGCTGCGGCGGACTCCGGGGCCAGCTCCGTCGCCTTGTTGGCGGGGATTAGCGCCTCTGAGTGACGTTTTTGTTCCGCCAACGACCACGTCAAGTCTAACCAACCGCCAAAAAATTGAGGGGCCAACACCGTCACACGGCGAAAGGCTTGCTCGGCATCCTTCCACTTGGCCAAGCGGCGGGCAGCGACGCCACGCAGCAGCGGAAGCTCCGGGTTGGCGGGCATGGCCTTCTCAAGCTCCAAGGCACGATGAATCGACGCCTCCAGTCTCAAGACGGCGTCCGCAGAAATCTCCCCGGTCATGGGCTCGGCCAAGCTCCAGACCAGCGTCTTGAGCTGTTTGACCGCCTCTTCTAGGCGTTGACCATCCACCACCGCTGGCCGTCCGATGTACCGCAGCTCGCCAGTGGTCTTGTGACGCCAGGTCTGCACTCCGCCGTCCATCGAGACCTGCTCATAGTCTCGGTAAAACTCCTCGTTGCTTATCCAGCCAACGCTCATGGGTGAGTAGCCGTCCGGAGTGACCAGCTCACCGACGGGCTGGTCCGTCTGCCAGACCGCCGTGACCTTCACAGGCTCACCCTCCCACTGCATGGAGACCTCGCCCATCGACAGCCAGGTACACGGACTCCACGCACCTTGCTTGTCATCACAGACCACCGCATGGAGAGTCTCCGCACCCCCCTCGATACGCAGCCCCCCTCGCTTCAGCCCAGCAAGGTAGGCACGGGCGTCATCGGCGTGCATGAAGGCGACACGGGCAAGCAGACCATCCTGGCAGAACGTACCGTTCGGTGAGGCATTCTGGAAAGCCTCTGTTCCGCCACGCCAGCGGTCCACCACGGCGTCCCACCGCACCACAACACAGAACGACTCCAAGACCAATGCCATGACGCACCCCTCCTGCTCGACGGCGCCAACCACAGCGTGCCTAACAGACTCCCCCGTTCCCATGTGGTGTGCAATGGAACCTCAACCACACATCACCAGCCCAAAGCTCGACAGATCAAGAGAGCACACAATCCTGGGGAGAACGAAAACTCAATCGATCTGTCGGGCTGGACCAACGCACCCGAGCCGTCCCTGACTCAAGGTAAAATGGATGTGTTGGCATTCGTCTCACGCACGGGGTCCGTGCGCCCGTTGAGACCGGCCTGTAAAGCAACGGGGCCGCTGCACGCGCAATGCTTAAGCACCAAATGTCCGCTGACAGCCCATCACCGTTCACAAACTCTGAAAACGGCTGAAAACCCAGGTCCACGAAGCAGTCTCTAAAGGGGTGGCTGACGAACCCGACGGAAGTCGTATCTGGAGCTTCTGTCTACCCAACCCGCCAGCCCAGAGCGCAACAGATCGACCGCATACAATCCTGGGGAGAAACGAAACACGGTCGATCTGTCGAGCTGGACCAACGCACCCGAGCCGTCCCTGACTCAAGGTAAATGGGTGCACTGGAAGTCGCCTCACACGACGGTGAGAAGACTGAGTGGTACAAGGCCTGAACCGCTGCACACACCACATCCTAAACGCTGAGTGCTCCCTGTTGGTCCCGGGCCGTTCACGAACCCTGAAAACCCACGAATTTCCAGAGACCCAACTGCAGGACCGCCGTCATGAGCCTGCCCGCTGTCGTGTGGGTGCCGGACCCTGTCCTTCTAGCCCAGCCACTCTCATCGAGTGGCTCGACCGGTACCCCTCAGTGGACACCGCCAGGCCACCCGCAGCGCTCCCGGGAAGACAGGGTGCGTTGCAGGCCGGAGCGCTCGAAGGCGTTCCGGCTGACTAGCGTCGCACGGAGCCTCTAGTACACCTGCGGCACATTCGACCCTGCGGTCAACGTCCCGGTGTTCGTGTACGTGGTGTTGTACCGGAACGTGCCCGAGTTGGTCAGTTCACCGCCGCTATTCACGGTCAGCGATGCGTTTGTCGTTGAGGTCCGACCTGCACTATTCCTTAGCAAGCCGTCTACAGTGATGGCTCCTGAAGCGTACACATTGGTATCAAACTGCACTTCGCTACCCGCCTCCACGTCAACGGTGCCAAAGCGACTGTCAGCGGCACCAGTGATGACGAAGGACACGTTCTGTACGGTCGGAGCGCCAGGTACTGTGGACCGCTTGAACCGGGTGGTGGTGCCGGTCGCAACGAAGCAATCGTAGCCGCTAAGACAGGCCACGTTGAGGTCGCCACCAAGCTCCAGAACGCCCGCCGAGAGCGCATCTGTCGTCATATGGGCGGCACCGCCGAAGGTCGTTGTTCCACTCACCGCAAAGCGACCAGCGGCGCTAATCATGTACAGGCCGTAGTTCGTTGTGTAGTGGACCTGGGAGTAGTCGCCTTCGAGCTGCACATCGTAGCCGCCCACACGCAATCGATACGTCCCGGATGGAATCTGCAGGTGAGGCATCTTGTGGTCCCAGTCAGCGCTCACGGTCAAGTCGCCCAACACTCGGGTCAGGGCCACGGTGTAGTCGTCGCTCGGCACCATCAGCTTGGTCAGCATGTCGAAGCGGTCTCCGCTCATGCTCGACTGGGGACTCATGGTGAAGGTGGAGCCAGCGACTGTTGTTTGGACATCGAGAGTGGCGTCGCCCAACACAACAGTGGGTCCGGTCAGAGTGAGGGTATTGGTGCCGCTGACACTGGCACCATCATGAATGGTGTTGGTGCCCGCTCCAGCAGCGGTGAAGCCCGTAGTGCTCATCACGGCATTGGGGGACACGGTCAGATTGCGCTCGGCGTGGAAGGTACCCGACTGTGCGGTCAAGGTGACACCGAGCGGATTGTTGACGATGACGTCTGCAAAGCGATTGTCCGCAACCCCAGAGATAATCAAGCTGACCGTCTGAGCGATGGGTGAGCTCGCTCGCTGGTAGAACTCAACGCTGGTTCCGGTTGCCACAAAGCAGTCGTTTCCGCTCAAGCAGTTGGCAGTGAAGTTGCCTCCCACCCGCATCTGCCCAGCAGACAGTGTGTTGGTAGCCATGGCTGCAGCGCCGCCGAAGGTGACGTCACCAACCACGTCGAACACGCCGCTGCCGTTGGTCATGAACAGGCCGTAGTCGGTGGTGTAGTGGGTCTGGGTGTAGTTGCCGTCCAGGCGCACGTCGTTCGCGCCAATCACCAGACGGTACGTTCCAGAAGGAATATCCAGGCGGGGCATCTTGTGGTCCCAGTCGCCCTGAACGGTCACAAGGCCGAGAACTCGAGTGTTGGCGACCGTGTAGTCGTCACTCGGAATGATGAACTGGGTGAGCATGTCGAAGCGGTCGCCCGTCATGCTGGAGCCAGTGCTCATGTTGAAGTAGGACCCGGCAACGGTGACGTCGACGTCGAGAGAGGCGTCTCCGAGCACGTTCGTAGGTCCGCTCAACGTCAGAGTATTGGTTCCCGTGACCGTAGCGCCTGGGTGAATCGTGTTCGTCCCAGCACCCGCAACCGTCATGCCGGGTGTGGTCATCACCGCGTTGGGTGAGACCGTCAGATTGCCCATGGCGTACAAGACACCGGCCTGCGCCGTCAAGCTCACCCCGAGCGGGTTGCTGATGATGACGTCTGCGAAGCGGCTATCCGCACCGCCAGAGATGACCATAGTGACCGACTGAGCGATGGGATTGACATCACGCTGGTAGAACTCGGTGCTTGTACCGGTCGCTACAAAACAATCGTAGCCGCTGAGGCAGGCCGCGTTGAAGTCCCCACCCACGCGAATTCGTCCGGCGGACAGCGTGTCCGTGGTCATGTGGGCCGCACCACCAAAGGTCATGTCACCCGTCACGTCAAACAGACCGCTACCGTGAACCATGTACAGGCCGTAGTTCGTCGTATAGTGGGTTTGAGTGTAGTTTCCATACAGATGGACTTCGTACTGACCCACCCGAAGGCGGTAGGTGCCGGACGGAATGTCCAAGCGTGGCATGGTGTGGTCCCAGTCCGCCCGCACCGTCAGGTCGCCCAGCACGCGAGTGACGGCAGCCGTGTAGTTGTCGCTGGGAATGAGCAGCTCGGTGAGCATGTCTACGCGGTTGCCCGTCAGAGAGGTCGTGGGGTCCATCGCGAAGGTTGCGCCAGTCACCATGACATCTACGTTGAGGGCTGCCGTATCCGTCACAAGGCTCGGGCCCGTGAGCCGGAGCGTGTTGTTCGCGTTGACGACAGAGGTGTCCGCGAACGTGTTGGTACCCGCGCCGGCTGCGGTGAAGGACGAGTTGAGGTTCAACACCCCGTTGCTAGAGACCTCGAGATTGCCCATGGCATGGACAATGCCCGAGTTCGTTGACATGGTCACACCCGCCGGGTTGGTCACGGCCACCGTCGCGAAGCGGCTATCGGCCACACCGGATATTGCCAAAGAGACGGTCTGTGGCTCGGTTCCGGTGAACGACACCTTGGTTCCGGTCGCCACAAAACAGTCGTAGCCGCTAATGCAGTTCGCCGAGAAGTCGCCGGTGACGGCCATACTTCCTGCGGAGAGTGTATCGATGGTCATGTGTGCGGCGCCGGTGAAGGTCATGTTCCCATTCACGTTGAACTCACCTGACCCGTTGGTCATGTACAGACCATAGTTAGTCGTATAGTGGGTCTGAAGGTAGTTTCCGGTGAGGTTCATCTTGTGACTTCCCACACGGAGTCGGTAGGTGCCCGACGGCAACTCCAGCTGCGGCATGGTGTGTGTCCAGTCGTCTGTGACGAAGATATCTCCCAAGATTCGCGTGGTTGTTGCTGAATAGTTGTCGCTTGGGGTCAGCAGGCGACTCAGCAAGTCCACTCGGTTTCCGGTCAGAACCGACTCGGGAGTCATCACAAACTCGCGACCCGCAACCAACGCATTGACGTTCAGCGTGCTGACATCATCGACCGCGATGTCTCCCGTCAGCGTCATGGTTCCCATGGCGTTCACTACGGAACCGCCACGGAAACGGTTGGGTGACTCAGCAGCAGACGACGTCAGAGCAGCCGTGTTGAACACCGCACCATTCTCGACAGTGAGCCCGTCAACAACAGTGATCGGACCCGAACCGGACGTAGCGGTCACCCCGGCTGGGTTGCGAATCGTCAGCTCTCCAAATCGACTGTCGGCGCCCCCGGAGATGGCCATGTACAGCGCCTGTGGGGCCGTTCCGTTGAACACTACATTGGCGCCGGTGGACACGAAACAATCGTAGCCGCTCAGACAATCCGCACGGAAGTTCCCGCCCACCTCAATCCGGCCAGCCGCCAACGTATCGGGGGTCATGTGGGCCGCACCGGTGAACCGAACATCTCCGGACACGTTGAGCTCACCAAGGCTGTTGATCATGTACAGCCCGTAGTTGGTCGTGTAGTGAGTCTGGTGGAAGTTGCCGTCCACCTGTACGACGTAGCCACCCACGCGGAGTCGGTACGTACCGCTCGCTAGGGTCAAGTCCCGGTTCGCACGGATGTACCCGGCTGCCCAGACATCACCGCGGATGTCCAAGTTGGACACGGTTCCACGAACGTATCCGCCTGTCATGCGCACCATGCCGGTCCCAGTGACCGTACCGCCGTCCAAGCGCGAGCTGATAGACAGCAGATGCGAGCCGCCGTTGACCACGCCCATGCCGTCCATGTACAACGCACCAATGGTCACATTCTCTGACAGCGTTGGCGTGTTTCCAACAGCACTACAGACGAACACCGTGTTGCCCGTGGTGGGAACGGTTCCAGCGCTCCAGTTGCCAGCAGTGGACCAATCACTGTTGACGGCACCGGTCCACTGATGGGTAGTAGACGTTGAGATGTTGCAGTCGGACAGGAAGATACGGTCTTCTGCCCGGTTGCCGACCGTATCGATGGCCAACGCGCGGATTGTCTGCGCACGGTCGGTCAGCGACGAGAAGGTGTGGCTGAAGGTGCCGTTGGTGACCGCGACAACCACCGGCGTCTGCCCGTCGATCTGAAGCGTCAGCGAGCTAATTCCGTTGTCGTCCGTGGCGGTTCCACTGACGGTGACACCGCCGCCCAACGCGTCATATCCACTCGATGGTGAGGTAATGACGACGACGGGAGCATCGTCCGGAGAAAAGCCACCAATCAAGTCATCGTAGACGGTGCCGCGGCGAAGGTAGGCGTCGGCCTCTACGGTAGCGAAGGTTCCAATGGTGACCTCGGAGCGAAGCACAGCGTCGTCTCCAATGACGGCATTGGCACGAATGTCACTGTCACGGCCAATCCGCACGCTCGTGCCGATTGTGACGTCATCGCCAATGGTGGTGCGCTTGCGGATCCGAGTCCCAGCGCCCAACGTGACGCCCTGTTGTCCAATGACTTCTGGCCCAATGATGACGTTCGCACCCAGTACAGTGTCGTCGCCAAACACAGAGCCGCGCGCCATCACGACACCCGCTCCAATCCGACTGTTTGCACCCACTTCTGCGTAGTTGCCGAGCACTACATTGGAGCCCTCAACAACGGTGTTGTCGCCAATGCGCGCTGCATACCCAAGGGTCAGGTCCCCGGACGATGCATCGACATTAGACCCAACCCAAGCCGAGCGACCCAGAGAGCTGTCCGCACCAATATCGGTGTCTGAGCCGACTGTTGCTGCGCGTCCGACCAAGGTATTGGCGCCGATAGTGGAGTTCGCACCAACCTGTGAACGCGCCGCCAAGGTCGCTCCTGGACCAATCACAGTGCCTGCCCCCACAGACGCCAAGCGATGAACGGCAGCGCCCGCCTCAATCCGTGCACCCGCAGAGATGAGAGCATCCACATCCACCGTTGCGGTCTGATGGATGCACGTGTCCGGGCCCGTTGGTGCCGAGTAGTCGTACGCATCGAAGTCGCAGCCGCAGAATCCAGGGTCCGCGCACTGGGCCTCCAACATCAGGACATCGTCACCCGATTCGACCAGTCCGGTGTCTTCGCCACGAGCAAAGTCCGTCTGGGTGTCGAGCCACACACCGTCTGGACTCGATGAACACGCCGCCAACAGTACAACCCAAGATGTCCGCATAGACCCCCCTGTTGGAAAATCTATAGCGTTGCATGGCAACAAAGAACAACTACATCAGCGCTACACCTCGAACGACAGTAGTCGAAGCACAGTCGTTAAGCGAGGCCTAGGTGACCCGAGATTCTACGGGGTGCCGGTGTAGGAGGCGTCCGTGAAGGTCCACTCCTCACCGAACCGAGCCCAGACCCGGACCCAGAAGACGCGTCCGGACACGGGAAGGTTCGTGAGATTGACTGAGGTCTGCGTGCCGGTGTTGGTGGTGAACAGCTCGCGGTTCCCTTGAGCGAGGCCCGCAAACACCGCGTATTCATCGGCACCTTCGTTGGTCCAAGACACCGCCACTGATCCGCCAGAGACTGAGCTGCCCGGCGTTGGCGAAGAGATGCCCACTGGAATGGCATCCGCGTCTTCAGCGGCTGTGTAGGCGGTGTCCGTGAAGCTCCAGTCGGTGCCCGCACGCGTCCACAGACGGACATGAAGATCGCCCGCATCTACAGGAAGCCCGCCAACTTGTAGCGAGTCCGACCCGCCCGCCGAGCCGCTAAAGACCTCGCGGGTGCCCGGTCGATAGCCAACGAACAGGTGGTATTCGTCAGCGCCAACGTCATTCCACTCAAAGTCGGTTGTGCCTTCGGACAGGGCTGAGCCCGGAGAGGGCGTGTGAACCGAAGTTGCCGACGGCGCTGCGGGTCCGGTCGCGGTGATGGCCCGGTCTGTGTACAGCCAACCCGACGTTGTATTGCTGAACAGACGGATGTGTAGCGGACGAGAATCACGCGGCAGGTTCGAGACCGTCATTGAGGTCTGAGTAGTCGCGGTGTCCACAATGGAGCGGTCTCCGGGGTACCGACCAATGAACACTTGGTATTGGCTAGCGCCGACATCCGTCCAGCTCAGGGTGACGCTGTCCGACGCGAGCGTACTGCCATTGCTGGGTGAAATGACGTCCGCAGGCGTCGCTTCCGCAACGTCCACTGCGGTGTACTGGGCATCCGTAAACGACCAGTCGCTGCCAAAGCGCGACCACAGCCGCACATGAACTGTTCCGCCATCCTCTGGCAGCCCGGTGAGCACCGCCTGGGTGGTATTGGACGGCAAACTTAGAGCGCGGTCGTAGCGATTGCTTCCCGGGCTGTCCCCCGCTGAGACCGCGTATCCATCAGCATCTGCGCTCGACCAACCTACGGTCAATGTGGTGCTGTCCAGAACCGAACCGGGCGAAGGCGAGGCAACCGTGGCCGCCGCGGGTCCGCCCCCACTGCCCTGGCGGAAGGCTCCAACAATGGCTGCCGTCTGTCCAAGCGAGGATGCGTTGTTCGCCGCATCACTGCCCGAACCCGAGACGCCGGTGGGCTGTGAGGCGTACGAGACGGACGGGTTGCTCCAGTAGTTGACCCGAGAGCAGCCGCCAGATGGGCAGTTGTAGGCCATGACCGTCCGGAAGGCTCGATTGGGCGCTTGGTAGCCATAGGACTCCGGAAATGCACCACCCGACCCGTTGTTGTGGTCATGGGTCGAGCCCATGTTGTGGCCTAATTCATGGCCAAAGCTATAATATCCAGTAGCACATCCGTGGTAGACAAGGCTGAAAGCACTACCGGCGAAGCTCGCACTGGGGCTCGACATCAAGTAGGCCAACCCGCAGTATTGGGATTGGTTGACGATGAGCGTGACCTGGTCAGCCCCCACACTGTCTCGAAGGGCATGGACCTCATCAAGGTAGCCGTCGGAGGTTCCCGCAAGCCGCCCCAGCGCCGTCTCCCACTGAAAGCCGGCCTCGTTGTAGGAGACCTCGCTCGTTCCGACCAACGCGACCCGGTGCGACACACCACTATTGATGTAGCCCTGATTGGTCTCGGCAATCGCCACCCCAATGAGTGCTTCCATGGACGATTCACCACCAACAGCCTGACTAGCAGCGGCTGTGTAGACCACCAGCATGTCGACCGAATCGGAGCCATCCGCCTGGGTCTGCGGCACGTCAGGACTCGCGGGAACGGACACCGGAACGCCGTCCGCGGGCATGACATCCGAGTCCAGCTCGGTCAAAATCGGGCTGCCGCTCAGGTCGCTGCCCAGCGTAAACAGACGTCCATGGGCCTGAACACTGCCAGCGAGCGTGCTGTCGGATGCACTCAACACGACCTCACCCAGCGGGTCGCCAACGACCGTACCGACCCAAGCCGGATTGCCGCCCTGATCAATTCGCTGGAGCTCGGTGACGATTTCCAGATCGAATGCCTGAATGCGCAGAACATCTGGCGACGGGTCAGCGTCGGGATCACTCTCGCCAGACAGGACATCCAACAGGATGTCGACCTCTTGACTCTGGGTGATCCATAGCTGCGATGCCTGCAACGAACCGCCTGGCGACAGGAGGTCCGCCTCAGAAATCGCATCATTTCCGGCGGTACAACCGGCAAGAATCAGTACCAATAGGGGCGTACGCATGTCCGCGATTCGGATCGAACACCCTAGGCTTTAGAAGAAATGTTTCTACTCAAGTAGGGCGAAATTGGGGCCGACACTCCATTCGCAACCCCCAGCGGAGAGGACCCCCCCCATGAATCGTAGTCTAGTAATTGCCCTCGGCATTGCGCTCACCACTGCTTCGGCACTGGCGGGTACGGATACCCAAATCAACGGCGTGAACGCCACGGACACCATCACCATGTCGGCAGACGTGACCAACAGCATCACGCTGACGGTTGCTGGCGACGGCACCGATACTGTACTTCTCTCTTCAGACAGCTTGATGGACTTTGGTACCGTCGATGCCTACGGTAACCAGGATGCTGGCGGCAATACCATGGGTACCAATACGGTGAACGCGGGCTACGGCGGCGCATTCGCCATCGGTACGCTCGAAGTCACTGTGGAATTCCAAGGCTACGGTGAAGCCGAAGTCACCTTGGAACGAGGCGCGATTGGCGGCACCGGTGCTGGCACCCCCGACGTCGTCTTTGCGATCGGTGCAGCCGGAGCGACCGATTGGTCGACCGCCACAGGAACTGCAATTCCGCAGACACCTGCTCCACCCGAGTCTCTCGGCGCATCTCTTGCCGACGCCGCGACAGTTGATGTTCAGGTTGGCTTCGGCCTTCCGACCACCATCACGTCGGGTACGTACACCGCCGACTTGCTGATCACTGCAATCGGTACCTGATCCCCGGAGACCATGCGCTTCCTCCCCACCATCCACCCACTACTGGGACTCTTCCTCTGCGTAGGAATTGGATGGGAAAGTGCACACGCTCAAACTGAACCGGCGGACGCGAACTTCGCGCCCGCCGTTTCTGCGTCTATGACCGAGCGACAGCAAGTCGTACTGCAGGTCGGTGAGCCCACCACGATTGAAGTGGGCCCGTACGACGAAGTCATCAGCCTTGAGCCAGACCGACTCACCGTCACCCCATTGAGCGATGGTCAGGTCGAGCTGCTCGGCGGTCCCCGCAGCGGCGCGGCGGCCATGCTCATCTTGTCGGGTTCAGGCGCACAAACCATCGTTGTGCGCGTTGAAGAACGAGGTGCTTGGTACCTTGCCGAAGAAGTGGCGAGCGAGAACTCCAAGCCCACGTACCGATACCGAGGTTCATTGGTTGCCTCGTCCAAAGCCGAGGGACAGACTGCACTCAGCACCGGTCACGCCCTTTCCTTGCGCCAGACAACGGGCGACCAGTCCTGGGCGGTCGATACCATGGTCACAAGCGCAAATGGCTGGCGAATTCCACGCTTGTCTGCTCGCTATTCAGCGCCCGGCGTTCGGCTATCCGCCGGAGACACCAGCATCACGCTCGGTACGCAGCAGCTCGCCCTCGCCGTGCGCGGAGGCTCGGCCTTCATGGGAACGGAGAAGCTGCGTGTCGGCCTCGTTGGCGGTGTTCAGCGTCGAGCCTCTCGTTCCGCCTCGGTCACATCTGCAGATGAGACACCCATCGCAGGCTTGGCGGCCGTCGCACACGGCGAAGTCGGAAAAGCATGGTGGGACGGTCAAGTTGGCGTGATCACAAGTCCGGACCAAGCGCCGCGATTGTCCACCCGAGCGGGCGTCGGCATGACGCGGGAGTCCATGCGTGGCTACGCCGAGTTTTCCACTCTAGGTGGCGCTACCTCAGCGTTGTTGGACGGGCGCTTCGCCGCCAAGCGCACCGACATTGGCGCCCGCGTCACCTGGCAGAGCGCCGGCATGTCGCTCACTCAGCAAACCCGCGGCTCACGGCTGCGCAGCGACTTGTCTGCCGCATTCCAAGTGAATCGTCGGTGGACCCTCACGGGAATCAGCGTAGCTGTCCACCAAGGAAGTGGGGACAGCGGTCTACTGTCCACAACGACCGCAATGGGCGGAATTGGCGCGCGGTGGCAACCCAACCGAGTCACCGCCGCTCACGCCGTCTGGCGAAGCGGCACGGTGGTGGTCGGAGACGTGGCAGCGGCAACCCACGGCCTCAATGCAGGGATTCAAGTCGATCCGACGACTACCTTCTTTGGCGGCGCGAATGCCGAATATCAATGGACTAGCGGACGTTCCGCAATGCGCCACCACGTGCGCCTGGGCTACGGCGACCGCTACCGCGCTTCGGTCATCGGCTCGTACCGAGGCCTTCGCCTGTGGGGCGACACGCGCAAGTCCACCAGCGAACGCATTGGCCTGGGCGGTCGATGGGTCCGAGGTCCCGTAGACAGCCAAGTCGACCTGGGCTTGGACCACTTCGTGACTCCCGCAGAGAGCGGGTGGCGCCCCCTGGTCTCTGCAGCCACCACCTGGCGCGTCTCCGAACCCATCCAGCTGGACCTGTCCGGCTGGCGGTCGTTGGCCCGGGACGAAAATGCGACGGCGCGCTGGCGGATGGAGGCTTCGGTCATCCTGCACGACACCATCGGCAGCGACATTGGCTGGTTCGGATTGTCGGGTGTCATTCGCGGACAGGTCTTCGAAGACCTCGACGGTGACGCAGTGCTCGACCCGGGCGAATCCGTCATCTCCGGCATCACGGTCACAGTCGATGGCGTTCGGACTACTCAGACAGACCGCCGCGGCCAGTTCCGTTTCGGTGGCGTTCTTCCCGGACGTCACAGTGTAAAGGTTGACCGAGGATTCTGGGCCAGTGTCGATGGCGCTGAACGCGAAGTGACCATCTCCGCGCTTCGCGGCGTGAGCGAGTCCTTTGCAATGCGTCCCGGCGGCCACATCGAAGGACGTCTGTTCGTCGATGGTGACAGCGACCGGCGCTACGACCCCGGCGAGTTCGGCTACTCCATCCCACAGGTCACGCTGTCCGACGTCAACGGCACAGTGGTGGACACGGTCGCCAGCCAAGGTGGGCTGTTCAGCTTTCGCGGTGTCCGCGCAGGAACTTGGAAGGTCAGTGTCGCGCTCGATGACCTGCCAGCCGGCATTGTTCCGCTGGGTCCGCTCGACCAAGTCATCGACCTTGCACCCGGCACCACAGTCACCGCAGAGTTTCCCGTGCGCGTCATGCGCTCCATCTCGGGCACTGTGTGGGTCGATACCAACCGCAGTGGCACTGTTGATCCGGCCGACTACCCGGCAAGCAACATGTGGGTCCACCTGTCGGACGGGTCGGTCGCCAAGACCAATGCCGACGGTGGCTACTTGTTCCGCGACTTGGAGGCGGCGCGCTACCACCTGTGGGTCGATGGCGGAAATCGAGACCGATATACCAGATTGACCGCCGATCCCGAAGAAATCAACAGCGTAGACCTGTTCATTCCAGAGCCCGCCTTCTTGGACCAAGCCCCGGATGGATTGCTCGCCATTCGAGCTGCTACGCCAGTCATTCACGTGGCCGCCGGTGCAGCAATTGATGACCCGTTCGTTGGGGTCCAACGTGACCTAAGTCGGACGCCACTTACCGTAGAGCGCGAGTGGTTCATCGACGACCCGACCGTAGCCCGCGTTGAGTCCGGTGTGGTTCGTGGCACCCGCGTTGGCACCACCATTCTCCGCGTGCGAGCTGGCGAGATTGAGAGCCGACCCATTGCCCTTGAGGTCACTGGGAATCCAGGCATCGATGTCACCAGCGAGTCGGCAGTCCGCCTGGATGTCATTCCCGACGTTGCCGCTACTGGCGTCGTTGCCACCGTAGGTAGCACCACCATTCCAATGGGTGGCCAGGTCCCGCTCACCGCTACCGTCGTCTTTTCCGACGGTTCGCTGTCGCGTCTCGACCAATACATCAACTGGGACGTCGACACCGACGGTATTGTCACCGTGACACCTGACGGATGGCTCGAAGCCACCGGCGTTGGCACTACGACGCTGACCGCCATCATGGGAGATGCACGGTCACAGCAGGTCGAGGTGAGCGTCGTCGCCGACCCCATCATGGCGCTGCTCGTTCCAGACGAGACCATTCGCACGCAGATTGGCCGCGCCGTCAGCGTGCCACTCACTGCTCGACACGCCACCGATCGACGGTCCGATGTCTCGGCAGCGGCACGCTGGACCTCCACAAATCCCGGCGTCATCCAGGTCACGGCGAACGGTACCCTTCTGGCCATGCGTGAAGGAGACACCACTCTCTGGGCGACCGTCGCTGGGGTCGAGTCACCCAGCATTCAGGTCTCTGTTCGACAGAGAGGACTGGCCGGCGTCACCGTCGCAACCACTCCGACCATCGCCGTCGGAGAGACGATTCATGCAGTGGCGACCGCTGTTTATGAGGGTGGCGGTGTTCAACCGGCATCTGGCATTCGTTGGGCGTCGTCCGACTCGAGCGTCATCGACATTGACATCAATGGCCAGCCGGTCGCCGTTGGCCCAGGACGCGTACAGCTCATCGCACAGCTGCGGGGTGGCGAGTCCGAACCCGTCGATATTCGGGTGCGTCGTCGTCTTCGCAGACGCGGTCCACTTGATTCGCTGCTGGCTGTCGCTTCCCAGTGATTTCGTGCTCAACATCGGCGCCGTCCGTCCGATGCTGGGAGCGAGAGGTTCACCCATGTTCCGGGCACTCTGCCTGTTCCCACTCCTGGCCGCCTGCGCCCACCGTCCCGCGGTGGTGCAGCACACAAGTGAAGGCTCGTCCTCTCCCTTGCTGGGAACGTGGCATGGAGCACTGGATGCAAGTCCGGTCATACTTCGTGTCTTCGGCTCAGCTGGCGACGGTGTTCATGCCGAACTGCAACTCAATCATCCCGATGCACAGGAGCACTGGGTCATGATGGCCACACCATCCAACAGCGCTCCCCTCACCTTCGCAACTGCGGACGGAATGCCGAACTGCAGCGCGTCCCTGGAACACAACCGTCTGGTGGGCTCATGTGAAGTTGAGCCAGGTGGACGACGCCGACAATGGCTGGTGGTACGGCGATGATTGCGCTTATTTCCTTGGCATTCGCAGGCTCCATCACTCTCGAAGTTGAGTCGGAGCAGACCGGCGACGCCCAGATAAACTTCGGGCAAGTCAGTCCACTTAGAGGGACGACAGACGCCGGCCAGCGGTACGACCACGCCGATGGCACCTTCTTGGTCATTGAGGTCACCGCTACCGCGCACTGGGAAGCCGAAGACGCCTTCATTCCGATTCGCAACGCCTACCTGTCGCCCGTCTCCGTATCCACGGCCATCACAATGCCGCGGTCGGTCGCTCGCACAACAGCGGACCGCGCGGCACAACCGAGCGCTGTCGACCTGTATGTACAGACGGTGCGAGACCTCGGAGATGCCAGCGTCTGGGTCGGAGCGTCCGGCACCCAATGGACCGGCACATCGGCAACGCCGGTCACCGCATTTCCCACGTTGGTCGCCGCCGGTATTCCGCTGGACGAGCCCTACACTCACGAACTGGCCCTCGAGCTCACGACACGAACCGAAGGTCTACAGCAGAAGGAAGTCGTCTACACGGCGATTATCCCCTGATCGTTACTGCCTCAATGTCCCCTAAAGCATTGGGCCACAGTACCGATTCATACACATAGATAGTCATTCCCCCAGGAGTTCGAATGCATCGTACAAACTGGTTGCGCCTGTGCATTACCGGCGCGCTACTCGCCGTGGTGCAGACGGCGTCAGCCATCTCATTGACTGTGGCACCCGCCCAGCAGACCATTGAGATGGAAGCCGGATCGACCGCGAGCCGAACCCTCTCCATCACCAACAATGGCGAGACGCCACTCACCGTCAATGCGTACGCGTGGGACTGGTGGTACCACGCCGATGGACGACATGCGTTCGGTCCGCCGGGCACTTTCGAGCGCTCTGGCGCAACGTGGGTCAGCATGGTCCCCGAAGTTCAGGTGGTACAGCCGGGAGACACTGCGCGCATCGCGGTTCATGTCTCCATGCCAGAGAACGTTGACGGCGGACACTACGCAGTGGCGTTCGTCGAAGCGCGTACCGGAACCCCATCATCCGAGGGGTTCAGCATGCGACCGGGTGGTCGAATTGCCGTACCCATTCTGATGTCGACCCAGGGGACGGAAGACCACAGCTTATCCCTGCTGTCCGCCTCCATTGACCCGCCCACAGCGACCTCTCCCCTCACCCTTCGCCTAACCAGCGAAAACAGAGGCGATACCCACAGCTTCCCGGAGTTCATGGGTGCGATTCGAGACCGGCGAGACCACGAGGTCTTGGCCCGATTCCAAGGGAATCCCAAGCGAATTCTACCAGGTCAGACTGCCGATATGGAAGCGACATGGTCGGGAACCCTAGACCCCGGTGACTACGAGGTCATTGGTACCGTGGTGTACGGCGACGGACGCAGCGAACCTGTGCGCGAGTCCTTCTCCGTGGGCAGTGCCGCCGTCAGCACGTGGGTTCCGTAGACGGGGCCACACCAAGACGCAGGGACTAGTATGGAACGCCGATAGCTTCGCACTCAAAGGCCATCAACGGCGAGGTCTCAGCGTAGTAGTCGGCTAATCGCTCGGCGAAACCAGCTTTGTACACATCATCTAGGTCGATTGGCCGGGTGATGGCAAAGCTCTTGCGCTTGAGCGTCTCAATGGCTGGATGGTCGGGGTCGTAGCCCTTTGGAGCCCGCTTTAGCGCGTTGTCTCCGTACCAATCCCAGCCTGAGGCCGTCGTCTCGTCCCACACCTCACTCCACGCGGTAGCGTCCGCACTGATGGCGTCTCGCAGGGCCTTCAGCGCCTCCTTGGCTGGCCCCCACATACCGGCCCCTAGCGTGGCTCCGCCGGGTCCAAAGTGAAGGTAGAACCCAGGACCATGAACGTCTTTCGACGTGTGGGTGTGGCGAAAATGCATCGCTACGTTGGTCTTGTACGGCGTCTTGTCTTTGCTGAATCGCGTGTCTCGATAGATGCGAAAGAGCGACCCACCCTGCACCTTCGCGACCGCTTCGATGTGCGGGGCGACGGTCGGGAGCACCTCTGCGAACTCACGAATGAACGCTAAGGACGCCTCTTTCACGTCCTTTTCATAGCGCTTCTTGTTCGCGTTGAACCACTCACGGTTGTTGTTGTCCGCGAGCTCATCCATGAACTGAACCAATTCAGGAGTAATCGACACACACACCTCCGGGGGGCCACTCCATACCCTGGCGCACGGTGGCACGTGGTGATGTTAGAAACCACCCCTGTGCAGACAACGGAGCTTCGCCATGTCCAACCCGTCCCCCTCTCGTCGAAGCATTCTTCGTTCAGGGCTCGGCAGCTTTGCCGCAGCTGTCGCGCCAGTCAGCCTGTCGGCATGCACGCCGGAATCGAGCTCGGACACCGAACCAGACACCAGCTTGTCCGAGGCCATCCGCAACATTCCCGAGCCGCCTGCGCTGCGCTCTGTCATTGACCAAATCGGGCCGCTCGGCGAGCCGAATGCCCTTGGAATGCGCCTGCCAGAAGGATTCAGCGCCCGCATTGTCGCACGTAGCGGCGCCCCCGTAATGGGACCAGACACCTACATCTGGCACGTCCTACCGGACGGTGGGGCTACCTTTGCAACCGAAGATGGTGGCTGGATCTACGTCTCAAACTCGGAGATTCCCATCGCCGGCGGTGTCGGCGCCCTGCGCTTCGACGCAGATGGCGAGATTGTCGATGCCTACCCCATCCTCACCGCCACCAATATGAACTGTGCCGGCGGGAAGACCCCGTGGCACACCTGGCTGTCCTGCGAGGAGCTCGGTGGTGGTCGCGTGTGGGAGTGCGACCCATGGGGAGAGGTCGAGGGAGTGGAGCGGCTCGCACTTGGGCGCTTCCGGCACGAGGCCGCAACAATCGACCCCATCAACGCACACGTCTACCTGAGTGAAGATGAGACGGATGGCTGTCTGTACCGGTTCGTTCCGGACGCCCTGACAGACAGCGGCGACCCAGATCTCACCTCTGGACGCCTACAAGTCGCGGTGGTTGGAGACGACTCCGTTGTGGACTGGCGCGACCTCCCCGACCCACAGGCAGACGGGGAACTCGATACCCGCGAGCAAGTCGCTGAGGCCACGGTATTCACGGGTGGAGAGGGCATTTGGTGGCACGAAGGCGTGGTCTTCTTTTCGACTAAGGGCGACAACCGGGTGTGGGCCTACAACACTGAGACGGGCCTTCTGTCCACGCTGTACGACCGGGAAACCTCCGACGAACCCATACTCAGCGGCGTCGACAACCTCACGGTTTCATGCTGCGGCGACGTGTTGGTTGCCGAAGACGGCGGGTCCATGCAGATCGTCGCCATCCTCCCAGACGGAACGCTACGACCACTCATGCAGCTGGTTGGACAGGACGGCTCAGAGGTCACTGGACCCGACTTCGACCCGAGCGGAACTCGGCTGTACTTCAGCTCGCAGCGGGCGCTCGGCGCAACCCAAGGCCTCACCTACGAGATCACCGGACCTTTTCACGCACCCGCATAGGAACAACGTACTGTAAGTTGGGTGTCTGGACTGCGTTGCATCACCACAGCCCCGGAGCCACCATGCGACTGACCCTAGCCAAATCTTGCCCTCTCAAGGCAGGCAAGACGCCCGAAAAAGCGGGCGGAAAGTGGTTCTGTGACCAGTGCCAGGAAGACGTAAACGACATCTCCGGTATGACCGCAGACGATGCCGCTCGCTTTCTAAGAATGCGGGGCTCAGACCAGTCGATGTGCGGAGAGTGGGCCACAGACAGCGAAGGAAATGTCCTGTTCAACCTAGGACGCGCCGCCGCAGCGGCAGCCGCAATCTTCGTGGCCGCACCTGCCATGGCCGATGGTCTAGACAACCTGCCCGAAACCGCGCTGATTGCGCTGTTTGGCGAGCACGGCGCGAAAAACGTCCGTCAGGACATCGAAGGCGACACCAACGCCGTTTCTGCAGAACCAGCCCCCCCTTTCCGCCCCGTTAATCACTACAGAGGAAGGATGGTGATGCCAACACGCCAGCCGCCGGCTCCTGTCGCACCGACCACCCCCTCAAAACCCTAGCGACGACCCGGCCCGCGTCCGGGACCACGCCCTGGTAGGACCGAGTCACGCAGCGCATCGAGGTCTTCGTCACTCATCAATGACGCCAGCTTTGCGTCGCTTTCTTCGCTGAGCGCTTCCATCTCCCGCCGGCCTTCAAACCGCGACACACCGCCCTCACGCATCTCTGTGCGAAGGGTGTGCCACGACTCCATTCGGGCCTGAACTTCGCCCACCACATCATCCGTCGTGCTCTGCGACCAGAAGCGCTCCTCACCGAACCGACGCACTTCCTCGCTCGCTTCGTCCATGAAGGTCTGGTGCCGCGTCTCGCGTTCGGACATCTCCCGCTCTTCCATGCGTTCGGCCAGTCGAGCAGTCAGCTCCTCCACTGCGACCGGGTCGTCCATGTCCACTCCTAGAGCGGCGGCTTCATCCAGAGCGCGCACCTCTCTTCTCTCTTCAACGTCTGCAGACCGACCACGACGCTCACGAACCAGCCCTTCCCGGCCACCGCGACGAGACCCACGGTCCGAGTCCGCGACATCGTGCGTCATGGCTAGCTGACTCTCTGCGAGCGAGTCCAACCGACTCGACACGCCTTGGAGCGCAACGAGGTTCACCAAGCCCACAATCAAGGCAACGCCGCCCACAACCGGGCCAATCCACTTGTTCATACCACCCTCACAGGGCGCACATCTATCGCCAACCGCGGCTCCGCTCCACACAAAAACCAGCCGGCTCAACACAAAAGCCAGACTTTTTTTCAAGCGTTTTCTACAAAATAAGAAGTGGTCAAACCTAGCTTATTCCAACATCCAGCGGGTGCGACGAAAACAAATCCGGGCCGAACAGTGATCTAAAACAAACCTGCGTCCGTAGAGGTTCATGTCACACAAACACACTCGCCTCAACGGCGAGGTCGCCACCGTGACACTCACCCTGGAACGTATGAATGTCCTGCCAAATGGCACAACAGGATTCGTGCGTCAAACGGAGCCCACCATGAAGAAACTCACCTTTGCGGCGCTATTCGTCGCCCTCCCCGCTTTCGCAGCGGACCACGCGGAGGCCCCCGGCACCCAAGCCGACCCAGCCGCCGATATCGCTGACTTGTACGCTTGGTACGCTGGTGATGATGTCACCGTCGCACTCACATTCGCCGGCCTAGGTGCTGCAGGCGGAACCGCTACATACGATGCAGACGTCCTGTACCAAATTCATTTCGACAGTGATGCAGACAATATCGCTGACAGCTCCATCGACCTGCGCTTCGGCATGTCCGATGATGGCGCCTGGGGCGTCCAAGCCACCATGCCAGATGGCACCGTCGTTCACGGCGCGGTCGGCGAGTCCTTCGTCAGTGGTGACGTCAGTATCTTCGCCGGTCTTCGCGAAGACCCCTTCTTCTTCGACCTCGGCGGATTCCGAACCACATTGAGCACCGGCACGCTGTCCTTCGACAGCACCCGTGACGCACTCGCAGGCACAAACGTGACCTCGCTCGTCGTCGAGTTCCCCCGCGCATCGGTTGATGACGGCGGCGACCTCGTCTCTATCTGGGCCACCACTTCCCGCATCTAAGGACATCACAATGCGTTTTACCAAATTCCTACTTGCCAGCACCCTTCTCACCCTCACAGCCTGCGACGGCGACGACGATACCGACGACATGGAAGGAACCGGAGACGACTCCGGCATGATGGAGGTTGACTACAACTTCCGCACGGACGCCCCCTCGGCCTACTCCCGCGTTGACCGAATCGGCATGCCTGCCGTGGCGACCGCCCTCATTGCCAGCAAAGATGACTACAACGCGGCTGACCCCGTTGACGACGTTGCTGGCGACTTTGTCGGTGAGATTGTCGGCAGCCTTGTCGGCCTTCACGCCGCACTCGACGACGACCTCGCTGGAGTAGGCCTGACTCCGTGTACCGTCGAAGCCGATGGCGCAGGTACCTGTGTGGCACAGGGTGGACCCCTGATTCTGCCGGACACCTTGGTCGTGGACTTCACCGCTGCATCGGGCTTCCCGAACGGTCGTGAGCTCGCCGACCCCGTCATTGACGTCACTCTAGCGGTAGTTCTGCTCGACCTAAGCGTTCACGGAGCCGGTACCCTAGCGGGTCTTCCGCTCAACCCGCCGGCCAATGACGTCGCCTTCATGACCTCCTTCCCCTACCTCGCCGAGGCCAACTGATGCGACGTCCGCTCATACTCTCCGTGGTCCTGTTGGGGGCCTGTACAGACAGATCATCCATACTCGACCCCGGTGATGGGTACGAGCGGGCGGTTGCTGACCTTGACCGGACGATTGCCGCGACTCTCGACCGAGCCCAGGCCCAGCCCACGTCGTGGACCATTCGAGGCGAGGCGGCCGAGCTGTACCGCTCCCGCGCCCGCCTCAGTGGGGACTGGGCGGACTACGCCAAGTCACAAGCACAGCTCGACCTTGCCTTCGCCAGCACGCCAGAAGGCGCCGGTCCCTTCCTGGCCCAGGCAGCGTTGGACATGACGCTTCACCGTCTGTCCGCCGTGCCCAGCTCTCTCGACCAAGTCGAGGGAACAGTAAACCTAGACGACAACTCCCGTGCATCCATCTTGATGCTCCAGGCCCAGAGTGACCTGCTCACAGACGGCTACACCGTCGCCGGGGAGCGCATCAGCGCCGCTATGGACCTCCACACCACCGTGGGCGGCCACTCAAACGCTGGTCGATTGGCTTGGGTCACCGGTGACTTTGACACCGCACATGCCGAGTATGACGACGCCCAGGCCATGTACTTCGGACGCAATGATGAGCCCCACGCCTGGTTTCACCTTCAGCGTGGCCTGATGGACCTGGACCGCGGACGCTACGACGACGCCCTGGTTCACTACCTCGACGCCGACGCCGCACTGCCCGGCTATTGGCTCGTGCACGAGCACATCGCAGAGGTCCTGTGGGCCATGGGCGACATTGCGGAGGCCGACGCCATCTACCAGGACGTTGTTGCTCGAACCGGCGCCCCAGACCTGCAAGACACCTACGCAGAGCTCCTGATGGAGCGCGGCAGAGACGGGCGTGCTGACGAGCTTCTCGCCGCTGCCGATGTCAGCTGGCAGACGCGCATCGACGCTTTTCCAGACGCCGCGTACGGCCACGCCGTCAACCACTATCTCTTGACTGATCCGGAGCGTGCTGTCGTCCTGGCACAAGCTCAACTCGTTGAACAGCCTTCTGCGGCGGCACGCACAACCCTAGCGAGTGCCCTGTTCGGGGTGAGCAGGGTCACCGAGGCGCGAGCCGCCGTAGAGCTGGCTCTTGCGACCGAATGGCGTCATGCCGATACCTTCGCCCTTGCCTCGCAGATCTATGCAGCAGACGGTGACATTCCCGGCGCCATTGCGCTGTGTGAACAAGCACGCGCGATGAACCCGACATCGGAGTGCGAAGACTAGGACCATCGAGCGCTCGCAAGACCGCTGAACATCCCCGCTGTGTCTCCAAATTGCGGTCTTCTAGACGCGCGCTCTCCGGTTGGCGGAGCGCGCTCTTTGCTTTACAGCGGTCGCATTCAACAATCGGTGGGCGAACTGTAAACCCCTCACTCGAACGAATTCAAGGCAATCACAACACATGGAATCGCGAAAAATGGTGTTTAAACATGCGATTGACTCGCAATAAATATCCAACAATCGTCTTGCCGCGCACATCATGGGTCTTAAACTCACAACACGCTGAGGAGTGGGTATGTTCGAGACCAAAATGAAAGGTGCTGACCAGGCTTCAAACACCGCGAATGCCGTACAGAGCGCCGACCCTCTAGCGGACTCCGCTCCAGCTGATTCGCTGTCCGATTCGTTGTCCGCAGCTCCCATCTTCCGCAAGGAAGTCGCCTCCGCACCCTCAGGAGATCCGAACGAAGCCTTCTCCAAGGCAACCGGCGGCGGCGGCGGAGCCATTCCATTCCGCTCTGAGATGGAGGCGTCGTTCGGGCAAGACTTCTCTGGCGTCAGCGCTCACACCGCGCAGTCTGGAGCCATGGGTAGCCTCGGTGCCGAAGCCGCTACACAAGGCGAAACCGTCGCCTTCCGCGACAGTTCTCCCTCCAAGGAGACCGTCGCCCACGAGCTGACCCACGTCATGCAGAGCCGCAACGGTGGCGCTTCGGGCTCGGGCCTCGCCGCAGCCAACTCGTCCGCTGAGCGTGAAGCCGATGCAACGGCGTCGGCCGTCGCTAATGGTGGAGGCGGTACCGTCTCGGGGGGGCCTTCCGGCGCGATTCATCTGCGAGCCGTGGGTGCCGTGCGCATCAGCGACCTGCTCACCGCTGCCGACTTCAAGGCAAAGACGGCCTACAAGAAGGCCAAGCGCGGCAAGAACATCAGCCGGATTGACGGTTTTCTGGCCATCGCAGATGCAGCGACCGCACCGCAAGACGTGTCCAACGCCCTAAACGACGTCCGCGGCGCAGCCGAGTCCTGGCTAGGCAAACACCCGGTCGGCAAAGGGAACGCGTCCATCAAGGCCCGTCGCCCACACGTCGAGCGACTCGTTCGCAGAGCCAACAAGTACGTCCCCGCTCCGGGCGGCACAGCCACAGCCAAGCAGCTTCCTGCTCCGGAGGCCGAAGCCACATTGGCGTCCCTCGCGCCCGAAGCCATCAGCGAGTGGAAGACAGCTGGCGGCGGCACACTCGCGGCGAGCGGCGGAGCCACAGGTCCAAGTGACACCGACTTTGAAGAAGACGGCAGTGGGCAAGACATCATGGAGACCATTGGCGGCGACATCATTGCCAATCCCCTCGGCATGCCAGGTGCTGGCGGTGACATGAGGAGCTCGGATACCCCCTACAAGGCTATCGCTGACAACAACGGCTTTGGCGTTGCAGATGGCGCCGGTGCGGCAATCGGTGGCGTGACCGAGGGCATTGGCGGCGTCATGGACATCATGAATTCCGACAGCGCGTACGGAAAAGCCAAGGGTGTCGGCAAGACCGTCTCAGGCGCGGGCAAGCTTGCCGGTGGCACAGCGAAGATCGTGGCATCTGCCCAGGGAATCGCAGGAAACGAAGCCGGAAAGGCACTCTCCACATCCGTCTCCGACGGCATCATGGGTGGCGCCTCCATCCTGGGTGCAGTCATGGACGGCGCAGACTTCGTTGAAGGTCTGACCCACGCCAAGGACATTCCCGGAATGTCGGTTGAGCAGCGCCTCTCGTGGTTTATCGCCCGTGGCAAGAACCTGATCGGCGTAGCTAAGGGCAGCGCAGACGCCGTCAATGGCATCACCAAAGCAGCAACCGGTGCGGCGAACACTGCGGCAGCGACAACCGGTGGCGCGCTCGGCGTAGCCACTGGCGGCATTGACGTTCTGCACGGCGGATACATGGCCGTCAGCGGCGGCATTCGCAAGGGCAAGCTCACTCACGCCAACAAGACCGCAGACGGCGCGAGAGACGGTGTTGAGACCTTGTTGAGCATGTCGGAAGGCCTGTTGGCAGACGCGAGAGCCAAGCGCACCGTCTACAAGAACAAGGCCAAAAACGCGACGAAAGAAAGAAAGAAGGCCCTGTATACAGCCAAGAGGAAGACCGTGAACCAACGGGTTCAGCAGGTCAAGGCCACCATCGTAGAACTCAACGCCAAGAAGGCCGAGCTCCAAGCCATCAAGAGCGAGTCCGAGCCCGTCATGGACGCCATGCGCAAGGTGCAGAACAACCGCATGAAGGAAGGCGGCTTTAAGGCTGCTACTGGCACGCTCGACGTTGTCGCCGGTGCACTGATGCTCAGCGGTATCGGAGCGCCCATTGCGCTCGGAATCAGCGTGTTCAACGGACTGCTCAAGCTCGGCAAGGTCGGACTGCAGTTCGGACGCAAGCGCAAGGCGAACAAGCTCATGAGCTTGGCAAGCCGCTTGACCGATTCAGGCGCAGCCAAGGGCAAGGCGGACGACACCACGCCGGGCTACCGCACTGCCGAACGCAGGCTGAACAACAGCTACTACAAGCACTACTCCAACGCGATTGAAGACAAGGCGCCGGGTGGCTTGTCCAACACCGACTGGATGCACGTTCGCGACTTCGTTCAAGAGCGCAAGAACAACAAGATCAAGCTTTCCGACCAGAAAGACTGGGGCACAAAGGGCGACGCGGACAGCGCACCGTCCGGCGAAAAGCAAGCCAGTTGGGGCCGATACGCCGACGGCAGCAAGGTCCGCGACGAGAAGCCCGGAAAGCTCCGCCGCTTGGACCTGTTCACCACCTTCTCGGCACACAAGTCCGAGCAGGCCCAAGACGCCAGCAACGCGGACCTTGCTGACGGCGTAGTTCGTATTGCCATGCGGTCGTTCGACCCATCGACCAAGACCTTCGTGTCCACCGAGGTCACTGCAAACGACCCCGCCCAAGGCGTGCGGGCCACCAATGCTCGGTCACTGCTCGACAACGTTGGCGTCAACACGTCCATCTGGAAGAAGATGTGGCGGAACGCCGGTGGTCACTTCTCAGGCGACAAGAATCCAGCCGATTCAACGACCCCACACTCCGCACCGAAGGGCCCCGATCCTGGGGCACTCATCGGCGATATGAAGAAGAAGATCAACGGCTTGACCTAGAGCACTACCGCCTCGCCGGCTAAGACCGCCGCCAATCCAGGGACACCCTTCATGTTCGAGACACTTGTTGCATTCTACCGTGACCAAGCCGGTTGGCCGGTCAACGTAGATGCCGAAAACGACCTCCTGTCACTGACCTACCAGAGCGGTGACGACCAGTGGGTCTTCGTGGCGTCGGTAGACACTGACCTGCGCATCTTGACGGTGTTCTCGCGCGCTCCAGAGTCCTGCCCGGCCGACCGTCGTACAGCCATGTGCGAAGCCCTCATTCGGCTGAACTGGGGCATGACCCACGGCGCGTTCGACATGGACATGACGGACGGCGAGATTCGCTACCGCACGGGTACGGACCTGGCCGGCAACGACCTGACACCGGGCATCGTCCAGAACAACACCAACTACAACCTGGCGACCATGGCGACCTACCTGCCCGTGCTTCGCAAGGTAATTGCGGGCGCTTCGGCTGCCGAAGCCGTCAGCTAGGCTTCTGCTGGAGGCGCGTCCGCAGGCGGCGCGTCGTCCACAAAACCGACACACGGCAGGTGAACGAGGTCTGTGCGGTTGCTCAGCACGTGCCACAAGTCGTCGTTCTCAGGTGGCAAGCTGCGGCTGACGTACGCAAACCCAACCGTGGTCACCATGAACTGTAGACGGTAGGTGCCGATCTGGTCGTACGGCATGGGCCGAATCCCGCTGATGGGCACGCCAACGGTCTGCGCAACGGCGTCTACAAGGGCACGGGCTTCTTCCGCATGGCCTGCTCCGGGCTGGTCTGCGGCGTCGTCCGAGAAGGCAAAGACCGCGAGTCCAACGCGATAGGCGTCCCCGGCCTTGCGCACAAAAGCGGCTGCAGCCATGGGCGACCTCGTCCCCTCGACCAAGTTGCCAACAACGGCTCGGCTCGCGCGCTCTGCGAGGTCCATGGGGTCTTCGACGGCGTCAAATACGGCGGCATTGCACCACACCACGTCCTCGCCGCGACGCATCAGCAAGCCGTACAAGTCGGCCCCTTCCTCGTCTTCCAACCGACCGATTCCCGGCGGCCAGGCCGACAAGAATGCCGAGAGTTCATCAGGCGTCGGTTCGATTCGCAGCGCTGGAGTGGTCATGCCACGCGGTAACCCGGACTGAGCGATGGATCCGAGTCGTCTTGAACCCAGCCTGCCGATACGAGGGGCGTACACCCGGGAGCGCTCGTGCAAGCCGTGACTCGAAGCATTGGTTTCTTGGCGCTCGCACTGCTATTTGGCGCGCCGCTGGCCGCACTCTACGCGTGGACACAATCGACCGGTCATGTGGGTGCCGGTATCTTGGTGCTTGTGGCGTACATGTTCACGCCGTGCCTTGCCGCTGTGATCTTGGCTCGCCGCGAAGGTGTTCCGCTCCGCGAAGCGTTGGGCCTGCGCGCAAAGAAAACGTGGTGGTGGGTAGGCGCACTCGGGTTTCCTCCTGTGCTCGCCGCGGTGACAGCAGCCGCGAGCCTGCTGATTCCGGGTGCATCCTTTTCGCCGGAAATGGCGGGTATGATCGAGCGATACGCCGACCTCATCCCGCCGGAACAGCTTCCCGAACTGCAGGCTCAGCTGCTCGCGCTTCCATCTCCCTGGATCTTGATACCCGTCGCGGTGACACAGGGAATCGTGGCTGGCGCGACCGTAAACGCGGCGGCGGCCTTCGGGGAAGAAGCGGGCTGGCGCGGATGGCTTTACCGAGAGCTCAGGCCACTAGGCTTCTGGAGGTCCTCACTGGTGGTGGGCACGCTGTGGGGACTGTGGCACGCGCCGTTGATTCTTCAGGGCTACAACTACCCAGCGCACCCCATGGCAGGCGTGGGCATGATGACCGCCATGTGTATCGGCCTGTCCCCTGCCATGACTCTGCTGCGCGACAAGACCGACTCAGTCGGGTCGGCGGCGGTCTTCCACGGCGTGTTCAACGCAACTGCCACACTGTCGCTGTTGTATGTGGTTGGTGGGTCAGACCTGACCGTTGGCGTGACCGGTGCGGCGGGACTTGGGGTGTTGGCGATGATGAATCTGGGCGTGTGGTGGGTGGAAAGACGCTCGTGATTGCCTTGTTCGCGCTGGCATACGATGGTGCGGCTGCCGCAGACTGTCCGGAAACACTCCGTTCATACACAGACCACTTCGCCGTCTAGATTTCCCCCGTCGAGTCCACCAACTCGATAGCGAGCGTCATGTCTATTCTTCTACTGTCCCTCGCCCTCGCTACTACCCCCAGCGACGTCCCCCACCCCGCAGCAGACCACTGGGTGTCAGATGTCGCCGACGTCCTAAGTCCGGACGAAGAAGCGCGGATAGACGCGGCCATCGATGAGTGGCGAGAATCCGTGCCGGTTGAGGTCGCTGTGGTGACCTTGCCCTCGGTAGATGGCACACCCAAGGCCTTTGCCACGGACCTGTTCAATACTTGGGGCATTGGAGACGCCGAGACAGACAACGGCTTTCTGTTGTTGCTCGTCATGGATGAGCGTCGACTCGAGATTGAAATCGGCACAGGCATGAACGAGATGTACAGCCAAGAGTGGCTGATTCGCATGCAGGAACGCCACATGGTTCCTTCGTTTCGCCAGGGCGAATTCGGCCAAGGAATGCTGACGGGTCTGGAGCAGCTTGTAGCCCACCAAGCGGTTGCTGGCGGCGAGAGTGCGGCGCAGGAGAGCTGGCAGTCCGCCACACCCGTTCTCGTTCAGCCGAGCACTGCACCCGCTCGCCCTCACCCTCGCCCTCGCCCTCGCCCTCGCCCGGCGCGCAGACCGCCTCAACAGCGGGTCACTCCGCAACTTAGAACGGGCATTCTCACTGTTCTTATGGGTGCCGCAGGTGGTGGAACAACAATCCTAGGCGGCGTCGCTGGCATTGTGCTGTGGCGCAGGAGAAGGCGGTGCCCCCAGTGCGACATCCCCATGACCCGACTCGACGACCGCGCCGAAGACGCACACCTGACTGCCAAGCAAATCTCCGAAGAACGACTGGGCAGCGCAAACTGGGAAGTGCGAATCTGTCCCGAGTGCCAGTTCAGCCGCACCTTCGACCACGGCAAGTGGTTCAGCGGCTACACGCGATGCGGCTCCTGCGACACCCGCGCTCTCACCAGCCGCTCCACCACTCTGGTCGCCGCGACAGAGTCCCACGGTGGCACGGTCGAGGTGAGCGAGCGGTGCCATCACTGCCCGCACACAAACCGGTACACCTACAAGACGGCCGCGCTGCCGCCACCGTCTGATGATGATGACAGCTACGGTGGAGGCTCCTCGTACAGCTCGAGCAGCTCGTCCAGTAGCTTCGGCGGTGGGTCCTCTTCGGGGGGTGGAGCTGGGTCGAGCTGGTAGTCGTGGGGTACCCTGCGTTCGACTCAAGGAATGCATCATGGCAAACACCGTTACGCGCACATCATCTGAAGGCCTCTTCTCACGACTCGCACAGAGTATCAAGAGTGTTGTCGGCGGATTCGCAATCTTCCTCCTGGCTTTTCCGCTACTGTTCTGGAATGAGGGCCGTGCAGTACAGACCGCGAAGAGCCTCAGCGAAGGCTCCGGCGCCGTACAGAGCGTCTCAGCGGACACCGTAGACCCCACACTCGAAAACGCGCTCGTGCACTTCAGCGGTCAGACGGTGACACCCGACACACTGACCGACCCAAACTTTGGCGTCTCAGTCCAGTCGGTAAAGCTGCGCCGCGAAGTCGAGATGTACCAGTGGAAGCAGACCGAACGTTCCGAGAAGCGCGACAAGGTCGGCGGCGGACAAGAGACCATCACCACCTACACCTACGACCAAGTGTGGGACGACGACCTGCTCGACTCCACACGGTTCGAAGAACAGCGTGGTCACCAGAACCCAAGCACGATTCGCTACGAAGGACAGACCTGGACTGCACGCCCGGTCACCGTAGGCGCCTACACCCTCGACGAGACCCTGGTTCGCCAGATGAACGACTTCGAGGACTACACCATCGACGCCACGACCGAGCTTCCAGCGTCGCTTCAGGGTGTCGCGTCGGCTCATGACGGCCGCTTCTACTTCGGAGCCGCCCCGTCGCGACCCACGGTTGGCGACATCCGCGTGTCGTTTGACGTTGTCTACCCTGGCCCCGTCTCGGTCATTGCACAGCAAGCCGGCACTGGAACGCGTGGCTACCAGACCGAAGCTGGCGATACCCTCGCCATGCTTCAGACCGGCAACCACAGTGCGGACGAGATGTTCTCGATGGCCCAGAGCGCCAACGCGACCATGACGTGGATTCTCCGCGGGCTCGGCTACTTCATGATGTTCATGGGACTGTCCGCACTGTTCCGCCCGTTCGCCCTACTCGCCGGCGTTGTGCCTATCTTCGGCCGCGCAGTGAGCCTGTTCGCAGCCCTCGTCGCGGGCGTCGTGGCATTCATGTTCTGGTTCGTGACGGTCGGTGTTGCGTGGCTGTTCGTGCGCCCGGTCCTCGGTGTCGCACTACTGCTAGGCGGCGCGCTGATGTTCGTTGTTGGCATTGTGCTCATGGTCGCGCTGTTCCGTGCCTATCGGGCGAACCAAGCCGAGCCCGCGACCTAGACGGCGCTCGGTGACGAGAACAACGCCGCCGGGGTCTTGGCCAGACTGCGCAGAATGCGTCCCGCGAGATCGACACCGCTAACCAGCGCATTCTCGACACGTCCTGGGTTCAGGGCGGACCCGCAGACACCAATGCGACCGTCCCACTGACTCATGGCCTCAGCAGCGACCTCTGCCCGGCCCACACGCCACGACCGATGGGTCCAAGCGATGGGCTCGGGAAGGTCGAAGGCCGCACGAACCGCCGCCAGTAGCGCCTCGGGCTGGCCATCAAATCCGGGGCGACTGGCACACAGCCACCGTTCTCCAGACGGGCGACCGGCTCGGGTAGCGTCGCGTACGACACGTTCTACAGGCCCCTCGGACATGCGGGCCTCCGCAAAGGACCACCTGCTCGCCATGGGGAGTGTGAAGGAAACGGCGGTCACCGGCTCGGTCGTCGCTGCCGGTGCGTGCCCTTCCAACAGCGCATTGCCGGGCTCAACCGCCAGACAGACTGCGCCAAAGCGTCCCAGTGCCTCGGCACCCACCAACACACCGTCGTCGGAGAGGGCGCTGACCCGCTGATTGAGCTGCACCGCGACGCCCTGACACATGCGAGCGACAACCGCAGCCATTCGCGGTGAGCCGATGTACCGCTTGGCGAGTCCCTCGGTAGCAATCACCTCTCCATCGCGAAGCGTGCCAAACACACCGGTCCACGGCGCCACAACGCCAGCGTCGACCCACGCCTGCACCCAGCGCTGCACCATGGGGTTGTGAGCCGTCAGATGCAGAGCCCCGGCGTCCACACGCACACCATCCAGGTCGGCGCTGCCCAGCCGCCCTCCGACACGGTCTGCGGCCTCGACCAACACAACGTCGAGCCCGGCATCCACTAGGGTTCGGGCACACGCCGCTCCAGCGACACCGGCGCCAATGACCGCCACACGAGGCGGGTTGACAAAGGCCGAAGTGTTGACCTGCTTCGCCCACTCTGAAACGTTCAGCCGACCGGCGTGGTGAGCGGTTCCGCGCCCACGAATTTCCCCAAGTACCGGGTTTTCTGGTGTAAATGGCCGGTCAAACTGGCCGAGCGCCCACAGCAATCCACCGTAGGAGGCCGGGTCTCTTCCATCGAGGGCGTAGCGGTGGTTCAGGTCAAGCAGTCGGTCCAGGGCGTGCTGGCCATCGCGACTCCAGCCTACAATCGCCTTGCCCCAGGTCATGCGCACGTTGTTGTGCAGCTCTCCGCGCATGAGCAGACTCTTCTGGGCGACGTCCCACAGGGCATCTCCAGTCCGCCCACGTGCAAGCGCCTCCCAGTCGAGAACCGTCCGTTCGTCTCCCTCATGGCGCTTCAGGGTCGCGCGGGCCCAGTCTGGAATGGCGCTGATGCGGTGCGGGTCGGGGCCAAACTTACAGAAGCTGTGCGCAATCTCGCGCCAGGTGATGAGCTCGTCTACGTACTTGTCGGCGCCCAGTTCTTCGGCTTCACGGGCCAGAGTCAGCGGCGAGACCATCCCGTAGTGCAGGTAGGCAGACATGCGAGAGACGCCGTCAATGAGCGGGTTGTTGCGGGTCTTGCCATAGCGCCTGAGGCCACCGTCCCGGTACGCTCGCCACCGCGCGTACCCCGGTCCACTTCCGCCTCGAGTGTGTGCAATCGGGCCGACGGAGTGGTCGATATCGCAGGCTCCCACCAGCTCTGCAATGTCTGCAGTGGAGAAGTCGACGGGCTCAAACGGCAGCTCGATGGACGCCTTCGGTACGGTCGGGACGATGTCTGTCCACGGGCGGAGAATGCGGTCATCGACGAGTGGTTGAATGGACTTACGAAACGGGTAGGCGCGGGTATGCACCTTGCCAACAAGCTTCATGGGCACCACACATGCCGTATCTACGCACCAAACAGGGGTTTTCGTGCCCGCTGCGAGTGCTGCCGTCCACTGAGTCAGCGGTGCCACCGGCATATCTTCTGTGACGACCAGACAGGCACGGTCGGCCAGGGTCTTCAGGTGCGGTCCACGATGCCCCGGACGCTCTAGATGGAACGCCGTTGCCAGACCGCGCGCACGAAGTCGGGGCTGTAGGTCCCGTGCCCCCTCCACAATGAAGGTGTGGTGACGGTCCGAGGCATACGGGTAGCGCTCGGACAGCGCGTGGTACACAAAGACTGGCTTTCCCAGCGCATTTCCCACGGCAATCGCAACGTCCAACGCTGGGTTTTCATGGGCTCGCTGGGCGGTACGTAGCCAGTACAGCACGAACTCACCGTCCGTTGGTTCTCCATCACCATCTAGGCGTTCTTCCAGGTGTTCGGGCAGTCTCATCGCGTCTCCACCTGACAGCTCGGGCACCAATACAGCGTGCGATTGGCCAAGGATGCCGTCTCAATGTCCTGGCTACACGTGCGACAGCTCGGGCGCTTGTACACCCAGTGACGGCCATCACGAGTACGCCGACCGGGAGACTCTTCAGGACGTACCGTCACAATACGCTTGGTTCGCACACCGATCTTGAGCAGCATGCTCGCGTCATCCCACAATGCTCGCACCGTCTGCTCACGCAGCTCTTTGGCTGGGGTCATTGGCGCGAGTCGTGCGCGGTACAGCATCTCAGCGCGGTACACGTTGCCTACGCCAGCAATCACCTTCTGGTCCATCAGCACCGCCGCAATGCTCCGACGTGTCTTGGCACAGGCACGCACGAAGCGTTCGACATCCCCGTTGCCAAGAGGGTCTGGGCCAATCCGGGCACGAATGGCGTCCACCGCAACCGGGTCGAGCAGCTCGCACGCCGTTGGGCCGGACAGGTCGGTGGTGTGGTCTGGAGTGGTCAGCCGAAGGCGAATCGCACCCTTGGGCTCGGGAGGCTCACCGCGCCAGTTGCGAAAGCGACCAAACAATCCCAGGTGGATGTGCAGGACGAGCGGCGTGTCCGACCAGTGGTACAGAAGGTGCTTACCCAGGGCCTCAGCACGGGTGAAGGTCTGTCCGTCAAGCTCAGCTGCACCGTCTGAAAAGCGCCCTTGAGGAGACGAGACCGCTAGCTCTTGATTGAGGTACAGCTTGGCGTGGTCCTGGGCCAAGCGGTGGATGGTGTGGCCTTCAGGCATGGGCGTCTCCGGTTCTGAAACCTAGTCAGACCCGGCGCTTGTCGAACGCCACAAATGGTCGCGGCAACCAAACCGGGTGATGGGGCGTGAACTGGAGGTCCCATGCGGATTGTTGGATTGCTTGCATTGATGTGCGCCGGGTGTGTACCGGACCCCACGGATTCACAAGTTGAGCCCGACACCGAGGTGGGCACCCAGATCGACGCCGACACCGACACCGACGCCGACACCACGCCAGTCCCGGCCACCCTGCAGGACGCGTTGGCCGCGCCCCCCGAACTTCTCGACGTGTGGGGAGAAGGATGGATTCGCGGCAATGAGCATCCCGTTCACCCCGTCCAGGTCCCCGCAAGCGGTAGCATCCAGACCCCCCTTCTGTGGTTGACCGCCGCCGATGAGGCATGGGTGCGCGTGTCAGTCGGGCACCAGTTCTTGCTTGTGGCAGACGGCCCAGAGGGCTGGCAATGGGTTGGCGACGGGCTTCGCTTTGACGAGATCAGCGTGTTTGGAGACGAAATCCTGGCCTCCGCCAGGGACCTAGAGACACCCGTTCGTCTCAACTTACGCACAAACAACTTGGGCGTTGTTGTCGTTCCGGGAACGAATGCCCCCAGCACAGACGCCATCTTGTCACTGGACTGCGGCGCGGCTTGCGACGGAGAAGCCGGTCCAGGACTCATCACGCTACCCGACGAGCAATTCCACGAAGCCTTTGTCGCAGCGCCGTCCGGTGGTGTGTTTGTCGGCAGCATGCGCGATGGCGCGATTACCCGGGTGGATGCATCGGGAACGGTACACCCCTTCAGCCCGCCACGCGACGGCTGGCTTCAGATGGGGATGCTCATCGACGAGGACCGGGGCCTGCTGTGGACCTGTGCTGTGCAGCTGGAAGGCCTGTACGGAGAGGTCCGTAGCTACCAGCTCTCCGATGGAGCGGTGCAACACACATTCGACCTGACCGACATCAACGACGCGGCCACGTGCAACGACTTGGACCTCGCCTCCAACGGCCATTTGTATGTGTCCGACCGCGAAAACCCTCACATGTATCGCCTACAGCCCGACCAGAACATTGGCGTGCAAGTCGCCACCTCCGACCTTCTCAACGGCCTCTTGGGTAGCAATGGTGTGGCGATGACGCCGGACGAAACCGCGGTCATCATTGGGAACTACGCGCCAGCACGCCTAGCGGTTGTGTACTTGGATGCCCCCAACGAACCCATCGAAATGACCTTTGAGGGTGGGGCCTTTCGTGATGGCCTCACGGGGGGTGCCGACGGCATCTTCTGGCATGGTGATGCGCTGTATGTCTCGTTTCCAGGAAAGCTCATCCGACTCGTCCCCCACGGACGCGATTGGACCCACAGCACGCTCTACGAAGTGCCCCTGGCCGGCGGAGTGTCCGACGTTCAGCCCATTGGGGACACCCTTTACGTAGGAAACGGCCAGCCAATCGCCTACGTGGCCGGCTCTACGCCTGACCCGTTCACCGTGGTTCCTGTGCCGTGGTCAGCTTGGGAACTGGACTGAGGCACTGTTGGACGCCCCACATTGCCCACACCGGCAGGCCCCCTCTACGTAGTTAAGACCAACGCAATGCTCGGACGCGTCTTAGGTGACCACACCAACACAGAGGCGTGGAGCTGTCCAACGTAGCCATGGCCCGAGACATGCGCTCAGGCGACAGCTCTATTTTCCAAGTGGTACCCTGAAGTCCCCCGGGGACCGCCATGATTGCTCTGCTCGTCACACTCGCCGCCCACGCAGGCGTGCCCATGTCCTTCCAGCACCAAGGCCGTCTGCTCGACGCCGCCGGGGGCCCCCTGAACGGTCCCTATGAGCTGTCTTCACGCTGTACGACGCCGAGACCGGTGGCTCGTCTCTGTGGACGGACACCCAGACACTCCCCGTGGAAAACGGGTACTACGCCCATCAGCTCGGCGGAACCGGCGGACCGTCCCTCGACGGCGACCTCTTCATGGCCAACGAAAATCTGCGGGTGAGTCTCCGGAGGCGTGCGCTGTAGACGACTCAGAAGCTTGGACCGTCATCAAACGCCTGGATGTACCCAGCTGCCGGCGCAATATCTTCGGTTCCACCACCTAGGTAGGTCTGCCGCCGCGACGCACACGAGGTGAAAGACGTGCCCACAGACCCGGGGTAGGTGTAGGCGCTGGTGAAGGTCGAGGCGATGATGTCGGTGGGCACGGACAGCCACGGATTGCCGGCGATAGTCACCACGTTGAAGTCGTCTTCAAACTGAAGATTCGGTAAGAACGCACTTGCTGGGCGTACAATCGTACACGCAGGCGAGAAGTCCACTTGGGCTCTCCCCAACGTTCGGCTGGCCAACCCATCCGCATTGAACACCTCGCGCAGCACGGCGCGGTCAAAGCCGAACTCGCAGTTGACGGTGTCGCCGTTGGCGCCCGTGTAGGCGACCGTCCCGTATACGTCTTCCCAGACGAAGCGACGTGCCCTCTCAGTGCCACTGATGGGCACTCCGGTACACGAGCTGGATGCACCCGTGCTGGTGGTCAACACCTCGGACGAGAACAAGGCTTCTACAGTCAGTGGACCGGACAGAGTGGCTACACCCGCAGAGCAGCCGTTGCCCCAGCAGTCGTCGTCTGCGCAGTCCACGAGGCCGTCGTCATCGTTGTCCTCTGCATCGTTGCACGCGGCCTCCAGACAGGCAGCACTGCCGACACAGTCGGAGTCTTCACAGTCCGCCAGGCCGTCGCCGTCTTCGTCTCCAGGCGAGTCACAGACTTCACTACAGCTTGGGCCCCAACAGTCGGAGTCCGCGCACTGAGCGGCACCATCCGCGTCTTCGTCCGTGGCAGCGTCACAGTCTTCGGCACAGGCCGACCCAAAGCAGTCCGAGTCTGCGCAGTCCGCTAGGCCGTCGCCGTCTTCGTCGCCGGGGCTATCGCACGCCTCGTCACACAGTCCGCCGGCTACCCAGCAGTCGTCGTCGGCACAGCCAAGGAGCGAGTCACCGTCTTCATCTGCGGTCGTGGAGCAGTCCTCAGCACAGGCCGCACCAAAGCAGTCAGAGTCCGCACAGGACACGTCGCCGTCGCCGTCTTCGTCCGTCTCGGTGTCGCACACTTCAGCGCACTCTCCGCCCGGAACCCAGCAGTCGGAGTCCAGGCAGTCCGCGGCACCATCACCGTCTTCATCACCCGCGGTGTTGCAGCGCTCGTCACAGGCGTCTCCGAAACAGTCCGAGTCCGCACAGCCCGCGGCACCATCGCCGTCTTCGTCGAGTTGGGTGGCGCAGTCCTCGTCACATGCGCTGCCAAAGCAGGCCGAGTCGGCACAGTCGACGTTGCCATCACCGTCGTCATCTACGCCGTTGGAGCAGTCTTCTTCGCATAGAGCGGTGACACAGTCGGAGTCTGCACAGCCAGCGTCGCCATCGCCGTCTTCGTCCGTCTCAGTACGGCAGTCCTCGGCACACTCTTCGCCCCAGCAGACACTGTCCAGGCAGTCGATCAGGCCGTTTCCATCGTCATCGATGCCGTTTCCGCACTCTTCTTCTGGAGTTCCGCACGCGAATAGGGAGAGCATGAATAGAACAGTCAGGCGGCTCATTGCTCACCTCCAGCGTTGGTCAGTTCCAGGGTGTAGTCGACCTCACACGTGCTCCCGGTGCTGCCGAGTCCAAAGGTCCGCGTGGTGCTTCCAACACCGCTCGCCACGTAGCATCCACGGTCTCGCGGAAGGCACTCTCCATCGACACACGCGGTCTGCTGCTCAATGACCGCGCTGGCATCCGGCGCACAGAGCTCCAGCGACCACCCAAGCGAGTCGGGGTCTAGGATGGGAACGGCCAGCCAGGCCATCGCGGTGGTCGCGTCTGTCTCGCAGATGCCGGGGGCTGGGCCCGCATTACAGGCGTTGATGCTGCCAGAGACGAGCACATCTCCCCGCAACAGCGCGAGTGTGGCCGGAACTGCGGCAGCATCACAGGCCGAGCCCGCGCAGTCTGGGTCAAGGCCATCGGCCAAGCCGTCGCAGTCATTGTCCACGCTATCAAAACAGTCGTCGCCTTCGTCGAATGTGGTGTCAACACCCAGGCAGCAGTCGTCGTCCAGGCCGTCCGTCAGGCCATCACAGTCGTCATCTACGCCGTTGTCGCACTGCTCCAGCAAGTCTGGCGAGCGGTCGCCGTCAAACGGACAGTCCTCGCACAGGTTGGGGGTTCCGTCGCCATCGGAGTCGCCGTTGACCTCGCTGTAGAACACGCGCGAGGTCCTCTGTGCCGGACACTCGGAGTTTGGAACGCCAGAGTTGCCACCGAAGAAGAATCGTGGTCGACCACAGGCGGAGGTGTTGGCGTTGCTGTAGGACGCGCCACAGCTCGTTCCCGACGCCGCATACAGGCAGCGGTCGACGGGTTCGGCCTCGTCACCGTAGTCGAGCTCCACGTCGACCCAGCCGGTCATCTGAATCTTGCCAGAGCCCAGTGGGACCGACGAACAGTCGCCAAGGGCGGTCTGTGGAATGCCCGTGACTTGGACATCCATCGGAGTGGTGGAGTCGGTCCACACGCCGTCTGGGATTGGGAAGGTGGCCGATACTGGGGGTCGGACGCCTTGTTGACCGTAGCAGCCTAGCTCTTGACTAGGCAGTGTCCCGACGTGCACGCCGTTGACGGAAACACTGGGCATGGCCACGGGCGTTGTGGGCGCAAAGTTGGAGCAGAAGCCACCATCAAAGTTGGACTTTTGGTAGGAGCAGGCGAAACCCATGTAGGTGAGTGTGATGGACTGGGCGACGGGCAATGCGGCGGTTGGACAGACGTCTTCGCAGCCAACGAGACCATCGCCGTCGTCGTCTGTGAAGCCGTCATCTGCTTGTCCGGTACAGTCGTTGTCGATGCCGTCACAGATTTCGGTCGCACCCGGGAACGAGGTGGGGTCGGTGTCGCGGCAGTCCGGGTCGGCGTCGCACGAGGTCACGCCGTCGCCGTCATAGTCCCCTGGGTTGGCGAAACGGTTGGAGTCATCGCAGTCTTCCACCTCCACAACGCTACGCCACTGGGGACTGATCCTGCACCCTTCATAGACGGTCTGCGTTGACGCGAACCCATCATTGTCTGCGTCTCCGTACCAGGTCTGACAGCCTTCGCTGCACGTCCAACCGAAGATGGCGTCATCATCGCAGTCGTTTTCGTCACACACGCCGTCTTCGTCGGCGTCTATGGTGCTGGTCTGGCAGCCGGGATTGCTGTCGTCGGAGTCTGTCTCTTGGCAGTACCCGTCGGCGTCTGAATCGATGGTGGAACTGAAGCACAGGGGGTCGTTGGGGGCGGTGTCCTGCTCGTCGCACACGCCGTCGTTGTCGGTGTCTTCGCTGATTGTGCAGGTGGCGTTGCGGTCGTCAGTGTCGGTCTCGGTGCAGAAGCCGTCCGCGTCTTCGTCAATGCCGGTGGTGAAGCAGTTCGGGTTGTTGTCGTCCGCATCTCGGTCGAAACAGTAGCCATCGTTGTCTGTGTCGATGTCCGTTCGGCCACACTCGGGATTGCGGTCATCCACGTCGTTGTCTGCGCACACACCGTCCAGGTCAGCGTCTGTTCGAATGGCGCCGCAGTCGGGACTGACATCGTCAACGTCGTCACAGCGGTAGCCGTCATTGTCAGGGTCTGGGCAGTCGCAGGCCTCAACATCGGCGTCATCTGCAAGGCCGGAGCAGTCGTTGTCTAGACCATCCGTACAGTCCTCGAAGGTGTCTCCGGACACGCGAGGGTCGCGGTCATCACAGTCCGTTCCGCCACAGGCGACCGTGGAGTCGCCATCACCGTCAGCGTCGAGGTCGTCGTCAAATCCAGAGCAGTCGTTGTCGATGCCGTCTCCGCACACCTCAACAAGCTGTGGAGAGCGCGCGGCAGACGTGTCGTCACAGTCGGGAACGGCGTCACAGGTGGACACACCGTCGTTGTCTGCATCTAGGGGGTGGACGAGGGCATCGGTGTCGTCGCAATCCGGAACAGCGTCACAGGTGGACACACCGTCAGCATCGGCATCGAGTCCGTTGACCATAGGGTCGGCATCATCGCAGTCGCCATCACACGACGACTGACCGTCTTGGTCGACGTCTAGGGTGGACAGCTCCGCGTCACCATCGTTGCAGTCGTCCATTGCACAGACGCCGTCACCATCCGCGTCTACACAGGGTTCCGTGGTTGAGCAGCCGGCGCTGAGGGCACAGAGAGTCAAGAAGAGGGACAGGTGTCGCATGACGTTTCAACCGCGTGTCGAGGAAGCGGCAGTGTAGGCCAGCCGCCCCATTCCGGCGAACCTTTGCGCGGTTCTAGCGTGAATTACGTAGGCGACACTACCCCCGTTGAACGCCAGTAATTACTGGACCTTCAGCCGAGCCGGCGACCGACGAGCACGGCATTGCCGTGGTGCAGACGCAACGCCCGAACCACCGGGCCACCCAGAAGTAAGGGGCCCGGAGTCCGTCACGCAACCTGTGAAGACGGGTCACTCCTCAGTAGGAGGAGCCGCCTCCTTGGTGCTGAGGCTCTTGTAGGCGTGCCGAATCTTGCCGAGGAGGTCGTTGGTGGAGTCCTCAACACTGTCGGCGGCGTCCTTGGCTTTCGGCCGGACGGTGCGCTGGATGAAGTGACGCCAGCGCTCTTCAACATGGTGCCATTCTTCCTTGGCTTCCATCTCACCTAGGTGAATCTGCAAGCGGAACTTGTCTCGCATGCGCGCGAGTGCAGAAGCTTCCTTCTGAATGTCGGGTTCATGCTCGCTCGCCTCACCCAGCTCCATCGTTGCCAGATGGACCTGAAGCTTGAGTTCGTCAGCCATTTGACCGAATGCGGATTCGCTCGATTCTTTACTAGTCATGGGGTCTTTCCTCCAGACTTGAAGTACGCACAGGCGCAGCCGTGGCTAGAGGTTTTTCGCGGAAAATCAGTGGCTACGAGTCCCCTTCCAACAGTGTACGAACGGCGGTGTTGAACAGGCCGTGCTCAACGGTGAGCTCGTCACTGCGGCAGCTTGTGGACCTTCGGCGGGCGGTGCATTCCGAGCCGGCGCCGGATGATGGCGTTCAAGAGAATGGGCAGCGCGGTGATGCCAACGCCTGTCACGGCAATGCAGATGAATCCCGTGGCCCAGCCCGCAAAGCCGCCTGCAATCCACGCCACCGACACACTGTGTAGGAACTCCGAGCCGGTGAAGCGGGCGAGCGTATCGAAGAACTGCGCCCCCAGGCCGCCCACCACAAACAACAGAATCCAGAACGGAGCACACAGGACGAAGACCAGCACAGACACAGGTGCGCCGAGGGTCGCGATAGGCGACCGCCGAACGTAGCGCCGGTAGCGTTCGAAGTAGTCGAGACCTTCGGACACAGGCATCCAACCGTTGAGCCGCGTGCCTTCGTGTACTCCCGTGACGCGGACCCCAGAAACGAAGCGCTGACCACAGCTGGTCAGTGCAAGGAGCGTGGTGTGGCAGTTGTCGCACTCCCCCCGACCGTCCACCGAGCCTGCGGGAGAGCCGCACGACGGGCACGAGACGGCTGACGCGGAGCCACGGTGCAGGAACGGCCCAATGGTCACCTCGCTGTTGAAGAAGCTCCACATGGGCTTGTGCACCGTCGACTCCGGCAGCAGGTCGAGAACCCCCTCACCGGCAGAAATCGTTGAGCGCTTTCCACAGTGCGTGCAGCCGTAGGACAGCTCGGTATCGGCATCGAGAGTCACCGGACGCTCACACTTTGGGCAGGCATCGACCACCATTGGGCCGCCCACGCCACGCGCCAGCCAGACAGCCCGCCAGTCGCCACGCAGAAGCGAGCGCCACGACAGCACGGTCGAGCGACTCTCACCGTGAGTGGGCCAGCTGCCTTCAAAGCAGTGGCCGCGTGGACACTTGAGTGGGACAGGGTCGTAGTGCGACGTCTCACAGGCGTTGCCACACTGTGTGCAGCGCGGGGCGAAGGGTGTGTGGGTCATCTGGTGTCCTTCAGTGTCCAAGCAGACGACCGGTGAGTCCCCTAAGGCACTCTGTAACAAAGCGACCGACAAGCCGTGAGCACGGGCATTGTGGGGTGTCGTTGAGAGTGCGCGACCACCGATGTCCGGTCCGCAGTATCTGCGTGATTATTCCCAGGCGGATGGGGCAAATCACACATGGGTCGCATGGGTTCAACACGCGCTGTCGCACGAACTCCCGCCCACAGCGGGCCTCAGAGCACGCCGCACGACCGACTGCGCTCCAGTGCCACGTGGCACTCATCTTGCATCCCACTGGTCATGCAAACCCAACCAACGATGACCGGTCTCAGTACGTCAGAGGCCGAGGCACGCCTCGCTTCTGAGGGGCCAAACACCCTTCCAGGCCCAGAGCGACGCACACTGCTGCGAATCATTCTGGAGGTGGTCCGCGAACCGATGTTCCTGCTCCTGATTGCAGCAGGCGCCCTATACCTGTCGATTGGCGACCCACAAGAAGCCCTGATGCTCTTGGGTTTTGTTGCGGTGATTATTGGCATCACCGTCATTCAAGAGCGTCGTACCGAGCGCGCTCTAGACGCACTGCGCGACCTCTCTCAGCCCCATGCAGTGGTCATCCGCGGCGGAGAGCGACTCACCATCTCCACGACACAGGTGGTGCGTGGCGACCTCATCGTGGTCAGCGAGGGCCAGCGGGTGCCGGCAGATGGCAGCTTGGTCGACGGAACCAGTCTGGCTGTAGACGAGAGCCTACTCACCGGCGAGTCCGTCCCGGTCCGAAAGGTTGCGCGAACCTCAGACGCTGTCCCCATGGAACGCCCCGGAGGCGAGGACACCCCCTTCGTCTTTGGCGGAACCCTGGTGGTTCGCGGCCAGGGCGTGGTCGAGGTGAGCGCAACCGCCTTGAAGACAGAGATGGGTCGCATTGGAGCCGCCCTGTCCGAGCTGAGCCCAGGACGCAGTCATCTGCAGGAGGAGACACGGCGAATCGTGCGGGTTGTCGCAACAGGAGCGCTCGTTCTCGCGGTCGCCGTGACGCTCATCTACGGACTGACCCGAGGCGCCTGGTCACAAGGCATCTTGAGCGGACTCGCCACAGCGATGGCGCTTCTGCCCGAGGAGTTCCCGGTGGTACTCACCGTGTTCCTGGCCCTCGGAGCCAGGCGCCTGTCCAAACAGGGGGTGCTGACCCGGCGCATGGCCGCAATCGAGACACTGGGTTCAACCACCGTGTTGTGCTGCGACAAGACCGGCACACTCACCCAGAACCAGATGAGGGTCCGCGCCTTGTGGTCGCCCCAGGGCACCTGGATGTCGGACGACACAACGCCCATGGCCGAAGACGTGCACGGCATCGTGGAGAACGGAATCTTGGCCAGTCCTGTGGACCCCACCGACCCCATGGAGGTCGCCTTACACGCGCTCGGGCAAGCAGCTTTGAGCGGTACCGAACACCTGCACCCCGACTGGGCCCTGCGACGTGAGTATCCGCTGACGCCAGAGCTTCTCGCCATGACCCGAGCGTGGTCGACCCCCGAAGGTCAGCCCGGACACCGCGTCTCAGCGAAGGGCGCGCCCGAGGCCATCTTCGATCTGTGCCACCTCAGCGACCATGAGACAGCGCAGGGAGTGGCCAAAGCCCAAGCACTAGCAAGCCGTGGATGGCGGGTGCTGGGTGTTGCTCACGCCGACCATCATTCAGACACGCTGCCCACAATTCAACACGACTTCGAGTTCCGATTCGATGGGCTCGTAGCCTTCGAAGACCCGCTGCGGGACGAGGTTCCAGAGGCTATCGCCCAGTGCCACAGCGCCGGGGTTCGGGTGATGATGATCACCGGCGACTACCCCGAGACGGCCTTGGCAATCGCCAAGTCTGCGGGCCTTCCCGAGTCACTCCCCATTCGAGGGTCCGACATGGGCACGTTGGACGACGAGGCTCTCGGCGCCCGCCTCGCAACAACCCATGTCGCCGCACGCATTGTCCCCGAAGACAAGCTGCGCATTGTTCAGCTTCTCCAGGCATCCGGCGAGATTGTGACGATGACTGGGGATGGTGTGAACGACGCCCCAGCACTCATGGCCGCGGACATTGGTGTCGCCATGGGACAGCGCGGCACACAGGTCGCCCGCGAGGCTGCCGACGTTGTCTTGGTCCACGATGACTTCGGGAGCTTGGTTGTCGCCATGGGCGAAGGCCGGCGTATCTTCGACAACCTCCAGAAGTCCATGGCCTACATCCTGGCCATCCACGTACCCATTGCTGGGCTAGCGATTGTGCCAGCCGTCGCCGGCTGGTCCGCAGCGCTCCTACCCGTTCACATTGTGATGCTCGAGCTCATCATTGACCCGGCCTGCTCTCTGGTGTTCGAAGCGGAGCCCGCAGAGCCGGGCAACATGAACCGTCCGCCGCGAGCCCGCGACGCGACTATGATCGACCGTCGCATCCTTATTGGCTCGGTCCTCCAAGGACTCGTGGTGCTCGCAGTCGTGCTGGTCGTCTTCGCATGGGCCTCCGCTCGCTTTCCCGACTCGTCCGACTCTGTGCGCAGCCTGACCTTCATGGCGTTGATGGTCAGCAATGTTGGACTCATCTTGGCCAACCGGTCGTGGGACCGGTCGGCATGGGCGCTGTTGAAGACCTACAATCCAGTGTTTCCTTGGATTGCAGCCGCCGCATTGGCAGGCGTCGTCGGTGTCACCTACCTACCCGGACTCAACGGGATTCTGCACTTCGTGGCGGTCCCGCTGGCCCTGACGGGCGTCGCCGTACTCGCCGGACTGGGCTCGCTGGTCTTGGTGGAAGGCCTGAAAGTGCTTGGGCGCAACGTCGGATGAGGTCGGCCTGACGCCAGCCCAAGCGCATCCCCTAAACGGCACCCAATACGGTACTCTGCACGTCTATCATCGGGGATTGTCATGCTTCGTACACTCACTCTCGCTCTCTTCCTGTCGTCAACCGCCGCCGCCGCCGACATTGAGCTCGCCCACCAAGGTCGACTGTTGGACGCAACGGGCAATCCCTACAACGGCACCCACACCATCACGCTCCGCCTCCTTGACGACAGCACTGCCGACACGCCCTCCGCAGTCGAGCTGCACAGCGAGGCCTTCACCGGCATCACCCTGTCGGACGGGTACTACGCGGTCGTTCTCGGACAAGACAGTGGCAATCGCTTGGATGCCGCCGATGTCTCAGGCGATGTCTGGCTGGAAGTGATTGTGAACACCACCACGCTCGCTCCCCGGTCAAAGCTCACGGATGTCCCGGGTATCGCTGTCCCCTCTGGGACTGGAGCCAGCGAAGAGACCGCGGCATTTAGCTGCAAAATCCTGCACGACAGTGGTGTCACCGTAAGCGGGTTGTACTGGATCAACCCAACCGGGGACACGCCGGTTCGCACGTGGTGTGACATGACCACCGACGGTGGCGGCTGGACCCTCGTCTCGCATGCCTTCACAGGGTCGGTCAGCACAGGCGGAACCAACAACAGTCATCGGTCGCTGCGCTGCGGCGGCGGCAACTTCCAGCCGCGAAATCGCGGAGCCGGGTCGGGCGCCATTGAAGCGGTGGCACTCGCACAAGCCTCAACCGAGATGGCCATCGGCATGGAAATCGACGACGAGACGCGCCTTACCGGTGACCTGACCGCCTACGACCGCGCCTACAAGTTCAACATTCCTACGCCAAGCGCCGTGACCTTCGCCAACCACTCCTACTACGCCCCAAACTGGGCCACGGTCGCAGGCCCCTGCGTAGCGGTCACACTCACCCGTATCGACGGCGGTGGTACGTACTCAGCCACGCAGTACACACTGCGAAATAGCCTAGGAACTAGCTGGGGAGATACCTTTCCGACTGGCTACGGCGTGGCCGACACGACCACCTGCATCAACCACAACGGGGATGCGTTCGTGCACTCCATCCACTCCGGCTCCTACAGAGACTACGACACCAACGAGTGCGACGTTCAAGGTGGCCGAACCATGTATTTATAGTGGGGAAACTATGTGGATGACGCCGGCGGCGGAGGGACCGCAGGCACAGGCAAGACCGGCTCCAGCGCCATCTGGCTGCGCTAGACCCGCGCCAAGACCTCATCAAACGGCACATGCCCAAGCACACCCCACGCGGGATGCTTGCGCAGCTTGCCGCTCACCGCTCCTGGCGAGCTCAAGCCACACAACATGCGAGCGCGCTGGCGGGGACTCTCCAGAGCACGCGAAGAATCGCTACACACGGCCTGAATGGCTTGCTCTTGCGACCCGGTGAACTGCACAGGCTGACGCTCGGGCATGTTCGGGATGTCTTCGCCCAGGCAGCGGTCGCAGTGTCCGCACGGGCCGTCCAGGTCTTCACCAAAGTAGCCGAGCAGTGCGCCAGTGACGCAGGTGTCTTGACCGGCCAAGGCCAGCACGTTGGCAATCCGGTCAATGTCTCGCGCTTCAGAGTCCGCGAAACGTTGGTGCAGGCGTTGGACGAGTTGTTCCGGGTCTGTTGGACGGGTCGCGACCCGGTACCCATGACGCACACCACTGACCTTCAGCTCAAGTTCTCCCTCGTCTTTCAAGAACTCCAGAGCCGAGACTAGTCGCTGCCGGGGCTCGCCCAATCTCTCCGCAGACTCGGTCAGGTCAATGCTGAACCACAGACGCGCCTTCTTGGAGCAGGACAGCACGCGTCGCAAGAAGTCAGCTCGCTCCGGATTAAAGCGCGCCAGAATCTCGGCCGAGCTGCGCGCGGGCTTGAACTTGTAGGTGTCGTAGAACGGTGACGTAGACGCCAGCACCCCTTCGAGCTCCAAGTAGGTCAACAGCGTTGCAACCACGAGCGTACGAATATCGTGGCGACGGGACAGCTGGTAGCGAGACACGTCAAAGCGCTCGCCGAGAGACAGCAGCTCGGTCACAAAGCTGCGCACATTGTCCTGCGACGGCGTGTCACCGTACGAGAAGTTCTGCAGGGTGACGGCGTCATCTGGACAGGCGAGCAGCTCACAGACAGATGGCTCACCGTCTCGTCCCGCACGCCCAATCTCTTGTGCATAGTTCTCGAGCGCGCCGGGCAGATTGTAGTGGTAGACGTAGCGGATATTGGACTTATCAATACCCATACCAAAGGCGATGGTCGCAACAACAACACCGGCTTCGGACGCCATGAACCACTCTTGCACCGCAGTCCGGTCGTCTGTGTCCATGCCTGCATGGTAGGCGCGGGTGGTGTGGCCGGCGTTGGACAGGAGCTTGGCCACACGCTCGGCGGTCTTCTGTAACGTCACGTAGACAATGGTCGCCCCAGCAGAGTGGTGCGACAGTCGCCCCAGCAAGTGGCTGTCCCGCTGGCTGGCGGTCACCGGCGTCATGCGCAAGAACAGGTTCGGACGGTGAAATCCCGTGTGAACAAAGTCAGCTTCTGCAATGTCGAAGGCGGTACAGATGCCTGTGGCAACCGCCGGTGTGGCGGTCGCGGTGAGGGCTAGAATCCGCCCCACGCCCAGCTGCTTCTGAATCGCTGCAAGCTTCAGGTAGTCCGGGCGAAAGTTGTGCCCCCACTCCGAGATGCAGTGGGCCTCATCAATCGCCATGAGCGAGATGTTCAGGTCCTTCAGTCGGGCCATGAACCGTTCATTCTGGAAGCGCTCTGGAGACACGTACAGCAGCTTGGTCGTACCTGCGCGTAGGTCGTCCCACACCTGGCGATAGGTCTGAAGGTCTAGCGACGAGTCCAGCCGAGCCGCCGGCACGCCTCGACCCTGTAGAAAATCAATCTGGTCCTTCATCAGCGCAATCAAGGGAGAGACCACCACAGTCAAGCCCTCCATCATCAACGCGGGCAGCTGGTAGCATAGGCTCTTGCCACCACCGGTTGGGAAGACCGCCAACACGGACTGTCCGGCAAGCAGCTTGTCAATCACCGCCGCCTGGCCAGGGCGTAGCTGTGAGAAGCCGAAGGTGTCGCGAAGAACTACGAGTGGGTCTGTCATCGCTTGATTCCTTTGATGCTGTACACAAGCGGCACATCTTGCCCGCCATGGTCGAGGCGGAAACGACCGGGGTCACGCTCCACCAATCCGGTGAAGCAGTCATACGGGCTGAACGGGAACTCGTGAACGTGCACAATCTCGATGCCGGCTGCAATCAGCGCGGTAATCACGGTGCCTAAGGGGTGGCTCCACACGGCAACGGTAGTGACGTCCGACCCGCTGTTCTCGGTGTAGGTGCTCTCGTCTTCGACGTCAGGATGTTCCTGATGGAAGTAGGAGTACCCCGTGACGAGGTCCACCACGGGATGAAACTCGGCCATGTAGAACACGCCGCCCGATTCCAGGCAGTTCGCCACAGCGCGAGCCCAGCGCTCAATGTCTGGAAGCCAACAGACGGTGCCGTAGGACGTGAACACCACATCATAGCGAGCGGTCGTCGACTCACCGAACGTGTAGACGTCTTCACAGACAAACGTGGCTGCGATGCCTGTCTTGTTGCTCAATGCCCAAGCTTGCTCAACCGCCGCCGGAGACAGGTCTACCCCAGTGACGTTCGCCCCCAGGCGTGCCCAAGACAGCGAGTCCAAGCCAAAGTGGCACTGCAGATGCAGCAGAGTCTTGCCGCTGACGTCCGGCAGCTCGCGAAGCTCAATCTCCCGCAAGGATGTCTGACCCGAGAGAAACCCAGGAACATCGTAGAACGTGGACTCAACATGGACCGCCGTTCGAGCGTCCCACGCGGTCCGATTTACCTGCAAGTAGTCCATGCGTCACGCTCCAAGCGGGGTGTACCCCGTGGGCGAGCCAAAACCTGTCCGGACTACGCTGCCTCGCCGCCCATCAGCACAGACTTGGCGCGAAGCAGCGCCGCCGGAGAGCCCGACAAGGCCACGACATCGCCCAACTGAAGGGCCTCATGGCCGGTTGGCAGTGTGACGGTCTGGCCTGGCCTACCGATCGCTACAACCGTAGCGCCAGAGCGGCAGCGCAGGTCCAGCTCAGCGAGGGTCTTGCCCACCGTGAGCGCCCTCTCTGTGACTTCCCACATCTCCACGTCCAGGTCTGCGAGTGTTCCCACGTCAACTGTAGCCGGCGCGCGTGAGACGTTGGTATCGACCTGATCTCCCTGTACATGACGGGCGAGGTTCTGTGCGACGAGCACCACACCCGAGGTGTACGTCAGCGGTGTCCGTCGCAACACAAGACCCAGCACGACCAAGGCACCGAGCACTGCGGTCAAGAAGATGGTCTCCACCCACGGACCCCGGACAAACGGACGCAAGAGCGCCAGCGTTGGCAGGCCCACACCCAAGACAACAGCCACCAACACTAAGGCTTCAACCGGGGTTGTACGCCCAGACGCACCGCGGATGCTGCGCGCGAGCAGCCGAACCACAGCCGCGAGTCGCAGTCCGCTTCGAACCAGCCCAATGCAGAACGGGACGGCCAGGAGCACTGTCGCCACATCCACACCAATGACGTAGGACGCTGGAATGTGCGGCAACAGGGTGTGGTGGGTGACAAACAGCACAATCAGCGCCAGCCAATCGAGCAACAGCGCCGTCAGTGGCTGCCGAACCGAAGGACCATCCTTCGCTGTTCGCATGCGACGAATGAACCCTTGGTAGTTCACCAATAGTCGATGCGCCCAGTCGGGCGTCCAGCGGTCTGCGGCGTCGATGAGCAACAGTCCGCGCCCCAGGAATTGGGGTGTTGTAAAGGCCGTGACCGTGGCAACGGTGACCAGCGCCGGAAGCGTCTCAGCCGGCAAAATACCGCCGCCAATCGCAATCGTAGCCAGAATGAACGACAGCTCACCGACCTGACCGAGCGCCAGACCCGAGTAGATGCCCTTGCGGATGCTGTGGCCCGTCAGCACCGTTCCGAGCGTCACGGAGAACAGCTGCATGCCGACAACAACCACGCAGAGCATCGCCGCCAACGGCAAGCTGCGCCAGGACACGGCTGGGTCCACAGACATGCCAATCGACACAAAGAAGATGGCCGAGAACAGCGCCCGCAGCGGCTCGATAGCGTGTTCGACCTCATGTCCTTTGCCCGACTCGGCCACGGCGATACCGCAGATGAAGGCGCCAAGGGCCACCGAATAGCCAGACAAATCCGCGACCATAGCCAGACCAAACGCGGCACCCGCAACGAGGACCACCAGCGACTCGGAGTCCGACTGGGTCAGGGCAAAGCGAATGAGTCTGGGCAGCACCAACAAGCCGCCCACAAGCATGACGACCACCGCGCCGGCAAGCTGGGCAATCATCAATGCGACGGACTGCGTGCTGAGAGTCTCGCCTAAGGCCAGTGTAGTGACCAATGCGAGCAGCACAATCGCGACCACATCCTGAACCACCAGGATTCCAAAGACATGGGAGCGAACGTCAGGATCGACGGGGGTATCGCGCAGCACAGCGCTGACCACCATGGTGCTCGAGATGGCCATCGTGGCACCGAGACACACACTGGCGGTTGTGTCCCAGCCGAGCACCGAGCCCACGGTGAATCCCGCCCATGACAAGGCACCAATCTGGAACCCGGCAGTCAGGCCAGAAACGGGTAGAATCTCCAGCAAACGCTTTATACGGAACTCAAGTCCAACCGCGAACATGACGAGAACCACGCCGACTTCCGCGAGCTCTTCAATGCGATGGGGGTCCGCAAACAATGGAATGGGAATGTACGGACCCACAATGAGTCCGGCGAGCAGGTAGCCAAGAATGCTGGGTTGGCCCAGACGACGCATCAACATGCCAACAAGTGCAGCCACAACCGTAACAATCGCCAGGTCATTAAGCATAACGTCGTGCAATCGGCACCCCCAAAGTGCCGCCATACCTCCTGTCGACTCACCCGGACAGAGGCCGCAGACAAACCCAGTCCACTTCCAGGAGCATTTCGACTAGTCTTGTGCAGGCCACATTCACAGGCCCCTGCAAGCGCGGCCATTGCCAACGTCACCGGAACAGGACACAAGCCCACATGGCCACTCGCGGACCCGGACATGCCTTTCCTGGCGACCTTAGACACTCTTTGCTAAACGCAGCACTTCTGCTGATCAAAGCCGGTGAAGAACCTGGTCTTCGCGCCGTCGCCCGGCAAGCCGGAGTCAGTCCGGGCGCGCCCTACCACCACTTCGCGAACAAGCAGGCGCTGTTGGCCGCCGTCGCCAAAGAGGGCTTCACAACCCTCAACCAGGCACTCGACGCCCAGACACATGCACACCCCGAAGACCGACTGCGAGCGGTCGCTGGAGCCTATGTGTCCTTCGCGATTGCCCATTCCGGCCACTACCGGGTGATGTTCGAACCCCAGCTTATCGACGTTGGCGACGCAGACCTTGAGTCGTCCGCCACCCAAGCCTTCCAAGCCCTGCGCACCAGTATTGCGGCGGCATCCGGTGCTGCGGGCTCCCTTCAGCGTACGCTCAACGTGTGGGCCTTAGTCCACGGCACGGTGATATTGCACCTCGACGGCATGGTGGCCTCTCTCGACACAAGCGCGGACACCACCGCACTGGCCAAGCAGGTCGGGCATGCGGCCCTCGCCTTGGCCACAGCACCCCGGGATCTGTCATGAACCGCAAAGACGTCATGACAGCCGTGGCCAAAGCATTCGCCGTAGAGCTCGACGGCGTGGAGCGCATGGCAGCACTCGCAACAGCCGAAGCCACAAGCAGTGAGAGCAAGTCCGAAGGAAAGTACGACACACGGGCCACCGAAGCCTCGTACCTGGCACGCGGTCAAGCCGAACGAGTCGGCGCCCTCAGGCGCTTGGTCTCTTGGTTCGAGCAGGACATCATTGTTCAGACCAAGCACGTCGCCATCAGCAGTCTGGTCCACGTAGACGACGACGGCACCCAAGCCTGGTGGCTAATGCTGCCAGATGGCGGCGGACGAAAGATTGATGTGGACGGCACCACCGTGGTCATCCTCACGCCCATTTCTCCCGTCGGCGGCGCCATGATTGGCGCTCATCTCGGTGACGAGGTCGAGATTTGGATTGGCAAGCGCGAGCGGTACATCGAGGTTCTTGAGCTGCTGTAGTCACCTCGTTTCGCTCTGCAGAGACCCTGCACAGTCAGTACCCATCGCGTCGGCTACATCGGGTGCTGGAGAAAGACGTGCGCCCCTCAGCAACCGACCTGACCTGGTCCCTCATTGCCCCGATTGTTCTATCCGCAACTGCCGTTGCCTTGTTCGTCATACGCGCATCATGGGCACCGCCGACCTGGTTCATGTACCTGCCATTCAACCTGGCCCTCGCATGGATTCCCCTCGTTCTCAGCACGGTCGGGGTGGTGGTACACCGTCGAATAGTGGTGATTCCACTAGGTGTTTTGTGGCTCGCCTTCCTGCCCAATGCCGCCTACATGGTGACCGATCTGATTCATCTGGGACCGGTCGGTCCTGTTGCAGAGATCTTCGACGCCGTGATGTTCTGCACCTTCGCCATGGCCGCGATGATGGCCGGTGCGGTGTCGCTCAAGCACGTCTTCGAGTGGTTTCGTACACAAGTAGGCACGCTACTAGCGGCATCCTTGGTCACGCTCTTTGCATTGCTCGCAGGCGCCGGCGTATGGCTAGGACGGGTTCATCGCTACAACAGTTGGGACCTAGCAATCGACCCCAGCGCGCCGTTGGCTGACGTAGCCGACCTGTTCATCCGGCCAGCGGCACACAGCCAAGACTGGGCGCTGGCACTTGGCTGCACCGGCATGCTCATCGCGCTCGCCCTGTCCGGGCGATTGTGGACGGCTACTCGTCCGCCATCACATGCTCAATGACGACGGTCTGAAAGGCTCCGATTCGGAACATGGCGAACTCAACGATGATGGTGAGAATACCGAGCTCCACCTGGTCGGGCGGATTGTTCTCGGCGTCGCACTGCACACGGTACGAATCGGTCGCCACCACGCCAGCGAGGGCGCCCTGCTGAAATAATCCATTTAGAAAGCCCTCTACCGACTGGCTGACGCGAGTCCATAGCGGCGGTCCTTGGGTCTCAAACACCGCCCAAGCCGTTCCAGACGCAACCGCCTTTCGCACGTACTGAGCCATGCGGTGAACCGGCAGATGCTCGCTGCCGTCCTCCGCTACAGCAAGCGTGCGCGCGCCCCACGCAACCACACCAGCGTCGGGGAAGCTACGGATGACGTTGACGCCAAGCGCGTTGAGCGGCGCTTGTTCTGAGTCGTCGAAGGCAACGTGCAGACTTGTCGTTCCCTGCAAAAACGCGCCCAGTCCGGCTGGCGTATGAAAGACGCCGCGTTGGATGTCGGTGCGCGCAATGACGCCGGCCATGAATCCAGAAGGTGGAACGGTGCGCGACCCCTCCGGACTGTCGACCACCACCCAAGGCGTGTACAACGCCACGTTGGGCTGGTGACCGAACGCGGAGCGAAAGGCTTGAGCATGGCTGACCGCTGTGGACCGTTCCTGTGATTGCGGGCAATCTAGCAACAATAGAAGGTCGTCTCGGCGGTTCACTTCTTCCAGTACGCCCGTGAGGTCTGACACATCCGTCAGGCCGGGGACCGCGAGCAACGACACGTCACTGTACTGATGCAGCGTGTCCACAGCGGTCGTCAACGCAGCCTCACTGGACGCCTCATCCGCATGGCCATCGTCTCCGCCAGTCAAGGTGAACGTCAATGTGCTGCCGTCGTCTACACCCAAGTCCACGGGGACGCCGTCGAACAGGTCGCCCTCGTCACGTTCAGCAACGCGCAGAAATTCGGAGTCTCGCTCCAGAACCGTGTCTAGGTAGTTGGGCGTACCGGGTATCAGGCTGAGGTCGGGCCACATCTCCAAGACCTGCCGGGTCCCAGCAGCATCAACCTCGACAATGGTGAGCTGAAGTTCGTTCTCGTCGTCAGGGATAAGCTCAACAACCAGTCCGTTGGCCCACACACCGGCGCTTGCAGCCTCGAACGACAGCAGTGGTGTCACGATGGCACCCGCTGGCAGCGATGTCAGAGGGTCGACCGAGCGAACGACCACCAAGCGCTCTCCGCCATTGCCGAAGAATCCGCGAACCGCCGTGGCCAGAGACGACGCACTCGTGTCCAGTGGAGAAGTACCGACGAACTGACGCTCAAAGTCTTCTTCACTCAACACAATGGTGGGTGTGAACGGGCGGCCACACTCTGCGGCTCCAATGAAGGCAGCCACGCCAACAGGCGGAAGACTGGTCTCAAACGGACTGGCCGCCTGCTCCGTTCGGTAGACCCCAGGGTACGTCACAGCAGGGGCAATGGGCTCGCTCATGAAGACCTCCGCGAGACTCCTAAGCGCTACAACTGACACGTGGTGGCAGTTTGTGGGCACGGACTACGCTAGAGGCTCCCAATGCAGTTTCCATTTACCGCTCGCTACGCCTCCCTTCCAAGCCACATGTACGAAGGAGCCCTGCCCACGCCGGTTTCCGACCCATCGTATCTACTGGTGAACCACGAGCTGGCTCTGGACCTAGGTCTCGACGCAGACGCTCTAGCTGGAGCCGAGGGACTCGCCGTTCTTGCCGGAAACACCATTCCGGTCACAGCTACGCCGCTGTCCATGGCCTACGCCGCACACCAGTTCGGGCACTTCGTTCCGCAGCTCGGAGACGGCCGCGCAATCCTGCTGGGTGAGCTGCGCGACCAACGCGGCGTGCTTCAGGACGTTCAGCTCAAGGGTGCAGGCCCAACGCCGTACTCCCGTCGCGGAGACGGTCGGAACTGGTTCGGCCCGGTACTGCGTGAGTACGTGATCAGCGAGTGGATGCACACCATGGGCGTTCCAACCACTCGGGCGCTCGCTGCAGTCGCAACGGGTGAACATATCCAACGCCAGCGCGTTTTACCGGGCGCCATCCTAACCCGTGTGGCCCGCAGTCATATCCGCGTAGGAACCTTTGAATACTTCTCCTCACGCCAAGACACGGACGGTCTGACAGCCCTCGTTGACCACGTCATTGCCCACCACTTCCCAGACGCCGCGGCTGCAGAGTGGCCGGCACTCGCGTTGTTGCAGGCGGTGGCACAGCGGCAAGCAGAACTGGTCGCCCACTGGCTCTCTGTTGGCTTCATCCACGGCGTCATGAACACCGACAACTGCAGCGTCACCGGCGATACCATTGACTACGGTCCCTGCGCGTTCATGGACGACTTTCGCGAACACCAAGTGTTCAGCTCCATCGACCACCGCGGACGCTACGCGTACAGCAACCAAGCGCCGGTCGCACAGTGGAATCTGTCCATCTTGGCACGCTCCCTGCTCCCGCTCATCGGCGCCGACATCAAGGCCGGCGTTGCCCTGGCTCAGCCCGTCGTCGACGCATTCCCAGACATCTTGGAGAGCGCCCGACTCGCACTGTTCCGCCGCAAGCTCGGACTCGTCACACACAAAGAAGATGACGATGCCCTGGTCAATGACCTGCTGACGGTAATGAACGACGATGAAGCCGACTTCACCCGCACCTTCCGCGGTCTGTCACACAGCGCCTCGGTCGCACGCGCCGAGTTCGCCGTTCCTCAGGCGTTCGACGCGTGGGCCGAGCGGTGGACCTCACGAGTGGCACTCGACCAAGATGAGGACAGTCGACGCGCTGCAATGCAGGCGGTGAACCCTGCGTACATTCCGAGAAACCACCGTATTGAGCAGATGATCGAGGCGGCAGTACTGGGGAACCTAACGCCGCTACACACCCTCGTTGACGTACTCAGCGAGCCGTTCGTCGAGCGGACTGAGTACGCCGACTATGCGCTTGGCCCAGCCCCGAACGAGGTCGTTCACGCCACGTTCTGCGGAACGTAGCCACCCTCGTCACGGTCACACTCACCGCGTAAATCTGCCATGAGCACGGTGCACACCGTCCGAGAAAACTCGGACATGCTCATCTCCGTAGTTGTCGTACGGCCCTTGGCCAGTGTACGAAGGGCGCCTCTCCCCAACTATCGGAAGCTCAATGCGCATTTTTACCCCCGCTCTCATCCTGCTGCTCTCCACCACTCTCGTTGGTTGTCCTGCTGACACCGACGAAACGGACATCGGAACAGGCACTGAAGCGGACACCGAAGCGGACACCGAAGCGGACACCGAAGCGGACACCGATCCGGACACCGATCCGGACACCGATACGGACACCGATACGGACGCCGATACGGACACCGATACGGACACCGATACGGATCCGGACACCGACACTGATCCGGACACCGACACCGCGGTTGCTGACTGCCCCGTAGACTTGGACCCTCTGGATGACGGCGGAACAGCAACACAGACAATGCCAAGCATCGTCTTCAGCGAGATCGATCCTGGCAACTACATCGAGCTGTTCAACACCACCGACTCTGACATTGCTTTGTCCAGCCTCAGCCACCAGTTCTGTGCGCCGTTCGCGTACATCTCACTGTCGTCCCATGCCGGCAGCGTCGTCGTCCCCGCCAACGGCTACGCGGAAGTGCCCTGGCCAACGAGCTTCACCGCAGACAATGACGCCGGCGGTGAGATGATGCTGTACATCAATGGTTCCTTTGGCTCAGATGCATCTATCGCCGATTACATCTGCTGGGGTGCCAGTGATGAGGACCGCAAGGGACAAGCTGAAGCAGTCGGTAAGTGGACCGGCGCCTGTGCTCCAGCCATCACAAACGGCTCCATCGCTCGCACGGTTGGAACCGACGGCACGTCAGCCGGCGACTACATCGTGAACGAAGTCCGAGAAGCGAACACCTGCACCGCAGCGCAGGGAACCACGACTCGTCGGTAGGTGTGTCGAACCCCGCGCCGTGAACCATGGCGCGGAGTTCCTCTGACGAGCCCGGGACAGCGGCCTCCCAGGTCACGCTGTTCGGGCAGTAGAGCGGTGCTACGGGGCCAGAAGGGCCCACAGCAAGAATAATGCTACTTGCACCGATAGAATTACCGCCCCCAGCGCGAGTGCACGGGGTGCCGCACCTCTCAGCTTCGACAGATCGATGCCCGCTCCAATACCCACCATGGCGATGGCAAGGAGCGCGTCGGCCAACAGGTCTGCCCAGTCCACAACCGCCGCCGGAAGCACACCGGTCGCAGCCACAGTGGCTGTCAGCACAAACCCAATGACTTCCCAAGGAATCGGCCAGGTACCGGGCTTGCGCAGAAGCACTGCCAAGATGCCAAGTGCCGGTAACAGCAGCCCAATACGGCCAATCTTGACGGCTGTTGCCAAGTCCCCTACCGACTCTCCAAGCGAAAATCCGGCCGCGACCACGTGACCCAACGCCGGAAGTGTGCCGCCAATGAGCACACCAGTGGAGGTGTCGCTGAGGCCCAACAGCGCAGCAAGACCCGGAACCACGAGCAGCATCACCAGCCCGAGCGCATGAATGACGGCCACAGCAATGCCAGGGTCTCCGTCATCTTCCTTCACAAGGGGCGTGGCGGCAGCAATCGCCGCGGTTCCACAGATGGCGCAGCCCATGCCAATGAGCAGGCCAATGCCACGCGACAAGCCAAGAACGCGTGCTCCAAGGGCTCCCAGTCCCACTGCGAGCGCTGTGACAACCGTCACCCATGCCAGCACACTCGGTCCAGCATCGGCCAAGCCGCTCACATCAAGACTCAGTCCCAACACCACAATCATGGCGGACAGAACTCGTGTGCCACTAAAGCGCACGCCTTGTTGAAGGACCGCTTGGCGACGAACCAAGGGACCGAAGACCAGCCCTAGGAGCAAGGCGGCGACGGGCACTCCAAGCATGGGGATGGAACCGCCAATGGCCCATGAAACGGCAGCTAGAACGCCACAGAGCACAATTCCTGGTGTTTGTCCCCGAACCGTCATTCGCTTGCACACCGTGAGATGGTGAAGGTTCCGTCGACCTGATTGTCATCGTCAAGAATGGCGTACACCCCACCGGCAATTTCGTCATCATCAATCCGGTCAACGCGAACGGTTCCGTTGAACGTCACTGACCCGTCGTCGTCGCCGCCAGTGTATGTCCACGCCTCTCCGTTGATGAGGCCCTCAAGTGGCTGGTCGGAGATCAGGTCCAAGCCAGACGCATCGCCCGTTGCGCCGCACCCGCCGCAAGCCGCAAGTAAACCGACGAAACTCACGCAACGCATGCGACCTCCACTCCGACATCTCTTACCCAACGTTGCATCCTGTGCACCACAACGTGCTGCACAACACTCGCGAGAGTCGCTTGACTGCGGTACGAGCCGGCATGCTGTTGTCTTCCTTCCTGCTGAGCTTGTCGGCCCTCGCCCAGACACCGCAGGTGCATGTGGGAGATGCCCAGGGCATTGACGTTGACGGCATCTTAGACGAAGCCGCATGGTCCGAAGTCGAGCCCGTCACCGACTTCATGCGCTTTCAACCGACTGCCGGAGGTCCGCCGCCCGGAACAACACAGGTGCGCTTTCTTCAGGACGAACGGTATCTGTACGCAGCTATTGAAGTCACAGACGTGGACTACGCCATTCGCGCACGGGTGAGCCCACGCGAGGCCATCAATGCAGACGACCAGATCGGTATCTACCTAGACACCTTCAAGGACGAGCGCAGCGGCTACATCTTCTACCTAAACGCCCTGGGTGTGCAGCAAGACTTCCGCCGCAACGGTGACTCGGTCACGTTCTCATGGGACGCCGTCTTTCGCTCAGAAGGACGCGTCACAGACACCGGCTACATTCTAGAAATTGCCTGGCCCTGGCGGTCGCTGCGGTACTCGGCCGACAGCGACACCTGGGGCGTCTTGCTGACGCGCAAGATTCCACACGACAACGCCAAGTACGGCTTTCCCACAATGGAGCGTGGAAACCCGCAGCTGTTCACCCAAGCAGCGGACCTTGTGGGTCTTCGGCCTCCGAAAGCCGGCACCGGCCTTGAGCTCCTGCCGCAGACGACCTTCGTGCAGACCGCCGCCCGTGACGACAGCGGCAACATGGCCTGGAAACCGTGGTCTCCAGCCCTCGACATTGTGCGACCTTCTCTCGACGCCCGCCTGGGCATCACTCCGAACCTCGGTCTCGCCGCTACACTCAATCCCGACTTCTCGCAGGTCGAGTTCGACGTCACACCGACAGCTCTCAACCAGCGCTTCGCCTTCTTCTTCCAGGAACGACGCCCCTTCTTTCTCGATGGTGCCGAGTACTTTGAAGACCCGGCGGACATTCTGTACACGCGGACCTTGGCTGAACCCATTGGCGGATTGAAGCTGTCTGGCCGCGCTGGACCGTGGCAACTGGGCGTGTTGTCGGGCCTAGACCAGTCACCCGGCTCCTCCATTCACGAGCGCGAGACTCCTGGCTTCACCAACATCGATGACGGCCTTGCCCTGACCTCTTTCGCCCGAGCCACCCATGATGTCGGCACCGCCGGAACGGTAGGCGGAACCATCGCCGACAAACGTATATGGAATCCAGAAGGTGCAGACGGACAGCACTCTCTCGGGTCCATCGACACCGCCATTCCACTCGGTGGACGTTGGACAATGGCCGCCGCGCATACCCAATCGTGGACCGGCGAAGTCAGCGGGCAGTCGCTGTGGGGCATGGGCAACCAGCTCGAGGTGCAGCGACGCACGGGCGTTGGCACGGGGCTGTACCTGTACTTGGAAGACACAACACCCGGCCTGCGCAAAGAGACCGGCTTCATGCCGCAGAGTGGCTTGACCTATGGACGGGTGGGCATCGACCACACCTACGAGCCAGGCGGCGCCATCAACACGGTTCGTCCCTACGCCAACGTGCAGGTCCAAGAGGAGAGAAACGGCGAGGGCTACACGGTCGCTGGCGGTGGCTTCACAGCCGTTGTGGGGGGCGTGCACGAGGTGTTTGCCGAGTCCTTCGCAGGCTCGCGTACTGAGTTAGGCGTCAACGCCGATGAGTGGTCCGTTGCAGGCGGCGGAGTCACTCAGCTGGGCTCGGTCCTTGATGCTGGCGCCACGGTGGAGCTGTCGCAGCAGCTGGACTTTGAGACCCTGACACCCGCGCGCGCCTCCGATTTTGAGCTGGACGTCACCCTGCGACCCAACGCAGGCATCCGCCTAGACCTCAACGGCCAGCTGTCCACGTTTCGGCCCCAGCTCGCCCTGTCCACGGACCACGCGACCCGCATGCGTGCACGCATGGCCTGGCAGTTCACACGGCCTCTAGGTCTGCGTGTGCTCGCGGAACACAACGCCGGTACACGGCGCGGCCCCACGGTTCTCTCATCGGTGCTGCTCACGTGGCTCCACCACCCAGGAACCGCGTTCTGGCTAGGCTACTCGGAGGTCACAGACGTCTCGGGCACACCCAAAGCCGAGTCCAGAGCCGTCTTCGCCAAGGTCAGCGTATTGCTGCGACCCTAGCGCTCGCTCACTTGGCGGCGATGGACTCTTTGGGGAGCGCTGGCTCAAACTCAACGATGCCTCGGCGATGCCCCAGAGTGCGCTGCGCACGCTCTTTTAGTAGCGCAACCAGCTCTTCGTGGGTGCGGCCCTTGAAGTTCACCAGGTGCCTCGCCAGCTTGTCGTAGTTGCCGCGCATCAGCAGGAACCAGACCGCTTGGTTGTCTTGGATACCGTCGAACACAAGGCAATCTTGCTCAGCGAACTCTTCCGGGTGGTCTTGGAAGTACTGCGCCATCTCTGACCAGTGCAGGCCCGGCTGGAGATGATGGATGATGTGGTAGCCGTCGTTGTAGGACTTGTGGTTGTACGACGAGTTCATCAAGATGGTGCTGTTTCGGTAGCTATTGTTGGGGTCTGTGACATCAACAAAGGAGTGCTGTGCCCAGTTTCCAGCCATCATCAGCCAGCGCATCATCAACATCGGAAGGATGAAGACGACGATAGCAGCGGCCCAGTTGATGTACAGCGCCGTACCGGCCAATGCAAACCAGACCAATTCACCGAAAACAAAGGAGCGAAAGGTGTTCTTCTTGCCGCGCAGCCACAGGTAGCGCATCAAGTGAATGTGGCCGAAGAAGAAGAAGCGCGCCCAGTAGTGGAGGAACTGGGTGAACGTGTCACGGCGGTAGGTAAGCGTGGTGCTGTTGTCGTCATGCATGTTGTTTTCGGCATGATGCATCTGCATGTGATGGGCTGCGAACGACGTTGGGGTGTGCCCCAAGAACGGTCCGAGCACAAACGGCACGTAGTGCGACAGGAAGCTGTACTTGCGCTTGAAGATAGGACGATGGCCATTGGCATGGAGCATCAGCCCAAAGCGACCGCCGAAGTTCAGGAATACGTAGCCAATGTAGGGAAAGGCCATCAGGGCGACGACCCATGGCTCACTCATAAACATCAGCGTGGCCAGCGGCAGAACAATGGCGCTGATCTTGGCCATGACTCGCAAGAAAATCAGGTCGCGTGGGTCTTTGAGCAGCCCCAGTCCCGCTCGCTCGAACGGATTGTTGGGGGTCGTGTCTGCTACGACGGGGTCTGTCGTTTTGGGGGCTACCACCACTTTCACTCTCCGAGACCGAGACGCACCGTAGCTCGTTCGACCGCTTAGTGGGGTAAACCTGGGGCTGCCCAGCATAGTTGTGGCGCAACGTCCAGATTCAGGCTGGATGAATCGTTGCACCCGTCGCCCGTGCTGAGATCTGGTCGCAAATCCACCCAGACGCCGTGCCGCGATACCCGGTGGCATGGGCCCCTTCGAACAACACCTTCGTGAAGCCATCGCGGTCAACACTGAGCGCAGTGACCTGTACGCAGCCGCGACGGATGGCGCGAGCCGGAGCCTCTCGACGGTGCTCATCACCACCGAGACCGCCTCCCTTCCCATGGCGATGTGGCTGGACTCGCGGGCCGTGCCTTTCAACCAGCGTGGCATTCGGATTGTGCAGGACGACTTCGTTCCCATGCACCCCTTGCCCGCTTGGGACGCCCCAACGCGCTTCGTTGCAGTGGCGTCACCCCAAGCGCTGTGGAGCGTATCCGCAGTGCTCCGTGAGCTCCGACGCAATGGCCGCCGTTGGGCCCGCCGAGACGCCTTCGTCGCGGTGGCCGAGGCAACGGCCCATGCACTCGACCAGGTCATCACCGTCGAAAAGGCCGAGCAAAGTCACTTCGCCATGACCCGACACCTGTTGGAATCGCTCGGTCTGGCCGCCGTCAACGCCGAGGACTACGTCCGCCAAGACCCGCAGACCACCTCGCTGGCGCGAGACTTGGTGCGGCTACAGCTCGTCGGACTTCGCCTCGCCATCGGACTCGACGGACGCGCCCAACACCTACACAAGCGTGGCGTGGGCATTGTGGTCAACGACGTGCCACCGATTCCGTTTCCGAAGCCGTCGTGAACGCGACCCCTGGGGTGAGCAAACCGCACCGCGATCAATGCAGTGCAGAACGGCAGGGATGGCCCATGACAGTGCAACGTCACCTCCTCTGTGAACGCATGCCGGTCACGCGTCAACACCGTCAGTGTCATCCCTTCGCCACGGGGTGAACGCGCTGAAGCTAGGTGCATCACGACAACTCGAGTCTGTTCCGTGGTCCAATTCTGCCCCCAATGCGCTACAGTCCGGGCCGCCGCGTGCCCCGTGCGGCCATCTCTGGGGAGACACAATGCTTACGACCGTACTTGCGCTGCTATCGACCACCGCTTTCGCCGCGGACCTCAACTCGGACGGCTGCGAAGACAGCTACTTCGACGCAAACGCCGCCTGCGTCTCAGCCACCGCAACGGTGGGTGCGGGAGCTGAAATTGGCAGACTCGTCAACATCGGCCCCGAGGTCTCGGTTGGCTCCGGCGTGACCATTGCAGACCGGGCCTCGATTGGCGGCTTGGATTCAGCAGTCGGTCCTTTTCAGATTGGTGTGAACAGCGTCATTGGCCGCGCCGCCACCATTGGCACAGACAATCAGATCGGAGATGACACCAGCTTCGGTCGCGCCTCTCAGACCGGTACGCGAGTTCAGACCGGCAACAACGTCGGTGTTGGCTATGCCGCCGATATTGGTGACGACGTCACCATCGCGAACAACGTTGTTGTTGGAGCGCTGGCCCAGATCGGTGACCACACCGACCTACTGACCGGCGCAGTCCTAGCCCGAGGCGTACAGATCGCCGACGCCGCCAGCAGCGGCGACAGCACCACTATCGCGGGAATCGTTGGCCCCTCAGTGTCGCTTGGCAGCAATGTGACCGTTGCGACGAACACGCGCATCCGCAAGCGCTCGACCATCGGCAACAACGTAGACCTGGGCCAGAACGTCAGAATCGCACGCGACGTGACCATTGAGGCCAACGTGACCATCGGCCTGAACACCCGAATCGCGGCCGGCGCCATCATCCGAGCCGGCGCTGTCATCGGACAAGACGTCACAATCGGCGTTGGAGCCGAGATAGCTGGCGGCGTTACCGTCGCAGACGGTACATGGATCGGTGCAGGCGAAGTCATCGCACCCGCTGACATCAATCCACCTGGAAGCACCTTGATAGCGTCATCTGCCTTCATCGACCCCAGCCCACCGGCAGGCTGGACGCAGTGCATGGGCTTCACAAATACCAGCGGAAATGACGTGGCCGGCGACGTGATTGACGGGTGCCTGCCCATGAGCCAGTTTCGCGTCCGCATGTGGAACGCAAGTGGGACGCTCATCGACGACAGCTACATGGCCAACCTCGGAAACATCACCTCGTGGCCAGGACGAGCGTACCTAGGCGGAGGAAATGTCGGCCGCACCAACCTCATCACAACGCTCTGGTCCACCGCCTCGTTCTACATTTCGACGAACAACGCTGATGCTTGCGGACAGGCTGTAGGCGGCTCACCAGTCCACATCTCTACTGGCAACGGCAACGTGGCTGGAATCGCTCCGGGTCACAGCGACCACACGAAAGAGCTCGGTCGCAACTGCTCTGGGTCCGGCTACCTTGGCTACACAATCGCCGTGTACAACTAGGGTCGAACGGTCAGCCGGTGGGTCTCCACAGACAGTGGGTACCCTTCCAGCTCGTGGTAGCCGGCCGTCTCTTCAGACATCCTGTGCGACGACGCAACAACAGTCGCAGTCGACGCACCACTGGGTAGCGGCACCACATACGACCGGGATTCACGCGGCGCTAATCGCGTATCGCCGTGCTTCTCGGGCTCCGGCCACCACGTCCACTCCTGGCCATAGCGCTGCATCCACGGCTCGCCTACAGCCTGCCCAGCACCGTTGTGGAAGGTCACCACCACCTGTACCCAGCGCTCCGGGTCTCCAGACGGCAAGTAGTGACCGGCGTTCGCGTTGACCGCGTCAATGTGCACGCCATCGGCTTGCCACGCAGCGGTAAGACCTAGGCCTGGCGGATTGGCTTGGGGAGGTGGATGAACACCTGCGACCTTAGGAATGCCCGCGCCACGCCACCAGTGCTGACGGACAGTACGAACCGGTCCACCAATCGCCGCCGGGCGCTGAGCCTCCGGCATGTGACAGCTCACACAGTTCTTTCCCTCCGCTGGATAGGGCCCATTCGCCCACTCCTGACCCGTGTTGAACACGCAGGTGAAGGTCTTTCCGGGGTAGGTCGCGGTGGCCTGATGACAGCGAAGACACAGCGCTTCGGACTGAAAATCGGTGTCTACCTGGACCGGATGTGGTGGCTCGCCGCCGAGTCCGGGGCCGTGAATGACGCCCTCGCGCACATGGCAAGATGCACAGGTGATGCCCTCGCCGCGAAGGTCTGCGTCAAACGACGAGTTGTCGACGAGCTGCGGCCGCTCAACGTCGTCGTCTATCAGTCCGACCGGCCACACATCCTGCTGCGCGAGCAACGGCGTATGGCAGTTCAGGCACAGCCACCGGTTGTCCGACTTGGCAATTTCCACCTGATACTGGCGGTCTTCCCATGCCAACGCGTGGGTGCTGACCTTCCATTCTTCGTAGATCTCAGTGTGACAGGCTCCGCAGCTCGCAGCACTCATCGAGCCCAATCCAACAGGCACAGTATGGCCCACACCCAGGGGCCGTTCGTACAGCGGCCGTGAGTCAAAGAACGCTTGGGCGCGCTGCAGGTCGGCCGCAGCACCTTGGCTCTCCACACGCACCGCTCCTAGACCCTCAGTGGAGACTTCAGAGTCCGCCTCGGGCGCCGGTACGCTCTCGGTTCTGCCCGAACAGCCAGCAGTCAACACAACCAGGACAATCGCACGCAGGACTCGCCTCCTATGGGTCTAAGGCCCCCCCTGCCTTAGTCCGTTCCTGCGTCACAGACGTGGTGCCGCAACAACGTTGTTCACTTGGTTACAGCACCGACAACCCCTGCAAAGCAGGAACCTGATGCTCGTCCTACTCGCCTGTCTCGCTCTGGCCCAAGACCCATCCCCTGATGTTGACCCGCCGGCTCCCGACCCGCCAACGTCACAAGCCATGCTCGCTGGCGTCTTCTCGGAGGTCGAGCGCTTTCAGGGCGTAAACGTCAGCATCTCATCGGGCGTGGTCCACCTCACTGGTGATGTCAACAGCCCAGGAGCCCGTGAAGAAGCCGCTCAGGTCAGCGCCTCCATGGACGGCGTGCTGTTCGTCGACAATCAGCTTGTGGTGACGGAAACGGACGGTGGAGACGACTCGGACACCGTAGATGCTCGCCTGCGTTCCTCCCTACAGGGCATCTACTCGCAGATCGACAACCTCGACAACGTCACGGTCCGAGTGACCTCTGGCGTGGTTCAGCTCAGCGGCTCAGTGGTCGACGAAGGCGCGTCCGACAGCGCAGTCGCACTGGCCCAAGGGTTCGATGAGACGGTCTTTGTGACCAACAACATCGAAGAATCTACCGGCGTAAACGAACGTGTGGCGCCGGCCATCGACAAAGCCATCACACGGCTTCAGAACTGGGTGTCCATGCTCCCGCTGTTGGGCATCGCCGGACTCGTCGTTGGCTTCGCCTACGTGGTCGGCCGCTGGCTGGCCAACTGGGACGCCTTGTTCGGCAGAATGCGAAACAAGCCGCTCATGCGAGCCATGGTCGGGCGACTGCTCAGAATGGGTGTGATGGTCGTAGGGCTGGTCTTCGCGTTCGAGATTCTGGGCGCGTCATCCGTGGTCGGCGCTATCGCAGGTGCGGCGGGCGTCGCCGGCCTAGCGTTTGGCTTTGCGTTTCAGGACATTGTGGAGAACTACTTGGCGGGCATCTTGTTGTCCGTTCAACAGCCCTTCTCCCAAGATGACCTCATTGAAGTCGCAGCAGTCACCGGCGTTGTGGTCCGCTTGTCCATGCGAAATACCCTGCTGCTCACCCTAGATGGCAACCACACCTACCTACCCAATGCGACCGTGTTCAAGGGCACCGTGGTCAACTACACGCGCAATCCAAAGCGACGGTTCACCCTAGAACTTGGCGTAGGAAACGAAGAAGACTTGCTCGAGGTCATCCGTGTTGGTGAGCAGACCCTGCGCAACACTCAAGGCGTCCTCAATGACCCAGAGCCGCGCATCCGTACCGAGGCCCTCGGAGACTCCACCGTACTGGTTCGCGCCTACGGGTGGGTCGGACAAGAGACACACGACTTCCTCTCGGTCCGGTCAGAATCGGTGCGCCGACTCAAAGAAGCGTTCGACGAAGTCGGCTTCGACATGCCCGAGCCCATCTACCGAGTGCGCCTACATCAAGAAGACCCACCGACCAAGAAGCCGCCCATCAAGCGCAGTCACGCAGATACGGTCGCAGTGGACATACGCCCAGACAATGACCTGCAAGAACAGGTCAACCAGACCCGCTCGGGCGAAGACCCCGACGTCATGAGCAGCTGAGGCGAAAGCCGCGCGAACACACCCATCACGAGCGTGGCAAGGCACTGGACAAGACCGTTCTATCCATCGACTACGCCTTATCGGCCGTCGTGAGGTACAGTGCCCGCCTGCCCAATCAGTCGTTTGACCTACCCGGTCGCTGGAGTCTTCATGCGCGTGCTGCTACCCTTTCTCGTGCTCTTCACCGCGTGCAAGGGCGATGACCTCGACACCACCGATGATGGCCTAGATACCGAGGTCATGGACGAAGACACAGACACCAGCGCAGACACAGACGCAGACACCCTGGCCGATGCTCCACCGGACGACGTCGTCACAGCTGCCTTCCCTCGCGACTGGCAGTGGCTCGGCGTCAACACCGCGAGCGCGGACATCGAGACTGAGATCTCATGGCCAGACGCCGGACTCGCCGCGTTCGCGTTCTCGACCGGTGACGGCGACGCAAACCTAGGGGGCGACTGGCCCGTATGGTCGGGTGCCGGAGGCAAGGCGTTCCTTGGAACCAACCGCTTGAACGGCACCAATGCCACAGACGTCGAAGCCATGAGCTTCAGCACCTACGTTGACGCAGACGAGAGCCTCCTGCCGTACATCAACGTGTTCATCGACGTAGACGGCGACGGCGTATTCTCCCCGAGTGTAGATGAAATCTGGGCATTCGACCCGGCCTTCTCTACCTCAGCCGCTGTGGGCGGCACCTGGCAGCAGTGGGACGCACTGTCAGACGACTACTGGCGCTGCGTGTTCGGTCGCAGCCCGCTCGGAGACGGAACCTGTGCCGGGTCGAACCGCCTGAAGTGGAGCGAGCTCGTCCAACACAGTCCAGACGCGGTCATCCTTCCCGCCCCCTGCGGCGAGGCCCCCTTTCCGGACGCCGGCGACTGCTCTGATCCCGACCTCAACGCGCCCGGCGTGGTGTTCGTTGGCGGTCAGAAGAGCGGCGGAATCTGGGCCGAGTGGATGGGCTGGGTAGACGGCATTGAGCTGGAGCCCGGCGGACCAGGACTGCCCATGAACTTCGAGCCATAAGAGGCCCTAGACCGAAGAAAATCGGTTCAGAACTTGTCATCCGGGGCCGCATTACAGACCCCCGCATCGCAGGTTGGCGGCAAGCTGCCAAGACAGTCATACTCGCAAGAGCGGCCGCCACGTTCGTAGGCGTCAACAATGCTCTGGGCCTCGGCCGTCGCCTGCTGTTCCGCGTCGGCGGATACCGCCGTGAAGCACCCCAGAGGACAGCCCGGGTACACCACCACGCAGTCGTCGGCAGTCTCGCAGCTATTGTTTGCGTCTACCGACTCATCCCAGCGTTCTTCTGCGCGTTCACTAGAAATCGCGCAACCGCCCATGACCGTGCACAGTATCCAAAATCGCATCATGGCTAGCATCAGGTCCCCACTTTCAACAGACGAACCAGGGGTCCATCAGGGTTCGTGTCTTCAGACAAGTCGACGAACCCATCAATGCTCCACTGCTCACCAGCGTCATCATCCTCATTACCGGTTTCGTCGTCCACAATGACCTGCGAGACCGTCCATCGATGCGGTGTCGTCGCTTGGATGATGGTGGTCCACCCCTGCTTGATACGACCGTCGAACGGAACCGGTCCGCGCTGATCCATGTAGGGCCGGATGGCGTTTCGCATGTCGTCTTTCGACCAGGACTCCTCGCCGGCATGAAGTGAAGCCACCGCCTCTTCCCATTCCTGATGGTGCAGGGCGCGAACAACGCTGTACAGCTCTTGGCGAATACGGGCGCGGAAGGACTTCATGTCCGCTGAGATGTCGATAGGACCGGCGTCTTCGGTACTTGGGTCGTCTGATGCAAGCATGCCTTCCCACGTCTTGATGAGACTGTCGTCCACGCGGGCGATGAGGGCGCGCAGGTAGGCGATGACGTCATCTACGGCGGGGGTGCGAGCGGCTTCGGGCACGTTGTGGGCCAGTGTGGTGTAGACCTGCGACAGGTAGCGCAAGACCACTCCTTCACTGCGTTCTAGGCCCAGTTCCTTGATCATAGCGGAAAAAGTGCCCTGGGTCTCGGCAAGCTCTCGCGCGATGCTCTTGGGCCGGATGGGCTCGGTGGCCAACCACGGATTGGTCTCGGCAAACGCGTTGTAGACGCCGTAGATCCACTCGCCACGAGGCTTGGGATAGGTGACCTCTTCCAGCGCTTCCATACGTTCATCGTACGGAATGCCCTCGGCTTTCATACGGGCGACCGCCTCTCCCTTAGCCCGTCGAACCTGGGCAAACAGGATGGTCTTCGGGTGCTCCAGAATGGCCTCGACGAGCGACAACAGGTCCAGCGCGTAGTCGGGACTGTCTTTGTCCAGCAGGTCCAAGCAGTGCAGCAGAAACAGGCTCAGGCTGTGGTACAGACTGAAGTCTTGCTGAAGGTCTGCCTGCACCGTGTACTGCGGCACACTGTCGGATCCGTGGTCGACCACAACCCCGGCCGAGATGAGTTCTCCGAGACGAGCCTCTGCTTCTTCGAGCAAGATCGCCGTCTTTCGCTGACCCGTGTGCGACCGTTCAATGAGCTCGTTGAGCTCTGCCATGGCGTCACCCAGGGTCTCCTCAGCCTTCTGGAGCAGCTGGAGGACGAGCCCATGGTCTACAACGAAGGTGCCTTCCAACGCTTCTGGGCGCCCCTTCACCAAGTTGTTGAAGACGTTTTCGTCCCAGTGCCGGTAGCCCTTGGTGGGCGCGTTCTTCTTCTTGACCTTGCCACGCTTCTTCTGGCCCGAGTCGACCAGCTCTTGCAGCTTGTTGTTCTCAATTACCCAGTCCGGTGCTTGGACAACGACCGTACCTTCGTCGTCATACCCCTTTCGACCGGCACGACCGGCCACCTGGAGAAAGTCGCGTACCTGGAGGATGTCCACGTTGACGCCGTCGAACTTGCACAGCTTGGTGAACAGCACGCTGCGGATTGGGACGTTGATGCCCACACCCAAGGTGTCCGTGCCGCAGATGACGGTAAACAGCCCTTGCTGGGCGAGTTTCTCCACCAAGATGCGGTACTTTGGCAGCAGCCCAGCATGATGCAAGCCCACGCCATGCCGCACATACCGGCGAAGAGTGGGACCGAAGGGCGAGTCAAAGCGAAAGCCCTTGATAGCGGCGGTAATCTCAGCCTTCTTATCGGCGCCGGTAAAGGTCCGGCTCATCAACGCTTGGGCAAGCTCGGTGGCTTCACGCTGCGAAAAGTGCACCGTATACACCGGCGCTTTTCCGCCGTAGACCAGCCTACCCAGCATCTCGTCAACGTGGACCTCGCTGTACTCGAAGGTCAGGGGGACGGGGCGCTCGGCTTGGTCCACATAGGCCACGCCGCGGTCCGTGCGGTCCGTCAGGTCCGCCTCAATACGCGAGGTATCCCCAAGGGTTGCCGACAACAGCAGGAACTGAGCATGCGGCATGGTCAACAGCGGAATCTGCCAGGCCATGCCCCGGTCCCGGTCACCATAGAAGTGAAACTCGTCCGCAATCACGGCGGTGTACGGGGTCTCTTCACCATGGCGAAGGGCGATTTTCGCCAGAATCTCAGCGGTACAGCACAAGATGGGTGCGTCTCGGTTGACCGAGCCATCGCCGGTCATCAGGCCCACGTTCTCGGCACCAAAGATGTCCGCCAGTGAACGGAACTTCTCGGACACGAGCGCCTTGATGGGGGCGGTGTACACCGACCTCTCGCCACGACTCATCGAGTACAGATGAAGGGCAATAGCGACCAGCGACTTGCCCGAGCCCGTAGGCGTCTTGAGCAAGACATGGTTGCCCTCAAACAGCTCCAGAATCGCCTCTTCTTGGTCGTCATACAGCTCAATGCCGCGTTCGCTTACCCAGGTAAGGAACAGGTCGAGGGGGCTATCGGTGGCGGCGAGGCGCTCGGTCAGTGTGGACATGCACCGGGGCTAGCGCGGATGTGTCGCGGCGTCGCACGGTTGCGGCTGCCGCATGACGTTCGGACCCATGAGACGCTGTGCGCGGCGTCGCTAGGCGGCACAGCTCGGGTCAACCCGGAGCGGCATCCTTGTGCAGCGCTGAACCCTACAGGGCGATGAGTAGATGTTCTCTCGGCGTGGTGGCATCTAGATAGCCTGCGCAGGCACCGCTCCGTGGCCACACGATGGGCACCGCTCGTGGTCTTGCATGCGGTAGGACGTAGCGCAGAATGGACAGGACAATGGACGCTCGGTGAGGGAGAGAGCACCGGCCATCTCCTCGGCAATGAGCGTGCTGACCAGCGCTGCAATGCTGCTCTGAAGCTCGTAGGGCCCGAGCAAGGGCAGCGGCACGCGTGTTCGTCGGGTGAGGAGGCAGGGGTGTCCGTCGGTGACCATGGCGCCTCTCTCGAACGCGAGTGTCGGACCATCTGTCACGCCCATCAGGTCGCGCCCAGGAACCGTGATGTCGCGCTTGACGCGCTTGCCGACTGTTTCTTGGACCCGTACCGATGCGCTTGAACCCCCGCGTATGGTCACGGTTCGAATCTCGGGTCCACGCCCAAGAAGCATGTCCCAGGGTTCAGCGATTAGGAACTCCCAGGTGGGAAAATGAGGAGGTCCCAATATGCCAATCATCGGAAGCAGGGCCACCATGGGCATGAGCAAGAACCGAAGCACCCCTGCAAATCGGCCGAAGTCGTCGCCCTCGAAGCCGAGTACGACACCCTCCTCCGTCCGCTCCACCGACACCTCCTCTGCCCGCACACGGTCGATAAGGCGGTCCGTTGGCTCTTCTTGTGGTGCGGTGAAAAACGGCATGGCGCCGTACCAGAGCTTGGCCCCACCACGGGCGAATCCGCCCATGACCTCGCGAACCATCTTGTTTTGAGCGGCCGCCCGGTCCAAGACCTGGGCAATGGCCTGGTCACGCTCGTCCGCCGAGTTGGGGGTCAGCACCTCTTGGCTGATTAGCAGACCGTCGCCGTCCCGTTCTTCAATGTACAGCTCCTGCCAGTAGTCGAGCAGCCAGACGCCAAAGAACTTGAGGTGCGTCAGGTCGGACGTGGTGTGTAGCGGCATCAAGATGATCAAGATCGCCAAAACCAGAGTCAGGCCGCCGGTCATGATGGCGGTAATCACCACCACAATCGCAAGAGCGCACATGCCAATAATCGCGAGCGTTGCTCGAATGGACAGCTCGACGAGCGACATCCAGCGGAACTGCCGCTTGCGGACGTGACGAACAGCGAACCACGAAGCGTTGGAGGAGGACGGTGTCATAGGGCGCACCATACATGCACGCGGACGGTAGGCTCTGGGCTACGCGACAGCACGCGTCAATCTACGCGAGGGGCAATGGGCGCCACAGCGCTACCCACGCCGGGCAGAATCGGCGCCGGCGACCGATTCGCGGCTCTTCCTACGCGAGTCACCCGCCCCGAGGAAGCAGCGAAGGGCGTTGGAATCACCCATCTGTGACGGGAACCATCGTTCGTTGCAAGGGAACTTCACTTTAGGTGCATCGGGCTCGCACATACGCGCTGCCTCCGCTGTGCGCCACGCTGGAGGCCGCGAGCGCCTATGGCCCGTCCCGCCCTCGCTCGCACCCGCCTAGAGGAGACTCCCGCCAGGCTCATCCGAGTGACCTTCAAGCGGCCGTGGGCGGACGGCACGTTCGGCAGGAGGCAACGGGGTAGCGCACGGCTCACCCCGGTAAATCCGTCGCGATGCGATGATACAACTCCCACCCGCCCCACGAGGTCACGGGCAACTGGTGGTCCTCACCGTCGTACCAGGGCACAGTTTGGTCCGGTTTCAGCGGTACCATCCATTGAATTTGAGCCGTGGAATCCCGGACGGTGACGATGCCTTGCGCGGCGTTGCCTTGGAATTCCCGCAGACGGGCCAGGTGAACCTGCGTGTCGGGTCCAAGCGGAATTGAGACGTCAATGCCGGGCTCGTAGTGCCGCAGGTGTGTGTCGGTCAGGGTTAGGGCACCTGTGTTGAGATGCGGGCCGGCGATGGAGGCGAGTACGCCCATGGGAGCCAGTGCGATGCATGCGACGAACGCCCACCCGCCCAGACCGATCCACATGGCGCCTGCGATGCACGCGGGGATGACGATGAAGGTAGCCAATAGAACGAACAGGGTGCGGTGCATGCTTCTGATCTGGACGACGCCAGGTCTGCCCTCGGCCGCTCGCCGCCTCCCGCTGTGCGCCTCGGCGACGCCCCCCAACCCCACGAGGGCTAGGCCACCGAGGATAGTGACGATGACCATGGCTTCCATGAGGGGTTTCTCCTACTGGCGATGGCATCGAGACGGGCAAGCGATTGAGGGCCAGTCCCTTAGTTAAACACTAGTCCGCCGTCGACAATTAGGTTCTGGCCTGTCACGGCACGACCCCATGGGCTGGCGAAGAACAGCACGGCATCGGCCAACTCTTCCGGGGTGGTCACCGAGCGCAGCGGCGTGTTCTGGGCGATGAACTCGAACACCGGCTCGGGTGTGGCAGCGCTGGCATCGGTCACGCGCAACAGTCCGCCCGAGACCATGTTGACCGTGATGCCCTCGGGGCCCAACTCGGCCGCGGCGGTGCGCGTCAAAGCGAGCAACGAGCCCTTGGCGGCCGTGTAGTCGTGGTACGGGACCACCGGGTTCTGGAACAGGTTGGTGCCGATGTGGATGAACCGACCGAACGAGGCGCCTGCCATGGCCGGCTTGCCCGCCTTGATGAGGTTGAGCGCACCCTTGAGTCCGGTCACCAAGTGGGAGTCGATGTCGTCCCAATCCATGTCGACCAGGCGCTTGCGTGCGTCGCCGTTGAACACAAAGTCGGCCAGGGCGTTGTGGACGACCGTTGTGGGCGCGCCAAGCGATTCGGTGATGGCCTGGAACATCGCTGCGACCGCATCGGGGTCTCGGACGTCGGCCTGGAACGCTGCAGCCCGCGAGCCCAACTCGGCTGACAGGGCTTCGGCACCTTCTCGGCTGTTTCGGTAGTTGATGGCGACGGCCGCGCCTTCCCGGGCAAAGGCCCGGGCGATGGCTGTGCCGAGGCCGCGACCGGCTCCGGTAACGACGACGACTTGGTCGGCAAGGGGAAGGCTCATGTTTTCTCCGTGATTCAGGCGTGGCACCGGTCACCCCTATCGAACAACTCAACACCATGCGTTGCGAGGTATCTGTCCTGGCTGTTGTGACAGGTGTTCGCGGTAGACGGTTGGCGCTGTCCGCACTGCGGCGGTCGGATGACACTGCGCGCAGTTCTATGGTTGCGTATCCTCGACGCCGCGGCCGCCTGAGCTCCGCCTGACAGTCTTACCGGTTCCGCTCAAGCCGCAGCACAACTCTGTTGGTCCGGTCATGTGCGACTCGGCCTGAGCCGGTGCCCGATTCGAAGGTTGTAGGGCGCCACAGGGCTGCCCACGCCGGGTAGAATCGACGCCGAGGACCTATTCGCGGCTCTCGCTACGCAAGTCCGCCGCCCATGGTGTACCCAGTGAAGGGTGTTGGATTTGCCGATCCGTCAAGGTTGCCGACGCGGGCGCCCGTACCGAGGTTCACGTATTTGCCGAGTACCGGTCCGTAGCCGACGACCACGTCATTCGCGAGGTCTGAGTCGCGACCCGCAGTGACGTCTTGGCCGATGACAACGGTGTGACCAATGTCGCCTCCGAATCACCCCTGTATGGGTAAGCAACACTGGGATTTGGGCAGATCGCGCACGGAACCGCGCGCAGCAACACTTTCGCCCAGTCTTCGGTAGCCTGTAGGGCGGTTCGCAGCGCAAAGCACCGCCCGCATTCCCACTACCAACCCTAGGTCTAGTTCGCGTACCGCACGATGACGATGCCCGAGCCGCCACTTCCGCCGGCGCCTCCAGACGAGAACGCCGTGGTCCCCGCACCGCCACCGCCGCCTGTGTTCGCGGTTGCGTTGTTGCCGAGAGCCGGGCCGGGGCAAGTCCCTCCGTTTCCTCCTCCGCCCTGGCCGCCAACACCAAGTCCCCCGCAGGTGTTGTGACCGCCGCCGCCACCGCCGCCCGCGTAGTACGTAGGCGTGCCAGAGATATCGTAGGACAGCCCCACATCTCCGTCACCCATATCGTAGCTGGAACCTTCGATACCAAGGCCCCCGGCGCCGCCTCCGCCTCCGCTTGCGAAGGTGGGGTTACGGATACCGGTGCCTCCAGCGAACCCTTGACCGGCGGTTCCCGCTCCGCCCGCCGCGTTGTATTGCCCGCCTCCGCCAGATCCACCGACCTGACCGACAGAGCCCGATGAGTCAGAGCCACCGCCTCCGCCGCCAACGGCGACTAGCCCGTCAAACACTGAGTTCGCCCCGTTGACGCCAACACCGCCGGCCCCCGAGCCCCCTGCTCCGCCAGCGCCAACCAACACAGACACGACTTGCGACCCGGTCAGGGTGTAAGCACCGTTGTACAGAAGCCCGCCAGCGCCACCGGAGCGGCCGCCGCCAGCAACAACGAGCACCTCAACTTCCATGCCATCCCCCGTGACCGTGAAGTCGCCGCTCGAGGTGAACGTGTGCACCCGGTAGCCGGCGATGTCCGTCACTGTGCCGCCCGAGGCCATTATGCAGCCTTCAACAGGCCACGTTCCATCTCCCAACACCTGGGAGCCGGTTGGGAGCGTGTTTCCCGCGCACACTTTGCCGCCGCGTGCGACGGTAGCACCACTCTCCACCGTTGCGCCAGCACCGACCGTTGCGTTGGCAGCCACGCGCCCGTAGACCGTTGCTCCGTCCTCAATCACGGCACCACGACCCACGCGGCCACTCGCCTCAATAGCAGCATCCGCCCCAATGTCGGACTGCTTTCGCACACGCGCACCCAGTTCAATCCGCGAGCCGGATCCAATCGAAACGTCTGGTCCGACAATTCCGCTTACCGAGACACCATTGCCGGCGTTGATACCATCCGCGAGGGTCACGCTGCGGGCGACGACCGCGTTGTCACCCAACGTGGCGAAGTCTCCGAGGGTGACGAGGCTGCCGACTACAGCACCCGCCCCAATGTAGACGTCGTCTCCGAGCTGGGCTCCATACCCAACACTACCGCCTGCAGCGACGGTTAGGCGCGCACCTGCAACCACCGACCGACCGATGGAGACGTCGGTTCCTAGATGGTGGTCTTCGCCGAGCTGTGTGACGCGACCAATGACGGTGTTGGCTCCGATCGGCAGTGGGTTGCTGGAGTGAGAAACCCGTCCGGCGAGCGTTGCGCGTGCGCCAACGACAACACCCGTGCCCACAGCAACTTCAGGACCGACGGTGGCCGCTTCACGAACAGACGCACTTGCGCCCACCGTGCTCGTGACATCCACGGTCGCCTCAACGTCCACGCACGCACCGTTTGCGGCGAACTCGTCTTGGCATCCGTCTTCATTCGAATCGGCTGCAAACGCCGTAGAACCTGCCAAAATCCACACCAAAAGACTACGCCGGACCGTGTATTCTCCCCAATCTTTGATGGCAGAGGACTACCTCGAAGGCACCGTCATGGTCAAGGTAGGGTTTGACGGGCCCGTCCGGAACGTCGTTAGTGCTCTCGTTCACCAACGACTTCAACCGCTCACCTACGCATGCGACTTGGACCATTCACGATACCTACAGGAACTCGACGCAGGGTCGGACACTGGGTGCGGGTCATGACCTCATGGCGTTGAGGGACGTCACCTCGGACATGGAATGCGACAGACATTGAAGTACCCTAAACTAGCTGTCGACGCCGAGCAGTCGACAGCCGACTGGCTCTCGCCACGCAAGTCGGCCGACCGTGGTTTAGAGTCGTTGGAATTGCCTATCCGTCTCTTCATCAACCCCTGGGGTCTCTAGGCACTCACCCACATGGGCCGGGGAGCGTCGACGATGTCCGGTCCACGGCGCTTTGCCACCGCTGGCGGTCCGGTCTCCTCCGCGCAGCTGACTAGGGCGACTCGGTCGGCCTAGTTCGTGCATTGCGCTGCACCATGGTCACAGTGGAGAGACGAGGGCAGGGTCCTACAGAGCTGGTGCACCGAGGGGGGCACCAGGCGATGCCGCAGCTGAGAGAGGCGGTCGCGTCTGCGGACCGACGCATGACGTTGTTGGGCCCAAGAGATGGGTGACGCGGCGTCGGTCCGTGGCGCGGCCCGGGTCGACCTGGAGCAGCACACCAGCGTAGTGGACAAGGTGGGCGGGGGCAGAGACAGCGCATGACCAACCTGAATGTGATTGTGTGTCATCTAGATATCGGTCCAGGGTCCGAAACGCCTTGGAGTCGACGGCCAGAGGAATCTGATTCGTCGACTGCAGAAGGAGTACGGTCTTGCCTACCCCGACCACCGGCATGACGATCACAACTTAGTAAGCCAAATTTTCGGCCTGAATTCGGCCCCACACCGGATTGAGAGCATGTGAGAAGGGCTGCGCGACGCCACCCCGTCAAAGTCGACTTGACCAACTGGGATTGTTTCTTGTATATCAAGATCCGAACAACGAGTTGAGGTGAACATGGAGTCAACAACCGCACGACAGATGCGACCAAACCACGTGACACAGCGGCCCATGACCAACAGCAGTGGGGCGGCCAACTCTGGTTTTAGGTATATTGTAACTACAAACATTGTTTTAGCTGGATGGGGGGGCAGCCCACGCGTTCGAAGTGAGGGAAGCAGACAACCGCTACGAAATGCGCTTCAACGTGACCGAGCTTCCTTCTCCCGCACCACCTCTCGTGTCCCAGATGAGTCGCAGTGCAGCGCGCGGAGAGCAGTTCACCGTGGCCTATTGGCTGAACAACGACACGAGTGAAGACATTGTTGTCAGCGTAGACTTCGACCCAATACCAGGCGTTGGCATCGCAGACATTTTCCCCGAAGACGGCATGCAAGCTCGGGTGCTCATGTGGCGCGACCGCATCATGCTACGCGACCAAACCCAAGAGGCTGGAGACCCATGCAGTGCGCCAGAAGAATCATCGCACGTTGGAACGAATAGCGCCGTGGATGACGCCTTAGACCTGAACGCTTGGGAGTCAGAATGACACATCATCGCCTTCAGTTTGGCTTACTATTTCTTGTCGTTCTTCCGAGCGTTGCTAGGTCCGGTCCATGTCTGGACATCGCAATCGTGTCAACGGCTACCCTAGAGGAAAACCAAGAATTGATGCACAAGATTCCGGGAACAGGACTCTTCAACTCAGTGGAATTGGTCGGCGCACTAAACTCATACACCAGCTACTCTAATGCTCCATATGATGCTATGTTCCTCGCGTTCACCACCGATCCGGACGGTGTCGGTCAGCCGATCAGGGTCGGACTGGGCAATGCCATTGCTGAATACACCGCAGCGGGTGGTGGCGTGGTGGTTAGCCAGATTGCCATTTCAGAGCACACCGGCCCTGGCGGAGACTTTCGTGCCGACTATCTGCCATTGTCCTCTGACAGTGATTGTTCCTATGGCCTCCGCGATGCACTCACCCTCGATTTTCCAGGCGAAGACCCATTATTCGCCGGCATCGATACCCTGACCATGACACGACGGACCCGATCTTCCTGCGCCGAAACCTCAATACTCCCAGGCTCCCAGCTCCACGCCAGCTTCGTAGACGGCCGACCCTTCGTCGTCTCCAAAGACCACGTGGTCGCGCTCAACGTATTTCACTCCAGCACGGACTCCCATCCAGGTCGCCTGGGGGCAGGCTACCCTGCAGACGCCGACTATCCCCGCCTCTTCGCCAATGCTCTGTACTACTCCATTGGTTTCGACGCCGCGACCGCCTGCAACGGCGACTACGACGACGATGGCCTGCTAGACGACGACGAAGCCGCACTCGGTACAGACTTTCAGCGCGCCGACTCAGACGCCGATGACGTCAACGATGGGCTCGACAACTGCCCGACCGTCGCTAATCCAGACCAGCTCGACAGCAATGGTGACGGTACCGGCGACCCCTGCGATGACGACCGTGACGGCGACGACGTGGTCAATGACGAAGACAACTGCCCAGACACGCCAAACCCGGTCCAAGACGACGCAGACAGCGACGATGTCGGAGATGCCTGCGATGACGACCGAGACGGCGACGAGGTGGTCAATGACGAAGACAACTGCCCAGACACGTCAAACCCTGATCAAGACGATGCCGACAACGACGATGTCGGAGATGCCTGCGATGACGAGTTGCCTACGACCGACTCTGACGAAGACGGTATCGATGACGAGCTCGACAACTGCCCAGATACGTCAAACCCGGACCAAGCTGACGGCAACAACGACGGCGTTGGAGATGCATGTTCGATCGTGGTCCCCGTCATCGATAGTGACGACGACGGCGTAGAAGATGCAACGGACAACTGCCCAGATACGTCAAACCCGGACCAAGCTGACGATGACAACGACGGTGTTGGAGATGCCTGCGAACCAGAGGGAACCGACACCTGTAGTGCGGTAGGCGGGAGTGCTCTTCCTGGGCTGTCCCTGCTCGGTGCACTGCTATTAGTGGGCCGACGTCGCCGATTGCAGCGCTGAGGGTTCTATCTAGGAGGCGTCGAAGTTACAGCGTCCCCCGGGTTCACTCCACCCGGTTGCGCTGCTCCACCCATCGTCCAATGTCCGCCGCCAGCTTGTCTGCTGCTGCAGAGGCATCTCGCGTGACGCCAATTCCCAGTCGTTGAACGAACGCCACCGCCAAGATCCCCACGAATGCCCCGACAAATAGGCCAACGCCGGCGCCTGCCAGCCCCCCCGTCACCGCCAGTGTGTAGCCACCGATGACCCCTGCACACGCCCAGGTCGCAAACACCAGAACCAACACTGCGCTCTGGAGCCTAGACGTGGGAATCACGGTGACCAGAACAGACCCACTTGACCCGTGTCGAGCCATGACGGCAACACTCAGGCCGTCCTGCCATCCCCGACGAATGTGAAGAGCCCCATTGGCCGTTCCCTTTGCGCCAGCGATGACCATTCCAGGCGTGACCACATCATCGAGCGCCGCTCCAGCAGAGACAAGCACCTGTAGCTCTGACATGGCCCACTGGACCTCTTCTTTGGGGCCAGAGCCCACCGGTGTCTGTACACGAAACTGCCGCGTTGTCATTGCGTCCACCCAAGCTCATAAGGCTCCGGTACGTGTATTGCGAGCCCACTCACAACGCCCTGATACAGCGTGGGCCAGGAGTCCAACGCATGGCAGACGCATTGTTCAAAGACAGTATCAATCCCGCCACCGTCGCTGAACAAGCAGCCGCTGTGGTTCGCGTGCATCCTGCGTTCGACGCCGCCGGATTCACCGCACAGGCCACCGCCGACCTCCACACGCTAGAGCTCAAGGACCGCGTCAAACACGTGGCCTCAGCACTACGAGCGCACCTGCCAGACGACTGGACACAGACCACGCAAATCTTGATCGCTGCCATGCCACCGGCGCTGCCTACAGCAGAGAAGGTCGCGTCTACCTTTGCGTGGTGGCCCTTCGTGCAAGTGGTCGAAGACTACGGCGTAGACGAGCCCGAGCAGTCGCTCACAACCCTGCACACCCTGACCCAGACCTTCAGCGGTGAGTTCGCGATTCGCCGGTTTATCGTTCAGTATCCACACATCGCCTTTCCCGTCCTGGCCCAGTGGGTGACCGACGCCAACGTTCACGTCCGTCGTCTAGTCAGCGAAGGGTCCCGTCCGCGCTTGCCGTGGGGCATTCGACTCCAGGCATTGGTTGTGGACCCGTCGCCCACGCTGCCGTTCCTAGAGACGCTGAAAGATGATGACGAAGAGTACGTCCGGCGCAGCGTCGCCAACCACCTCAACGACATCAGCAAAGACCATCCCGAGGTGGTGCTGGACATCGCAGAGCGCTGGTCGGTAGACGCCAAACCGAACCTCAAGCGCCTCATCAAGCACGCGCTTCGCGGGCTCATCAAGGCCGGTGATGCGCGGGCACTCGCCGTCATTGGGTTCACCAAGCCGGTGGTGTCCGACGTCCTCGTAGACGTCTCTCCAGCAGTCATTCACCTAGGCGGCGCTGTCACGGTCTCGGTCACGCTGACAGCCGGAGCGACCCAAGGACTGATGATGGACATGGCGCTCATTCGACCGACCAAGTCCGGAATGTCGACCAAGGTGTTCAAGGGCGTCAGCAAGTCCGCGACCGCCGGCGACAGCGTTCAGCTGAAGAAGAAGCTGGCCATCAAGAAGGTCACCACGCGGGTGTACTACCCGGGTGAGCATCGCGTGGATGTGGTTGTGAATGGCGTAGTTGTGGGGAGTGGCCGGTTCGAGTTGACCACTCCCGACTAGAGCGTGGCTCTAGGGAGCCGTGACCTGCACCGAAATGCTCGCTGGGGCGGTCAGACACTGTCCATCAGGGACAGGGGTCGACTCGAAGGTGTCCGCGTTGATGGTGACCTCTTCGAGGGTCAGGTCGTTGATCGTCGCGGTAAGAGCCGGGCCCGTTGGCGTTGGGCTTGTGATGGTGATGGTTCCGCCCGTTGCATAGAACGAACGTCCAACATCCGTCGCTTCGTCGAGAACAAAGACCGTGACGCACTGCATACATGTCTCGTAGTTGGCGTTCAAGCCGGTGGCGAGATCGATGGTTCCTGTGTCATCGCTGAAGAACTCCAACGAGATCTGCGCCACAGTCTCATCAACGAATGCAGAAGGATCAATGCCGGCAACAAACCAGCCGTCGTAGTCTGTTGGGCCCCACAGGGTGCTCAACGCAACCGTGTCACAGGTGTCGACGACAGCCGGCGGGGTCTCCAGAGTCAACGGGCTGACGAACTCAACGCACTCGCCGCCCGGTACTGGTGTAGAGACAAAGGTCTGGTCGTTGATGGTCGACTCGACGAGCTGCACGCCGGCCAAGGTCATGGTGAGGTCGCCGTCTTGTGGATTGTCCGCAACGTTCATCGCGCCTGCGCTCTGGAAGAACACGGTCGTTCCCTCATCTTCGAAGTACAACAGGCACTGTTCACAAGTCGAGAAGTTGGCGTTGAGTCCAGTGTTCAATGAGAAGGCCCCGGTATCCGTGCTGAAGAACTGCGCTTGCAGCTCAGCGGTACCGGCAACGTCCGTTGTAAAGAACGCGTTCAGCGCGAAGGCTTCGAAGTCGTCCGCGATCTGAACGGTGCGACAGGTCGACGATGACGTCACACACTCGTCTCCAGCATCACTACACTCCGACCCGGTTCCGCATGTGCCGCACTCGCCGCCACAGCTGTCATCTCCACAGACAAGGCCCGAGCAATCCGGGATGCAGGCGTCCGTACCAGGGTCGTCGGTGCCCGGGTCGTCCGTACCAGGGTCGTCCGTGCCGGGGTCGTCCGTACCTTCCGTTCCACGGTCATCAGTGTCGCGTTCTGGAAACGTGTCGGAGTCGCCGTCAACGCTGGTGTCGTCGTCAACACTGGTATCCACGGGTGGGGTGAGTGCTCGACCACAAGCCGTCAGGACTAGAGCGCCAAGCGCCAAACCAACCACACCTACGCGAACCATCATGCTGCCTCCGTTTGAGGCATTACAGCCCACCACAGCGTCAACCGCAACCACAGGCTCACATGGGCGGTGGAGGTCGATTTTCACTTCACCCCGCGCAGCACACCCATTCGCACCTGAAAGCGCGTCGCTTACACCACGAAAGCAATAGTTCTACGGCGCCAATCGCTTTTCGAGCTGACTGTCGTACAGCGACTGCGGGGTCAGCACGGCATTGTCCGGAACCTCTTCCACCCAATCTTCGGGGGCGCCATCGACAGCGCCTAGGCCTGGGCTGATCTGAATATTCATGTCCTCGTCCGCACCGATGATGTAGCCCCAACCGTACTGGTCGCTGGTGATTTTGCCGTTCCCACCTACGTTCCAGAACACATTCTCGGTAGCGCTAAACCCAGCGCCCGACGACCACTCACCGCGGTTCTCAGCCTTCCAGCCATCTTCCCATTCGCCACCGTCGATCAAGTTGGCGGTCGCTAGCGAGTGGTGAAACTCGCTGAATGCAGGCAATCCAGGCCACGACAATGGGCCGGAGAAGTGCCGGCTGCCTTCACTGTAGCAGTCCTTGAACACAACACCGGTAGCGCCAAAGCCCCAGTTCTGAATGAAGTTGTGGCGGCCGTTCGTGGCTTCCACATTGTCAATGAGGACATCGCTGACCTGGCTGACTTCCACAAGGTAGCCATTGCCGCGCTCGAGCCGGTTCTGCGCATTGTGAAAGCCAGAGTCGCGTACGGTGACGCTCTTGCTCTGGAAGAGCTTGATGCCGCCGCTCTGCACGTGGCCGTCGTCATCTCCATGCACGTGCACGGTCTGCACTTGGTCCACCCAACAGTCACGAACGTTGTCCATGCGTACAAGGTGGTTTCGGTCGTTGTCCTTGGCGTCGCCTTTGTCGTGCGCGTTGGTCAAGCCAATGCGTTCCAGACCGCACTCAGACAGGTAGCCAGAGCGTAGTTTGATGGCCACGCCGTCGCGGACCAGACCGTCGTAGCGGTGCGGTACATCGACCGTGATGACAGCCCCAGAGGCGGTCTCGGTGATGTCCACAATGGTGCGCTGAAAGAAGGACTGCCAGGTGTCGTTAAACGCCCCCCAAGTGCCGGTCATGTCGTGGTCAGCAACGAAGTCGGGGGTAATCGTCCAGCCAATCTCGACGTGGTCGCCAACGGACAAGCCGTGTCCGGAAGGGACCTCTAGTGTGTGGTCGCGTGAGGTGATGTCCGACGTCAACGCAACCGCAGCACCGACCGTACGACGGCCCACAAAGCGCAGATGCGCCTGGTCGCCCACACCGTCAACCTTGGTGAAGTTCAAGCGAGACGCGGTGCCCTCTCCCCGAATGATGACGTTGCTGGCTTCAACGCGCAGCATGCCGTCGATTCGGTAGGTTCCTGCTGGCACCAAGACCACACCGCCGGCGACTTCAGCGGCATCAATGGCGGTCTGGAAAGCGGAGGTCTGGTCACCGGTATCGTTGTTGGCAGCCCCGAAGTCGGTCACGTCGAACACTGGGCCCGTCACGCTAGGAAGCTCAGCTTCACCGTTGTGGTACCCGGCGTAGGAGAAGTCATGGAGGAAGCGGCCACCCAGTGCGGCGCGGTCCGGGGTCCAGTCCGGTGGGTACAGCTCGCTGTAGTACTGCGACGTGCCACCACCTGGCGGTGTGATGATGGTGCCGATTCCACCGCCGTTGTTGCAGCTCTCGCACGCATAGAACGACATGATTGGGACTAGAGCCATGACCGGAAGCTTCATCGGGTACCCCTCGAATGCGACCGACTAACCGATTGATTGCATTTCGCCGTAAGGACGTTCGTTACTCACCAAAGATTCCCGTCGGCTGACCGTCCAGACCGACCTGGTTCTTCTCTTCCCAATACTCGCGAATGCCACTGGCGCCTCGCTTCACGGCCCACTTCCGAAGGATCTCGCGGTCACCTTGGTAGTCCATCAGCGGCACCGCGTATCCACACGACGTCTGTACGAGATCGAACCTCACACGGAAGAACTGGCGGGTGCCCACGGTCGCTGGAATGACCGCAGCGCACTCGTCCCACAGTGGATGGTGGGCGTGAATGGTCTCGGCGGTTCCGTACACGCGGAGAATCTGCGGGCTGCCCTCGAACGAACACCACATCAGCGTCATGCGGTTGGTGTCCCGCAGGTGTGCCGCTGTCTCGTTGCCGCTACCCGTGAGATTCTGCCAGACAAGCGTGTTCGGTCCCGTCACCTTCAGGCTGTCGTGCCCCTTCGGGGACAGATTCACCCGCCCGTCCGCCGCGGCAGTCGCCACGAAAAACATCCGCTGCTGCGCAATAAATGCCGTCAGTTCCGGTGACAGCGCTTCATATAAATCGGACATACATCCTCCAACCAACACAGGCTAACGTCCGTCAGTGCAGCAAAAATGGGTAGACTGTACCCATAACTTTCTCTGTTTTGTGGAGAATCGATGCCCCAGCCCAGCCGCACAGACGACCTACGAACGTTCGTCCACATCATTCGAGAGGGCAGTTTGTCCGGCGCAGCTCGTGTCCTGCGCCTGTCTCCCAACGCCGTGAGTCGCAGTCTGATGAGGCTCGAGAACGAGCTGGAACACCCACTGTGCGTACGAACAACGCGCTCACTGGCACCGACCCGTGAAGGGCTGAGTGTCTACGCAAGTGCGCTGCGCATTCTCGAAGAGTTGTCCACGCTGGAGGCTGAGCTTGTCCCTGTACAAGGTGAGGCCACGGGCTCGGTCTCGGTGAGCCTACCGCCGGGAATGGCGAATCCCGAGTTCACGCGCATGTTGGGGGCGTTCTTAGAGAGTCGGCCCGGTCTTTCCGTGAAGTTGTTCTTGACGGATGACCGCACCCCAAGCTCCGTCCGGGACATTGTGGTGTACGCCGGACCGCCGCCTGAGAGCGAGCTGGTGGCCAAGCGCCTTGGCCTGCTGAGATGGAAGATGTGCGCCACCGCCGAGTACCTCGAACGGCGCGGCCGACCTGAACATCCACAGGACCTCACCAGCCATGATTGTCTGCTCTTCGCAGGGGACCGTCCTCAAGAGGAATGGCTCCTTCAGCGGGATGGCGAGTCGGTCCGGGTGCCGGTCCACGGGGTTGTCGAGGCCGACGATACGCGGCTACTGAACGATGCGGTTCGCGCGGGCATTGGTATTGGGATTCGCCCATCGCTGGAGTTGAGCCTAGCGACGGCGCGCGGTGAGTTGGTGGAGGTTCTTCCAGGCTGGACGTGCCTGAGCATGCCGCTGTACCTGCTCTCACCGCGAACACTCGGCACGATTCCCAGAGTTGTCGAGGTTCGACGGTTTCTGGAGCGGGCTGCGTGCCAACTTATCGACTAGTTTCTCTTTTTGTGAGAAAGAGAAGCAGTCAAATAGAGAAGGTTTTGCAGGGAATAGCCGGTCATGACGAGAGAGACTGGAGGGTCTTGTCATGCGAAACGGATTGAAAGGATTGAGTGTAGCGGTCGGTTTTCTGGCCTTAGTCGGCTGTTCTCACAAAGACTTGCGCAACGGACTGGTGCTAGAAGAGGCACCGGATGCGGAAGAACGGGGCCGAGCGGTCATTGACACGGGGAATGACGCCATGGGCATGGCGGCTCTTGCGGAGACGGAACTGTATAGCGCCACCGCGAACTTCGACTGGAAGCAGCCGTGGCGTTTCATGCCCATGAATGGCCTGCGTGGCAATCACCACAACGACATTCGCTTCCGCTTTGCGACGGGGACGTTTGATTCGCAGGTCGAGTTTCTGGAGGGGGCACGACAGGGAGACGTACGCGGTCTTCAGTCGTGGCAGGGCTACAAGCAAGAGTCCACCACTGCGGTCGTTGAACCAACGAATAGTGCCAAGCACGACTGGGCACTCGCCACCTACCACTACCTCAATGACATGCCGCTCTTGGCCCCATCCGCCGAGTTTGTGGCGTTCGCAGGCACAGAGGTTCTCAACGGACAGGCCTACGAGTTGGTCTACGTGACGTGGGGCAGTCTGGAGCCAAACAAGCAGTACGACCGCATGATGCTCTGGTACAACGCAGACACGCACTTCTTGGACATGGCAGAGGTCACCATCAACGACTTCTTCCTGCCCATGCCGCCCGCCATGCGCTACGCGACAGTACGGTTCGAACGGTCAGAGACCGTCATTGGGGCTCACCTTCCACACCAGGTAACCATTCAGCTCGGAGCGCCCGGCGGCCTCGATAGCTACGTCTACAGCTACTCCATGCGCGACTACACATTCGACGCGCAAGAGCTTGCCATTCTCTACCCGATCGACGGATTGCCCTACTACGGCGCCTCAAAACCCACTGAGTAGACGCGACCGCCTCCTTGACGTACCCGACTCGACAGGCCAGCCACTCATCGCTGTCAGATACGCACCCACATGTGCGAATCAGGTGCACACAATCGCATCGCCATCGACTCGTGGCAGCGATACCGGAGTCTGATGCTGGACGAAGAACGAATCTGGAATTTCCTACAGGCGATAGCGGGAGACACTCCGTCGTCGGAGTGGTCCAAGCGATTGGGCTACAGGTCCGACACCGTTCGTCGCTGGATGGACGGACAGCGCGGCCCAAAGAGTCGAGACGTCTTCCGTTGGCTCATCCTCACAGGGCGTGACCCGGTCGGTTCACTGGCGCAGGTACTCGACCCAAGCGCCAATGTGACCCTGAAGACGCTCGCTCGCCAGGCCTGCCGAGCGGCTGTTGGCGGTCGTTCCCAGCATGACATCGCGGGCCGTACTGGACTGTCCCGGTTCGTGATTCAGCGTATCTTGGCGGGTGACGGCGCCATTTCGTTTACCCATTTTGTCGCGGTACTGGAGGCGGTCCATCGGCCTATCCTCGACATATTGTTGCACCAGCCAGGCTCTCCCGCCGCACTCGTCGACGACAGCGCAAAAATCGCTTCGAATCACGCTATTATTGGCATAGCTAACGGTCAATCGCTCGTTCTCGGAACGACAATGGGCACACTGACGGCCAGTGTGCCCCAGATTATGGATGCCCTGAACGCCGCACTGGACAACGCCGTGTCCGCACTTCCCATCCGGGCTGCAGGTCGGAGACGTGCCACCGTAGGCGTACACATGGCGCGTATCGACGGACGAGCTCTCCATGCCCCCTCTCTTCCAGCCACGCAAGCACACTTGTGCCGGCCCGACGACATGGACTTCAACCAGGTCTCGCGCGAATTGGTCCGTGGACTACGGGCGCACCGCTCACAGCGGGCCGTGTCCATGCGATTGGGATTCCGTTCAAACGTTGTGTATCGATGGGAAACGGGTCGTTCCATCCCCGCCGCTGTCGACGTCCTGCGCTTCGTCGAGCTGACAGGCACCTCCGTAGTAGAGGTCTTTCGCACCTGGCAGCCCAGTCTGGTCGACCTTCCCGACGACATCGGGGCATGTCTGGTGAGCGTTGTCGACCAACTCGCACATGCCGTTCAGACAAACCGATTGATCAGCGACACAGACCTCGACCGACATTCAGTCGGGCGTGTTCGACGCGGGAAACAACGTATCCGCCTGCCTGACCTGCTGGCCCTCGCACACGCAGCAACCGGTCAGGTACTCGACCTGCTTGAGGCGCTACTGACGCTCGATACGCTACCGTCGGTGAGTGTCCTGGTGGACAGACGGACGGCACGACGGTCGCTCGCTGAAGAGTACCCGGACTCAGGACGCCTAATGCTCGCACTACAGCATGCCGCCTGGGTCGGAACGGCGGCGTCGGACCTGGATCAACTCGGGCAGATGATGCAGCGAGACAGACCGGAGGTGGACGCAATGTTGGCCACGCACGAGCTGGCGGGTCTAATCACCAACACACCGTCGGGTTGGCGGGTTTGTGAACACGTGGCCGTCCAACATGGCAAGAATCGACGCAGCTACGAGCGTATGACTACTTGGCTACTGCAGACCTGTGCCAAGGGCTACGGCGCACAGACCGCCACGGGTCGCGCCGTGACAGTGTCGTTCGACCAGACCAATGTGACCGACGCCCTTCGTGCGTTGTCGGGCGGAGTGCTTCAGACACGTCGTGCCACTGTCCCGTCTGGTCAGGCACCGGATGTCACCGCAGTGGTCGCCGTCCACATCACCGCTCTGGATGGCGAGCCGCTGACCGTAAAACGGCTGTAGAGTGTGCCGGACAGTCTTGGTGGTCAGGCGAAAACCACGCTCCTGCCACACACGCACAGCACGGTGCTGTCACGGGCTACCGATTCAGCAATGGGCATCTGTACGACGCCCACCGGGCACCCTAGCTTTGAAAGCGTCCCCCTCTAGGAGCGCTCCGTGCCACAGCTGACCCAACACAACCCGGAAAAGACCAACTCTAAGGTCAAATCGCCGAAGTGGCGAGACCCGCTGACGGACCCACTCAGCGATCCCATCAAGCAAGACCCACTGTCCGAGACAACGATGAGCGGGATGGGTCAGCGCAACATGGACAAGCGAGACCTCAACTCCGGTGGCAAGCAGGCAGGGGTCGCTCTCGGAAGCACGCTCTTGGAAAAGGGTACCGAGACCACTCTCAACCAGACAACATCCATGGACACAACCTCAACGAACGGCATCGGCGACGGCCTGGGCACTGGGTTCATCGGACTTGCCAAGTTCGGTAAGTCGGTCAATGGTATCAAGAGCGGCTTCGACAAGAAGAAGGAGGGACGGGAAAACAACGACAAGGCGTTGGAAAAGATTGGTACCAAGGAGATCAAGCAGAACTCCGGCCAAACGCTCAAGGAGGGAATCGGCCTTACCAACACCACCCTGAGCACGGTCAAGACAGTGAGCGACTTGGGGAGCACGGCAAGCAAGTTCATTCCAGGACTATCGGTCATCTCCAACGTCTTGTCCGGAGGCATCGCGACACGGCAACTCGTCAAGCTCGTGAAGCGCCAGAAGGGTCTCGGGAAGGAAGACATGGCGACATCACGCGGAAAGAAGTGGAAGTCCAGAATCAGCGGTCGGACCGAAGCACAGGCGCGCATGAGCAAGCTCAAGATTGCTCTCGCCGGCCTTGGCATTGTTGGAACCACGGTGGCGCTGCTGAGCAATCCGGTCGGCTGGCTCATCGGAATTGTCTCGGCCCTTGGAGGCGCTGGCATTGCGCTGCACAAGCTCGGCAAGACCATGAACGACAAGTACAAGACCGTAGAGCTGACCAAGACAAACCGCATGCTCGACCGCGCGTTTGAGACAGAATCACCGGGTCTATCGAGCATGTCCCGATTGATGACCAAGGACCTTCGAACGAAGGAAGGCCACAAACGTCGAATCGAAGACGACGGCACCCTCATTAAAGACGATGACACGTTCAACCCACAAGACCTACTCCGTCACGAGAGCGACGAGCTTGGCAAGAACAAGAACACCAAGTTTAAACACAAGAACAAGAAGAAGACAGGTTTCGAACACCTGTACAAGCCCACAGAGAAGAAGGACAACGGAAAGCTCACCAAGAAACGTCGCAAAGAGCTCAAGGCAGAGGCCGATGCCGTTCAGCGCATGGTGAGTAAGATGGCGGCCCTCGGCGGAGAGCTGCAGACCGCACTCAAGGACTTCGCTCCCATCTACTGGCGCGAGTGCCAGCAGTGGTCCCACGCCAACCAAAAGCTGTGCAAGATGCGCGGTTTACCCAAGCCGCTCGAGCTGTCTGAAAAGGCGTTGCAGTACCAAGACGCTGTGACCCTTCTCGAAATCCTTGGAATGACGCCAGAGGAGATGACTTCGGACACCGGCCAGACGTTGTTTGAACGGAAGATGCTCGTCAATGCATAGTCGGTGGTCCCACAACAGCGGATGGTGTGGGCAGTGACAATGTGAAACTGGCGAACCAAAGATTCCCGCGACCATTGGCATCACATGCCCGTTGTGTAGGCCCCCCCAGAAGGTACCTGGGGTGGCGCTCTTACTGACAATCCACGCGGTCTGCGCCTTCGATGATCTGTCCGAGCATCGAACTGAACTCGCTGTCCGCTGTAGGCTTGCCTATGACCCGGCTCCGAGGACCAAACTTGGTCTGGAACTCCGCATCCTGGCTGGATTTGAAGCACTCTCCAATCTGCAACGAACAACGCTCGAATCCAACTACGCGACCGATGTCCATAGCGCCAACGCCCCGTCGACGCAGATGCGGCGTTGGTATACGCTGGACCATGATCTGTGCGAACTGTGAGACTGAGACTGCCCAAACGCCCTGTGTTGGGTGCGGAGACGACTCGCTTCTCGCCGGCAAATACCAGCTAGAGCGCATCCTAGGACGTGGCGCCCAAGGCACGACCTTCTTGGCAACCGGACCCGACGGCATCTGCGCTGTGAAGGAACTGCAGCTGGGACGCGCCACAGGCGGCAAAGCAACCGAGCTGTTCCACCGAGAAGCCGCGGTCCTGGACCAGCTCTCCCACGACAACATCCCGGAGCTGTACGACCACTTCGTGGACGGTGTCGGAGTCGCACGCTCGCTGTACGTTGTGCAGCAATACATCTCCGGCAAAAACCTCGAAGAACGCCTGGAAACACACCGATTCACCGAAGAGGAAGTGCGCGGTATTCTAGGGCAACTGGCGGAGATTCTTGAGTACCTACATTCCCTGAGTCCGCCGGTCATTCACCGCGACATCAAGCCTAGCAACCTCATCCTAGACGACGCCGGCCAGCTCCACCTCATCGACTTCGGCGCCGTCCGAGATGTGATGCGAGACAGCGTAGGGGGCGGCAGCACGGTCGCTGGCACCTTCGGCTACATGGCACCTGAGCAGCTTGTTGGCGACGCAACACCACAGTCGGACCTATACGCACTGGGCATGACCGCCATTCGACTGCTCACACGGCAACATCCAACGGCGCTTGCCGACCGAATGGGGAACATGGAGTGGCGTAGTCAGGCCAACGTGTCGGAGCCCTTCGCCGCATGGATTGACTCGCTGGTTCAACTCGATGCCAACGAGCGTCCGCAGACCGCCCGCCCACCGCACAGTCTCATCAATGGGACGACTGCCACAGGTCCATCTGTGCCGAACACCACCGGTCAGACGGCACCACAGCAACTGCCTGCACAGACAAGGCTGGTGGTTGAGTCACGGCCTGTTGGAGAGTTCTTCGACAGGATGCTCGGCCGGCAAGCCAAGGTCGCCACCCTGGTGGTGGACCGGCAGCTGGTCCCTGCCGACCTTGCCACCATCACAACCCAAATCCGCAGCCGTTTCCCGTCAGCGGGTCGCGTCTCATTCACGAAAAAACAACCGACGAAGCCTCAATCAAAGGAGCTGAACTCACCCCAGGTGATCCACATCCCACACATTGCGCGCAGCGATGGGTCGAGCCTAGCGGTGGACTGTGTCACGGCAGAGGACGAGTCGCACATTCACGTCTACCAGCGTCACCGCATAGGTACAGCGGGAACAGCGGCACTACTCCTGATGGCGTGGTTCGTGGGCGCCTATGGAATCCTCATCACATTCGGCGACTCCATTGGAATGCTCATGGTGGCCATATTTTCCCTGATCTTGGCACCAACGGCCCTGGTCCACTTGGGACGAAGACGGGCCAATCTAGACGACTCCAGCCAGTCGGCCATGCGAGTCGTTCAGTCGATAGAGGCTTCGTTCACCCCGCCCCCCAATACAGACGCAGAAGCCTCCCTTCCGCGGGAACAACAGCATCCCACACCCGTCGAAAGGGACCTGTCCAAGCATCGCCCAAAGACGCGGACCTGACGCATGATCTGTGCGAGTTGTGAGACCGAGACCGACCAAACCCCCTGTGTTGGGTGTGGCGTCGACTCACTACTGGTCGGCAAATACCGCCTCGAGCGCATCCTCGGACGTGGCGCGCAAGGAACGACCTTCTTGGCAACCGGTCCCGACGGTATCTGTGCTGTGAAGGAGGTGCAGCTGGGACGCGCCGCAGGTGGAAAAGCAACCGAGCTGTTCCACCGAGAAGCCGCAGTCTTGGCACAGCTGAACCACGACAACATCCCGGACCTGTACGACCACTTCGTGGACGGTGTCGGAGTCGCACGCTCGCTGTACGTTGTGCAGCAATACATCTCCGGCAAAAACCTCGAAGAACGCCTGGAAACACACCGATTCACCGAAGAGGAAGTGCGCGGTATTCTAGGGCAACTGGCGGAGATTCTTGAGTACCTACATTCCCTGAGTCCGCCGGTCATTCACCGCGACATCAAGCCTAGCAACCTCATCCTAGACGACGCCGGCCAGCTCCACCTCATCGACTTCGGCGCCGTCCGAGATGTGATGCGAGACAGCGTAGGGGGCGGCAGCACGGTCGCTGGCACCTTCGGCTACATGGCACCTGAGCAGCTTGTTGGCGACGCAACACCACAGTCGGACCTATACGCACTGGGCATGACCGCCATTCGACTGCTCACACGGCAACATCCAACGGCGCTTGCCGACCGAATGGGGAACATGGAGTGGCGTAGTCAGGCCAACGTGTCGGAGCCCTTCGCCGCATGGATTGATTCATTGATTCAAGTGGACCCTACGGCACGCCCGACGCACGGTCAGATTCCACAGATCACCTCAATAAGGAATGTTCTCTCTCGGGAACGTCTCAACGCGGACGCCACGCCTAACCAGCAAGACCCGCCCCTGCGGCGAGCGGTAGTCCGCTCAGAGAATCGTCGTCGGCTGAACCTAACTGAGTGGGCATTGGGCTTTCGGCGCACCAATAGCAGCATCGATGTGGGCCGCCGAATGGACTCTCGAGACAGACAAGCCATTGCCACGATAGTAGGGCGGAAGCTTCAGTTACGCGAACCCATGCACTTCGCGAAGTCGGTCTCGCCTGACCCCGAAGAACAACAGTTCCACCTCACTGCAGTCAAACAGGGCATAACTCCACTTGGCTTCTTCGGGGCTAGCCTCGATGTTCAGGTCAAGACCAAAGGAGGAATGTCTCGCATCCACATGCGGCAACTGCATGCGGACGGATGGATACCAGCGGCCCTGGGCATCATCATACCTGTCTTTCTCTGGATCATGGCCTTGAGTATCGGCCTTGGTGTCGACGAAATGAACCACCAGCAGAACATAGCTCTCGTGTCCATATTCACTGTTGGAGTTGCCACAACCATCCCCATCACTGCGGCCATTGGCTGGGTGTTTTGCAACTGGGTCGCTGCCCAATACAAATCAAGAACCGCACAATTCGTCGAGGCCATTGTCGGGCAGTTCAACAACAAGCCGAGCACTATTGCAGAGTCCCGAGACTTCGAGACCACACTGCCCATGGAGGAACACCATCCCGAGCCGGTCGCTTTCGACATGTCTGAGCCTCGCCCAAAGACGCGGAACTGACCTATGATCTGCGCCACCTGCGAGTCCGAGACCGTAGCTACACCCTGCACAGACTGCGGCAACGACGCACTACTGGTCGGCAAGTACCGCCTAGAACGCATCCTCGGACGTGGCGCCCAAGGAACCACCTTCTTGGCCACGGGTCCAGACGGTACCTGCGCCATCAAAGAGCTTCATCTGGGACGAGCCGGCGCCGGCAAGCGAGCAGAGCTCATCCACCGCGAAGCAGCGGTCCTGGCACAAGTCAAACACCCCAACATTCCAACCCTGCACGAGCACTTCGTTGAGGGCGTAGGCGTGGCTCGTTCGCTGTACCTGGTGCAAGACTACGTTCAGGGCGAGACCCTCGAGGAGCGGCTGAAGACCCACCGCTTCACCCAAGCCGAGGTCACCGACATTGTCCAGCAGGTCGGGCGCATCCTCACAGCGCTGCACGGTCTGTCGCCCGCAGTCATTCACCGCGACATCAAGCCTAGCAACCTCATCGTAGACGACGACGGCCAGGTCCACCTCATCGACTTCGGCTCGGTACGAGACGTCATGCAAGACAGTGTTGGCGGCGGAAGCACCGTGGCTGGCACCTTCGGTTTCATGCCCCCCGAGCAGCTTGTTGGCGACGCCACCCCACCGTCCGACATCTACGCCCTGGGCATGACCGCGGTGCGCCTACTGACGCGCCAATCCCCCATCACCCTGACGGACCACAGCGGACGCCTAGACTGGCGTAGCCATGCCAATGTGAGCGATGCCACGGCAGCTTGGCTCGACCGGATGGTCAGCCGGGACCCCACAAAACGGGGAACGGCCACAGACGTTCAGATCGGCCCAGCGTCAACGTCCCCGGCGCAGCCACAAGACCGCGAGCCCTCCGAAACATCCCAGAGCAACGAGGTGGCCTCTGGGTCGGACATTGTGCTGACTCTGCCGGGTGCGCTCAGCCACTACGACGTGGAGCAGCTGGCTGACCTAGCCTGCAAACACAACTTACTACAACGGAAATACCGCGTTCGGCAGACACAGACCGCGCCCCCAACGTACGAGGTCTTCGACGCAAATGCGGTCGTCCTCGAAGGACAAGAGAGCTGGATGCGTGTCCGTCTGCACGCCAACCAGAGTCGGGTCGAGGTTCACCCCCACATCCAAGCAGGCTACGGCTTCGCCTTTCTGGCCATTCTGTTGACGCTACCGCTTGGAATCGGACTGCCACTGTGGGCCACTGGGCATGCAACCATCACCTACCAGCTGCTGATCGTAACAGCTGTACTCACCGTGGCGGGAATCGCCCATCTCCTCGGCATGAGCTTCGTGGACAACACGCTCACCAAGAGCCGTCTCACGTCCATCCGCGCGTTCCGAGAGCAAGCCCATCAACGCTGGGGAGTGCCCGCCCAGGACAGTCAGCAGCGGCTGCCGCGGGAGCAGCCCAATGACGACAACCCGCCGACGAGTCCCACTAGCAACCGCACAGACACGTATATTGAGCCATGATCTGTGCTGTCTGCGAGACCGAGACCACCGCTACACCGTGCACAGAATGCGGCAACGAGCCGCTTCTTGTCGGCAAATACCGACTTGAGCGCACCTTAGGTCGAGGCGCACAAGGCACCACCTTCCTGGCGACGGGTCCGGACGGTCTGTGCGCCATCAAGGAGCTTCACCTAGGACGCGCCGGCATGGGAAAGCGTGCTGAGCTGATTCACCGAGAAGCGGCGGTCCTCGAACAGATCGACCACCCCAACATCCCGTCATTACACGAGCACTTCGTCGACGGCGTCGGCATGGCACGCTCGCTGTACTTGGTGCAAGACCACGTTCAAGGCGAAAACCTGGAAGAACGCCTGAAGACCCATCGCTTCACCCACGTCGAAGTCACGGATATCGTCCAACAAACAGGCCACATCCTCGCCGCACTGCACGCGCTGTCCCCACCGGTCATCCACCGCGACATCAAGCCCAGCAACCTGATGATCGACGACCACGGACAGGTTCACCTCATCGACTTTGGCTCGGTCCGCGACGTCATGCGTGACACGGTTGGCGGCGGCAGCACGGTTGCAGGAACCTTTGGCTACATGCCCCCCGAACAGCTTGTCGGCGACGCCACCCCACAGTCGGATGTCTACGCCTTGGGCATGACCGCTGTGCGCCTGCTGACCCGCCAAGAACCGGCCGCGTTGACCGACCGCACCGGGCAGCTCACCTGGCGAACCCATGCGAACGCAAGCGGTGCAGTCGCCGAGTGGGTCGACGCAATGGTGCACCAAGACCCTGTAGAGCGAAGCACCGCGCAAACGGTCGCGCTGGGGCCCAACACACCGGAACCGAATGACGCTGCACCGGCTGCGCTACCACCCCAATCAGCCCATGTTGACGTTCCACAGGCCGCTCTACCGCCCCAATCAGCCCACGTTGACGTTCCACAGGCCGCTCCACCGCCCGCCGTCGCGAGTCGCCCCCCAACGGACACAGCCCGACAGGCCAGCCGGACAGTGGCCGCCCCCATTACCCAGAGCGGCACGCACGTCGTTCAGTTCACTGTGCCGACCGCGTTTTCCCAGCGGGATACCGAAAAACTCGCCCAGATGGCGGCACATCGCGGACTGCTGCCACGCAATCTACGGGTCCGCCCCGTTGGCCATTCTGGCGGGCTGTTTCACCTGTCCGCAAGAGCCGACGGTCTTCCCATCGGCAACAAACCTTGGATGATTGTCCAGGTCCTACAGGACAAAACCACTGTTCTTCTGCAACCCAAGGCGCAGACTCTCCTGGTCATCCTAGTGATGATGGTGATGTCACTGGCGACCATTCCGGTACTCGCACTCCCGTTCATCACCCTAGACCTTGTCAGACCCTCTGACCCCATCGCCTGGCTGGCAGTAACCCTCGCTTCGGCCTTACTGCTTGTTGGAGCAGCACTCTTCGGCGCCGCACTGTTTGTTGGGGCCACGCGCAAGCGCCGCATTGCACATCTCACCCAGGACCTCCGTGATGAGTGGGGTTCGACTACCAATGCCGCCATTCCTTCGGTCGAAGAACGTCTTCCGAACGAAGAACTGTACTCCTCCAAGGGGCCTACCACGCAAACGAAGGCGCACTCTCGCGGGCGTGAACAGCCATGATCTGCGCCAACTGTGTGGCCGAGACCACCACCACACCGTGCACTGAATGCGGCAAAGACTCCCTACTTGCAGGAAAATACCGCCTTGAGACAATCCTAGGGCGTGGCGCACAAGGCACAACCTTTCTGGCGACTGGCCCCAGCGGCATCTGCGCCATCAAAGAGCTTCACCTCGGACGCGCCGGTGTTGGCAAGCGCGCAGAGCTCATTCACCGGGAAGCCGCGGTTCTTGAACAGATCGAGCACCCCAACATCCCGTCGTTGCACGAGCACTTTGTGCAGGGCATCGGCGTGGCCCGCTCGCTGTACTTGGTGCAAGACCACGTTCAGGGCCAAAACCTAGAAGAACGGCTGAAGACCCATCACTTCACCGACGAAGAGGTCACCGATATTGTGCAAGAGGTGGGCACGATTCTCACGGCTCTGCACGGTCTGTCCCCGCCGGTCATCCACCGTGACATCAAGCCCAGCAACCTCATGATCGACGACGACGGGCGGGTTCATCTCATCGACTTTGGCTCGGTCCGCGACGTCATGCGTGACACGGTTGGCGGCGGCAGCACGGTGGCGGGGACCTTCGGCTACATGCCCCCCGAACAGCTGGTTGGTGACGCCACACCCCAGTCCGACATCTACGCGCTAGGCATGACCGCTGTACGCCTGCTAACCCGCCAAGAACCTGCCACATTGACCGACCGAACCGGACGACTCACCTGGCGACAACATGCGAAGACCAGCAGTGCCATGGCCCATTGGGTCGACGCCATGGTGCACCGCGACCCACTGCGACGCAGTACCGCCGAGACCGTCGCCCATGGTCCTGAGGGCCCCCCGCAAGCACCAAGCGACGACGTGCCGCAGGCTCCACCCCCACCCATCGCCGCCGAGAGGTTCCCCGCTCCGAGCACAAGCACCGCAAGAGACGCCTCCTTGGCGCCCACAGCGCCTGAACCCCAACGCGTCAGACGGAAGGTTGTGCAGTCCGGCACCGACGTCATTCAGTTCAAGGTTCCGCAAGCGTTCAACCTAGCGGATGTTCAGCGTGTCGCACGAATGGCGGCGGCCCAAGGCCTCCTCCCCAAAGACGCTCACGTTCGGCCCGTCGGCAATTCGGGGGGACTGTTCCACCTCTCTACTCGGCCCGATGGCCTTCCAATCGGCAACGGTCCGTGGATGGTTGTTCAGACCCACAACGACGAAACGACCCTCCTATTGCAGCCGCTCTCCCCAGCATCCAAGGCTGTCTCTACCTGGTTTGCAGCCGTCATTGCCTTCGCTGCGGTCGTCTACTACGGACCCGTTACCGGCCTAGGATTGGGCAAACCCGAAGCCTCGATGATGTGGTTCGTTGTCGGCATCATCGGCGCGCTTGTCGCCGCAGCCGTCGCTTTCATTGCCAGCATGCGACCGCGGGCCACGCGGCGGACCGGCATTGAAACGCTCAAGCGAGACATCGTCAAACAGTGGGCCAGCGACCCGCTCAACGCTTCCCTTCCACGCGAAGGCACTCGCCCAGACAATGAGCAGCGCGAGGCCACCCAGAAGCCCTCTCAGACAGTTGATGAGGGATGATCTGCGCCACCTGTGAAACCAATGGCTCCGTCAGCCCTTGCGCCACTTGCGGCAACGACCCACTCTTGGCCGGGAAGTACGAGCTTCAGACAGTGCTCGGCCGGGGCGCCCACGGCCTGACCTTCCTCGCCCAAGGCCCCAATGGCTCCTGCGCCATCAAGGAACTGCACCTAGGACGACAGACGGCAGGAAAGGCCACCGAGCTGTTTCACCGCGAGGCGGAGGTCCTCGCACAGCTCCAACACGAGCAAATCCCTACGCTGTACGACCACTTTGTCAGCGGCGTCGGCATTGCTCGCTCGCTGTACGTCGTCCAACAGTACATCCCTGGGCAAAACCTCGAAGAGCGGCTGAAGACCCACCGCTTTTCCGAGGGTGAGGTCAACGACATCGTGGCCCAAGTGACCGGTATTCTGCACTATCTACACGCGCTCAGCCCGCCAGTCATCCACCGTGACATCAAGCCGAGCAACCTCATTATCAGTGACGACGGCAGCATCCATCTGATTGACTTTGGAGCCGTTCGTGACGTCATGCGAGACAGTGTGGGCGGCGGCAGCACGGTGGCTGGCACCTTCGGCTACATGGCGCCCGAGCAGCTCGTTGGCGACGCGACACCGCAGTCAGACCTGTACGCACTCGGCATGACCGCCATTCGCCTTCTGACTCGAGAGCATCCGACCGGCCTGACCAATCGCCTAGGCCAAGTCGACTGGCGAAGCAGAAGTACGGTCTCTGACGAAACGGCCTACCTCATCAACGGACTGGTTCACTCGGACCCCATCCAGCGGCGATATGGACGGTCGGATCAGGCCAACACCTTGTCGCACCCAAGCCCAAAGGCCGCGTCGAGAGCCGCCCACTTCGCCGAGGTGCGCTGGGCGAATGCATCGGATTCCGTGACGCTGTGGGAACGGGTCATCGGCATCCGACGCACCCACATCGAGACGGAAATCCCTCGTTCTGCAACGCTGAGAGACGCGGAAGATGCCGCACTATTAGCGGCGTATCACGGTGTTTTTCCCACACTACCCACGCTCCATGCTCACTATGGACCGTCTCTAGACCAACACGGCTGGCTGATCGGGGACCCAATGCCCGAGACTCCAACAACCCGCGACCGCTGCAAAGCGCGCATGCGTATTGATTCGGAAGGCGAGACCACGCGCATTCAGCTGTTCCAGCAACACCACATCCAATCACGGCTGCTCGCAACGCCCAAACGCCTCGTCACGAGCGTCTACGCAGGCGGGGTCGTCGGATACACCGCTATCTTCCTAGCTGTTGCAGGTATCGTGATCTACCTCAACTACGATCCCAGCAAGCTGTCGATGGTCGTGTTGTTCATACCGGGAGTCCTCTTGGCCCTAACGGGCGGGCTGTTGATGGTTGGTTGGGAAGTCCAGCCCGACAAACTCCCCGACCCAACCACCGCCGCGGACGTACAGGCTGCCATCAGCCGACTGCACACCCTGGCAAGAGCCATCGACGACCGCTTGACTGCCAACAATTCGGCGCGTCTTCCAAGAGAGGGCGCAGGCTCCCCCAACTCCCATGTCAGCCGCGTCCAGCCACTCTCAACGCGCGACGAATAGCCAGCCAGACCCCGGCCGTACCCCACCGGCAAGGCCGTCCATCAAACCTCTCGACGGTCTCGTGAGCTATCGTGCGCACCGTCGCCCACGACACACACGACCTGCCCGTCGGAGCCCCCATGATTACCCTGTGGCTACTACTCACCGCCTGCAATGACGGCATGACGGACACCGACCCGGACACCGACAGCGACACGGACACCGAGGTCGCCACCGAAGCGGACACCGACAATCCTGACGCACGCTGGGAAGACCTGCGGGACATCGCTCAGGCAGAGCTGGAAGAGAGTGACGCTCCTGCCATGTCCATCGCCATCTACGAGGGTGGCGAGGTGGTGTTTGCTGAGGCCTACGGAATGACCGAGGTCGACGGCAATGTACCGGTCACGCCGAGCACCTTGTTTCAGATCACCCTCACCACCAACATCTTCACCAGCATTGCGCTTCTTCAGGGCGTTGAGCAGGAGATGTACGGGGTGGGCGACGACCTGTACACCCTGCTGCCGGACCTCGAACCTCGCCCCAACGATGTGCCGCTGTGGGAGCAGACTACGCTGCACGACTTGATGACCCAACAGACGGGCATGTTCGACTTCATCAAGTGGAGCGAGGCCCCAGAAAACACACGAACGAACGTATCTCTAGCCGAGTACCCTGGGTACGGTCCATTCGACAATCCACCGGGTCAGTTCTTCAACTTCAGCTACGCCAACTTCTCCTATGCGGGCTTCGTGCGCGAGGCGCTGGAGGAGAGGGACATTGATGATGTCCTTGAGGAGGATGTGTTTCGTCCGCTCGGTATGGCCCGAACAACCACACGCCGGGAAGACGTCGCAGCAGATGGCGACTTTGCCTTCGGAACCGGCTTCGTCATCGAAGAAGATGGCTCAGCACGGGCGTTGGACGTACGTGACCTGGCAGACGTCCCACACCCCGCCTTCAGCCTGTCCGCCGGAACGAGCACCTGGAGCACACCGACCGAGCTGACTCAGCTCGCCGACTTTCTTCTCCACGGTGACCCCGCCGTCCTCTCCGACGCGCTTCGTGCCGAGATCACCTCGCCGCAAGTGCCGCTCTTGAGCACCGCAGACGACGCACAGTACGGCTACGGCCTGAACATTCGCCCGGGTCTCCCATTCAACGACGGCTACCGTCCAGCCACGGCCTGGGAGCAAGGCTCCTTCAACCTTCAGTACACCAGCATCTTCTACGTCTTGCCCGACCACGACTACGCCGTCGCCATCCTGTCGAGCGGCCGTGACACAGACTTCGGAAGCACCCTACAGGCGGCCCTCGCCTTGGCTACCGACCTACCCGACGTCATGGACGACCCCGAGTACACCGTGGACCCCACGCGCTTTGCGGACCACGTCGGTAGCTACATGGGTCCGTCGAACATCCGCGGTATCATCGTGGCCGAGGAAGACGGTGGCTTGGTGTGGACCCTTCCCGCCTACGAGGCCGCCGGTGTGGTCTATGAGCGCAACCTACAGACCGTGTCGTCTACGCAGTTCATCGGCTCGCTCAATGACACCGACTACGAAATCACCTTCATTGGTGAGCCAGGGTCCCCGTCCGGGTTCATTCGCAACCGCTTCTGGGTCGCGGAGCGCTCAGACACACCCTCCGCTGCACAGGCGGGTCTGTCCCTCCCTGTAGACCTACAACGCGACCACAGCCGCCCGTCTACACCGCTGATGGGTCCCGCCTCCGCACGTTAGGCTGACCAGACGACGGGAGTGATAGAGGTGCCGATACCCACGTTGGTGCCAGCACCACTGCCCGTGCTGACGACCCCGCACTGGAGCGCACATGCAGCCTCGTTTTCTGATCCCCACGCTCACATCTATCGGCATGAGCCTGACCACCGGGTGTGCGGGCACCGCAGATGACGCAGACTCCCTCCAGGACGAGCTTGTCGGTGTTTGGGACGTCACGTCTTTGGGACTGTCCGGCTACACAACGTCGACCTTGCCCAACGAGTACCAAAGCGCCACCTTCACCATTCGCCCTACGCTCGCCGGCACTCTGGACTTCGCCTCCCGAGATGAGAACATTGTGGTTGGGACATCGGTCGAGCTGCTGTCCGAGGATACCTTCAAGATTCGGGCCCCGGGGTACAACGGAATGGACATGGACTGCAGGCTAGCGGGCGACCTTATCGACTGCTTCGACAACGAAGAGACCGACTGGGTGGGCTTGGACAACGACAGCTACTTTCACTCCATGGCCCTCCAACGCCAGTAGGCGGTCTGCGGCGTACCTACCGAGAATGGTCGTAAGTCCCCCACCTCACCGGTCGAGCCGCCAACTCCAGGACGGAAGTCTGAAGCATGATCTGCGCTGTCTGCGAGACCCAAACACAAGTGACCCCATGCGCAGAGTGCGGCAATGACCCGCTGTTAGCGGGAACGTACCGTCTCGAGCGCATCCTCGGGCGCGGTGCACAAGGCACAACCTTCCTGGCAGCAGGACCACACGGCGTCTGTGCCATCAAAGAACTTCAGCTCGGCCGCTCCGCCGGCGGAAAAACGACAGAGCTGTTCCACCGCGAAGCCGCTGTTCTCGCACAGCTCGACCACGACAGCATTCCAGACCTGTACCACCACTTCGTAGACGGCATTGGCGTGGCCCGTTCGCTGTACTTGGTTCAACAGTTCATTCCTGGCCAGAACCTCGAAGAACGTCTGAATAGCCACCGCTACTCTGAGGCTGAAGTCCTCAACGTCGTGACGCAGGTCGCGGAGATTCTCGCGTACCTACACACCTTGCATCCACCGGTCATTCACCGCGACATCAAGCCCAGCAACCTCATTATCGACGATGAAGGAAGGGTCCATCTCATCGACTTTGGCGCCGTCCGCGATGTCATGCGAGACACGGTTGGCGGCGGCAGCACGGTTGCCGGAACCTTCGGCTACATGGCCCCCGAGCAGCTCGTTGGCGACGCCACGCAACAGTCGGACCTGTACGCCTTAGGCATGACAGCTCTCCAGCTGTTGACGCGGCAGACCCCCGCCGCCGTGACCGACCGCTCAGGAAACGTGGACTGGTCGCGCCTGACAAACGTAGAGAGTTCCACCGTCACGCTGCTCGACGGACTCACACGACACCACGTGAGCGAGCGCGTTCCCACGGCCCACGCCCTGCTCGGTGCCCTACACAACCCGCCTACACCCATGCCCCCACCCGCAGAGGCGGTCCCGGCTCAATTGGCCATACACCACCGTCGACACCGCTGGTCCGCCGGTCAACTGCTTGTCGGCCGCACTCACGTACGCCACCAATTGCGTATCCAAGGTCATCTCAACCGCCAAGATGTGGAAGACATCCGGGAGATGGGCATCTCTGCGCGCAGCTTCGCCTCCACAGTCACACTGAGGAACGGTGGAACTATGGACGCCACAGATGAACGCAGTTGGTACACATGGCAGTGGACCCACGGATGGGGGTCGGAGATGGCCGAGCTCAGCGCGACGCCTCAGGGACCCGCAACAGTCCTAGAGACCACCGCCGGCAGCCCATTCATGAGAGCCTCCTTCTATCTGTTAGCCTTGCTCATTATGGGGCTACCTGCAGCCCTGATATTCATAGGTGTTCCAGTACTATCAAACAGTGGACTGGAGAAGGAACTGGCCGGATTCATGACGTCAGCAGCGGTCGTTGCGTTCGTGATGCTGGTGGTGCGCGCCTTGTGGTTTGTATCGGTCCAGTACGCCATCGAACGAAACACAAAGCTACTCCAGGCCATCTCGAACGAGTTCGTTCCGCTACTCCCGGACACGTCGGCCCCGCAGCAAGAGCCGGACAAACTGCCCATGGAAGCGCCACGCCAGACCGATGCGACTGGCTCTCGACGAACGGCCAAAGAGACCGGCTAGCCCACAAGAACGTGCATACTATCCTGCTCTCAGCGCCATCACCCGTCCGCGACCGCCGCACTCTTCTCCGCCATCCACCCGCCAGTCGCGCGACGGTGCACCGTCCAGCCAGGCATTGGTTCTTCCCGAAGGACAGCATCCGCCACCGCAGAGCTCTCACCGGCTTGTAGGCCCAGGGCTGCGCTGTTGGCGACGAGGACTTGCCCGCTGGCGTCGCCCAGAATGACCGGGTGAGCCAGGTGGTCAACAAGGGCCAAGACCGCATCACGGTCGACTCCCGCCGGTGAGGACACAAAATTCGACGCGCGCTGGCGGTGGTCCAGCAGCCAGTTCAGATTTGTGGAAACACGACCGATATCGTAGCTCAATCCGGCAGACTGACAGCGTCGGTGTGTATCTCCCGAACGTGCTGCGGCGAGCACCGCGTCCACCTCCTGCACCGGTGAAATCATGCGGCTTCCAATGCGCGAGTACACCACCAACGTCACCAGGAAGCTGACGAATCCGAGCATAGCCATGGCCCAAGCACCGGCAATACCCATGAAATGAGCCTCACCATTAGCCACCTGCATGGAGCCGCGGTTGACGTCACCCAGTGCGACCAACGCCACCACCGCTCGCTGCCGAGCGTCTTCATCACCGGCCATGACCGGGTCTACGAGGGCCTCAATTGTCTCGAGCAGCGGCACTTCTTCGGGTTCGGTGACGTTGCCCGTCGCCCGCTCCAGAGCCTCGCTAAAGGCCGCTTCGTCACGCGTGACCACCGCACCCAGCATGTCTTCGACCGCTGCCGTCGAGTACACATTCTCCTGGAGAATCAGGTCCATAGCGGGGCCCATTCGGATGAGGAGCGACACCCCCGCAAGTGCCGTCAGTAGCTGGGCTGCGAGCATGGCCCCAATTCCCAGACGGGCTTCGTTTCCAGGATGCATCTAGCGCTCCTCAGCAAGGGCCACCGCGGCGTTCCCACGGCCAATGGTCACCAAGACGTCGTCCGCCTCAAGCCGTGTGTTGCCCTCGGGCATCATGACCGAGCCTTGGCCATCCACCTCACGTCTCACGGCGGCCACAACCACCTTGAAGCGCTTGGGTAGGCCAAGCTCGGCGAGGGTTCGTCCCACCATGGAGGTCGGAACCAGGAGCTCGGTGATGCTCATGTCATCGCCCAAGGGCAGGATGTCTACAATGCGCGCAGAGGCGTAGCGTGCGGCTAAGCGCTCACCGAGTAGACGCTCCGGGTTGATGACCTCGTGAGCCCCGACCAACAACAGAATGCGCTCGTGAAGGTCGTCCGTCGACCGGGCGACGATTCGCTTGGCACCGAACTGGCGCAGCATGGCGGTGACCAAGATGCTCGCTTCGCGACTGTCATCGCCAATGGAGCACACACACAGGTCGCGGTCTCCAGGCCGAAGCAGCGCTAAGTCCGCCTCTTCCGTCGCGTCTAGGGTGACAGCCTCGACCGCAAAGGTGCCGGCCATCTGCGTGCGGTCCTCGCTGATATCCACGGCAATGACGTCGTCTCCGTGCTCCGATAGCGCTCGTCCAAGCGCCATTCCGAACTGACCCATACCGATAATAAGAACTTGCTGACCAGACATACTCACCCCACCTGGATGGCTTCGAGTGGATAGCGGCAGCCCTCACGAATGCGGCTCACCAAGAACAAAAACAACGTCAGCGGGCCAATACGGCCGGCAAACATACACGCCATGATGATGACCTTACCCACGCCATCCAGCTCGCCCGTCGCCCCGATGGTCAAGCCCACCGTAGCCAGTGCCGAGACAACCTCGAACAACGCGCTGCGCAGACCAATCGTCTGCGTCAACTGCAGCGCCCACAGCGCCACACACGCCGACAATACCGCCACTGTGGTGATGGCGGTGGCCTCATAGATAGTGCGGTGGGGAATGCGACGACCGAACGCCTCTGCCTCCGACCGGCCGCGAATCGTGGCCAACACCGCGAGCAACAGCACGCCTATGGTGGTGGTCTTGACGCCACCCGCTGTAGAGCCCGGGCTGCCTCCCACAAACATCACCACCACCATCATGGTCCAGGTTGACGGGTGTGTCTGGGCCAGGTCAACCGAGTTGAACCCGGCCGTTCTCAAGGTCACTGACTGAAACCAGCTGTTCGTGATGGCATCCACGGTGCCCAGTCCGTCCAGCGAGGCATCACCTTCGATGGCCATCCACAGAAACGCTGGAACGACCAAAAGAACCGCCGTCACCACAACCACCAAACGAGCATGCAAGCGCCCCTGCCGACGCAGCCACGGAAGCCCCACAACGACCATTGGCCCAAGGCTTCCAATCACAATGACCGCGCTGATGACGAGCAAGACCAGCGGCTGTTCCTGGTAGGAGACCAGACTGTCCGACTGCAGTGCAAAGCCCGCATTGCAGAAGGCCGAGATGGACGTGAACACCGCTCGCCACAAGCCCTGGCCAACGCCGTCGCCGGACTGAACGAAGAGCGGCCACAGGCACAGCGCACCTACAAGCTCGGTCAGAAAGGTCACGCCGAGTACCGTAGACAGCGCGCCCTTGAGGTCCTGCCGCGCTTGCGAGCTGCCTATCAGCTCGGCCGCCATCTTCTCCTGCTTTACCCCCAAGCGCTGGCCAAAGTAGACCGCTGCTGCCGTGGCAAAGGTCATGATGCCCAGGCCGCCGATCTGAATGAGTACCAACAGCACAAACTGGCCAAATCCGCTAAACACCACCGGTGTGTCAAGCGTGCTGAGCCCGGTCACGCACACCGCACTGATCGACGTGAAAACGGCGTCTATACCGGAGATACCGTCCGGAGATCGAGTCGAAATAGGCAGCAACAGTGCCGCCGCCCCCAGGGCTCCAAGGACCGCAAAGCTCACCACGAGCAGCGTGGCGGGCTTCGTCAGCAAGGCGTCCAACAGATTGGGAACCGAGCGCGGGTTGTCTCGGCGAGCCCGAATCAGGCTCAATGCAAGCAGAACCGCAATGATGCCACCCGGCAGCACCGACGGAATCGCCATCTCCTTGGCGGCCAAGAGCGTAGTCAGAGCCAGACCCGACGCCGGCAACATGGCGGCCACCGCCGTTCGCTCCGTCCGGTCGGTTCGGGTGACGGGCGAGAACAGGCCCCACATCCACCCAATCGACAGCGTGGCTGAGATCAAGGCAAACAACCCAAACGTCGGCTCCATCAGCCGCAGCCACATCGCGTTGGCCGTCAATGCAGCAACGGCAACCGAGACCCCGGCTCGTCCAAGCACGTGTCTACGGACTCCAGCAATGTCCCCACATGCCGTGAGAGCACCCAGCAGAACAACAATGAGTCCCACGACTACGGAGGGTTCCCCAGGCATTGCGGCGGTTGTCGCCGTCAACGCAAACACCACCATTGGCAGACGCCAACGCAGTGCTGTGGCCGTCGTATTCACACCGGGAGCCCCGTTCATGCTGGCCGTCATAGTCCACCAAACCTGAACGAGTAAGGCCGCTACTTCTCAACCTGCGGCCGAACAACACGTGCAAGCACGCCACTCGGCGGTCTAACGAGGCGTGCGGACCCGACGTCTCTTGAACGGCTTGAGCTGCCACACCACGGACTTGGGCACACTGATTCGTGCGTGCCAGCCGTCATCGTCCCAGGCTTCGCTCAACACTTCACCGTGCTCGTTCACCAAAGCGGAGAGCCGGCCTTCATCATCGTGGGGGACGTCCACGTCGAACTCGGCCCACGCGGCAGCACGGCGAGCCACCACACGATTGGCCAGCTCATCCAACCCCACACCCGTGTGAGCGCTGATGGTGACCACTTCGTCGAAGCGGCCCTTCAGCAGTGCCATGTCCAGGCGGTCGCGGTGTGAGACGTCGACCTTGTTCAACACGCCAAGAATGCGGCTCTTGGGCACGTCTAGGCTGCCGAGAACCTCATGAACAGCGTCGATCTGCTGCTCGGCTTCGGGATGAGAGGCGTCCACGACATGAAGCAACAGGTCGGCGTGCAGCGCCTCGGCCAACGTGGACTTGAAGCTGGCCACAAGGTGATGAGGCAGGTCGCGCACAAAGCCAACGGTGTCAGACAACGGAATGTCCACGCCTGGACGCACAGCCCAGCGGCGGGAGACGGTATCGAGCGTGGCGAACAGGGCGTCTGCTGCGTAGGTCTCGGCACCCGTAAGCGCGTTCAATAGCGTGCTCTTTCCGGCATTGGTGTAGCCAACCAGGCCTACACTCCACACATTGCGACCGGTGACTTGGCGCTCGCGGCGGTCACTAATCTTAGACAGCTCAACCTTCAGACGGGTGATGCGCTGGTCAACCAGGCGGCGGTCAATCTCGAGCTGCTTTTCACCAGGACCACGAGTAGCCACGCCGCCACCCGCCTGGCGGGCCAAGTGAGACCACATTCCGCGCAGCCGAGGCGCGGTGTACTCAAGCTGGGCGAGCTCTACTTGAAGCTTGGAGACCCGCGTCTGGGCACGACGAGCGAAGATATCCAAGATCAGCTCACTGCGGTCGATGACACGGCAGCCCACGCGTTTCTCAAGCTCGCGAATCTGTGCTGGAGACAGCGCGTTGTCGAACACGACCAAGCCGGCCTCATGCTCTTCAACGGTCTCAGCGACGGTCTGTACTTTGCCGCTACCAATGAAGGTTGCCGCCGAGATGCCAGAGGTCCCGTTGCCACGACGCTGAATGATGCGCGCGACCACTCGCCCACGCGCAGCAAGCACCAAGCTCTCCAGCTCGTCTAAGCAGGTATCTGGCGGCAGCTCAGTGTCTTGAGCGTAGCTGCCAACCAGAACAACAATGTCTTGCGGTCTTCCCATAGCGCACAGCGTTAGCCCACCAAATGGATGACACGCGCTCAGAAGTTGCAATCATTGGTTCGGGATTCAGCGGAATCGCCGCCGCTCACGAGCTACGCAAGACTGGGATTACCGACTTTATCGTCTTCGAACGGTCACAAACGCTCGGTGGAACCTGGCGAGACAACCGGTATCCAGGATGTGCATGCGACGTGCCTTCCCACCTGTACAGCTTGTCGTGGGCACCAAACCCGAGCTGGTCGCGTGTGTACTCACCGCAAGAGGAGATTCGCCAGTACATGGAGCGTGTGGTCGACGAACACGGCCTGACCCCACACCTGCGATTCGGCAAGCACCTGACGCACGCCGCATGGGACACGACCGAGCACCACTGGACGTTGTCATTTGCAGACGGCACCACACACACTGCGCGCTTCCTGATTCTCGGCATTGGCGCACTGCGAGACCCTGTGATTCCCACGCTGAAAGGCATGGAGAACTACAAAGGTGCCACCATGCATACGGCAGAGTGGGACGCAGACATTCCCCTACAGGGCAAGCGAATCGCCATTGTGGGAACTGGGGCCAGCGCTATCCAGGTTCTGCCCGAGATTGCGCCCATGGCAGAGCACGTCACAGTGCTCCAGCGCACACCGCCCTGGGTCAAACCACGCGGCGACCGCGCCTACACACGCATTGAACACGCTGCATTCAAGCTGCCGGGCGTGCTCGCGCTGTCTCGCTTGCGCACATTCGCTGCACAAGAAGCAGGCTATGCAGCCATCTTTGGTGCCAATCGCCCACTGAACCGCATCGCACGTTGGTCACTCTCTCGCTTCGCACGCAGAGCCTCTGGGCTCGACAGCGTAGTTCCCGACTACGACCTGGGGTGCAAGCGCGTCCTCATCAGCGACGACTGGTACCCCGCCCTGGCGCGACACAATGTGACGCTGCTGACCGAGCCAGCCGCGGCGATGAGTGAGACTGGACTGACCCTGGCAAACGGCGAGCACATCGAGGCCGACGTCGTCATCTGGTGCACAGGGTTCGCCGTCGACAAACCGCTGGGTGACTTGGTCATCACGGACAAAAACGGTGACTCCCTCGCTGACAAATGGGGAGACCGCCCCAGCGCCTACCTGGGCATCACCGTGCCCGACTTGCCCAACGCCTTCACTCTGCTGGGTCCCAACACCGCGCTTGGCCACAGCTCCGTTGTGGTGATGATCGAGGCACAAGCCCGTTACTTGGCACAAGCCATTGTATACGCCCGTGCAAAAAACGTAGACCTAGACGTCAGGCAAGACGCGCATGACGCGTTCGTTGCCACCGTGGACTCCCTCCACCAGCGACTGGTGTGGCAGTCGGGCGGATGCCGCTCTTGGTACCAGACAAAGACAGGCGCCAACTTTACGATCTGGCCAGGCTCCAGCACGTCCTACCTAAGAGCGACACGCCGCTTCGACCCGTCGGTCTACAAAGACTAGCCTTCTGCCGGCACCAGCTCGGCAATGCGCTGAAGCATGCTCGCCTTCGTACAGACTACCGGCCACGTGTCGTTCTCACAGGCGTTGCGCTCGGCAAGCCACGCCCGCTGGACATCACGTAGCTCCGTGCGCTGGGAGCCGGTCATCCCTTCACGAGCCGCTAAGTAAGCGGTACTCAGGCGCCCATCGAGCGCGGCGAGCTGGGGGTCATTGCAGATGGCATGCTCCACAACGGTAGAGGCACGGGTGCAGTCAAAGCTTGGTTGAAAGCGGGTTCGTACACGGTCAGACGCAAAGAAGCGCCACACGGCACCCTGCTCAAAGTCCGTCACATACACCGCACCATCGGGCCCAACGGCCAGGTCCAGTGGACGTCCTTGAAAGCCAGAGGCCCAGATGGTGGTCTCCCCCGTTGCAGGGTCCACCAACAGCACCCGGCGACCTGCGGTGTAGAAGCGTGAGATGTAGCTGCCGAACTCTGCGACCAGCAGCTTGCCGTTGTGGTCTGGCCACATCTGGGACTGTGCGGCGGTCACCCCGTTGGCGCTTGCATGGGGTGTGAACATCACCGCGGGCGCGGTCGCCTCAGGACCGCCATCGCGCAGTCGCTCGTCAGCCACCCAGTACGGATGACCGTAGAACTTGCCGGGCTCCACACGGTTCAACTCTTCCGGTGCAGCCTCAACAAGTGGTGGGTCAATGCCGTTATCCGTTGCGTAGAGCGCGCCGTCCATCCACGCCAGACCGAAGGGATTGCGAAACCCAGTGGCGTAGACGCTGAGGTTGCCGTCGGTATCAATGGACAGAATGCTGTTGTTCGGAGGGTCCTCAATGTCCGCATTCGTGGCCGAGCCTTGGCCCACAAACAGCTCGCCCCCCGGTCCCCACGCCAGCCCATTGTTCTGGTGAAGCCCGGACGCCGGCAGGTTGTCCACGAACACAACATTGCCGTCGGCCCGCATGTCGCCGTCAAGGTCCTCCAGATAGGTGATTTTCCCACGCTCGCTCACGTACAAACCATGGTCAGCGCACGCTAGACCCACCGGCCGCTCCAAGCCTGTCGCGTACTCCGTTCGAGCGCCATCTTCTCCCATCAACCAGAGCTTTCCGGTCTTCTGTCCGGCTCGGGGATAGACGCCGCCATTGGTGCTGACAAAGGGCCTGCCATCGCAGAACACAATCGCGACGGGATGGTCCAGGCCACTTGCCCACAGCTCCACATCCACACCCGAGACCGTGAACAGCGTGTCTGGGTTGGGCTGCGGTGGACCCGGCTCGGGCTGAGTGAGCAACCAGGTATGGATGCCGCCAACGAGGGCATCAGACAGGTCCGACTGTGTATAGGCGGGCATAGGTGGGGCACCTGCGCGGATCTGAGCCATCACATCCACCAGCTCTGGAACCCGACCGGCAAGCTGCGGCCCAACGCCTCCTTGACCACGTTGGCCGTGACACGCGGAACAGTTGTGCAACTGCCAGGCTGCTTCCCCCTCTTCCGCAGTCGCCGGGACGACCACAGTGGGTTTGGGCGCCGGCTCCACATTGGCCGCCTTGGGCTCAACCGGTGCCACCGGCACGGGCTCAGGAACATCACGAGAACATGCCAGGGCAAACAGTACGAGAAGAGTCATGCGACGAGCCTACAACACCCCAGGCGACCACGTGGTATCTGCGACCGCATGAAGACTCTTGGAACTCACCTGCTTGCCGACCTTCACGGGTGCGATGCGCGCATTCTCAACGATGCCACACGCCTACAAGCGGCAATGCGTCACGCCGCTGAGGCCGCTGGATGTGTCATCTTGCATGCACAGTTTCACCAGTTTGAGCCCCAAGGCGTCACCGGGCTGTTGCTAATCGCAGAGTCCCACCTGTCCGTGCACACCTGGCCAGAACATGGATATGCGGCGATAGACCTCTACACTTGCGGCGCCGCCGAACCACGACACGCCATTGAGGACCTTGCACGAGCGCTTCACGCCACGCGAACAGATTGGTTGACTGTCGAGCGAGGTCGCGAACAAAGCATTCCTAGCCTTCGTCCTACGAATAGTTCTCAGGAATCCGAAGGTGTAGTGTAGCCGTCCTTCGGAGGCAGACCATGGGTTTGAAGACGGTACTGGGTATTGGCGCAGCAGTAGTAAGCACAGTTGTTGTCGCGGGGCTGGTGACAGCCGTCTTGTTGCCCAAGGATTTCGAGGTCACCCGCACCCAGCAGATGGACGCCCCGGCAGAGGTGGTGTGGCAACACGTCTCGGTGCTCGAGAACCATCCCGCATGGTCCCCCTGGCAAGCGAAAGACCCGAGCACGGTCAACACCTACACGGGCCCCGAAGGCGTTGGACACACCATGTCTTGGACCGGTGAGGTCACTGGTGAAGGGTCCCAGGCGATTACAGCGATGGACCCCATGAACCGGGTCGATACCCACTTGGACTTCGGTGACATGGGCACGGCGGAAGCGTGGCTAGCACTGACCGTGGTCGACGCCGACACAACCAGCGTCACCTGGGGCCTCTCCGGAACGAACGATGGGTTCTTTGGTGGGGCCATCTCAGCCATGATGGATACGTTCATTGGGGCCGACTACGAAGACGGACTGAGCCGGCTGAAAGAGGTTGCTGAGGGCACACCACCGCCAGAACCAGAGCCAGCCGAGCTCCCCCCTCCCCCCGAAGTCCAGCCTCCGGGCCCCGGAGACCTTCCCCTCCCGGGCTAGGTGCAACGGCCCGATGCTTGCCGTCGCATACTGAACGTGTGTACAGTGCGGCATGGAACTCGCTCAGAAGCTCAGCATCCTCGCAGACGCCGCAAAATACGATGCCTCGTGTTCATCCAGCGGTGCGAAACGCACACGTCCAACGGACGGTTTCGGCAACACCACGGGCATGGGCATCTGCCACAGCTACACGCCCGATGGCCGCTGTGTGTCGCTGCTCAAGATCTTGTTCACCAACCGATGCATCTTCGACTGTGCGTACTGCGTCAATCGGCTGTCGAGCAATACCCCCCGAGCCTCATTCACGGTGGCGGAGGTCGTTCGCCTGACGGTCGGCTTCTACCGGCGGAACACCATCGAAGGCCTGTTCCTGTCGTCCGGCATCATCAAGTCGGCGGACTACACGATGGAGCAGCTCATCGAGGTCGCCCGGAGACTGCGCGAGGAGGAGCGATTCGGTGGCTACATCCATCTAAAAGCGGTGGCTGGGGCGTCGAAAGAAATCCTGGCTCGTGCGGCCCAAGTCGCAGACCGTCTGTCGGCCAATATTGAGCTGCCGACCCAGAAGGACCTGGACACGCTGGCGCCTGCAAAGACCATTGTGGAGACCGAGACCACCATGGACCAACTACACAATATCAGTCAGACAGAGGGCCCCAAGAAGCTGATGCCTGCCGGCCAGAGCACGCAGATGGTCGTAGGCGCAACGGCCGCAAGCGACGCATCTGTGCTCGATACGAGCAACCGCCTGTACACATCCCACCGGCTGCGACGCGTCTACTACACCGCCTACAGCCCGAGCTCACAACCACACGCCGCCCTGCCCACCAAGCCCGTAGGATTGCTGCGCGAACACCGTCTGTACCAAGCGGACTGGCTGCTGCGGTTCTACCAATTCCGCGTAGACGAGATTGTTCAGCCCGGCCAGAACCTTGCCCTAGACAAGGACCCCAAGCTGGCGTGGGCGCTGTCGAACCGAGCGTTCTTCCCCGTCGACCTCAACCGAGCTCCGAGGGAAGCGCTACTTCGTGTTCCCGGGCTCGGCACGACCAACGTCCAGCGCGTGTTGAGCCTGCGTCGGCAGCGTACTGTCACTGTAGATGACCTGCGCCACATGCGGGTTTCGTTGAAGAAGACGCTCGTCTTCTTGGAGATTCCCGGCGACCGCTCTGCCGTCCGACACCTCGACATTCAGTCCCTCGAAGACCGGGTGAAACCGCGGCAGCTCAATCTGTTCGCGACGGGACAGAGCGCCCTGACAGGACAGGTCTAGGCATGCGCTACAGCGCCGTATTTGAGCCCCACTTTGACGCCTGGCGAGACGCCGTTCGTCCCCTGCTCGCCCTAAAGACCGAGGCGCAGGACATTGAGTGGCGTCCTGTAGGCAGCACGCAGTCTGGGCTGTTCGCCGCACCACCAGCACCCGTGACAGACAGGCCGCTACCGTCGATGCCTAGGGCCTTCTTTACCCTGGCCAGAAGCGGACTGGCCTTCGACGCACCCGACCGCTTTTCCCTTCCCTACGCCGTCGCCCGCCTCGTTGCCGAACGCGGCGGACAGGTCCTCGACGACATCGGAATTCGCGAGGTCCGCGAGCTCAAGCGCCGAGCCAAGACCGTCCATCGAGACGTCCACAAGATGCATGCCTTCGTGCGGTTCGCAAAAACCATAGACGACGCCGGAGAGCGCTGGGTGAGCTGGCACCGCCCTGACCACTTCATCATTCGCCAAGCCACACCGCACTTCGTTCGACGCTTCGGTGACATGCGCTTTGCCCTGCTCACTCCCAAGGGGTCTGCCGTCTTCACTCCAGAGGACGGCGTGGTGTACGGACCTGGAGTGGCACACCACATCTCCCCGACACAAGACGACCTGGATGCCCTGTGGTGCACCTACTACGCCAGTATCTACAACCCCGCGCGCACTCTGACCGACGCCATGCGCTCGGAGATGCCAATGAAACATTGGGGGACGATGCCGGAGACCAAGCTGATTGCAAGACTGCTCGCGGAGGCTCCGAAGCGACTGGCAGAGTCCGCTGCACGCAATCCACAGGGCGCGTCTGCGGTCCTACCTCCAGACGCCGCTCCCCTATCTGCCGTTCACGACGCCATTCGGCGCTGTCGCGGCTGTCCCCTCGCGGGTCCGGCCACTCACGCAGTACCGGGAGAAGGCCCACAGACCGCGCGAATCGTCATTGTTGGTGAACAGCCGGGTGACTGCGAAGACACCGAAGGACGGCCATTCGTGGGCCCCGCAGGCCGTCTACTCATGGACGCGCTGAACGCGGTGGGGCTTGAGCGGGAGCAGGTCTACCTGACCAATGCCGTAAAGCACTTCCACCACAAAAAGCAAAACAAGCAGCGCCTTCACGAGCGCCCCGAAGCACTTCATGCCGAGCTTTGCGCTCCGTTTCTTCACGCTGAGCTGTCTCGCATCCAACCCACAGTCGTGGTGGCGTTGGGAACGACAGCCGCGCGGACACTGCTCGGCCGAGCCGTGAAGCTGCAGTCCGTCTACGGACGAAGGCTGACCGCTCGTGGGGGGCACACGCTCATTGTAGGTCCGCATCCCGCCGCCATCTTGCGACGCCCGGACTCCTCTGAGCTGCGCCGTCAACTGCACGACGCGCTTCTCAAGGCAACCGCAATGACCCGCTCAACCGCATGACCGCTACGGCTGCGCGGGAGCCTCATCCATTGGATCAGCATCCGGCGCGCGCTCGAACACGAGCGTCGACTCAGTGCCAGCCATCAGAGTCAGGGTGTCACCCTCGACCGTCCAGGTGTCCGCCTTGGACAACGTTGAGATGAACATCTGCTCGGCTGACAAGTTCGGGCAGGCCATGCGAGTCAGTCCCACTGAGCCGAAGGCCACCGTGGTGGCAGTAGCCGTAAATGCGGTTCCGTAGAAGCGATTGCAGCCGCCAAAGCCCCCTAGGTCCGGCGGTGTGCCGTAGTCAACGCGGAAGAAGAGCTGGCGTGAACCCGGCTCCATCTCCATGGCCTCACCATTGAAAGACTGGAGCTCCCAGCGGGTGTTGAGAAGCTCAAGCGACTCATCCAGAGGCACTACTGCAGCTTGGGTATCGACATCACTGTCCGCATCGACCATCGCCGGCACTTCGGGTGTGGGCGGCGGTGTGGGGGTCGCATCGGGTTCGGGTGTCTTCTTGGTTCCACACCCGAGGGCGAGGAGGCTGGCGACAGCGAGTAGGCGGGACATGGACGCTCCAAAAGGGCAGGTAGCGCCCAGATGAGCGCCCCATAGCACTCCCAACAAACACATTCGACCCGCCCCGGCTTCCACCGCACCCACCCGAACAGAGTAAAGAGCCCACGTCTCAGCGGAGTCACTCGTGTCCCACACCATCTCCACCCGTCTCGCGGACCTTGTCGCAGCTCACGGGGACGACCTTCCGCTCGACCAAGGGGCGATTGCCGTTGCCATGAACGAGGACCCCGCATGCGACCCGGCGGCCGTCGTTGATGACCTCGACACACTCGCCAAGGCCACCGGTCACAGCCCCGGCGTTGCTCCCGGTCGCGGAATGGGACGCATCAATGAAGTCTTGTTTCGGCGCTTCGAGTTTCAGGGCGATCAAGACAACTACCACCACGTCGACAACAGCCTGATTCACCGTGTCCTAGGCCGGCGACGGGGCATGCCCATCACCTTGTCACTGGTGTACGCCGAGGTCGCCCGGCGTCTCGACATCCACCTAGACGGTGTCGGCTTTCCCGGACACTTCGTGCTGCGTCCACGGCACAGCGAGTCCCCGGTGTTTATCGACCCCTTCCACCAGGGTCGGGTGCTGCAAGAAGACCAGCTTTGGGGACTGTTCGAGAAGACCTACCCCGACGCCACCATCACCGAACGCGCGTGGCAAGCCATGCTGGCACCGGTGTCAAACGCGTCCTTCATCGCGCGCATCTGCCGCAACCTCAAAGCCAGTCACGCCATGAGCCAAGATGCCGCTGGTGTGGCGCGCGCCAGCCGAATGCTGATGATTTTGAGCGACGGTCCCGAGCAGTACCGCGACCTAGGACTCGCCCTCAGCAATCTTGGCGAGACTGCTGAAGCGACGGATGCTCTAGCGACCTACCTGGCAACGGTTCCAGACGCCGAAGACGCCGCCGCCATCACGGCAAGGCTCTCCATGCTGTCGCTGCAGAGAAGCGGGCGGTGAGCGGTGAGCGGTGAGACGCGAATGAATCTCGGTGATTCGAGAGGTCAGAGGACAGATTTCAGAGGTCAGAGCAGGCCCCCTTCGGGGCCAGCGTTTCGGAGGTGGACTGTGGAGGTTCGCGAGTTGCGGGCCAGCGGATTCGTGCGGGTTGGCGGATGGCAGACAGCATCTGCGTCCCGCGACAGCACTCCAGCCTCACAGCACTCTCTGAAAACGAACCCGGCGCAAGCCGGGTGCTCTGACCTCTGACCTCTGACCTCTGACCTCTGATAGCTGCCATCCAAAGCCCTATAATCTAAACAAGCCATCAGCTGACAGCTCACTCCATCCGGCCGCTCAGCACCAGCCAGCCACTCGGCTGCATCTCGACCTCAGCCTCGGTCATCGTCCAGGTCACCCCTTGAAGAGACGACGCCGTCGACAACGCCCCGAGGTCCACCGAAGGCGTAGGCAGCGCTGGCAAGAAGTCGAGCGCCCCACCGACCAGACCCGGTGCCGACAAGCGGAACAAGCTCGCTAGGTCGCCAGGGTCCAGCGCCTCTGGGTAGGTCATCATTCCAGCCTGCACGACCATCGCAGTCGGGCGGTTGTCGAGGGCCAGGTCAATGCCCGCCCCCGCCACGCCAAGCTCCACACCCGCACGCACGCCCAAGCTGGTCTCAACGCGCTCGCCGTCCTGACGTTCAATGTCCAAGACCAATCCGCCAATCGTCAGGTCCGCGGAGAACTGCCCCTCGCCATCCAGGTTCAGCGACGGGGACAGCACCGGTGGAAGCTGCAAGTTAACCGTGATCTGCTCGACTGGACCCAGCGGCGGCGGCAAGTCTTCGCCAGTCAACAAGATGAGTTCCGTTCCACTCAGCGTCAGGTCGGACATGACTCCCGAGTGCCAGGTGGCGAACAGCAGTTGGTTGAGGAAGTCGTCATCAATCGCCAGGTGAACGGGTCGCCAATCACCTGACGGAAAGGGTGGCGGCGCTCCGGATGTCTGAAGGGAGCCGGCACCTGGAGGCAGGGGCATGCCGGATGGGGTCTCAACCGACGCATCCAACCGTAGGACCAAGCTATTGGGCGTGACCTGCAGGTCTCCAATGTCCAGGTCAATCTGAAGCGACAGCGACTCCCCAACAGCGAACTCAAACGCGAACCCTTCCAACAAGGTGCGGATGACCTCTGGAACTTGGGTCTGAAGTGCGGTGAGGAACGCCTGCTCTTGTGCAGCGCGAACGGTACCCGCAAAGATGCCCTCTACGCTTGTCGGCAGGACATCCGTCTCCCACTCAAATCCACGCAAGTTGACCGAGACAGTCGACAGATCGACAACAAGCCCCTGTGCACCCGCCTCAATACCGAAGACCACCGCAATCTCGGCTTCTTCCGTGGTGGTATTGCCAACAATCGGTGTTCCACCGGCCACTGCGGTGAAGTCCATACGCAGGTCCGACAGCTCAATGTACACAGCGAGTTCGCCATCATCCGGCTCAATGTCGACATCGGCGGCCGCAACATTGAGCCCGGTCAGAGTGATGGGCAGGCTCGTGCCAAACGTCAGGCCAACCAGACTGTCCGAGAAGGCAGAGTCGGTCATCAACCGCTGAAGCACCGCAGCGACGTCGTCAGGCTCGGGGTCGTTGTCATCTAACAGCTCGCGTCCAAGCTCTAGGTAGACGGCTCCCTCAATGGCGTCTCCGGGTGGACGAACGGGGCCGACATGAACCGCGCGAGCGTCAACGGCCCGCTCTCCGAGGGCGTCGTTGAGGCGACTCGACACCAACACAATCCCGGGCGGTGGGTCGATGATCGACTCAAAACCGCCGGTCGCATCCAGCGACAACGACACATCGTGCACCATCAGCGAATCGAGAGCACCGGTTCCAGCAACAGTCGAACCGCGAACAGTCACCGGCCCCGTGGACCACCCAGCACGCGCCGGTTCCGTGATGACCAACACGGGCAGTACCGGTGATGGAGGGACCTCAGTGACCGGAGTTTCGGGATCTGGGTTGTTCTGCGGCGTACAGGCGGCGACACTCACCAACAGCAAGACACCAACCCCACCGAGCGGAGCTCGCTTGACCCTGCTCGCTACCGCCCTCACCCAACTGCAAGCCGACGCCATGGGCGCCATTGTGGTCGCGGTGTACATCACCACATTGTTCGTGGTGGCGGAGGTGGTGTTCCGGACGTGGTCACTGCCAGTCGAGTACACGCGCAAGGGCACGCACGTGGGTGCTGGGCTCATTGTCTTCGCCTTCCCGTGGCTGCTCGAGCACACGCTCACCGTTGCCATCTTGGCGATGTCCTTTGGCGGCATCTTGTTGGGGGGTCGCATCACGGGACTCCTAAGCTCGATTCACAACGTTGAACGTCGCACGAGCGGGGCCTACTATTACCCGCTTGCGGTCCTAGGTGTCTGGTTGCTTTCCCATGGAGACCCGCTGTTGTTCTGCGTGCCGCTCGCTATCATGGCAATCGCGGACACCGGTGCGGCAATTGTAGGCCAACGAGCAGGTGAAACGACCTACACGGTGATGGACGGCACTCGGAGCGTGGAGGGCTCCATGGCCTTCTTCGGTCTCGCCTTTTCCATCGTTCTGATCGCAAGCGCCGTCGCTGGTCAGCCGGTGTGGCCAGCCACCCTATTGGTTGCCCTAGTGGTTGCCGCTCTGACGACAGCTATCGAGTCGGTCAGTGTGCGCGGAAGCGACAATGTAGGCATTCCGTACGCGGCATGGCTGGCCCTCGAACACACCGAACGACTGGGGCTCGAAGCACTCGGAGACTGGACCCTAGGCATGGTCTTCGGCGTCCTTCTGTTGCTGCTGACGTGGACGCGCGCTCGACTAGACGTTGCCGGTGGGGTCATGGTCTTTGTCGTCGCCACCCTGACCTACGCACTCGGTGGTTGGGCATGGTTCCTCCCCATACTCGCTGTGTATGGCGGGTTTCTCATCGCTCGTACCCCCGATGCAACAACACTCGAGCGCGTCTTCCCAACCACCGCCAGTACTGTGCTGGTTGTCCTCGCCTACGCCCACACCGACCGCCAAGACTTGTACATCATGTACCTGACAACCGTTGCCGCCAGCGGTGCAATGGGAGGACTGCTCATTGCCACGGTTCGCAAGTGGCCACGAACCCTGCTTGGCATCGCCGGTGCCCTCGTACCGCTCGTAATTGCGAAGGCCATCCAACCTGAGGCACACTTCTTCGCCCCACTGGCAGGTGCGACCGTCGCATATAGCGCACTATTCCTGTTCCGAAACGCCACAGCCATCGGGCGTAGACTGGCCATTAGCCTGGGCATAGCCATCGTTGTCTGGGGGATCACCGTAGCCGCTACCGGCTGATTCGAGGCCACGAGCGGTTCGTTCTGCGCCACCAGCATGTCCCCAAGTGAAATCCCTATCGTGATTACCAATCCGGCATGCTAGGGTAAACACATGGAGTTTCCTGTCCGTGACTTCATGAGATGAATCCAAGCCTTTCCCCGTTCCAATGCGAAAGAGAACGCCAGTCATTCATTCCCCCTAGGCAGCCTCGACACGGCGCTGACGGGGAGCCTGAGGTTGCTGTGAAGATCGACGATTTTTTGAAGATTCTGTCCGAAGAGTCGCTTGTTCCTCTATCCAGCATTGAACCCAGCTCCGACCTCGCCGGTACCCTCGGCATGCAGTCCATGGATGTCCTACAGGTCATCCGTCGAGTAGAGAAAGACGTTGGGCAGAGCATTGCAGGCGTGGACATGAGCCAGGCCCACACCGTTGAAGGCCTGTACAACGCGCTCATCGGCACGTTGAGCACCCGTCGCTTGTCGTCCATCTTGCCCAGAGCATGGACCGACGTTCCGCCAATCCGCGGCTCAGCCGACGCCCACATTCGGGCGATCGATAAGTTCTACCCATGTGACCCGCTCGCTACCGCCAACACCCTGACAGACATGGTCATGCTGCAAGCCCATCACAACCCCGAGGGTGAGGCGCTGTCCTTCCAAGGCGAAGGCCTGACCTACGCCGCACTCGAAGAAGACACCCGGCGCGTAGCCGCGGGCCTGCAAGCGCACGGCGTTGCTCACGGGGACCATGTGGTCCTGGTCATGCCCAACAGTGCAGGTTTCTTCGCCTGTTTCTACGGTATCCAGCGCCTGAGAGCCACATCGGTTCCCGTCTACCACGTGCCTCAGCCACACCGCATCGCCCGAATCGTCAAGCACTGCTCCGCCAAGGTCGTCATCACACTCAAGCCGATTGCCAAGCCTATGCGCAAGAAGCTGATGGAGCAGTTGGCAGAGACGGACGTGCTCTTCTTAGACGTGCCTGCCCTGTTGGCCACCACCGCCGCAGACACAGCGTCGCTGCCTGTTCCAGCCCCCACTGACATCGCAATGCTTCAGTACACCTCTGGAACCACCGGTGACTCAAAGGGAGTGATGCTGACCCACGCGGCCCTCTTGGCAAATGTCCGGCAGACCATCCCCACCTGCCACATGCATCCGAGCGACGTCTTTGTGAGTTGGCTCCCCGTTTATCACGACATGGGCCTCATCACCATGACCCTGTGTCCGCTGTACCTTGGCGCCCGCCTGGTCTTGCTGCCCGTCGCCCTAAGCGCAGACACCTGGCTGCGAACCATCCAAACGGAACGCGGTACGGTCACAGCAGCCCCCGACTTCGCCTACCGATTCGTCCTTCGCACCTGCGGTGACCCCAGCAACTACAACCTTCGCAGCTTGCGCATGGCGTTGATTGCCGCTGAGCCAATTCGCGCGACCACGGTCAAAGCGTTTGAGTCCGCATTCCGTATTCCAGGCATTCTTCGCCCTGGCTACGGCTTGGCTGAGTTGACCGTAGGCGTGAGCTTCTACGACTTCAACAAGGGTGGCATCGAAGTCGACTCCAATGGTGTTGTCTGCGTGGGCTCGCCAATGGCAGAGATCGACATGACCATCCGCGACGCAAGCGGGGCCATCCTGGGTGCCAACCGAGTGGGCGAGGTCTGCCTAAAGAGCCCGTCACAGACAGTCGGCTACTACCGGAATCCCGAAGCAACGCGCAGCCTATTTACAGCAGACGGAGCCGTTCGCACGGGGGACCTGGGGTACTTGGACGACGCTGGTCAGCTGTTCATTGTCGACCGGACCAAGAACGTCATCATTGTGGCGGGGCGAACGCTGTCCCCACGCGAGATTGAAGAAGCAGCCGATTGCGTGGGCGAGGTCATCCTAGCCATGGCCCTAGGCCTCGATGACGGGGACGACCTTGGCGAGCAAGTGCATCTGTTTGTAGAGACACGCCGCAAGAACGAGCCTGAAGACGAGCGCATGCGCATTGCACGGGCCGTGCGCACACAGGTCCAAGACCAGCTCGGCGTGAGACCGTTCAAGGTCCATGTAGTCGACAGCGGAACCATCCCGCGGACCTACAACGGCAAGCTCCAATACGGGAAAATGCGCAGCCGTCTGCGGCCTGAACAGGCCAAACATGCGCAGCCAGTGTCAGACCCTCGTGCCGTGTTCCAGACCAAGCGTGTACAGGTCATTGATAGTGGTGTTCAGCTCGCCAAGGCGGCAGGGCTCTGCCACAACGACGTCGATGCTGGGCAGGTCCTAGACGGTCGCTCCTTCCTGTGCAGAGGCCAGTCCTTCATCAACTTCGCCTCGTGTAGCTATCTGGGTCTTGAGGTTGACTCGCGTCTGAAGCTGGGTGCCATTGCCGCCACGACCCAGATCGGCGCGGGCTTCGCAATGTCCAGGGCTTATGCGTCTAATCCCCTGTACGACGAGTTTGAGACCAAGCTGGCACACATCTTCGGCGCTCCCGCGGTCTCCACACCGACCACCACGCTCGGCACCTTCTCGTTCATGCAGACATTCATCAACGCGGGTGAGCTCATTGTCTTGGATGCGAGCGTGCACAACTCGGTCCAGCTGGCCGCCAGTACAACCCTACAGCACGGCACTGAAGTCAAGACCGTTCCACACAACGATATGGATGCTCTGCGGTCACTTCTCGACGCCACAGCCCCAGACCGGCGCGTGTGGTACGCGATGGATGGCATCTACTCCATGTTCGGTGATGTCTGCCCAATCGATGAGGTGCTCGCACTGCTCGATGAGTACCCGAACCTGTTCTGCTATGCAGACGACGCACACGGCATGTCGATCCACGGAAAGCACGGTCGTGGGCTTGTTCTCGGCGCGCAGGAGACCCTACACAACAAGATGGTCGTTGCAGTGTCCCTGTCCAAGGGCTTTGCCATGGGCACCGGTGGTGCGCTCATTTTCCCGCATGAAGAGTGGCGACGCATGCTGCGTACGTGCGGTCCGACCATGATTTTCTCTGGGCCCTTGTCTCCCCCGACCCTCGGTGCCGGAGTTGCCTGTGCCGACATCCACCTGTCGGATGAGATCTACGCCCTGCAAGACGCTCTCACGCACCGCATCGCGCTGTTCCGTCAGACACTGGACGCCGTAGGGCTGACCAGTCCATCGGACATGCGCTCACCCGTGCAGTTCATCCACATTGGCAGCGATGCCGCGGCCATGGAAGTCGCCGAAAAGGTCGTGGAACAAGGCTGGTTCTTGAACCTCGCCGCGTTCCCCGCCGTCGCTCCTGGGCGGGCCGGCCTGCGCCTGACCATCACCAACAAGCAGTCCGACGCCGACCTACGCGGTGTTGTGAACGCGATTCGTGAAGCGTGCCAAGAAGCAGGAATGATCCTCTAAATACAGCGTCTGACCACTGGGAGATGCGTCCTCATGAGGCCTGCATCGGTTAGCCTTCGGCATGATTCTGATTGCCTGGCTTGCTGCCTGTTCGACCGCTCCGCTCGTCACCGTACCTGTGGCCACTCATGCCGAGTCACGCGACCTGACCGGGGCCGCACTGCTCGTGCTCACCCCCACCCTCCAGACGTGGAAGGGAGAGACGGTCACGGTCACGGACCTAGCAACATCGCTTGCTGTGCACCCGCCCGACAGCGTGCCAGTCTTTGCGGTCGACCCCTCGGTTCGCTGGGAAGTCACTGCCTCCTACCTGTCCGTGTTCGCAGCTCACACCGGTCGGGTGGACATGCTTGTGGCAGACGCCACACCCGAGCCTGCCATGACACAGACCCTCGGCTCGCAGGTGGATGTGACGTGGCTCGACCAAGACTACGCCATGCGCAAGAACACCACAGATGCGCTCATTACCGGCCAAGAAGCCCGAATGCTCGGAACCCTGCTCGATGCCACCGGCATGCGGGTTCTCTCAGGCAACGACCGCCCAACGAGCGCCGCCCTCAGCGTGGTGGATGCGGCACGGGGTCAGGGCATTGCGTGCACACGGGCAGACGTTGAGACGCTTGACGAAGGGACGTCGCCCCCAGCAGGTGGCCTTCAGGTCACCACACGGGGAACCGGCGCGGTGCTCCCCATTGTGCTCGGTGACTCAGCAGTCTGCGGCCCGCCGCTCGGACGACTCGAAGCGGCAATGGCACAGTCCAACTCATCAGAGCGCTTCCAATTTGAGCCGGGCGCTGTTGACACTGCAAGTCTCACCGCCGCTTTCGCGCCTGTGGACGACGAGATTGACGCCTGCCTACGCATCACCCGCACGCGCACCCGTCCACCACAGAACAACGCCCAAGCTGCCGCACTGGCCCAAGTCGACATTGGCCCAGACGGCAAGCCCCTGGGCCTGAAGGTGTTTGTTGGCGACATCACAGGTCAAAGGCGGGACTTCCGCGAGCGCTGCGTCGCACGAACCCTCTCCGCGATGACCTTTCCAACCGAGGGCGAACGCGCCCGCTTTGTCCTGACGGTGATGCCATGAGTGCCTACACAGATGCCGGCGGAAACGCAGCCCAGCTCGCCCTTCTCCAGAGCGTTGGCGAGATTCACGCCATCGGCGACGGAGACAGCCGCTGCGTGGCGGGCATCCATCCCAGCAATCCAACAGTCGGCGCAATCGGCGATTGGGTTGGGGATACCGCCGTTCTCCGACAAGCCGAAGCGTGGCTCAAGGCCAAGGGCTGCACCGTCGCCCGCGGCCCCATGTTGCTGTGTTCATGGTTCTCCTACCGAGTGAACAACGGGCCCCACGAACACGGTCCGTTCTTGCTCGAGCCCACAGAGCCTCCCGACCGGTGGCAGGCCGCCGGCTACGCTCCCTGCGCGCAGTACACCTCAACGCTGATGCCTCACGAGGCCATCCTCAAGGCGAGCATCCCGATTGCCGCACGGCTTGAGAGCGAAGGGTGGTCGATAGAGTCATTGCCGAAGGACAACGATGGTCATGTTCCCGAAGAGGCTTTTGTCCGTGCCGTAGACACCATTCACGACATTGCACATGAAGCATTTGCCGACGCTTTTGGCTTTGTTCCGTTGCCACGCGAGACACTTCAAGCCCTGTATGCGCCGTATCGACTCGCACTCGACCCAGACCTCATCCTATTCGCGACCGACCCCGGCGGCACTCCCGCCGGCTTTCTCTTCGGCGTTCCAGATCTGGCCGATTCCAGCCGACGATGGGCCATTATTAAGACAAGCGCTATCCGTCCTAGCGCCGCAGGCCAGCGCCTTGGGACCTGGCTAAATGCCACGGCCCACAGGCGGTTCCACCGAAAAGGCTACAAGTCCGCCGTATATGCCCTGATGTGGGAAGGGTCAGCCAGTCAGTCTTGGTCGCGCTTCGGAGGCGAGCTCTTGCGAAACTACACGCTATTGGAGCGTTCCTTAGAGGACTAGCGCCACAACGCTTCATCCGAACCACCCGTCATGCGTACAGTAGGCACCGTGCCCCTCTCCATCGCTTTGGACAGATTGGCTTCCGCCCACGCTCCCGATCCGCTGAAACCCCAGCCACCTGTCGAGCACGAATCACCTGCCGACCACAATGGCTTCGGTGCAGAAGTCTCCGCGGGGCATTGTACCCATGGCGGCCCACACTGAGCCGCGACAAAACAATTCCCAATCGAAGCACACGGGTCGCCGCTCTGGCTTGACCCTGCCAATCAGCCACCCATTAATGGGCGCATTCGTGAAAAACGATCGTCAGCCCTCCGGCGTTCTGAGTCAGCGGTGGATCCAACCATTCATGAGTCATTATTGTCTTGCATCGCAGATAAATGGTTGCCCAATCGATACCGAATTGACAATTCAATTGTCAGTTTCACCCCGACTTGGCTAAGGTCAACCTGTCGGACCAGTTGATCGATTGGTCACACGGAACCCGTATCGTCGCTACTTCTCCCCAGAGACGATGCGGGTTCCACCCTTCCGCAGTGCGTGACCACACACGACCTTCACGCCGCAAGTCCTAGCAGGGCCGACAACCGCCGGATACTCTCGCGCCCTCGGAGGTCCTGTGCGCCACGCTCTTCTCATTTCTTTGGCCCTGCTTTTCACTGGTTGCCCCAGCACTATCCCTGTCGATTCGGACCCCGGAACGTCGGATACAGCTGACAGCGCAACGCCCATTGAAACGAGCTGTGGCGACACAATCGACAACGACGGCGACGGCGACATTGACTGCGACGACACGGACTGCGCAGGCACGGCTGCCTGTGCCGGTGGTCCCGAGATCTGCGATGACGGAATCGACAACGACGGTGACCGCACAATCGACTGCGGCGACTCCGACTGCATCGGCGACGCCGCCTGTGGTGGCGGT
>CAJXTB010000016.1 GCA_913061235.1 uncultured Pseudomonadota bacterium | reverse complement strand
TGGCTGTTTTGGGGGTGGCGTGAATCCGGAGAAACCACGCGAGTTCGTGTATGACCATCTACAGCCGGTTCCCGCCGTCTTCCAGGCCATGGACCTCCCCTGGTACGGCGGGCAGATCGAGCGGCAAACGCCAAACTCTATGGCCGTCAGCTACTCGTCTTGGGATGGCATGTCGAAGGAGTGGTTGGTCACCCAGTGGAACGAAGCGCTGGCTGCGGAGGGCTGGATTGAAGACTCTCGGAACCAGACTGGAAATGGCGACACACTGCTGTACTACAGCGTGCCGGCCGGTGGTCAGGGGTCCCTGTCGGTGGACACCCATGCTCACAATGTGTGGTGGGTCACTGTTCGTGTACCAACAGGAGCAGAGCCATGAGCGAGCTAGGTCACAAACCGCCTTGTGTAGAACCCCTTGCATCTCGCAAGGCGCCGGCGAATCCTAGTGTGGGGCCAGCGGCCTCCCGTGTGTCTACATGCGACGAGGAGGAACAGGCGGATGGTAGGAGTGGTGTCAGCAGTAGCTGGCTAGGTACGGCGATTCAGACGTTGTTGGCGGAACCACCGGAAGATGGTGATGCGAGCCCCTTTGTAGCCGCCGCGCGCTCCACGGTAGACTATTCCCCGTTGCCCACCCGGGCGGAGCTCTGGTCGGACCTCACGTTTTGGGATGCAGAGTGGTGGGCACAGAGCGGTCAGGCCAGCCAAGCGTGGCGTCAGAGAGTGGACCCACTCTCAGCACTGATGGCCGCGCCCGATCTTGCCCAAGCACGCCAAGTCCTGGCTGTTCCAGGGTTTCGTGAGCGCATTGCGTCACATCCTGGGTTGATTGCCGCGCTTGCCGGGGGTGAGACAGGCCTGGCTGCGTTCGCGTTGCGGGCGGAGCTTGCCACGGGCGAGCCGGTCTCGGGTGACGTGACGCAGATCCTGCAACAGTGGCTGTCGGCAACGGTGGAGTCGGATGCCACGCCGCTGCTGAACACGCTTCGTGCGCAACCCGAGCTGGCCGTAGAGGTGGCGAAGCACCGCGATGTGATGGCTGTGTTGCGGGCCCGCTTTCCAGATGCAGCAACCGAGGTTGACTCTCTTGCCTCGTCGCAGCTGTCCGGTACGGCAACCCACGACGCGGACGGTTCTGGCGATGGCTGGCTGGCCCGGGTGGCTGACCCCATCGAGCAGATTGCCCAGCAAGTCCTCGCTGCTTCCGCCTCTGGAAGCGACTACGTTGACCCCGGACCGGAAGTGCTCGCGGCGCTGCAGGCCGGTCAACAGCGTCTCTTTGCTTTGGCACAAGAAGAGGGCGCGACGTCCAGCCAGGCTGCGGCACAGACTGGGTTGGCCCAGGAAGCGCTCGGCCAACGACTCCGTGAGTCGCTCGTTCTCCAAGAATTACTGGACCAAGTAGAGGACCTTTATATCCAAAGGCGCATCGCGCAGCTCTTGTGGTTGGAAGTCGATCATGTCTTGACGGTCGCGGGGATGGATGCTGGCCTTGCCTTGGATGGTATTGAGCGATTCCATCGTCTGGGAGGCATGCTTGCGGTTGCGGTCGCGAAAGGCGATGAGTCTGGAGCCAAGGCCGTTTCACTGGTCGGTCGCGACGAGTACCTTGCTGCGAGTCAAATATCTGCCCACCCCGAGCACCTTCCCGCCGTCGTGCAAGAGGCTGTAAAAGCTGGATATGCGTCGATAGGTGGGGACCTAGCGTTCGGCCTCGCGGCGTTTGAAGGCGGAGACATAATTGCTCAACGCCTTTCATTCGACTCCCTTGCCATCGCTCAAAAATCTACCGACGACACCCGGGACAACCGGGTCGTGCAAGCGGACTGGGATCTGAACGACCGACTCTCCGACCTGTTCCAGGCCGTTCATTCGGGTGACGCTGAGATTGCTGCTCGCGCAGCTTCCGTGGGTTCGCAAGGCTTGATGCTCCCCGCACAGATCCTCGCCCCTGACGACCGTCTCGGCCTAGTACAGCGCCGCTACCTCGAAAACCATGGCATTGCCTTAGGCGCTCACATCGAGCGCTCGCAGATGGGCCCACAGGTGAAGACACAGCTCTCAGCTGCCTTAAGCGTCAGCACTTCCGGTGCGGTGTGCACCGATGCCGAGCCTCTGCCCGAGCGCAGTGTACTTCAGCCCGAGTTCTTCGAGCTGGACGGCCAGCCCATCGCAGGCCTCGACCCGGAGGCGCCGGAGTTCATACGGACCGGCGTTGCGACAGAGGCTCATGTGGCCCATCTGTCCAAGATTATCCGCGATATGCGGGCAAACCCAAATGTTGAAATTGCAGCCTACGACACGCACAAGTATCTCACCGAATACCTATCTGGCCTGACTCCGTCTGGCGGCAAGCAGCTTGTGCTGGATGCCTTTGAGCAGACCAATGGCGCTCGTCTGACGTACTACCTACAGACCATGCGTCTAGACGGTCAGCTCGACGACCGCACCGCGTCGGCCGCGGACCGGCTGATAGATAGCGACGGGCTGCATCCGGTCAGCGCCGAGCTTCGCGGCTTAGCTGACGCCAATCAGTGGGATGAGGTGCTGGAGGTGGCGAATGCACCGGCCTTTGCTTCGGCTCGCGCTGCAGTCCTCGCAGATGGTGAGACGTTGGCGTATCTCCGTGCCAAGGCACCGAACACGCATGCGTGGGACCTTTTCTATCGCTCGGCTACGGGTGAGCTGCGAGACGCAGAGCTCATCAACCGCGACGGTGGTGTTGTCTACGACATCCTCAACAGTGGTTGGCTCCCCAACATTGACCCGGTGGGGTTGATCTAGGACGGCATTGAGTGGGCCAGCGGCACGGATGAAGATGACATCCGTGCGCAATTCGATGGCGAGGCCGAGCGTTCATGGAACCCCGACCGCCTGTGGAGTGCGGCGTGGACCGGCGATGAGTCCGAGCGCATGACGATTGACACCGAAGAGCTACTCAAGCTGCGGGACAGCGGGCTGGAGGGAGACGCGCTGGAACAACGCCGGCTGGAGCGCGTGACGGACGCAGACGTGCAACATCGATTGGGCAGTCGTCATGGCGAGCGGGACGAGCGCTACCTCGAAGAGATGAAGCTGCTAGGCCGCGAGAAGGAAGGAAAGGCTGTCGAGGCACAGACCCATTGGTGGGGCAGTGTGTCCGACGCACATGCGGCCATCGTGAGTATGGACGATGAAGAACGCAAGGCTGCCATGGGCAACCCGATGTTCTTGCAGAACATCGAACAGATGACCGAGGGCAATCCGGTTCAGCGTCAGCGGCTATTGGACGTGTTGCACAATGGCAAAGATGGAGCTTGGCATGACCAACTCCTCGATGCCGAGGGGCACGAGATGGGCATGGTCGCGTCGCTCTCCCGCGAACCTTGGAAGGCGGTTGAGGCGCTCACGAAGGTGTCGTGGGAAGAGCGTGCGTTGCTCGCGCCTGAAAACCGCGACCGCTTCAGGGCTGCTGCGGGTCCAGACGAGGCCGCACTTAAGCGCGTAGAGGCGTTGTTGTCGTCAGCAGATGGGAGCATTGCCGGAGATGGAAACGCCGCTCGCGATGTCTTCGTGGCCGAGCAGACCGCGGCCTTGACGGTTGCCCTCGCGTCCGGGGCGGATGCCGAAGTGGCCACGTCACTCGTGCGCTTCTCGGAGGCCGTCGCATCGCAGCGAGACTCGGAACACGTGGCGCTCTCGGTGGACGGCTGGCCGATCGGGGACCTCGCCGGGCACATGCGACCGGCTGTACATGAGCAGTCCGTTGTCCGGTATCGCGGGATGAGCAGCATCGAGACTGCAGGCAGCATCGACTACATGCAGTTGTTCGACAAGGCTGTTCGGGGTGTTGCTGGCCTGGCCGTTGAGGTGCTCTACCGAACGGGGGCGGAAGACGCCGATGCCTTGGTCTCGTTGGTCAAGGCCGCGTCAGACCAAACGGTTGCGCGGGAATGGGCCTCTCTGGTGCTGCCCCAGCGCGACGGAGGACCGTCACTACGCTCCGTGTACGCCACGTACCGCGTGGCGCGAGAGGCGGCTGAGTCCAAGCCACCAGGCAGCTCTGAGGCTGTCGCCGCTCAGCAAGCTCTAGTGGCCCTTCAAGCAACTCGCGTCGACCTGGCTGCCGGCGCGTTGAGTATCGACCTGTTGGACCGGCAGGGCTTCGGCGTTGGCAACTACCACGAGGACTTGGAGTCGTTGTCCTTCGAAGCCTGGGAGAAGGGGCGCAAGGCGGTGCGCGAGCGCATTGGAAAGCTCCCGGCAGAGGTGGTGCACAGTGTGGTTGGTGTCTCCTCTGAAGACGTGGGTGTCGTGTGGACGCCACAGATGCGTATGGGAGTCGTCACCGCGGAGACGGCGGACCAGATGAGCACGTCGCTCTCCGAGACGTCGCTTCTGTTTGAACAGCTGACGTCGGCAGACAATGATGCGGCTCTGCACTACGCAGTCTTCGCTCAGCAAGCTGAGCAGGGCGTGCAAACTGAAGCAGACCTGGGCAAGATGCGTGAATTAGCCGCGGCTGCCCAGGGTACCCTCGGCGAGTATGACGCGGCTCGCAAGGTAGCGGCTGACCTCACCAGCTTGGCGGCAACCCTCATGGTAACCGCAGTAACGGCCGCGCTGACGGGTCCAGGAGCGGGGCCGGCGTTGGCCTCCGCCATCTCGCTCGGGTCAAGCGCCCTGAGTGGCCTGGCCTCCATCGCCATCAAGGAGTCTGTACAGGGTTCCCGCTACGATGCGGAAGACGGCCTGAAGACGTTGGTCATCGACCTAGCCAAAGAAGCCGTCTCTCTCGGTACCAGCGAAGTGTTCACCGCCATGAAGGCCACACGAGCATTCTCGGAGGTACCGTTCGGCAACATCCCGCGCTTCCTGCACAAGGCGCAGACTGCCGCGGAAGGCACGTTTGGTGAGCCTGCGACCGCTATTGCCCTCGCTGGGCTGGCTGTGCCTTGGGAGGGCGTGAAGGCGTCTGCTTGGGCGGGTGTTGAGGAGGGTGTGGCAGGCCGTGGATGGTCTGCTGGTGTTGACCGCGGCATGTTGGTTCTCTCGGGCAAGCTTCAGGCCCTTCCCGAAGAGACGGTCCGTGCGATGCTCGAAGAAGTAGCCAGTCAGCTGGCAGAAGGCGCTGTTGGCGAGGAAGACGCAGCCAACCCCAGTGCTACGCAGCTTACAGGCATTGATGCTGCGAAGGAGACCGAGCAGGCGTCTCGCGAGGCGCTTGCCGACCTCATCCGCGCGAAGCTCGACGGGGTCCCGGGCGAGGTGTTCAACAGCGGACTGAAGACCTTGATCAGTGACGGTACACATCTGGCACTAGATGAACTCATGGACACGGCCCGGACCGGCGAGCACAGCCTGACCGAAGAAGAGGTCATGGGTGTGTTCGGCTCAACACTGAAGGCCATGGCCAAGACCACAGCATCAGAGACCGGCAAGGCGGTCGGGGGCGGCGCACGAGCTCACCGTGCCCAAGAGCGTGCAGCCACCGCTCGGGGGCTTGCGGGCGAGCAACTTGGAACGGATGGGCGAGACGCCGCCTTTGTCACGTGGCTGAGCACCAACAACCTGCCCATCGGCGGAATGGAGGACATCTTCGAGGCGCGTGAGACCTTCAACGCTACGGTGTGGGACGTGGCGGAGGGGCGCATCGAAGCGCAGCGGCCGGACGACGATAACCTTCAGTTCGTCCACTATCGTCTCTGGGTGATGTCCGACCCTACCAAGATCCTGGAGCGCGCCACAGGCACCTCGTACGAACAATACAACGCTCGCGTGGCCACGGTAGAGACGGACTTGCTGGAGCAACAGAGCAGCGCTGGCTATCGCGCCCTCAGTGAGGACGAGCAGGCGTGGTTCCACGAGGCCGCGAACCGTCCATGGCTGCTGACGGATCTGGCGAAAGCGGGTGGTGATGTTGTTATTTCCATAGACACTGACGACGGCCGTGAGCGTTTTCGGCAGAGCATTGGTCCGGCGCGCGAGGCGTTGGAACGTAGCTGGGTCGAGCAGTGGGCCGCAGATGTTGGGGGGCCTCGGGCAGAGTTCGCCCGTGAACATGCTGACTACGTTGTCGGTAGGCTGAACGCGGTACCGGGGCAGGAAGTCCAGGGGTATCGGTTGATTTCCGCGCGAGTAGCCGATGCCCAGCGGGTAGTGGCGATGGCGGAGCAGGCCGGTCTGCATGCGGAGGAAGAGTCGTCGTCGCAATAGACCGCAGCTCATCTAGCGATTGCAGAGTTGGCTGAATCGTCGCATAGGACCGAGCGCGTCTACACCCAAGCAGACCGTGAGACCCTCGGCACGCCAACCCGAACCCCCTCAGTTCGCCTGACTCATCAAAAACTCCCTCAGCGCCTCCAGCTCCGTCTCCTCATCCTCCAACCTCTCCAACTCCCCCTCCATAAACGCCACCCGCTCCTCCGCAGCCTCAATCAGCCACGCCGCATCCTCAATGCCGTCCGCAGCAATCGTCAACCGGTCCAGCTCACCCTGCGCTTGGTCCACTTGGTACGCTGTCATGCGGGTGAGAATCGTCAGTCCTTGCTCAATGTCGGCGTCTGTCAGCGGCTCTAGGTCCGCGTCGAGCTCAATCGTCACCGACTCGGTTGCTGTCACGGGCACCTTGGTCGACATCTGCAGCCCATCGCGACCGCCTACAATCCTTGCGGTACAGGTCTGACCTGCGGGAACTTGTACAGTGACAACGCCGTCTTCATCGGTCTGGACAGCCTCTCCGATGGGGCAGCCTGCGACGGTGTGAATCCCGCCGTCAATGACCTCGAAGGTCACCGCTACATCTGCGGGTTCTGCCCACTGACAGTGACCGTCGGCCCAGGAGATGTCGCCGAGCCAGCGTCCAAGCCACCGTGCGGGTTCGTTTCCTGGGTTGTTTGAACTCCACACCAGTGTCTCACCATTACGCACCAAAACGTCCGCTTCACCTGCATTGTAGCGGCCTTGGGCGATTCCTTCGGGAGCCGCGCAGACGTGGTGGGCCTTTGTTGGGAAGACGTCGGCGAGGGCGTGTCTTGGGCCGGGACTTGGAGCGACAGGTTGGGGGGCGACGCCTTGGGGGGCTTCGGCCCGGCCTCCCGTGCTTCCAATGCTTGGACTTCGCAATCCAGGCGCTTGCGGACTGTTGGCAGACGTTGTGTCGGGGCCTGAGGACGGCCAGAACAACCAGACAGCGAGAGCGGCCATGCCAACCATGCCGGCGGAGATGGAGATGCGTTTGACCATGGGTGTGACGCTCCAGGGGTGACCAGTGGTGGCCTTGTGAACTGTAGCACTCCGCACCAAGCTGGCTTCGCAGACCGGGCCGCTGCTGCGGTATCAAGCGGCCGCAAGCGGGCTCAACAACCAGGTTGGGCGGTCGCGTGTTCGTTCGGGGCGTGGGTATAGCGACCGCCTAGCCCCCGGACCCCCATGTCTTCTGCGACGACCACTTCAACGCCGTTCGCTACGTAGGCGAGGGGGAGTGTGTAGACGTCGACTGTGCGTGGCCCATCGCCACGGAGACCTGTGACTTTGACTGTTGGGAGGGCCGGTGTATTGCCGAAGAGCCCTGTGAAGAAGTGTTCTGCCAGGAGCCGCCTTCGGACGTCTGTGCGGACGCGACCACCCGACGCACATTCGAGGACATTGGCCAGTGCAACGACAGCACCGGTGACTGCGAGTACGAAGCAACCGACCTGAGCTGTGAGTACGGCTGCGACGATGGCTTGTGCAGCCCCGACCCCTCTACCGACAGCGTCTTTGGGTACTGGGGGCATCGGTTCACTGGTTGCGGATGTCGCCGTCGCCCCGGAGTTCCCGCGGTCTTTCTACAGCGCTGACCTGACCACAAGTGGCGACGGGACCGCCTTCCTGGCGTTCTACGACCTAGATGCCGACCGCGCGCACTGGGCTGCGAGTCGGGATGGTGAACGCTGGTCGCGTGGAGTCCTACCCGCGCTGTACGACAACACCATTGCAGGTGGAAACGGACTTGTTGCCGTTGCACGTCGGCCAGATGGCGGGCTCGGGTTTTTCGTCTTGCCGACCGACCCGGGCATGGGTGACGCTGCTCTGATTGAGATGCGCTGAGAAGAGGCAGAGCGTGTGTGGAGTGGATGACCTGTCACAACCGGTGGGTCATATGACGCACAGACTGGGCGACATCCCACGTAGCAGCGGTGTTCGCGATGGCCGAGAGCCTCGGCAGCGAGGCTCTTTGGCGGCACAGGTTGGTCCGAATCTTGCAGGGTCGTGGCCGGAGGAACGATGGAGAACAAGGCCGGAGTCATACCCGAAGCCCTTCAGACTGGGCCATCACTGACGCTGACTCGCTTTCCGGCGCCGCATAAATGGGCGACGCGCGGAGAGTATGGCGAGATGGCGTGGGAGGATGTCTTGCTGGCCGTGGTTCAACCCGAGCTGTGGCCTGGGTCAGGAACGGTCAAGGTCGCTTCTGACCGACTACCTGCCTGGACGTTCGCTCGCTTTCGCGACGATTCTCGCGTAGTCACCCGCGACGAGGCCTTGTCGGCACGCGAGACAAAGGCCCGCTTGATCGAAGTGAACGGCCTGGTGCTTGAGTATATTGATGAGCCAGCCGCAGACGGTGAGCACATTGAGCAGTGGTGGAAGAAGAACGCGTTCATTGGCTACACTTCGAGCTTTCACGACCAACCCTATGAAGGGCGTCCAGCTGGGCCGCGCTGGCGTGTATTGTTGCCGTTTTCCGCGGCGGTACCCCCAGACGTTGCCGTGCAAGTTGCTCGCTGGGCACGGCATCCTCGCCATGCGGCGGGCATTATTGATGCCGAGACAGAACACAACTGGCGGGCAGCTCCGGTTCCGGCCATCGCGCCCGGTGGCTTTCGCTGGGTTGCCGGCAATGCGGGGCTCTTGGACCCGTACGCGGCGGTCAAAGAGCTGGTCAACTGGCAGGAACTAGACGTGCGGGCTCGGGCCGAGCGCGCCCTGGATGGAACAGAGTTTCAAACTGCCGCCAAGCGGCTCCTTCAGCGACGCAACACGCCGAAGCTGCATCCGTTGTTTCCTGTCCCAGCGCTCCCGCAGCTGGAAGCTGTGCTTGGCGAACTGTGGCCAGGGAGGGTGGTGGCGTTGCTCGGTACGGGTGGCTCGGGTCGAACCAGCCTGGCCCTTCAGTTCGCCCACGCCGCTGCCACCAAGAAGCTACCGGTGTTGTTGGTCTTGACCCGCATGGGCGGCGATGAAGCGGTGGCTCGACTGTTGGCCCCGAGCATCAAGCTGCCTGCCAGTCAGCTACTGGGCGGGGCAGACGACCTTGCGGACCCTGCCATCGCCGCGTTGAGCGAGCAGTGCAGCTCGCTACATCTGTGGGCACCTTCAGCCAACGAGCGCACCCTGGACGACCTCATGGAGAAGGTGCAAGCGTTGTCGGAGACGCACGGTGGTGTGCCGCCTCTTGTGGTGGTGGACGGCGTAGAGGGCTGGTCCGTCGCGGCCCCCGTCAAGGGTGCTCGCAGCCTCACGAGCAGCCTGCGCGACGCCTCCCACGCGGGCACACTCACCGATGACTGGCCCGGTGCTGCCGTCCTGTTTGTCGGCAGTCTCGCAGGACCGCCACTGACCCCCAGCCGGCTAGCCGAGAAGTGGAACAACGGTGGCATTGACCTGGGCCCTCTTGAGCCTGACGCAGCGGCGGTGGTTCTCGTTGCGGTTCGCGGAACCAAGGCATGCGCTGTGGTGGCGAAGAATCGCGATGGGCGAACGGGCCTAGTGCCGCTGGCGTTCGACACGGAGACGGGCGTGTTTACGTCGTCCTAGCGATGGCTCGACCACTACCCCGGGTCCGAGCAGTTGCTGGGATGGCATTGGCCAACCTTGGCCAATGAAGGTGTACAGAGCGGACCCAACCTCTGGTGAACATCACCGGTAGGGCACCGGCACAGACATGCACCCAGAACGTCAGCGACTGCGGTATTGTGCATCGACTTGGACGATGCCGCGATGGGAGCCGCTAGCTTGGATGACACACCACAGTTTCCGTTCACCGGCACCGGCGGTGACCACGAGTTGGTCAATACGCCAGCCCTGTTGGCGCTGCGGATTTCTCAGGGTTTCCAGTTGAAGGCGCTGGCAGTTGTTTGGATGGTCATGTGGTTGTTTTTCGCCGCGCTGTGTGTGGTGGGTGTCGCATGGTTCCTTGTCTTCGTGCCGCTCATCATCGCTGCTGTTGGCCCGTACTGGGTCTGGAACAGGCGGTCCGACCTCGTCGTCACGTTGTCGTCGGAGTGGTTCTGCATTTACTACCCGACCGGAGAGCTGCTGCAGGTGCCTACACGCCACATTCTGGCGTTTGAGAACGTTCCGTTGGTTGTCGGCCAGTACGAGGAAGACGACAGCACTGGCGGCTATGTGGAAGCGCTCGAAGCGCCCACGGAGGCTCATCCCACACTGTCCTTTGGCCTACTGCCGGTCCGCGACACCAACCCCAGCTTTGGCCACGGCTTGGACGAGGGTGACCGGGCCATCTTTGCCACGGCCTTCAACGATTGGCTGGTCCGGTTGCGCGGTGAGGTGTCATCGTCCCATTCGTAGAACGAGGCCCCGTTGCCATCGGCGCCGTAGCGTCGAATCGATGGACCGTCGTTTGCGAGGGTGCTGCCGAACACACAAGCCTCACTGTCACGTTGAGTGTGGCTACGACGTTGGGAGCGTTGCCCTACGCTCTCGGATTCGACGCAGTAGCTCCGTAGCTGCCGGCATCTCGACGCCGTGTTCAGAACCGCTCTTCAGGTGTGCGTCAGCGAGAAACACAGTCTGGTCCGCTACCTTTTGGTAGTGGTATGCGAAGAACTGCTCGAGCGAGAAGGGCACGAGCCACCGTGAGGCGACCAAGACCGCACGCAGAGCCATTGGACGAATGAATCGCAGTGCGAACGGGCGCTTCTGACCCGTCACCCGCTCGGCCAGTGCCCACGATTCGCGCATGGAGGCCACGGCGAGCGGCAGCAGTTCTGGGTCTTGTCGCAGCGTGCTGAACGACCAATCGCCACACTCCAGCGCGTGGATGGTCTGGGTCAGGATGGGACTGGCGAAGGCTGCGTCAACGCGCACATTCGGCACGCGCTTTACGGGCATGCCGCCGCGCAACAATGTGTCCACTACCGGCGTCATCACAGTGTCCGGGCCCGACATCGCAATCTTCGACAGTGGCGGTAGCCAGTATGCAATGCCCGGTTCAACGTCGGTCCCGCCGGGCAGGGGAGCGGTGAAGCTGATGATGGCGAGCATCACCCAGCCAATGTCCGCACCGGGGCAGTGTTTCGCGATGAGGTCGGCGTCATCGACTGAGCCCGACAGGCCAAGGATTCCGGCGTGGCCACGGTCGCGTCCCAGGCGTTCGAGCCAGTCACCCTTGCGCAGTGCTGTGGCCGAGACTGCCAGCGCAATCACGTCGAAGGACGTCTGCAAGGCGCTGTCTTGGTCCACGTGAATGGTCGCGGTCAGCCGGTCAGCTGTGGTCTGGTGGCGCTTGTCATTCAGCGGGTACAGCGGCAGTCCGGCTTCGGCTTGGGCCTGTTGCCGCGGACGAACCAGAAGGTGAACGTCCGCTCCACCACGTTGGAAGTGTCGAGCGAATGCCTGGCCGATTGCACCAGCGCCAATAATGAGAATGCGCATGCGACGTGTGTAACGCGATGGCCTGCCTGGATGGCGCGGTCGCGAATACCGGCGCTTAGGTCCCCAAGAGTAAGTCCTGCAGGGCATCGAGCGTCAGACTGGACGACGAGTCGGAGTCGGACAGCAACGCGTCCATCAGCTCACGTTTCTCCGCCTGCATGGCCAAGATTTTCTCTTCCACGGTGTCTGCCGCAATGAGACGGTACACCGTCACCGGCTTGTCTTGGCCGATTCGGTGGGCGCGGTCTGTGGCTTGGTCTTCCGCCGCTGGGTTCCACCACGGGTCCATGTGAAACACGTACGACGCGGCTGTGAGGTTCAGACCGGTACCGCCCGCTTTGGTCGACAGTAGAAAGACGTCCGCTTTACCGTCTTGGAACTGTGCAACCGCCTCTGCGCGCGCCTCTGCGGACGTGGCCCCCGTCAGCCAGGCCACGCGAAATCCCCGCTCCACAAGGGTGTCTCGGGCCAAGGCGAGGTGCCGTACGAAGGTGCTGAAGACCAGTGCTTTGTCGCCGGATTCACGCAGGTCTTCGAGGCGTCTGACCAAGTGTTGGACCTTGCCCCCGACCACCGGGCTTGTGGGGTCGGACAGTCTTGGGTCGGCCGCCATCTGGCGTAGGCGGGTGAGCTCCGCGAGAACCTTGAACCGCGCGGTCTTTGGGTCTGCCTCGGCAATACGGGCCAACGCGAGGACGCGACTTCGTTCGTACAGTGCGCGATGCTCGGCGGTCAGCTGCACACGGTGCACGACCTCGGTCCGGTCAGGCAGTTCCGGGGCCACAACGGCCTTCGTGCGACGCAGCATGAAGGGGGAGACCACTCGCGCCAAGGCATGACGCCGGTCTTTGTCTCCAGCATCGATCGGTTTTGCCCAGCGCTCTCGGAACGCCGCGTGGCTGCCGAGCAGTCCGCGGGCAGAGCAGGCGAAGAGGCTCCACAGGTCGTTCACATGGTTCTCAACGGGGGTGCCGGACAGGGCCAAGCGAAAGTCCGCGTTGAGTGCGATGGCGGCCTTTGCCCTCTGGCTGGCGGGGTTCTTGAGCGCTTGGGCTTCGTCAAAGATGACGGTCGCGAACCGCGTCTTGGCGAGCACATCCGCGTCGCGCACCATGATGCCGTACGACGTCACGAGGACCTGCCCCTCCGTCAGGGCGTCGAGCGTACTGTCTCGGTCGCTGCCACGGTATGACAGGGCTTCCAGTGTGGGGGCGAAGCGCTCAAGCTCGGCCAACCAGTTGAATCCGACACTGGTTGGCGCCACGACCAACGCGGGGCCATCACCCGCGCGTCGCAGCAACAGAGCGATGCTCTGAATCGTCTTTCCAAGTCCCATATCATCCGCGAGGACGGCTCCGGGTGCCCAGTGAGCCAGGCGCGCCATCCACTGAAAGCCGTCGCTCTGGTAGCTACGGAGGGTGCCGTTGAGTGATCTGGGAACGAATGGGTTTAGGGTTGCCGACTCGCGAACACGTTCTGCGAGGGTGAGCCATTCGTCGATACCGTCCACGCTAGCGCCTGCGTCGGACATGGCCTCCAGCAGGGGCACGTGAACGGCAGAAAGGGCGACCTGCCCCCGGTTGCGTGTGGCGTTCAAGCCGGAGATGGCGTCTTTGAGGGTCTGGTTCAAGCGAACGTAGCCACTGCCGGTGGATACCCAGTCGCGACCGTCGTCAACCGCGGCGAGCAGTACATCCAGCTCCACGTCTCCGAGTGACGATGACGCACGTCCTCCCACGGTGAACCAGCCGCGGTCTTTGCGGACCTGAACCGTCATGCTGGACGGTGCAAGCGTGCCGGTGCGCGGCAGGGACCCGTCTAGCTCGAGCCGATGTTGGGTCTCGGCCAGGCCTTGAACGGCGCTGAGTGCGGCATCCAAGTCGTCCAACAACCACGTGAATGGCTCGGTCTCAGCAGATAGGCCCAGGGTCTGCGCAAAGGCGTTGGCTGTCGTCACTTCTGCGGAAAGGTCTCGCTGGACGTAGACCGGCTGTCCATCGCGCACGGTGTGCAGGGTTGTGGGACCCGTGCCTGGAAGGTGAGTGGACGTCTCGGGGAGCGGGCGCACGCCGAGCGCCAAGCGCAGACCGCCATCAAAGCGGGCCCGTACAACGAGGCGGTCGTCGCCGTCTACAGGCTCACCGCGCAGCTGCTCGCCTAGGGTGACGTTGACCAGAGCATTGAGGCCGTCCAACCGGGCCAGGAGTGGTGCGGCAGCGTCATCGGTCACGGTGTCGAAGTGCTCGGCCATCACCGCAATCACTGCACGTAGCTCTGGTGCACACGGGATGACCAATAGTCCGGTTTGATCATGGAGAAGTAGACCGTCAGCAGTCTTGCTTGCGGAGAGCGCTGCCAGATGGATTCTTGCCGTTGGCTGTAGGGTACCGTTCAGGGTCCAGCGAGCGTGAATGGCGCCGTGTTGTCTGTCGAGAGTCAGGCCCAGGACCGCCCGTCGAACCGAGATTGGCGGCTCTCCTTTGGCGGAGTGCAAGACGACACGCGGGTGGCCAATCAGCGCTTCTGCGATGGCGTAGGCGGAGCCTCGCGCTGACGTCGACCGGTGGAGCGCGCGCAGGATGGTGCGGTCTTGTGCGGTGGCGATAGTGTCAAACACGGCGCTGTAGCTTCGTTCCTGGCGTGCACGATACCGACCATCTTTGGTGAGTATGGCACTGCCGGCCTCAATGGTGATGGTGCTGTCTGTAGTCTCCACGCGAAACACAACCACCCGGCCGTCGTCCGCTGGCGTGCGAGACAGGTGAGCGTCCATGTGGTGCAATGCGCGATGCCACTCGGGCAGGTTCATCGCGTGACGTGCCGCAGCCGCGTCGGGTGTGTCCGACACGATGCTCAGCGCAATCTGAAGCAGGGCATCTGCCGCGACGACTTGGTAGTAGGGGTCTGTTGCATCGTATCGGTATGCGGATGGAAGCGTGCCATCCCACGAGTCCGTGAGTGAGCAGCTCCACTCCGCGACCGTGGCGCGAAGTGCAGTCGGGTCTATGCGCACCTCCGTGTCGACTACCGCACCGACCTCGCCAGACGCGCTCTGATGGTCCAGAATGGCGAGCGCTTTGCGCATCCACGCACCCACGTTGTCGTCTGTGAGTGCGCCTGCAATCGCGGCCCGGTGCTCTGTGTAGGCGGTGACCCAACTGTCCCGTGCCTCGGCGCACCTGAGCAGCCCCTCAGCGACTCGCTGGCGCAGACCCTTGTTCAGCGGACTGGGGTAATCGATGGTGCGGAGAAGGGTCTGGAGGGTCCATCCGGGGTGGGAATAGCGCTTCAGAGTGTGCTGCTCGCCCGGGGTCTTGCTGGTCAGGTTCAGGGCCTTTGGTGGGGCGCCCAAGGCCCAGACCAAGCCGTTCTCGACGGCCCACTCTTGGAGGCTGCTGATGGGGGCAGTCGCCAAGAAGGCCAGGCCCTGTTTGCCGTGTTCCGTCGGTGGGGTGTCGAGCATGGCGAGTGCGAACCGTCGCACAGCGCTCTTGATTTCCCGCTTGGTGTTCTTCGCCCAAAGCGCATGGTAGAGCGTCAGATCCGCGTAGTGTCGCTGACGGACATCGATAAACAGATGGCGGTCTTGCGCGTCGAACCCACTCTGCGGAAGGTCCACCAGCTCCATTGGCAGAAGGTGTGCGTGCGGGCCTTGTTCGAGTGCGGCAATGAGCTCGGAGTCGGTCATGTCTGCCTGTATCGCAGTACGCCACGTCTCTACCCATCGAGTAGGGTGGCACCCAGTCGGAGGTTGCTAGTGCGGGTCCCGTTTGTATTGTGTGTGCTGTCTGCGTGTTCGTATCCGCAAGAGAAGGCATCGGAGCCAGTGGTGGAACCCGAGGGGGTTGTTGCTGCGGTCCCGTCAAGCCCCGCAGTTGCGGCCGCACCGGAGCTTCCGACGGACCCGACCTGGCCCTTGAACCCAGACGTCGACTACCCCATCACGCGGGCGGATGACCCCGCTCTCGCCTACCTGATGGAGGAGCCAAACCGTGGCCCTTGGCTGACCGAGGAACTGGACAATACGCCAGAAACCGCCACGGTTACGCGTCACGTTCACTGCGAAGTCGTCCCCCCAACCCTTCACTGTTCGCCGGCTGTTGCACTGGCCGAAGCAGACCCATCGGATGTCCCCACCGTCTGGACCGTCGCCCGACTAGACGGCGTCATTCAAGCGGCACATCGCGACTGCCTTGGTGACGACGACCCTGCATCGTGGTTGTGGGTGTATGACCCAACGGGGCGTCTTCAGCGCGTGTCCACCCTAGATGCGCGCGCGGAACTTCAGGTTGCGCATACCTTTAATGACGACGCTACCCTGTACCGCGCGAGACGCCGCAGCGGAGCGAACGCTCTTGATGGCTGTGGTATCTGGCGTGTTGAGACGGACCGGGTTGGGCAGATCACCCAGGAGACCTGCTTGAGCTGGGGGAACAAGCCCTTGGCGGACAGCGAGGGCATTGTGAGTCGTCAGCACCGTTATGGGGACCATGGATTCGTTGCCGAGACGCGCTTCTTGGATGCGTCCAATGACTCTGCTGCGGCCTACTCGGGGGCCACCGCAGTCCGCTTCGAACGCGACGAGTTTGGTCGCGTCCTCGAGCTGACAAATCTTGGAGCGGACGGACTCCCCGTGGTGTCGGCCGTGGATGGCTGTGCGGGTTGGCGAACCACCTACACATCTGGTGGACGCATAGCCGCGCGGTCCTGCTTGTTGGTCAGCGGTACGCCGAAACGCGATGCAAACAACGTGGCCATCACACGGTACCAGTACGACTCGGCTGGGAACCGGGCAGCCGAATTGTACTTTGGCATGTCTGAAGAATCCACCACCGACAGATACGGCGTTCACTCACGGTTGTTCTCAACGGACACCAAACGTCGATTGACTCGCGAGAGCTGTTTTGCGAAAGACGGCTCCCCCCATGCCTGCGAGCCTCATGGATCGACATCTATTCGTTACCGCTACGACTCCATGCAGGGGCCGAACCATCACCAGGATTTCCTCACGTCCAATGGGTCGTGGTCAACCGACCCGAGGTACGGCGTGGCGTCCCTTCATTTTCGGTACGACCCCCAGGGTCGAGAGACGCGAATCCAGTGCTTGAACCAGCAAGGTGAGCCGACACAATGCGGGGGTACCGGTTTTTCTCGGATGGAAGACCGATTCGATGAGACAGGAAGTGAGGTCTCGTCGGTCTTCTTTGACGAAGCCGGCGAGCGAACGTCGAACGTGGACACGTGGGAGCGTAGGTATGTTTATGACCCGTACGACCGGCTCATCGAAGCACGCACGATTCCCAAGCCGGGTACCGAACCCGAATTTGCGGCGCGGAGGTTGGTCTACGACGAGGCGGGCAGGCTGTCCGCGGTATTGTTGTTTGATAGCCAGATGGCACCCGCTTGGTACGCGAACTGCTTCACCCAGATCAACTGCCCCGCCAGTGCGTGGCATGCCGTACGCATTGTCCGAGATGATGCCGGGAACGCGACGGCAAACATCTACTACGACGCCGACGGACACCGTGTTTCCGAGCTCACGTGTGATGAGGGGAGGTGTTGGGAGTAGGTGGGTACGGCGTGAGCCTGAACGACTCTGGCGGCGCACGCTCGGGCGGCTCACACGATCCTGCCGCCGTGAATGTGCGCACCAGGCGTAGCATTCAATAAGGTCCGCCCAGCAACCGAGACCCGCCACGAGAGGCGTCGTACTCTCCGCAAGTAGCCGTCTACCGAACGAGCATCTGTTGCTGGTGCGCAAACCCTTGGTACGTCCCGATTAAACCGGGGCGAGCCGTGGTCCCGTTGTCGTATCCGAAGAGTCCGGAGTCAGACGCACACCCGGAGAAGTTGTGGTAATTCCAGTAGCTTGTGTAGTCGGCGTGGCAGCCACCTGTCTCGCCCCAGCCATCGAAGTTGGGCGGCTGGTTGTCCCAGCTGTAGATGCTGTTGCAGGCTGAGCCCACCAGGTCGGTGCACGAAGCGCTGGAGGTGGTGTTGGCGACATGGTCGTAGTCGAAGTCGGCGTACAGGAGCTTGCGGAGGACAACACCAGATGAGTTTCGGTTGATGCGGAGCAGCTCGGTCGTTCCATCCGTGAGGAAGCCGAACAGCGCTAGGGGCTCGTAGAAGTCGCCATCGCTCGTCCATTCGTGTGCGGCCCATTCGGCGAAGGTACCCTCGGTTCCAACTCCGATATTGGGGGGCGGAGTCGTGTAGGTTTGGTCGGTGACGGATGCAACAATGGTCCAGCCGCCGCCGTCCGTCGTCATGTCGCAGTGCACGTCGAATGCGGCATCTCCGCCGGGTCCGTCTGGGTCTACCGAGTAGATACCATCCGTTGAGCTTGGGTCTGAGGTCTTGATGGTCAGGCAGCTCGTTGTGTCGGTGCACCCTTCAAGTGGCCATGTTCCTGCGCTCAATACTGTTGAGCCCGATGGAAGCGTGGCTCCCGAGCAGACTTCGCCGCCACTTCCGACCCGGCTACCTGCCTCGACAGTGGCTCCGGAACGCACCGTAGCGTTGGCGCCGACGTGTCCAAAGACGGTGGCACCCGCCTCGATGACGGCTCCGCGTCCAACGCGTCCGCCGTCCTCAATGGCCGCTCCCGCCCCGATGTCCGCGCTCTTGCGAACGCGGGCGCCCAGCTCGACACGCGAGCCAGCCGCCAGAGTTGCTTCCGGTCCGATAATGCCGCCGATGGATACGCCGTTTCCGGAATTGGCCCCATCCAAGACAGTGACACCGCGTGAGACAACAGCGTTGTCACCAATCGTGGTGTGGTCACCGAGGTCCACTAGGTTGCCGACGACTGCGTCCGCACCAATGTTCACGTCCGCTCCCACTTGGGCTGCGTACCCAATGCTGGCTCCCGCTGCGATGGTGAGGCGTGCGTCCGCGACAACCGCTCGGCCAATGGTGACGTCTGCACCCAAGACGTGGTCCGACCCGAGCTGAGCCCCACGGCCAATGATGGTTCCCGCTCCGATGGGCAGGGGATTGCTCGTATGTGCCACTCGTCCAGCAAGGCTTGCCCGGCGTGCCACAACAACGTTGGCGCCAACGGCGACCTGGGGGCCGACAGAGGCTCCATCGAGAATTGAGGTGTTGGCGCCGACCGTGCTTGACCCATCAACACTGGCGTCAACGGAAACGCATGCGGCGTTGCCTGCGAACTCATCCTGGCATCCGTCACCATTCGAATCGGCGGCGAAGGCCACCGCACCGGTACACATCCACACCAAGAAGCTTCGTCTGACCATGCGTTCTCCCCGAACCTGCTGTTCGGGCGCAGACTACTCGATTTTCGGTGTTTTGGGAAGCGTTCTCAGCCGGTGCGACTTCGGGCATATTTGCTGCGCCCAAGACACGAAAACCCTGGGAAGTACAAGGCTTCCGGGGTTCTTCGTTCTGTCGCTTCGCTTAGAGTTTTTGCGAGTGGAGCAGGGCCTCTGAGCTTTTTGTCTGCTAGTGCCCGGACGCCAGCTCTATCGAAGTGACACTCACCACGGGTCGATGTGCTCAACGTCGCGGCAACGGACATGGGACGTTGTGACGAGTTCGGCAGATCTCGCATGAGATTTCAAGCCGGGTTGTGCTAGATCTGGGGCCTGTTTGTTCAAGGAGTCTCCTGTGCCACAGCATCGTTCCCCTGCGCAATCGCGAACCCAGAACCGAGAGGTGGATGGAAGCGTAGAGCGGACTCAAGATGAGTCAACTGAGCTCGACGGAATTGATGTTCTGATGGAGCAACTCGCTGGCTCCGCGGTGCCGGATCCTGCGGTTGTAGACCGCGCATGGAGGCGTGCAAGTCCACGCGTTCAGGACTTGGTGATGACGGACAGCACCATGGGACCCAAGGCACGTGCGCTGGGCTTGACCTCACCTGTTGCCACGGAGACGGAGAGCGGCTGGCAAGACTGGCTACCTGGAATGGAGCTGCCATCGGTGTCGCTACCGTCGCTTCCTGGTTGGGCTGCTGACGAGGCCTCCGAGATGCCGTCGGAGGGCTGGACGGAGTATTTGAGCGGTGTTGAGCGTGGCTTTCGAGACGGCTTCATGGGCAGAGATTTGGAATCGAATGCTGTTGAGAACAACCAAAATCGCGATGACCTCGACTCGGTCAAACCCGAACCGGAGCCTCCTGAACGAACCCTTCAGGTCGACCTGGTCTCGGAGATGCTGGGGCTTGGGTATGACCAACAGGAAGACGGCGAGCTGACTCGCAACTCAACGTACGGTGGTTGGGGCGGTGTAGGCGACAGTACGAGCGATGGCGAGGGACGGACCCGTGTCGCGGCCGGCACTCGTGACCCCGTACATCCCGTCACCGCTGGCGAACCACCGCAGACCACATGGGTGGGTGCCTCTGGTCGTGACTACGGGGTCGGCGCAATGTTCGACTATGTGGATGATTCAACGCCGTCGTACAGCTGCGTTGGCGCCGTGTCGGTCGCGCTGGAAGCCGGCGGCTTGTATGAATCTGGGGAGACGGCCTTAAACGGTCGGCAGGACGTGACGCACGGCAAGTCTGGCGACCGTAGAGAGGTCATGACGGGCGGTGGTAGTTCGGAACCTTTAACCATGGAAAATTTGGTGAACATTGCCGGTTTTGAGGGCGGAGCTTCGGTACGCTCGGCCATTCGTCGGGACCGAGGAATTCTGGAAGAGGCCAAGGAGACAGCGATGAGAGACGACGACCTCGCGTCGCTGTCTGAAGAAGACCGAGCGGCTGCGGTGCTTCGAGCAGCCTACGATGTACTGATGAGTAGCGACCAACGGGATGAGCGACTGGCGGGAGCCGGCGCGGCACTTCGTCACTCGGGCTTAGGCGAAGAGGTCAATCCAGCAGATGCCAAACCGGGAGATACATGTCAACACTGGAAGGGCACCGGTGGTGGGCATTCCACGGTTGTGCACGTCGTCCTGGGACATGGCGTCGCTAAGGTGGACGAAGCAGGATTTGTGAGCGCGGACGGGCAGTGGCAAGACGGCCCATTCTCGATGGACCAAAACACCCAGCCGGACCTAGTTGGGTCGCATCGTGTCGTGCATGTTCGCCAGTTGGGAGCACACTCCCGGGGGGGAGCCGACTACAACCGAGACGAGGCAGAAGACGGCGGACACGGCATCTTCACGAATGAGGGGCACGATGTTGGTGACAAGGCGCTGGAGTTCTACGGACGTCCCAACAACAGTGCGTGGTTTGGCTGGTCGCCAACGGTGACCTCTGTGGAGGAAGGGGTGCGACTCGATATGCCAGTACCACAGACCGAATTGGAGCCCGTGTCGCAGGAGGAAGGATGGTCCAGCTGGGCCGGTCGTAAGGCGCGTCAACTGGGTGATGCTGCTGGCGTCACAACACCGTCGCCTAAGGCGGGTCCGGAGTGATGACGCGGTCCTTCGGCGTCGCAATCGGTGTTGCTCCGGTTGTGTTCATTAGCCTTTTGGGATGCAGCGGCCTGTTCGCTCCCTCCGCTCCAGTCGAGCTGACCGGTACGTGGGAGTTGTCCCACAACGGTGAAGAGTGGCGCGTCGGAACGTCTTCGGCGTCAGAGCTGACGTCGGAAGACTGGCGAGCACTTCGTGGCGAGCTGGAAGCGCAGGAGTGTCGACACTTGGACGTTGGTCACTTCACCGACAGCAACGCACGAAAGACGCTCGGTTTCTTCGACTGTGGCGGGGTTGGGATTGACGTCGACGACGTTCCAGGCGACCTGTCGCAGCTGGCTATTCGTCTCGCCGAGCCGCAACCGGTGCCCTTGAACAGTGAACCGGTGTGGGAGAGTGGGCAGGTCATCGAGTTTCCTGACGCGATTGTCGCTTCTGGATTCTGTGACGACATGGACGAGCTCTCGCTGCTCCCCGGCGGCGCCATTTCCGGCCTATCCGGGCCGCCATTTGCCATGAGAAATGTTGGCACGTGGGACTACAGTGGCGGCACCTTGCGGGTGAACAGTCAGTGGGTAGACGAAGGGGAAACAACGCCGGTTCCGGAGCTGACTCGTAGCTTTGAGTGCACGGCAGCACGGTTGTGGACGCAGGGCTCGCGCAAGGGCTGGCTGTGCGAAGACCGCTACTTGGCGTGCGCGATGGGCGGCGATGGTGTCTGGGTTCACGTAGTTGGTCCGCCCACCGCCCGAGACAGTGTCGGACGTGCGTTGGCAACGGATTCGAGGTTCGGGAGTCGCGTGCCAGTAGTCCCCGACGACGCGACAGCCGGCGCTGCACTGACGGTCGCCTACCGACCTGACCATGAAGAACTGGCGGTCTACGTCGCAGCGCTGTTGGAGCGTGACCTGGGGGTTCGTCCGACGATGCACGAGCGGCCAGAGGCAGGGGCCCCGATTGTGGTCGGAGTTCCCGCGGACTTGAGTGTGGGCGTGCCCTAGGGACTGGACGGCGACTGTGTTTGAGGGGGGCCGGCTAATTACTTCGTCTCTCGCAAATCCCAAGACACAAAAAACCCCGGAAGCACAAGGCTTCCGGGGTTCTTTCGTTCTGTCGCTTAGCTTAGAGCTTTTGCGAGTAGAACTCGATGATGGCGCTCTCTTGTAGCTCGAACGGCACATCGGCACGCTCTGGCGTAGAGTTCATCTTGCCAAGTGCCTTGCTAGGATCGAAATCGAGCCAAGCTGGGCGGGTCTGGGTGGCTGCGTAGCCCATTGCTTCCTGGATGAAGGTCTTGTTGCGCGACTTCTCGCGAACGCCAATCTCCATTCCTGGGGCAACCTGGTAGCTGGGACGGTCAACGCGCTTGCCGTTGATCTCGATGTGACCGTGCACAATCAACTGACGAGCAGCTGGGATTGTGCGGGCCAAGCCCAGACGCCAGACGATGTTGTCCAGACGGCTCTGAAGGAGCGTGATCAGGTTTGCACCCGATGGTCCCTTCAACTTCGAAGCCTTCTTGACGTAGTTCTGGAATTGCTTTTCCAGTACGCCGAAGTGCCAACGAGCCTTCTGCTTTTCGATCAAGCGGATCTTGTAGTCACTCGGCTTTGGCCGACGACGAGTTCCGTGCTCTCCGGGCGGGTACGGACGGTCGAGTGTAGCGACCGTCGTAAGTCCGGGAAGCACCGTGCCCACTGCGCGACATTTTTTCAGACGCGGTCCACGATAGCGTGCCATTTCACGCCTCCTTTGGTGCAAATAGTGCGATGTTCAGGGCTCGATCGGAGTGATCATGGGTGAACATCACGGGGGTTTCGCTACTTGACTTCACGATGAAGCGTGTAACGGCGAAGGAACGGGTTGAACTTGCGAAGCTCTAGGCGCTTCGGGCTGTTCTTTTTGTTCTTCTGGGTGGCGTACCGGCTCATGCCGGCAACACCAGAGTCACGCTGTTCGGTACACTCGAGGTGAATCGTCTGGCGCGCTGCGTTCTTCTTCTTGGCCATGTGGCCTCCAACAAGGGTGGCTACGGGACCACTGGATCCCGGAAAGCCCGCGCTTGTAATAGCTACGTGGCTGGTTCGCAAAGGTTTCGCCGAGACGGTTCGGTTCGGAGTACAAAGCTCGCACGGAGGATCGGATGCGTTGGCTAGTATTGGCAGCATTGGGGATGGGCTGTGCAGGGGAGTCTACGGACGACTCAGACCTTGGCACAGAAGGGGAAATTGACTCGGGTGTAGATACTGAGGCGGACACGGATGTGACGTCGTCGGATGCAGATGCTGTGCGCGCGCTCATCGCCGGCACGGCAGAACTTCAGGCGGTGTTCGCTGAGGTGTCGGACAGCGGCGGATGGCCGGTGCTCACAGCCGAAGACACGTTCTTGTTCGTCGCGGCCGATCCTGGCTACCCGGTGTTCCTGACTGGGGCGCACAACGACTGGGAACCGGCAGCCATGACGGACGCGGATGGCTTCTACTACGCCGAAGTTGCCATCGATGCGCCGCAAGGCTCAGCGTACAAGTTCACCGACAACGCGGATGTCTTTGCCCCAGACCCATGGTCGCGTACCTATGGCTTCGATGAGTTTGGCGAGCTGTCAACCGTTCAACCCCCCGCGACCGGCACGTACTACGCCCGCTTTCACGGCGTGACCGACGGCACTTTGGCGCCGCGACAGGTCCGCATTCGTGTGCCGCAGAACGCTGGCCCGTGGCCCGTGTTGTACATGCAAGATGGTCAGAATCTGTTTGAGGCGGGTGGCGCTTTCGGCAGCTGGCACCTTGAAGATGCCGAGCCATCGAACGACATTCTACTGGTTGGAATCGATAGCACAAACGACCGTTTCGACGAGTACACACATGCCGCAGACGACATTGGACGCGCATCCAGTGACCCGAAAGCGGACGCGTATGCGGACTTGGTGCTGGACCATGTGCGTCCACGGGTGGAGGCGCTGTGGGGAAGCAGCGGGACAGATGGCGTGCTCGGCTCCTCTCTAGGTGGCCTGGTCAGTCTGTACATCGCCCAGCGTGACCCCGCCGAATGGGACTTTGCCGGCAGCATGTCCGGCACTCTTGGCTGGGGTCGGTTTACAGGGACCGGTCCGGTCATGGAAGAGCTGTACACCAGCCGCACAGATCTCGGCGGCCTGACCGTTTTCGTAGATAGCGGTGGAAATGCTGGTGGGGACGGGTGCGTTGACGTGAACAATGACGGCTTCTTTGAAGACGACCCTGACGACTCGGACAACTTCTGCGTCAACCGCAAGTTCGCGGACGCCATGGGCGCTGACGGGTTCGTCTGGGACGAGACTCTGTTTCATTGGCACGAGCCGGGAGCGGAACACAGTGAAGCTGCGTGGGCGGCCCGGGTGTTCCGTCCGCTCGAACACTTCCTGGCAGTCGACGCCGAGTAGCCATGTTCTACGGAGTCGTGCGATGACCGAGAGCTGGCAGGCTGAAGAGGAGGATGGTCCGGGCTCGTTCCCGTCGGTGCTCGGAACGCCTCTGGGTGCCGCGGCACTGGCAGGCATGGTCGTGAGCGCACTGGGCCAGCTGCTGTCCACGGCTCTGGGCACGTTGGCGAGCATGCTTGCTCTCGGCGGTGCGAGCTACTTGGCGCTGTCCTACGGCGGTGGAGGGACGACCACCGTCCAAGAGGCGACCTTTACTGTCATTGCCGCCGCTGTGGTGTTTTTGAGCTCTCTGATACCGCTCGCGAGCGGGCTCTCAGCGGCCTACGTTGCCCTTCGGCTCTGGCGCGGCGGGCGTAGACTCTCGGTGATTGTGGCGTCTATGGTCTCGATGGCCGGACCCCTCTTTGCGGTCGCCATCCTGTCCCTGTCTGTGGCCGTGGACCCCGTCTACGGTGCGGTCGCGACTGTTGTGGGAATCGGTGGCAGCGTTCTGTGTATGGCGACAGGGTCACTTGCCGTGGTCGCCGTCTCACGTAGTCAACACGACGTGGTGTCGTAGCGCTTGGACAGTGGCGTAGACGTCGAACGTCCTGCCACGGGCCTTTGTGGACACCGGTTGACCTCGGCTACCACTCCCGCTGGAGGGATTCCGCGTAAGTCAGGGTCTTGTCGGCTGGACCGTCCACCGAATCTTCCTACGCCATTACAGCGTGAAGCTCTCTCCACACGAGCAGCTCTTCTTGGCCTGTGGGTTGACGAACACGAACCCAGTCTTCATCAGCGATTGCTCAAAGTCCAGGGTAATACCGTTCAAGAACAGGTAGGACTTGCGGTCCACGCACACCTTGACGTCTTCGTCGAACTCGAACTGCTTGTCCCGGTCGCCGGGGGCGTCGACAAAGTCCATTGAGTACATGAAACCACTGCATCCGCCACCGCGAATGCCGAGCTTGAGCCAGCGCTCAGGGGCTTCTTCCTTGGCATTGAGGGCGATGACGCGCTGCTTGGCGGCGTCTGTGAGATCGATAGCCATGGTGTACTCCAGAGTACGGGAGTGTATCGGGTCGACACCGAGGTGGCTGTTGTCAACCGTCACACCGTCGCAACGGACCGGGTGCAATGGCGTGCAACAGCCCGCCTACACGGGGAATTCGCGGCACGTCTTTGTGGGTCACGAGCCGCGGCGGTTGCGCCTTCATGCCCCCGGATGGCAGATGGGGTGGCTTCGTCGCGTCGGATGCGCAACAGGGAGGCATGTCCGACATCACCCCTTTTGCCCTGACCGCCTCTGATGGTCGCACGCTGTCCGCAACGCTGTTCGAGCCTGCAGGGCCGGTCGTCGCCAATGTTGTGCTGCTCGGCGCCTGGGCTGTTCCGCAGCGATTCTATCGTCGCTTTGCCACTTGGCTGTGCGAGCGCGGCTTTCGCATTCTGACGTTCGACGTTCGCGGCATTGGTGAGTCGCTTCAGGGAAGCGTCCGTGATGAGCTGGCGACGACGACGGACTGGGCGTGCCTGGACCACGGCGCCGCCTTGACCTGGCTTGCTGAACAGCCGGGCCCGCACCTGGCGGTGGGGCACTCCTTCGGAGGCCAAGTTCCTGGCATTACGGACCAGGCAACGTGCATTGACGGCTTGTACACAGTGGGCTCACAGCTCGGCTACTGGGGGCATTTCGAAGGTCTGAATCGCCACAAGATGCGCGTGATCTTCACCGTGCTGATGCCCGCTATGATTAGGGTGTTTGGCTACTTGCCGCGGTGGGCAGGCCTTGGCGAAGACGTGCCCCCGAACGCGTTGCTGGAGTGGGCCAAGTGGCTGCGAAGTCCAGGGTACTTGCTTGACCACGTCGCGGGCGCTCATGAGCGATTTGCGAGCTGGCCGGGCAAGATTCAGATGGTCGGCTTCACAGATGACGACTTCGCGCCCCCGGATGCGGTCGCCATGCTGGCCAGCTGCTACTCCCCGGACCGTCTGACCGTTCAGACCCGCATGCCGGCCGAGGTTGGGCAGAGCAAGGTCGGTCACGTCGGCTTCTTTCGCTCGCTCGGACGAGCGGAGCTGTGGCCGGAGTGTGCTGCGCAGTTGCAGTCATGGGCCGGTGAGATGGCACCAGACGCCTAGACGACCCGCAGACCGCGCACAAGCAGGATGGCCGCTGCCACAAGGCCTCCACTCGAGCCAATGAGCCCTAGGACAACCGCTAGCGCCGCGATTGCCACAGGGGGCTTGGATGGCCACCCGCGAACTACCGTAGCGACTCCGTCTAGGGCACCCACGGCCCCCACAACTGTGGCTCCCACGAGTGCCACGCCCATGGGTTGGGGGCGACCGAACCACGCGCTGAGCCCAACGCCAATGGCAAGGATTGCAAAGCTGGCGAGTGCGACACCGAGGGCTCGTAGGGCATCGGCGGTCATGGGAGTGCGGTCTCCATCACGGTGGGCTCGGGTGCCGGTGCGGTGGTGTACCCGGCGTGATGCTGCCAACCTCCCCATCCGGTGGGCGCCGCTGTCCAGGCAACAATCCATGGAGCAACCGGGACACCGGTCCATGTAGCGCTGGTCTGGGTCGTCGCACGCCAGGGCGTTGCACGTGTGTTCGCGGCTGTGTGCGACCAGTCTCCGGCGGCAATCGTGATGGCTTCTGGCTCCGAGGACACCACAATGTGCGGGTTGTGTACCCAGCTGTCGGCGTGCGCGACCCATCCGTCAATGACCCACTCTCCCGAGCGAGGTTCGGACGGCGGCGGGGTCTGTTGGGTCCAGATGTCTACGTCACCAATGGTGAGCTGCCATGCGCGCTGAGTCGTGTGTTCCCAGCCATCCGCCCAGGTGTTTTGCCGTGAGCCACCGTCTGGGGGAAGGTCAAACCACTCGGTCGTTAGGCGTGTCTCGGCACCTCGCTGGTCTCCGAGAGGCAGCGCGGTTCTGACGACGCCTGCTGCGGGAACTTGCCAGCTCTCCCAAGCGGCGTTGGTCGAGGCCTGGCCGCCGACGGTGAGGGACGTCAGTACGCGACCCGTCCATGGGCCTTGTTCTGGCGAGCCGAGGGGCAGGTCGAGCAGGTGGACGAGCAGTCCCGCGCGTGTGCCGACCCAAGCGCCGTCCGCTAGCACCAGAGCGGGGCTCGCATGGTCGAGGCGCGCGCTGACGCTGCTGCCGTTCTGTCTGGTGATCGCAATCCGGGTGTCGTTGATGTCCACGGTGTCGACCCGTGTGGGGTCATCCTCTGGATTGACGAGAGCTTGTTCCCATCGTTGAACACCCGTTGTGAAGTCGAGGGCGAACCACGTGCGGTTCGACTCCACCAAGACGGTTCCCCAGTCTGGAGCCATGATTCTGGTGATGGGTGCGTCTAGTGATGTAGACCACGTCTGTACGCCAGCCACGCGGTCCCACTGTGCGACGGTGCCCCCTGCGGTGCCGATAATCAGGCGGTCTCCGGCGAGAGCCAACGCGGTTGGGGACAGGCCTGGCACGGGTCGAAGGGCATCTTCAAAGGCGTGGTCATGCAGCTGTCCATCGCCGTCCACGTACACCACGCCAAAGTCGTTTGCGACGGGGGCAGGAGTGTCTGCCGCGCCCAGCTCATAGACCTGGAAGGCTGGCAGCTCGTCGCCCAGACGTGCGACGAGCACGCCGCCTCGCTCGGTGAAGGCAACGGCGGTTCGTAGACCGGACCCTAGGGGTCGCTCCGTCAGGCGAGACGGGCTGTCGATCTGCCAGATGACCTCGCCGCTGACGGGGTCAACAGCAACGATTCCGGTCGCTTGTGGGGCCAAGATAAGGCCAGCAATCTTGGACGGCTGCCACACGGGCGCTCCAAGCCATGTTGTGCTGAACACCGACGGGTCTGGGTGGGCGCCGGTGAGCACGACCCCTTCGGTGTCCGCTGTCGCGCGTCCGTAGCGGGTGAGGGGAAGGACTGTGCCGTCTTCAGCATGACGTTCCCAGTCGCCAACGCGCTCTCCGCGTCGAATCGTGCCGCTCTCATGAAGAGAGCCGTCTGGCCAGAACCAGGCCCAGTCACCGTCTTCTTCGCCTGCCTCGTAGTTGCCCTCAATGCGCAGCACGCCTTCGTCGACCACTGAGTAGGCACCCGAGCGCACGCCCTGAGCGGTCTCGCACCAGGTCGCCGTGCCGCTGGTTGTGACGGTGGCGGGGCCCGGACACTCGTCGTCACAGCCCACCATGGTGATGCTGAGGAGTAGGACAGTGGTTGCTGTGCGACCGTTCATGCGTCGTACACGCCTTCGGCTGCGGCAACACCGTGGTCTGGCGGAGAGTAGCCATGCCGCAGGAGTGTTGAGTGCAGAGCCGCAAGCAGGCGAATGACGTGTGCGCGTTGGCTGGCGCCGCCCATCAGACCAATGCGCCATGCTTTGCCAGCGAACGGGCCTAGACCGCCGCCGATTTCGATACCGTAGATGTCCCGAAGGTCCGCTAGAACCGCGCTGGCATCTACGCCTTCAGGTACGGCAACCAGGGTCAGCTGCGGCAGTCGGACATTGGTCGCGACGGGTAGTTGCAGGCCCATGGCAGTCAGTCCCGCGCACAGTGCCAGGCCGTTGCGCTGGTGTCGTTTGTAGCGGTTGGACAGCCCCTCTTCCAGCGACAATCGGAGCGCCTCATGAAGCGCATAGAAGAGGTTTGACGGCGCTGTATGGTGGTATTTCCGCTCACCGCCCCAGTAGTTGCGCAGCAGGTTCAGGTCCAGATACCAGCTTCGAATCGGCGTAGTGCGCTTGGCCATGACCGCCAACGCCCGCTCGGACAGACTGATGGGGGCGGTTCCTGAGGGCGCTGATAGGCACTTTTGCGACGCTGAATACGCGGCGTCCACACCGCTGGCATCTAGGTCTACGGGCATGCCACCGAGCGACGTGACGCAGTCGGCCACAAACAACGCACCGTACTCGTTGGCAACGGCACGGATGGGGCCCAGGTCATTGCGAACGCCAGTGCTCGTCTCTGCGTGAACCATGGCCACGACCTTGTGCCTGCGACCCTTTGCCGCCAACCGAAAGGCACTGGGGTCGAGGGGCTTGCCCCAGGTCTGGTCTACGCGGGTGACCTCGGCGCCGGCGCGCTCTGCAACCTCGACCATGCGTGAGCCAAACACGCCATTGACGCCAATGAGTGCGCGGTCACCGGGCTCGAGTAGGTTCGTTAGGCACGCTTCCATGCCGCTGGAGCCCGTCGCTGAGAGCGCGAAGGTAGCGTCGTTGCGTGTGCCCCAGACCGTGCGCAGCATGCCCTGGACTTGGTTCATGACCTCGACGAACGCGGGGTCTAGGTGCCCGAGTGTGGGTTGCGCCAGTGCGCGCAGCACCGAGTCAGGGACCTCGGACGGACCGGGTCCCATCAAAAGGCGTCGCGGCGTGTTTAGGGATGGGGGAATGGGCATGACGTCTCCTCAACTGGCCTAGGGTTAGCGTCGTGCGTTGCGCCAATCCACGAATCCGCGTCCCTTCTTGTCCGGCTGGCACTGCGGACAGAAGAAAGCGTCATATCCGCGCACACCCGCGGTTCGAATCGGTGTCTCGCACACCGGACACAGCTCGCCTTTGCGATTGCGTACCTTCAAAAAGTCGCGCAGCTTCGTGTCCAGAGGGGGCTTTGCGGCTTCAATGTGGTCTCGGGCGTGTGTGAGGACGCGAATGATTGCGGAGTGCAGGCGCTGCATGTCGTCGTCTGACAGCTCGTTGACCCGAGTCTTTGGATGGATTCCAGCCGCGTGCAGGGTCTCGTCGGCGTAGGCGTTTCCGAAGCTGTCGAAGGCGGCCTTGTCCAAGAGGAACAGCTTGACCTGTTCGCGTCGTTTCTTGGCGAGGGTGCGCAGTGCGTCGAGGGTGAAGGCGTCTGACAACACATCAATACCGACCTTGGGCAGTCCGGGCGTCTTCTCCCATTGTCCTTTGGGGAGGGTGACAACGCGTCCCATGCGGACCTTGTCGCGGAACCACAGTGTGGTGTTGTTGTCCAGATCGAGCGCCAGGACCGTGTCTTTGGTGCGCCTGTGACGTGGCTCTTTGAGTGCGAAGCGGCCCGCGAGCATGGGGGCGAGCACCAGGTCCACCTCGCTGTCCAGGTGCACGTTCACCACATTGCTGCGACGGGTCACGGTGAGAATCGTGCGTCCCACAAGCACGTCCAGCCCGCCAGCGACAAGCAGCCGCTGTACGACGGGGTCTCCCGGGTGCACCGCAGTGATGCGCCTCCCGGCGAGGGCTTCATTGAGGCGGGGGACGACGTACTCAAGATCGGGGCGTTCGGGCATGGTTCTACGGTACTACAGGCTCACGTTCGGGCCCCACTGCTGCAATCGCCCACACACTACTGACCTGTCCGTCACACAAAATTGTCTGCGGGTTGGTCCGGGTCCGCTACAGATTTGGTCTGATTCGGAGACTCCATGCGTTTTGTCACTGCCCTCATTGCTTCCGTGCTCGTTCTGCCTGTTGCCTCGGCGCAGGAAGAAGGCGGCGCCTTTCGCGTCACAGGTGGAACCGAGGCCCCAGAGGGTCTGTGGAACGACACCGTCGGTATTGTCTTCAACAACCAGTACGTCGGCTGCACCGGCACGCTCATCGCTGCAGATGTGGTGGTCACGGCGGCTCACTGCATCAGCAACCAGGTGTCCGGCGTAGTCATCGGCACGACCAACTGGCTGGGGGACGACGGTGAGATTCTGGATGTCGTGGACATTGCGGTCAGCCGCGACGCCGATATTGCCGTGCTCAAGCTTGAGCGGGAGTCGGAGTTCAAGCCGCGCGCAGTGGGTTTTGGATGCGTGGTGGACGACTTCTTGGAAGACGGCGCCCCGGTAGCGGTGGTTGGGTACGGCGCCACAGACGGCTACGGTCGCCAGAACACTACACAGCTGATGGAAGGCTACACGGTCGTGACGGACCACGACTGTAGTGCCACCTCCCGCGGATGCCAGTCGGACATCTCACCGGGCGGCGAGATTGGTGCCGGTGGAGACGGTGTCGATGCTTGCTTTGGCGACTCGGGCGGTCCGCTGTACTTGTTGACGGACCGTGGAGACTTCCTCGTGGGCGTCACCTCTCGTGCCTTTAATGACGTCAATCCGCCCTGCGGTCTCGGTGGAATCTGGGTGCGGCCAGATGCCTTCATTGAGTGGATTGAAGACGAGATGAACATCGATATTCCCGAGCCTACCTGCACCGAATTTCCGGTTGCCGCGGACGCCGAGCTGACCGTTCGTCAGGGCAAGTCCAAGCGGGTCCAGATCGACGTGACCGACGGCGACAGCGATGCTTTCGAGTTCACCGTCGCACAGGCCCCTTCCAGCGGAACCATCAGCATTGATGACGAGGGCGAGGTCACGTACACCCCGGACGACGGCTACCTAGGTCTCGACACCTTCGCGGTTCTCGTGACCGATACCTCCGGCTTTCCTCTCGGCACCGACATTGCGGTGGTCGAAGTCGAAGTGATTGAGGGCGGCGGATTCTTGGGGCTGAGCTGCAGCAGTTCCTCGTCTCCAGCATCGGCCGCTTGGCTGCTTGGACTGGCCGCTCTGGGCCTGCGTCGTCGTCGCGACCAAAAATTGTCCGCCTAATTTCGTGAAGCATCGCAATCCGCACAAACGCGGATAGGGCCGGCGCGGAGGTACTGTGCTTGCACTGCTAAGAGTACGGAATCTGGCGATTATTGAGGACTTAGAGGTCGAACTCGGCCCGGGTCTCAATGTGCTGACAGGGGAGACCGGGGCTGGCAAGTCCATCCTGGTCTTGGCCCTGCGCTTGGTCCTCGGTGCTCGTGCCCCGTCTGGGGTTGTGCGTACTGGTGAGGACTCCGCCCAGGTTGAAGCCTTGTTTGACCTGTCAGGGTCGCCCGGCGTGTTGGCCCGCCTTGCTGAAGACGGCATTGAGTGTGACGGTGAGGTGGTCGTCCGCCGCGTTGTCTACGCATCCGGTCGCACCCGTGCCTACATCAATGGCCAGCTGACCACACTTGCCCAGCTGTCACGCTTGGCGGCTGGTACCGTCGACATCAGCTCACAGCACGCGCACCACACGCTTGTAGATGCCAGCACCCATCTTGGTTTTTTGGATGCCTTCGCACACTTAGGCGAGCTTCGCGGACAGGTCGGTCAAGGCCATGGCGCGCTCAAGAAGGTGGACGCAGAGCAGCGCGAGCTTGAGAATGCCACCCGGCAGCGTGCAGAACGTGAAGACCTGCTTCGATTCCAGCTCAACGAGATTGATGCGATTGGTCTGGGAACAGACACGGTTGCGGACTGGGAGAATGAGGCCACGCGGCTTCGTCATGCCGATTCCCTGGTGCGAGTGGCGAGCCGGGCAGAAGAGCACCTGTACGCAGATGATGGCTCCCTGTGTGATCAGCTCGGTACCGTGATTTCTGACCTTGAAGATGCCGCAGAGAAGGACCCTTCCTTAGCGAGCGTTGTGGAGTCGGTGCACACGGCTCGGAGCGAACTCGAAGAGGCTGCGCGCTTCTTGGGGTCCTACGCACGCTCGGTTGAGGCCGATCCACAGGCACTCTCAGAGCTCGAAGAGCGTCTGCATGAAGTGAGTCGACTGGTCCGCAAGCACGGCCGGGACCTGTCCGATGTGTTGGAGCGAGCCACGTCAGCCCGCGAAGAACTGGAGCAGCTTGAGGGGATTGAGTCTCGAATGGCAGAGGTTCGTAAACGCTACGATGCCGTATTGGCCGAGGTCTCTGTGCTCGCTGCGGGGCTGTCCAAGAAGCGTCGCGCCGCCGCAGCCCAGCTTGGGGAAGCGATTACCGCCGAGCTCCAGTCGTTGGGAATGGGGAACGCGCGCGTTGAGGTGGACGTGGCTGCACTCACCGGAGCGGACGGCTTTGAGGTAGACGGTGCGCGACTGTCCGCGGCAGGTCTGGACCACGTTGAGTTCTTGATTGCACCGAATCCCGGCGAAGACCCACGCCCGCTGCGTGACATTGCAAGTGGCGGTGAGCTCTCGCGCTCATTGCTTGGCGTCAAGCGGGTGCTCGCTCAGCGCGGACCCGTCGGCACCTATGTCTTTGACGAGGTCGACAGTGGTGTTGGCGGCGCTATTGCAGAGGTCATTGGCCGGAAATTGGCAGATGTTGGTAAGCATCACCAGGTGCTGTGCATCACCCACCTGCCGCAGGTCGCGGCGTACGGGGAGCGTCATCTGTTGGTGCGCAAGACTGTCCGCGATGAACGGACCCACAGCGAGGTCGTGGCGCTGACAGATGCCGAGCGTCGCGAAGAGCTCGCGCGTATGTTGGGCGGTGTTGAAGTTACAGCGACCCAGCGAAAAGTTGCGGCTGAGCTGATGGACACGGCACAGGCTTCGGTGTGAGCACCGAGCCGTTTGATGCTCCAGTAGATGACGGTGTCGGGCGTACTGCCTTGGCGGTGCGCCTAGGACGTCGACATCTCGGGGTCCGGTTGGTGTTGTCGGTTGTGGCCGTCGCGTACGGTGCTGTGTTGAGCTTTGTGGCAATCCTCGCCATGGTGGGCTTGACTGCGGCGAGCGAGTCGATTGGCGGCAATGCTGAGCCTGCTACCCAGATCGTGGTCACAGTTTCGCTAGTGGTTCCGGCCGTCGTTGTGGGCGGGTTCTCGGCTGGGGCTGCGCTGGTCGTCAAGCGCTGGGCGGTCCAGAGTTTTGCGATTGCCGGCGGGTATTTCTGGGGATCTGTTGCCCTTGTCTTGCTGATGGAAGCAATGGGGTCAAGCTCCGGTCTTCCTATTCTGTGGGTGCTGATTATCGCGAGTGTCATCCCTGGAGGGATGCTCGGCGGCGTTGCTGTGTTGAGCGGTATTGAGGAGCGAGAGCAGGCTGTCGCGCCCACTGCGGATGATGCAGTCTAGGGGTGCTGCGACTGTGGCATGCTCTGTGTACATGCACCCCGTCCCCAACAGCCCGTTTCAGCCCCCGCAAGAGCCCCCTGAGTCGACACCGGGGTCTTGGACCTACTTGGCTGCACGAGTTGTCGCGGCGCTTGGGGTGCTCGCTTACGGTGGATTGCTCGGAACGGCTGGCGCTCTGGGGGTGTTTGGTTTCGTGTATGGAGCCACCGAAGACGCCGTCCCACAGGATGTGTTCCTGGCTGGAACGGCATCGGCTGCGGCATTGGGTTCGGTGGCCTTCGCGGCAGCTGGCTGTGCCGTCCTAGTGGTGTTCTTTCGCGGAATTGCCTTGAGGTCGCTTCTGGCTTTTGCCGTGTACGCCGTCTGTGCGGTCCTGCCGCTCGCGGTCTGGCAGGCTGGAGTTACGGGTTCGGTCCAAGAGAGCGCTCGCATCATTGCCGTGGGCTCCCTCGGTCCCATGCTGTGCGTGATGGCGTATGGAGCGCTGCGTGTCCTGGCTGACCGGGAGACGTAAGGGCCCTTCCCTAAGGCGCCGCTGTCGCGTGCCTCGCAGCCAGCTCGGCCGTCGAAAAAGCGGCCTGAAAGTTCAGTCCGCCGATTGGCCCAGTCACGTCCAACAGCTCGCCAAAGACGTACAGACCGGGATGCTTCTTGACCTGCATGCTCTTGCGGTCGACCTCTGCCAGCGCCAGACCACCGGCAGTCACCTCGGCCTTGGCAAAGCCTGCTGTGCCTGAGATGGGAATGGCCAGTCGCTTGACGGTCTCGACCAGTCGGTGGCGCTCGGCCTTGTTCAAGTCCCGCGCTCGCGGATTGAGCTGACGGAGCTTGGCTTGGGTGGAGACCATCTGAAGAACACGCCGCTGTAGTGGCAGGATTGAGCTGATGGACGGAGCACCAGGCTGGTGTGCGGCGGTCATCAAGGCGTCGCGTACCCACTCCCAGCTCTTGTCGGGAAGCAGGTCGACGTGCAGGTCTACGGTCCCAGCAGCGCGGGCGACATGCACCGACGCATCCATGGGGCCAGGGCCTGACAGTCCCTGGTGGGTGAACAGCAGGGGACGGCGCCGCTTGTACTTGCCAATGCTGACCTCAACATCTGCGGAGATGCCTGTCAACGCGCGAACCCACTCGGCTGGGCTGATCAAGGGAACTAGGGCTGGAACCGGATGGACAACCTTGAGACCTAGGCTGCGTAGCCACGGGTAAGCATCGCCGGTTGTGCCGGTCTTTGGGTAGCTCTGACCACCTGCACACAGCATGACAATCGCAGTTGTGAGGGTCTTGTCGCCCATGTGAATGCGCCAGCCATCATCGCTCGGCTCCACTCCTGTGACCTCGCTATCCGTCTGTAGGACAGCACCTTTTGACGTTGCCCAGCCGCGTAGCGCATTGCGAACATCCCGTGCCGAGTCACTCGCTGGAAAGACTTTCTCGAGCTCTGGCTCGGTCTTGGTTGGCACACCAATGGTGGCGAAGAGCTCGCGGACCGCGTGTGGAGGCAGTGCGGCGAATGCGGGGCTCAAGAACCGTGCGCCTTCGGGGCCGAACAGCTGGGCTGCGGCTCGTGCGCCAAGCGTCGTGGTGAGGTTGCAGCGTGTGCCGCCACTGGCCAAGATCTTGGTGCCCGCCCGTGGGGTCTTTTCGAGAATGAGCACGCTACGACCTGCCTCTGCACAGCGTGCTGCTGCCCACAAACCAGCGGCACCTGCTCCTACAATGACAATATCGGCGTCGGTCTTCATGTCGCCGTGTCACTCGCTAGCGGGTCTTCGGCCACGGGAACCAGACAAGCTGGCGGCCACACAGGTCGAACGCCAAGGCGTCGAGCTTCGCGCAGGCCGCTGCGAATGGCACCGTGTGTCGTCTGATACCAGTCGGCATCGGTGTGTTCTCCGGCGAACAGAACGCGTCCCCCGACCGGCTCGGCACAGGCGTCGAAATCTGCTGGGGAGCTGCCGACGGGCAGGAAGCTGTACGAGCCTCGGGTAAATGGATTGTCCGCCCAGCGGGTGACCCATGTGGCGACAGGGGCGGGGATGTCGGTTCCGAGCCCGGTGGCCAAGCGCTCTAGCGTGAGGGCTACGAGGGCGTCGTCAGACATCTTGGGGCGCTCCAAGGCGGACCAATCTCCACTGGAGTAGGCGACCCATACCGAGCCTCCGGTAAAGCGGGAGATGTCGTTGACCACCGGCAGAGCAGAGGGATTTGACGGGTCGACGTGGAGCACTGTGTCTCGTCCTGCAGCGTCCAGTGCCTCATCGAACACCAGGATGACCTTCTCCAGCGCTCCCATCTCAAGCCGTCCCCAAGCGTCGTGGTGGGCAGCGGGGAGGTCTGGCGTGAATCGGATGGCGTTGGCTTTCAGGACTCCCAGGGGTGCCGTGACCACCACGTGAGACGCCGACAGTGTGTGGTGCGTCGTGCTCACCTCGACCCCGGTCGCTGTCCATGAGACTTGGTGGACCGGCTGGTTCAGCCGTACGTCAAGCCCTGCTGAGAGTGCGTTTGTGAGCGGTTCGTAGCCGCCAATCGGGACATAATCTCCACCCTTTGGCAGGGTGCCAGAGTCCCAGTGCGACAGCGAGCCGACCTCTGCCGGCCCGCCGATGTCGTGCTCGAAACCAAAGCGCAGCAGCACCGCGAATGCCTCGCGTTCCCGACCGGTCAGACCTCGGTCGTTCAGCCACCGCTCTACGCCGTCAATGACTGGCGGGTCACCGCCAATGGCCTGGGCCAAGTCGGCGCTGTCGTCTACGAGCTCGTCTGCCCACTCAATCGCTGGGTTCAACAGGTCATCTGGGACGCGCCCGTGCCGGTCGTGGGCGACCATTCCAAGCCAGTCGTCGTACACAAGCTCACTGCCGACGGCCTTGAAGGCGTCGGCTGTTGGGCTGCCTTTGATGCCGTGGACCCAGGCTGCACCCAGGTCTACGGGTATTCCGGACAGCTTTATGGTGGCCGCGCGTCCTCCAACGTGGTCGGAGGCCTCTAGGACCACAACCTCAATCCCGGCGTCATGGAGGGCCCTCGCCGCGGTCAACCCAGCGAGACCCGCACCGACCACAATCACGCGAGTTGGGGCTTGTACAAGAGCGACCTTGGGGACTTTCCACTTACGCTTCTTACCCATGCTTGGCTCCGTAGTGCCACGCTACAGCAAGCGGTCCGCAGGGCCGTTCCTCTAGAACGGAATCGTCTTCCCGTCGTAGTCGAAGAAGCCGCCAGAGTCCGCGGGTCCGAGCCCGTCCAGCACGGCCAACAACTGTGCTGCCGCTTCGTCCGCGGAAGCTGTGTACCGGCCGCGTGCGAACTTGCGTGTCATGTCTGTCTCAACGGTGCCCGGATGTAGCCCCACCACCACCGACTGCTTGCGCTTGCGGGACAGCTCGATGGCTGCGCAGCGGATGATCTGATTGAGGGCCGCTTTGGACGCGCGGTAGCTTGTCCATCCGCCGAGTCCGTTGTCGCCGATGGATGCCAAACGAGCGGACAGGGTGGCGAAGACACTGCGTCCGCTCGGGGTCAGCTTTGGGCTGACGTGCTTGAGGACGAGAGCCGAACCAAGGGCATTGACGGCGAACACCCGGGCCATCACTTGTGGGTCGATGGACGCCATGCGTCGCTCCGGGTCCTGGCCGTCGGTTGTGAGAATACCAACGGTATTGATGACCCGGTCTAGGCCGTCCGGAATTGCTGAGACGCAGTCAATCACGCTGTCTTCGCGGGTGACGTCGAGGCCATTCTCGGAGCGAGACAGGGTGAAGACCTCATCTCCCGAGGCAGAACAAGCGCGGACCAGGGCTGAGCCAATGCCGCCAGAGCTTCCAAGAATCAGTGTTCGCATGCCGAAGAGCTAACGTCGTGTGGCCCTTGGCTAGGGCAACACGTGGGTGCGGCCCGTCTCACTTCTTGGTGATCTGTCGCCCGCGTGCGCTCGCTTTCTGCGAGACCGGGCGCTTCAGGTCGAGGCGTTTGCCTTGTGAGACGCCCTGGTTGTAGGCATCCGTGCGCTTAAACGTGCTGGGGCGGCTCGTGCGAAGTCGGGGGTGTCGCTTGCCGACAAAGCTGTCCAGCCCGGCGTCTCCGACCCACACCAGTCCGGTCTCTTCAACCGTCTGCCGTTGTTGGTTGAGCTGTTCGGTGAAGCCGCGGACAAGGCCGAGTAGAAAACGCCGGCGCTCCGTGTTTCCACGCAGTCCGTGTTCACGTTTGTAGTCGGTAAACAGTCGCTCTCCCGTTCTCAACAGCCAGGCGTAGACGTGCTCGGCCATGGCCACATTGTCTGGACGGCCGCTGACCTCCAGCGTCTTCGACGGCTTGGCGGTGCGCATGTCCATGATCGGGATGTACACGGGTCGCACGAAGAAGTGTTGGCCAAGCAAGCCAGCTAGCGCCTTTTCATGCAGCATGAACCGGCTCTTGATGGGGCCGATTCGACGCGCGGTGTAGTGCGCAATGTCCACGTCTACGCGCTCTACATTGTGTCTGTGCATCAGCGTGTAGGCCTTGCGAGCAGCAGCGCGGGCTTCGTGCTCGTTTGGGCTATCTGCAAGGGCGAGAAGGCCGCGAATTCGTGTGAGAACCCGTGACTCGATGGGGGGCTCACCGGCGAGAGGCTCGCCCACTGCGCGCTGGTCAATGCCAAACTCGGTGCACACACGCTTAAAGGCTTCACCGTGGGCCGACTCGTCGTGGACCTGAAGTACTTCGCTGACGTACTGGTGGGCCATCTCGTGGCGCAGCACCTCTAAGACCTGCAGCCAGTCGTACTCGCTGAGCAGTCTCTGTGACAGCTGCAGGGTTCGTGTGCCGCCAATCCAGCCGCCAAGACGGGTCTTTCCACGACTCATCTCTAGATTGGGTGCCTGCATCGCAGAGCGGAACTGGTCACGGTTGAGTTGACGCCAGGACTGCGCGGCTGCGCGCAAGAGGGTTCGTTCGCGCTCCGTGATGGTCATGGTTGAACGCCGATACCGCCGACTACGTGCGATTCGCTGTTGCCGAAGTCCAGGTAGCCCACCTCGCTGACGCTTCCATCGGGGTCAAACTGGAGCTGTCGGACGCCCAGGTTCTCGGCCACGAATACCCGTCCGGTCAAGGGAGGGTGGCTGATGGTCACGAGCCTTCCGGGTAGGCGCGGGCGTGAGACGCGCTCTTCTTTGGTCCACTCCGTTCCATCGAAAGCAAGCCGGATCACCGCGTTTCGGATGCCGGAAGTGACGAGTGCGGCATTGCCGAAGGGCGAGATGGTGATGTCGAAAGGGTCTTCAATCTCGAAGGTTGCGTGGAGGCTCACATGGTCGTCGTGCAGCTCGGAGATTGCCACTCGGTGAGGAATGCCTGAGAAGGCGCTGTTGTCGGCGACAAGCAGCCAGTGGCCGGCGCGTGCAACGCCGCTTCGAATCGCCTTGTCATCTAGGTTTTGGCCGGATCCATAGTGCTGTATAGGACCGAGTTCCAACAGGTGGATGTCATCGCCTGGAATGCTGCCAGCGATGGCCGATGCGACCAAAATGTCTGGGCCGGAGCCGTCTAGGATGAGGGATACCGCCAGCTTGCTCTGGAGTACGCGTTCGGGCCGACCCGTTTCCAGTGTGTGGCAGTTCAACGGCAGTCGGTACACACCGCCGCCGTTGTTCGGCCAGTTCCCGTCAACCACCCACAAGGTGCCGTCCACCGGGTCAATAGAGACGTGCTTGGCGTAGAACTGGCCGAGCCCTAGGTGGTCGGCAATCACGGTGACCGTGCCATCGTCGTCCAAGGTGAACAGGCCCAAAGAGCCGTCCGCCTGCACCGCAACGCCCAAGTGGCCGTCTGGGGAGAAGACGATGGAACCGTCTGTGTTTCGGCCCATTTCGAAGTGTGTACCGGTGGGTTCAAGCGTTCCGTCGGCGCTGAGACTGAGTACCTCGAACGCATTCGCATTCTCGCCCGGCCCGGCGAACGGGTGGGAGATCACCGCATACCGCACACGGTCCGGATGACTCGGCGCCGTCCAGCACACCGGTGCTTCGGTGTCCGGCTCGGTGTCCTGTTCAGTGTTTGGTTCAACGACGGGTTCGGGTGGGGGAGTCGTCTTCTTGGCGCATCCGGCGAGGATGAGTGCCAAGGCGAGCAAGCGCATGGGGGCTCCGGGGCGCGCGGACACTATCACCGCCGGTGAAATGTGCGTGGTCTGAGGATTGTGTTCAAGGAAACGTCCTGGTGCCGACACTGCGATATGCAGCCCGGAGTTTGGCTGTGACGGAGACCCCTGCGAATGCGCCCCAAAACTATTTGTGTGATTGGACTCGGCTACATCGGCCTGCCCACAGCGAGCTTGCTTGCGACCAAGGGCTACAGCGTTCTAGGTGTCGATGTGGCTCCGAGTGTTGTGGAAACGATCAACGCGGGAGACATCCACATTGTGGAGCCCGAGTTGGACATCCTGGTTCGGTCTGCGGTGGGCTCGGGAAACCTGCGCGCCTCGCTCACGCCAGAGCCGGCAGATGTCTTCGTGATTGCGGTTCCAACGCCGTTCAAGGGGGACCATGAACCTGAACTCGCCTACGTAGACAGTGCGACCGATGCGCTGTGTCCCCACCTTAGCCCCGGCGATTTGGTCATCCTGGAGTCCACGTCTCCAGTCGGCACCACCGAGCGCGTTGCGGCCCGCATTGCACAGAAGCGGCCCGAGCTCACTGAAGCGGACCGTGTCTTCGTCGCCCATTGTCCTGAGCGCGTTCTTCCCGGTCATATTCTGCGTGAGTTGATTGAGAATGACCGTATTGTTGGCGGCGTAGACGGTCCCTCCACAGACGCCGCTGTGCGTTTTTATGAGACCTTCGTCAGTGGTGAGGTGATTGCCACGAACGCCCGCACGGCCGAGATGTGTAAGCTCACCGAGAATAGCTACCGCGACACCAACATTGCGTTCGCCAACGAGCTGTCGATGCTGTGCCACGAGCTGGGCATGAACGTGTGGGAGCTGATTCGACTTGCGAACCGTCATCCACGCGTAGACATCCTCAATCCGGGTGCCGGTGTTGGTGGGCACTGTCTTGCCGTGGACCCCTGGTTCATTGTGCACTCTGCGCCGGACACCGCTCGGCTCATCCGCACGGCCCGCGAAGTCAACGACGGTAAAGCCCACTGGGTCGTGGACCGGGTGGTCGAGAAGGCCAGTCGCTTCCGTGACCCGGTCGTGGTGTGTCTGGGCTTGGCCTACAAGCCCGATATTGACGACCTTCGCGAGTCGCCGGCGCTCGAGATTGCCAAGGCGCTCACCGCTAAGGTGGACGGCACGGTTCTGGCTGTAGAGCCCAACATTACCGCCTACGAAGGCCTGGAAATCACCGACCTCCATGACGCTCTTGAGCGAGCGGATATTGTGGTCGCCTTGGTGTCCCACCGCGAGTTCAAGCGAGTGGACCGTGCGTTGTTGCAGGCCAAGGTGCTTATTGATGCTTGTGGAGTGTTTCGCTGATGGCGCGCGTACTTTCGGTCTTTGGAACCCGTCCTGAAGCCATCAAGATGGCTCCCGTTGTTCGTGCGATTGAAGCACGGGAAGGCTTGGAGAGCCGCGTCTGTGTGACCGCTCAGCACCGCGGCATGCTCGACCAGGTGTTGGAGCTGTTCCAGATTACGCCGCACCACGACCTGCACATCATGAAGCCAGGGCAGGACCTGTTTGATGTGACCAGCCGCGTGTTGCTTGGCATGCGCGACGTGCTGGCCCAGGAAAAGCCAGATGTTGTCTTGGTCCACGGTGACACCACTACGACCTTCGCGGCCACCTTGGCGGCGTTCTACGCCCGGATTCCGGTCGGTCATGTCGAAGCTGGACTGCGCACGGGCAACCTACAGAGCCCGTGGCCCGAAGAAGCCAATCGCGTGCTCGCGGACCAACTCTGTCGCTGGCACTTTGCCCCGACCGAGCGCAGTGCGGCCTCTCTGCGCCATGAGCACTTTCCACAGTCCGGCGTTCACGTCACTGGAAACACGGTCATTGACGCACTGTTGTGGGTGCGCGACCGTGTCCGTGTCACCCCGATCGATGGCTTTAAGGAAGACTACGGCTCGGCGTACCCAGCCATCGCGGGTGGCGGCCGCTTGGTGCTCATCACTGGGCATCGTCGCGAGAGCTTTGGGGGTGGGTTTGAGCGCATCTGTCAGGCGCTTCGCCAGCTTGCAGAGCGCTACCCAGACGTGTCCTTTGTCTACCCGGTTCACCTCAATCCCAACGTTCAAGCACCTGTGCATGAGCACTTGTCCGGACTGGACAATGTTCACTTGTTGGGCCCGCTGAACTATCTTCCCTTCGTGCGTCTCATGGACCGCTGCACGCTGTTGCTGACGGACTCCGGCGGCATCCAAGAGGAAGCGCCCAGCCTCGGAAAGCCAGTGTTGGTCCTGCGGGACACCACCGAGCGTCCAGAGGGTGTGGATGCTGGAACGGTCAAGCTGGTCGGCACGAATGTTGAGAAGATTGTTCGCGAAGCTTCTCTGCTTTTGGATGACCGCGCGGCATACGAAGCCATGCGTCATGCCCACAATCCGTATGGTGATGGCCAAGCAGCCGTGCGTATTGCCGACGTTCTGGCACGCGACCTGACGTAGACGCCTACAGCTGACGTAGACGCCTACAGCTGACGCAGGCGTCTCAAGTCTGCTGGGGTCACGCCGCCAACACTCCATGCGGCGGCACCCCAGGCGACGATGCCGAGAGCCGTAGCGACCGCGAGCGGTACGGGCGCCATCAATACGCCAGCCAGCACACCTGCGGGGAGGATGGCTCGCCAAGAAGACTGTGCGACGTCGACTATCGACCGTCGTACCGGCCACATGTACAGGACCAAGAGCAGGCCCTCACAGGCGATGGTGGTCGCCATAGCGCCGGTGGCTCCGTAGGTTGGAATGATGAGCAAGTTGAGGCCTACGTTCGCACCGGCCGCGGCTGCCATGCCAACGAATCGTGTGCGTTCGGCGTCGTTGGTGAGCAATCCAAGCGAACAGCCAATGCGTAGGAAGACCAGCGGTAGTGCCAAGGCTCCTAAGGCCAACAGCGGACCCGATTCCGCGTATTCGTCACCCAGAACGGCTTGAACCAGTGCCGGGCCGACCAACCATCCGCCAACGGCGAAGGCGCTACCCACCGCGAGCAACAACCGGAGGATGTGTGCGAGCTCACTGGGCCCGCGATTGGTGGCCAAGCTCGGGTAGGCGGCGGTGCTCACAATGCGGGCGAGGACCGGGATGTTGATGAGGAAGAGGGTAGCCCCTCGGTAGATACCGACTTCTTCTGGGCCGCGAACCGCGTCCAGAACCAAGATGTCCACGCGCTCTTGAAGAGCTGCGAAGGCGACGAACCCGGCGAAGGGGAGGGATGCGCGCACCATGCTGCTGGTGTTGATGCGGTGGTCGCTGGCTTGAACGGTGCGTCGCCACGTCCAACCAAACACAACAAGCGTGACCAGCCACGCAACCCCTTGTGCGGCAAACACCCCGGTCAGGCCTCCGCCGACACCCAGCGCAATGGCGGTCGCAATCACTACGACGGTGCGCCCAGCCACGACGCCTCGCAGCTGCAGAGCCATGGTCCGAATGCCCTCAAAGGCAGCCATGTACACGTTGACCAAGGACATCAGACCCAGGCTGACTCCGGCGACGAGTGCTGGCACCAACCATGCCGGATTGTATAGAGCAGCCCACGATCCGATTGCTACGGTGGCGACCGCCGATCCACCCAGTGTGCTCCACCACGCGGTTCGCACCCAACCCGAGTGTTCGGCTGCCGGTGACCGTGCGATGGCTCGTGGCAGTAGCTGGTGAATTCCAAGGTTTGAGGAAAATGCCAGCAGGTGGGCGACGGTCGCAATGGTCGCGTACACCCCGTAGTTTGCCAGGCCAAGTCCACGAGCTAGCGCAATGCTGACCGCAAATGCCGCTGTAAAGCGGATGATCTGAACGGCCGCGAGAGCAGCAATGTTGTGTCGCGGCGCGGTCACAGCGAGCAAACCTCCATAGTTTTGGGCGGTGTATCCGGTGGATCTGCTCGGAATTTACCGTGAAGGATTGCAGGTCCGACTCACACAAGGAATATGGGCACAGTCGCTGCCCTGCTGACCGAGGGTGACCGATGTTAGAGGCCAATTCCGAATGCTGACATACCTCGTCGCTTTCCTCATCTCCGCTTGCGTGACCTTCGTGCTCACGCCATTGGTCCGAGATGCTGCGATTCGCCAGGGTGCAGTGGACTCCGGCGAAGATGAACGCAAGGTGCACGAAGTGCCCATGCCACGTGTGGGTGGCCTTGCCATTGCCGTTGGGTTTTTTGTACCCGTCATTGCGCTGTTTTTCTACGATAACCGCGTATCCGAGAGCTATCTCGCGGACATGACTCGCTTTGCTGCCCTGGCTGGCGGCGCCGCAGTGATGGTCGGCATGGGCCTTGTAGATGACGTTCGCGGACTGTCTGCCAAGGTCAAGCTAGCGGTTCAGATTCTGGTGGCATTGGGGGCGTTCGCCGCCGGCTACCACATCGATTCGGTCAATACGCCCTTCGGTATGGTGACTCTTGGCTGGGTGGCTCTTCCCCTGACCATCTTGTGGATTGTTGGCATTGTCAACGCCATCAACCTCATTGACGGTCTGGACGGTCTCGCGTCAGGTATCAGCCTGTTCACGGTGTTCGTTCTGTTCATCCTAGGCGTCACCGGCAACAACGTCATTGTGGCCCTGACTGCGATTGCCTTGGCCGGCTCATTGCTTGGATTCCTGCGGTACAACTTCAATCCAGCGTCCATCTTTATGGGGGACTCTGGAAGCCTGTTCTTGGGCTATGTGCTGGCAGTCACTGCGATCAGCGGGTCCGCCAAGTCGCAGACTGCGGTCTCATTGCTCATCCCCGTATTGGCGCTCGGCGTGCCGGTGTTCGATACAACGCTGGCTGTCCTGCGCCGCCTCATCTCGGGCAAGCACATCTTCAGCGCGGACCGCGGCCACGTGCATCATCGGCTGCTCGATAGCGGCATGACCCATCGTCAGGCTGTGCTCGTGCTGTACGCAGGCTGCACGGTGTTGGCGCTGGGCGCACTGGGGTTGGTCTGGGCGACGACGGCTCAGGCTGCAGTCATTCTGTGCGCCATCGGCGTTGCCACCATCGTCTTCACGCGCATCACCGGTGTGTTCAGCGTTGAAGAAGCACGGGTCTCGTTTAAGTACGGCTTACGTCGCCAACAACGGCTACGCGACAACCTGCAGCGCATTCAGGGTACGGTCGATGAGATTCGCGGCTCAGACGACATTGATGCTGTCCTGGAGGCCCTCGTTGAGATGGCCAAGGCAGTGGGTATGGACCGGATGGAGTGCCGATTGGCCGTGACGCGGTCTTCCGGTCTGCAGCGGTACGCCATTCGCCATCCATCAGGTGCCGACGAGAACGCACACTTTGGTCGGTATATGCTTAGCTTCCCGCTCGACGGCGAACTGGGTGGCATTGAGATTACCGGTGAACTTCGCGTGTCTTGGGACGCTCCAGATGAGATGGTTCAAGTCCCTGAAGCCGGGTCGTACGACTGGCTGGCCATGGTTCTGCGCGACCGCGTGCTGGAGCTAGAGGCAGCGAGCGCCGCCTTGCCACTGCGTCCTCGCCTGGCAGCCGAGACCCTTCCGCCGGGCTGAAGCGGACATTGACGGACCCGGACAGCTTTTGGTCCAGGGCCTCGATACGTCCTGGCACATGTCGGTCCTCAAACACTTTGGACCCGCCACACGGGCGTGGTTCTCCAACTCCTTCGAAGCACCCACTCCGGTGCAAGAGCGTGGTTGGCCTGCGATTGCCAATGGTGAACACTCACTGCTGTTGGCGCCAACCGGCTCTGGCAAGACTCTAGCGGCCTTCCTGGCCTGTCTAGACTCTCTCGCGCATCGACCGGCGAACAGCGAGCCGGGCGTGCGTGTGCTGTATCTGTCGCCGCTCAAGGCGCTTGCGTACGACATTGAGCGCAATCTTCGTGCGCCACTTGTTGGCATTCAGCGCGCCGGTGAGCGCGAAGGTGTCGCTGTTCAGCCCATCACCGTAGGGGTGCGTACCGGAGATACGTCGCAAAAAGCACGGCGTCAGATGCTCAAGCACCCGCCGGATGTTCTGGTCACCACCCCCGAGTCGTTGTTTCTGTTCTTGGGAAGCGGTCAGCGAGACATTCTACGTACCCTTGAGACCGTCATTATTGACGAGATTCATGCCGTTGCGTCCACCAAGCGCGGCGTGCACTTGGCTCTGTCCATGGAGAGGTTGTCGGCGTTCTTAGACCATGAGCCCCAGCGCATCGGCCTGTCCGCGACCCAGCGTCCGCTAGAGGAGATTGCGCGCTTCTTAGGCGGGGGACGGCCCGTCACCATTATCGATACGTCGGAGCCGCCCAAGCTGGACCTGGAGATTGTGGTTCCCGTCGCGGACATGGACACACCGATTCAGCCGGCGACCACCAGCGGCGGCGGTCAACGCCAGCTCTCGCCGTCCATCTGGCCCACGCTGCATCCAAAGCTGCTGGAACTGATTCGCGCGCACCGCACCACGATTTTGTTCGTCAACAGCCGGTTGGTCTGTGAGCGATTGGCTCAGTCCCTCAACGAACTGGCAGGTGAGGAGCTTGTTCGCGCTCACCATGGCAGCATTGCTCGTGCACAGCGTGAGCAGATTGAAGACATGCTGAAGCACGGTCAGCTGCCGGCTCTTGTGGCCACAAGCTCGCTTGAGCTTGGCATTGACATGGGGGCCGTGGACCTCGTCATTCAGATTGCGTCCCCAGGTAGTGTGGCGCGGGGGCTTCAGCGAATTGGTCGGGCTGGCCATGGCGTAGGGCAGGTGAGTAAAGGTCGAGTCTTTCCGAAGTTTAAGGGAGACCTGCTCGAGACCGCAGTGGTCGCTCGCCACATGCTAGACGCGCAGATTGAGACCACCCGGGTGCCGCGCAACTGCCTGGATGTCTTGGCCCAGCACATTGTGTCGGCTGTGGCGGTGGACACCTGGACGATTGACGAGCTTGAGAGCGTCTTCACCCGCGCCTATCCGTACAGTACGCTCACTCGTGGTGCGCTCATCTCGGTGCTGGACATGTTGTCCGGGCGCTACCCATCCGACGCCTTTGCGGATCTGCGCCCCCGCATCACTTGGGACCGAGACGCCGACACCCTGACGGCTCGCAAAGGGGCTGGAATGCTGGCTCTTGTCAATGCCGGCACCATTCCAGACCGTGGCTCCTTCGCGGTCTATCTGGGAGACGGCGGGCCAAAAGTCGGTGAGCTGGACGAAGAGATGGTGTTCGAATCCCGCCGGGGAGATGTGGTCATTCTCGGGGCGAGCAGCTGGCGTATTCAGGAGATTACGCGCGACCGCGTCATGGTGACGCCCGCTCCCGGTGAGCCTGGACGTCTGCCGTTCTGGAAGGGGGACCAGGTAGGGCGACCGGTAGACCTCGGGCGTGCTCTGGGTGCGTTTGTGCGAGAGGTGGGTGCGTTCAAGACGGATGATGCTGCGGTTGAGTTCGTGCGCGGCGTGGCACCGTTGGACCCGCTCGCGGCCAAGAATCTGGTTCGCTACATTCGCTCGGAAGTCGAAGCAACGGACACTCTGCCAACGGACCAGACACTTGTTGTTCAGCGCTTCCGAGATGAGCTTGGAGACTGGCGCGTGTGCATCCTGTCGCCGTTTGGGGCGCGGGTTCATCAGCCCTGGGCGTTGGCGCTCGAAGCGGAACTGTCGTCTCGTGCGGGCTTCGATGTTCAGACGATGGCCACAGATGACGGGATTGTGCTTCGCTTTGCAGACGTAGATGAGCTGCCGTCGGTCGACCTTCTGTTCCCAGACCCAGACCTCGTTGAAGACCAGATCGTTGAACAGCTACGGCACAGCGCCATCTTTGCGAGCCGGTTTCGTGAGAATGCTGGGCGCGCGCTTCTGCTTCCTCGCCGGTCGCCCAAGCAGCGGCGGCCCTTGTGGCAGCAGCGTCTAAAGGCACAGAATCTACTCGCGGCCACCAGCTCCTATCCGGCGTTTCCCATGGTCTTGGAGACTTACCGGGAGTGTCTACAGGACGTGTTCGATGTCCCGTCTCTAGTGGACTTGCTGCGGAAGGTTCGTTCGCGCGACGTGCGTGTTGAAGAGGTGGAGACCAAGAGCGCCTCGCCATTTGCTCGGTCGTTAGTCTTCGCGTATGTCGCGGAGTACCTGTACAACGGAGATGCGCCTCTCGCTGAGCGAAAGGCGATGGCCTTGTCGTTGGACCGGGAATTGCTGCGAGAGTTGTTGGGCCAGGAAGAGCTTCGCGACCTGCTGGACGGAGACGCTGTCGCTGAGGTGGAGCTGGAGCTTCAGTACCTGACGGACGACCGCAAGGTGAAGCATGCAGACGCTGTGCATGACCTGCTGCGTCGCTTGGGGGACTTGTCGGTGGATGAGCTCGCGGCTCGAAGCCGGGAGCAGCCGAATGACTGGGTTGAGGAGCTGGTGCTGGCGCGTCGGGTACTTCGTGTTCGCATTGCCGGCGAGCCGCGGCTCATCGCTGTGGAAGACGCTGGGCGATACCTGGAAGCTCTTGGTGTCGTGATTCCGTCGGGCATTCCGTCTGTCTTTCTGCAGGCGCCAGAGCACCCCCTGGAGTCGTTGCTGCTGCGGTGGGCACGTACGCATGGTCCGTTCCATACCAGCTCGCTTGCGAGTCGGTATGGGCTTCGTGATGCGCAGGTGGACCCCGTACTTCGTGCCCTTGAGCACGACGGCTCCATGGTCCGTGGAGAGCTTCGACCCGGTGGAGTGGGGCGTGAGTGGTGCGAGGTAGACGTCCTCCGTCGTCTTCGTCGCCGGTCCCTTGCCGTTCAGCGCCAGGCGATTGAGCCGGTCGATTCGTCGACCTACGCCCGCTTTCTCATCAGCTGGCATGGCCTCGACAGCAAGCGTTCAGGCAGCATTCGACTGCAAGAGGTGCTCGCTCAGATCGAGGGCCGTCCTCTGCCATTCAGCGCATTGGAGAAGGAGCTGCTTCCGGCCCGGGTGCGTGATTTCCGGCCACGTATGCTGGATGAACTCGGCGCTATGGGCATGGTGGTGTGGATTGGCTGTGGTGCGCTTGGGTCCAAAGACGGGCGCGTGGCTCTGTATCGCCGCGAGCGGGTGCCCATGTTGCTCGACCCACCGAAACAGCCCGAAGGCCTGTCCGAGCTGCACACGGGTATCCTCACCTTGCTTGGTGAGCGTGGGGCCAACTTTTATGTTGGACTGTCCATCGCCCTTGGCAATCCAAAGGACTCCGAGCTCACGGCTGCGCTGTGGGACTTGGTCTGGCAAGGACTGGTCACCAACGACACCTTCTTGCCTCTGCGCAGCCTCTCCAAGCGCAAGAAGTCGGGCATGTCGTCGGCGGTTGGGGGGCGGTGGTCGCTGGTCGAGGACTTGCGAGCGGGAGCGCCGTCAGCAACCGAGAGAGCGCATGCACGCGCCAACCAACTATTGGAGCGCTACGGCGTGGTCAGTCGAGAGGCATCGCAGGCAGAGGCGATGGAAGGCGGATTCAGTGCGGTCTACCCTGTGCTACGAGCGATGGAAGACGCTGGAAAGGTGCGTCGTGGCTGGTTTGTGGATGGCTTGAGCGGTGCGCAGTTCGCTCAGCCCGGGGTTGTAGACCGGCTGCGTGCAAACCGAGATGACGCCGACGACGTGCATGTCTTAGCGGCGACCGATCCCGCCAATCCTTACGGAGCCATGCTGCCGTGGCCAGTTGCCGAGACGCAGAAGGCGCCACAGCGGCGCACGGGTGCAAAGGTCGTGCTGATCAACGGCATTCCCATCTTGTACGTTCAGGCGGGAGGCCGCGGTTGGACCACCCTTGATGGGTTCTCGGACCCCGTACGTGCCCGGCGTGCCATCGATGCGTTGTGTGTAGGCAAGTACCGCACTGTTCGGGTGAACAAGATCGACGGCCAGCCCTCACGCGAGCATCCCGCGGCGGTAGTGCTGCGCGCGGCGGGATTTGCGGATGACTACAAAGGAATGCTCAAGGTCATCAACGGCTAGTCGTGACTATTCGCCGGGTTCGACCGGGCAGGACTCAGCGTCGCAGAAGAAGTCTACGAAGTTGCCCGAGAAGGTGATGTTGGACGAGGTCTCGGGGGATGCGCCTCGAATGTAGCCAATGCCGCGGCTGTTTGAGAACCGCAGGTCGCCGTTGCTCACGGACTCTGGAGTGCACGCGTCGAAGAATAGGTTGTACGGTGCTTGTGGTGCGCCGCCGCCGTATTCAATCGTGAAGTGGTCCATGCGAATGTCCGCCTCTGAACACATGTCGCGGAACCACACACCGTCCCAAGCACCGCGCTCAGCGAACTGGGCAGCGGTGAACAGAATCGGCTCACTCTCGGTACCTTCGGCAATGAGGCCTGCAGCGCCACCTTGTGCACTGAACTCAAGTCGGGTGTTGTTGGCGAACCACACCTGCGTGCCGGGGTCGATGGTCAAGGTAGCGGGGACGTCGGAGTACCCGTCGATAAAGATGGGTGCGTCTACCCAATACGGCACATCGAGCTTTGGCCAGACTGTGGGGCGGATGATGTTGCCCTCTACCTGGAAGGCGTCCACCGTGTTGCCGGTGAAGGCGCCGTCTGGAATGGTGGAGACCGTCATGGATGGCGCGACACCTGGGAAGGTACTGCCATTGATGGTCAGACCGGTGCTGTCTGGCGTGAACTGTGCGGTGCCTAGCAAGGCAATACCCATCTGGAGCGAGTCTCGGATGGTGAGATTCGAGACTGTGACATCAGAGTTGATGATGTCGATGGAGCCGATGGTGGTCAGGCCGCGACCGCCCGAAGACACCACGGTGTTGTTGAACTCAAGGGTGGTTGTGCCCTGGTTCGCAAGGATTCCTCGCCAGAAACCGCCGGTGTCGGCGCCGAGCGCAGACAAGGTGACGGGATTGGCAGCAGTGCCGTTCGTGATGAGACCCGCTTCGCCTCCGAAGGGCGCAATGTAGACGCCTTCGCCAACGTCGAACAGAACCCGCGTTCCAGCCTCCAAGGTGAGAATAGCGGCGTCGTCGATGAAGCCTTCGACAACGATACTTCCCGTAGCGATGTATGGCGCGCCTAAGTCTTCCCAGACGACCGACTCGCCAATACTACCTGCGCGGACCTCTGGACCGTCCTCGCCATTACCGGTGTAGCTACTGTCTTGTGCGGGGAGTGTATGTGCGTACTCTGCCGACACGGTCGCCGGGTAGCCGGTGACTCCGCTGACAACGAGACCCGTACTGTCGGCCGACAGCCGACCGGTTCCCACCAAGTTCACCGCGGTGCCGAGGGCATCGTTGATGGTGAGGTTGTTGATGGTCAGCTCGTTGTTGTAGACGGTGAGCGAGTTCGCGTTGAACCCACCCCCGGAGCCAATGAACTCGACGAAGTTCAGCTCAACGCCGTCCGCGTCTGTAAATACGTTGATGCCGCCCCAGCGGTCGTCTTCGCCTTCCACTTCTTGTGGGCGGAACACGATTGGATTTGCGGCGGTTCCGTTTGCCCGCAGACTGGCGCGTTGGCCGGTCTCGCTGATGTTGATGGCAGAGGTTCCCAAGGCCAAGACTTCGACGCCCGGCTCAATGGTAATGGTGCCTTCGAGAAGGTCAATATCGCAGCCCAACAGGTGAGGGTTGCCGGATTGACGCCACACTTCGTCTGCGACAATCTCGCCACAGTGCGCAGTAAAGCCTGTGGTAGCGGTATCGCTGTCCGTGTCAGAGTCGTCGTCTGTGCCAACGTCGTCTGTGTTCGCGTCTGTGTTCGCGTCAGGCCAGGTGTCGGTGTCATCGGCGGGACAGCCAACGAGTAGTGCAAGCGCAAAAAGGGATGACCAGCGCATCAGTTCGTCTCCTCTTCGGGAAGCCCGGTACCCTCTCGAAGGTTTTCATAGGTCATGCCATTGCCTTCTGCGAAACTGGCCGGAATCAGCGTGTATGCGGTCTTGTCGATGTCGTGGATGAAGCCATTCTGGATGACGGTCGGCTCGCAGATCTGGCCTTCACTCGGATTGAGCGGCGAGTACGAGAACCCGTTGGTGGCGAAGCCAAGGTCGAACCCGTCAAACACGCTGATGTCTGCGTTGCAGTTCGCCAGGATGATGCTGCCCCAGGCGCCTGGCGTGTAGCTGTTGGCTGAGGTGAATGTCACCGGCTCGGCGCTGGTTCCAACGGCCACGACGTTTCCGCGGCCTTCGCGGAGGACGCCGCCCAGAATCAGGGTCGCGTTCCAGCCCATCATCAGGCGAGAGGCTGCAGGCAGCGTCAAGGTCGCGTCCTGTCCGGCTGGAGCGGCAATGATGGTGTTGCCGAGCACCTGGTACGGAAGGTCTCGAACGGGCCATGTGGTGTCAAAGAAGATGCGGTTTCCAATCAGCTCCACCCGCTGAATGACGTTGTCTTCGAAGACCGTCTCCGAGTCTGTGGGAATGGTGTCGGTCTCGGAAGCGCTGACCTGGATGGGCAAGAAGGTGTCCGTGATGACCAGGGCCTGCGAGCCACTACGGAATCGACCGTTGTACCCATTCATTCGGATGCCGTAGCGCAGTCCGTGTTGGATGGTGAGGTGGTCCGCGAGGACGGGAGTGTCGATGATGAGCAGGTTCGTTTGGGAGATGGGGTCGCCGCCGCCCCATTCGATTGTGGTGTGCCGGAAGACGACTTGGTTGTCCACGGCTGCCGCGCCAATCTCAATACCTTGCCACTGTGCGTCAACACCGGCGGCTTCGGAGGTGAAGCGGACGGGTTCGGCCTCGGTCCCGTTGACCACAAGCCCGGCCGCTCCACCGCTGGCGGCAATGGACAGCACGCCACCGAAACCGGCTTGGACTTCCACGCCAGGGCCAATGGTGAGGATGGCGGGTGCAGGAACGATTCCCTCCATGGCCACGAACGATTCCAGGGCGTACGGCACACCCAGATTCTCCCACTCCACTGCGGTGCTTACGACGCCCGAGTCGACCAAGACCTTGTCGATGCCATTGCCGGTGTAGTCGGAGTCACCGGCGGGCAATGTATGGGCTTGCGTGCAGTCAACGGCAACCCCGTACAGCCCACTGCCATTGACGACGATGTTCTCGGAGACAGCGGTCAGTCGCGCGTTGTCTACGAGGTTGAGGCCAATGGTGCCGGAGTCTTCAATGGTCAGGTTGCGCGCCGTGATGATGGCGTCATCTACCCAGAGATTTCCGGTGTTGGACGGGTCTACTCCCGCGCCTCCACCGTTGATAGTGGCGTGCTCAAAGCGGACTTCACCGGCGAACTCACTGATGTAGATACCACCCCATTTGCCTGGCCCCGGACCGCTCGTTGGGCCGAAGTAGACGGGGTCCGCTTCGGTGCCAAGCACCCGCAAGTCCGACTGTTGGCCGGCGGTAGAGACACGCATGAGCGTGTTCGGCGTGAAGAACACCTCGGCGCCAGCTTCGATGGTCAGGTCCGCGTCTTCGAGGGCAACCGTGCACGAAATCACATGCGGGTTGTCTTCGGCAGTCCACACTTCGATACCGGAGATCGTACCGCAATGGTCGGTTTCCTGGACGTCCGTGTCGAAGCCGATGTCGGTATCTTCATCGGTATCAACCTCGGAGTCCGTATCGGAGTCTCCGCTCGTGTTGGCATCGGGCCAAGTGTCGGTGTCATCTGCGGGACAACCAACCAGGGCAAGAACGGCGGAAAGTGCAAGGGTGCGACGAAGCACAATGTCTCCTAAAACGGGGCTCAGCATGGCACGGAACGGCCTGTGTCGCTGCCCGGAGAGCCCAATCAGACTCGTTTCTTGGGTCTACGTTCAGCAATGACGCAGATGAGGACGGCGCGGACTGCAGGTTCATCCAACCCGCGAAGTGTGTTCATGAGTTCCTCAGCCGTGTGCTGAAGACCGGTGCGTGCAAGTCCCAACACGTCGATCGGGACTGGGATGTCGTCGCGAATCACCAGGCGGAGCAGCTTGATGAGGTCGGGTGTCTTGACTTCGGTGAGTCCACGAGCGGCGCCGAGCATGGGTATCCTCCGTCGCGCGGGTAACACTTCCTGCGTTCAGGTCCGCGATTGTTGGCCTAGGGATTCAACGCCAGCCGTCCTGGTGCACCGGGTAGGGCTGAAGGGGGGCGTTTCCAGGAATGCCGTACGGAATCACTGAGTTCGGCGTGTGTGCACGACTCATGGTCATCCAGCCCCAAGCCGTTGGCACGTCAAATCCAGTGTCCGGCACCCGCGGAGCCTCTTCGGATGCGGGCAGTGTGGCCATGATGTCGCGGAACACAGGAAGGGCTGTCCGGGAGCCCGCTTCGCCCCTCCTGCCGAGTGGCGTGAAGTCGTCTGTACCTACCCACACTGCAATGGTGTAGTCGGGGCTGAACCCTACGAACCACGTGTCAGTGGCTCGGTTCGTGGTCCCCGTCTTTCCGGCAATCCAGCGCCCGTCCATGCGGGTTCTCCGGCCAGTCCCGGCTTCGACGACGTGGTGCAGCATGTCCGCGAGCTCGGCGGCGACGTCTGCATTCAAGACGCGAGTGCGTGCACCGGGCAAGTTCGCCAGGGTCTCGCCGGCCACCAACACGGGACCGCCAGCGACCGCGACCGAGTCGCCATTCACATCCACAAGCTCGCGTATGAAGACCGGTTCAATGTGCTCGCCTCCGCGCGCAATGGTCGCGAAGGCTGTCGCTTGGTCGAGGGTAGTGACCTCGCTGCTTCCGAGAGCCAGTGTCAGGTCGTCCCGAAGCGGGCTCTGTATGCCGAGATCCTGAGCGAGCTCCGCAACCTTTTCGACGTCATGCTCCAGCGCCAAGCGGACAGCGGGGGCGTTGTAGCTACCGGCCAGTGCGCGCCGCAGTGTCACCTTGCCATGGAATCCGCTCGGATTGTCTGGAGACCAGGTGGAACCTGGGAAATATAGCGGGGTGTCCATGACGGTCGAGAGCTGACTCTTGCCCTGGGACATGGCGGTTGCGTAGACGAACGGCTTGAAGGTACTCCCCGGCTGCCGTCTCGCTTGAGTGGCGCGAATGAACCCCTCCAGCTGGACATTCTGACCACCGGACAGCGCCAAGATTTCGCCTGTGCTGTTGTCCATGACCACCGCAGCCCCTTGTGCCCACGGGTGGTCGTCCAGCTGCATGACACCGTCGTCGTCCATGCACAGGGACACGACGTCACCGGCGTCCGCGACTTGACCAAGCGTCACCCAGGAATCGCTGTATGCCGCAACCCGGGTCCGCCACTTCCAGCGTGGCCACTCCCACTCGTTCGCTCCGGCAACGAACAAGCCGTCGTCGTTGACCATCGCCTCGGTGCACTCGCCAGACGAGATGGGGTCTGTGGTTCCGGCAGCGACGAATGCTGAGCGGTTGTCCTCGAGAATGTGTCGTCGCACTCCCAGCGGACCTTGACGGCCAACATGTTCGGCCAATGCGCTGTCTATCGCATCGTCTACGACCTGCTGAATAGCGGGGTCGAAGGGGGTATAGACGTGTAGACCTAGCGAGAAGGGAAGCTCCTTGCCCAAGACTCGCCGAACCTCACGCCGCACGGAAGTCACGTAGGCCGGATGTTCTACGGTCTCCACGCTCTGGGTGCGCGGTGTCACAATCGGCTCTTCTTTCCAGGTGTCCGCCTGACTCTGGGTGAGGATGCCGACTTCCACGAGGTCATCGAGTGCAGTGGCCCGCTTTTCCAGCGCAAGTTCCGGGTGCGCGTGTGGATTGATGGCGGAGGGAGCGGGAATCAGGGCTGCCAGCAGTGCTGCTTGGGCGGTGTTGATCTCGCTGACCGGAATGCCGAAGTAGTCTTGTGATGCCGCTTCTACGCCGTAGTTGCCACTGCCTAAGTAGATAAAGTTGAGGTACAACTCCATGATTTCCATCTTGGAGAGCCGCTTCTCCAAGTGCCAGGCAATCACAGCCTCGCGCGCCTTGCGTTCGTAGGTCCTGGCGCTGCTGAGGAAGAGGTTCTTGACCAACTGCTGGGTCAGCGTGCTGCCACCTTGAGTGACACCCCCCGCCTGGTAGTTGCTCACCATGGCTCGGGCGATGCCCATGGGGTCGATGCCACTGTGGCTCATGAATCGCCGGTCTTCTGTGGCCACGACCGTCTTCCACAGGATGTTCGGCATTGTGTCGATGGACACCCACTCGCGTCGCTCAACGTAGAACGAGTCCATGGTCTCGCCGTGGCGGTCGTAGACGTTGCAGGTGGTCTTCGGCCGCCACTCCTGAACGCTGCTGAGGGTGTCGTCCACCTCGCGGATTATGGACTGTTCGTAGTCGCGCAGCGTGAGGTAGCTACTGCCTGCAATGGCTACGACCAGTAGGCCCGACCATGCCAAGATGCGCTTGGGACGCTTCATGTGGGCCCCAGGGCCGAGCCGGTGGTGATGGGTCCCGGAACACAGTCACACTGGCCGGATGACCAGCAAGCGATGGGAGGAGACACACGTACAACACGTGCTTCGGTGACGTTGATGGCGCGCGTTCCACCAGCGCCATCGGCGGCACAGATAGTACCCATCCAGGCGACCACCCAGGCAACAGACTCGTCACCTGGGGGGGCGGCGCTGACTGTGAGCTCGGGCTGGCACCGCGCAATGCGCGGCCGAATATCGGTCTCCATCCAGCGAACCGAGACCTGGTACAGCTGGACTTCTTCTGCCAGACGCTCGCCAAACACGTCGGTTCGCGCGGTGAATCGCTCGTCGATGAGAGGGGCGACGGACGGTGCTACGCTCAGTTCTTGAATGCGACGTTGCTGGACGCGGGCGGACTGAAGCGCGTCACGCCAGCTGGGTCCGAGCTGGCCAACGCGCGCCAGATGCCCAGAGTGCTCCGCGCATTCGCGTATGCCTCGTCGCAGCTTCTGGCCCATGTCGTTCTCAACCCGAGAGGTAGCCATTCGAAGGTCTCGCGCGTCATCGAGCAGCACTTGCTGACGGTCTTGAGCGGCGGTGAGATCTGAGAGCGAGGGCGTTGCCCAGGCCGGAGATGCGCACAGGATGCCGACACCTACGAGCAGTCGCTGTGCAGCGTTCATCGCCATGGCAAGCTCTCCCGACCCCAGGTGGGGTCTGCGAACATCAGCGTGTCGTGGGCTCTGCGTGCTTCCACATTGTCGCCGGCGACAAGGGAGAGGTCGACGAGTAGTGCGAGAGCGCGTGTGTTGTAGGGGTCTCGCCTGAGAATCGCGCGCACGGTCTGAAGCGCGAGTCGGGTGTCCGCTTGGGCGGCGGCGAGGGTTGCTATCTGAAGCGGGTCCTGTGCGCCGGGTGCCAGAGACATGGTGTCCGGAACCTGGTCTCCGAGCTCTACGGACAAGGCGTATTCGAGTTGTTCGGCGGTATGCGTTGCCCCACGACGGGACAGCTCGGCGGTGAGCTCGAGCGCGCGTTGGTACTGCCCCCGGTGTACCAGCCAGCGAATGTACGCTTCGATGGGGTTGGGGTCTTGTGGCGCCGCCTCGGTCCACTCGATGAGCAGCGCTTCGTCTACGGTGTCACCGGCTTGTTTGACCAAGAGGCGGAGCAGGGCGGGGTCTCGCTTGTCCCGATTCGGAAGCAAGGCGAGCCAGGCTTCCGCGCTCACTGTGTCTTCGGCCTGAATGGCCACCGCTGCTGCGGCCAACGCAAATCGTGGCTCTGCGACGCCCTCACCCCAGGCGTCTCGGGCGTCGTGCCAACGCCCAGCCGCTGCAAGCGCCATCGCCAGGTCGCTTCGTGCGGTTCCCACATCACCGGCTTGACGCAAGGCGATGATGGCCCCATCTATCCGGTCATGCTTGAGGCGATGACGCCCGAGAATCCACCAGGAGAGCGGGATCTTGGCGTCCATGAAGACGGCCCGTTCGACGGAGTCTCGTCGTCGGTTGCCGATACCGCTTGGGCCGGGTCCTGGAAGCACACCGTAGAATTCGGCGGCCCCACGGCCAGCAACAAGTGCGCCGTAGCGGTCGTTGGGTACGCGCAGTCGCTCGACTGGGGTGCGTGGCCGTGAGATGGCGGCCGCGACATGGTCCGCGAGTGCGGATGCGACCTCCCACGTAGCATCGGTGCGACCGGTGACGGTCAGCGGCTCGCAGGGGGAGTAGGGTTGGCACAGGGTGAGTTGAACCTGCCAGTCGAAGGCAGAACCCGTGCTCTCCATTGCGCCTAGCCAGGCATCGTCTACCGCTCCTGGCGCTTCGCTAAGACTCACTGGGGGGCCGGCAGTACCGATGCTCGGTACGAGTCCTTCAATCAGAACAAGCTGTGCTTCGAGTTCTGCGAGCACGCTGCCCATGGCCTCCGGTTCCCAGCGGAATCCACCACTGAGTATGGGCAGACCAATATCGACGCGCAAAACCGGCAACTCCACAGCGACCGCTTCGGCAACAATGGGGATGGGGGCTGGCGGTACTGACCTGGCCAAGAAGGCAGGGAGAACGACCAGTGCTGGCAGAAGTCTACGCATTTCTTCTCGAATGGGGTGGACGAAGTGGCGCCATGATTCGGACGTCTCGCATGGAATGCCATAGGCTGCGGGCGCCCAGGAGGACCCGATGACCAAGCCCACCCCCTACGACGAAGTTCCGTACGCGAGCCATGCCTATCCAGGCACGCACCCGGAGGGCTTGTCTGGCATGGCGAGGTTGTTCGGAATGAAACCGGCTTTGCCGTCTTCTTGCCGAGTTTTGGAGCTGGGATGCGCTGCTGGAGGCAATCTGTTGCCCATGGCCACGGTCTACCCGAACTCGGAATTTGTGGGCATTGACCTGTCGCGCGTTGAGATTGACGAAGGCATTGGCAACATCAAGGCCCTTGGCCTGGGCAATGTGATTTTGGAGACCCGTGACATCATGGACGTCAAGGACCGCTACGGCACCTTCGACTACATTACGACCCACGGCGTGTACTCGTGGGTTCCGCGCCCGGTACAGGACGAAATTCTTCGCTTGATTCGGACCTTGCTCAACCCGCAGGGCGTCGCCTACGTCAGCTACAACTGCTTTCCAGGCTGGCATATGCGCGGGGTCATCCGCGACATGATGTTCTACCATTCCTCGTCGTTTGAGAGCCCCGAAGACAAGATTAGTCAGGCCCGAGCACTGCTCGACTTCTTGGCATCGACCATGCCGGCGGGTGAAGACCCGTACAGCGTTTTGTTGAAGAGCGAAGCCGAGTTCCTGCGCAAGATGAGCGACTACTACTTGTTCCACGAGCACCTGTCTCCGGACAACGAGCCGCTGTACTTCCACCAGTTCCTCAAGCGCGCGGAGTCTGCAGACCTGCAGTTCCTTGGCGAAGCCACGTTGACCACCATGCTTCCAGAGCAGTTTCCGCCGGAAGTTCGCGAGGTCTTGGGGCAGATTACCGGTGATATTGCTCGCATGGAGCAGTATATGGACTTCGTCCGCAACCGGACCTTCCGTCAGTCTCTCGTGGTCCACAAGGAAGTGGAGTTGGACCGCACTTTGGATTGGGAGAGCGTGACCTCCTTCTCCATGGCGTGCCGTGCGAAAGCCCCCGATGATGCCGTGCTGGACGATGTCAGCGAGGTGACCTTCGACACCGGCGAGCAGACGATTGTGAGCGAGCAGCCATTGGTGAAGGTGGCGATTGGCGAGATGCGTCGCATCTGGCCGGAAGCGCTACCGTTTGAAGAGATTAGCGAGCGCGTACTCAATACGTTGAATCCTGAAGACCGCGCTGATGCCCGCATGACCCTTGGGTCCAACTTGCTGCGCTGTATCGCCGGTGGCGTGGTAGAATACTGGACCGAAGCGCCCTTTGCTCGTGCCGCTTCCGAGCGTCCGGAGTGCTGGTCGTACACGCGGTTCCAGCTGGACGCAGGCATTGAGCGTCTCACTACGCTTCGGCACCAGACGGCAGATGTCGCCCCGGTGATTCGTCGGACCTTGTCCTTGATGGACGGCACGCGCACACGGGCTGAGATCATTGAGGGCCTGTCTGAAGACGCCCGCGCAGACCGCTTGACCGTCTCTCAAGACGATGTCCCCATCACAGATGAGGATGCCCTTCGGGAGGTATTCGGACAGGTGTACGACGAGATTGTAGAGACGGTCGAAGAGCAGAGCTTCTTGGTCGGCTAGCTGCTGTGAAGCGGGAGCCCGTGTTCAGCGGCCCACGCATTCACGCGGTCTTCCATCACAGCTTGCACCTTGGCCGCGAGGGCAGGGATGTCGTCATCTTCTAGACCTTCGGTAGGAATGGGTTCGTCGCAGTACACTGTGACGGTCCAACCTGGATGAATACGCCAGTCGCCTTTGCGCTGAACGGCCCACATGCCGCACACAGTGACGGGGACGACGGGTAGGCCGAGGTCTCGGGCAATGAAGAAGACGCCCTTTCGCAGTGGCCGAATACAGCCGTCCAACGTGCGGTGGCCTTCGGGAAAAGCCAGGATACTGCCGTTCTTCGCTATCTCGGAGCGCATATGGGCCAAGATTTCCGGCGTCTGGCCAGCTGAGCCTTTCTTCACCGGAATGGTGCCGCGGGCCTTCATGAACCAGCCGTAGACTGGAATCTTGAAGTGCTCGGCCAGCTCGAGTCCCTGCTTGAAGTGCGGTGTTGCTGGGTACAGGACCACGTGGTCGAAGATGTTTGTGTGGTTCTGGGCGAACAGAAAGCTCGTTGCCAGGTCTACGTCTGGGTGGACGACGGCTTTGTAGCGGGAGCCGGTGAGCCAGATCTGCCCGCGACAATACAGACGTGAGATGGGCTCAATGCGGCGCGCACCCAACACAGCGCTCAGCACCATCATGCTGAGCATCATGGGCACCATCCACAAGGCCCCAATCCACCACAAGAAGATGGCAAGAGGCGTGGCCCACCAGCGTCGATTTGGCGGAGTCATGCCAGTACCTGCACATGGCCAGCAAGGACCTCAATCTGTGTGAGTTCTCGGCGGAGAATCTCACCGTCGACCATCCAGTCCACGGCATGTCCAATGTCGATGGCTATCTGCTTGGCCGTCGTACAATCCACCTCGGGCATGGTGATGTGAGTCCCGCGAAAAATGCGTGGAAAGGCTGTGAGTAGGCGCGTTCGGCTCATCTGTCCGACGCGAATGATGTCGACTAGACCATCCGACAGCCGGGCGTCTGGGGCCATCTGCATGGTGCCGCCGGTACAGCGGCTGTTGCAGAACGACAGAAGGGTGGCCGGACGTGCGTCCATCGGGCCTCCGTCCAGAGCAATCGGCAGGCTGGGTGCAGACAGTGTTGCGAGGCGGCCCACGACTCCGGCGACGTAGCCCAGAGCACCGAGTGACTTGAACCGCCGGTTCATCAGCTCGCCCGCATCCGCAGTGAATCCGGCACTGATTAGGTTGATGCTGTAGAACGCACCGTCTGTGGTGGTCGCCTTCAATACATCGACCGACTGGGGCGTGTTGCGGAGCAGTGCGGAGACAGCGCTGTCTTCGTCAGTGATGCCGAGGTCGCGGATGAACGAGTTGCCCGTGCCGAGAGGCAGGTAGCCTAGGGTCGGCGTGGGGTCTGTCGCAGTGTCGAACAGCCCGTTCAGCACCTCGAACCCTGTGCCGTCGCCGCCCACAATGACGAAGCGATGCAGTCCGTTCGCTCGAGCGGCGCGGACAAGGTCGGTGGCGTGGCCAGGGCCGTTGGTCTCGGCGGTCTCGCACGTGAGACCCTCGGCCTGTAAGCGTGCGATGACGCGCGGGATCTGACGTCCACACCGTCCGCCGCCCGCGGCTGGATTGACTACAAACAGCGTACGCAAACCTTCTCCCAATGGATGGCGTCGTATCCCATTCGCAGCGGGCTAGAGCACGCACGGAGGTGCTATGTCCACCACGCCGTTTATCGCCCCAGATGATGTCCACAACCGCGCACTCGTAAAGCGTACGCACCCCGAGGACTGGCCGGTTCACGCGGGAGAAGACCGCTACGACGTAGTCGTGGTGGGCGGTGGACCGGGGGGCCTGGTCACCGCGATGGGGGCCAATGGCGTTGGCGCTCGGGTGGCGCTCATCGAGAAAGGCCTGCTGGGTGGGGACTGCCTCATCTCGGGCTGTGTGCCGTCCAAGGCTCTGCTGAAGTCCGCCAAGGTGGCGCGCTCGGCTCGTAAGGCTGCGGCGTTTGGCGTACACACGGGTGAGGTGCGCGTCGATTTTGCTGCTGTCATGGAGCGAATGCGGTCATTGCGTGCAGGCATCTCACACCATGACGCCGCCGAGCGCTTCCAGAAAGAGGGCATCGACATCTACCTGGGCCACGGCACCTTTGTGGGACGAGACGCCATTGAGGTCAACGGCCGCCGACTGACCTTCAAGCGTGCTGTCATTGCGACAGGCGCCCATGCCAGACGTCCGGTTCTGCCGGGTGTAGATGACGCAAACGTCCTGACCAACGAGTCCTTGTTCGCGCTCACCGAGCTTCCAAAGCGGCTTGTTGTGGTGGGCGGTGGCGTGATTGGCTGCGAGATGGCCCAGGCGTTCGCGGCATTCGGGTCCGAGGTCACCCTGATAGAGCTCGGTGACCGCGTGCTTCCTCGGGTTGCGGCAGACGCGAGCCGTGCGCTGGAAGCGGCGCTGCGCTCGGATGGTGTGACTCTCATGCACAACGCGAACGTGACGGGCTTTGAGCGCGTAGGTGAAGACAGCATTGTTGTGGCGACAGTGGATGGGGACGAGCGCCGAGTTGCCGCAGATGCTGTGTTGGTGAGCATCGGGCGCGTTCCAAACATGAACGGTCTGGGCCTAGATGCGGCCGGTGTTCAGACGCATAAGCGAGGCATCGAAGTAGACGACTTCATGCGCACGTCCAATCGCCGGGTGTTTGCGATTGGCGACGTTGCCAGCAAGTACCAGTTCACCCACGCCGCTGACGCGATGGCCCGGATGGTCGTACGAAACGCGCTGTTCTTCGGACGAAAGCGCCACTCGGCACTTGTGGTCCCGAGCTGCACCTTCACCGAGCCCGAGATTGCCACCGTCGGCCAGACAGAAGCGGGCCCGGACCACCAGGTCTTCCGGGCCAATGCGGCAGACCTCGACCGCGCCGTCTTGGACGGCAATACGGACGGGTTCTTGGAGGTGGTGGCGGACGGCAGCGGGACAATTCTGGGCGCCACCGCTGTAGGCGAGCGGGCAGGGGAGCTGATCAACACGGTCGCGCTGGCAATGACGCAGGGCGTTGGGCTGTCGTCGATTGCCGAGCAAGTGTTCGCCTACCCGACAGAGAGCGAGCTCATCAAGCGTACGGGAGATGCCTTCAACAGAACTCGGTTGTCTGACACAGCCGCGAAGGTATTGAAGACCATCATTAGCCTGCGTCGATAGGTAAACACTCTCGTCGTGGTCCTATGGGAGTGTTGTGCGGTGGGGGGACTTCGACGCGCCGCTTGAAGAGGCGCTGTGATGTCGGAACATACAGGCCTCAGGCTGCTCGATTGGCGCCCCAACTCGCCTCTCACTGCGTCGCATATCCGGTATTGCCGGTTTCTTAGGCCAACTCTATAGTGTGGGTCGTTCGACGACGAAACGTCTACCTAGGGGAAGCCATGTATCGCTCAATCCTTCTCGGTCTGCTGGTGTCCACGCCAGCCATTGCGGCCGACACCTACTTCACTCACCAGGGCCGTCTCTTGGACACCTTGGGAGCGGGTATCAGCGGCGAGCTTACTGTCACGCTGACGCTGTACAGCGACTCGGGCGGTACGACGGATGTGTGGCAAAAGACATGGACAGACGTTTCTTTTCAGGATGGCTATTACAACGTCCCAGTCACAGGACTCGACGACGCTACGCCAACACCACGCCTCGTTGACGCGGTCATCGGAACCGGGGACAACCTGTGGGTGGGGGTCTCGATTGAGGGGCAAAACCTACAAACTATCCAGCGCTTGGGCTCTCTGTCCGGCGGTGCGGCGATTACCCGGCAGTTCGCCCGGTATGACGGCAATGGCAGCAGTAGCGGAGGGTTCTACAACCTCCCCAGCCAGGGGCGCACTCGTGGTTCGGGTCTGATTCAAGCCAACCACCTCAGCAACTCGGGGCTCGGCAACGAGTTTGAGGTCCTTCAGGACTGCTGGTTTAACTTCAGCGCGAGCGTTCGCGGCAACACCAGCCACGCCTATAGTGCTGTCGACCTTTACAATTCGTCAGGTGGATTGGTCGAGCAGCTCGCCTACGACACCACTCATGAGGGCAGTACCACCGGCTACACTTTCTCTGGCAGTGTGTTTGTGGAGGCCGGACAGAAGATTCGCTTCCGCGACGACTACACGCCGGGGACCATCAGTGGGTCGTTCTTCTACTACACAGCAGTGAGCGACTAGTCGTCGCAGGTGTTCGTCCCAAAGCTCCTCCGCGTGGCGTGGTAGTGTTCCGCAGAGACGTACCGGTGGAGCTTCGATGGCGTACAACGTAGTGTATTGGACCATTGGTGGAAGTTTTGTGGTCGCGGTGGGACTGGCCTGTGGCGGCAGCATCCCTACGGCTGAGATCGCCTCGCTGCCCCCGTTAGTGGACCTCGGGCCCCGTGACGCGGCGTGCATGATTGATGACACGATTGACCCGTCACTACAGCCTCGCCAGGAAGACGTCTTGGTCGACGTCCACCAGGAGATTGGTCGCACTGTGGAGTCGCTTACGTTCGCAGACGGCACGCCAGTGCGCATCGTAAAGGGGGGCTGCGTTCATTTCGGCGAGACGTTCACGGTTGGCCTTGCTGCCGAGCCCGAGGCACCGCTCGCTGAGGCGGTACGTCAGATGAATCGCCTGGTATTCGCGGATGGTCAGGACACGGTGCGGCGGGCCCTCTTGGCAGCCGATGGCCTAGACGACATGGGCTACTTCCCGTGTGGCGATGCGACGTGCGACGTCCGAGTCCAAGTGGATGGTGACAGTGTACGGCTCATCGTCGCGTACGACTTTCCACTGTAGTCATACGCAGACGCCAACAGCGCGCAGACCGCGTTGTCGTCTCTATCGGGCTGGCTGTCGCGAAATGCTGCATTGCGAGAGGAGAACGGGTGTGAGCCTCCTGGGTGGAGGTCGATCATGCAACTTCGATTTTTGGCAATTGCACTACTGCTCGGGGGATGCCCGAAGGGCTCCACAGAGGTCGATTCGGACACCGACGGCCACACCGAGGTCGAGCCCGACACGGATACCGATTCGGACAGCGATAGCGATTCCGACCCGGACACCTACGGTGACCTCACCGACGGCCGCCTTCAGTCCTGCACACCCGACACCACAACCAACTCTGGACACTACGAGCAAGTGACCTGTGCGACGGTCGTTGGCGAGATTCAATTTGATCAGTACACGGTGGCTGTCTCGGGTGGAGACTGTGTGTACGTACTGGCCGACAATGTGGGTCCGATCTCGAGTACCGCCGACTTGGTGGCGTACGCCTTCGACGAGCTCAACCAGTTCTACGGTCTGGCCAGCGACTACTCGGAGCTTGACGACGAGCACGCCTGCACCAACGTACCGTGGAACGAATTCGCCTGTCCCGCCGCTGGTTTCATGGCGGAGGTCGACGGAAACCTGACGATTGGCGTTGGGCAGTGGGGTGGAGATGACAATGCGAGTTGCACCAACGACTCGCCCTACACCGTCTACATCTCCGTCAACGGTGTTCCGGTCGACCTGTCGGCGGGCCCGTCAGCCGACGATGTTCCCCTGGGGTTGTGAGCCCGTGTCGACGCGCCCAGAGACCTGCCCGTCGTGGGCAGGCATTCGATGCACCGTCTGGATGGACCTGACCCCAGCGAGGAACCCGGATGGCCCGAGGATGCGTCGTACATTGGTGAGCAATGGTCCGTGTCATCGGCACCGTATTGGCGGTAGGATGTTCGTCTGGAGGGACGAATGGGGCTCATCGCGTTGCTTATCGCCGGGCAGGTGGCTGTCGCCGCTCCCGTACAGCTGGCTCAGCAAGGACGACTCTTGGATGCTGCGGGGGCTGCGGTGTCTGGCACCACCAGTCTTACGGCGCGTCTGTGTCCCAACGCCCAACCGACCGGTGGGGAGGTGTGCCACGAGGAGACGTTCGATGCCGTTCCCGTGGAAGACGGGTACTTCTCTGTGCTTCTTGGCGCGAGTGGCACGCTCGATCACCGCTTCTTCGACGCGCCACAGCTGTACATCGGCTTCGAGGTGGAGGGGCTGTCGCTAGGTAGCCGCCAGCCGGTCTCAAACGTTGTGCCGCGCACGGGGGGCATCCTCCTCCTGGGTGCTGCGGAGGATGAGCAGTGCACCACGGAGACTGAGGGGGGTCTCATCTACCGGGATGGTGCGGTGCGGGTGTGTGCCGGCGACGTGTGGCAGCCGCTCACCATGGGCGGCACCTCTAGCATCATCAACACGGCATCGGGTCGAACGTGGGCGGATGGAAGCGTTGCGACAGCCTGCGAGACGTACCTCCGGCCGAACGCCCCAGGCCGCCTATACTCGGGCTCCACCGGCAGCGGCGCCTACCGAATAGACCCTGATGCACAGGGACCCGGGGCAGCGTTTCCCGTCTACTGTGACATGGAGAGCGAAGGTGGAGGCTGGACCCTGGCCTTGAATCTGGACACAAGCGACGGGCATGTCATGTGGTGGGGCAATGGCCTGTGGACCAACGCCTCTCCACGCGGCACGGTCGACGACTTTCCCTTCGACGGGGACCTCAAGACGTCAGCCTACTCGGCCTTGCCCGGCGCTACAGAGCTTCGCATTGCGGTGCATGAGCAGGGCGTCGAGCTCGGCTCCCGACGCTGGAGGCGGCCCAACACGAACACGCTCTTGTCGGTCATACAGGGCGCTGACAACACCGTGCTCGGCGAGTCGGTCTTGAGCGCCACCGTCGCCGGACTGTCGTCTGCCGAGTTCTTGGTTCGCACCACTACCGTCCTGTACGCCAACCACTGTGTGAACGGCACATGCGTCACGGACACAGGGGGCTCTCCGGACGGAAACCGTATTGGCTCCAATGAGGCCGCGCCGTCCAACAACAACGGGGGCGGTCTCGGAAACTGGGCGGACATGAACTACTGCTGCTCGGGTTCCGTCGCTGGTCACGCCTGCAATGGCCAGACCGTTCGCACCACCTCCGAGGCACAAGGCGGGTGGTTCGACACCTACGGCGGCAGCCACAACACCGGCACGTTCGGGACAGACTCGCAGTACAACATGAACCCGACAGCGGAAAATACGAGCTGCTCGCAGGCAAACTGGGCGGCATCGAACGGCATTGCCTACGACTACGCGATCTACTTGCGCTAAGCGTCTGGGGTGACGCGAATCGTGGCGGCTACGGACGGAGCGGACGAGGGACGGCTACAGCTTTACCGGACAAGGAGTAGTCATGGGTTGGTTCACGGCAGATCCGAAGAAGACGCTGAAGAAGAAGTATGCGGCGAAGATGAAAGAGGCGAAAGACGCTGAGAAGCTTGGAGACCGCGTAAAGCAGTCGGCCCTCATTGCGGAAGGGGAGGCGCTGCTGGCCGAGCTGGACGCGCTGGAATCCAAGGGCTGAGCCCCCGTGCACGGTCGATTCGGTGCGAAGAGTTCGCGCTAGATGCGAACGACGCCAGTGGCGGCACATGAATGGCTTCGAGATTCGTTGCGGCCTGTCGGTTCCGCGTCATGTCCGCTTCGGGCAGCTTCCCCGACGGATGCGCCTGGCACCTGTCTATGGCCATAACGACTCGCTGACGGTGTAGCGTCGGCCCATTGCAATAGTTGGCGCCTAGCCACGTTTGTATGTTGGACCGTACATGTTTTTGGGGTCAGCCAGATGCTCTGCGATAGCGATTCGCCTTTGCGAACTACTTTTGTCAATTGGGGGGCATCATGAGCCACGTTAACCGCACATTGCGTAGGATTATTCCACGACCAATCCGCATTTTGATGTTCGTGGTGGTGTTCGGCTTCTTGGGCTCTATTCAGGTTTTTGCTTGCATGAACAAGAGGGCAATCGAGCAAATGCGAGCCGACCGACACGCGACACCCCATGAGGCACCCGCTCCCGAAGTACGCCGGGTAGGAGTCGAACACCTCCCGCCGATTGCACGTCAATCCCATGACGACGCCGGTAAACAGGGAAGTACCCGATGGCTGATGTTGACGGGTTCCGCGGTGGGCCTAGGCGGTCTGGTCCTGTTTGCGTCCGGGTTCGCCGTCTTCAGTTTACGACGACCCGAAGAAGACGAGGACGACTCCTTCGCACAAGCCGAATCTCACACTGACATGCCTCCGCAGTGACTACAGCGCGGAGACAGCGTCAGCGGTTGTGGTGTCGCGAATCGCAGATGCAAGAACCGGGCGCTTCAGCTTCATCGATGCGGTGCGCGGGAACTCGTCGTCCCACAACAGAACACCGCTGATGCGCTTGTGTTCGGGTAGGCGGCGATTCTGCGAGCGTAGAGCCGCGAGGGTGTCGCTGGCTTTGTCGGTGCGAATGACGGCAATGAGCTGCTCGTCGGTCATCGTCTGCTTGGGCCAGACGTAGTTGGCGGCAACCACACACAACTCTTCCGCGGGGACGTCTTCGAGCAACGCTTCGACGTCTTCCGGGTACACGTTCTTTCCGCCGGCCGTCACAATCATGTTCTTGGAACGACCTAGCAAATGCAGGTGGAAGCTGGCGTCAAACCGGCCCAGATCTCCGGTGCGCAGCCAGCCGTCTTCCGTGAACGCGGCTGCGGTCTGCTCATCGTCGTTCAAGTACCCGAGCATCAGCGTTGGGCCCTTGGCTTGGACTTCGCCGATACCGTCTGCGTTCGCGTTGGCAATACGTAGCTGAACGCCGTCCACTGCCCGTCCGACACTGTCCGAACGGAAGGGTTCTAGTCGATTGACCGTGAGTACGGTGCACGCTTCAGTGAGGCCGTAGCCAACAACAACGGGCAGGCCCAAGTCGTAGAAGAACCCGACTTTGCCGGGGTCCACGAACGCGCCGCCGGCGAACAACAGCTTGAGGGTGCCGCCGAAGGCGTCGTGAATGGGCTTGAGCAACTTCGCTGAGACGGCGTGATTAGGCCGCTTCTGGGTGAGTCGCTTGTTGGTGGAGACCAGCGCGTTGAACGCTGTGCGTCGCCATGGGGACAGGGCATCGAGCTTGTCATCGATGCTGCGCTTGAAGGCGTCTAGCAGAATGGGAACCACGGCCATGTGGGTGATCTGCTGCGTCTTGAGCGTGCTGCGCAGGAACTCGGGGCGCAGACTGCGCTGGTGAACAACGGTCGCGCCGCACACGAATGGGCCGACAAACCCGACCATGAAGTCGATGGCGTGGTTGGTTGGCAGGATGGAGAAGTAGCGGTCGCCACGGTCCATGGTGAACTCGCCGAGCAGCGCGCCGAGCTGCGACAGATACGCACGATGCGGCAGCATACAGCCTTTGGGCTCGCCGCCGGTTCCTGACGAGTACACGATGGTCGCCACGTCTTCGCGACTACGGGACTGCACGACGACAGGCGGCGCATCCGTGGGAAGGTCGTCCCACCGTTCCGCATCACCCAGGTCGGCGCTCTTGGGAACGTCAACGACCCAAGCCGGCATGGCTGGACGGGTCTTGAAGCGCTTGAGAAATCCCCACTCGGTCACGAGAAGGGTTGGCTGACTGTGCTGGAGCAACGTGGCTTGTTCGTCAGCGCTCAGCTTGTAGTCTAAGGGAACCAGAACAGCGCCGCGGAAGAACACGGCACACGCTGTCATGAGCCAGCGCGCTTGGTTGCTCATGATGATGGCGACGCGGTCTCCGGGGCCAATACCGGCCTCCGCCATGCGGTGGGTGAGGGCCGTCGTCTGCTGCTTGACGTCCGTGTAGGTGAGGGTCTCGCTGATGCGCTCACGGTTCAGCTCGACCAGTGCGGTCTCACGCTTGAACTGGACGAGTGCGTCAGCCAGCAGGTCGCCGAGGTGGTCGTAGGGGTCGGGGTGAATCACACGCGGTCTCGCACGACATCGGCAATGTCTGTGAAGGTGCGCGCGTCCTGAAGCTCGTAGTCAGGGACTTCCACGCCGAAGGCACCCTCAAGGTCGGTCACAAGCTCCAGCGCCTGCAGACTGTCGATGGACAGGGCATCAAAGATGTCGTCGTCTGGGTTCAGAGCGCTGACGTCAACGCCAAAGCGTTTTGAGGCGAGCTGTAGGAGACGGTCGAGGATGGGGTCGGACATTCAGGCTTCCTGCTAGGGCAAGTAGGGGCGGGCGTCGTCGCTGTTCACAAAGCGCTCAAGGGCTTTGAGGACGACGGGGTCGGTGACCATGCGGCAGAACAGGTCTTTTTCGCGTTCGAGCTGGGCTCTCGGCACGGGCTTTGCGAAGGGCTTGGCCATGGCAACCACATGCGGGTCGAACTTGGCGGTCTGGGCGGCGACCTTGCGAGCAATCTTGAGACCCTTGCCACGAGGGACCACTTGGCTGACCAGTCCGACGTCATAGGCGCGCTTGGCTCCTAGCGTGCGCCCAGTGAGCAAGAGGTCGCGAATGACGGCGTTTCCGACGTCTCGCGACAGGCGCGGCAAGCCACCGAATCCTGGAACGAGACCTAGGCGAAGCTCGGGGAAGGCGAAGCGTGTGCTCTGCTCGGCAACCACGATGTCGCACAGGAGCATCAGCTCGAACCCACCGCCGAAGACGACACCGTGAACCATGCCAATGACGGGAATGGGCGCGGTGTCGATGCGGGTGAAGACGTGGTGGATGCGGTCGATGAACTGACGCACTTGGCGGCGAACAATGGGGGCACCAACGCGTCGTGCTGCACGGTCACCTAGCTCTGGTCCGGCAATCTTGCGCAGCGCTTTTCGCGTTCGGGAGCTCTCGGCTCTCTCAACAAGCCCGTCGTACAGCTCCTTGAGGTCCGCACCCGCACAAAACCCACGTTCGCGGTCTGAATACAAGATGCAGGCGCGTGCTGTGGTGTCGTGAAGCAGCTTGGCTAAGCGGTCCAGCTCGTCGAGCGCGGCGGTGCCAATCTCGTTGCAGGGCTCGCGGTGAAGGCGGACTTCTAGGATGTCGTCGTGCATGTCCCACGACAGCGCCTCGCCCGAAAACTCTGCGGAAATGGCCGTCACGCGTACATCCCGTCAATCGCATCTGCAAAGTGGACCGTAATCGCGCTTCGCTTGAGCTTGCTCGTCGCCGTCAGCAGCCCGTTCTCAATCGTCAACAGCTCTTCGCTGTGGTGAAACTTGCGAACGCGTCGATAGTGAGGAAGCTCGCTATTGACGGCATCGATGCTTGCTTGAAGCGTGGACGCATCCGTGTTTCCAGTGATGATGGCCGTCAAGTACGGCTTGCCGTGGCCAATGACGACGACATGCTCGGCGCCTTCAATGGTCTCGACCATGCGCTGCTCAATTGGCTCGGGCGCTACGTTGTGGCCGCTGCTTGGGACCAGCAGGTTGCGGACGCGTCCAATCACGCGAATGCGGCCGTCGTCGTCCAGCTCGACCTGGTCGCCCGTGCGGAACCAGCCGTCGACGAACGCGGTCTCGGTGATGTCCTTCTTGCCCCAGTAGCCGGAGAAGATGTTCGGACCCTTGAGTAGAAGCTCGCCTTCGTCGGTGATCATGGTCTCAACACCGGGAATAGGAAGGCCGACCCAGCCCGGTACGGTCGTCTCCGGTGGTCGGTCCATGGTCGCAATCGCGGTGGTCTCGGTCAGTCCGTAGACTTGGTAGACGGGGATGCCCAGCATCATGAACCAGTGCTGGGTGTCTTCGCCAAGGGGGGCTGAGCCGCAGATGAGGCAGCGCAGGTTCGGGCCAATCTTCGTGCGAATCGCCTCGTAGACTACGCGCTTGGCCAGGGCGTACTTGAGCCGGTCAATGGCGCCGTCTTCGCCTGCTTGAATCTTGGAAAAAGCCTTCTTGCCGCTGTCGTACAGGCGCTGGACCATCTTGGGCTTCTTGCGCACACCCTCTTCAACCGCGTTCTTGATTCGCTCAAGAAGAACCGGCACATTGAGGAAGTAGTTCGGCTTGGCCACGCCCATCTCAGTGGACAGGTTGTCGAGGTCGGTGCTGACAAACAACGGGTTGCTGCGGAACAAGCAGGTCCACAGAACGACCCGACTTCCGGCAAAGCAGAAGGGCAGGTAGTGGAAGACGCGGTCGTCGCCTTCTCGCGGACCCATCATGGTGTCGAGATGGTCTCTCGTGACGGGCAGCATGTGGTCGATGTTGCCGACGGTGAGCATGACGCCCTTCGGCTCGCCGCTTGTGCCCGAGGTGTAGATGATGGTGGCGACGTCCTCGTCCGAGCGCGGCTGGGGCGGGTCAGTGACGATGTCTTGTGTGTCCAGAACCTCGTCAAATGTCATGAGTGGCGCGCGGGCCCACTCGGCCTTGATGGCGGTCTTGAGGGCCTGTGTGGCGACGATGACGCGACGTGGTTTGCAGTCGCGCATCATGGCTACGAGCTCTTTGGCGTCTTGCCGGGCGTACATGGGAACCGAGATGGCGCCTTCCGCGAGAATGGCCAGATCGGTGGCGACCCAGAGTGCGCTATTTGGCGCCACAAGCACGACACGGGAGCCTGCTTTCACGCCCTTTTCCCGCAGGGAATGACGGATTCGCCCGATGTTCGCAGCCATTCCAGAGCCATTGTTGTCACGGATGTCCGTGCCGTGGGTCTCACGAATGAACGGGACTTCTGGGTTGGCGTGCAGGTTGGAAAACAGGGTCTCGATGAAGCTCATGCGGTCTTCCGGTGGCGGTCCACAAGGGCTGCCAGGTCGGGGGAGAGGGGAGGTAGGTGTGCCCAGGGCTTTTCGGTGTCGCCCAAGCCATCACGGAAGGGGAACTCGGGGTGGGCCGCGCGGACCATCTGGACCAAGCGAGCACCCATCCAGCCCATGGTCTCAATGCAGTCCACGGTGGTGCGCTCAATGCCTAGGCGTATCTCTGCGGCGTGGCTGTCTACGTGTCTGAGTGCCTGGGTGACGGCATCAGCGAGGTTCGGGTCGTCTACTCGGAGTGCGAGTTCCGGCTGTCCACGGTCTGCCATGAGGTTGGGAATGCGCTCGTCCATGGTCACGCCAACGGACAGCACACCGCCTGGCATGGAGGTGACGAGGGCGTGGTAGCGCGACGACACCATCCACTTGGCGAGGCGAATGACGCTGACCATCTCGTACTGGTCGTAGGTGTCGGAGACGATGACGGCGCCGCCTCCTAGACGGTCAACCAAGGCCTGACAGGCGCTTCTGTCGAGCTGTTCCATACCCACAGCGGCCACGAAGACGTCTCTTCCGGCAGCGAAGGCAGCGGCGCCGTCTGCCAGTCCGTCGATGTACTGGGCTTGCTTGCGGTCGACCTCGGGGCCACCGTGGTGGAAGTAGACAGAGGCGTAGTGGTCGCGTTCGTGGGCACCGGTGAGCGCGTGCAGTGCGCCTTTCTGAAGGTCGGGGCGGACGGGCCACCAGAACGCATTGATGGGACAGACGACCAGCACATCGCTGACACCGTTCCAGCCGTGTTCTTTGAGGATGGCTTCGCCTACGGATGGCGGAGCGGGCTCAAAGGTCCACGCGGTGTCGGTGCCGAGCTCTGCGGTAATGCCCAGGTCGCCAAGCACTTCCAGCGAGTTTTGATTGCGCGCGATGACCTGCGCATCTTTGCAGTAGCGGGAGACCAACGACTCGAGGGCAGAGTCCATGCCGCCCGCTTCGCCGCCGTAGGCAATGGACAGCTTGTCTTCCGCCGCCGCTGTTCCCAACGCGCCGACCATCATGGTGGACAGGGCATTGGCGAACTTGGACTTGAACATCGACCCTTCGCAGGCAATGACACCGTGCTGTTCGCGGATGGTCTGGACCATGAACTTGGGAAAGATTTTCGGAAGCTCGAGCTGCTCAACGGTGCGGAAGTAGCCGCGGGTGAGCTGGGGGTCGTTCGTCAGGATGGACAGCTCTAGGTTGTCGTCTCCGAACAGAAAGCGGAACTGGCGAATCATGGCTTCTACGCGAACGTCTGCGCCTGTGTTTCGCGACCCGGTGTACCCAGCCAAGAGAAGACGAAGTGGCTCGCCAGGTGACCAAGTCGGTGAGGGGTCCCACTTTTGACGCGCCCGCGCGGTCTCGATGCCGGCGGCCATGGCCAGCATCAAGCCCTTGTCGGTGTCGATCTCTTTGACCTGGTCGACCGCTTTGTTGGCGACCTTACGGAGAAAGCCCTGAAGGTTGCGCTTCATGCTGCGCCCTCTTCGTCGGTCAAGGTCAGCTCTGTGAACGGGTAGCGGTAGCGGTTGGCCTTCACCCAGCGGTACAGGTCGGCTGAGTACTCAACGAACGGCACTGGTTCATGGCCGAGCTCTTCGACTACACGGTCATTGAGAAACACCGTGTTGTAGCGGATGTAGGGCCAGAACACCTTCATCAACGCGCCAACGCCAGCGACGGTTGACCCTCGTGGGGCTCGGTTCATCGCGCGGAAGACCCAGCTAAACGGGCTCTCAAGCTTGGGCAGCAGTCGCGCGGTGACGCCCACGGGCTCCATCGAGTCCAAGATTTCCTTGGCCGTAGGCGACTTGGCGCCGCTGGAGAGGTGGTAGCAGTCGTACTTGGGCTCTTTCATCAGGTGAATGTGGGCGATGGCCTCGCCGGCGTAGGCGGTGTTGACAATGTCGATGCGGTCGTTGGGGCGCAGCGGGACAATCGGCATGTCGGCCAGTCCAATCAAGGCGCGCACCATATCGAACTGGGTGGTGCGTTCATGGGCGCCGTCGCCAAGCAAGATGCCCGGGCGGAAGATGACGAAGGACTCGCCAGCGAGCACTTCACGCACCATGTGCTCACCGAACTTCTTCGTTCTGGCGTAGGGGTCGTAGTCGCTGCGGGTCCACTCGATAGCGGCGTCCTCTTCAATGTCTTCGTCTTGCCGATGACCGGCTACGGCAACGGTAGATACGAAGGAATAGCGCTTTAGTTTGCCCTTATTGGCCAGCTCCCGAGCGAACATCAACACCGACATTCCGCCGCGTAGGTTGGTGTTGAAGCAGGCCTTGGCGGACTTGCGGTTGAGCGAGGCCGCTGCATGAATGACCGAGGTCACACGGCGAAGCAGGCTCTTTCGTGTGGCGTCGTCCCAGCCTAGGTCTTTGGCATGAAGGTCTCCGTGGACCAGCTCCATGCGGTTGAGAGCGTCCTGGAACTCCGCGGCGTTCATGTGTAGCTGCATGCCCTTCCACAGCTTGGCAACGCGTTCTTCTTGGTCTGCGCCGCGAACCATGAGAATCAGCTTCTGACGCGTGCGTCCGAGCAGCTCATTGATCACGTAGGAACCGAGGTACCCGTTGGCACCTGTAATGAGAATGCTCACAGGCTCACCGCCTTGACGGCTGTGGTCTGGTCCATGGTGAAGGCTGGCTCACTTGCCGGGTCTTCAGGCGCTTTGTTGCCGTGAAGCAGGGGAATGCTCCAGTGCATTAGGCCCGGGTATTCCACGTCTACCCAGTACGAGCACCAGTCGAGGTCCGACAGGTCATAGCCGAAGCGCTCGCGGTCGCTGTCGGGTAGGGACGCGGTCAGCTCGCGCAGGTTGTCCGTGGCGAAGCGGTAGTCATTGTCCCGGATGAACGGGGTGTAGACGCGAAGCATCTCTTCGATACGGCCCAGGGAGCGCTCGGCGCTGTCCATGCGTTCTTTGACGGCGCGTGCGGCCTGACCGAGCATGGGGTCTTCGTCCAAGTTGTGCGCAACCTTGCTCAAGAAGCGAGCGAAGCGGCGAACGCGAGGCACCGAGAGGGGACCGCCATCGGGGGCGCTGACCGGGTCCATGTGGCGCAACAAGAAGCCCTGCCAGCCCTCACTGCCGTGGATGCGCGTGTACTTGCGTACGGCCAGACCGTTGAGCTCGATGCACCGACCGAAGGTCATGGGGTTGTGGTCGGAGCTCGCGATTTGATAGACACCTAGGCTGTTTCCGTCCAATGCGGCCACGGTCGCTAGGGTCAGTCCACGTGCGGCGTCGTCAATCGGCACCACGTCGAAGACGAAGTCTGGGTTCGCCGGAAGGTGGCGGAAGGCGGTGGCAATCAGCCAGGACAGTGGGCCTGACGTGTTGATGCCTTCGTTCCATCCGGCAAAGGGATAGTCAGTGGCGCACTCTAGGATGGCCGGCCGAACGATAGTGACGTTGTTGCCGGGCTCAGCCATGACCAGGTGCTCTGCCAGCCCCTTGGTGTAGGTGTAGACATTGGGCCAGCCAAGGGCCTCTGCGCGCTTGACGGCAACGCGAATCTGCTCGGCTTTCAGCTCCCGTCCGGTCAGCTGTGGAAGGACCGTGTCTGCGTCCAAGCCAGCCAGCTCTGCGTCTACGTCTAGGACGGTGCCATTCGGGGAGATGCCCGTTGTGAGGGTCTCGGTCATGTGTCCGCTGACGTTGCCGGCAACGTAGCAAGTGCTGACGTGGATGTGCTTGGCGCCGATTCGAGCCGATAGCCGGGCGGCATGCAGCGCACCGGAAGTATTGACGGCGACCATCTTGCCGGGGACACCTTCAAAATCGGTGAGGCCAGCGCAGTGAATGACGGCGTCTACTTGGCCGGTGAGACGTTCGACGACCGCTGGACCCATGCCCATATTGGGCTTTTCGACGTTTCCCCGGACCACATCCACGCGGGCGCGCAGGAAGTCGGCGTAGTCCTTCTGGTGCGAAGCACGCAGGGGACGGAAGCACGGGCTGGTGTCGGCAATGCGGGCGAATCGCTGAATGGGCGTCTGTGCGGGACGGGGTCGAATGACGACTGTCACCCGTCCAATCTCGGGGACCTCAGTGAGCAGCCAGGACAGCCAGACTTTTCCGAGAAAGCCGGTGACGCCGGTGAGCAGGATGTGCTTGCCAGAGAGCGTCTTGCGCACGTCGAGCGGGTTGTCTGCGAGTTTCATTTAGGCATCCACCACGGGCCAGGAGAGGTCGGTCGCTGTGCGACGAAGAGCATTGTCGGGTCGCACGGCACACGGATGGCCGACGGCGGACAGCAGAACCGCGTCGTCTCCGCGTGCGCCGTAGCCGCCCGATGCGAGAAGGTCGATTCCGTGCTGGATGGCCCAGTCACGGGTCCATTGGCCGCTGAGCGGACCGCTGATGATGGGCTTGAGCAGCGCTCCAGTCGTCTCGCCGTCCACGACTTCCAGGTGGTTGCACAGCAGCGATTGAGCACCGAGTGCGGCTGTCATGTGCTGGGCGATGCAGTGCGGGTGGTCGCTGATGAGAACGATGCGCTGACCGGCATCTTGCGCTTGCTTGAGCAGTCGTAGACCCACGGGCAGGGTGCTCTTCTTGAGCACGCTGTGCCAGTACTCTTCGCCGAGTACACGCAGACGGTCTTCGCTGGTTCCGCGCAGGGCCGACCAGCTGGCCTGTGTTGCTGCGCCCTTGGAGCGCAACGCTAGGGGAGCTGCCAACGCAACGGCTCCGAGTCGGGCCAGACGGCCACGAATCTGCTGGCCATTGCCTGCCGTCCATGCCGCTGCCATCAGGCTGGACTTGGAAAGCAAGGTGCCTTCAACGCGGAAGAACGCTGCTGGTTGCATACTAAACTCCATCTCGGGCCGCGAATAACCTGACTAGACTGACATGTCAGTCTAGTGAGTGTCGCGGAATGCCTGAGGAGTTCACGGAGATCGGTTGGCGACGCTGCGAAGGGGGGCCGCAATCGGGTTCGTTCGCGCTGCAGCGCTGCCCCACGACGCAATGCGGATGGGCGTCAACGTGTCGCCCGCGACCGTCAGTGGGGCTGTCGAATCGGGCAGCGTCGTTGTTGAAGGTCCTGCTGACGGAAATAGCCACCCGGCCACTCACGTACGCCCCATACGGAGGTGTGCTTTGGAAGTTGCAATCATTATTCTATCGACATTCGCGGGCATAGCGACAGTGCTGGGAGTGCCCGTGTTCTTGGTGGTCTGCGCCCCATTATTGGCGTGGCTCGCCAACAGCTGGCTGAAGATACGGGAGCGCGAGGTCGCTGTTGAAGAGCTGCAGCTTGTATTGGCTCTGCGTGAGTCGCAGGCCTTGCCGCCATGGGTCGACGCGAACGACCCGCAGGCCCTTCTGGCTTGGGTGAAGACCGACCGAGAGATGACCGCGTTGTCCAAAGCGAACCGCCTCCGGCAGTAGCGAGTGGATGCGATTGAGGTGGGGGGCATGCACGGACGCGGTGGCTCTTGCCTAGACCTTCCGGGTCGAGACACGGAAGAGTCAGCGTGAAACACGTGCCCATTCCGGGGCCGTCACGTTGTGCGTGCAGCGCTCCAACAGACATCGGCGGTGAACTTCGCTAGATCCACGCGCCGCGGGCATTCAGTCGAGCACGACGCTGCACAGATAGAGGCAAAGGTCCGCACTGAGTAACCGTGTGTACCGCGGCGTTGTAGCTTGAGGCATGGCCACGTCTCGCCCTATGCCCATCCTCGCTGTCCTGGTTGCAGCGCAGTTCGCTGGCACGTCTCCTTGGTTCGCTGCCAACGCCGTGCTTCCGCAGCTCATCGCCGATAATTCGGTCACGGTGGCTGGCGTGACCAGTGCGGTGCAGGCTGGGTTTGTGCTTGGGACTCTGTTGATTGCGGCTACTGGGCTGGCGGACCGGGTGCAGGCGCGTTGGCTGTTTCTCTTCGCGTGTCTGGGCGTTGCGGTCGCGAATGGCCTGCCGCTGTTGGCACCGGGCAGTGGGATGACGGTGCTCGCGTCACGGGCGCTTGTAGGACTCGCTCTTGCCGGCGTGTACCCCATCGGGATGAAGCTCGCGGCCACCCTGATTCCGGAGCGTCTAGGCAGTGCTCTAGGCTGGCTTGTTGGGGCACTCGTGCTCGGGACAGCGTCGGGTCACCTGCTGCGTGCGCTCGGCGACGGTGTCTCAGCGAGTGTGGTGTTGGGCGTGACCAGCGGGGCGGCGGTCCTTGGCGGTGTTGCGGTGTGGACGCTGCTGCCGGCGGAGACCAAGCCCGTTTCGGTGCGTCCATTCCGACCCGGTGACTTCCTACAGCTGTGGAAGATTGCGCGGTTTCGACGTGCGGCTCTCGGGTACTTTGGTCATATGTGGGAGATGTACACGCTGTGGGCTCTGGCTCCGCTGATTGTGGCGGCGCGATTTAGCGGCACGTCTGTCTCCCTAGGTGCGGGGCTGTTCATTGCCCTAGGAAGTGTGGGCTGTGTTGTTGGGGGACTCGCTGCCCAGCGCATCAGTAGTCTTCGGGTGGCACGAATTGCCCTGTTCGGTGGTCTGCTATGTGGCATGGCCACGCCGTGGATGTGGCACGCTCCGCAGGCGATGTGGTTGGCTTGGCTTGGCGCTTGGGGGGTGTTCGTAGCGGCGGACTCCCCGCAGCTGTCCACGCTGACCGCTCGGTCAGCCCCTCCCGAACTACTCGGTTCTGGTCTTGCAATGACCACTAGCATTGGCTTCGCGCTGACCGTTGTGAGTGTGACGGTAGCCCAACAGTTCGCCACAACTTCCACCGCACTTGTGGTGCTTTGCCTTGGACCATCCGTCGGTTTGTTGGCATTGGGGCGGCAGCGAAGCGCCACATAGCGACGCGGGGGATTCACAACGGCCCGTCGCAGGTTATCAACCCCCCCGTTTATCTGAACTCAGGTGACACCGATGTCCAGCACACCCGCCGAAACCGCAGTTTCTGACGCTATTGAGTTGCGTTCCGGGCCTGCACTTGTCCGTGCGACCAAGCCGTACACCAAAGAGAACCGAGCGCGTTCTTGGTGGGAGCTGCTGTCGACCTTGACCATTCTTGGCGCTTTGCTGAGCGTGTGCTTGCTCGCTCCCTTGTGGGCCAAGATTCCCGCCGTTGTGTTTGCGGGTCTGATGTACATTCGCACGTTCATCATCTTCCATGACACCGTACATGGCGCCATGTTCACCAAGTCGCGTCCTGCTCACTGGATTATGAACGCCTTTGGTTTCCTGATCTTGTCACCAGCACCGATCTGGAAGGAATCTCACGACTACCACCACAAGAACAACTGCCGCCTACCGAGCACATCCATCGGCAGCTACCCGGTTGTCACCACGCGCTTGTGGCGTCGCATGTCTGAGAAGGACAAGCGGGCCTACCGTTTCGCGCGTTCGCCGTTCACCATGGTGTTCGGCTACTTCACCATCTTTCTTGGACAGATGTGTGCGCAGTCGTTCATGCGGAACCCGAAGCTCCACTGGCAGAGCCTGGCGGCTCCCATCGTCCACCTTGGACTGTTCATTGGTCTGGGTCTGACCTTCGGTTGGGTGAGTGCACTGTTCACGCTCATCCTGCCGCTCATTGTCAGCCATTCACTGGGTAGCTACTTGTTCTATGCGCAGCACAATGCGCCGGGCATCTACTTTGCGCCACGTACCGCTTGGAAGTACGACGTCGCCGCACTCAGAAGCTCGACCATGTTCGATATGCCTGGTTTCTTGCACTACTTTACGGGAAACATTGGCTACCACCACGTCCACCATCTCAACCACCGCATCCCGTTCTACCGACTTCCGGAAGCGATGGACGGAATTCCCGAGCTGCAAGACCCGATTCGCACGAACTGGCGTCCCAGCAGCATGATTGCAGCGTTGCGGCTCAAGTTGTGGGACCCGAGCGCCAAGGAAATGGTGCCACTACCCAAGCCGAAGGCTGCGTAGCGTCGATAGTGACCGTCATCGCTCTGCAGGGGAGTGATGACGCCGTCTTTCGCCAGATCATCTAGTGCACCGCGTCTTGCCTAGGCGTTGGCTACTACCCCACACCCCGCAAACAATCGTTGGAGAACTGCTCCAACTGATATAAGTTTGCGTCTCTGTGGGGGGGGTATTTATGCGTGGTCTGTGGTTCGTAGTCCTTATGGGCTGCACCTCTCAGGAGGGAAGCTCGCTGAGCAGCCCGTGGGACGCCCCAGGGCACGCGCGGCAGGGGCTCGGTGATACGGCAGGAGACACTGGGGATAGCGGCCTAGACCTCGTTCCAACCATGGACGACATGTGTCCATCCGACCCCAACAAGACCGAAGAGGGGTACTGCGGCTGCGACTGGATTGACCTAGACATCGACGGCGCCAATGGTGCCGAGACCTGCGTACACTCCACGGCACTCGTAGACGGAAGCGCCACGATTGGCCTGGGTGCGGTCATCGCAAGTCACGCAAGTGTTGGGAATGCAACGATTGGCAGCGGGGCCCTTGTGGGTCTCGGAGCGGCCGTGGGCGACGGGTCCAGCATTGGCGATGATTCCATCGTGTCGCGCTATGCCGTAGTGGGTACAAACTCCGACCTTGGACCCGAGAGCATCCTTGGCCGGTCGTCACGCATTGGAGACGATGTGGATGCCCGCCCAGGCTTCTTGACGCTCGGCTACGGCGCTGAGATTGGCTCGAATTCGATGGTCACAGGCCCCAATGTCGTGCTGGGCAACCTCGTCAGCGTAGGCCCCGAAGTCACCCTGCACGAAGGCGTGGTGCTGGCTCGCGGAGTGGTCGTGGAGAGTGGTGCGGAGGTCGGTGCGTTTACCGTCATCGGCCCAGAGACTCAGGTCGGTGCCAATGCGTCGATTGGAGAGTCGGTGCGCATTCGCAAACAAACCGTGATTGGCGACGACTCCACAATTGGTGGCGGAACGCGCATGGGGCGCGACACCATCATTGAGGCCGGTGTGACGATTCCGGCAGACGCCGTGATGGGCGCCCGTGTGTTTGTGGGCGCCAACAACCTCCTCACTGGCGATGTCTACCTGCCGCGTCGTGCTCGTATCGAACCGATTGCCGGAGGTGTTGATTCTGCGCCAACGGTCTCCATCTCCGCTCCGACATTTGGCAGCGATGTCTCGAGTGGCAGCATTCTACTGGCTGGAACCGCGACCGATGACCGAGGCGTCGCATCCGTCTCCATTCGCTTCAATGACGGCATAGCAATTAGCTTACCGTTCTCCAATGGCTCGTTTTCGCAGACCATCACGGTACCGGACGACACCCAGACAATTCGGGTGACAGCAACGGACACCTCGGGCCAGATCGGTAGCGACATGGTGTTTGTCGACGATTGCACGCTGGACATCACACCCCCCAATGTGTGGACCGGCAACGTCTCCAGCAGCTGGTCGGACGGCGGCAATTGGTCTGCGTCGGTCGCGCCCAATGGCACCAGCGACGCCTTCATCTGTGGCACCGTTGTTCCTCAGCCAACCCTCACCTTCGACGGGAATGTTCGGAATCTCTCCATGAGTGGAACAGCGACCTTGAACACCAATGGGCGCACGCTGTACGGCAATGGAGACGTCGTAGCCGGCATCATTGGCGGGTCAGGCATCCTGCTCATGCCCAATGACACCTCCCTACGCGGCGTGGTCCCAGGTCTGGATATCCGCGGAAATGTCGCACTCTCCGGCTACACCAAGGCCACGGGTGCTGTGTCTATGCTTGGATTGTCCAGCCTGAATGTTGGCAGTCGTACCTTTGAAGCGGACAGCACCTACAACCAGGACATCGGGGACGGTGCGGCGGGCATTCGGTTTGCAACCGGTGGGGTTGGGCTGTTCAATGGCGAGGCATCGTTCAATGGCACGCGCTTCATGTCGAGCAGCAATCTAGCGAATGGCACGCTGCACTTCCGCGGCGACCTCACCGTGCAAGACATTGCAATCACGGTCTTCTTGCCTTCCACCACCCAACCCATCTACTTTGACGGGCCGTCCGACCAGACCATCACAATGCGCGACACGAACAGCGTTGGAAATCGACTTGGAGACGTCATTATTGCCAGTGCAGGCGTCGTTTCTGTGGACGCAAGTACGGACCTATACATTGGAGGAACCACCACAATTGTAGATGGGTCGACCCTCCATGTGCCCAGTGCGGACTTCAACGGCGACATCTCGATTCAGGGCACCGGTCAGCTCACCGGAAGCACGGTCGACATGTACCAGGGCCTCACCATGGGCAGCACGGCGACGGTCAGCCTGACCACGCTCAAGGCACACAGCCGGCTTCCAATCCCAACCGGAACCTTCAACGTCACCTACGTAGACGTTGTTGGGAATGTGTCGCTTCAGGAGGACTGGGACCACACCCTCTCGGAGCTGCGCGTACAAGACGGAGGAACCCTACGCACCAACGGCAACGATTTCACCCTCAATGGCAACTACAGCCAACACATTGGCGACGCAGCACAGGGGCTCATTCTATCGTCGGGTGACGTGGCTACGTTCAACGGAGATGCAACCTTCACCGGCACTCGGTTCATCTCGTTGAGCAATCTCACCAGCGGCACGCTGCGTTTCCGAGGCGACCTCGCGGTGCAAGACACCCCCGTCAATGTGTTCCACAGCGGTAGCGCCCCAGTGTACTTTGACGGCCCAGGCAACCAGACCCTAAACCTCGGTCACGGGCTTGATACCACGGCTACCCTGGCAGCCGTCTTTGTGGGCGGAGCCGGTACCAAGACATTCCTGACGTCATCCAGCCAAGACATCGCGATGAGCAGCCTCACCGTTGACAGTACCGCAACTGTGCAGCGTGACACCACGATTGCAGGCGACCTACTGGTACAAAACACAGGCACGCTGAATTTTGGCGGCACCGCATTCGTTGTCAACGGCACCTGCACCGTCAACGGAACGGCACCTCCCAGCACGTGCAACTAGCGTGTCCTTAGGGACTCGTGGCGGCGTGGCTCACCACTGTGGATGACCCGTGATTGCATTCGGTCACAACAGCGGTACCTCTGCAGATTTATGCGGGGCTGCGCTGTAGCCCTGCATTGGAACGTGACTGGGGTGGGAGTGTGAGCGGCCGGCGCGAGTAATGCCAGGCAGTACCCCTCACGGCTATGTAGGGCGGTCAAACACTATCGGCAGGTCGGGCCTGGAATGTGCCTACTTGGAGCATGGTTGCATGTATTCTACGTGGTCATTCGGCTCGTTTTTGCGGTACAGTTCACCCACATTTGTTGTCTCAGGTGTCGAGGATTTCCATGCGCCCCATCTCCGTTCTGTTCGCCCTGTCGCTCTTTGCTTGCAAGAACGAAACGCCCATTAATGAGCTTCCCAATCAGGCTCCCGAGATCACGATTTCGTACCCAACGGCGGACACAGAGGTCGCAGCAAACCAGCCATTTACGCTTGTCGTAATCGCTGGAGACCGGGAAACGGCAAACGAAGACCTCGTCTTGTCGTGGACGTCCGACCGAGACGGCCCGATTGATGGCGAGTGGTTGTGGACCGGCGGAGAAGCGTCCATGATGATGGACCTTGGACTGTCTGCTGGCGCGCACACACTCACGGCTATCGTCGCAGATGAAGAGGGTGAAAATGCCGAAGACAGCGTCGTCGTCAGCGCCGTCCCCAATGATGCCCCGCTCGTCGCATTTACCGCGCCTGCAACCACAGACATCGTGCTCGTTCGCACCCTAGACGACTACCGAATGACGCTCATTGCCAGCGATGACCGTGACACACCGGGGGACCTGACCGTGGAGTGGTCCGGCACTCTCGCGGATGCGTTTACGCTGCCGACCCAGTTCAACTCCGATGGCACCATGGGGGTGACTCTCTCCGAGCTGGACGCCGCGGCGTATACCGCAGGCATCACCGTTCGGGACCGGTTCGGCTCTGAGGGCTACGCCGAAGCCTTCATCACCGTCGTTGTGGACAATGACAACGACGGCATTCTGGCCGAAGACGACTGTGACGACGACAACCCCGACACCTTCCCCGGAGCGGAGGACCTGTGTGACGGCGTGGACAACGACTGCGACGGCATCATCGACAACGATGCGCCCTCTTGGTTTGCCGATACCGATATTGATAGCTTCGGAGCCGGCGAGGCCGTGGTCGCGTGTGAGGCGCCAGAGGGACACGTGGCCGATGCCACAGACTGCGATGACACCGAAACGACCGTCTACCCGGGTGCCGACGAGCTGTGCAACGGCGTAGACGACGACTGCAACGAACTTGTAGACGACGACGCCATTGACGCGACAGCCTGGTACGTGGACGCCGACGCCGATGACTACGGTGACCCCGCAACGGTCGTGCTCGCCTGCGAAGCTCCGGGCAGCAACTACATCGCCGAAGCGGACGACTGCCTGGACAGCAACAACAGTGTCTACCCGGGCGCGGAGGAAGTCTGTGATGACCTGGACAATGACTGCGACGGTCTGGTCGATGAGGACCCACCCACCTGGTACGCAGACGTTGATGAAGATGGGTTTGGAGACTTCGCCACCGCTGCGGTCCAGTGCGACCCGCCAGACGCCACAAGCACTCACGTCGCGGACGACTGCGATGACACTGAGTTCACCATCAACCCGGACGCCCTGGACATCTGCAACGGCATTGATGACGACTGCAACGGCTTTGTTGATGACAACCTTGACGAAGGCGATGAGTGGTTCGTTGACCTGGACGGTGACGGATTTGGTGACCCTCTGGAGGTCATCATTGCGTGCGACCAACCTCCAGGTACCGTCGACCGTCCCCTCGACTGCGACGACAGCGACCCTACCCGAAATCCAACAGCACCAGAGCTGTGCAACTTTATTGACGACGACTGCGATGGCGTCCCAGAGGTCGCTCTTTGGGTTGGCGATGGGCATCCCTACAGCCTGCCGAGCGCCGCGTTGACCGATGCTCGGTTTGGTGACCTCATCTGCGTAGACGCGGGCACCTACGACGACACTATCGACTTTGATGGCAAGAGCCTGCGCATGATGGGCGTAGACCGCGACAGCGTCATTGTGCAGAGCACGGTTGGTCCCAGGTTCGTGGATGGTGAGAACGCCAGCTCACTGCTCGCCTACATGACTTTCCGGGGCATCGACGGCCAGAGCTCGGGTGACAAGGGCATCTTGCACATCTCAGGGGCGAGTCCGGTCATTCGCGATGTGCGCTTCACCGACTTCCACGCATCGAGCAGCGACCACTTCTCCGGTGCAGGCATCCAGAACAGCGGGGCGGTTCTTGAGGATGTGGTGTTCGACAACATCTCCGCATCGCGTACTGGCAGCGCGAGCCGCACGGTGACTGCCGGCATCAAGGCCACAAGCTGGACCGGTTCTGCACACGGTCTGACCTTCGACAACATCATGGCCGAGCCCGGCGTCTCGGGCACCACAGGCGTGGGCACCGTGATGCGACTCAACGGCTGCGACGTTCTCCTCGAAGATCTCTCGGTCTTCGACAGTGTCGGCAATGTCAGCTCGATATCGGGCGGCACAATTCTCATCGACGGGGGCTCCGACGTGGAGTTCATCCGTCTGACGGCGATTGGAAATACCAACAACCGCGGCGGCGGCGGCGTACTGAAGATTCGGAGTAGTACCGTCACTATCAATGGCGGGCGCTTTGGAGATAACGAAGCCAACGGTGTCGCGGCCACCGGCGGGGCCATCGAGGTGTCGTCGGGTACGCTGACCGTGAACAACGTGGACTTTGTGGGGAACCGCGCCATTGGAACCGAGGGCTCGGTCTGCGGCGGAGGGGCCATTGGGGTGAGCGACCCGAACGGAGTCAATGTGACGGTTCGCAACTCTACCTTTTACGACAACATGGCTGTCTGCGGCTCGGACGAGAGTGGCGGTGCGATGTGGAGTGCATCCTCATGGGCTCCGATGTTGAGCTACACCAACAGCTTCTCGAACGGCACGGTGGACTACACCAATGTCCAGCAGAGCAGCTTCGGTGACGGCATGACGACGTCCGAACCTGGATACCGAAATGTGTTCAGCTCGAACGCGCGCGTGTGGGACTTTGGCTTGATCAGCAGCTCGCCACTACGTGACGCCGGGGACCCAGCCATGACCGATGTCGATGGGTCGCGCTCGAACGTTGGAAGTACCGGCGGTCCCTATGGCGTGTGGCCAACGGACTGATGGATGGGACCTATGTTCCTGCGTTTATTCGTCACGCGGGAACACGAACTCCCAGATGCGGTCCCACGTCTTGCTGAACCGCTCGAGGTCACATTGGCTGCCCGAGCGTAGCCAGTCGTAGTGTCGCGGGGTGGCGTCGCGCCCGGAGTAGTGGCCGAGGACGTCTAGGTGGTCGCCGTGCATGGTGGTGATGACATGACCGCGAAGCTGTGAGGCGGTGGGGACGATACCGTCATTGTCGATGCTCTCGATATTGGAGCCCGAGGCATCAACCGAGCCGTTTGGAGGCTGAAGGTCGGTGGTTGCTGCCACGGACCATGCCGCTGTGTACAGGGCGTGGGATGCGTGATGGTCGGGTCGAACGCCTTGTCGTAGGGTCGTGCGCAGTCCGGGTCGCTGACCAACGGTGGCGACCGATGCGTAGCGGATGCCGTCGCGGTCGCGAAGCAGGAAGTCGCGCTCGATGGAGCGGCCTGTGGAAAGCTCTTCGACAAGGCGTTGGTCCACGCCAATCTCCTTGACGAACGCCTTGAGGCCTTCGGTGAGCGAGGCGTCCAAGGTGCTGTACATGTTCTCGTCGACGTCGCCAAGGGCGCTCTGGTCATCGTTCTTGAACGCCCGAATCATGCTGGTCACCAGCGACAGCGGTAGGTCACCACCGTGAAGGGTGATGGTGCTGATGATGGACAGTAAGCGCAACAGCTTGCCGCCCATGACGGAGCTGAACAGTGTGGCGATGGGCGTGCCGCGGTGAGGGGTGCTCACGCAGACGACGGTCTTGATGCGAGAGGCGACGGCGTTGAGGTTGTCTGCGCCCTCGATGACGGCAACAGGGGAGGTGAGCCAGCGCGCGTCGAGGCCACCTGCGCTGTGGCCGATGAGGTGAATGGGACCGTCATCAACAGGGATTTCGTTCTCAATGAGGTCGTAGAGCACGCGCGCGCGAACAGCGATGGACGCTGTGGGAGGCGTCTTGGGACGGTGTACGACCACGTCCAGACCGCGTGTCTGGGCCCATGCGGTGATGTGTGTGCGGACGTGCGTGAAGTAGGTCAGGTCGCCCAGGTTCACAAAGCCGAAGAAGCCAGGAATGAGCACGACGTGGTGCGTCACCAGCTGTCCTCAGCGAGTTCCTTGTACAGGGCGTTGTGCTCAGCGGCGCGGCTTGTGAGGCCCAGACGGGTGCAGACTTGGGCCGCGCCCTGGTGTACGTCCGCAACGTACGGGTCGGCGTCAATCGCGTTGTCGAACGCAACGAGCGCTTCGTCATCGCGCCCTGCTTGTGCCAGGCAGGTGGCCAAGAGCTGCCAACCAACGGCGTTGCCAGAGTCATCTTCCACAGCGCTCTCGAGTAGGGAGATGGCGGCGTAGGTATCGCCTTCCGATTCGTGGATACCGGCCAGACCAATGCGTGCGTCAATGTGCTTGGGGTCCATCTCCAGGGCGCTCAGGTAGGCCTTCTTGGCGCCTTCATTGTCGTAGCCGTCTCGGTCACAGCCGAGCTCAAACCAATCTTCTGCGGTCCACTCTTCGGTGTGAACTGGGATGGCCGTAGGCACGGGAAGGGCGGCAAGGACCGAGTATTCGGGGGGTTCGAAGTCCATGGGGACTTGTCCGGTGCGTGCTTCCCACATACCCGTGCCATCCGTGATGACCAGCTCGCCGCCGACCACCAAGACGCTGTCTAGGTTTGGCATGCCCTGCATTCTGCGCAGCGCAGCTCCCAGGCGACGTGCTGGCACTTGTTGGATGAGCTGGTGCGCACGCTTGAGACGGCCAATCATGGCCAGGTCAAACTGCAGGCGACCGCGGCTGTCGCGGTCGGGCGTCACCCAGCCTTGGCGGACGAGCTGTCGCACCTGGTGGGTGGACAGCTTGCACAGGCGGAGGACGTCTCGTGTGGCGTAGGTAGACATGGCGGGCGGGCGTAACCTGCCCGGAATGTGGTAGGACGTGCTGTGTATGGAGGGAATGATGACCATTCGCGTAGCCGCCGCCTTGCTCGTGGGCATTCTTGCGACGGCCTGTGGGCCTAAGGTGCAAATGCAGATGATCCGCGCTGCGGATGTCGCCGTTCCGTCTACGGTCCAGACGGTGGCTGTGATCGACCGGTCTGGTGCGTCGAACATCGGACAAGGCATCTTGGGCGTGCTGGAAGGCGCGCTGACCGGCGAGGCCATTGGCGCCGACACCGAGGGGCGTCGCGAGACGGTTCGCGGGCTGCGAGAGATGTTGGCAACGAGTGCTCGTTTTGACGTTGTGCAGCCATCGGGAATCGAGCGTGAGCAGAGCCTCTTCGCCCGCGAGATGTCCTGGCGTACGGCGACCAAGATCTGCCGTGATGCCGGATGTCAGGGTATCGTAGCCCTAGAGGCCTTCGACTCGGACACCTCCGATGACGTGACCCAACGCCAGGTCGAACGCACCGATAGCAATGGTCGCAAGTACAACGCGACCGAGTGGTCGGTGGACCGCCGCACCCGCGTGCTCACCGCTTGGCGCATCTACCAGCCAGACGGCCAGCGAATCCTGGACGACCTTCGGGACCGCACGGATCGCTACAGCTGGACCGGACGGGGTGACTCGCGCGCCCAGGCCATGCGGAATCTGCCGTCTCAGGTTGAGACCGTCCGCTTGTCTGCGTACCGCGCCGGTGCTTCGTACGGCCGTCGCATCGCGCCAACGCCGATGCTTGTGTACCGGTCCTTTTACGCACGCGGCAAGAAGAGTTCAGAGCTGAAGCTTGGCAAGAACTACATGCGCGCCCGCGACTACGAAGGCGCCATCCGAGTCTACGAAGGACTGGCGGAGCACCCTGAGAGCAAGGTTCGCGGACGGGCGCAGTTCAACTTGGCAGTCGCCGAAGAAGCGATGGGTCGATTTGAGCGCAGCTTGACCGCGGCCCGTGCAGCGGCTGTGACCCTCGGAAATGGCCGTTCTCGCCGCTATGTAGTGACGGTCGAGCAACGCATTCGCGAGCGTGACCGGGTCCAAGAGCAGATGGCTCCGCCACCGGAGGCCGAACCAACTGGACCTGAGATGATTCAAGGTCCTCGTCGTCCCGCGACGGGTGAGCCCACGCCTCCGAATGATGGAACAATGACGCGTCCTCGCCCGTAGTCGTTTCGGCGTAGCGATACATCGACATCAGCCAGAGACTGCCATGGAGGCCTTAAATTGCCTCCTAGCCCGAGGTCTCTGTGTTCGACGTCGACCGATTACCGCAAGCGGATGCGCCCGTCTCAACTGAGAGCGCTGACCCGCTTACTGACCCGCTTCAGGCGGTACCGTCGGCTGCCGAGACGCTCGTTGACCCGTTGTGCGCGGCTCAACCGGGCATGCCCCATCAGGCAGTCAATTCGCTCGTGGACACCGTCGCGGAGTCGGAATGGAATCCTGGCTCAATGGGCGATGGCAAGGGAAAGCGCGGAAAGGCCGCGGGCGTTCTTCAGACACAAAAGAAAAAGCGGTCCGGCAAGTTCATCAAGGGTGGCGGGCGTGCACAACGAAACTGGAAGTTCGGCCGTGACGCTAGCTACGGCGTGCAGCAGCAAGGCAGTGATGGGCAGTCATCCGGCAAGTCGTACACCTACAATGCCGACGCACGCGGCAAGGGTCGAGACGTCAAGAAGACCGATTCGAAGACCGGTGTGGACGGCACAACCCGCACGAACCGGAGCACACTGAAGGAAGGACGTGAGAAGACGCAACGGACGCGGCAGTACGAAGAGCGCGAACGCGACGGAGGCTCCTACGTCAAGCGGGAGGTCAACCAGGAAGACTTCGACGGAAAGAAGTCGAAGACGTCGGAGGTCTCCCGGTCGTTCAACAAGAAGCGTGGCATCTACTCCGGAGACGGCGACTTCGAGAAGGGCGCTTCCGGCTACGAAGTCGAGCACACCAAAAAGTCCAAGGGCGACAAGGTCAAGGGTGCGCTCAAGGGCAAGAAAGAGGACGCCGAAGCTCTCAAACGCAAGCTCACACGCAAGAAAAAGCGGCATGAGCTAAAGAAACAAGGCCCGAGCGAAGCGGGCGATGGCGACGCGTACTCAGAAGGCGATGCCGGTAAAGCACAGGGCAAGCACGGCGCGGTCGACAGCATGCTTCGTCACCTCGCCATTGGAAGCATTGGCGACGAGAGCGGTCTCGACCTCGACTCGTTTCAGAAGAACCGCGCCAACGAGGTCACCGATACCAATACCGGCATTTCGTCTGAAAATACGAACACCGAAAAGAAGACCACGGCCACCGCTGGCTTTGGCAAGAAGTCGTCTGGCAGCGCACAGCACAGCGCCAAAGGCACCGACGCCTTCGGGAACGAGACTGTCGGAAAAGCAGGGATCAACGGTACCGCCGACGCCCGGCTAGACGCGAAAGCGAGCCAGCGAGAAACGTGGACCAGCGGTGGTGTGGAACGTGGCGTCAACGCCTCTGTCGCGGCTGGTGTGGCCGCTGAAGTGGATGCGGGGGCTACCCATCAGACGAACCTGGGCGGTCGGGTCAAGGGTGAGGCGGGCGCTTCTGTCGGCGGGAAGACGTTCGTTGGAATCGAAGGCAACGCAGGAGCAAGTACGACTGTCAGCGGTAGTAGCGTCAAGGCCAAGGCCAACGCGGAGGCCTCCATTGGCGGCATAATTAGCGGACATGTCGGCGGAAAGGCCGGCATCAACAGAGACGGGTTTGCTCTTGCCGCTGTCCGTGCCAAGGCAGATGGACAGGCATTCGCGGGTGCAAAGGCGGGTGTGACTGGAGAGGCTGAAGCGAGCTGGAAAGGCGCCCGTGTCACCGGTGCTGCGAAGGCCATGGCAGGTGCCGAAGCGTCGGGCATGGTCACGGCTGGCGGCTCACTCGGCGGGGTCGACGTAGACGCGGTGGCCGAAGGCGAAGCGTTCGTTGGGGCCCAGGCCCATGCGTCTGGCAATGCTGAGGCCGGATTGACGGGCTTTGGATTGGGCGGGCAGGTCGGGGCTTTCGCAGGCGCCAAGGCCGGCGGGCAAGTCCGCGCTGAGCTCGGCGCTGGCGGGCTGAACTTCGGTTTGATTGGCGTAGAGGGCAATGTTCGGGCGGGCGCTGGAGCGGAGGCGAGCGGGGAACTCTACGCGAAGATTCACAAGACGGGCGCACAAGCAGAAGCCGGGGCGGCCTTGGGGGTTGGTGCGGGCGTGGGCATGGTTCTCACCATCGATCCCTCCTTTCCGCTGCGCCTTCCGCTCGAAAAGCTGGCAGAGAGCGGCGTGATTCCCTCTGCGGACCCAGGGGACCTCACCGCTGCGGCGTTCACCGGCATGTACCGTCCGGAAGGCAAGGGAGCGCCAACCACGATTGATGATGCAAAGGCCAGTCAGAACAGCGCCGGGCGGGATGCCATCGACGCCGCGAAGTCCACCGTCAGCAGCGCTGCAACCGGGGGTGCGGGCAAGGCCTTTGGTGAGGTCAAGAAGGCCATGACGTTTGGCTCGGGACTGCTGAACTCGCTGAAGTCTGCGCTCACCGGGGCGTTCGCGTCAGTTGGGCAGGCGTCTGAAGCGACTGGAAGTGCGCTTGGCGACTTGGTGAGATCTGGAATTGCCGAGGCCGGCAGCTTGATCTCTACGCTTGGCGGTGCCGTCTCCTCTGCCGTCGGCAAGATTGGCCAGGTGAAATCGCTGGACCCGAAGGCGCTCATTGATGGGGACTGGGAAGCACGCATTGACGATGCCGTGGTCCAGGTCACAGAGGTCATCAGCGCGATTCTCGATGGTGTGCGGCGTATTGTGACGCGCATCAAGCTGGCTGGACACGTGCTGATTGACCGGTCCGTAGAGGCTGGAGCAGCGCCGTTGTCTGGCCTGGGTGGATTGCTCGGCCATTCGGTTGGCAGCTTTGGCGGCATGGTTGCCGGAGCAGGCCGTCGCATGATTGGCCATGTTCGACGGGGACTCGTCGTCGGCGAGACCGGGGTGAAGGTGAAGGACATTGGCGGCAAGGTCGTGCTGCCCGTAGCAATCTCCCCGGTCCTGAAAGAGACGGAAGGGGTGCTTGGTCACGTGGAGACTGCCGGTAAGGACACCGTATCCAACGCTGTCGACGGTGTCACCGAGGACGTGAAGGGCGGCATCAAGACGGCGCTGCGGAACCACCACGACAACGAGGGCATTGGGGCCCTCGCTAAGCTCACCGACGGTATTCCCGCGATGACACAAGTCTCAAAGGGGTTGCTCTCCGGCGTGGCATCAGCGGCGAAGTTCTTCTTGCGTCCCATTGCGAGTGCCGCTCGAATGGCTGCCGAGGCCGCGAAGGCCGTTGCGAAGGCTGTCAGCAGCGGTGCCAAGGTCGTCGCCAACATTGCCAAGAAGGCGTGGGGATGGTTCACCGGGCTGTTCGGCTAGGGGCTGTCTCCTTAGGCGATGAGCCCTTCACGGTGAGCGTAGGTGACCATGGCAGCTACGGTATCTACCTGTAGCTTTGCGCGAATACGCGCCATGTGCGTGCTCACTGTGCTCTGACCAAGATTCAACGCTGCAGCAATGTCCATCACCGAGCGGCCCTCGATGACCAGGAGAAACACCTGAAGCTCGCGCCCGGTGAGCGCTTGGTGTGGGGGAGCGGTGTCCAAGGTGGGCTCGTCTTGCAGCAAGACTGAAAAGTAGGGTTCACCAAGGGCGACGGTGCGAAGGGCGTCAATGAGCTGGGTGTCGGAATCCGACTTGCTCAAGTAGCCCGCAGCACCTGCAGACTGCATCTGCGTCTCCCAGTGCTCACGTGGGTACATGGACAGCACCAAGACCTGCACCGCAGGCCGGAGCTTACGCGCCCGACGAAGGACCTCAAATCCGCCGAGCACGGGCATGGAGAGGTCCAAGATGAGTACATCTACCGCGCACTCGGGCTGCTCAAGGGCATGCAAGACGTCCCATCCGTTGCCGGCTTCTCCGACCACTTGCATGTCGGGTTCTTCGTCGATCACGGCGCGCAGTCCGCTACGTACAATCCGGTGGTCGTCTGCGATGAAGACGTGAATCACAGGGTAGCTCTCTTGGGAATGCGAACAGAAATTAGGGTCTCGCCGGGCTGTGAGGTCACCTGAACGGACCCGTTTAGAGTGGCGGCGCGCTCGCGCATGCCAAGGAGCCCGAGCCGTTGTGTGGGTTGCCCGGGGTCGAACCCTACACCGTCGTCTCGAACGTCCACCACGACATCTGGCCCTTGGATGGACAGTGTCACCGTGAGCTTTCGGCAGGAAGCGTGCCGTAGAACGTTGGTGAGAGCTTCCTGGCTACACCGCCAGATTGCAACGCTGGCATCGGTAGAGCATTCCATGGTCGTGTCCACGCCCTCGTAGTGGACTTGGACTTGGCCAACATCGCCGGTACGTCGGACCAGCGCGTCTATCGCCCCGTTTAGGGAGCGTTCATCGACAATGGACGAACGAACCGACTTCAACAGGTGTCCGGTCTGGGTCGCCATGTGCTTGAGGCTCGACTCGATGAGGGCCAGGTTGGCGTGGATGCTGGTCGGGTCCTGGGCGTACCGGCGCCGAGCCAGACCTGTTGCGAGCTGTGCGGCTGTCAGGCTCTGGCCAACGTCATCGTGGAGGTCTCGGGCGATAGCGGCTCGCTCCACTTCTCGCGCTGCTCCGAGTCGGCGCGACAGGGCAGTGACGACCTGGGTTTGCTCGTGAACACGGTCGGACAGCAGGCGGCGTTCTGCGTTCAGCTCGTCTTTGGCAATGAAGCCTCGAACTCGGGTTTCGTCTGCCATCAGACCGAAGATGAGGCACAGAAACAGAACAAACGACATGAATCCAACGGCGATGCGGGCCATTGGGTCTGCGGTGATGCTTGGGTCTGTCCACAGGAAGGTGGCGCATTGCACAACCCCGAGGGCGCCGAGTCCTACCGTGCGTACCCAGGGTTGGGCCCACGCGCCGATGCTGACCAAGGCAAAGGGCAGGGTGAAGTAGGGCCATGGCGTTGTTAGGTCGCCACAGCGACCAAGAGTATGGCAGAGAATTGCCATGCCGACGAGACCGCTGGTGATGCCGATTCCGTACGCCCACCGCGGTTGTGCCCAAACGGCCATCAGCGTCAGAGCCCCGAGGCCCGTAACAGCGGCCCGCCCTTGCGATAAAATGGGGACGAGCTGCGGAAAGTCCGCAAATGCCCAAGGGTCTTCGAGCCAGAAGAGGCCATTTGCCACCATTAAGACGGCGACCGCGGCCCACAGAATCCTCCGGCTCGACTCGCGTGTTTGAGCGATGAAAGCACTGTGCTGGGGCGATGGGACAGCGCGGGAAGGCGGCCATCCTGTGATGAACCAGCGTCTCGCGTCGGCGATGGAGTGAAGCAACACCCGCTCCCATCGTTCTGCAGGGGTGAACAGGAGCGTGGAAGCTGATGTTCTGCGGACAGACTACCGGAAGGGGTGCCAATCAGTCTGGCAAAGCCATAGAATCGGACGGAGTCGGCGTTGGCGAGCACTTGTTGCCGGTCGTTTATTGCTTGGCATGGGGCTTGGCGTGGCCTGGCAACAGACTGTCGACGTTGGCTGTGCCTGGGTCTAGGTGGTTGTCACCCACAGGGCCGCATGGTCCGACGCTGGGGAACCTGTGGAATCCATGGGCTTGCGACCGGTCACTTTGACACTCTGCACCGTTAGGCCAGACGCGTACGCACGGTCAAAGCGCATCTTTCCAGCCCAGGTGTTCTTGGCCCAGGCGGGACTACCGGCAGCCTCCCATGCGTCTACGATGCCGTTAGGTAGGACGTCTGGGACTTCCGAATCGCGTAGGTTCGTGTCTCCTAGAAACAGGCTGGGCGAGCGTTGGTTCAGGTCGTAGAAGATCTCGCGTAGCTGACGCTGACGGGCGTGTTTACCGTCCTTGAGGCTGTCCATGTGGGCAGTGTGTACCCACACTCCGGAGTCCAATTGAACGGCGACGAATTCTCGTCCGAAGAGGGAACCAATGAGCGGGTCCACGCGCTGTTCACGCATGGGAATGCGACTGGCAATGACCTCGAAGTGCTCTCGTTCTCTCGGCTCAGCCGGGAAGAGCGTGTAGCCAGCGCCGACTAAGTGGGGCCTGACGTGTGCGTGGAAGGTCCGTGCGGTGACTTCTTGTAGGCAGATGACGTCGGGAGCAGGGTCGGGGTCTCGTAGGCCCAACAAGACGTCTTGGAGGGGCTCACCGACCAGGAGCGACAAGATGGCGTACTCGGTACGCACGTCTACATCGGTGTCGTCGAGGCCGTTCAAGTTGTAGGTCACACAGCGCATGATGTGGGCCTACAGCTTGCTGGCTACGCGGGTTCCTTGCTCAATGGCCCGCTTGGCATCGAGCTCAGCGGCAACGTCCGCACCTCCGATTCGGTGCACCGTCACGCCCTTGGCCTTGAGAGGCTCTTCGAGCTCGCGTAGTGGAAGCTGGCCGGCGCAGATGATGACGTTGTCAGCGGCGATGACCTGTGCTTTTCCGTCGATGGTGACGTGCAGTCCGTCGTCATCAATGCGGTCGTAGGTGCAGCCGGCGAGCATGGTGACGTCGTGCTTCTTGAGCGACGAGCGGTGAATCCAGCCTGTGGTCTTGCCAAGGTTTGCGCCGAGCTTTCCGGGCTTGCGTTGGCACAGAGTGATGTCTCGCACGCCGTGGACTTCGGCGCTCTTGGTGAGCGCTCCGGGCTTGGCGTAGGTCTTGTCGACACCCCACTCGGCAAGGAAGCGGTCGCGGTCCTGGCTCGATGAGGGGCCGTCGTGCAGCAAGAACTCAGCGACGTCAAAGCCGATACCACCAGCACCGATGATGGCTACGTTGTTGCCGACGGTGGCGTCGTTCTTGAGCACGTCAATGTACGAGAGCACCTTGCTGTGTTCGATTCCAGGCAGGTTCAACACGCGCGGTGTCACGCCGGTTGCCAGGATGACGGCGTCGAAGCCGGTCAGGTCGTCTGCGCTGACGCGTGTGTTCAGCTTCAGGGTGACGCCCGTGAGCTCAATTTGACGGCGGAAGTAGCGCAGGGTCTCTGAGAACTCTTCCTTGCCCGGGACCTTGCAGGCCATGTTGAACTGGCCGCCAACCTCGGGTGCCGAGTCGAACAGGGTGACGTCGTGTCCGCGCTGTGCTGCAGTGGTTGCCGCGGCGAGTCCAGCGGGCCCAGCACCAACCACGGCCACGTTGCGCTTGGCTGGTGTCGGCGTCAGAGACCATTCTGTCTCATGGCAGGCCATTGGATTGACCAGGCAGCTTGCCTTCTTGTTCTGGAAGATGTGGTCGAGGCAGGCCTGGTTGCACGCGATGCACGTATTGATCTCGTCTTCGCGCTCTTCGGCCGCCTTCTTTACCCAGTCGGGGTCCGCCAGGAAGGGGCGGGCCATGCTGACCATGTCGGCGTCGCCTTCGGCTAGGACGCGCTCTGCAACATCCGGCATGTTGATGCGGTTGCTGGTGATGAGCGGGATCTGAACTTCGCCCTTCAAGCGTGCTGTGACCCAGGTGAACCCGGCGCGTGGGACCATGGTGCCAATGGTCGGAACACGGGCTTCATGCCAGCCAATACCGGTATTGATGATGCTCGCACCAGCGGCCTCTACGCGCTTGGCAAGGGTGACGACCTCTTCCCACGTGCTGCCGTCGTCCACCAAGTCGAGCATGGACAGGCGGTAGATGAGGATGAACTCAGGACCGACCGCTTCGCGGCACTGGCGTACGATTTCAACCGCCAGCTTGATGCGGTTTTCGTAGCTTCCACCCCAGCCATCGGTGCGCTTATTGGTGCGCGACGCGATGAACTGATTGATGAGATAGCCCTCGCTTCCCATTATCTCGACGCCGTCGTAGCCAGCCGCTTTCGCCTTGACGGTGCAGTTCACAAAGTCGCGGATGGTGCGCTTGACGCCGCGATTGCTCAAGGCACGTGGCTTGAATGGGCTGATGGGGGACTTCAGCGCAGACGGACCGACAGCCAGCGGGTGGTAGCCGTAGCGCCCGGCGTGGAGAATCTGCATGGCGATGCGTCCGCCAGCTTCGTGCACAGCGTCGGTGACGTACTTGTGCTTGAAGACTTCGTAGCGATTGGACAGCTTGGCTGCGAAAGGCTTGACCCAGCCGGCACGGTTTGGAGCGACACCGCCGGTCACAATGAGCCCAACGTCGCCCTCTGCTCGGCGCGCAAAGTACGCCGCCATCTTCTTTAGCGGCCCGAATTCTTCTTCGAGACCCACATGCATAGAGCCCATGAGAACGCGGTTCTTGAGGGTGACATGACCCAGATCAAGAGGAGCGAGGAGGGTGGGGTACTTGGACATGAAGGTCTCCGACGAGGGTCTTGTCAATGTGAAGACCGCCGTAGTGTGGGAGGTCAGAGGTCAGATTTCAGAGGTCAGAACAACCGGCTCATGCCGGGTGCGACAGGGGAGGTGACAACTGTTCAAGTTATGATGGGATGCCCCAAAAGATGCTGTCCCTTTAAGCTCGCTGGGTAGCTTGTCTGGCCCGCTCTGACTTCTGACCTCTGACTTCTGACTTCCGTGCCGCGACACCTATTCGTGGCCCGGCATTCGAGTTCCGGGGATTTTAAGCTGATCCCCAGAGCTACCGAAATCGAGTCTCGCTACGAAACGTGTCCGCGGCGGATGGTCGCTTCAGCGATAAAGCGAGCACCGAGCAAGCGATACACAGGCATCAGGTCAACGCCTTGTGCGGCAACGCCCGTGGCGACATCTGCCATATGGCTGACCGCAGGAACGAACCGACGAGCGGCGTCTGCCAGCTTCGGTGCCTTGTCCTGGGCTCGGTTCACGCCGTTCTTTAGGCTGCCGCTGATGGCTGTCAGCGTGTCTTGCACACCGTCCATCGAGCCCACGCCTGGAATGGCGCTCAGGCGCTGAATTTGCTTGCTCAGGGTTGTGGTGAGCAGCTTGTCCAGGAAGCCAGGGCCTTCGGTGACCAAGTTGTCAGCGAATGGGAGAGCGATTTCCATGCCAGCAAAGTAGGCAATGAGCATCTGGCCGGACTCGTATTCAGCGAAGGCATGGGCCTTTTCGCTGATGGTTCCGGGAATGGCTTTGTGCACCATGTACGCAATGCCGAGTGCCTTGAGGGCCGCGTCATTGCGTTGTGCGCCATCAAAGTCCACATTGCGGCGTTTACCACCGAAGAACAGATTCACGGCCTGCTTCACACCCGAGTACACACCGTACGCTTTGTCGGTTGTATCGAGTGCGGATGCCATCCACAAAGCGTCTCCAACTCGGTCTTCCTGCGCCAAAACGCGGATGCGGTTCATGTTTTCCGGCGACGGGGCAACGTGAAGTTGTTGGGCGAGCATTTTGAGTTGCCCTGCGTGACGATAGTCGGGGGCATACGGAACAATTCGCATGACAGCATCGACTAATTGGACCGTGCGGTCGCTCTCGTCAAACTCTTGAATGGCAGCAATCAGGTTTCGGGCCACGACGTCCTCCTTGGCGCATGGCACCCTAGCGCGTCTGGACTGTGAGGGCGCTCGATGAAGTGGATTGTGGTGCTCGGATTACTCATGGCGGGGTGCGTCAAGAAGACCGTCCCAACTGTGTTGGCGGCGCCGTCGGACTTGGACGAGGCGCACTTGAACGCAGTGGTGCGTGAGCTGGTCCCATTGGTCGAGGCAGCTGCGGGCATCCCCTTCAAAGAAGTTCCGTTTGTACGACTGGGTCGAAAGTCGGATCTGGACCGGATTGTGCGTAATGAGGCAGGTTCTACTTACGACGCGTTGAGTCCAGACGCGCCAGACTGGTTGCGCGACCGGTTCATTCGTGACGCGGGTTCTGCTGGGATTGCCGGTAAGTATGCGCTGGCAGAACGCATTCTGCTCGTCGCCCCGGACGCCATGGCTCGTGTGGCCTCTCACGTAGAAGACGACCCATTGGCGCTCGACCATGTCACGCGACTGGTGCTCGCTCACGAGATGGCCCATGCACTCCAAGACCAACAGTTTGCGATTGCCGACCAGTTTGAGCACCCCGAGCATGTAGACGCCTTTCAGGCCCTACGCGGCGTCACCGAAGGCCATGCCAACTTTGTAGAGTCTCGGGTGGCGGAGGCATTGGGCCTGCAAGCGGTGGAGAAGGTCATCAACGCCGGTCAAGGCTGGGATGAGGACGGGCCTGTCGGCGTGTGGTCGTTCGGCACTTGGGTTGCCTACGGCCAGGGAACGGCGTTCATGCGCTGGCAAGCTGCTGCCGGAGGGCTGCCGCGCACGCTGGAGGTGCTCGCCGACCCGCCATCGCGCTCACGGACGCTGTTTGTTCCCGAAGATTACGGCAGTGAGGCACCCGCTGATCCTTCAGATGAGCGCATTTTGGAAGGAATGGAAATGGCGGTCATGGAGGCTCGTTGGTTCCCACAGACAAGTCCGCTCATAGAACAGGACCTGCGGCGCTTGTTGTTCGGAGCTCCTGCACCCGAGGTTGAGGCCGCTCTTGACCATGTTCTCGGTGGTGCCACACGGTCTGCTTCCCGCAGTGATCGGTCGGTGCTGTCGTTCTTCCTGCGCTGTGACTCCGACGGGGCCGCCTCTACGCTGATTGGCCTGCACAGCGAGTTCAGTGAGGGCTTCTCCAAGGCGCGCACCATGACGCCGAGCATGCCTACGCTGTACACCGCTGACGCTGTGCCAGATCTTGGTGACGAAGCCTGGATGGTGTCTGCCATTGCCACGCGAGATGGCGAGAGGTCAGCCGGTCCGGGCTCCGAGATCTTCACACTGTGGGTTCGTCATGGCAGTGAGGTCGTGGTGATTCAAGCGGCTGGCTTTCGTCCTGGCGAGCGACTTCCACAGGCCGTGCGAATGGTCTTGGACCGACTGGACCCTGCCGAGTAGCGCGCGCGTCGACGTGGGACGACGACATGCGGTGGCTCACACAGGGCCAGCCGGATTAGGGCGCCGCCAAACGACGAGGGTGGAAATGGGACACGACGATGACAGCTGGTACGCCGACGTAGTGGCCAAGGCTGATTCGCTGTCGGCAGATGACGCGATTGCCTGGTTGACTGCGTCGATTGCCGAGACCAAGGGGCGTCATGAAAAGACCGCGGACCTTGCGTGGCGTCTGGGGCTAGCGCACAGCGATGCCTTCACCGGTCACGCTCAGCACTTTCTCCACTTGGCGAGTGAGATGGCATCGGGGACCTTCAAGGACATCGTTCTGCTGGACCTGTTCATTGAGTCGTTGTGTGTGGGGGAGGTCGATGCCGACACCTGGGACCTCATCGACAACCCGTGGGCCATTGGCGCCCAGACACCTTGGGGAGAAGGAGAGGTCGTCGACTGGCCTGTCTTCCGCACGGATGGCACGTCTCACACGGCGCTTGAGACGTTCGTTCGTCCCATGCGCGTTGCCGTTCGCAACCACGGACTGGCCAGTGCAGAGGCTCTGCTTGCTGGCTACCGCGGTCTTGCTTGGCTGATTGACGAAGAGCACGAGAGCGAGCGCAAGATGGAAGATTGGCTGCACGGAATTGTTCGGGTGCGCTGCGAGCGGCAAGACGACGCGCTGCGTGAGGACATGGTGGACGTTGCCGGAAAGCTTGCGGAACCGGAGCCGTTTGCAGAGGCGGTCCGAGCGGTGTGGCTGGACGGCTCAAGCCCCGTCTAGGACTGCGAACCATGGAGATCGTAGGAACGAGGCTCCCTTAGGATGCATCTGCCGCGAGCTGCGTGCCGACGGTCTGCGCCGCTTGCACCCGCTGAAAGGGAGGTTGCGAGGCCACCAGCGCGTGGACGGCTGAGAGTCCGCCTTTGCTCACGTGTACGTCAGTGACGTTTTCGTGACGCAACGTCAAGACTTCCCGCTTGCAGGGGGAGCCTCGCCAGGTGAATGAGCGTTCATTCAACTGGAGTCATCTATGAATCGCGTAGCATCCGAGCAGGAACTCGCCAAAGCCGAAGCCGAAACACGGGACCTTATTGAGGAGTCTCGTGACGCTGACTGGAAGGGTCGCTCCTTCATGAAGGACATCTTCCTCGGCAACTTCAAGTACGAGTGGATTTCCGAGCAGCCGGAAGTGGCCCCGAGCGCCCGATTCGTGGAGTGGGCTGCCAAGGCAGACGCATGGTTCTCTGCGAACGTTGACCCCATCAAGATCGATGCCACCGGAGAGTACGGTGATGACGTCATCAAGGGCCTCACCGAGCTCGGCTGCTTCGGCATGAAGATTCCGGCCGAGTACGGCGGACTGGGCTTCAGCCAAGTGGAGTACGGCCTGGCCATGGAGATGCTTGGTCGGTACGACGCCAGCGTCTTGGCCCTGCTCTCCGCCCACCAGTCCATTGGCGTGCCCCAGCCGGTCAAGCTGTTCGGAACCGATGCTCAGAAGAAGGAATTCCTGCCGCGCTGTGCTGCTGGCGCCATCTCCGCCTTTGCTCTGACCGAGCCACAGGTTGGCTCGGACCCCGGCAAGTTGGCGAGCTCCGCAGTGTTGGACGAGACCGGTGAGTACTACATCCTCAACGGCGAGAAGCTGTGGTGTACGAACGGCACCATCTGCGAGCTGATGGTCGTTATGGCCCGCAACCCTGAGACCAAGAAGATCAGCGCCTTTGTCGTTGAGGCCAACTCCCCCGGCATCACCGTCAAGCACCGCTGCCACTTCATGGGCCTCAAGGCACTCGCCAACGGCGTCATCCTCTTCAAGGACGTCAAGGTTCCCGTGGGCAACCTGCTCGGCAAGGAAGGCATGGGCATGCGCATTGCGCTGACCACGCTCAACGCCGGTCGTTTGTCGATTCCGAGTGGCACCGCAGGTGGCGCACGCGACGTACTCAAGGCGTGTCGCGAGTTCGCTAGTGAGCGTGTTCAGTGGGGCGCACCTGTAGGCAAGCACGAAGCTGTCTCCCACATGCTCGCCGACATGACCGCACACACCTACGCCATTGAGTCGGTCGCCCGATTGTCCAACGAGCTCGCTGACCGTCAAGGCTACGACATTCGTCTGGAAGCCTCTGCGGCGAAGGAATTCTGCACAACCCGTCACTGGGACCTCCTAGACAAGGGCATGCAGGTTCGCGGTGGTCGTGGCTACGAGATGGAGTCGTCCCTCATTGCTCGCGGTGAGAAGCCGGCCAACATCGAGCGCGCCATGCGTGATGCCCGTATCAACCGCATCTTCGAGGGGTCTTCCGAGATCATGCACCTGTTCATGGCGCGCGAAGCCTTGGACAAGCACCTGCAGGTCGCTGGAAACGCAGTGAAGCCTGGTGCGGGAATCGGCGACATGGTCGGCGCGTTGCCGAGCATGGCTGGTTTCTACAGCTGGTGGTACCCAAGCCTCTGGATGGGACTGACCCCGTTTAAGTACCGCTCAGCCGGTAAGCTCGGCTCGCACCTTCGCTTCTGTGACCGCGCAGCACGTCGCCTCGCTCGCACCGTCTTCCACGGCATGGCTCGCTACCAAGCCAAGCTCGAGAAGAAGCAGGGCTTCCTGTTCCGTGCCGTCGAAATCGCCAATGAGCTGTACGCTATTGGCGCCTGTGCAGCCCGCGCGCAGAAGATGAAGAAGGCCAACCATCCGGACGCGAAGCAAGCGGAAGAGCTGGCCGACTTGTTTGCCCGCGCCGCTCGCCGTCGCATCAACGACTGGTTCCGCGACATGTGGCGCAACGATGACGCCTTCAACTACACCGAAGGCGTCAAGATGCTCGAAGGTGGCTACAGCTGGCTCGAAAGCGACAAGATCTAAGGTCTCGTCGAACTGAAATGAAACGGCCGCTTCCAAACTTGGGAGCGGCCGTTTTCGTGATTAGCCCACCATTCGTTCCATGCTGTGGAAGATGCCAGGAATGGCACACTCGATGGTGGTTCCCACATTCGGCTCGCTGTGGACGGACACGGTGCCACCACGGCGCACTGTTTCTTGTAGAACGGCGGCCATGCCAACGCCGCGGCCAGAGAACTGGCTGACCGTGTCTTTGGAGCTGATGCCGTCGGCAAACAACACCGCCTCCAGTTCAGAGCGTGATGTATGGGGCATGCCGAGCTTCATGGCCTTGTCTCGCAGTGCCTGCCATTGGATTCCAGCTCCATCGTCCCGAATCGACAAGACGAAGGTGTCTGCCGCGCGTCGCGTTGCAAGCACAATGCGGCCCCGGGCAGGTTTTCCGAGTGCCGCGCGAACGTCTGGGTCTTCGATTCCGTGGTCCAGTGCATTGCGGATGAGGTGTGGCACGACTGCCCACAGTGAGTCCAGCGTGTGTAGGGGAGTAAACAGCCCGTTGTCCTGGATACACGTGTCTACCTGATGTTCAAGGCGCCTAGCAGTGTGCTGGGTCTGGCGCGCGAGTCGTGCCAAACGCAGGGCCATAGATTCTTGATTCCAGCTGGCTGCCGTTGAGGCCAACCGTGCGTAGGGAGCGCGTTGTTCGATCAAGCCAGCAATGTCTTTGAGCTGGGCAGCCTCACGCGATGGGGCACAGTCGGCTTGGTAGAAGGGCTGAACAAGTTCTTCGTAGTACCGCCACTTCTCGCGTAGTTCCTCGATGTCCTTCAGGCTCACACTTGTGTTGTTGACTTGGAGGCGCGTCTCGATTTGGTGGCAGCAGGCCATCATGCTCTGCATGTCGTACATTCCAACATTGCCCTTGAGCGTGTGCAGATGCCGCTTGCAGGCCAGCGGGTCTTGTGTGGTTGCCTGCAGTTGGTCCAGCAGGTCGGAGGTCTGCTCCATGCAGTCGCCGAGTCCTGCGCGGTCGTTCATGACGTGCATCAACACCTGCAGTTTTTCGGCATCTTGGGCGTGTTTCCGCTCTGCTCTTTCCTGGCGCGTGATGTCGTGCATGATGACGAGGACCCGCTGTAGATTGCCTTCGTCGTCAATAATAGGGCTGTAGCGAATTCGAATGATCTGGTCGTTGAGCTCCACTTGGTTGGGGAGTTGGTCCAGCACAACGTCGTGGGGCATGAAGCCCGCTTTTAGGTCTTCCCAACCAAGCTCACACCACTGGCCGAGCTCCTTGTCAAAGCGACCGAGCCATTGCCAAATGGACTCTGCGTCTCCGGGGGCGCCGAGCCACTTCCGCAGTGCTGTGGAGGCTTGGGAGTCCGGCATTCCTTGAAGGTCGACCGAGATCAGTCCTTCGCTCACATTGTCGAGGATGCGTCTACTGCCCGCGACCACCTCGGCAAGCTCATGGGTGCGCCGTGCAATGCGTTGCTCTAGGCTCGCATAGAGGCGGCGAATGCGCAAAATGAGGTCGGCGAAGAGTAGCCCGCTGACCACCACCAGTGCGTAAGTGAGCAGCCGGAGCATGCCCTGACGTTGGCGCAACCCCGAGTACGCGGTCATGTAGGCGGTGTGAACCGATTGGTCAGCGCGTGAGATGTCGGGTTCGAGCAACTGGTCGAGGGTATCGCTCAGCGGCTCGGTCACATCCAGAACGATGCGGGTATGCCGAAGGAGGAGGGTCCAGCTCTGCCGTGTTGTTGCCGATGAGAGCTGGGGCAGTTGTTCAGAGCGGCTGAGGGTCTCCGCCAGCTGGGCTCGGAATGCCTCGGTTGGAGCCGCGTTGTAGGTCAGGGCAAGACGTACCAGATCTTGGGCGGCGGCCATGTGGTCTGGAGTGGACGTACCTGTCTCGGAAGACTGCTTCCATGCATCGAGCGCGATGGGCAGGTATATCAACGAGTTGCGGTGTTTCGATACTTGCGAGGTGTACTGCTCAACCAGCGCGGCCTTGAGTTCGGTGGCCAACGTCAACTCCGCGTGCGCAGACGTGATGGCGTCGTCTTTCCCCACTACGGTGTTGGCCCAGTCCTTCATCTGAACCTGGGCACGTCGAAGGTCTGTGATGTCGTCGTTTAGAGGGTCGTAGCTCTGCAAGACCCCGAGACGAATCATGAGGGTGTGCTGCCGAAGCTCCGCCTGTGCATGACGCGTGGTGGTCATTGCATTGAGAGTGTGACGGTGGGCGTCGTCGTAGGTGTGCCCCATCCGCCACAACGCAGTGGCCGTGAGCACCATCAAGATGGCGGCCGCACTTCCCTGGACACGCAGGATGTTCCGCCCAATCATTGAAGGTACTCATCAGTGGAAGGAAGTGTGCCGGTCAGACTGCGTAGGAACGCGGCGATGTCGTCCACGTCGCGTTCGGCCAGCGGTCGACCCAGTTGGTAGTGCGCCATGATTGCAATGGCGGACGGCAGGTTTGGGGCGCTGCCATCGTGGAAGTAGGGGGCTGTGAGCTCCACGTTGCGTAGTGACGGCACGCGGAATCGGAACCTGTCCGATTCGTCGCCTGTGACGGCAAAGCGTCCGAGGTCGGCGGGGGTGATGTCTCCGCGGTCTGCGAAGTAGTCTGCGAGCACTCCGAAGGTTTGGTACATGTTGCCACCCACATTTCTCCCTTGGTGGCAGGCTACGCAGCCGAGCTCTTTGAACCGTGTGTAGCCGCGCTGTTCGGCTGTCGTGAGCGCTGAATCGTCGCCCTGCAACCACTGATCGAAGGGGCTGTTGGGAGTCTGAAGCGTTCGTTCGTACGCGGCGATGGCCGTCCGGATGTTCGCCGGCGTGACAGGTCCGTCTAGAGCCCGGTCGAACGCCCCGACCATCGCTGGGTCAATGGAGAGCTTCGCGACAACGTCGTCCCAGCTCGAGCCCATCTCGCTAGGGTGGGTGAGGGGACCGTTCACTTGGTCTTCGAGGGTCGGGGCCCGCCCGTCCCAGAACTGCGCGATGTTGAGACCGCTGTTGAGCACTGTGGGGGCGTTAATTGAGCCCAGTGCTCCGTCGATACCCACACTCACTACCCGACCGTCGGCGCCGCCTTGGGCGATGTTGTGGCAGCTGTGGCAAGACAGGGAGTTGTCGGCCGACAGTCGCACGTCGTGAAAGAGCAGCCCACCAAGGTGAACCAGCTCGGGTGCCTGGTACGGAACGGCAGGCAAAGACTGCAAGGGCTCGTCTCGGATGTCCACCGGGTCAAAATCTAGGGGGGACAGAGAGCCTGACGGGGTGTCAGGTGTGCAGCCGACCGAGATCAGGGCGACGATGGCTAGAACAGATCGGCGCAAAACGGGCGACCTCCACCCACCCAATCGGACCCAACCGTCCAGACTTTAGCGCTGCTGGGCTTGCCCGCGACAGCGCAGCGCACCCCCATGATTCGCACCTGCGGCGTTGTCAGGCGCCACCCATACAGAGTTCAGCGACAACCCAGGCTTCGTCTTCAGCTAGGGCAGGTCTGCTCCCACCTCGTGTCAGGAAACACTCACAGCAGTGCGTTGATAGCGGCGATGAGCTCTGGGCTGTTCGGCTCTACACTGCTCGGAAATCGCGCTGAGACTGTTCCATCGGGGGCTACGAGGAACTTCTCGAAGTTCCAGGCGACGTCTGCTCCTCCGCCGGCACTCGAACCGATGAGTGATGCGTACAGCGCTGAGCGGTCGGCTCCGTTGACGTCCTGCTTCGCTAGAATGGGGAAGTTGACGCCGTAGTTGACACGGCAGAAGGTGGCAATCTCCTCAGCGCTGCCGGGTTCTTGTCCGCCGAACTGGTTGCAGGGGATGCCCACGACCACGAGCCCGTCGTCCACCTTGTCTGCGTACAGCGCTTGTAGGCCATCATATTGGCGTGTGTAGCCGCACCGACTGGCGACGTTGACGAACAAGACCGCCTTGCCTGCCAAGGTCTCTGGGGGGAGCGGGGTGCCGTCGAGCTGGGTCAGGGACAGGGATTGTAGGGTCACGGGGGCCTCGTGGGGTGTGTTTGGCTGTGGGGCGTCCGCGATTGCAGAGCAACCTACGAGCGAAATAGCGATGGGAAGCAACACAGATGGCAAGCGCATGGTCGGCCTCGGTAGGTCGTGGCCGTATCGCCTGCCCGCGTCGCGTTTCATCTCGGGCTGTCAAACGTGTAGAGGGGGGCCACACGGACTCTCGGTTTGTGTGAAGACGCAACCGCAAGCGGCGTTGTTGCTTGAAACGCCGGGGTTAGCTGGTTGAGACCGGAGGGTTGCTATGATCGACGCCATTCGCACCAAAGTTCGTGCTCACGAGTCCATTTCCCGCGAAGAGGCAGGCTGGCTGTACGGCGTTGCAGAGGACGCTGACCTGCGAGAACTGGCGACCTTCGTGCGTAACCGCTACCACGCGCCCAATGCAGCGACCTATCTGGTCATGGCCATCGTCAACTACACCAATGTGTGTGTTGCTAAGTGTGACTACTGCTCGTTCTACCGCCTTCCAAACGCCAAAGACACCTACTTGCTGAGCACCGAGCAGGTCTGTCAGCAGATTGACGTAATGCTCGGGCTCGGCGGTACACTGGTCAGCTTCAACGGCGGCTTCCACCCCAAGCTGCGCATCACGGACTACGCGAAGCTCTTCGGTGAAATTCGCGAAAAGTACAAAGGAAAGGTCGATTTCTTTGAGTTCACCGTGGCCGAGTTCATGTTCTACTGCAAGGTGAGCAAGGTCTCCTACGACGAAGGCGCGCGCATCTTGGCCGAGAGCGGCACACGCTGGATTACGGGCGGTGGTGCTGAGATTCTAGACGACCGCTTCCGCAAGCGTCACAGTCCGCTCAAGTACAAGGTTGAGGACTATTACACCGCACAGAAGGCGATCTTGGACGCCGGAATGGGTAGCACCGCGACCATGGTCATTGGCTTTGATGAGAGCTTGGACGAGCGCTTGAGCCATCTTGAGCGCCTGCGTACCTTCCAGACCGAGAGCAACGGTGCTCTTCCGAGCTTCCTTTGCTGGACGTACATGCCTTACAACAACGAGCTGGGCGGTAGCGAAATCGACAGTGCGTCGTACCTGCGTTGGCTAGCCGTGAGCCGCATCTACCTCGACAACATCCCGCACATTCGCACCAGTGTGCTGACCAAGAACGAAGATGCGCTTCTTGGACTGCACTACGGCGCAGACGACTTCGACCTGCCGACCGAAGACCTAGTGACGACCAAGGCTGGCGCTCGCATCAGCCACGAGTTCGACACGATTCTTGCGAGCTGTCGGGCACAAGGGTTTGAGCCACAGCACCGTGAGCCGTTTGGTCTGCGCGGTGAAGTGACGTTGGTAGACCTGGAAGCGGTCTAGCCCCCAAAACGGCGTGGCCTGCGTGTGTCTGAACGCCGCCGCAGCTCATGGCAGCCGCGGATGTGGGGCCGTTAGCCAGCCCGCCGTCCGTCCTGTTGGGTCAGTCGGCCTGCGCGAGAGCTTTCTGCCCCAGATCGAACCAGTGCTCTTTTTGCTCCGCCGGAACCACCACCCACGCCTTCATCGGCTTGCCTTTGCCGGACGGGTCGAACAGCTCAGCGCCATCAAGCGCCAGAGCATCGGTGTGGGCTTGGCCTGTGAGCTTGAAGACGACCCCACCAAATGCTGCTCCGAGCCACGCCTTACCGCCACGCTTGGCACATGGCATGCCGAACATGCTTCCAGTGGTCACGCCAATGACCGCTTCTTGGAGGTGCTCTACAAGAGCTGGGTAGTCGGCGTGTGTGGGCACCTTTTTCAAGGTCAGCTCCCGTGTTCGATGTCAGCGATGGTTGCTGCTTGGGCACGTGCAGCTGTAGATTCGGCAAAGCGAGCTTGTGCGCTGTGGACCGCGCTGAGCGCTGTCTCCACAATCTCTGTCAGGCTCTCGGTGCGCTTGTTTCCACCCTCCGTCAGCTGACGTCGCCACAGTCGTGCACCGACTTCACCGGCGAACAGGCCCAGCATAGGCTTGACCACGTGGCTGATGCGGTGACCCATGGTCAGGCGGTCTTCGGCGTACGGAAGGTAGCGGCGGACGACTTCTTCGCGCGACAGGGTGGGGGAGTCGTCTCCGTAGATGTCGGCGTCTACGGTCACAAAGCTGTACGGGTCGTCCCAGGCCACGCGGCCGAGCATGACGGCGTCGACCTTGGTCAGCTGGCTCTGAATGTCCGCCACGCGCAGTCCTCCGTTGATCTCCACAACAAGGTTCGGGAACTCCTGCTTGAGCCGGTACACATCGTCGTAGCGTAGCGGCGGAATGTTGCGATTGTCCTTGGGAGAAAGACCCTGGAGCCAGGCTTTTCGCGCGTGGACGGTGAAGCGGTCACACCCGGTCTGGGCCACTCGTGCGACGAAGCGCTGCATGTCTTCGTACTTATCAATCTCATCAAAGCCAATGCGGTGCTTGCAGGTCACTGGAATGCTGACGGCGCTGCGCATGGCCTCAATGCAGTCGGCCACGCGGTCGGGGTCGCCCATCAGACACACGCCAAAGTTGCCGGACTGGACGCGACTGCTAGGGCAGCCGACATTCAGATTGACCTCGTCGTAGCCGAGGTCTTCTGCGATCTTGCTCGCTTCGGCTAACAATGCGGGGTCGTCTCCACCGAGCTGGAGCGAAATGGGATGCTCCACGGCGTCGAATCCGAGCAGTCGGTCGCGGGGACCATGACGCACCGCCTGGGCAACGACCATCTCGGTGTACAGCAGTGTGTGCTTTGTGATTCCGCGCATGAATACGCGGTAGTGCCGGTCTGTCCGTTCCATCATGGGTGCGACGGAGACAGGGTGGGACGCGGCTCGATTTGTTGGCAGGGGGGTCGATTCCATATGGCCACTTCCTACGTCAGACTCCGCCCGTCAAGGTGCTGTGACGTGCTACGGACCTAGCGACGTAGGGTATACCCTCGGTCACAGGAGTCGATCACGTGGGGCAAGGACAGCGAACCGTCACCGGACCTGGGTTTGACCTGCTGCTGGACGATGCCGCAGGCACCGCTACCGTCTGGTTTCACAAGACGTTCCGAGCGCATGCGGAGCTGCGTAGAGGCTTCGGGGACGCCGATGTATGGCTACGTCAGCCCAACATTCCGGGTCTGGCTGGGCTGTTCGGTGAGGTCCAGCAGGGCGCCTTCAACTACAAAGTGCACCCTGGATTCTCGGTTCGAGAGGTGGTGGACACCCTCAAGGCCGCTGGCAACACCTGTGGGCCGCGCGCCTGCGCCGAGTTCCTGCGCCGCGTTGGTGAGGTGCTGATTCGTGCCTCTCGTATGGGCGCTCGTGTCGGTGTGTACGCTCACGGTGCTGTGACGCCCTGGACCGTTTTGGTCGACGGTGACGGTGCCGTTCAGGTGTTGGGCTACGCCATGCCGCGCGTAGACATCTACGGATTCCTAGACGATGACGCGGTCAAGCTGCCCGGTGACGCGCTCCGCTACACCGCACCCGAAGTCATCGACAATGCTGCTGAGGAATTGTCGAGCGACCTGATGGCGCTGTGCCTGGTAGCGGTGGAAGTGCTGACTGGTCACCACGCCTACGTGGGCGATGCGGAAGAGGTCCTGGAGCAAATCCACCGTGGCGAAGGCCCAGTGGCCATGGCTGAGCTGGGCGAGGGATATCCGCCAGAACTTGTGGTCATCTTGGCGCGTGCCACCTCACGAACGCCGTCCGACCGCTACCGCCGCGGGTCTGAGTTCCTTCGGGCACTCGATGGTCTTGGAGCGCTTGAAGGACCGGGCCTCGGGCAAGCTGTTCGTACGGCCTTGAAGTCGCTGTCGCCGGACGATGTGCCGATTGAAGAAGACGTCCCAGAGCTTCCCTTGGACGACGATGCGGCCGTTGAGGTTGTCGTTGTTGAGGTCGAGCTCGATGACGATGACGATGTGTTTGACCCTGCACCCACCCAAGTCTTGGGGATTGTAGAGGCGGTCGAGCCGTTGGCCGGTGAGATGACGCTTCAGAGCGTTCAGACCCATGCCACGGATGTCGTTGAGCGTGCAGGCCGTGTGGCCGCCTTGGCCGCCGAGCTGGCCGAGATGTGCCGCAACGAAGGCCGAGACCTCGGACTCGAATCGGCAGCGGACATCGACCGGGCAACGTCGGCTGCGCGTAGGGCGGAGAAGGCGCGTGACTCGGCACGCGGTGCGTCGAATCTGGTGGACATGGACGAGTCTGCGGCGGAAGCTCAGATCACCTTGACCCTCGTACACGGCGCTGCTCGTCAAGCGGACGTTGCGCTGGCCGCAGCGGTCGACGCGCTGACCGACATTCGACGTTCGGCCCATCGGATCGCTGGCGAGATGGAGCGGGTGGAAGAAGCCCGTAGTGAAGCGCCGGAAGCCGTGTCTCGCGCGCGTTCTGGTGTCCGGGCGGTGGCTCGAATTGCGGATGCGGTCCGCTCGGAGATGGCGTCGGACAAGCTGCCTACGGGAGCGGGGCAGCAAGGACTGGATGACCTGCGTCAGCGGGCAGAGCGTGCCTTGCGTGTCGCGGAAGAAGCGGCCTCGGTCCTGGCTTCGGCAACGCTCGCTGAGGTAGCAGATGCCGCGCTTCTGCGCCTGCGTGATGCCGCCAATGCTGCTGAATCTGCTGGCACCGCTGCAAGTTCCTTGCTCGACACTCTGCGCGCAGATGTCGACCGAGCGCGGCTCGAAGCCGTGGATGCCGCTGAGCGGTCTCACCGTACTCTCGAAGAGCGGCTCACTCGGCTCACGGACCGTCTAGAGAGCGCCCAGAGCGCCAATGCCGTCAGTCCGACAGACGAAGCGACGGCCGCTATTGGTCGGGCGTCTGCGATTGTGGACATCCTCATGGGTGAGCGCGACGCCTGTGCGGCCGCAGTCAGCGACGCACGCGCATCTGACAATGAGACGGATGCGCTGGCAGCCGCCCAGCAGGCCCGCTTGTGTCTGGGGCGCGTCGATGCGCAGCTTGTTCTCGGTGGCGAACGCGTAGAGCAGGCCATCACAGCGACTCGGCTTGCAGCCGAAGCACTGGCGCGTCGAGATGCCGCCCGCCAGGATGCCGCTAAGGCGGTGGAGCAGTCAGATGCGGCGACCGCTCGCGTTCGTCAGGTCATGGACCAGCTTCTGGAAGACACGAAAGAGGTGCAGGGCGGCGGCGCACGGACCGCCATTCGCCAAGCCAGCCAAGCGTGGTCGGAGCTTCAGCGAGCGGGTGTAGAAGCGCGGGGGCATGCCGCCCGTGTTGCCGTCGCCTCGACCGTCGAAGACGCACAGCAAGCCTTGAGTTCTGCTCGGTCCAGTGCCGCGGAAGTCAGTGGTTCGGCCGACCAAGTGCTCGACTTGGCCCGGCGTGCGCGTGAGGCGTGCAACCGAGAGCTCGCTGAGCTGCGCCGTGAGCGCCAGGCTGCTCAAGCCCTGACCGATGCTGTGAGTGAGGCCCAAAAGAGCGCCAAGCTCTGTTCGGCGCAAGTGACCAGCGCACAAGAAGAGCTGGCCACCCTGTCCGCACGCGTGGTGGATGGTGGACACCTCGAAGCGACTCGACTGCGGGATGTCGCCGCTGAGATCATCGATATTGCGGCGTATCAGGCGTCTGAAGCCCGCGACGCCGCACGGCAGGCCAAGACCCAAGCTCATGCAGATGAGGCCGCTCGGTATGCCGACACGGCGCGCTCGTTCCGTGAGCGCATTGCTGAAGACATTCCAGCAGCGCACTCGGCTATGGCCAAGGCGACAGCAGCGCTTGATGAAGACGTCCAACGTCGCACGTCGGCGCTAGAGCGTCTGACCGGCTTTGAGACCACGGTTGCAGATGCACAGCGCAAGTGGACCGAGGTCATGACCGCCGCGCGTCACGAAGCCCGTGGGTGGAACACGCCAGATACGCAGATGGCCATGTCCGCGCTCGAAGGTCTCGGGCCGGAGTTCGCCGCTCAAGTGCAGCGAACAATGGGGGCTCGCCGCGCGGCCGAAGGAGCTGGAGCCGCTTCTGTCGTCGAGTCGGCCATGGGAACCACCCATGAGGCTGCGGCCCGTGTGGAGCAGCTACTACAGCGACTCGATGGCGCTTCCGGTGCGCTTCAGGCGGCGTTGACCTCTGCGCGAACCGAGTCGGATGCATTGACCGAGGCCCGCGAGACGGTGGGGCGCTGTCGGACCCAGGTCGCGGCACATACAGACACGCTGCGTGGCCTACTCTCTTCGACCCAACGCGAGATCATTCCGTTCGCCGCTCGAGGAGCGTCCATCTCGGACGGGATTCGCCGGCTGGAAGTGATGGTCATGCGTGCCGAGTCGCTCGGACCCGAGTTCCAGCTCTTAGCAGATGGTGTTGCCAGTGCGAGCACACGTGTCGCGGCAGAGCCGCTCGCGAATCAAGCACGGGCTGCGAGCGATGAACTCGAAGCGCTGACCCTCGAGGCCGGTGAGCTGTCCGAGACTGTGGTGGCCGCTGCTGAAGACGAAGCACAGTCGCGCGCCAGTGATGCGAAGCGGCGACGTGATGATGCTGTTCGCGTGGTTCAAGGCGGTTTTGACCGGGCGAGTGAGATTCGCGAACGTGTGGACGCGGCCATTGAGGGCGCTCGCGAAGAAGTCACCCGCGCCGACTCAGACGACGCTCTGGACCGGTTCGCCGCGGCACGTCGCGGAGCCATGCGGGTTGGCGCGGCCTATGAACGCCTCGCAGACCTGGTCGAGCGGTTGACTCATGACGACCCCGAGCTGCTGGCTCCTGAGGTCCAGCCCCTCATCGAGCTGGCCGAGACCTGCGCGGCGGACCTGACCGGAGCGGTCGAGCTTGCGGTCGACAGCGCACGCCGAGCCGTTGAAGAGGCCAGTGCTCTGCAGACGGTCCGCGAAGAGGTTGCTACCCTGGGAGGCCGTGCGCGGGCAGCGGTTGAAGTGACCCGTGTGCGCGCCAGCGAGGTCGCTCACTTGGTTGAGTTGGCCGAACGTGCGTCCACGCGCGAAGTCGCCCAGCGAGCGCAGGCTGCCGTAGCACTCGCGGAAAAAGCGGCGAAGAAGGCGGCTGCCGCAGGACCGATGGTCGCTCTGGTGGCGGAACTTGCCGCTGCAGAGCCGATTGTTCGTGCGGCACGTCTGTCTGCCGAACGCGCAGAAGAGGTCGCCGCCTCTGTCAGTGAGATCTTGGCAGACGCAAACCGTCGAATGGACGAAGAGCGCGCAGAAGCGGACCGTCGCCTGGAAGAAGCCCGCTCAGATGCCCGTCATCCACTGTCCCAGGCGCGTGCCTCGGTCGCCAGAGCGCAGGGATTTGTGACTGCTGCGGAGAAGGATGCCGCGAGTGTCGACAGTCCCGCGATTCAAGCGGCGCTAGCAGCGCTGAAGTCTGCCGCGGATGACGTTCGGGTGCGTGCAGGCGACACGGTTCGCGTTGGCGAGGGACTGGCTGCAGCACAGGACCTTGATGCCGTATTGGACCTTGCCGACCTGATTCGCTTGGGCACGGACGCAACGATTGCAGCCCTTGGCGAAGCCACTCAGCGCATGGAAGCTGCGCGTGCAGCCATCACTCAACGCCAGGCCCATGTGGCCGCCATCGACAGAGCGCAGAGTGATGTGTCCGATGCAGCGGTGTCTGCGCAAGAAGCCGCAACCGGCTGCCGTGACACCCTCGAAGCTCTTCAGAGCACGGCGAGTGATCTGGACGACGTCGGGCCTGCGGTTCAGCAGACGCTGGCCGACCTTGAACGGGTGGTGGACGACGCTGAGAACGCCGCTGCAAAGGCCCTCGGCTTGTCGCTAGAGGTGAGTGAAGTGGACCGTCCACTCCTGGCTTCTGACATGGCCGACCAAGCTGCTAGCGCGTTGGATTCTGCCATTGCCGCGTTGGCTAGGTCCCTCGAGTTGGACCGTAAGGGCCGCGAAGCCATTGACCGCGCCCGTGAAGACGCTGCACGCAAGGCCGCAGAGGCCGCCGTGAACGAGCGTCGTCGTCTTCCCCGTCGCAGCAGTGGAAGCAGCCGGGCTGACCGTCTACGCAGCCGTCTGGAAGCCTCTGGCGGCGCACCACGGCCAACGCGTGAAACCCGTGAGCGCCACGCGCGCAGTCGCACCTACAACAGTGAGACATCGTCGAGTCCAACGCCGCCGTCCCCACGTACAGCTGCGGCACCACCGCCGGCTCCGCGGCCCCTCAACACGCCAGCCCCCCCACCGCGTCGCAGTCCTCCGGAGCCTGCTGCTGGCAGTGGTGAAGACCGGCTGGCTCGGTTGCGTCAGTCGTTGCGCGCAGGGGGACCTGCGAAGAGTCGGTCTGAGCGCATGGAGAAACGTCGCGCGGGGGGAGACTCACCCGTTCGTGATGCCGCCGCGTCACGCCAAGACCCACCGGCCGAGAAGTTGGCGGCACCGCGTCGCGAGTCCTTTGGAACCGAAGCCAAGGCTGTGCCACGTGCAGCCCGTCCTGCACCGCCAGCCGGTGATGCAGCGGCGGAAGCCCGTCGAAAGAAGCGGGAAGCACTGCGTGCTCGGCTACGCAAGTCTCGTAGAGACGACGAGTAGCGGCTAGACGTCCACCACGGCATTCACCCAGGCGCGAAGGCCGTCGGGGTGGTTGGACACACCCGAGTACACCGCATCCAGGGCTTGTCCGACGTCCGCTGTGACCGGCCAGTCGCCAATGAGGCGCTCGGGTCGCACATGAAGCGGTTGTCCGGCGCTGAATGGCAGAGCGATTTGGCAGCGCCACTCGCCGTCTACCCAGGCGGAGACCTGGATGGTTCGCTGTCCGCCATGGACCTGTTCTTCTAGGAGTGCAGCGTCCGCCACGCCGCTGCCTACGGTCTGAAGCATGGCGGTGACGCGGGTCATGGGGTCGGCGGTCGCGTCCAGCGGGATGCACTGCATGTCGTTGCCATGACGAACCACCAACGCAGCGCCGAGCTGGGTGGCCCGTGTTGCACGCACAATGCCTTCGGCCAGGGCGAACCCTGCAACCTCGAGACCTTCGCGTTCGGCACGGCTCAACGACACTGTTTCTCCTTGCGACAAATCACCTTAGATCACTTTCCAAGTACGACTACAGCGATTGTGGTTGGACCCCGTGGCAGGGCGGATGTACTGGCATTGCGTCCAACGATCAGAGCGGGGCGCTCGCGTGGAGAGACGACTCAGCCCGCCATGAATCGGACAGTCCACACAAGCGCAAGCGGGACATAGGCGACGCGAACGAGACGTCCTAGACGAGTGAGCGTGTCTTCGTTCAGTACGGCAAGTTGAGTGGCTGGAATGGGGCGAGGGGTGCGCCCGCGCATGGGCCGGGTGCCGTCTCCCCACAGGCCAACATGGGCGCCAACTGCCCACGCCGCAATCACCGGGACCAATGCCATGCCGCGCCCCAAGTGGGCCAGTGGACCCATGGCTGGAATCGCTGCTAAAACGACCAATGGGGCGTAGGGGCGACTCCATGGATGCAGAGCCGCAAGGGTGGCCCACACCAAGATGACCAGGGCGGCATGGAACTCCCAAGTTGCTTCGCGCTGAGAGGTCCACGCCAAGCGGAACTCGGTGTCTGCGACGGGCGGACGGATGGCGCCAATGAGTGTGGCGCCAGCGTGAAGGGCCAGGATGGGGGTCAGGAAGAACACCGCCCAGCCCAGCCAAGCGGCATCCACCGTGACAGCGAGCGGCTCCGCGGCAACGAACCACTGGCTGTATGTCGCGCCAACCACAAGCAGTGCTGCGCGTCCGAGCCATTCGCTCGCGTAGATAGCGAACGCGCTGACCAGTCCAAGGGTCACCCGCTTGCGAACGTCGAGACGGGGCTCGTGCAGTGCCAGCCAGCGGTGTGCTGCGCGGGACGCCAACCCTTCTTCAATCAACGTAGCAACGCCAAGTGTGACGCTTAGCAGAAGCGAGATGCCGACGAGTGGGAGTAGGGCGGGGGCTGCAAAGAGTACGGTGATGAGGGCAGAGGCGACGAAGGTCTGGGTGACGACACCGTTCATCCGGCGCGCCAGGGCCAGTCGGTCCGCGAGCTGGGGGCGGTCGCGGTGCTCAATGGCGTGTCCAAGCTCGTGTGCCGCAATCGCCTGGGCGTCCGCGTCCACACCGCGCCAGGTGCTTGAGCCGAGCGTGATGGTCTTGGCATGCGGCCAGTAGCCGTCGGCGTCCCCGGCGAGCTCGGGAGACACGCCACAGCGAACATCGGGTACCGTCATGACTGCGTCAGTTAGCCACTCTCCAGCAGTCTGGGTGGTTGTGATCGATCGGTGGCGACGCAGGACGCCGGTGAAGAAGGCAGTGCCAGCGCTCAACGCGAAGGGCACACCCACGAGGGCGAGGGTGGCGGCAATCTGGGACAGGCCCACGGCGAACTCCTTGGTGGTCAACAGTGGACCGGCGGCGTTTGGCTTCGGTTCCGCCCGAGTCGTCAGCAGGTTGTCAGCTCATGTTGTGTCGCGTCCTGTACACTGTGGAACCAACCGAGGTTTCCAATGATCCTGCGCTTAGTCGCTCTTCTCTCGTTGACCGCGTCGGCGTCGGCCGCCCCCGTTCAGCTACACCACCAGGTCCGTCTTCTGGACGCGGCGGGAGGGCCGGTCAACGGTGAACATGGGCTCTCCGTCGTCCTGTACGACAGCGCCACCTCAGGCAATGCGGTGTTCAGCGAGTCGTTCACGCTCACTCTGCAGGATGGCTATGCGTCGCTTGTCCTGGGGGCCGACGACTCCCTGGATGACGCGGCTCTCGCCGGACCTCGTTGGGTGCAGACGTCGGTCGATGGTGTTGCGGTGGGACCTCGTCAGCGGCTGACTGCAGCCCCGTCGGCGGCCACGGTCGCAGGACTGACCGCCGAGCAGTTGGTCGCACGGACTGAGATCACTGTGCAAGGGGACGAGCTTGGTGGATTGGGTGCGCAGCTGGATGGCTGGCAGCTAGACACGAACGGATTGACGTTGGGCGGTGGCGGCTGGGGAGCCGGCCTGACCGACCTCATTGTGCCAACGGGGGAGACGTTCACGCTCGCGCCAGGCGTTCACGCCTACAACACTGTGCGCATTGAAGGCACCTTAGTTCCGCAGGTGTACAACGGCGTGGATGGCGGGGTCATCGACATTCAAGCCCGTGGAGAGGTAGTCATCAGCGGGACGATCGACGCGTCTGCCCGTGGGTATCGAGGGGGACGCGCCGAGTACTCATTTCTCACATCGTAACCACAGGGAACTGCGGGGCAGCCCGGTGAGTCCATCTTGGGCTGGTACCGAGCAGGCGGTGAGATCAGCGGCAGCAACGTGGTCGGCGGCGGCGGCGGCGGCCTGTACGATGCCGGGAACTACGGGTGTGCTGGCGGCGGTGGTGGATATGCGGGTGCCGGTGTCACACGCGATTGCCCTCGCAACGCCTCCCTGGACGCCACGGGTGGCCAGCCCTACGGAGATGCCGAGCTGTCGGTTCTGTACTTAGGCAGTGGTGGCGGTGCGTCGGGCTCAGATGAAGACCACTTGGGCCGTGGGGGGCACGGCGGAAATGGCGGAGGCGCCATTCGTATTCAAGCCGACGCCCTCGTGGTGACCGGGCAAGTGCTGGCCGATGGCGCGCGGGGCGGAAACGCCACAATCAGCAACAACGGCGGCGGTGGTGGTGGCTCAGGTGGGTCCATCCATCTGCGCGCCCGGCAGCTCAACCTCTCGGGAACCATTCGTGCCAATGGCGGTGCCGGAGGGAGCGAGGTCGGTGGTGGTGGAACTGGCGGACCCGGTGGCGTCGGTCGTATTCGCCTAGATGGCGCTGAGGTCGCTGCGGGGGGCACCATCACACCCGCCCCGGGCTTGGTAGACGAGGACGGCGGCTATGCTACTGGCGGGCGGCATTACGGTGTCTACACCTCTCCAATACTGTCGTTCGACGGTGACGGTCGCTGGGCCGCCGCACACGCATTCGTGAGCAGCGGGCCGGACTCGGGACACACCGTCACCCTCTGTACAGGTCCGGACGAGGCATCTGTGTCGAATGACGACTGTTTTCAGGCGGTCGCACAGTCTGGAGCCGTTCTCGCTAGCGACGGCGAGCGGTTTGCCCGTGTGCGCGTCACTGCGTGGGACAGCAATCAGACGGTTCAGCTGCAAGCGATTCGCCTAGAAGTGGCTCGCTGACAGCATCTCGTTGTGCGACGGGCCGAGGCCCGCCAGCTTGGCAGAGCCTACTTTCCGGTCCACTTGGTCTTGGGCGGCAGCGACTCACACCAGGCCAGCGCCTCTGCGGCCATCTCTGCGAGCACACTTGGCTCGACGGTCGCGTCCATCTGAATGTAGTCGTCCCACGTCTTGTCGGGCGACAGCGTGAAGACCTGCATTCCAGGGGTGTCTACAAAGTCCTGCACGCGGTCCGGACCGAGCCGAGCCACGAGCGTTTGTTCGAAGGTGCCAAAGAACATCTGGCGATTCACGAAGGCACAGGGGGATCCGAACATGCGCTTGCGCTTTATGCGCTCGTCATTCGGCAAGGCAGTCTCGTAAGCGGCAACAACAAGGGCGGCGGGTTCCATAGACACTCCAATGGTTGCGCGTCTATCCGTTCTTGATGCGAACGCCGGTCGCATTGATTTCGTACAGCATCTCGGCGCCGGTGTTCTCAGGCATGGCGTCTGGATTTGCAGCTTCGCTGGCGAAGTGCGCGGCACGTTCCGGGTCGGCTGGGCGGGCAATCACAACGCCTTCGACTTCGCCCATGGAGGTGGCGGCGTCTTTGGCGACGGCGAATCCGTGGTCCTTCATGGTGATGCGCATGGTGCGCTCGCCATCTGCCATGACCATCCAGCAGCCGGCCGTCTGGCAGACGTCTGCGACGGTGCCCTGAACGCGAATGGTCTGTCCGGTGTAGGTGTCCGGGCTGTCGAGCAGGTCCGCGAGGCTCACGGTGTTGTCCGACACCATGGGCTCACCGAACGATGCCCACTCGGCGTCTGCGGCAGGGGCCGCTTCTTCGTGTTCAGCGACGTGAGCGTCGTCTGCGTGGGCGGCTGGCGCTTCGGAGACTTCGGGTGCTGTGGCGGTGCCGCAAGCGGCGAGGACGAGGGCAACGAGGGACAGATGACGCATGGGGCCTCCAGATAGAGGCGTCGTCTAACGCGGTTTGGCCAGGTCGCGAAGTACCTGTTTTGCCGCCTGCACACCGGACAGGGCGCACAACGGCACGCCGCCGCCAGGATGGGCCGAGCCCGATGCGACGAACAGTCCGGGTACGGACGTTCGATTGTTGGGTCGACGGAACGCGGCGAAGCGGTCGGTGGATGCAGCTCCGTAGATAGCGCCACCGGTGCGCGGGTACTGCGCTGCGAGGTCGGTGGGTGTGCGCTCCCACACGACAGGTTCGTCTGCTGAGACCAGGCCCGCAGCGATGGCTCGTGACAAGACCTGTTCGCGCAGAGCGCTGTAGTCCACGTCGTCGTCTGTTGCGGGTGCGTTGGCCATCAGAAAGACGGGTTCGGCGTCGTCCCACCCCGGGCGCTCGTGGGCGGTCGACTGGGCGCATGCGTAGACGGTGGGGGCAGCAGGCGGCCGCCGGGCGTCGAACATGTCGGCAAACTCGGCGTCGTAGTCATGCGGAAAGACCACGGTGTGAGCCGCGCGGTCCGAGCGAGCACGACTGCGCACAACGGCGGTGAAACCAGACGTGGACCGCTCGGTCTTTGGCGTGGGCAGACGGCCGGGTAGCAAGTCCGCGATGAGGTGGGCGACGTCTGCGTTGATGACCACGGCGTCTGCGTGGTGGTCGGTCTCGTGCACGCGAACGCCGACCGCTCTCCGGTTGTCCGTGAGGACTTGGGCGACGGGAGAGTCCAAATGAATGCGTCCACCTCGCTCTCGAATCACCTGCGCCATGGCCAGTGCGAGGGCGTGCATGCCGCCAGAGACACCGAAACCGCCGAGGCCCAGCTCTACCCAGGCAATACAGTTGAGCGTTGCTGGAGCCGTTCGCGGGTCCGACCCATTGTAGGTGGCGTATCGAGCCAATAACCACTGCAGATGCTTGTCTTTGACCGTCTTGCGTATGGCTCCAAGCATGGTCCGGTGGGCGTCGATTCCGGTCATGGAAATCCAGGCCGCGGGCCCGAGTCCCAAGACGTGACCCACGGTTGGAGCGGGGCCGTAGACGAACTGCGGCCCGGCAATGTCCCAGATGCGCTTGGACTGCTTCAAGAAGGCGGTGAGCTGGTCGCGTGCGTCTGAACCCAGGCTACTGGCGACGGAGGCGAGGGTGTCATCTAGGTCCAGGTGTACGTCAACAGCGACGTCATCGGGGTACAGATAGCGAAACACCGGCGATGGGGCGACGAGGGTGACGCGTTCGCGGAAGGTGGCACCACAGCGGTCGAACAGCGCGTCGAAGACGTCTGGCATGGTCAGGATGCTAGGCCCGGTGTCGAAGGCCACGCCGTCGGACAGGGAGATTCCGGCTTTGCCACCTACGCGACTGTGCGCCTCGAAGACGTCCACCGACACGCCCTGAGCGAGCAGGTCCATGGCTGCCGCCAACCCTCCGATACCCGCACCCACTACGACTGCGCTAGCCACGGGTCAACCTCGCAAGAATGCGCGACCCGAGGCCACGATGGACAATGGCCGTGCGTTGGCCCATGACGGTGGTGAAGCCATCTGTCTGGCCGTCTAGGAAGCCGTCTGCGCGCTCGATGCCCCCAAGCAGTGCGTGCTCCAGCATCGACTGTGTGAACCCTGGCGTCATTGCCGGCTCAAAGGTGACGACTGCTGCGGCCTTGTGCGACTCGCGAAACCCGTAGCCCAAGGTGACCGGAACCACGTGGCCCCGTGTTTTTCGCTGAAGGAACTCCAAGCCTGGCTGCAGCCCGAGTGGGCGTACATGACGCGGACGCTGGCGGCCTTGCGGGAACATCCACACCGCGTTGTTTGGCCCGCTGAGGTGCTTTCGTGCCGTGAGCAGGGCGCGTCGCGGGGCCATTGGGGATGAACGGTCCAGGCCAATCGCGCCAATAGCCCTGAAGAAGGGAAACTTACGGAGGTTGGTGTCATCCATCACGAATCGGGACTGACAGCCGAGTAAGTCGTCCAACACCACCATCAGCACGCCGTCCCACCACGCCACATGGGTGGCCGCGAAGGTCACGGGTCCCAGGGCGAGAGCCTCACGGGCGTTGTCGAGGCCGAACACGTGCAGCCCGTCGAGACCGTTGCGGACTCGGTAGCGACCGTAGGGGGCAGCCACGTAGCGACGCCAGTCCATGCTCATGGTGTGTCCCGGGAGGACAAGCGTGGGTAGGTGCGACCCGCCCAGTGAATGGTGCCGCTGCGGGACCAGCGCATGGAGTTCCAGGCGATGGCAATGAGGACGAGCACGCCCAAGGGGTGGAAGACCACGCTCGTGACGGGGTGTTTGTGGCGAATCGCGAGAGCAATTCGGGAGAGTAGAGCCACGCTCAACATCGTCACAGCGACCGGTCGCAGCTCGGGAAGCCAGATGGATGCCATGGCTAGAACGTACGGGGCGACAAAGGCCAAGATGTACAAGGTAGACACGGCGGTCAGCGCGATGATGGACTCGCCGAGTCCTTCGAAGATGTTCTTGGAGAACCCCTCCCAGACCTGTGAGGCCGAGTCGTACATACGGCAGTTGGCCATGTGGTGACCGTCGGCGAAGACCACGCGGTGCCCGTGCTCTTTGGCCCGGCGGCACAGGGCCATGTCGTCCACGACTTGGTCTTTGATAGCCTCGAACCCACCGATCTCGGTCAGTGCGGAACGCCGAATGCCTACGATTTGACCGTTTGCAGCCAGAAAGCGCGGGTTCTTGCTCGCCCACACCAGCGCGAGCGGCAGCCAGCTGGTGTAGGTGACGTGAAGCAACGGCACGACCAAGCGCTCCATCCACGACCCCACGACCTGTCGAGGGACTGCCGTGACAATGGACGCGTCATGGTGGTCGAGTAGCTGAATGACTCGCTGCAAGCCGCCGGGACGAACCTCGGTGTCGGCATCCACGAAGATGAGGGTGGCGCTCGTTGCTTCGCGCGTGAGCAAGTGGCACGCACGCACCTTTCCGACCCAACCGGCAGGTAGGGGGGGGGCGTCGATGACGCGCAAGCGTGGGTCGGTGGCACCGATGGCCGCGAGCAGCTCCGTCGTGGCATCTGTCGAGTTGTCGTTGCACACCACCACTTCGAGTGGATTGCTAGCGAGTGCTGCTCGGACAACGGGCTCGATGGTGGCTTCTTCGTCTCGTGCTGGGATGCACACAGACACCTGACTAAGGTCGCCTGTGGCGTGGCCTCGTGTCCACGTGAATGCGTTGATGGCGCCCATTGCGGCAGCGACCAGGGTCGGGGCTGCGAGGCACCAAAGCAGCGTCATCATGGCCGTCCAACTCCCCGCCAGCTGGCAAACAGTCGGCCCCAGCGGCCTTGATGGGGTCCGTTGAACAGGGGCAACCACATGGAGTTGGCGCCTCCCACGTTGTGGGTGGCCATGTTCAGCAACGGTCGGAACCAGCCCGGGTCAATGCGTGACGGTGTGCAGCTCTCGATGACCGCTGGCACTGTGTCCCGCCCTGGAGCCGTGCCGTGCCCGACAGCGCGAGCGTAGAAGGGACTGCTGTCGACTTGCTGGCGAACGGTCAAGCTGACGAAGGGCTCACCGTCGACCTCGAGCGACAGCGTCTTCGGTGTGCTCTCTCCCCACGCTGACCAGCCATCTGAGCCCGTTGTCACAACGCCTTCGGTCACTTCTGCGACGCCGTCTGCTCCAACCCGAATGGCCAGGGGAGTGGGAGGTCCGCCGTCTTCTGGCCACAGCACGTACGCAATGCGGGTCTCATCTCCGAAGGTGGCACGGCCCCACACCCAGCGGCGGATGCCCAGGTCATGCAGGGGGCGGTCTCCGGCGTTCCTGTCGGCGTACGCCGGGCCGTCGTAGCTGAACTGGCGAGAGCCGTGGGAAAGCAAACCCTGTGCACGGCATGGACCGAGCTGAGGGCACCAGCCGTGAGTGCGGTCGCTTACTGGCGTTGTACCTTTGACTTCGGTCCAGGCAGGGCCGTCGATTGTGACGGAGCCGCGCAGCGGTTCAACCGATCCTGGAACGTCGCAGTCGACATTGATGGTGATGGTTGTGCCGGTTCGTTCGATGACCGTCCGTCCGAACCGCCACCGTTCCTGCAAACACTGTGCATTGCTGGGCTCGTGTTCTTGCAGCACGTACAGCTTTGGCACGCCGCGCTCGTAGACCACCAAGTTGAAACTAGGACGTGAAACGCCAGGAATCGAGGAGCCTGCACGCAGTCCGCCAGCCAGTCCGGGCAGGAATGGCAGCCCCCACGACCATATACAGACGAACCCGTTGAGGTCGGCGTCTAGGGCATCCACGTACCACCACGCGAAGCTGCCCGAACGAGTCAAAGCGGATTCGGTAGTCGATAATTTCGGGTCGAGAACATGAAGCATGGTTCGTATTGCCAAGGTCGTGCAAACCCTATACACACCCTTTGCGCCATACGCAAAGGTTTGAAGAGTGCATCGTTTCATAGCCGACATTATCGTGGTTGGGTCGGGTCCTGCAGGGCTATGCATTGCTGCAGATCTGGCGAATTGCGGTTGCTCAGTCGGCATCGTGACACGCGATGACCAATTCAGATGGCCGAACACATATGGAACGTGGCTCGACGAGATCGCAGGAACCGTGCTGGATGGCTGCACGGTTGCTGAGTGGCCGGGTACTCAGGTCGCACTCGATACAGATGACGTGCGCGATCTGGGACGAGGCTACTGCCGCATCGACAATGTCGCTGCGATTCGGCGCCTCAGTTCCGTCCTACAGTTGAACGACGTGACCATTCATCCCAGCGGCGTCACCTCGGTGGAACACGACGACGTTGGAAGCACCGTGCGATTGACCTCTGGGGGTACCGCTCGAGCCAAGCTCATCATTGATGCGACCGGCATCGGCTCGTTTACGCGTCACCAAGGGCCACCACCGTCACTGTTTCAGTACGCCGTTGGATGGCGGGTCTCTGGCGCTCATCCGTACTCAGCCGACAGCATGCGTCTGATGGACTTCTCAAGCGAGGGTGTGCACTCCGCAACGGACGCGCCGAGCTTCTTGTACGCCATGCCCTTGGAAGGCGGCGTATTCGTTGAAGAAACAACGCTGATCTCGGATGACGAGGGCGACTTTGATGAACTGACGCGCCGGCTGCATGCGCGCCTGGAACGGGACGGCATCACAGGGCCGATTTGTGGCTCCGTGGAGACCGTCCGCATTCCAATGGACGTGTCGCTGCCCGACTTCACCCAGCGCGTCGTTGCGTTCGGTGCCGCGTCTTCAATGGTCCACCCCGCTACCGGCTACTCTTTCGGTCGAACACTGAAGGCGAGCGGCCCACTTGCTCAAGCCCTTGCCGACGGACTTGCAGAAGGGCGTTCATCAGCGGCGCTTTCAGCAATTGCCTACGCAGAGCTTTGGCCTGAAGATGCAGTCCTGGCGCACCAGTTGTTTCAGTTTGGTGCCCGGTTCCTCACAACACTCGATACTCAGCAGACGCGGTCGTTTTTCGAAGCCTTCTTCTCGACTCCTCGCGAGTCTTGGGTGGCCTACCTGCAAGGTGACTTGCCCGCCGGTGAGCTGGCGGCTGTCATGCTCGCTGTCTTCGGTGCTTGCCCGGCTGGCCTGCGTCTGCGCATGGTGTGGTCCGGAGCCGAGTGGAAAACTGCCGTGTCCGCAATTCGTTCTCTCACCCGCACTCGTCGGAGCGCATGATGTCACTAGAACTCACCCAGGTCCCGTTGACGCACCCGGACGGACTGCCGTCTGCGGCCCAGCTCACGGATGAGGGGTTGAAGGATGTTGAAGATCTGATGATCCGCCTGTCCACAGGTGACCGACTGGACCGCTGTGGCGCCATGGTCGTAGAGCATCTGTCGACGGGTGGAAAGCGTCTTCGCGCCCAGCTTGCTCTGGCCGCGTGCCGTCTCATGAACGTGGACCGCGCCTCCGCTGTCGCCTGGGCCGCGGCCTGTGAGTTGCTGCACAATGCCAGCCTCATTCACGACGATGTTCAAGATGGTGACCGAGTGCGTCGTGGCATGCCAACCACTTGGGTCCGACACGGTGTGGCACAGGCCATCAACGCGGGCGACTTGTTGCTGATGCTGCCTGGTTTGGCTGTTGACCACATCCCAGCAGACGACGCCATTCGCTACCGACTGTCGCGAGCACTCTCCGGCTACGCAGCACGAACGGTCCGCGGTCAGTCTCTCGAGATGGCGCTGCTATCTCTTGGGCGATTGACCTGGAAAGACTACGAACATGCGGCACGTGGCAAGACAGCGGCGCTGTTTGCTCTGCCGGTCTACGGTGCTGCCCTACTTGCGGGTCGGTCCGAAAAAGATGCGCGGGCCGTCGCGGGTGAGTTCGAGCGGCTGGGCTTCGTCTTTCAGATTCAAGATGACGTCCTGGACGTGTTCGGCAACGGCAACAACCGTCCGTTGGGCTCGGATATTCGCGAGGGCAAGATTACCGCGCTCGTCGTCGAACACCTGGAGCAGTACCCGGAAGATGGCTCATGGCTGTGCGGAGTTCTTGCGTGCTCACGCAGCATGACCACGGACGCAGACGTTCAGCAAGTGCGCCGACGTTTCCAGTTTGCCGGCGCGTTGGAAGAGGTGCTGGAGCGGATCTACAGCCTGTCAAACGCGACCTTTGACAGTCCGATTCTCGCCGCAGAACCCGGTCTCAATGAGACGGCCCGCATTCTACTTCAGCGCATGCTGCACCCGATTCGCCACCTGGACCAATCGTTGCCAACTGGCGATGTACTGTGAGCCAAGACATTGCCATTGCTGCGGACCTCGTTGCTGATTCACGACAAGTGCTTGCGAAGCATGCGCGCTCGTTCAAGTGGGCGAGCGTGTTTCTGCCCAGCAATGCCCAAGATGACGCGGCAGTGGTGTACGCATTCTGCCGTCTGGTAGACGACCTCGCGGACGAAGCCCCAAGTACAAGCGTCGCCCGAACCGACCTAGGGCGGGCTCGTGCCGAGCTGATGGGAACAGTGGCTCGTCGCCCGCTGATCGAGGCGTTCGTCTCCCTATGCGAGACCCGAAACATGCCGCTGGGTGCGGCGGTTTCGTTGCTCGATGGTGTGGAGTCGGACCTTGAAGACGTCTGCATGGAAGACGACCGGGAGCTGCTTCGCTATTGCTATCAGGTCGCTGGAACCGTGGGTTTGATGATGTGCGGCGTGCTCGGCGTGACCGACCCGGCTGCCATCGCTCCAGCCATCGACCTGGGCATTGCCATGCAGCTGACCAACATCTCTCGCGATGTCCGAGAAGATGCCGAGCGAGGGCGCACGTACCTTCCGGCGGACCGTCTTCGTGCCGCTGGGACCACACCCAAGGCGCTGACGGACGGAAATCCAGACCGAGTGGCCGTGGCCACTGTGACCCACGACCTGCTCGATATGGCAGATATTTACTACCGAAGTGGTCGGGACGGTCTGCGGTTTATCCCGTGGCGTGCTCGCTTTGCCATCACCGTGGCGAGCGCAGTGTACCGAGCCATTGGCACACAGCTGAGACGCGCTGGCTCTGACCCTTGGAAGGGCCGAACTATTGTGGGCTCGGCTGGCAAAGCCTGGGCCACCCTAGGCGCTCTATTCTCATTCGCATCCCCGAATGTTCAAGGTTGGACGGCCTTACGTCCTCACCGTGGGTCACTGCATCGTCGCTTGGACGGACTGCCTGGAACCGCAACAGCCGAGGTTGCATCATGAGATACCTCATCAAGACCGTCTCCAAGATGGTTGGAATTCCCAAGAACACCCTCATTGCGTGGGAGCGCCGTCACGGCGTGGTGGAACCGGACCGCACGGAGTCTGGGTACCGTCGCTACAGTGATGAAGATGTTCGCACACTGGTCCGCATCAAAGAGCTGATCTCGGCTGGGTACCGAATCTCTGAGGCGGCAGAAATCGTCCAGACACAGCCGTCTCCGTCGCTGCCGGCTCCAGAAGAGGACGGATTTGCGGGTCTGGAGAGGCTGCGGGATTCCCTCAAGCAGTGCCTGTTGGCCTTTGACCGCGCCGGCGCTGACCGCCTGGTCACCCGGCTTGTGGACCTGTCGTTCATCGACCGACTCGACCACGTCTTCCTGCCCTTGGCCCATGAGATTGGGCTGGGTTGGGAGCATGGAAAGGTCAGCATTGCCCAAGAGCACTTTGCGTCAGGCTGGGCCCGCGAGCAGCTCTTCGTCATGATGAGCGCCCTGCGGACCACGCGCGAGAGTGCGCTGACCGTGGTCTGCGCAACCCCGTCAGGAGACCGCCACGAGTTTGGCATTCTAGCGGTGGCCATTCGTCTGGCCTTGCGAGGCTGGCAGGTGGTGTATCTGGGGGTCGATGTTCCATCGGAAGAAGTCGCCAGCACCATCTTGCAGGTCAAACCGCAACTTGTGGCGGCTTCTATCGTTCTTGATCGAGACGCAGACATTGTGTCGGGTTGGGTCAAGGCCATCCGCGACAGTGTGGGAGCCGACATGCCAATCTTGATTGGTGGGCGTGCCGCATGCCTGCTGGACAAGTCGTTGCTGACAGGTCGAACGGCCATCGCGGGCAGTCTCGACAGCGTGGATGGCGTTCCGCTTCAAGAGTGGATTGCCCAGGCAGAGTAGGGAGTCTAGTCGGGCGCTTTTAGCGACCCGCCGCCGCTTCGCCTGTCTGAACGGCCCACAGTCCAGCGTACACACCGCCAAGCTCCGTGAGTGCGTCATGACGGCCGTGCTCCACCACTTGTCCCTGTTCCAGCACAATGATGTTGTCCGCGTTGCGGATGGTGGACAGCCGGTGGGCAATGATGACCGTGGTTCGGTCGGCAGTCACCCGCTCTAGGGAGCGCTGAATAGCGGCCTCTGTCTCGTTATCCACGGCAGAAGTTGCCTCGTCAAGTACGAGAATGGGCGGGTTCTTGAGCAGGGCGCGAGCGATAGAGAGGCGCTGTCTCTGACCGCCAGAGAGCTTGACGCCACGCTCGCCGATGACCGTGTCGTAGCCCTGTGGCAGCGCGTCGATGAACTCGGTCGCCTCCGCACTGGTGGCGGCGCGCTCTACGTCGTCATCGGTGGCGTCAAAGGAGCCGTAGCGAATGTTCTCGCGAACGGTTCCGGAGAACAGGAAGACGTTCTGGCTGACCAGGCCAATCGCTCGTCGTACATCCCCAACAGCCCATTCTTTGTGGTCCACGCCGTCAATCGTGATGTGCCCTTGTTGTGCATCAAACAGGCGTAAGAGCAGTCGAACAAGCGTACTCTTGCCGGACCCAGTGGAGCCGACGATAGCCACGGTGCCACCCGCGGGAACGTCTATGGAGACGTTGTGAAGCACGGGCTCTCGGTCGGGGTAGGCGAAGGTGAGGTTGTGAAAACCAAGTGCACCGTTGACGTCAGCGACGGGCAGGGCGCGGCCGCCGTCGGTCAAGGTGAGGGGAGTGTCGAGCAGGTCGAGTACGCGCGATGTGCTGGCCATGGCGCGTTGGTACAGGTCGAACGTGGCGCCTAGGCGAGTGAGCGGCCAGAGCAGGCGCTGCGTCAAGAACACCAAGACCGAGTACGCTCCGACCTCTAGAACGCCGGTGAGTGCTAGGTGCCCGCCGTACATGAGCGTGCCGGTGAAGCCTACGACGATAGCCATGCGAATCAGCGGAGAGAAGGCTGCGGACATGCGAATCGCGTCTCGGTTGCTGTCTCGGTAGGCGTTGGACAACGCCTCAACTCGTGCCTTTTCGTGAGCCTCAGAGGTGTAGGCCTTGATGGTGGCGATACCTCCCAGGTTGTTTGCCAGCTGGCTGGAGAGCTCGGAGACGCGCTGTCTAACGGCGGCGTAGCGGGGGCCAATGCGTCGCTGGAAGGCGAAGGAACCCCCCAGAATGATGGGCACAGGCAAGAACGCGAGGCCTGCGACCGCAGGGGAGACAGCGGTAAATGCGATGCCCACTGCAACGACCGTGGTCGAGACCTGCAAGATGTCGTTGGCGCCTCCATCTAGGAAGCGCTCCAGTTGGTTGACGTCGTCATTCAGGATGGCCATTAGACCGCCGCTGTCGTGCTCTTGGAACCAGCCGAGGTCGAGGTTCTGAATGTGGTCGTACGCACCGATTCGCAGCTCATGCTGGATGGTCTGCGCCAGGTTTCGCCACAGCACCCCGAACGCGTACTCGAACACCGACTCCATGCCCCAGATGAACACAGTGAGTCCGGCAATGACCCACAGCTGGTTCATTGGGTCCGGCACACCCCAGCTCGCGAGCAGGCTGTCTTCTTGTTTGACGACGACGTCCACGGCCATTCCGATCAGCAGCGGTGGGGCCAGGTCGAACAGCTTGTTGAGGACAGAACAAGCAGATGCCGCGATGAGCTGGGCGCGGTGTGGCTTGGCATAGCGGAGGAGACGAAACAGGGGAGCAGTCATGGCACGCTCTACCCTGTTGCACAGCCGGACAGACTGTCTTGTGCTCACAACTTCCGTCACAACTTGCTGGCTACTTCCCACGTGCGACCGGTGTTGTGGGTCCCTTCGGCACCGCACGGCGGCAACAGGAGAACTTCATGCTAGCTGCACTCTTCCTACTCCTGGCTTCCGTGGCCCACGCGGACTGCGACTCGGACTTTCACAGCAAGGTCGCCCCAGCAGATGCGCCCGAGCGACCCCCGATGGGCCGTCTGCTCGACTTTGCGTACGACGCCGACGACAGCGGCGTTCTGGATGCGTCCGAGACCGCCAAGCGTGACAGCGACATGGCCCTTCGCTGTGACGCTCTGGATGCGATGGTCCGTCGTATTGATACCAACGGTGACGGCGTCATCGACGACGATGAGCGTGACGTCCTTCACGAGCTTGTTGGCCGTCCTCCCCATCTTGGCCGCGGTGGACATCATGGGCATCGGCCACCCAGAGACGACGATGCCGAGCGTCCACCGCTGCCCCCACCCGCCATGCGCGCCTACGACACGCACCGGGACCACGAGCTGTCGGACGACGAACGAGCGAGTGCGCGAGCTGACATCCAAGACCGCCTTCGCAATGGCTTGCCACCGTTTCCGCATCCGTCTTGATTCATGAGGGTAGAGTGACTGAGGAGGACTCGTGAAGCCACGCATTCTAGTTGTGGAAGACGACGCAAACGTCGTGCAAGGGCTGCTCGCCGGCCTACGCCGTGCTGGGTTTGACGTAGAGGTCGCCATGGATGGCCTCGTCGCTCAAGAGCGCGCGGTGAACGAGTGCTTTGACTTGGTCCTACTCGACTTGATGCTGCCGGATGCGTCTGGCTACGAAGTGCTTCAGGCCATGAGCGGCCGAGTCTCAACGCCCGTGGTGGTCCTGTCTGCCCGCAACGAGCTCGATGCCCGGCTCAAGAGCTTTGAGCTTGGAGCGGTGGACTTCGTCAGCAAGCCCTTCTGGATTGAAGAACTGGTGGCTCGAATCTCGGTCCGCTTAGGTCGCAAAGAAGTCGGTGAGCAGAAGCGTGCGGTCATCGGCGAGTGCGAGATCGACCTAGACGCGCGAGTGGTCCACCGAGGTGCCGTCGATCTCGGCCTGACCCCCATTGAGTTCAATGTGTTGGCCTGGTTGGTGGAGCACCGGGGCCATGCGGTTCGTAGGAGCACGCTAGCGCTGCAAGCTCTCGGTCTGGATGAGCCGAACGACCGCACGGTCGACAGCCACATGTCCCGGCTACGCAAGAAGCTTGGAGACGACGCGGCACTGATCAAGACCGTTTGGGGCATTGGCTACCGCGTGGAGAAACTGGGTTGACCCTTCGCTCTTTCCGCGCTCGTATCTTGCTTAGCTCCGTGTTCACCGCGTTGTTGGCCCTGCTCTTGGTGTGGGCATCGACGGGGCTGGTGGTCAGCAGTACGCGGGGACTTGGAAGCGGGCCCGATGGCGAGCTGGCACCGGCATTGCTCCAGGCCTGCAAGGCAGCGCCTGAGCAGTGGAGACGAGTACGAGTAGGACATGTTGAGGTTGGGTTTGTTGCGTCCGATGCCGCAGTTAACGACGTGCCCGAGGGGTTGCGTTCGATGGCCGTAGGTGACCGTCGCCGTGACCCTGAGAACCCACGGTTTCGCTGGTGGCATATGGCTGAGACGGGTCCTTGTGCCTGGGCAGCACTGGCTGGCGGACCGCCTCCGCGCATTCACGACGCCACTCGGATTGGCGGCGCTCTCGGTGTCTTTCTGGCCATCTTGGGCGCAGGTTTTGGCTCCTATTGGTTGACCGTGCGGCCACTGCTCGGGCGCATTGAGGGGATTCGTAGTGCCGCGACTCGGCTCGGTAAAGACGACTACGAACCCGCTGCTGATGACGTCAATGACGCACTCTCAGCGATTGGAAACGTACTCGACGGCAGCCACACCCGTATTGTCGAAGACCGCGTCGAGCTGTTGGCTCGGCACCAAGCGCTCGAGAACCACCTCGCCGAGATTGCCCACGACCTACGAACCCCCCTCGGCTCCCTGTTGCTGGCGCTTGGCGAGGTTGACGCCGCTCATCCGGGCTCCCCGGCGACGGCACGGGCGATTGGAGATGCGGCCTACACCACTGCTCTCGTCGACAACTTGCATCAGGCAGCTCGACTTCGACACGGCCTCGATCCCAGTTTGGGCGAGTGTGACCTGTTGGATGTTGTCCGTAGGGTTGAGCTACGCTTTCGGGCGTTGGGAGCGGCCAAAGGGGTGGACGTTGCAGCCTCTGTACCTGAAGGTCACCTGTGGGTTGGCTGTGAGACGGCGTTGCTAGAACGTGCGGTTGGCAACTTGGTCCACAACGCGACTATCCACGGCGGAGAGCACGTCGCGGTCCTGGTGGATGTCAGCAGTGATTGCTTTGTCGTGACCGTACTCGATGATGGCGCTGGGTTGACCCATGACGCGATTGCGGACTTGGAAGCCAAGACGTTCCGTTCCGATCCTGCGCGTCGTCGCAGTAGCGGCCTGGGACTCGCGATTACGCATGAGATTGTGCGACGCCTGGGATGGACCCTACAGCTTGACCCTGGCCCGGAAGGGGGACTTCGAGTCCGAATTTCTGGGCGTTTTCTGCGCACCTGAGGCGATGAGCACGTCTCGTACCTAGACAGAACGGGTCTACCGGGTTCCCTAGCCCACCTCGGAGGCAGCATGGACCTGGCAGCAGAGGTTGAACGTCGTCGGACGTTCGCCATTATCTCTCACCCGGATGCGGGAAAGACCACGCTCACCGAGAAGTTGCTGCTGTACGGCGGTGCTGTTCATACAGCCGGTGCGGTCAAGGCACGCAAGGCGAAGAGTCACGCTGTCAGTGACTGGATGGCCATGGAAAAGGAGAAGGGCATCTCCATCACCAGCTCGGTGATGCAGTTCGACTTCGAAGGCAAGCGTCTGAACTTGCTCGATACACCCGGCCATGCCGACTTCTCCGAAGATACCTACCGAGTCCTTGCAGCGGTCGACTCGGCACTGATGCTGCTCGATGCCGCCAAGGGCGTGGAGCCTCGAACACTCACGCTGTTCAAGGTCTGCCGCCTGCGCAAGCTGCCCGTGCTCACCTTCGTCAACAAGATGGACCGTCCGGGTCTTGACCCGCTGACGCTGCTCGATGAGGTCAGCAAGACGCTGGACATTCGTACGGTTCCAGTGAACTGGCCCATTGGCGCTGGAACGTCGTTCAAGGGCATCGTGGACCTGACGTCCAACGAAGTGACCCTGTACGAACGGGTCGCGGGCGGCACGGCGGTCCTCGAAGAAGTTCGCCTGCCATTCGACGACCCACGCGTGCGGGAACTGGTCGGACCCGAGCTGTATGACGAAGTAAGCGAGGAATTGGAGCTGCTAGAAATGGCAGGTGACCCTTGGAGTATCGAGGACTTCCTCGCGGGAGACGTCACGCCGTTCTTCTTCGGCTCCGCCATGACCAACTTCGGTGTTCAGCCTGTGCTCGACGCACTCCTGAGCATGTCCCCGAGCCCTCGTCCGCGACCCACAGTGTCGGGTGAACGCTCACCAATGAATCCTGATTTTTCGGGCTTCATCTTCAAGATTCAAGCGAACATGAATCCGCGTCACCGCGACCGTATCGCCTTCTTGCGCGTGGTCAGCGGTCACTTTGAGCGCGGCATGAACGTCACCTTGGCACGCACCGGCAAGACCATGCGTCTGTCGAATCCACATACTTTCGTTGCGTCAGAGCGCTCGATTGTCGAAGACGCCGTGCCTGGCGATATCGTAGGTCTATACGACCCAGGTGGATTCCGTCTGGGAGACACCTTGGCGGCTGGCGAGCCCGTAGAGTTTGCCGGCATCCCTCGGTTCGCCCCTGAGCACTTTGTTCGCGTGCGTCTGTTGGACCCGACACGTCGCAAGCACCTGACCAAGGGACTGGAGCAGCTCGCCCACGAAGGCGCCATTCAGCGCTTTATCCACCCAGACTTTGGACCCGCAGATCCCTACTTGGGGGCGGTCGGCCTGCTTCAGTTCGAGGTCCTCGTAGAGCGACTACGGAGCGAGTACAACGTGGAAGTCGCCCTCAATCCGACCAATCTACGCGCTGCACGCTGGGTGACGGGGAGTGAAAAGGGGCTGGCTTGGATGATGGCACGGCGCGACTACCTGATGGTGGAAGACCGCGATGGTCGCCCTGTTGTGCTGGCTGAACGCGACTGGCCTTTGCAGTACGCTATCCAACAAAATCCCGGTCTTGAGTTGCTGGATATCAGTCCGATTGGAAACAGCGACTCTCCGTGACGAACAGTTGAGTCCCTGACGTGTTCTAGGTACACTATGCAAAGCCTATACAAACTATCGATCAGCTTGCTTGGGTTGTGTCTCGCCACCTCGGCGTCGGCGCAACACACTCAACGCTACGCTGCCCAGCAGTCGGTAGCGGTCCAAGTGAAGAACCCGAACCCCATGTCGAGCAGTCGGTGGACAACGGTTCGCACGTCGGGTTGGGGTCTGTTGGACGCCGTCGAAAAAGACGGTCAGATCTCGTATGTCGAGCGTACCTGTGACGTAGCGACGACTCGCGTATTTGGTACCACGACATCGTACTCGCCGGCATTCATCGCGAGCCTCGTGAGCCGTCCACGGGCCGGGCAGATCGTTGGCGACCAGCTGACCGCTGGACCGTACGTACAGGTCATTGGCGCGGATTCTACGGTCTCCACGCTGAACGCCGATAGCGCCGTGGATACCGATGGAGACGGCCTTCCCGGCGTGACCATCTCGGTGCGCCAGTCGGTGATGGGGCAGGGCGATGTCTATGTGGCCCAGCGCAGCACCAGCTCGTTGTCGATGGCCCGAGTTGGGGACGGCTGGTCGGGGACCATCTCCAACTCAGTAGAAGAAGTGGTCTTGGATGCGACGACGTGGTGGCTCAAGTCAGACCGTTCGTCGCGGCCCCACCCTGACCCCGCCGAGTCGACTGTGAGCTGGGTGCCCGTGAGCGACACGACGACCTGTGCGGACTTGTTGGCCCAGCGAGACCAGATCTTCGAGACCGTCGCCAGTCGCTGACGGTGTCTACAAGCCGCCGTCGAACAGCTCATCGAGCGTTTCTTCAGTGTCTGCATCCACAACGACTCGCGCCACGTCGAAACCGAATCCTGCACGTCCGAGCTTGGCGAGCTCCTTCTGCTTGCCGTCGTGGTCTGTAGGGTTGCGACGATAGGGTCCCAAGCGCCGACGACGGGCGTATTTGCAGGCGCTGCGCAGTTCTTGTTGGGGGTCAGCGTCGGCCATCAGGGTGTCGACCAAGCTGGATTCGACCCCCTTCACAATGAGCTTGCTACGCGTCTTCCGCGACGACACCCCACGACGCCGGTGGCTGCGAATGACGTCCTTGGCGTATTGTTCGTCGTTGACCAGGCGCCGTTCTACAACCGTCTGCACGATGTGGGTAATCCACTGTCCGACCACGTCCTGGTCTTCCGGGTGCTCTCGCATGACCTTGTAAGACCGCCGCCAGAGCGCACGCGACAGGCTCTTCTCGGTCGATGCCCACCGCTCCAGGTACCAGTCGGCGTATCGGAACAGTCGCGCTTGTGTCAGCGGTCTTGGCTTCCGACGCGCTGCCACCTAGCGCTTCCGACCACGGGGACGCTGGGGAGTTGGGGAGTCCGAGGGTGCCACTGGCAGCTTGGTGTTCTCTACCGCTGTAGACAGCACCACCAGGGTCTCCGTACGCGTCACACCCATCTGGCGGCGCAGGTCGTTCAGCAGCATCTCTAGGTCGCTGTTGCTCGCCGTACGCACCTTGAGCATGAGGGTCCAGGAGCCCGTCACATGGTGGGCCTCTAGAACGTGGGCCTTATGCCGGATGTACTCACAAAAGCGCTGTACATCGTCTACGCCGTCAATCGCTACGCCAATGAATGCGCCGACCGACAAGCCAACGCCCTTAGGCGACAGGATGGCGCGGTAGCCGCGGATAACGCCTGCGGCCTCTAGCTTGCGAACCCGCTCGAGGGCGGCTGGAGCGGACAGGCCCACCGCTTCGCCCATGCGAGCGAAGGAGGCCTTCGCGTCGTCTTGCAACAACGCGAGTAGTTGGGTGTCGATAGCGTCCATGTCATGCATGGGGCGTCATCTCACACTGAAACGGAGAGTGCGCCAGGAAACCTACCCACAGGAGTCAGCGAATGCCGATTACCACTTGAACAGTGTGATGCCGACCTTATGCTGCTTGGTCGCCGGGTCGAAGCTGTACTGTAGGGGAACGCCCTTGACCTCAACGCCAACCTTCGGAACGAACCGGGTTCCGCCCATGTCGTCGTACTTCACTGAGCCGCCGCCAAAGACCGAGAGGTCGTCGTTGATCTTACGGTAGGCCAATCCGCCGGCCTCGTAGTTGGTGCCGCTGTCAGAGGTGCCGAAGGAACCGTCCACGCGTCCCTTCCAGTTGTCGCCGATGTTCGCCTGGCCGAAGGCCTTCGCATTGAATGCGTTCTTATTGGTATCGAACCCTGCAGAACCGCCGAACTTCAGGTCGTCAGTCATGTACGCGGCGTTGATGTTGCCAGACGTGCCCGCGCCTTCACCGAACTTCTGGGTGAGGTCGAAACCCGCCGAGGTGTTCTTGTTGAAGTTGCCGTTTGCCATTCCGGTGATGGAGCCGTTTCCTACGCCGTCGAACTGTCCGCTAAGACCCGTGTTGAAGTTCTTCGACTTGTAGTCGAGAGCACCGCTACCGCTCAATGCGGAGGTTTCCCCGAAGGTCTGCTTGAGGGCAGCCTTGCCTGTGAAGCCGGGAGCGAAGGTGTTCGAGACGTTGCCGCTGATTGAGCCATTGCCGCCGTTGTAGTCGGCCTTGATTCCAGCAGCGAAGTCGTCTTTCTTATAGTTGTAGGCACCGTTTGCCTGGTGGGTCGTGACGCCCTCGGTGTTGGTTGTCTGGCCGATGGAGGCCGAACCGGTTCCGTTTTCGCCCACTTTGCCGTCAATGCCGATGCTGTTGTGTGACGAGCCATCCGAACTGATGCCGTTTGTCGAGTTGATGGTACCGTCTTTGCCATCTTCGCCGAGCTTGGCGATATCGACGTTCTTGAAGGAGAGTGTGCCAGCCGTCTCGTCGTAGTTGACGGAGTTGGTGGTGGTTACGTCGCCGTGCACCGACGTGATGGAGCCAGCAATGACGGTGTTCTTGTCTGCGCCGCCAGAGACACTTCCCTCGATCTTGGTGCCGTTGTCTGTCGTGAGCAGACCGGATGCGTTGTAGACCGTGATGCCGTCATTGGTGAACTTGGCGTCTGTCTTGAGGTTCTTGTCGTCATCACCCAACGACGCCTTGAAGTCGCCGCTGACCGCGCCGTCTTCCTTTCGATTGATCGACACGGCAGCCATGAGGGGGCCGGAGTTGTACTCGAGAGCCGCGGACAGATCCTTCAGGGCGATGTCGCGAATCTTGCCGAGGTCGGCTCCGACCTTTCCAGTAAACCCTCCGCCGAGCTTGAAGGTCTCTTTGAACTTGGGCAGTGACACATTGGCTGCGACTGCACCACCGGCTGCGAGAAGGGCGACCAAGAGAATGAGGCGCGGGTTGGCGTCGACGAAGCCGTTGAGCTTGCCAATGACCTTCTTACCGGTGTCCGTCTCCAGCATATCTGCTGCGGCCTGACCGTAGGCTTCCTGCAGTGCTGCGGTGAACGCGCCGGCTTCCTTGTCGTTGCCGTCGAGGCCATCGAGTGCGCCGACGCCGGATTCCAGGGCGCTCTTCCATGCACTTGTTGCGTGGTCCTGCAGCGATGCGAAGGAGAGCTCTTTGGCAAGAGCGCCGTACAGCTCACTACCCAACCACTTGCCCAATGAGGACTGATAGTTGGCTAAGCCGGCCGCACTACCGCCGTCCTTAAGCTGGTCTTGAAGCGGGTCTTGTTGGACCTCGGCTTGGGGGGCTGCAGTTTCCGTCCCGGTAGATTGGGCGGTCGCTGTTTCTGGACGACGTGTTTGCTGGGGCATGAGGAAGCTCCGTGTTCCCCCAGCTTAGGCCCGCAATCGTCCATCGGCAAGGGGGTTTGCATGGTGGGTCACGGCGTTTGCGATGGTCGGCCAGTACGACGGCGGTAGATCGTGTCCCATCCCGTCGAGTGGTTGATACGTTGCCCCTGGGATGGCATCGGCGGTTGCTTGGCCCCCCGCCGGGGAAATGAGGGGATCTCGCGACCCATGGAGGACCAATGTTGGAGCCTGCACCAAACGAAGCTCACGTGTTCGGTCGCCGTCGGCAGCAATGGCGGCGAGCTGCCTGACAAATCCGTCGGGCGACAGGCCGCGTCTGTAGATCTCGGCGCAAACCCGTCGCAGCTCTGGAACGTCACGCTTCACACCCGGGGTACCGACGGCGTCTAGGAACGCGATGACCGCGTCTGCGTGGGACTTGGCATCTGTGATGTTTGGGTTCTTAAGCAGTGCGCGAGCGGCTTTTACGCTGGTGAGGCTGTCGCGCCTACGGCCTGGCGTGCTCATGAGCGATGTGAGCGACTTCACCCGCTGTGGGTGGTTGATGGCAATGCGCTGGGCGATCATGCCGCCCATGGACGCGCCAAAGATGTGCGCGCGATCGATGTTCAGCGCGGCCAGAACGCCAACGCTGTCATCGGCCATGTCTGCAAGAGTGTACGGAGCGTCGATGTTTAGGCCCAACATGCGCCGGGTGAGCACATTTGCGACGTCTACTCGGCCGGTCAGCCGCTCGGACAGCCCCATGTCCCGGTTGTCGAAACGAATGCACTGGAAGCCGTTTGCGACGAACAGGTCTACCAAGCCTTGCGGCCAGTGAAGTAGCTGGGCGCCAATGCCCATGATCATCAGGAGTGGCTCGCCCTCTCCCTCGACTTGGACGTGAATGGACAGACCGTTAGCGTTTACGTGCACAGAGACTCCCAGTCACCTACTACCCACCGGTATCCGCGAACACTCTCGCCGCCAGGAATCGTGATGAACCGCAACGTCCTTGTCGCCCTGTGTCTGTCGATTGTTGGGTGTTCGATTGCCGAGGACGCCGGCCCGGATGCGTTGGCTTCCGCGTGGTGCAGCAAGACGCGCCGCTGCGACCGTGCAGACTTCGAGAACACCTGGGACAGCCGCTCAGAGTGCCAAGACGACATCGCAGCGGCGGTAGAGACAACCCAAGATTTCTACGACTTGCTCGGCTGTGAGTGGGACGGCCGGGGAGCGGCACAGGTCCGCGCAGACATTCGTGGGCAGTCGTGCTCTGAGTTTGCTGAAGCCCCCTTTGAAGGGTCAGCTGACCTCTACGACTGCGGCAGCTGACGGCGTCGGTAGCCGAAGACCACCAGGCCTAGCCACAACGGTGTGAGCGGCACGCCGGTGGTCTGGCAGGCGCACCCGTCTGCTTGGTCTGGACCCGGCTCCGAGTCGGAGTCGGTCTCTGTGTCGTCTTCGACGTCTGGAATGGGCACGCCAAGACGGCGGTCGAGCTGGTCCTGATGCAGGTCCCCTGGGGTGAGGTCAGCGACGTTCTCGACCCACTGGGCGTCCTCGGTCAGCGCGTCGTCGAGCGTCAGTTCGCCCACCACATTCGCTTGAGCTGCGGACCAGTAGGGCGGCTGTAGCGGCCCTGGAAGTCCCCACATTGTCTCGCGCGCACCCGCTGGATGACCCGCACAGAAGTTTCCGCCGTGGAAGAAACTGATCTCGGCGTCGAACTGGGAGAACAGGTTCTCGAAGGGACCGTCGCGGTGGTGGTCGAGGTGGACTTCAGCGACCCCAACGACGTTCTTGAACACGTTGCCGTTGGCGCGATGGTCCACGGTGATGTGGTGCACAAAGTCAGCGCCGTACGCAAGACCGTCGTACATCCCGTCGGAGGCGAAGGCAATGTTGAGCCCATGGTGTCCTTTTCGCCCTTCAAAGGCGACGTCTTGGATGGTGTGTCGCTTGGACAGTCGGTCCACGAGCACGCCATTGTCGGCGTTGACGAAGGTGACGTCTCGCACCCAAGAGTCCACGACACCACGGGTGAAGAAAATACCGTTGTAGCCAGGTTCTTCGAGGTGTCCTGCGTACGGTACGTCCGGGAAGGACATCGTCAGGTGCTCAATGCCAACGTCGGTCAAGCCCGGGTGCGTCTTGAACGTGGGTTGCCACTCGGTTCGTGCGTCCAACCGCAGAGGTTGAGCCAAGGTGACCGTGTTGCCGTCGACCGCCTCGACGAACACCGGCCAGTCGAGGGTCATGGGGACTTGGTAGCTACAGGTTCCGCCATCGAACTGGTCGTTGTGCAGGTGCCTGCCAAAGGTGCCTGCGTCGTCGTCAACAAGGGACAGGACGACCAGGTCTCCGGCGGAAAGGGTACTGCCATCTACCACTTGCAGCGTTTGGTCTCCGCGCTGTGCTGTGGTGGTCACGGTGGTCAACGTGGCGGTCGGACCACTGGGCTCGACCTGGATGAGACCGCCATTCCACGACCACTGAACCGCTTCGCCACGAATGGCTTCGAGGGGGTTTGTGAACGACAAGACGGTCTCGGCGCCGTCACCCTGAAGAACCACGTTGCTCTTGTTGATGCGCAGCTCACCGTCCAAGCGCCAGGTGCCAGCTGGAATACCAATCGCCCCTGACTCTGTGGCGTCGATTGCGGCTTGGAATGCAGCAGTGTCGTCGGTGACGCCGTCGCCAACAGCGCCATGGTCGGTCACAAGCGTGACGCGCTCAATGTTGGGCAGGTCCGACTCGCCGGCGTGGTAGCCCGCATAGGAGAAGTCTGGCAGGCGCCCACGTGGGTCCCAGTCCTCTCCATGCTCCCCGTACAGTGCCGAAGGGTCCGCGAAAGCAATAGCGATAAGCGTGAGCAGCATGGCAACCCTCCTGGAGATGACGCATGGACAACCTCGCGGCTTATACCGCTGTGCCCTACGAAGGGCAGGTGACAGCCCAGACCGACCCCGACAATCTTGCGGTTGTTGGGACACTCCTAGGGCTAAAGCCAGTGCCGCTTTCAGGCGCGCGCGTGTTGGAAATCGGCTGTGCAGACGGCGGAAATCTCGTTCCAATGGCCGGTCGGCATCCAACAGCAACGTTCGTTGGGTTGGACCTGACGCCGTCGCTGATCGAGATGGCGCAGGCGTACTCGGACCGAGCGGGTCTGACGAATGTGCAGTGGATTGCCGCAGATATCGCGGATCCAGACTTGGACCTTGGGCCGTTCGACTACATCCTTGTTCACGGTGTCTGGTCGTGGGTTCCCGAGGCGGTACGCACGGCCATCCTGCGACGCTGTGCGGACTGGCTGAGCCCGAACGGACTTGCGACCATTAGCTACAACGTGTGGCCTGGATGGTCGCTCCGGTCGCCCATGCGCGGAATGTTGGCCTGGCACGCGAACCATGTAGAAGATGCCAAACAACAAATCGCCCGAGCGCGGCAGCTTGCGACGTGGTTGACAGACTTACCGAAAAACCGTCGGCTGTTGGGAGCGGCCATGCGCAGTGAGCTGTCCGACGTCGCTGAGATGACGGATTGGTACTTGTTTCATGAGCACCTGGCCAAGGACAATCACCCGGTCTGGTTTCACGAATTCGCTGCGCTCGCCGCGGACAATGGACTGGCCTACGTTGGAGATGCTGAGTTTGCCGACATGGTGCCTGTCGACCTGCCATCTGACGTGCAAGATGGCATTGAAGCCTTGGCCACCGACCGACTGAGCTACGAGCAGTACCTAGACTTCGCTCGTGAGCGCGCGTTTCGTCGCACCGTGTTGGCGCCGTCTGGAACGGATGTGGACTACGGCGTGAACAGCGACCGATTGGCCACACTCCACGTGGGGGGGCGCCTGTTCTTCCCGGGGGACTGGACGGATGACGACCAGCGGCAAGGCGTCACGAGTTGGCCCATGGGAGTGAAGCCGAAGACGCCCGATGGCTTGGTGGGCTTGGTAGCCTTGAATGCTGTACACAAGCGCATGTGGCGCCGAATTGCGGATGCCTGGCCGTCGACGATTGCTGTCTCAGACGCCATCGATGGTCTTGGAGATGACCAAGGTCTCCGGCAACAACTCCTGCTCGCCTATCTGCAGCACGGTGTTCGCTTGTTCACGCAGCCTCGAGTGTCCCACGGCGTGACTGAAAAGCCGTGCGCGCGACAGGCTCTTCGCGCGGAGGCTCACCTAGGACGTGGGTGGCTGACGACCGCATGGCATCGGTCGTTGGGGGCGAGCGATATGGACCGAGCATTGCTGCGTATTCTCAACGGAGAGCACACGGTGGATACGATTGCTGCAGACCTGCAGCGCAGCTTCGTCCGCGGCACACTGCCTATGCCCAAAGACTTGGGAGATACTGGGCTTGACCATGTTCTGCAGTGGTTGAACACCCGGCTGAGCGCCTACGCTAATGCCATGCTGCTGGAGCATCCATGACCCCCGTCCTAGGCTCGCGCGAACTGTTCCCTTCGCTAGAGGTTCCGCACTACCTCAACACCGCCTCCATCTCGCCGCTGTCGAAGCCTGTGACGGACGCCATGGTGACCTCGCTGATGCACCAGGCCCGTGGGGGAGTGGCGGCGGTTGAGCACTTCTCGGCGTCTATCCAAGCAGTCCGCGACGCATTCGGTACGTTGGTCGGGGCTGCGCCGGAAGATGTTGCGGTGCTCGGTAATACGTCTGCGGGAGTCACAGCAGTGGCGTCATGCCTGGACTGGCGACCCGGCGACCGCGTTCTGTTGTTCTCCGGGGACTTTCCGGCGAACATCACGCCTTGGCAGCAAGCTGCGAAGCGTCATGAGCTCGAGCTTGTGTGGATGGACGGAGACCGCTTTCGGACCGATATTGGCGGCATCTTAGGGGATATCGACCGTGAGCTCTCACGCGGACTTCGGTTGATTGCGCTGTCTGCTGTGTCGTTCGTGACGGGGCGTCGACGGCCGGTCGAGCACCTGGCTCGCCGCTGTCGCGACACCGATACTGAGCTGTTCGTAGACGCGATTCAAGCGCTGGGTGTCAGTCCTCTGCGAATGGACTGCGGCATTGACTACATGGCGGCAGGGGGACACAAATGGCTCGGCGGTGTCTTTGGTACGGGCGTCATGGCCGTTGCGCCGAAGCGCTGGTCACAGCTTGGCGGAACCACTGCGAGCTGGTTGTCTCACCCTGAACCCGTTGGATTTCTGTTTGGCGACCGGGGGTTGCTCGTCCATGACAAGCCGCTCGTCGCAGGGCCGGCGTTGTTTGAGGGGGGTGCGTTCAATGGTGTGGGCGCAGCGGGCCTGTGCACCTCCATTGAGCTGCTCAACACGCTGGGAATCGAGGCCATTTCGGAGCACGTCGACGGACTCAATCAGGTCCTTGCGGACGGCCTTATCCATCGCGGTTGGCAGGTGATGTGGTCGGAAGACCGCCGATTCCGTGCGGGTGCTGTCGTTGTGGAACCTGGTGAGCATCATGCTGGCGACCTGGTCGCGGGTCTTGCTGAGCGCGGCGTGTCGGCGGCCTCGCCGAACGGTCATCTTCGGTTCTCCCCACATTGGTACGCCAGTCATGACGACATCCACGCTGCACTCGCAGCACTCGACGAGGTTGTTGCCATCCGCTGACCGCTGCAGTCCGCCGGGTCTTGCACATCTGGTCTGCCAGCGATCGGCTGCTGAACGAATGATGCTTATCGTGGAGTCATCGTTTTAGAACGGCTGGTGGGCCTAGCCCTTGGCTCGTTGGTGTATAAGGAACAGTTGTCGTGCATTGAACCTGCTGCCAGAACGGTTGCGTGAAGTTGGATAGGGTGCGCCGCCTGGAGACCACCGGACATGATCTGTGCACAATGCGCGACCGACACACTCAAGTCGCCATGTAGCCAATGTGGTGCTTCGCCGTATCTCAACGGACGGTACCGCCTAGAAGAGTTGTTGCGTCGAACCGGTATTTCGGCGCTGTACCGCGGCGTGGAGATCATGAGCCGGCAGCGTGTTGCGCTGCGCGAGTTCCCCGTCAACGGCGCATTGGACGACGACGCTGTTCAGGGACTCAATGGGGTTCTCGCACGTCTTAGTGGTGCGCAGCATCGGGGTCTGGCCAAGGTATTAGACGCTTTTGCGGGCGATAATTCGAGCGAGCCCGCATGGTGGGTGGCACGGACTTGGGTGGACGGCGGTTCGCTGCGCGAGCGCATCCAGATGGGACCAATGGACGAAGCTGAAGTCGTCGGGATTGTTCAGGATGCCCTCACTGTTCTCACAGCACTGCACACTGTGGGCGTGCCCCATGGAAACCTGACCGTCGATACGGTTGTGCGCAAGTCGGACGACAGCTTGATGCTCGTCGATCCTTCCGCATTTTCCGATCATCTGCTCACGATCGGACTGGGCGACGAAGAGCGGCTGGTTGACGGGGCTGCACCCGAGGAATCCCGGACCGGGCCGAGTATGGTGGCGGATATCTACAGAGTGGGTGTTCTTGCTGCGGCAATGCTTGCAGGACGTCTTCCACAGCATCTCGACCTGCGGCCAGACGGCGTACACTGGGACGGAAAGTCACGGATAAGCCCGGCATTGGCTGCGTGCATCAGTGAGATGACTCTGTTCGAGCCTACGCAGCGCACGAACACCGTGGCCACGGCACTCCAGGCGCTCCAGACGGCGAAAGAGAACCCTGCATCACTCGTTGGCATCACCTCCAGCTGGGATGAGTACGTTCCTGACGTGACCCCCCGCCCCGTTCCTGTTCGGGATGAACCCGTTGCAGAGTCTGCGCCGGTTGAATTGGCTCATTCGTTGTCGTCCACAGAGGCTGTCGCGGAGGTTGCTCCAGTCAAGGTTGCTGCGGGACCAAAGCTTCCACCGGGCATTGTTGGCGGTGGGCCCTTGCCGATTGGCATGCCGGAGTCGAGTCCGGCGCCACAAGGCGGGTCTGGCTGGCTGCTCGGCGTTGGATGCGCCGGAATCCTGCTCGTTTGCTTGCTCGGAGGAGTGGGCTTGGGTGCATGGATTGCGATGAATCCGGACCTCTTGGCCGACTCCACGCCGTCTCCCGTTGAGCCGGTTCCACTGCAGCTGTCTCTTATACACATCTCCGAGCCCACGAGACTAGGCATGATCTCG